>NZ_WOBR01000039.1 GCF_009727955.1 Aliivibrio fischeri | reverse complement strand
AATCCTGCACGACCCACCATTTCCTCCCAAGGAAATAAAATTTGGGGCTATAGCTCAGCTGGGAGAGCGCCTGCCTTGCACGCAGGAGGTCTGCGGTTCGATCCCGCATAGCTCCACCATTCTTTCTCACGAAGGAATTAAAACTTTCGTGGGCGATTAGCTCAGTTGGGAGAGCACCTCCCTTACAAGGAGGGGGTCACTGGTTCGAGCCCGGTATCGCCCACCATCTTTAAGCGTTCTTTGAAGCAAAAAGCCGATGAGAGTCTTTAAAAATGGTT
>NZ_WOBR01000038.1 GCF_009727955.1 Aliivibrio fischeri | reverse complement strand
GGCGTTATGTCAAAGGAGGTAATGGTGAGCCACAAATGTTCGGAGTGTGGATGGTCTGATAAGCCAAGTCATAAAAGATATTATACCAAGAGAGGATTGTGTAGACCTATTTGTTCATTGTGTAATCCTTCGTTAGAACAAAAAATAAAAACCAAACTCAAAAGTTTACCTAATCGATTTATTTACCTTTTTTTTAATGGATACGGTGCTCGTCCACCAGTTGCTTCTATCCCATATGTTGTAGTGTTGTTTTTTTTATTAATGTATTTTGTGCCTAAAAAGGTTGTAACTTTTTTAGGTGAAGATGTTATGCTTCTTATTGTTTGGCTAATTTCATTCGTATTGCTTAGCTATGGAAGCATGAGGTTTTCTAAACTATTAAAAAATAGAATGGATAATAAAGAGAAGTATTCTTGGCTGGTTCTCATATTTTATCTGCCGCTAATAATTATTATCTCGGTGTGGTTATATTTAGCCACACATGGATATTGACATAACAAATGCATCAACACGATTTGCTACATTCGGCATTCTAGGTTTCTTTGAGTTTACCGCATTAAGTGGTAAATTTGGGCTTAATCTGCATGGTAGC
>NZ_WOBR01000037.1 GCF_009727955.1 Aliivibrio fischeri | reverse complement strand
CTCCAACCCCTTCATTTTCTACTGGGTTGATGCTTTTAGCTTCTATTGATACGTAAGTGGATTTTGTTTCTACCTCATTGATTGCATCGCTGAAATCATCATCACTTGATAACGTAGAGCACCCGCTAAGTAATACTACGCTTAGTCCTAAAATTCTTTTATACATCCTAATACACCTTAAATTTTAAATGCTCTTAAAGTAAAAAACGCTGACAAAGTTTGCCAGCGCTTTTAAAGTTAGCTAAGTAACAACTTTTCTTAGAAGCCGTACTCTAGACCGATACGTGTTACGATATCTGTATCATTATCGCCAACAGTACGACCTGCTACACGTAGGTAAGGTACGAAGCCGTTATGTACAGCCATTAACTGACCTGAAATTGTGTTGCTGTCAGAATCTTTATCCGTTTTACCGTTAGTTTCTGATTCTAAGTTAGCAGCGTAACCCAGTTTGAAACCAATTGGACCGTTCCAGTATTGACCGATGATAGAGTAAGAACCTTGCTCTACATCAGTTCCAGCAATACCACCTTGGTTATCTAGTGCTTCCATTTTATATGCACCAGCGATACCAAAACCAGCAGGTAGAGACGCTTCAAAACCAACTAAGTACGCTTGGTTATCTTGACCTGATACACCATTAAAATCAGAGCCAGATTCAATCGCACCCATTAAGGTTACTTTTTCAAAGCTGTATTTTGCGTTTGCACCAACAAAAGATGAATCACGAGTAGCATAACCACCACCGTTCGCATTGTCATCACGACCAACAGAAGCTGCAAAAGAGAAACCACCAAACTTAGGAGAATCGTAACGCACTTGGTTTGATTGGCGATCGTAGTGACCAGCAATACCACCCCAATCGAATACAGAGCCTAAACCTGGGTTAGAGAAAGGCCAGTCAACGATTTCGTATAGTGGAGTAAGAACACGACCCACACGTACGTTACCCCAATCACCTGATGCACCGATGAATGTATCACGGAAACCTAGCACACCACCAGAAGCACCGCCGTGTCCCCAATCTGTGTTATCAACATAACCAGATTCGATTTGCATAGTAATCAATACGTTTTCAAACATCTCTTTATGTGCGCGGAAACCAATGCGAGATTCATTTTCCACAACAAAACCTTCATCACGGCCAGAGCTGCTTTTTGCTTTATCATTATCAGTAACGTTGTAGTTAACAAGTGAAATAGCTGCCACACCGTAAACATCAACATTAAAGTCCGAGTTAACACCCACTTCTTTAGCTGTTACGCCGCTAGCAACTAATGCAATCGCAGCACCTAAAAGAGTTTTCTTGAACATAGTCATAATTCCTTCATTTAACTAATTAAGTAACGCATGGATATTTAAGTTGGTCGCCGAAATGAACCATGCATTAGATTTGTTGTCTGGGGTGCACTATGACAATGTTTTTTCACAAAGAAAATATAGTAATGTTTTTTGAGTGACCTACTTCAAAAACGAAGTTATATAAAAAAACATAAACCAGCAAAAACAACAACTTAACAAAAATAAAAATTTAAACCACAGAATAAAAATAAATATAAAAGTGAGAAAGATCTCAGGCATGAAGATAAAAACCCAAAACAACAAGATCTAGATCACCTTAGATTTATATTATTTTTCATTAGTTAATTTTAAATAAGAAAAAAGTGCGAACTAAGTCGCACCTCTTTTCATTAAAAAATCCAGTAATTTAAATTTATTTCTTATTAAGAATCCAAGTTAAAATGTTTGATTTGTCAGTAACTGAAGACTTTGAATACCAATACGTTAACATCTCTAGTTCTTTAGATGATGAAACTAACTCAGTGTTTACTTCTTTACGATTTATAAACGCCCACTCGGTAAATTGCTCTTGTTCTGCA
>NZ_WOBR01000036.1 GCF_009727955.1 Aliivibrio fischeri | reverse complement strand
GTTGAGTTTTTTATTTCTGCTCTCTCGTTTTGATGTGGCTAGTATAAGTGTGAACAAGGATGTTGATAATCCCCATAAAATGAAAATGATTTTTACGGTTATGTAATAATAAGCGTAGGATAGAGTATTTATGGAGTAGATATCTCAGTTTAAAAGGGAAATATGAAATGAGACCTGACAAAGGTGGGCCATATAGATATGCTGCTTGCATTAAAGGAGTATGAATAAATATGAGCCAATGCAGTAGTAAAATTTGGGGACTATTTTTAATTTTGCTTGTGGTGTTTTCAGCAGGCTCTTTTGCTGCATCTCAAGTTAATACTTCATTATCTTCTAGTGAAACCATTACGCCTTATCAAAAGTCCTCATCAATTATAAACGCTTTGGTTATTTCTGATTGTGCTCAATGGGATCATGATCTGTCATTAGGCTACAGTTCAGAGCGACATCATTGTTGTGCATCTGTGTGCTTATTAAAAATGTCATGTGGTCAATCTTTAGTGGTTACGCATTCTCTTTTAAGTTCTTTAGCTTTGATCAATGTGGATCAAGCTGAAAAAGCCATCGTACGTAGTCGAACCTTATTTCGCCCTCCAATTGTGTAATTCTTAATGTAGAGTTTTTGTATTTTTACCGATGTTATTAATCGATTTAGGATTTATTCAATGAAAAAGTTATTTGTTTTTTTATCAGCAGTTATGTTTGCATTCTCTGTTCAGGCTACACAGTTTGAGGAGGGGAAATATTATCAAGTTCTCGATGTAGCGAAATCAACCCAACCTAAGGTGACTGAGTTTTTTTCATTTTATTGCCCGCACTGCTATAAGTTTGAAGCGGTGATTAAGAATTTAAAACCCGCTTTAGCAAAGAGCGTTAAATTTGAAAAAGTGCATGTTGCTTTTATGGGAAATGATATGGCAGTACCGATGGCAAAATCGTATGCCACAATGGTTGTGCTTGGGGTTGAAGATAAAATGGTACCAGCCATGTTTAAGCAGATTCATGAGTTAGGGCAACGTCCAAAAAATGAAGATGAACTTCGTCAAGTCTTTATCAATAATGGCATTGACCCTGATAAATATGATGAGGCTTATAATGGTGTAGCTGTGAATGCAATGCAGCGTAAGTTTGATATTCAGTTTGAAGCAAGTACGTTAACAGGGGTTCCAGGAGTATTGGTGAACAATAAATACATTGTTAAACCTAATGCCATTCGTAGTTACGATGAATACAACCAACTGGTAAATTATTTACTGACATTGTAATTATTATTTAAGCTACAAACTTGAGATACAAAAAAGCCCTCGCAGATTGAGGGCTTTTTATTGCATGACATTATGCAGGGATATTTTGCGTGAACACTTCTTTGTTGGCTGATTCTTTTTGCCACTTATCAATAACCAAAGCCGCAATCATATCCCCCTCAACGTTAACCGCTGTACGGAAAGTATCAAGTGGACGTTCAATAATTAATAAGATCGCAATAGCTTCTAGAGGGATCCCTGCAGCTAACAGAACCAGTTGCATACCCGACATAGAGCCTGATGGCATACCTGGAGCGCCAACAGATGAAACCATTGCCATAATAAAGATCATGACTAGCCCTGAGGTTGTTAAGTCAACACCAAAAAGCTGGGCAAGAAATATAGCCGCAACACCTTCAAATAGTGCGGTGCCATCCATGTTCATTACCGCGCCAAGTGGTAACACCATGCTGCTTGTGCTTTGAGATACGCCTAGTTTTTCTTGTGCGCTTTGCATTGCTAGAGGCAGAGTTGCAGAACTAGAAGAGGTTGCAAATGCCATCGCCATTGGAGCTGATATTGCTTTAAATAAGGTTGTGTATTTAATGCCTGTCGCTATTTTAGCTATCGTTGGTAAAACAACAGCTCCGTGAATTAAAGTAAGGACAAAAACCAGTAAAGCAAACAGAGCTAATTGTTGAAATAAAGATTCTCCACCTCGAACTGTAAAATCAAAAACAATGGCAAATACAGCCAATGGAGCTAAACGAATAATCCAACCGACTAATGTATTAATGCTTTTATTTAAACCGCTGAGTACATCAAAAACAGGATGTTTTTCTGGTAGTGATGAAAGTAAAGCCAGTCCCAGCATAAATGAAAATACAACAATAGCGAGTAAGTTTCCGTTAGTTAATGCCGCAACAGGGTTTACTAATGCCATATTTAATAACTTACTTGCAATGGCTGCACCACCGGCTGCTTCTTCACTAATTAGCTGAACATTGTCACCAACAGGAGCAAGCTCTGTAAGAGGCTGCCATGCAGGCATCAATAACGATGCACCCAAACCAAGAGATATAGCTAATAATGTGGTGAAGCTGTAGAACAATAACGTATTTCGACCTACCTGCTTTAAGCGGGTGATAGAGCCAATGCTTGTAATACCTTGAAGTAAAGAAAGCATAACCACCAAACCAACTACCATTTTTAGCAAACCAATATAGGTAATCTTTCCTAACATGATTACTTGGTACCAAGCCGCTTGGGTTACGTCAGTTGTTGGAGAAATAAATAGTGTAATAAACCAAGCAAGTAATGCTGCTAGTAGTAATTGCAGAGGCAAAGAATGACGAAGTTTGTTCCACATAATGATTATTCCAGTTACTTTGAAAAATGTTGCTTTATACGTTTATTAAAAGATGGATCCTTTAATAAACGCATGCAGTATAAAAAATAAAGTCCGTTAAATTAAATCTAACGGACTTTGATATTAAGTGAATTACAATGTTTTAGACCCTAGACCCTAGACCCTAGACCCTAGACCCTAGACCCTATTTATCCATATGCAGAACA
>NZ_WOBR01000035.1 GCF_009727955.1 Aliivibrio fischeri | reverse complement strand
TATCAAAACTGGCTTCACTTGTTGAGCCATCAGTTGAAGTGGCAATGATGGTGATAGAGTGAGAATCTGCAACTTCATGATCAAGATTGCCAATCAATGTCACGACACCTGTAGTAGCATCGATAGCAAACAGACCTTTTGCAATATCTGCATCTGAGAGTTTATAACTAACGTTATCCCCATCTGGATCTATCGCGAGGCCAGTGATATTTACGACCGTGCCAATCTCAGCATTCTCTGACAAGGTATTTTCGCCAGTATTCGAATCAGTTACTGGGCCAACATCATTGTCCGTATCGCCACCGCCCGGTGTCGAACCATCCGCATCCGTTACTGTAATATCAAAACTTTCTTGGCTTGTTGAGCCATCGGTCGATGTCGCAATGATGGT
>NZ_WOBR01000034.1 GCF_009727955.1 Aliivibrio fischeri | reverse complement strand
TGTCTAAAGAAAAATTTGAACGTACGAAACCGCACGTAAACGTTGGTACTATCGGCCACGTTGACCACGGTAAAACAACTCTAACAGCTGCTATCTGTACTACACTTGCAAAAATCTACGGCGGTGTAGCTAAAGATTTCGCATCAATCGATAACGCTCCTGAAGAGCGCGAGCGTGGTATCACAATCTCAACTTCTCACGTTGAGTACGATACTCCTGCACGTCACTACGCACACGTTGACTGTCCTGGACACGCCGATTATGTTAAAAACATGATCACTGGTGCTGCTCAAATGGATGGTGGTATCCTAGTTGTTGCTGCAACAGATGGTCCAATGCCACAAACTCGTGAGCACATCCTACTTGGTCGTCAAGTTGGTATCCCTTACATCATCGTATTCATGAACAAATGTGACATGGTTGATGATGAAGAGCTTCTAGAACTAGTTGAAATGGAAGTTCGTGAACTTCTTTCTGAGTACGACTTCCCAGGTGATGATCTACCAGTAATTCAAGGTTCAGCTCTTGGCGCTCTAAACGGCGAAAAAGAGTGGGAAGACAAGATCGTTGAGCTTGCAGAAGCACTAGATTCTTACATCCCAGAACCAGAGCGTGCTGTTGACCAACCGTTCCTACTACCAATTGAAGATGTATTCTCAATCCAAGGTCGTGGTACAGTTGTAACTGGTCGTATCGAGCGTGGTATCCTACGCGTAGGTGACGAAGTAGAAATCGTTGGTATCAAAGAAACAACAATGACTACTTGTACAGGTGTTGAAATGTTCCGTAAACTGCTTGACGAAGGCCGTGCAGGTGAGAACGTTGGTGCACTACTACGTGGTACTAAGCGTGATGACGTTGAACGTGGCCAAGTACTTGCTGCTAAAGGTTCAATCAACCCACACACTAAATTTGAGTCAGAAGTGTACGTTCTTTCTAAAGATGAAGGCGGCCGTCACACTCCTTTCTTCAAAGGTTACCGTCCACAGTTCTACTTCCGTACAACTGACGTAACAGGCGACATCACTCTACC
>NZ_WOBR01000033.1 GCF_009727955.1 Aliivibrio fischeri | reverse complement strand
TCACAAGTGCCCACACAGATTGATTTGGTTAAATTGTTAAAGAGCTTGTCTTTCAACCACTTAGCGTTTCCGCTTCGTCGTTTCAGGCTGCGTATAATACGCTGTCTGATTTGAAAGTCAAGATAATATTTTCAACTTTTTCAATTATTTTTGAATCGTTAAAAACGTTATGTTGACTTGGCTCACAGTGACAGTCTGGGAGCGAAATAAAAGCCCGTTCTACTGAACGGGCTCTCATTCAAATTCAAGCCTGGCGATGTC
>NZ_WOBR01000032.1 GCF_009727955.1 Aliivibrio fischeri | reverse complement strand
CGTGTTATGCAGGCGTTATAACACTTAAGTTATCTAATGTCGTAAACATCGTCTTCCACGATCATTTTATACAGCGTATAAGATTTGCCTTTATAGTTGGTGTTTTTTCCGAAAATAAAAGCTGTTGGTCTATAAGCATATTGATACCCATATGAAGAGCATTCAATCTGCGTACTATCAACAAATTGAATAACTCGATCATAGTCACATCCTTCGAAACTATCTTCGTATTTTCCGTCGTCATTATAGAAACCTTCAATCGTTTTAGTTTCAATAAGAGTCCAACCAACAAGTTGCTCAAGCGTACTTTCATCTACTTGAGCGATAGAAGTTGTGGGATTAAGTGATAAAATTAATGCTGTAATAGTTATAAGGATTTTCATTGGAATACTTCGAAATTTATAGTCTCTGCATTATATGTGGTAATTTATAAATCACATTGATTCAAAACAGTTAGTTTGGAAATAGTGTTATAACAAATGCATCAACACGATTTGCTACACTCGGCGTTGTCAGTTTGCCTTTAGTTTCAGTGATTAAGGCGTTAAAATTCAGGTAAGTCTGTATCGTAGCAAACGTGTTATGCAGGCGTT
>NZ_WOBR01000031.1 GCF_009727955.1 Aliivibrio fischeri | reverse complement strand
GGATGGTTTGACACCGGGCGGCGGCGATACCGATAATGACGTGGGTCCTGTTACTGACAGTAACGCTGCGGATAATACAATTTCAGAAAATGCAGAGGTGGGCACGGTCGTAAATATCACTGGCCTAGCCGTGGATCCAGATGGCGATGATGTGACTTATGCATTATCACAAGCAGACATTGATGCTGGGTTATTTGACATCGATGCAACTACAGGCGTGGTGACGCTGATTGGTAATCTTGATCATGAAGTAGCCGATTCTCACTCTATTACC
>NZ_WOBR01000030.1 GCF_009727955.1 Aliivibrio fischeri | reverse complement strand
GATGTCTTGGCTTAATTGAGCTATTTCATTTTCGCCATCAATATCAGTACGAACCGTTAAGTTGCCTTCTGCTAATTTACGGATAACCAATTGAAGTTTTTGGATAGGGTGAACGATAAGGTTAGATAACCACCAGGAGATAAGTAATGAAACAATAAAAACAGACATTACAACAGTAGCAGCGGTATTTTGAACTTGTATATTTTTGTCGTAGCTTTCATTCATTACAATGTCTGAAAACTTATTAACTTGTTGGGAAAGATGATTAATTGCATTAATCATACTATCGCCAGCATTACGATATTGAGTAATTAAAGCATCATAATTTTCATTAACCGCAATATTTTGTTCTTTTTTATTAAGGTAAGTAATGAGTTTTTTAGAGAAAGCAGCATAATCATTGATTCTTAAACTTATTTGGTTTACTTCTTTAGCGAAGGTCTTTCTTACCTTAAGTTCATTAAGTAATACGTTAATATGCTCTCGTCTTTTTTCTAGATTATCGATAAAGTTGGCGCGATGTTCACTGTCATAAATAGCGTATACCGCATCTATTCGTAAAGAGTAAATTTCATCATCGATTTCTACAACTTTATCTTTATAAAATACGAATGACTTTGTATTTGCATCGATAATTGTTTGTTCTGATTTTAGATTTGACATCGCTATCCATAGAGAAATAAATAGAGATATTGCAGTGAAGGCAACTGGAAGTAATATTTGGAAACGGATTGATTTATTCTTAAGCGTAAATTGCATTTTTTAACCTCTAATGTTTGATAATTAAGCCAAGTTATTAATTGCTCAAATGCATTTTGTTTATATTTTTTATTTTTATGCCTAACTCGCATGGATTAACCATGCTTATAGGTTGCGCGGATACTATACGGTGTGTCGCATTTCTGAAACAAATACTTGGTAAGTGTGAAATTAACTTCATCAAATCATATGTAGCTAGTGAAGTTAATTTCCATTGAGTTTAGTTGTAGAGGTTTTAATGATTAATTAGTCAATTTATTAAATGTAAATAATGATTTCAATTGACTGCGTTTTACATATTTTGGCGTGATGCTAGAAAGGTTAAAGCATGAAATGAAAGTAAAAAGAATGAGTAAGCGGTGAATCAACCCCCGCTTACTATTAGATTAGGGAAGGTTACAGTTTAAAGAATGACAGTTGTTGTTTCTGCTCTTCAGCTAGTCGAGACAGTTCTGAACTTGCAATGGCACTTTGGCTGATGCCTGTGACGTTTTGGTTTACTAATTCAGACATATTAACGACGTTACGATTAATATCTTGAGTTACTTGCGATTGCTCTTCGGCCGCCGTAGCAACTTGAGTGTTCATGTCGTTGATGGCATTGATTGATTCAGTAATACCAATTAATGCATCGCCTGCTTTTGCCGTTAGCTCTTTATTTAACTCCAACATATCAAGGCTGGTTTGCATACTTTCATTAGCCAAACCAGACTGCTCTTGAAGTGCCTCAATAATGGTTTGGATCTCTTGAGTTGAAGATTGTGTGCGTGCAGCAAGTAGGCGAACTTCGTCAGCAACAACAGCAAAACCACGACCAGATTCACCAGCACGTGCCGCTTCGATTGCTGCGTTTAGAGCAAGTAGGTTAGTTTGCTCTGAGACGCTACGTATTACTTCAATAACGTTATTAATTTGCTCTGATTGCTCTTTAAGGTGATTAACAACGACAGCTGCATCTGTTAATGCAACGGCC
>NZ_WOBR01000003.1:364703-365052 GCF_009727955.1 Aliivibrio fischeri | reverse complement strand
TATCAAAACTGGCTTCACTTGTTGAGCCATCAGTTGAAGTGGCAATGATGGTGATAGAGTGAGAATCTGCAACTTCATGATCAAGATTGCCAATCAATGTCACGACACCTGTAGTAGCATCGATAGCAAACAGACCTTTTGCAATATCTGCATCTGAGAGTTTATAACTAACCTCATCGCCATCTGGATCTGTCGCGAGGCCAGTGATATTTACAATCGTGCCCACCTCTGCATTTTCTGAAATTGTATTATCCGCAGCGTTACTATCTGTAACCGGACCTACATCGTTATCAGTATCACCACCGCCCGGTGTCAAACCATCCGCATCCGTTACTGTAATATCAAAACT
>NZ_WOBR01000003.1:0-364614 GCF_009727955.1 Aliivibrio fischeri | reverse complement strand
ATCGATAGCAAACAGACCTTTCGCAATATCTGCATCAGAGAGTTTATAACTAACGTTATCCCCATCTGGATCTATCGCGAGGCCAGTGATATTTACGACCGTACCCACCCCTGCATTTTCTGAAATTGTATTATCCGCAGCGTTACTATCTGTAACCGGACCTACATCGTTATCGGTATCGCCACCGCCCGGTGCCGAACCATCTGCATCCGTTACTGTAATATCAAAACTTTCTTGGCTTGTTGAGCCATCAGTCGATGTCGCAATGATGGTAATGGAATGAGAATCTGCAACTTCATGATCAAGATTACCAATCAATGTCACCACACCTGTAGTAGCATCGATAGCAAATAACCCAGCATCAATGTCAGCTTGTGATAATGCATAAGTCACATCATCGCCATCTGGATCCACGGCAAGACCCGTAATATTTACTTTATTTCCTATGACTGTATTTTCTGAAACTAGGTTTTCCCTTGCATCATCATCCACAACATTACTAATAACATCATTATTAGTGCCGTTGGAATCTTGATTATCAATACTGGTGTTTTCTCTATAGGCTTTATATTGTTCTAATAATGTTAAACTTTTGGTTTTAGATAAACCAATAGCCTCTAAAGAAGAGGTATCAAAATCTGTTTCGGCAATGATACTTTTGCCTGTTCTTTCAATCTCAACAGACGTAGTTAAACTTGACCCCGAGTCTTCACCTGCAGCAGGCGCTTCGGTAATCAAGGAAGGATCCTCCCCATCAATAATGGCGTTTAGAATATCTTCAATATTCCTCTTATCTTCAGGTATATCATTAGGATCCAATGATATATTCTCATTACCATTATTAAGTAAAATTTCTCCGGGTAATACTTTATCGCCTGCACTGATTAATTTTAAATTGCCATTTTTATCAATGACAATAAGTTGTTCTTTGCTTGCTGATATATTTAAGGCCATGAAGAGATTCCTAAATCCATTTATTCACACTAACTATCACAACCCAAAGTAATAGCTATTTATAGAATAAATTTATCACAAATTTAACATACCATCCACAAACCAACCTTAAGTAAAACCAAATAAGTAACGTATGTTGTCGGTCTTTTTTCATGATTTCTTAATTTTACGCTCCAGGTCACAAATGTGATGTTTATTCCAAAATAAACGTAACATTATTTAACAAAGGTAAATTATTTTTCTCTTTTTTTGGAAAAACACGCTAAAAATTTCAGTTATGAGCCTAATAAAATTTGATTTTTTATTCTGTTTTTATCGAAACCTTCAACTTTATTTTATTTTATTTGTGCAAAAATGTTACTAATTATATTTCAACAAGTTATTTTTTGCTTTTCAAGCCAACATAACGTAGCATTTCTAACAAATAGTACACATAACAAGTACAGAGTAATGACATTATGTTGTTATTAACTCATTGATAAAATTGTCAATATCTTCTTCATTTATGGTTTAAAGATAGGATTATTAGGAGAAACACTTTGAAATGGATAAAACTCGCAACATGCAGCAGTTTGCTTGTTTTGAGCGTATCTTCACAAGCTCAAACTTTAGAGCAAGCAATATCTCAAACCTTAACGACGAATCCTGAGGTAAAGAAAGCTTATAACTCTTATATGAGCTTTGTTGAGGATAGTAATAGTGTTGATGGTAATTATTTACCTTCTATAGATCTTGATGCTGGTATTGGATATGAACAAATCAACCCAGCAAGCGGAAACGACACAAGCTTAACACGAAAAGATGCAACGCTATCTCTAACCCAATTAATTTGGGATGGTTCAAATACCATCAATGATATGGATCGAACTGAAGCTGAAGCTGAATCTGCAAGATTACAACTACTATCTTTAGCTGAAAACAAAGCTCTTGATGTGTCACAAGTTTATTTAGATGCGGTTAAAGCAACTGAAATTCTCGCATTATCTGAAAGCAATCTAGCTATTCATAAGAAAATTTATAAAGATATAAAAAAACGAGCGGCTTCAGGAATAGGCTCGACAGCTGATGTATCTCAAGTTGAGGCTCGTATCGCTAGAGCTCATGGTAATTTACTTGCCGCTCAAAATAACCTTTTTGATACTCATACTGTATTTACACAAATTGTAGGGTCTCCTCCTCAAGCTCTTATATATCCAAGAGCAGATGCGAATACCTTACCTTTAAGTTTACAAGAAGGTATTGATAGAGCATTTAAACATCATCCTGTTATTTTAACTGCTCAATCAGATATTCAAGCAGCTAAATTTCAATATGCTCAATCAAAAAGTAATAACTATCCAACATTTTCTTTAGAAGCTTCTCAAACATGGCGTGACGACGCAGGAGGCATTGAAGGCAATAGTGACGAGTTTTCTGCAATGGTTCGCATGCGTTATAACCTATACAATGGCGGCACGGATAGCTCTCTATCTGAAAAAAGCGCATATCAATTAAATATGGCGAAAGATTTACGAGATAGTGCTTATAGAAACGTAGAACAAGGCCTACGCTTATCTTGGAGTGCGCTAGATTTAACATTACAACAAAAAGAATTTTTAGCAGATCACGTAGATGCAGCCACAGATACAGTTATTGCTTACGAAAAACAATATCGTATAGGTAAACGTACACTTCTTGATTTACTCAATACTGAAAATGAACTTTTTGAAGCAAGAAAGTCATACCTTGATGCTCATTACGCTGAACAATTTGCAAAATACAGGGTATTACACGCAACAGGGACATTACTACCATCATTGTTAGTTGATACTCCAAAAGAGTGGGATAACGAAAACAAAAAAGAAGAGGAGAAATAATTATGAAGCAATCAATTTACCCTCTAATTATTGCTAGCCTTTTCTTAACGGGCTGTGTTTCAGGTGATAAAGATTACATTGAAACTCCTACATCGGATCAAATCGCAGATTTAAGAGATGATGACAATGACGGTGTAATTAATGCAAGAGACATTTGTCCAGGAACCCCGAGAGGCGCTCAAATTGACAATGATGGCTGTGCAGAATATGTCGAACATTCAGATAAAAAAGATCTGAAGATCTTGTTTGCTAATGACTCATCAGAAATATCCCCAATATTCAAAACTGAAATACGAACCATGGCGGAATTTTTAGAAGAGTACCAAGAAACATCGATTCAACTACAAGGATTTGCAAGCCAGCAAGGCAATGCTGAATATAATATTCGATTATCAGAATTACGAGCGGCTGCTGTACGTGTCGCTTTAATAGAATATGGTGTTGATCCTCAACGTATTGAAACCATAGGTTTTGGTGACACATTACTAACAGCTAAAGGTGACTCAGCCGTTAGCCATGCCTTAAACCGCCGTGTAGTAGCGACAGTAGTTGGATTTAAGGGGGATGTTGTCAATGAATGGAATATTTTTACATCCCGTAAAAAGAGATAGCATTATCTAATCAGAAAAAAAGAAGCCCCTCAGTGAAATTCATTGAGGGGCTTTTTTTACAATAGCTAAATTAGCTAACCGCTCTTACTTTGCCAGTCTTTAATTCATTTAACACCTGAACTTTTGGTCCATCCGCAATGATATGGCCCTTTTCCATTACAATAATTCGATCGACTACATCTAACATTGATGTTTTATGAGTAATTAATACTAACGTTTCAGCAGGCTTTAAGTGTGAAAGCTGATTCTTAAATAACATCTCTGTACGATTATCCATACAACTTGTTGGCTCATCTAACAACAATACAGGCGGTCGACCAATTAACGCTCGTGCAATAGCAACTGACTGACGTTGTCCTCCAGATAATAACAAACCACCTTCACCAACTTGACGTTCTAATCCAGCTGGATCTTGCTGTGTAAAAGCAGTAACACCCGCACGATTAGCTGCATCCATCACTTCTGCATCATCTGATAGCTCACGTCCAAGAACAATGTTCTCGCGAATAGACCCGTAAAATAGTGTTATATCTTGAGGTACACAGCCTATATTACGTCTAACATCAACATGATGTAATTGTGATATGTCGGTATCATCAATACGAACAGAACCAGCTGTAGGCTTATACAGGCCCATAATAAGGCGTTCTAATGTGGTTTTTCCTGACCCAATACGCCCAATAATTGCGACTTTCTCACCTGGATTAATCGTTAAGCTAATATCACGTACCGCAGCCACTTCAGCTTCAGGGTAATTAAAGCTGACTTTATCCAATTCAATTTTTCCTTGTAAGATAGGACGATGAATATATCGCTTATCCTCTTCCTGCTCGTCAGGCATTGCCATTAACTCTTCAATAATAGTCATTGATGATTTAGCTTGATTATAACGACTTGATAGCAAGGAGATTTGAACCAAAGGACCGATAGCTTTACCACTTAACATTGTTGATGCGATTAATCCCCCCATGGTTAGATCACCATTAGAAATAAGATAAACACCAACAATAATCATCCCTATATTTACGGCCTGTTGAACAAAACCAGCCATATTTTGAATCGAATCAGTAATTCTTCGACTTTTAATACTCCAATTAGATATATGAGTTACCGCTTCTTCCCAGCGATACTGGTACTGGCTTTGTGCATTAAATATCTTTAACGTTTCCAAACCCACTAAACTTTCAATTAAATTCGCATACTTTTGTGACGATAAGCGAGAACCTTCCTCAATTGTTTTCTTTAATGGTCCTTGAATTATCGCGGCATGAATCAACAGCAAGGTAATACCTACGACAGGTACTAATACAATAGGCCCCGCAATAAGATAAATAATAAACAAGAATAATAGAGCAAAAGGCAAATCAATCAGTGATGCTATCGTTGCAGAAGTAAAGAAATCACGAATAGACTCAAACTCTTGTAAATGTCTAGCAAATGCCCCAACAGAAGCCGGTTTTGCTTCCATTCGAATTCCCAACACTTTTTGAAATAACTTTGAAGAAATCAATACATCTGATTTCTTACCAGCAACATCAATAAAATAACCTCTTAAGTATTTCAAAATAAAATCAAATACAAAGACTACAAAAATACCAGAAGCCAATACCCATAAAGACTCGAATGCTAAATTAGGTACAACTTTATCGTACACTAGACGGGTAAACATAGGTGTAGCGATTGCAAATATATTAATCAAAATAGAAGCAATAAATACATCTCGATAAATATGCTTCGACTCAAACAAAGTACTCCAAAACCAATGACCTTCACGTTTTTTTAAAATCTCAGGTGAGCGATCATCATATCTGAATTGTTTTTTTAATAAGATATACCTACCAATATATTGAGCCTCTAAGTCTTCAACAGAAATAGATATAGGTAGCATATCCGAGCTTAATGTAATAATTTCGGCTTCTTTTCGCTCAGCATCAAAACCGATTAAAACACATGACTCTCCACCCTTTAGCAATAAAACAACAGGTAAAATAAGTTGAGGAATAGAAAGTAACTCACCTTGGTTTTCTTTTGCTACTAAACCAGCTCTTTCTGCGGCACGAGAAAACAAGAATGGCGTTAACTTACCATCTTGTAATGGTAATCCATTAATCAATGCTTCTGGTGAGTTTATTTGCCCGTAGTAACGACTTACATAACAAAGTGAATGTAATAATGAATCCTTCATATTAAATGCCTTCCACTTTTTCATTAATAAAGAAGCCTTGGAATACATCAACATTATGTTCTGCTAGTAAATCCAATTGTTCTTTGTTTTCAACGCGTGATGCGATTGTTGTAATACCAAGATTTTGTGCTGTTCTTGATATAGAAGCTAAAATATAGCGCTGTTTTTCATCATCTAACTGATGGGTAAATAGATAATCAAGTTTTACATAATTAGGGCGGAATAATTTAATGTACTCTAAAGATTCAAAATTACGTCCAAAATTATCAACTCCAAATTCGGCACCAGAAGAACGGATCACATTACACAACAATGCCGTATGATCTTCACTTTCAATAAATGCACTCTCTTGAATTTCAAAATGGAATAATGACGCAATAGATTTATGTTTCTTCAGTGTTGCTGTTAGCCAACGAACGAAACTTGGATTATCCACACTTCGATTTGATAAGTTAATCGCAACAGGTTGCGTTATTTCCCCTGATAAAACTCTTTCTATCATGGTTCTAATTACAAACTGATCAAAATAAGTGGTTTCATTCAGTTGTTCTAATGCAAACAAATACTGATTAGCCGAATAACGTTGATCATCTTTTTCTATCGCAGAAAAAACTTCTTGATGGAAAACGATTCCAGTAGGAGTTGTGGCAAGCTGCAACGTAAATTGAAATAAGTGTTCATTAATTGCTTCATCAACAAACGCTTTCCATTGTTGCTTACCCATCAATTCATGCTCGCTTTCATCAGCAATAAAACCAAAAGGTAATTGAGGGTTTGAATGAGCCAACGTTAATGCGTTATCGGCAAGCGACAATATTTCAGTCGTCGTTTTCCTTGTCTCATTAAATACAACGCCAAGTTCAGCATCAATAGGCGCTGTTGCTGTTGGATCACCTTTAATATCCTGGGTATAAACAACAATATTTTCAGCGGCTAGTTTTAACTCATCTTCTTCAATATTAGGAAAAATAAAGCCAAACTCAGAAGAGTTAATACGAGTCAAAATTACATTAGATGCAGGAAGGGTTGCTTTTAATAAATCAGACAATTCACGAACTAAAGCATCACCAGTCTCATAACCATCTTGCTCATATACTTTATTGATAAAGTTTACTTTAAATAAAGCAACACCACCTTTAGAAGATTCTGCTAACCAATTTGTTAACTGCCCCATAAAGAAGGTTCTATTACCTAGACCAGAGATAGGATCTAAATACACTTTATCACGCAATTTTTCAGCCTCTTTAGCTTGTGATTGAAAACTTTGCGCTATCTGTGCTGACATCGAATTAATCCCATCAATTACAGCTTCAAGATCTTTTGTCTTTGGTTTTGGTAAATTGTTTTCAAAATTATTATTAGCAACTTCTTTCATCTTAATAATAATTTGTTGTAGAGGAGACAGTGCTCGCTTAACAACAAAGGCAATAGTTACTGTACCAAGGCAAATAACAACAAAGAAAGTTATCGCTAACTGTATCAAAGCATTCCAGAGTTGTTGATAAGCGTAACCAGGATGCGTAACAATCTCGACTTCAGCTAACTGCAACCAACCACTTGTTATAATACGATTCTCAGAAATAGTTCTAAAGAGGTGTAATTGAGTAAACCATTCTGGAACGGTATCTATTTTAACAGGGTAAACACGAACAACTTCCTCATTCGTTGTGAACAATGTTAGACGTACCGCAGAGTAATAACTTCCATCAAATAAAGCATTAATAACGGATTCAGCGGCGACTTTATCTTCATTTTCCAAATAAGGCGCTAATGCTAAACCAACCGTATTAATGGTATTATTCACTTCTGAGCGTTGTTGATTCTCTAAGAAGTTTTGTGTATTTCGAAATTCAATGGCAAAAACAGAAATCATCAATATTAAAAAGACAGCTGTCATCCATGCTACTAGTTGTTTATATAATGTCATTTCTCACTACTCATCATAATTCAAAATTGGGTGATTTAATCTCAAGCCATCGTTCCGTTTTCGTAAATCATTCCATAGACTTAAACGAGACGACTTTCCAGCTTGCTGGCCATTACCTTTTCCTTTCATCAGCCATAGGTGTTGACCGTTAAAACTGTATATGGGTAAAAGATCTGTTCGTTCTGTTGCTGGTTTTATTTCTTTATCTATATTATCTAAAATCAAAGGGACAGATGCTGGGGTTGGATAATAGGCCAGTACCATATGAAACTGATTTAACTCTATTGCCTTAAGGTAAATGAGTCTTAATTTTTTATCTGATACACCTAACTCAATCAGAGAAAAATATTTAGCAATGGTAAAGTCTTCACAATCACCAGCGTTTGCTCCAAGAAACTCTAAAGGCGTTGCCCAATAATCTTTTTTCCCCCACAGTTTTATATCATCAACAAAATAAAGTTGATTAAAAAACTGGTTCACATTATTTAGTTGCTCTCTCTCATTCTTCAAATCTGCTTCAGCTAACATATCCCGCCAAGCTAACACTCTTTTTCCGGCTCTTTCACCATATTCATCTTGTACTGCTTTGATCCAAATATTTTCTTGTTGTGTGAAAGCAATAGAAGCGATAGAGAATATGGCGAATGGTATTCCTAACCATCGACTTCTCATTGTGAGATGTGCTCCTTTTACTTTTATTCTCTTAGTGCTGAGCCTTTTGCCTGAACAATAGGTTTCACTAAGTAATCTAAAATAGAACGTTTTCCTGTAATAATATCAACCGTGGTTGTCATACCAGGAATAATATTAAATTGCGTTTTTTCTTCTAAATCTTCTTGTGAAGTCCTAACTCTTACTAGATAAAAACTGTTCCCTTCTTCATCTTGAATAGTATCGGCACTGATATGCTCTAACGTACCTTTCAAGCCACCATAACGAGTAAAATCATAAGCACTAAATTTAACAATGGCAGAAAGCCCTGGGCGTAGAAAGGCGATATCTTGTGGTGCAATCTTAGCTTCAATTAATAACGTATCCTCTGTGGGTACAATTTCAATTAAGTCCATACCAGGTTGAATAACACCGCCAACCGTATTTATGTATATTTTTTTTATGGTTCCAGTAACTGGCGATAACACGACTGTACGATTTACTCTATCTTTCAATCCGACTTGTGATTCGGTTAAGGCTGATAATTTATCTTGAGTGGTATTTAATTTTTCTTGCTGTTCAGAACGAAACTTGAGAGCTGCGTCGATTCTGTTTAAAACAGTTTCTTGAATTGTAGAGGTTAAGACAGGAATTTTTAATTCAGTGGATGTAAGCTCTCGCTTTGTATCGTTAACTTGTCGTTGTAATTTTAATAGCTCGATACGAGGAACAACACCTTCATCAGCTAGAGGTTTTGTGATATCTAATTCTTTTCTTGCAAGGTTATAGCTTGCCTTTAAATTTCGAACTCGCGCTTTTATTTCTACAAGATCTTGTTGCTTTTGACTTACCTGTTGATCAAAAACAAAAATTCTATTTTTAAGGTTATTCATATCAGCTTTATATTCTGCAAGCTGACGACGAGTAACAATAGGATTTTCTTTCGCAAACGCTTCATCGAATTTTAGTTTATCAGTATAAACGATAACAGATTCTTTCCAGCGCTTACGATTATTTATATCCTGTATAAGAATACTATCCATCGAAGCAGCCAATTGTTGAGCGCTTGCAGTTAAATTGATCAGTTGTTTTTTACGCTCTCTAAAATCGGAGCGAAAGCGAGTATCATCAATTAAAAGAAGTTGCTGTCCTTTTTCAACTTGATCACCTTCTTTAACCAACATCTCTTTGACTAAACCGCCTTCCAAGTTTTGTACAACTTGCAATTGCGAAGAGGGAATTACTTTTCCTTGACCTACAGTAACTTTATCTATTTCAGCCCAAGAAGCCCAACCAATAGCAATGCAAAAGAAAACGACAATTACCCATAAAAGAATTTTTGCATTAGTTGGTGTGTTTAAAAGTAGAGCCGCCGTTTTGTCATCAACAAAATCCAGCTCATGTTTATCAAGCTTGTTGAATCCTTTCTTACTCATTTATATATCCCTAATTGTTGTTATTCAGATAACAATCCTATTACATTAAGAATATAGTATTTATACGTTAGGAACTACAACAAATCATTGAATATTAGAAGGCTGAATCAAATTTAGGATAACTCTTTAGGTGGGATTTACAGTGTAAATTAGATAAATAGAAGCTTCTTAATTTACACTGTAAATTGATGACTATAATATTTGACTAAGATTTACAGTGTAAATTGCATCAATAAGGCTCTTATTGCTGAGCGCATTTCAATTTCAGCCTCTTTTCTTCCTGAAACTTTTGAAAGAGAAATAGCTGTTTTCCAATCTTGTAATTGAATAATTTTAGACACGACTAAGACTTGGTGCGTTACATTTAGAGTTAACAGAAATGATATAGACGACAATACAAAATGTCTGAGTTCATACTGAATCATCTCAACACCTAACCCACCGTTAGAATACATTTCAATTCTTTTAATCATTACATCTGCTAACGGCTGTCTCGTATCAATCCCTTTTAATAAACTTAATACTTCAGAAACATCAAGTTCATTAAAAACACTTAGCAATTGTTCAGGTAAAGCCATAGAAAAATAATCTTTACCAAGAGATAACCAATCGACCGCATTTTTAGATAAAGGTAGTACAGCAAGTAATGAGTGACTTCCGCTCGCCTTGTCTTTAGATATACCTAATCGAATAAAGCTAAAATCTAAGCTCAACCAAAATTCATTCAACCCAGGAGTAGAACCAAAGCTTGTACTTAAGTAATCAATACCCAAATCACAATAGAACGATTTAATAGACTTAATTAATTCTGAACCAAGATGCATACGTTGATGATGTTGTTCAACCGCAATTCTCATAATACGAATACAAGATTGTTGAGCGGGTTCGTTAATGCATAATGTTTGTGTTAACGAGACAGGAACTAAATGTCCTTTAGGTCTTCTCTTTCCAAGTTGAATGTCAGTTATAAGCTGGTTATCTAACTGACCTTCCAAAGAAACTAATGCGCATGTAAGTACACTTCTAGACGATTTATCTATACCGGCCCAACAAAAGAGACTTGGATCGGATAATAGAGACAGCCAATCATTAGGTGATGTTTGATAGTGAGCAGACACTAATAAAGAAAAAATGGATTGTGCTAAATCCGGTTTAGCTAATAAATCACTTACGTTCAAACGAACAAACTCGACATCCTCCCGATTAATCTCCTGTAGTTTATTACTTGACGCTTTATGATTTAATAAAAAAACAGAAGACAACCAATTTTCTAATGGATCGAATTCAGACCAACGAATGGGTTGTAACATTTCCACAGAATGAAAGTTTGGGCGTAGCAGAGCAAGTTGTTTTTTAAACTTAATTTCAAACCCTCTTCCAGTACCTTCGTAACCATTAATTGTCGTAGAAAAAACCAGACGAGAATAGCGCTCAGTTAATGCCAATAACATCGGTGCAGGAATAGCTGCCGCTTCATCGACACACAGTAAATCTAATGAATAAGAATCTCGTATTAATTCATCAGGTGCAAAATACGTAACCGTTGAACCATTTATAGTTAAGACGTTTTTTTCTTGTTTAAATGGCATTCCTAATTTTTTTGCTACACTTGCAGCATGACCGAAAACTTCGTTGATATTCACTCGTAGTGGTGCCGTAATACCAATAATCAATTTTTTATCACGAACAAGTTCAGCGATAGCGATACCTATTGCTGAAGATTTCCCCCGTCCACGATCAGCGGTGATAATTAATGGCCTCTTAGCATGACCAGTAAGCACTTTTTGTATACTTAACACTGCATTCTTTTGATCTATAGAACGATATCGTTCATCTAGCTTATCAGCTTGAGTAAGAGCAAAAACTAACTTTTTTTCCGGTGGGACTTGCGGTAGTAGTGGCGGTACAGAAGCATTTTCTGAAATAACGAGCATCTGCTTTTTAAAATGCGTCAACCAAAGTTCAATATTACCATGCAGAGATGAGTCTTCAGTGCGAACAAAAAAAACCAATCCCCCACCAACAAGTGTTCCACAAACTGCATTTATTGCATTTGCATTAAACTCATGAGAAATATCAATCACCAAACAATGTGTTTCTTGTCCTAACTTTTTCAATGCTGCTTTCATTTCTAAGCTAGGCAATTCTCCAATAGAAAGGTTACCGTAAATCTCAATATCAGAATCTAGATATCCAGAATGAGTAATATACTCTTTAATGATTTCCTCACTCCAACCGGTAGAACCTTCTAAAAGAATTGGATATCGAATAAAACCGCTCGCTGCATAGGCAGAAACTGTTTTCAAAAAAGATAAAACTTGAGGCATGGGAAGATCCATTATACGAGAAATAAAAACCATTGAATTGTAGCATGAGATACAAAGTTTCTTTTAATTAAGAAAAGAAAGTATGACGAGAGTTTATTTGAAAAGGTATAATAACAAACTCATTTATGGCTTCATCATTTAGGAAATTACCATGCATTTAAGTCAATTAACGCCATCGGTTTACCAAAAGCTTTATCAAGATATCGAACAATTCAGAAGTACCTTTGACTTAGCAGTTGATTCACCTGAATCACTAGATGAAAAAAATGATCTACTACATACATCTCTAGCTATTGAGGAGTTAACTGAACTTGCTGAAGCGGATAGTAAAATTGAACAAGCGGATGCTATTGTTGATACGGTTTATGTATTAATGGGAAGAGCAGTTCACCTTGGAACAAAGAATTTAGAAGATAATCTAAGTATTTCGTACCTAGTAGATTTACTCCTAAACGTTGCTAACAATCTGAATATTGAATTTATTTCATGCTGGGATGAAGTTCATTCAAGCAACATGAGTAAAGTATGTAAAACAGAAGATGAGTACCAAGCAACAAAGGCATTCTATGCAGAGCAAGGCATTGAACTGATGTCGACAGAAAAAGGCGGTTTTATTATCGCGAAATGTGCAAAAAATGTAGAACTAGAAAATAAAGTAATTAAACAGGGTAAAGTTCTTAAATCAGTAAATTACCGACCAGCAGATTTAGCACCATTGGTTTAGCTCGTTTCTATATAAAAAAAGAGCCTGATTGGACATTAAATCAGGCTCTTTTTTATTATTTAATAAATACTAATTACGATACTTTTTGACTGATGTATTCAAGAATATCTTCCATCAAAGCATCATCAACTTTTTTCAAACTTAACGTTAAGCCAGAGCCTTTACGTTTATAAGAAGCACGTCCTTTTACTAATTCAGTAGTTAAAGACTTTGCTGGTTCTTTTTTCGGTAATAAATCTTCAATCCATACTTCAATCAGCTCTGTTACTTCTTTAGTCATTCGACTAACACCAAGAGCCGTAGAACGCGTCCAGGCAGCTCCTTGTTCACCAGCACATTGCTTTAATAAGGTTTTCTGCTCTTCTTCTGAGAGAGCGTTGTAGAGCTTATGAAGCTTAACAACAGTAGGACGACCAATTTCACTTACGCTTGGATAAGCTTGTAACAGTTCCAATGGTAAAGTCGCCGCTTTTAGAGCTCCACTGACTAAAGCTTCACTGCATTGGCATACTTTTGCTAATTCTTTTTGATCGGCAACATCACCACGAGAAAGCATTGCCTGCATTTCTTTGCCACGTTCATATAATGAAAGTGGTTTATGAGCATTGGCAACATCTGATAAGAATTTGGCATGTTTTGTATTAATACCTTCGGCAACATAGATTAAGAAATCTTGCTCAGCCAAAATACATGACATACGACGACGGCTACCATCAAGAACTTCAATCTTGCCGCCTTCAACTACACGACCAACAGCTGGATATTGCTGACCACGATCACGTAATGTAGATAAGATATCTGATAGTGCATGCTCAGTTAAAAAAGACTGCTCACGAGCATTTTCAGCAAATACTACCGTTGATGAACTCACATCTTTAGCTGGAATTTTGCGTAACTCAAACGTCACTAAATCTTCACCAGCAACCGCTAATTCAATAACTTGAGCTTGTGATTTAGCTGCTTTTTGTGCTTCAACAGGCGTTGTTGCACGACGCTTATTAGTTTTACCAAACAGTTTTGCGTTTAAGTCAGAAGTTTTAATCGCCATGAATTAGTACTCCCCTTTATTTAATGAATTCCAGTGACTGTGTAATACGCGTTCAAACTCTAGTGCGCTTTTCTTAACAGCATCTTGAGCGACAGCAAGTGTCTTCTTACCGCCTTCAAAATCAGCAGCGGTTAAGTCAAATACGGTACTATATGTATCTGCACAAATTTCAAATGCTCGGCTTCTTGGGATAGTCGCCATCATAACTTGATCAGCCAATAAATAATTCATTTCCGTTAACACAGAAACTTGTTTTTTATTGTCATCTTCAAACATAGTTGGCATTAAACGAACAAACTCTAAACCGTGCCAGTCTTCAGGGAACATTTCATAAACTGTTGGTAAATGTTGAAAAAAGTTAACCGTTGAAGCCCAGTCTAAACGTTTTGCTGCACATGGAATTAATAATGAATTCGATGCATACATTGCATTCCAAACTAATGGATCAACGTGTGGACCAGTATCAATCATAATGACATCAAATTGGTCAGCAATTGGATCAATCACTTTTTCTTTCAATAATTTAACGATATCTAGAGAGCCGTTTGTTGATAGATCTTGCCATGCTTCAGCATTAAACATCGCATCTTCAGGGAAAGCTGAAATCGTTTTTAAATTTGGATATTGCGTGTTTAAAAGCACATTTTTAGCCATGAATTCGCCATCAATAACCTCACCTTCAGGTACGTTATCTAGCATAATATCAACGGCAGAGTAGATAGTATCTTGCTCTGATACACTGATTTGAGGGTTTAAAAACAAACGAAGTGAACCTTGTGGATCTAAATCGATTAGACAGATACGGTATCTTTTTTCAAGATTTAACGCTAAGCATGCAGCCAAATGTACAGCTGTCATTGATTTGCCAGTACCACCTTTTTGGTTCTGAACATTAACTACCCAAGGCTTATTATTAGCATTTTTCTTCTGCTCATGGAATGTTGGAACGCCTGCCGCATCCATTAACATATGAGCTTCAGTTAAAGAAATTGAATAATGATTTGCATTATTTTTTGTGAATTGATGACCTTCAGATTCTAAACGAGTAATCGCTTCATCTAACTTACGTCTTGTTAAACCAGAACGAGTTTCCATCATTGCTTTCGACATTGGAGGGAAGTGTTCATTGTTTCTTTCTTCAAGTACTAACTCAATACGATCAGATTGAACTTGCTGAGTTTGTTCTGCCAATGCAGCTAAATTGGCAATGGTTTGTTCTCTATTCATTATATTCGCCATCAGTATTAACTATGAAAACAATTGTACAGCATAAAAGTAATAATTCAACAAATAGCTGAACATGAATTTAATTATGTGATATTCATTAAAAAAGAAATTTTAAATATCAAAGCTGACATTTACAGCTAGAAAATGCTAAAAAGAATCAAGATAATTACGAGGAAATAATCTTACATTCAAAGTGTTACAGTGTCACAATAATTAATTTACAGTGTAAATTTTCACGGAAGCGTGAAAGATATTGACTAAATTACGGTTAATGTATTTTCAATTAATTTTATGAAAAAATTTTGAAAAATTTAAATCTAATATAAGAGATATATTTGAGTCTATTCACCATCCTATCGGAATAAAATAGAAGCATGATCAAGGCTAATATTCCAATGATAAACAGGTGTAAATCGATAAAATGTAAGTTAGTAGCTAAGAAGCATGATCAAGAAATAACCGCCTCCGGAAGCATGAATATTTCACTTCAAATTACAGAAGATGTATATCTGACAAGGCTTCAGAGAAGATCAATGAAAATATCAAATAATTCAGTAAGGTTGATCTAAGATAAATGATACTTGATCATTCTTCTGAAATACGATTAAAACGTATGAGACATAAGATCATCTTAATTTTATAGCTATAAATGAATTAAAAACGTATTTTCAAGCTAGATGGTTCTTTAAAATGCAACCAATCAACAAAATGCGCCTCATCACAAGGTATAAAAAAGAAATTCTGTGGATAACTTGTGTTTAGACCATGATCATTCTTCAAAGAATCTCATGATCATCGATTCAATTAGACGATGATCATGCTTTTGAGATTTAATGATCATTGATCCAGAACCCTAATGATCATGCTTTCTAGATATTCTTGATCATGCTTTCATGAGGATTTTTTTTTAGTTCTTTATATTCAATAAGTTAAAAGCGAAAAGTTCACCAGATCATAGATCAATATAATCATATAGATCAGAATTAATCATAAAGATCAGTTTAAAAGAATAATAATTTTTTTCTTTCTTTAAAGATCCATTTCCATTAACCTATACGAAAGAATGATTAAAATACAATTAATGTCAGTTGAAAATGAATCATATAAAACCTACAGATAAAGAAAAGATCTATATTCCTCTTCCAAGAGATCACAAAGGTGGACACTTATTTGAAATCCCAACAAATTTGGTTGATTGGATTTCACAGTATCAGCACTTTAAAGGTGTCACCAAAAGTATTTTAGAATTAATGAATCTTATTTCTTTAAAAGGATTTTCATCTCCGGATGGATTAGTTTCTACAACTGAGATTATTGAAACTACTGATGGTCATTTGACTCGTGCAGCAATACAGCAACGACTTCGAACGGCTGTAAACATTGGATTATTTGAACAATTTCCAGTTCGTTTTGAACACGGCCTAGCTGGAAAAACCATGCTTCATAAATTTATTAATCCTTCTCAGCTAATTTCTGCGCTTGGAATAACTAGCCTTAAATCAGAACAAAGCCACGAACAAGAAAAGCAAAAGCGTTCAAAAGCACTAGCACAAACACAAGTAAACCGACAATTTTTAACAGAACACGGTTTAAGTGTGCCTCCTAGTATGCGTGATGAAGCGGATCAATTCGTAGTATCTCCCACTAATTGGGCAGGGATCATAGATCAAGCTTTAGCTCCACCACGAACAAGAAAAAATTATCAGAAAGCGATGGTTGCTATTTCGGGAACAAAAGCAATTATTGAAACAAGATCTTCAAAAAATATTATGACAGTTGATGATCTTATGACGCTTTTTGCTTTGTTCACTTTAACTGTTCAGTACCATGATCATCATCAAGACGATTATCATATTCAAACAAAAACAATGGGGAACAAAACCCCCATTTATATTACTGATATTCTTACACTTCGTGGTAAAAAAGACTCAGGTCCTGCACGAGATTCTATCCGAGAAAGTATTGATCGTATTGAATTTACCGACTTTCAATTACATGAATTAACAGGTCGTTGGTTAAGTGAAAATATGCCAAAAGGCTTTAAGAGTGATCGTTTTCGCTTTTTAGCTAGAACGATCACCGCATCTGATGAGGCACCAAAAGAAGGCAAAGATGGCGAGATCAAGATCAAACCTAATTTGTATATTTTAGTTTGGGAACCATCATTTTATGATGAATTATTAACCAAAGATTACTTCTTTTTGTTTCCACCTGAAATTTTAAAGCAACATACATTAGTATTTCAGCTCTATAGCTTCTTCAGAAGCCGTTTAGCACGTCGAATGACTGATAACCTACTCCTAAGTGAAATTAACCAAAAACTCGCTCGTAACGTCGATTGGAGACGTTTTTCATTAGATCTTATTAGAGAACTAAAGAAATTAGCGAAAGATAAAGTTACTGAAGAACTGTTTATTGTTAATTTATGGGGCTATCACCTAACTATTTCGATGCTAGATAGCTCTGAAAAGTTACCTGATTATCAAATTGATATTCGATGTGATCCTGAAGAAGTTATTCGATACTCTCGTGCAAGAACGACAAATGCAGGAAAGCGTAATATGGCACCAACAATGCCAAACCCTTTACGTAACGAGATCATGCCAAAACAAGACCTTGATCAGCTTTCCACGATCATTGATGGTGAATTTGAACCTATTAAACGTAATGATCCAAGCAAAAGTGGCCGTTTAGGTCGTAGAGTTAAATTACGTAAACATTCAGCTGAAATTAATGCTGATGAGTTAACTATTACATTAACCAAATACACGTCAGAGCAAGCGTTAGAGCGTAGTATTACTGCTTTATCAGCTATGACAGGGCATAGTTCATCATCTATTTCTGATGAGTGTAAAGAGCTGTTAGAAAAACTCGATTATTTGAAAGTTGCAGGTGAGATCTTACCTTACGAAACATTGAGTAAAACGATTGAATTTTACAATAGCCAAGATCATGGCAAGCATCTATCTATTGAAAACTTGATCTCTGGTTTAGCTGTGCGTAGAAAGATCTGTAAATTAGTTTATTCTCAGAACTATGATCAAGATGTTCTTCATGCATTAGATGAAATGGCAGGGTAGTCAATATATTGACATAGCTATGGCTGTTTATTGACAATGTGATGACATAAAGAAAAGGGTGGAGGCTATTATTACTAACGAATAGACAACCTTTGTCCTTTACCAATCGAAAGATTGGCTCATATTGTTACACATCTTACTTTTATTGTTTAAATAATTGTATTGGCGAGCCTCAGAGCTCGCCGTTTTTTTATCTGCAATAAATCATTTTTACATTGACCGTATCCTATGACTCCATGATCATTCTTCCATTGAAAAATAAGGTGTTAGAGCGTTTGATACTCGTAATTATGAACAATTTTTATTACTCTATACGCCTATTTATTTTCTATTATTGAGATTATTTCCCATGATTGAACGTCAAGATACGAAACAACGCATGAGTCGCATCGTAAAACACAATGGAACGATTTATTTATGTGGTCAAGTATGTGCTGATGCAACAAAAGGCATCACAGAACAGACACAAACTATGTTAGATAAGGTGGATCTTCTGTTAGAGCAAGCTGGAAGTTCTCGTGAACATATGTTGTCAGCCACGATCTATATTAAAGATATGAAAGATTTTGCTGAAATGAATGCGGTATGGGATGCATGGGTTCCTGAAGGTTACGCTCCAGCACGTGCATGTGTTGAGGCAAGTATGGCTCGTGATGCCTTATTGGTTGAGATCTCCATTATTGCAGCTGAAAAGTAATATAAATTAAGTGATTACCGATTTTTATTGGTGATCACTGCTTTTTTAATCAAACATACTTGATCATCTTTCCGTAATTTTTCCGCTTTCTTTGATCTCTATCTCGTTATACCTTGATCATGTTTCAGGGAAAAGTATAAGATCCGCATCGATTTATCATGATCATGCTTCTGTTCTTATTCATTATTTTCTCATGTTTTATAACTATGTATTTCATATATAAGAAATTTAATCTCCCTGACATTCCTCTAACAGAATTCCTTTTTTATTCCGTACACTGCCCGCGTCTTAATTAGTTTGGTTTTTTCATGTCTGTTTTCAAATATTCACCGCTCTTTTTCTCTTTGTTTTTAACTGCTTGTGGTTCAGATTCTAATGGCTCATCTGATACTTCAAATTATTGTGATACAAGTATGGGGAGTAGGGTGAGTGAAAATGGAAGTATGAAAACAACATTTCCTAAAATCAGCTGCCAAGTTTTAGTGAATCCGGATATGGGGTTTACTGATTTTCACTCTATTTCAATTAAAGATAACCAATGGAAGCCTGTCCCTTCATATCCTGAAACCAGTACGGTTTATTATCGATGGGATTGGTCTGTTTTGCAGCCTACGGATTCTGATTCATTCGATTTCTCTGAAATAGAAGAAGTGGTAACTAAAGCGAAAAAAGCCAATAAAAAATTAGCTCTACGCATTGTAGCAATGGAAAATACGGGCTATGGAGCAGCAGAAAGTAAATTACCAAAATGGTTAATGGACACAATTTCAGGAACAGATGCTCCAAGTGGCGTGTTTGTTCCTGATTATACTAGCTCTGAGTTTTTAAGTGCAGTCAATAAGCTGATAACTAAGTTAGGAGAAGAATTTGATGATCCTGATTTAATTACCAGCATTGATATCGGTATGGTTGGCTCTTGGGGAGAGTGGAATTTAGAAGATGCTTATCCTGGTGATGGTACATTAGGGTTATACGCTAATGGTGAGGAAGGACTATTTTCTAATTTTTCTCGTTTTTCTGAATACGCTAATATGTTCGAATCTGCTTTTACCCAAGTACCCAGAGTAATGTTAATTGGTTCTTCAAATGAAAATGAAACCTTTTTGGCCCAAGCAACAAGCAGTACAAGCCCTGCAGGGTGGCGTGCTGATTGTTTGGGTGATAAATACGGTTATTTTTCTAATAGTTGGAGTCATATGGATGAAGGTTACCCTGAGGCATTAGTAAACGCTGAACAACATGGTTCGCCGAATATTAAAAGCATCTGGAAACAAGCCCCAGTTCAGTTTGAAACTTGTGATGATATGACGGTATGGAAAACGCATCACTCATACACAATTAATGATGTCACCGAAGTGTTTAATTACGCACTTGATCACCACGCATCATTGATTAACGCAAAATCAAAGCCGATTCCTGATGAATTTCAACCTGCGGTTCAAGAGGTACTTAAAAAACTCGGCTATCGTTTTGAATTAATATCTCTAACGCATTCTAAAGAGGTTTTAGCATCAAGTTTGATGTCTATTACTTCTGAATGGAAAAACAGTGGTGTAGCACCTTCTTACTATCCATATCGACTTGCTTATCGCTTTGTTGATGCTTCTGGAAATGTAGAAGCAAAACAAGAGACCTCAAGAAATGTTCTTGATTGGTTACCTGCTGAAACAAGAACGGGTGCCGCACCTATGATTAATCTTCAAGATGACATTAAGGCTCCTGCATCAACAGGTCTATATGATTTACAAATCGCTTTAGTTAATGATCTTGGGGATGCAAAAATTAAGCTTGCGATAGACATGCCCCAAGAAAATAATTGGTATACGATCTCTGGTGTTACGATTAAATAATATCTTTAAGGTAGTCTAAGCAATAAGAAATCGTAAAGATGTATGGTCTCTGAGCGAGTTGGTGCTTGCTCATTGATTTGGATGAATTGATGTTTAATCGTGTAGATCCGAAAACCGACAATAGAGATAAGTATAAACGCAATGACGTAGATAATAGTATGATTTGATATGTTCATGCTGCCCCACCTTATTGAAAAATCAATGATAACGACTGCTTAAATTAACCATATATTAATTGTGGCTTTAATTCTGATAACTGGATTAAAAAAACAACACAAAGTTGAATTTTTATCCAAAAAAACAGCCACTATCATCGAGTGGCTGTTTTATTATATTTACGACAAACGTTAAGATTAACGAGTTAGATATGCTGCAACGAAACGAGTAATATCAACCATATCTGATACTTTAATGAATTCTTCTGTTGTATGTACTTTTGACATACCAGTAGAAAGGTTAACCGTTGTTAAGCCTTTTTCATTAAATACGTTTGCATCAGAACCACCACCAGTTGGTTTAGTAAATGGCTCGATGTTGATGCTTTCAAATGCTTCTTTAATGCTTGCTACATGTGGGTTTTCATCTGCAATTTTGTAAGCGTTATATGCTCGAGTTGAGATGATTTCAATTTCAGCACCGTGCTTGTCTGCAGCTGCTTTAAATGTTGATTCCATATGTTCAACTTGCTTTGCTAATTTTTCATCGTCTAGAGAACGAGCTTCACCTTCAATGTATAACTCTGGCATTACAATGTTTGTTGCCTGACCACCACGAACAACACCGATGTTTGCTGTTGTCTCTTCATCAATGCGAGATAGGGTCATGTTAGTAATTGCATCAGCAGCAACTGTTAGGGCATTGATGCCTTCTTCTGGTGCTAAACCTGCATGTGCTGGACGACCTGTAATGGTTACTTTAAGGTTTTGTTGACCTGGTGCTGAGGTAATGATGGTACCGATAGGGCCGCCTGAATCTAGCACGATTGCGTGGTTAGATTGAATGTAGCTCATATCGAAGTTTTTAGAACCGTGTAAACCGCCTTCTTCATAAACGGTAAAAGCTAGCTCTAGTGTTTTGTGTTCTTGGTTGTTTTCTTTAATAACTCGAACCGCTTCCATTACCGCAGCGATACCTGATTTGTCATCGCCACCAAGAATAGTGTTACCTTTAGAGCGGATAACTCCATCTTCAATAATTGGTTCAATGCCGTTACCTGGCGTTACTGTATCCATGTGAGAGCTAAATACAATGCTGCCCTCTAATGTACCGTCTAATCGAGCATAGATATTGAAACCATTTGATACGTGTTCTGGTACTGGTAATTTTGATACGGTAAAGCCAAGCTCGCCTAATTGTTCTGCTAACGCTTCTGCAATGGCTTTTTCATTTTTTGATTCACTATCAATCTGGATAATATCTAGAAAGTGATTTACTAAACGTTCTTGATTCACTTGAGTCATGATTTTTCTTCTTTCTTAAAGGAAACTTAAAATCACTCTAACCAAAGAAAGCGCCCAGAAAGATGAACTGAATCAATAAAAGCGCCGACAGCTTTACCATATTTATGCGCTATATCTTAATAATCAAAAGGCATAACAAATAATCAATGTTTTATAACATTTTGCAACTTTCTCGATTCATATCACTCTTATCTATATATTAATAAGAAAGGTAACGAGGTTGCTATGAAATATCATTTAAAAAATAAAATGGTGTCTTTGCTGTTTGTTTCATTATTTGCGCTCTTTAGCAGTTATTTTGTAACAGCAAAAGAGATGGGAACTCCTGTGAAAGGTGAGGTTCAAATTGCTACTTTAGCTGGGGGATGCTTCTGGTGCACCGAATCTGATTTAGAAAAATTAGATGGGGTGGTGGATGTGGTTTCTGGTTATTCTGGGGGAACTCTTGAAAATCCAACCTATAAACAAGTGTCATCAGGAACATCTGGTCACATAGAAGTGATTCAAGTGACGTTTGATCCCAAAGTGGTTTCTTATGAACAGATCCTTGATCATCTTTTCAGGCATATAGACCCAACAGATAACAAAGGATCGTTTGTTGATCGCGGTCCTCAGTATCGTCCTGCTATTTTTTATCATAATAAAGATCAGAAAGTGATCGCTCAGAATTTTATGAAAGATATTGATGCAGCAGGGATTTTTCCAAAGCCGTTAGCTACTGAGTTGATTGAGTTTAAGACGTTCTGGCCAGCAGAAGCGTACCATCAAGATTATTACAAACGTAACCCTATTCGTTATAAATATTATCGTCATGGTTCTGGTCGTGATAAGTATTTAGATTCTGTATTTGGTGAAGATAGAGAGGAAAACCCGAAAACATTACGTCAGTACATTACTGAATATGAAATGGCTGCTAATGTGAAACCTTACAGTAAGCCTTCTAAAAGCCAGATCAAGAAGTCTCTGACAGAACTGCAATATTATGTAACGCAAGAAGAAGGAACAGAACGTCCGTTTGATAATGCGTATTGGGATAATAAAGCGGAAGGCATTTATGTTGATATTGTAAGTGGTGAGCCTTTATTTTCATCAACTGATAAGTATAAATCAGGGACTGGTTGGCCAAGTTTTACTAAACCGATTAATAAAGCGTACATTGTTGAAGAGGATGATTTTCAGCTATTTACTAAACGAACTGAAATCCGAAGCAAATTTGCAGATTCACATTTAGGGCATGTTTTCAACGATGGCCCGAAGCCTACAGGCTTACGTTATTGCATGAATTCTGCAGCGATGCGTTTTGTTGCAAAAGCGGATTTAGAGAAAGAAGGTTATGGTGAATATTTGTATTTGTTTAATTAAATAGTTTGTAGCTGTATTTAAATGGCTTTATATCAAGGGGGGTTATAAATTTTTATTTGTAGCCCTTTTCAGTTAGTCTTCTATGTGTAGTTAAATTTAAATATAAGTGTCGTTTTACTTAATGAGTCAGTTTATTACCATGAATAAGTTCAAGATAATGTTACTTTGGCTATTTATTGCAAATAGTGTTCAAGCTAAAGAAGATAAAGAGGCATACCAGGATTGTATTTTTCAATATGTCACAGGGACTGAAGAGCCTAGTGTTTCACTGATGCTAACCAATGCGTGTAAGAAACTTTATATTGATAACTTTATGCTAGAAGAAAAAGATGCCAATTATAATCAATGCTTACTTGATAACCTTCAAAGCTCTAAAAATAAAATAGCATCATTGAAAGTTAAGCAGGCATGTGATCAGAAATACCGTAGCTTTTTTAATTAATAAATTGACGTTACTTAAATCAATCGTAAGAAAACCCCGGCTCATCAGTGGTTAAGTCGGGGTTTTTATTTATACAAGATAGGTATAATTTTATTTATTTTGTGCTGCAATATGAGTTGCAATAGCATCCATTAATGCTGGAGATAGGCAATCGTAAGTAGGAAGGCCTAGTTCAACAAAACGAGCACGGATCGCATCCATATTTTTAGGATCAGTACCTGTTTCAATGATTGATGATACAAATGCAGCAAATTGTGGTGCAGACCAACCTTTATCGGTTGATAGTTCTGTGTGAACAAAGTCTAAACCGAAGAACGGGTGACCTTCGTTATCAATGCGACCGTACATGTGAGTACCACACTCTTTACATGCATGACGTTTAATTGTTGCTGTTTCATCAATAACAACTAATTTTTCAGCATTTGCGATAACGTCAACATTGTCACGTGGAATAACGGCAACTTGAGAGAAGATAGCGCCTTCTGGTTTCCAACATTTAGAACAGCCACAAGCATGGTTGTGAGCAGTTTGAGCCGTTAGCTTAACCGCTACTTTATCCTCTTTACATTGACAGTGTAATGTACCGCCTTGGAAGTGTTCATCTGTCGCTGTAAAGCCATTGTCGATTGCTGGGTGTAGTTTTGTAATTGTCATTTTTTTTCCTGTAAATACGTTCAGTATTTTTCGTAATGCATTGTTCAAGCTTTGAACCTTTATCAAAATTTAGTTAGTTGTTTTCGTTATATGAGCGCTCAAACGATGGGAGGCATTTTTCTCCTTTCTTCGGTGGTAAACAATTAGGTAAATTGTAATTCATTATTACTAATATGTAATAATTTGTGTTTTTATGGATGTGTTTATTACTTGTTTGAAGGTTGTTTATCTTTGTTTGTTTTGTTGTATCTATATGATTATTAAAGTTAATTTTGTCTTGTTTATCTTTTCTAAGTATTCTGGTTAATTTAATAGGTTTTGTAAATCACAACTATAAGTACAAGCTATTATCTTTAATGTATTTATAGGTTTACTCTATCCCCGTAGTTTATTTGGGGATTTAGAGATGACAAAAAGTGCATTAGTTGTTGAAGGTGGTGCAATGCGCGGCATTTTTGCTAGTGGCGTATTGGATATTTTCATGAAAAATGAATTTATGCCTTATGATTTTGCAATTGGTGTTTCTGCTGGAGCATCTAATTTATTAGGATATCTTTCTAATGCACCACAACGCAGTTTTCATGTCATTACTAAATTGGCTACCCAGAAACGCTTTTTTAATATCCCTAGATTTGCAAAAGGCGGGGATCTAGTCGATGTTAAATGGTTGATTGATGAATCAAATACAAGACATCCATTAGATTTAGATCAATTATTTTCATCGATTCCTATGTATGCTGCTGTAACGAATATAGATAATGGCAATGCTGATTACTACCAAGTAAAAGAGCATAACCTTAATGAAGTTATTGAAGCGACGACAGCCTTACCTATTGCTTATAAATCAACGCCTTGTTTTTCTGGGGGATGTTATACCGATGGTGGTGTAGCTGATTCAATCCCAGTAAGAGAGGCTTATCGTCGTGGTGCAAGAGATATTACGGTCATTTTATCTCATCCATTAAGCTATGAAATGAAGGCACCTAAGTCATCTTGGTTAATTACGAAATTATTGTCACGTTACCCACAAATAGCAAAAGCGATGCTTGTTCGTGCTGATAACTACAATTTATCATTAGATTTCATTCGTAATCCTCCTGAGGGAACAACGGTTCGTGTTATTGCTCCACCTGAAGATTTTTCTGTTAAGCGCCTTTCTATGAAGTCTCCTATATTAGTGGAGGGTTATAAAATGGGTGTTTCTGCTGGATTAAATCATTTATCAAGTCGTGACGGTACATTTGGGCTAGATACCGAAAATTGTCATTTTTGTATTTAAGCCTATTTTTATAAACAGTTTTATCGTGCACTTTACATAAACAAGGAACTAATCATGAGTAAGAAGTTAACAACGGCAGCGGGTTGTCCTGTTGCACATAACCAAAATGTTCAAACTGCGGGTAAACGCGGTCCTCAATTATTGCAAGATGTGTGGTTTTTAGAAAAACTGGCGCATTTTGATCGTGAAGTTATTCCTGAGCGTCGTATGCATGCTAAAGGTTCTGGTGCTTATGGTACATTTACGGTTACTCATGACATTACGAAATACACTAAAGCAAAATTGTTTTCTGAAATTGGTAAACAAACCGAACTATTCGCACGTTTTACAACGGTAGCTGGTGAACGTGGTGCAGCAGATGCTGAACGTGATATCCGTGGTTTTGCGCTAAAATTCTATACAGAAGAAGGTAACTGGGACTTGGTTGGTAACAATACGCCAGTATTCTTCTTACGTGATCCACTAAAATTCCCTGATTTAAACCACGCCGTGAAACGTGATCCTCGCACAAATATGCGAAGCGCGAAAAATAACTGGGATTTCTGGACATCATTACCTGAAGCACTTCACCAAGTGACTATTGTAATGAGTGATCGTGGTATTCCTGCAACATACCGTCACATGCATGGCTTTGGTAGCCACACGTTTAGCTTTATTAATAGCGATAATGAGCGTTTTTGGGTTAAGTTCCACTTTAAATCACAGCAAGGTATTAAAAACTTGTCAGATGCTGAAGCTGCACAAGTGATTGGTCAAGATCGTGAAAGTCATCAACGTGATTTACTTGAAAGCATTGATAATCAAGATTTCCCTAAATGGACACTAAAAGTGCAGATCATGCCTGAAGCTGATGCGGCAAAAGTGTCTTACAACCCATTCGATTTAACAAAAGTATGGCCACATAAAGATTATCCGTTGATTGAAGTGGGTGAATTTGAGTTAAACCGTAATCCGCAAAACTTCTTTGCTGAAGTTGAACAGTCGGCATTTAACCCAGCAAACGTAGTTCCTGGTATCAGCTTCTCGCCAGATAAGATGCTACAAGGTCGTTTATTTGCGTATGGTGATGCACAACGTTACCGTTTAGGGGTAAATCACCAACACATTCCAGTGAACGCACCTCGTTGTCCTGTTCACAGCTATCACCGTGATGGTGCAATGCGTGTTGATGGTAACTTTGGTAGCACACTAGGTTATGAACCAAACAATGAAGGCCAATGGGCTGAGCAACCTGATTTTGCAGAACCAGCATTAAACCTTGATGGTGCAGCTGCACATTGGGATCACCGTGAAGATGATGATTATTTCTCACAACCGGGTGATCTATTCCGCTTAATGACTGCGGAACAACAAGCTATTTTGTTTGATAATACTGCTCGTAACTTAAATGGCGTACCAAAAGAAATTCAACTTCGTCATTTAAGACATTGTTATAAAGCTGACCCTGCTTATGGTGAAGGTATCGGTAAACTGCTTGATATCGATGTAAGCGAATTTAATTGATAAAAAAATTAATAAAAGGCGACGAATGAGTCGCCTTTTTTTATGCCTATCATTTTGATTTAAATAAAATTTATCAAAATGATAAAGTCGTTACTGTTATGGTTTTTTTCTCTGTAAAAAATGAGACAGAGTGTTCACTTTAAGAAATGGCCATATTCATTTTTTTATTTATGGGGATATAGTCAAATTTAATTGCATTAAATGAACCGGAGAAGTACCCCATGAGTGCATACATTCAATTTTCAAAAGATATTTTTAATCAAACGTCACCAATAGCTTATGGTGAAGATGAACAAGAAGTCATGATTGACCAAGTTATTTATGATTACATCTTGAAGTTCAGTAAAGATTCAGCTGAGGCACAAGGATTATTGTCGTTGCTGGTTTCTGAGAATAAAGACTTTATTGAGAAAGCTCGTGAATCATCTGAGATTAAAGAGTCTCGTGCTGATTATATCGTTAATTTGATGAGTTCTGCTTTATTGAATGTATCCCCAGTTCCGCTTGATGCGCATCAAACCGTTGAAATTAATTTTGATAATTTAACTTTTCAATGTGGAAAAACGGTAAGTCAGTGTTTTTCTATTCCAGCATTCATCATGAGCATGATGAGTCAAAATGATGTGAAAGAAGTCATTGAATCTGAGCTTATTCATATTGACGCAAAAGACTTTAATTTTGATTTATTTAACAGCTATATTCGTGGCATTTTATTCTCACGATTATTTGAGAATAAGATCACCGCAGATAACTGGGTTTAGTCTGATTTTATGAGCGGTTATCTCTTTGATTTAATCGCTCTTAATCATGATGGTTTAGTGTGAGTTTACATTGTAAATTTCATGATGTGGGTCGAAAGGGAAATTTCTTTTTTCATTTTGTTCATAAGTGATTGGAAAGCAGATAACAAAATGATGAAATCTTATTCAATATTGAATCTATACATAGAGTGAAATCGTCTTTTTTTGCTAGCTTTGTGGGTGTAAGTATTGTGCTACTAAGTACTTTATCGTTCATAAACAAGGAAAGAAAATGACTAATAAATTAACTTCGCTCACCATTGCTTTTGTTGGCGCACTATCTTCAATGGGAGCACAAGCGCACGGCTGGGTTGAATACCCTAGTGCAAGACAAAATACCTGTTATTTAGATGGAGGTTTTTGGGATAACACCATTCCCAATCAAGCGTGTCAGGCTGCTTATGATGAATCAGGCGCTTTTCCTTTTGTTCAACGTAATGAAGTTGCTGCTAACGTACCTAACTATCAAGATATGGCACATGTTCAAGCGATTGTTCGTGATGGTCACTTATGTTCCGCAGGTGATGCTGCTAAGTCTGGATTAAACTTAGGCTCATCACACTGGCAGAAAACATCGATAACTCTGGATGAAAATAATCAGATAGAACTCATATTTAATGCGACGGCTCCACATAATCCTTCTTATTGGCAGTTTTATCTTTCTAATGAAAATTATGATCCAACGGCTCCATTAACTTGGGCAGACCTAACTTTAGTTGATACTGCAGGAAATGTTCCTGTTGGAGAAGATAAAAAATACCGAATTAAAATAACACTTCCGGTAGATAGGAGTGATTCAGCGGTTCTCTATACGCGTTGGCAGCGTGAGGATGCCGCTGGTGAGGGATTCTATAACTGTAGTGACATTTCTTTTAACGGCTCAGGTACAACGCCACCAAAACCAACTGATCCTGTTGAACCACCACAATATTTGGACCTAGGTTATTACATTAATCAAGGATTTGGTCCCGTTGAATCTGGAGATACGGTTCGTTTCAGAACGTTTGATTCTACAGGAGCTGAAACCACTGATATTAGCTTAGCCATTACAGCCAATAACACATCAACATGGTCAGCAGAGTTGGCTGGACAGTTTAATCAACTCAAAAACAAAGAGTGGTTCATTGGTATTTGGCATCAAGAAATGAATCATTATATGTATGATTCAAATAATATTTATGCAAATAAAGTCTTTGCACCTACAGCGAATGTGAGTTATCAGCTTTCTTTAATTAAAGCCGATATTACTCCACCCGTTGAGCCGCCAGTAGAACCTTCAAATCAATGGGATAAAACCGCAACGTATAATGCAGGCGATACCGTTACTCATAAAGATAAAGTATGGGTGGCGCAGTGGTGGACAAAAGGAGAAGAGCCTGGAACGACTGGCGAATGGGGTGTATGGCGATAAGACTCAGTATTAAATTCATATTAATTAAAAGACGTACTATTTAATATTTAAGCCCTAAATTATTTGTTTAGGGCTTTTATTATAAGTAATGCTTATGAATAACATAATGAGATCTGTTTAGTCTAAATTACATTGATTCCATATTATGCACTCAATGATTAAGAACACGAATTCAAGGATGAAATCATTATTTTAAAAAATGAGAGTAATTATGAAATTAGTACAAAAAACACTTCTAGCAACAGCACTTTTATCTTCAACCACTCTTTATGCTAATGTTTTAGAAGGCCATCGAATTGGATTAGGCTTTAATTCAACTAGTATTGATGATGTCGCTTGGGAGGATAAATATTCAACAAGTGGTTTTACATTGGCTTATGGTTATGACATTAACGATATTGTTGGTATTAACCTTTCTTTAAATAAAGGCAGTGGAAGTGAATCAATTGTAGATATTGATACCTCAACCTTTAAGTTCGATGCTGATATTGGTTATACGTTCCATATGCAAAATGCATCGATTAAGCCTTATGGTGTATTGGGCTTTGCTAAATTTAAAGAAGAATACAGTATTTTGGGTCAAAATATTTCAAAGTGGAATGATTCAACTATTTTTGCTGGCATTGGTACAAGAGCTACATTTAATCAGCACTTTTATACTGATTTAAGATTGGATTTCATTAACTTAAAAGAGAGTGGAGATAATATTTTTGCTGATCAATTCTCTTTTACTGTGGGTTATAAATTTTAATCAAGCTTGATTAATACCTAATTTAAGTTCTCTTTTTAATTCTTAAAGCTCTGGATTTTTCCGGAGCTTTTTTATTGTGTATTAAAACGTCATACTTCTCGACAATGTGATCGAGATCTCTGTATAATCCGCGCCTAGATTTTCTCATTCATCATACTTTCGTCCTTCATCTTTTGGCTTTTTAGCGCCTAATCATGACTTGTCAGTAAACCCTAGGAATTATTTCGTTGATACAATCAAACAATATCACCATGCAATTTGGCGCAGAGCCTCTATTTGAAAACATTTCAGCAAAATTTGGCAACGGTAACCGTTATGGTTTGATCGGCGCGAATGGTTGCGGAAAATCAACCTTCATGAAGATTCTAAGTGGTGCATTAACGCCGAGTTCTGGTAACGTATCAATGACTCCGGGACAAAAGTTAGGCGTATTAAGCCAAGACCAGTTTGCGTTTGAGAAATACAATGTAGTTGATGTTGTGATCATGGGTGATAAGAAACTATGGGAAATCAAACAAGAGCGTGATCGTATCTATTCACTACCAGAAATGAGTGAAGAAGATGGCATGAAAGTAGCTGAGCTTGAAAGTGAATTCGCTGAAATGGATGGCTACAGCGCAGAGAGCCGTGCGGGTGATATTCTAATCCAAGCTGGTATTGATGAATCTCTTCATTTTGGTTTAATGCAGCAAGTTTCTCCTGGTTGGAAACTGCGTGTGTTACTGGCACAAGCCTTGTTTGCAAACCCAGATATCTTGTTACTTGATGAACCAACCAACAACTTGGACATTCATACGATCAACTGGTTAGCAGAAGAGCTAAACAAACGTAAATGTACCATGATCATCATCTCGCACGACAGACACTTCTTAAACTCTGTATGTACGCACATGGCAGATATTGACTACGGTGAACTGCGTATTTACCCAGGTAACTACGAGTACTTCTTAGAAGCATCAAGCTTGATCCGTGAACAACTATTAGCGGGTAACGCGAAGAAAGAAGCAGAGATCAGTGAACTACAAGACTTTGTAAACCGTTTTGGTGCTAACGCATCGAAAGCGAAACAAGCCAGTTCTCGTGCAAAGAAAATGGACAAAATTACACTGGATGAAGTGAAATCATCAAGCCGTATGAGCCCATCAATTAATTTCGGTGAAGGTAAAAAACTGCACCGTCAAGCACTAGAGATTGAGAACCTAGGTCATGGTTTTGATGGTGATACTCTGTTTTCTGGCGGTAACTTACTGCTAGAAGCTGGCACTCGTCTCGCTGTAATCGGTGAGAATGGTGTGGGTAAAACAACTTTCTTACGTTGTTTAGTTCAAGATTTACAACAAAACGAAGGTATTGTTAAGTGGTCTGAAAACGCAACGTTTGGTTACTGCCCGCAAGACAGCACAGCTGATTTTGATAACGATCTAAGTATTTTTGATTGGATTTCTCAGTGGCGTACTGTTAAGCACGATGACTTGATGGTTCGTGGTATTTTAGGTCGTCTTTTGTTTACTGCTGATGATGCAAACAAAAAAGCCAAAAGCTGTTCAGGTGGTGAGAAAAACCGCCTATTGTTTGGCAAGTTAATGATGCAAGACATTAACGTACTTGTTATGGATGAACCAACCAACCACATGGACATGGAAGCGATTGAAGCACTAAACGAAGCCCTAAAAGTGTACACAGGTACCTTAATTTTCGTTAGTCATGACCGTGAGTTTGTATCATCACTAGCAACACACATTATTGATATTAAAGATAAAAAAGTAGTGAACTTCCAAGGTACTTACGATGAGTACTTAGATCACCAAGTGAAAATGCTACAAGTGAATATTGCAAAATAAGCGCTACTATCATTACACTTTAAAACGCGAGACTGATTATCAGCTCGCGTTTTTTTATTTGTTTATTTAGGAAATATACATGTCATTCATTTGCTCTAAAAAAACAGTACCAGCAAATACAGTTGTTGTACTCGATTTTGAAACCACAGGCTTATCTCCTAATCAGGGTGATCGTGCCATCGAGATTGGTGCGGTTAAGTTAGAAAATGGTGTGGTGGTTGATCGCTTTCAAGATCTAATGAATCCGGGCTTTAGAGTGAGTTCATTCATCGAGAATTACACCGGTATTTCAAATCGAATGTTAGCTGATGCTGCTAGTTGTGATGAAGTTATGAATGAGTTTGCCAACTTTATTCAAGGTTGCAATTTAGTTGCTCATAATGCCTCGTTTGATAAGCGTTTTTTAGATGGTGAGTTAGCGTTAATTGAGCGTGGATATGATGGTGATTTTGCGTGTTCATTATTAGTATCAAGACGATTAACTCAAGAAGCGTCATCGCATAAATTAGGTGATTTGGTCGCTTATCATCAAATTGAAAATGATGGTGTATTTCACCGGGCATTAGCGGATGCCGAGGTAACTGCCTCATTATGGTTGGTATTATTAGAGACGTTAGAAAGAGAGCACGGAATAGTAAATCCAAGTTTTGAATTAATGATGAAGATAGGTAAAACGCCTAAATCTTCTATTACAAATTTTTTGAAAAAGAATCGCTAATCAGTTGGCATAGAGCGATTTATTTTATCGTTATACTCATTGCATATTAAAAGCGTCGATTTAGAAGTGTGATAAATTGTCTTTTTCTATCTGACTTCCATCCGTATTCCATAGCTAATGACCAATTTTGATTAAATACGTAGTTAGCCCCAACTAAGCTAGCCCATTTATCCGTATTACTTTGTTTTACTTTATAGTCAATGCCAAACCCTTCGTAGTTATACGTTCCGGTTAGTGTTAATGTGCTATCTAAATAGGTACCGCCAGCATATACGGCGATAGATTGAGGGCCTGTGATCGGGAATATCTTTCCTACCCTAGGTGAGATATTGACGATTAAGCCTTCTGCATCATTCTTTTTCATATCAGCGTAAGTTACTGAAATAGGTAGAGTGACGAAATAACTGTTCCACCCTGAAGCCAATACGGTTCCTAAGGTATAGTTTGTACCTTCTAAATGAGCGGTAACATTTACACTAGGATCTCTACCTTGAAATATTTTACATATGGGTTTGTTTTTTATTAGGCTGCAATCTTTGCCAAGTTGATTAAGTAAATCATCGCCGCTGAATTGTATTCCTATATCAGCCGTCCCTTTAATTTTCCCTACCGCTCCAAAGACATTCATAAAAGGAAATAGCCACGCATCCAGCTTTAGCTGAGGCGATTTTGTGTTATTACTGTTGTTATCAAAAGAAACAAAATCAATAGGGTACTGTTTAGAGCCATTAATACCCACATCTAAATCACTGATATCCATGTATTGAAAAGTATCTGTATAGATGATGCTTACGCCATAAGGTTTGGGCAATGAGTAACCTTTATCAATGACGGCTTGTGCATAAAAAGGAAGTGATCTTTCCCATTTTTTCGGGGCTTTTGTTGATTCTGGTGAATGGCTATCAGTTTCTGTAGGCTCGGTTTTATTTGGAATGGTAAAGTCACCTAATCCTGTATCGTTTAAATCATGGTTAACGGAGGTTGATAAGTAGCGCAATGTTCCTGTTGCACCGAAACCAGAATTTGATAGTACATAGACTGGGACATCATTTTCTGCATCAAGAAGTGCGGCTGAAGTTGTTGTCCCTTCATCATCAAGATTTAAGGCCGCTTCAAGTGAAAGAGTGTGAACGCCTCGCTTGTACTCTGCTATTGCTTCTTCAGTATCAAAAATTGCGAGAGCTTGATAATTACCAAGAGCTAAACCTATACCAAGATCATATCGGTTAACATCAATATAAGTAATTGAAGAATCTTCATTGTTATAGATAGCGCCTCTTCCTGTCGCCCCTCCAATTGCAGGAACCATGATGCCAGATAAACTGACTGTACCGTAACCTTTTGCTGATTGAAGTTGGTCTGCTACATCAGGGTAGTCTTTACTTATTTTTGTGATGATTTCAGAAGAGGTAGTATTTATTTCGTTTCTTACGTTATCCCTGTCTTTTTTGGGAACATGAGAGCTGCAACCTACCAATATTCCTAAATAAAAAAACCATAAAATACGAATCACCATATGCATAATCCTTTAGCTAAGCTGATCGGAGCGAAAAAGATAGTGGGATCTAAAGCGCATTAATTCTTTTGGCCACCGTATTTGTGAATAATTAAGTATAAGGTATTTATTTGTGACTGCTTGGCTTTTAAGGAAATAAAATCACTATTTGTTGTTTTCATTATTCATTGCCGCTTTTGTTCAATTTTCAAATGAATAGGAAGGTTATCATACTCTGAACTAATCATATTTTTTCTGTAAAAACGGAAAAATAGTGGGGCTAATTGATGAGAAAAAAAGTAAAACTTCATTTGTTTATCATCTTGTTGTAAATAATTGCTACCAAGATCTTAAAACGATGAAAAAGAGAGGTTCATCGAAAAACTTTCATTGCTATTTTTTCTGTATACGGTGGTAAAATCTCGGAGCAAAATAGAGCAGTTTAAACACCTTGTTTTATGAGGGATTTGCATTAGATTGCTTACCATTGATTTTTATATATCCCTATCAATGGTAAACAATCTACCATATGTATGGAGCAACAAATGAGTGAGCAAATTCTCACACTATCGCAACTAGGCTGGCGACCTTATTTTCAACAACAACTGACTTTTGAAGATTTAACTGATTTTCAGGTTGGTCGAATTATTGAACAGCATCGAAGCAATGTGATTGTTTTGAGTGAGCAAGGCCAAGTGAGTTTATTACCACCATCTGGTGATGAGCGTGTTTGTGTGGGTGATTGGGTACTATTTGATGAAGATCTACGAATTCAGCGTGTACTAGATAGACAATCATTGTTTGATCGTAAAGCACCGGGTTCTAAAGTCGCATCACAGCTGATTGCTGCGAATGTTGATAGTGTCATGATCGTATGTTCTTTGAATAACGATTTCAATTTGAGCCGTATTGAGCGTTATCTTGCTATTGCAAAAGAAGCTGAAGTAGAGCCTGTGGTTGTTCTGACTAAAGCTGATTTATGCGACGATGCTGATGATAAACAAGATCAAGTGCAAAAACTGAATCGTATGATGAGCGTATACAGTGTGAATGCATTAGATGCGAGAGAGCTAACAGCGTTACATAGCTATTGTAAAAATGGCCAAACTATTGCTTTCTTAGGTTCATCTGGTGTTGGTAAATCAACATTAGTGAATGGATTACTTGGATTTGAAGCTCAGGAGACGGGCGAAATCCGTGAGGATGACAGTAAAGGTAGACATACAACGACGCATCGTGCACTTAAGCTAATGCCTCAAGGCGGTCTGTTAATGGATACTCCTGGAATGCGTGAATTGCAATTAGCAGATTGCGAGCAAGGCGTTAATGCAACATTTAGTGAGATTACGGATCTTGCGTTAACTTGTCGCTTTAGTGATTGTTCACACACTAAAGAGCCTGGCTGTGCAGTATTAAAAGCAGTAGATTCTGGTGTTCTAGATGAGCGACGTTTAGTTAGCTACCAAAAGCTAATGCGTGAGCAAGCGATTAATGGAGCAAGCCTAGCTGAACAGCGCGCGAAAGATAAAGCCTTTGGTAAAATGGTACATGGTGCTATTGCCGAAGCTCGTAGCCGTAAAAAAGGGTATGAGACAAGCGCTTATTAATATACAAAGATAACTTATAAAACCGCCTTTATTATTTTGAATAAAGGCGGTTTTTTGTTATCTGGCTATACAATCATCAATATTACGCATATTATGTTCTTAATGTCTTCTAACTTGTATGATAAGAATGAGCCTTTCTAAAACAGAAATAGTACAACAATATGTAGTGAAATTAATCTTTACTAATGACTTAGTTTGTGGGGACTCTTTAATGGGAGAAAACTACCTTGCAAAGGAATTAGATGTATCAAGAACCTCTGTAAGAGCGGCATTACAGAATTTATCAAGTAAAGGAATCATAACCATAATACCGAAAAGTGGCAGTGTGGTTAACTCTCCAGAAGAGTGGAATTGGCTGGATAATGATGTTCTTAATTGGGTTGCAGAATTTCAGGTAAATGATGAAATTATTGGTCATTTAATGGCTACAAGATTAGTTTTTGAACCAAATATAGCCTCTCTTGCAGCAATAAATGCAACAGGAAAAGATCTTGCTCTTATAGAGGAAGCTTATGATTTAATGGTAAAAGGTGTGAAGTTAAAAGATCAGGAAATGATGACCAAAGGTGATATTCGTTTTCACCACTCATTACTTTTAGCAACACATAATCCATTTTTAATCGCAATGGGAGATGCTCTTACTACTGCTATGACAGTCTCGTTCAAGCAAACTTGTGATAACGATTTGACTTTAAGTAAGCCTGCATTGGATGAACACTTTAGAGTGATGGATGCTGTTCGTATGAGAGAACCAGAAATCGCTCGTAATGAAATGAAGATGATTGTTGTTAATGCTATAAATAAGGTTACCAATGTTGCAAATAAATACATTAAGTATATTAATTAATCAATTTTAGACGGTGATCACGGTATCACTGTTTTTTTATCACTAGTATTCTTGTCATACAAGTTGTTATTGTTTGTCTGACTTGGAGGTCTGGTGGAAAATAATTGGGTAGCGATAGATTGGGGGACAACCAATTTCCGTGCATTTTTAATGAATGGGCAAGGGGAATGTCTTTCACGTGTAGAAGAATCAAAAGGATTATTGAGTGTTAAGAAAGGTGACTTTCCTGACACTCTTGAAGGGTTAATTGGTCATTGGTTAACGGCTTGTCCAACTCTTCCGATTTTGATGGCTGGCATGGTTGGCTCAAAACAAGGTTGGAAAGAAGCACAATACATCAAAACGCCAGCAAGTATTTCTGAGTTTATAGGAAATACGGTTACTGTTTTTAATGGGCAGGCTAACATTATTGCTGGTGTGAGTTGTTCTCATAATTCGGTAGGAATGCCTGATGTCATGAGAGGAGAAGAGGTACAGTTGATTGGTTTGTCAGATATTATTAATAAGTCGACATTCTTTTCTATTCTACCTGGTACTCATAGTAAACATGTTTACTGGAAAAATGGTCTGTTAGAGCGTTTTTCTACCGTGATGACAGGAGAGCTGTTCTCTCTTTTAAAGCACCATTCCATTTTAGGTAAAGACTTACCTATTCAAAATAATTCTCAACATGTCTTTTTAGATGGCGTTTGTTTAGGACGTCAACATCCGCTAAATCAAATCTTATTCAGTGTTCGAACAAGACGCTTATTCGATCAAATTGATGAAAACAATATTGAATCCTATTTATCCGGTTTATTAATTGGCCATGAATTAAGTCAATTATCGATAACAGAACCGTGTTTTGTTGTTGGTAACTCTTTATTGACTGAGCGTTATGTTCAAGCACTGAACCATCTTGGTTTTGATGCTCAACAAGTCAGTGGAGATGAGTGCTTTTTGGCTGGTATGAATCATTTATATCAATCATTTAAAGGAGAAAATAAGAGTAATGGCTAACTTAAAAGCAAATCCATTTTTTCAATCATTACCTCTTGTCGCTATTTTACGCGGTATTTTGCCAAGTGAAATTTTACCTGCAGCCAAGATACTGATTGAAGAGGGATATCGGTTTATTGAAGTTCCTCTTAATAGTCCTGACGCATTAATGAGTATTAAGTTACTTGTGGATGAATATGGTGATGAAGCTATCGTAGGAGCTGGTACAGTAACCGATCAACAAAAATTGATTGACGTATTAGAGACTGGAGCAAAATTAATTGTCACACCAAATATGAATCCAGATGTAATTAGTATTGCATCTAAGCGGGGTTGTATTGTTATGCCAGGGGTTCAAACAACAACAGAAGCATTTACTGCATTATCTTGTGGTGCTTCTGCATTGAAGTTTTTTCCTGCTGAAGTGATTGGAGCAAAAGGAATAAAAGCAATGAAGTCAGTGCTGCCAGAAGGAACGGTTTGCCTTCCTGTTGGTGGTGTGGCTGCAAATAAAGAAAGTATGCAAGAGTATTTAGATGTTGGGGCTGATGGATTTGGTCTTGGGTCTGGATTATATCAAAAAGGTATGTCACTAGAAGAGCTAAAAAGCCGTAGTCATGCCTATAAAAAAGCTTGGTTAGGCACACAAAAATAAAACAATTTACTCTCCCTACAAAGGAATAAATTATGAAACTGAACAAACTTTTTACGCTATGTGCTGTGTCGATGATTGCTGTTTCATCCTATGCAAATGCTGCTAAAACAATGAGAATCGGGATTGGGGTTCCTGAATCACACTTCGAATACGCTGCAATGAAGAAATTTGAAGAGCACGTTGAACAAGCAACAAATAATAGTATCGATGTGAAGGTTTTTGCTAATAATCAGTTAGGAAATGACCAAGAAGCTCTCGAAGCTATTAAGCAAAATATTGTACAAATGAACCTTCCATCTCCAGCTGTACTAGCAAATATCGTCAAGGATTTTAATATTTTATCTTTGCCTTTTATTTTTCCTACAGAAGATATTGCTAATCAAGTTGTTGATGGTGAATGGGGACAGAAATTAGCTTCTAAATTAGAAAGAGCTGGTTATGTTGGTTTAGGGTATGGGAACTTTGGTTTTCGACATGTAACGAATAACACTCGTCCTATTGCTACGGCAAAAGATTTTGATGGGCTAAAATTAAGAACCATGCAGAACAAAGCACACTTAGATTCATTCCGTGCTTTAGGTGCAAACCCAACGCCAATGGCTTTTTCTGAGCTATTTTCATCACTTCAACAAGGAGTGGTAGATGGCCAAGAAAATCCATATACCAATATCTATTCACAGCGTTTGTATGAAGTACAAAAATACGTATCGAATACTGGTCATGTTTATAGTTGGGTTGTGTTTGTTGTCGGTAAGCGATTCTACAATGGTTTATCTGAAGAAGAACAAACGGCATTAAATGATGCAGCGAAAGTCGCTATAGATCATATGCGAACTTCAGTACGTGAACAAGATAAGCAATCATTACAAAGTATGATTGATGCAGGGCTGGTTTACACTGAGATCTCCCCAGAAGAAAAAGCAAAAATGCGTGAAATCGTAGCGCCTGTTGTTCAGCAGTTTGCCGATGATATTAATCCTGAATTATATCGTGAGCTAACAGCAACTGTGGATTCCCTTCAATAAACATGGAAATAGAGCTCCTTTTTTATATAGGAGCTCTGACTGTTTTAGGTTTGTATTATGAAAAATAAAATTAATTATTTTATGAATAATATTGAAGAATACGTCAGTATATTACTGTTCTCTTCTCTTATTATTCTCTGTTTTTTGCAAATATTATTTCGTTTTGTTTTTAACTTTTCGTTGTCGTGGACAGAAGAATTATCTCGATATGTTTTTATTGCACTTGTTTATATTTCGGCAAGTTTAGCGGTTATTCGAGGTGCACATGTTCGTGTTGAGGTGATTGATAATTATATCAAAGGAGCAAACAAGCGAATTTTAGACACTATTATCGATCTATCTTTTGCAATCTTTATGATTTATATCGGTTATTACGGTATTGAAATTACCATTGAAACTCTTGATGTTGAGCAAACAACGCCTGCTCTTGGTTGGAGTTCTGGCTGGGTATACGCCGTTGTTCCTTTTTCATTTTATTTAATATCACTGCGCTTAATTCAGCGTGCTTATTTACGATTAACGAATAAATTAGATGAACCAAATATATCAGTGGGGTGTGACTAATGGCTACTTTCGGAATCGCGATGTTGGCTTTTGTGGTCTTACTTTTTGTTGGTATGCCTATTGCCATTAGTATTGGTATGACAACGGCTTTTGCTCTATTTTTAAGTGATATCCCTGTTTCATTTATCGCTCAACTTTCATTTTCAGCATTAGATTCGTTTACCTATCTTGCAATACCTATGTTTATTATGGCCGGTTTTGTTATGGAAACGGGCGGATTATCTCGTCGCATTGTTAACTTTGCTTCAAGTCTTGTTGGGCGTACTGCTGGCGGCTTAGGTATTGTTACTGTTGTGGCGTGTATGTTTTTTGCCGCTATTTCTGGTTCATCTCCTGCAACGGTTGCTGCCATTGGTTCTATGATGGTGCCATCGATGATAGAAAAAGGTTATAACCGTCATTTTGCAGGTGCATTAACTGCATCCGCAGGCTCGCTTGGTATTCTTATCCCACCGTCAATTCCAATGATTATTTATGCGGTTACAGCTGAAATATCGATTGGTGATATGTTTTTGGCTGGGTTTATTCCTGGTGCGATGATAGGTACTGGACTTATCTTGGTTGTGTATTGGATCTCTAAACGTCGTGGGTATAAAGGGCAGGATGAAGACTTTAGCTTACAGCAAGTGAAGACCACATTAAAAGAAGCAAAGTGGGCACTACTAACACCTATTATTATTCTTGGTGGTATCTATTCAGGTATTTTTACCGCAACAGAAGCCGCTTGTATTACGGTGATTTATACCTTAATTATTAGTTTGTTCGTTCATAAGGAAATGAAATTTAGTGATTTACGCCCAGTGATCGTTAAAGCTGCACTGACGACGGGTTGTGTAATCATCATATTAGGCTTTGCCACGGCATTTGCTCGTTATTTAACGATCAGCCAAATACCACAAATGATAGGCGAGCTTATTCTGTCATACACTAATAACGCGACACTTATCTTAATGATTTTTGTTGTGCTTATTATGTTTACTGGCCTATTTATCGAAACAGCTGCTCAAATACTTATTTATACCCCACTATTTTTACCTATCTTGGTTCAACTTGGAGTGAGTCCATATCATTTCGGTATCATTTTAATTGTTGGTACTGAATTAGGGCTTATTACTCCGCCTGTTGGGGTTAATCTCTTTGTGGCAAAAGGCATAACAGGATCATCAATGGTTCAGTTAAGTCGAGCAATCGTACCATTCTTATTAAGTATGTTATTGGTTCAATTCTCCCTCGTTTTACTTCCTGAAGTTATTACGTTTCTACCTAATCTGTTTGGTTAATTGGTGATGATATGAAAATTGTAAGTTATGAAACATTCATTGTTCCACCTCGTTGGGGCTTTATCAAAATAGTCACTGATGAAGGCATTGTCGGATGGGGTGAACCAAGCTTAGAAGGACGAACGCACACAGTACATACTTGTGTTGATGAAATGATGGAGTACCTAATAGGGAAAGATCCTAGGGATATTGAATTACATTGGAACTATCTTCACCGTTCGTCATTTTATCGTGGTGGCCCTGTATTCATGAGTGCATTAGCTGGTATTGATCAGGCTTTATGGGACATAAAAGGAAAGGCATTGGGTGTTCCTGCTTATCAACTCCTTGGTGGAAAGTGTCGAGATAAAATTCGTACTTATTCATGGATTGGGGGAGATCGTCCAGACGATGTGGTGCGAATGGCTAAAGAAAAGCAAGATGAGGGATTTACTGCGATAAAAATGAATGCCACAGAAGAGCTTAATTATATTGATGATTACAGCAAAATAGATGCTCTGTTAACTCGAGTGCAATCTATTCGAGATGCGGTTGGATCTGATATGGGAATTGGCATTGATTTTCATGGACGAGTGCATAAAGCGATGGCAAAAATTCTTATGCGGGAACTTGAGCCAATGCACCCAATGTTTGTGGAAGAGATTGTTTTGCCTGAACATTTAGATGCGATTCATGAAATAGCACAGTATGGAGCAATCCCAATTGCAACGGGTGAACGTTTGCACTCACGTTGGGATTTTAAAACACTTCTTGAGCGTGGTGGTATTGATATTATTCAGCCTGATGTATGCCATTGCGGTGGTATTACTGAGATGAAAAAAATTGCGAGTATGGCAGAAACTTATGATGTTGCTCTTGCTCCTCATTGCCCTCTAGGGCCTGTTGCGCTGGCTTCATCTGTTCATGTAGATACGTGTTCTCAAAATGCGATTATTCAGGAACAGAGTATTGGGATTCATTATAACAAAGGTAATGATGTTCTTGATTATATTGATAATAAAGACGCTTTTTCTTTTGAAGAGGGCTATTGCTTAAATTTAGAAGGGGATGGTTTAGGTGTTGAGATTAACGAAGCATTTATGCGAGAGCAGGGCAAGATTAATCCACGCTGGCGTAACCCTCATTGGACAAATAAAGACGGTTCATTTGCGGAGTGGTAATCATGAGTAATTGTAATTCTTGTAATCAATGTGGCACACCGCATTTTAATGATATTTTGAAAGAAGATAATGGTGCACTAAAACGCGCCTTATATAAATCAATGGGGCATTCAGATGAAGGGTTGCGTAAACCCATCATTGCCGTTGTAAACAGTTATACCAATGCCACGGCAGGTCACGCTAATTTAGATAAGGTTGGTGCAGAAGTTATTAAAGGAATTGAAGAGGCCGGTGGAACAGCCATGACTTTTGGCACTATTGCTCCATGTGATGGTATTGCTGAAGGTCATATAGGAATGCGCTACATTTTAGCTGCTCGTGAGGTGATTACCGCATCAATTGAAGTGATGGTAAGAGCTCATAATTTTGATGCAATGGTACTTCTTGGTTCATGTGATAAAATCGTTCCAGCAATGTTGATGGCTGCTGCACGTTTAGATATACCAGCAATTATGGTTAATGGTGGACCAATGTATCCTGCAGAATATAAAGGTAAGCATTGGGATGGAAATATTGTCACTGAAGCTATTGGATGGAAAGAGCAGGGTCAGATTGATGAAGAAGAATTTCGTCATATCGAGGATATTGCAGAACCTACCGTCGGATCATGCACCATGTATGGAACGGCTAATACAATGTCATGTTTGGCTGAAAGCTTAGGGATGACATTACCACAAACCTCAACAATCCCTGCAATCGCAACAGAACGACTCAATGTCGGTTATTTAAGTGGTAAACGTATTGTTGATATGGCATACGATGGAGTTAATGCTCGTCAAATCATCAACAAAAAATCAATTCATAATGCCATTTGCTGTTTATTAGCAACGGGTGGGTCGACTAATGCCATTTTACATCTACAAGCACTTCATTATGAAGCTGGATTAGGTGAACTCGCATTAGATGAGTTTGATAAATTAAGCAAAACCATTCCATTAGTTGCCTCTATTTATCCAGCATCTGAATACGACATGATTGATTTTCATGAAGCGGGAGGAATGGCTGCGGTAGAAAAAGAAATAGCTTCTCTGCTTCACTTAGATGCGATGACAGTTGTAGGAACAAAGGCGGAATCTCTTTCTCAAATTACAGAAACAACTCGTCGTGAAATTATTAAACCTTTGTCATCTCCATTTTTAAAAGAAGCTGGTGTTGGTGTTTTAAAAGGGAACTTATCTCCTTTAGGTGCCGTGATTAAGCCTGCTGCTGTTCCTGCAGATATGTTTACTTTTAAAGGAAAAGCCGTGGTCTTTGATTCTGAGATAAGTGCCATCGAAGCCATTATGGATAAAAAGATTCAAAAAGGTTCAGTATTAGTTATTCGATATGAAGGCGTAAAAGGTGGTCCAGGCTTACCTGAGATGTATAAGCCAATGAAATTGTTAGAAGGTATGGGACTAGCCAATGAATGCGCTCTGATTACTGATGGCCGTTTCTCTGGCTCGAATAGAGGATTATTTGTTGGTCATATCTCGCCCGAGGCCGAAGAGGGTGGCATTATCGGTTTGGTTGAAGATGGCGATACAGTTACGTTTGATTTGGATAATCGAGAGCTTACCTTAGAGGTATCTGAAGAAGAACTTGATAGACGCAGACAATATTGGGCTCCAATCAATAAACAAACACCAAGCGGTTTTATGGACTTATATCGTGAACGAGTAGGAACTTCTGCCACAGGAGCTATTTTACGATGATAAATGCAAAAGACATCTATGGGGTAAATCCTATTATTGCTATGCCATTTTTAAGTAATGGTGAAGTGGATTTTATTAGTTTTATTAAATTATTGGACCATTTAAAACAGACACAATGCCATGGACTCACTCTTTTTGGTATTGCGAGTGAATTTTATAAATTAGGTCAAAATGAGAAACAAATATTAGCAACAGAGTTTATTGGTAGTTTAAAAGACAGTGATATCTATAGCTGTATTTCTGTAACCGAACACTCTACAGAGCTCGCTGTAAAAGCGGCAAGAGAATATCAGAACAAAGGGGTAGACTCTCTGATGTTATTGCCCCCATTCTTTTTAAAACCGAGTAATAAGCAAATTATTGAGCACATTCGAGCGGTATTAAGTGCTGTAACTGTTCCGGTATTAGTGCAATACGCACCTGCTGAAACAGGTTTACCTATCGAACCGAGTGAAATGACCGCATTAGCAAAAGAGTTCCCTCATGCGGTATTTAAAATTGAATGCAACCCGCCAGTTGAATATACAAAAGAGCTATTATCGCTTTGTCCTGAAGCGATTGTTATGAACGGTTATGCTGGGTTGTTCATGCTAGATATGTTGAGTATCGGTGGTAAAGGCGTGATGCCGGGATGTTCGTTTACTGAGGTATATGTTCAAATATACCAACATTGGATAAGTGGAAATCGTAGTCGAGCGAAAGAGTTACATAATACATTGTTCGAATACATTACTGAGTGGATGGGACATTGTGAATATATTATTGCTATTGAGAAGCGGATTTTGCAGAAGCGCGGCATTATCAGTTCCGATTATAATCGAAAGCCTGACTACCAATTAAATGAACGTGATGAAGAAAGGATAGAACAATTTCTTAGTGAATTTAAATTGAGTTATAAATAATGTTACATAGCCTTTATCTAGATAGTTAAAGGCTATTTTATTTGTTTCAGCTCTTTGAATGGATTGCCTTGGCAGGCTAAACACCGTAACATTCCGTTTGTTTCGAAACTTGTAAAATAGCTCGTTTTAGATGCACGATTAAAAAAGAATCAATATAGCCCAGTAAGAGTATGTAATTATGAACAACGATGCAGACATCATCACAAACCTAGAAGATCTAGAAACGTTTTTAATCTCAATTGAAAATGGTGGTTTTGGCTTAACAAATGTTGCCGGTATTGCATTAGCAACAAGCAATAAAGATGGTCGCCGTTTTGTTGCCGTATTGGATGATAAGCACCAGCTTTTATTGTCTCGTTGGGTAACAGAGGAAGTGTTTCAAACGGGTCAAGATTTAGTGCGTAACGGTCCAAGCCGAACAACACATTAATTATTGTTCTAAGTTCTATTGTTTCTAACTAGGAAAACTGATTTATAAAGTAATGGTTAGGAACAATAGAAAGTAATGATTGTGCATATGAAGAAAACAAACACCATTGCTTCAATCAGCCACTCTGTGTCATCCCAACCTAATAGTTTTATCTCTGCTTTCGTTAGTTTGATTTCTAAGTCTTCAAAATCGTCATTTAAATCGCACATAGCCATTCCTTTTTATGTCTGAAATTTAAAGTGATCTTATCGTTCCTTTTAGTTTAGAAAAATTGAATAATTTAAAACCAGTGTTTAATTAAATTAAATAAATGGAAAAGAAGATAAGGGGCGCCACTCCCTTTTTATCTACTGTTTATTTGATTGTATCCTTTCGATTCATGTGCTTAGCGATAAAGTAAGGAGGAATTAAAAAGATTAAAAAATAGATGGATTCATGGATGAATATGGATGCTATTTTCTCTTCATGGTTTAAGTAAGCAAATAAAGCCGATATATCCAAAAGGATATAGAGTGTTGCTAATACACTTGAAATGATGAAAGCCAAGCCGAGAATATCTCTTTGATAAGCTTTTGATATCGTCATTTTTATTCCTTCAAAAATGTTAGGTACAAAATAACTTACGCCTAATCATCCGGTGATTTTTTGCGCTATATCAATAATTATTTTTTGTGCGTGGAAAGTAAGATTTACTATTTGATAATTAAAGAAAAATTGGATTATTGCTGTTAATTACGTTCTTTTATAGTGCTAATTAATTGGCAATAATTAACACTTAAGTAACTATTTTTATACAACCTCTTGATAAGAAAGAGAAATTTTGAGAATTATAAGTCAAAAGTCTGGTTTCATAATATGAAAGTGGTAGCATGATCTGGTGTGTTATTTAAGGAATAGAAAAATGGTTACCACCACTCCAGCGCGTTTTAAAGTTAAAGTGAACACAAGCAAAGGAAGCTCTTATTGGACACTTAGTGGTTCTACAACCATTTTTGAAGATGCTGTTGTTTTTACTATGGAATCCATGCCTGATTTCTTTCGACAGTCGCTTAATCAGGATTCTATTGAATTACTACCAATTGAGTAAAAGAGAATAAAATGCAATTTGCAGTGCATGAATATAAAGGACAACGATAAATTAACGTTGTCCTTTTTATTTAATAACTATAAATAGTCACGTATATAGATGATTTATCTGCAATGGTGCGTTATTTTTAATTTATATGAGTGCAAATAACAATATTGTTAGTTATTAATAAATAATTTTAAGGGGTAGTTCTCATTCTGTTAAATGGAAAAAGTTGACACTTAAGTTTGGGACTTATGCATCAAATGGTGAAAGCTTCAGATGATATAAAGGCAAAAATACACCCACAAAAAGTAGGTGTTAATAATGTCATTATAATTCTGGAGTAGTAGTATGCAAGACAATAATGCACGATTTCCCACGATAGCTAAGGTTTTGATCCTCAGACAATTTTTATGGGGTGCCGCTTTTTATGGTGCCTTTGTACTTCTCACTAAATTTTTTCTCGATGATCTTAATTATAGCGAAGCTGATACCATAATGATGATGGGGGCCTTTGGTGCCGTTGGCCCTGTATTCTCTGCCGTTGGTGGTTTTTTAGCAGATAAGTTTATAGGTGCATTTCGTGCTGTATACATAGGTTATGCCACTTATTTAGCCGGTTTTTTATTACTAGGTATTGGTGCGAGTCACCTTAATGTGCCTATGAGTATTCTGGCTATTGCCTTAATTGGTTTTGCTCGTGGATTATCAGCAACATGCCCAACGGTTCTTTTTGGGAATTCATATTCAGAGACGAACCGCGAGGCTTTTCAACAAGGTCTTACCGTAAATTATTCAATTAACAACCTTGGTTCTTTTTCTGCTAAATACCTTTTTCCTTTTTTAATTGCTTATCTAGCTTACCAAGGCGTATTTTTTGTATCTGCTATTTTAATGGCGCTAAATTTACTTATGTTTTATAAGTTCCGTAAAGAGCTAGTGAGTGTTGGTAATGATTTAGATAAAACGCCATTACCACTAAAAACTTGGGTTCTGTTTTTTGCTGGTTCAGCAGCTATGCTCGGCCTAATATTTTGGATATTTTCAAACCTTGAAACGGGTAAATATATTCTTTATACCTTGGGTTTTGGTGCTATTGGTTACTTTATTTTTGAAATCACAAGAGCGACACGTGCTTTTCAATATAAAATGGTGGCAGTGCTGATCACCGTTTGTATCCTTATTGTGTTCTATTTCTTCTATGGCCAAATGTTTACTTCGATGAATATGTACGCCATTAATCTAATGGACGACACTTTACTTGGTTTTATTCCAATTCACCCTGAATCGAATATGGCATTTAACCCTCTATGGTGTTTTGTGCTTGGTGGGCCAATGATTCAACTTTATGCATGGTTAGATCGTAAAGGATATTCGCCAACAATTCCGACCAAAATTGCGGGTGCATTCATGCTAAGTACCATTGCCTTTGGGTTATTAGGGCTTTCTGCTGGCTCAATTGGTGAGAATGGTAAAATATCAGCAGATTGGATATTACTGGTTCACTTTTTCCAATCTGGCGCTGAGCTTATTGTTGGGGCTTTGGGGGCTGGATTTATTTTTGAAATGGTGCCTCGTTACCTTGCTGCGTTTTCAATCGGTTTACGTGCGGTTGCTATTTCATTAAGTGGTATTTTAGCTGCGGTAATTGCAACGAAAATCGCGTTACCAAAAGACATCGTATTTACACCAGAAGTAGTGGAGACGGTGTATACCAGTTACTTTTATATGCTAGCGCAAGTGGCTGCCTTCATGACAATTTTAACCCTAGGGTTATCTAAAGTGATTCAAAGATTAATTGCTCGTGGTGAAGCGCTAGAAGCGGAAGAAAAAGTAGAGGCGATAGTGAAACCAGAAGTGATTTAATGAATATCACTTTCTAATTTTGATAAAAGAAAAGGGCTAGTATGGCCCTTTTCTTCTTTTTCAATTACAAAGAATGAGGTTGTTTAATTTCCTTTGCGTACTTAACAATTTGCTCTTCTGATTTAGGTTGATACATACGTAAGATTCCTGTCCATCCTGCTTCTACATCGATGTTATTTATTGCAGTATCGCCACAATTAAAGTTTACCGTGTACGAACCATCTTTATTGGCTTGTAATTCATCCTTACGACTTGATAACGCAAAGTTCTCAGTATGAACATAGGCATCAGAACCATAGGTTGTAATGGAGAAAAATCCTTTTTCTGTTAGCGGTGGGGTGTTGAAAGTCATCGTTTGGCAAACACCGCTTCGGTCATCAGCAAGTAATACTTTATAGAAAGCATGTTCGCTTGATAAACCACCAAAGCCCATTGATGTTAACCCACGAGCATGAAATAGCTCTACTTGACGATCTTTAAGATTTTGAACGGGTTTAATCGTCTTCTCTTCTGGTGCGCCCATTGCTTTGGTAAAATCGAGTTTTAGCACATCATCTTCAAGTGATAATCGTATGTTTTCTCTTGTTACTTGATCAAAGCCCTTTGGTATATAAAGATTATCTGAGTTCGCAGTGCCCTTGATCATATCTTGCTTTTTGTTGCCATCTTCTATTGCACTCGGTGTATTTGAGTCCACTTGAGTTCGAGCTACCGTCCAGACATGTTGGCCAGAGCTGAGCATATCAGGAGTGATAGTAATTTTGTTTTTACCTTCTTCAGCATAAAGAACGGCGATGCTACGATGGTTCTCATCAATGACTTGTAATGTTTGGTATGTATCAAGTATTGGAAGCTCAAAAGTTACGCCTCCAGAAGTATCCCAAATTGACTTAGAATATAGTGTATCTCTATTTTGACGAACAACGGTTTGTGTATCCATTGTTAGTAGAATGCGATCATGAGTGAAGTGATTAATACCTGACTTTTCTTGTTGCTCAAAGAAGTATTTATCAGACTCAGCAGCAATAAAATTATCTTTAGTAACTTGAATCGTTCCGCCATTTTTAATCTGTAGAGCCGTTGGTTTCCCTTTCTTTGGTAAGTTGTCACCAAGGTCATGAGCTGATACAAAACCTGAAAAAAGACCTGTTGCAAGAATCGCTGAAAGAATAATATTTCGCTTCATAATAAACCTCTAATACGTAAAAATAATTTTTGTGACGCCACTGTTTGTGCCGATAGAATAAGCATAGGTATAAATAGATCTCTTTATTGATAAAAGATAAGTTCATTTTTGAGGCAGGTACTGTTTCAGGGGAATAAGTCGAATAAAACTAGAGGTATGTTACGTTAGTTGGGCGTGTTGGAACCTATTTGGTGGTGCGGTTAATTAAACTATTCTTAAACATCGAGTGAGGTATTTACGCAATACACATAAAAGGGCGAATACCGCCCTTTTTATATGTCAGCTAAAACCGACCAACATAAGCTTTACCAATAAGGTCGTTATCTTTCTTTAGTAAATGGTTGTTAATATGCGCCAATGTGCTTGATTTAATCTCATTTAATGTCCCTTTCATCGATAATAAATTTGAGCCATGCGTGCTATCAATCAACAAACTGTCATTGTCTAAAGTTTCTAATAAGAGTTTCAACTCCTCAAGAACTTCATAAGGATCGAGCAGTTTGAAATCGCCCTTAGTGACTTGTCTAAATAGTGCCGTTCCTTCCATTGGCACTGTGGTTAATAAACCCAATAAATACGGGTTCATTTGGTTAATCAACTGAGCGGTCTCTAACGCATGACGTTTAGATAGTTCAGGACTACCACCAAGACCAATCATCACCATAGCAACCAGTTTAATGCCAGCACCTACAATATTTTGACCTGCTGCGAGCATTTCTGCCGAGTTAACCCCTTTACGAACCGCTTTTAAAACCTCATCAGAGCCGGACTCAACACCAAGGTAAGTCATGCTTAATCCTGCCGCTTTTAGTTGCTTAAACTCATCCAGTGTTTTATCAAGCGTGCTTTGTGGTCCTGCGTAAGTACTCACATGTGTCAACTTTGGAAAGGCCGTATAAAGCTCAGATAAAATCTCTAACAGCATCTCTGTTGGTAATGAAATCGCATCACCATCACTCAAGAATACTTTTTCGACTTTATTTCCGAATGCCTCTTTCGCCATACGGATATCTTCTTTTAAGTCCTCAATAGGACGAACTCTATAACGAACATCTTTGTACATTGAGCAATAGGTACATTTATTGTAAGAACAACCAATCGTACATTGCAAAATATAAGCGTCAGCCTCTGGCGGCGGACGATAAATATCACCTTCGTATCTCATGAGTTACCTTCGCAGTATTATGTTAGTTTTCAACGACAATTAGCCGCCAATATGACGGCTAATAATGGAGTGATTGAATGTTATTTAGACAGTTCAGCCGCAGTATCAACAAAAATACCTTGGATATCTTTTGCTTCACGCTCTGTTTGTCCGCCGTGTTTTAAAAATGCAGAGATAATAGCGGCTGTTTTTTGTTCTTTAGCACGCTCTAAAAAGTAACGTAATTCTAATTCTGCACCCGCGTCTTCATCTTTAATTGATGCCGCAATGATCTCTTTGTACATCACAATATCACGCACTTCTAATGTGCTAATCACACCTAAAGTCATGGCTAAAAAGTTATCCATTTCTGCTTTAGGTACAAATTGAGTAATGATATTTAAGTTCTCAGCTTGTTGTGCTGTGAAATCGTTACCTAATAGAAGAGCTTGTAATGCTTTGTTTTTGCCCATTCTTCTTGCGAACTGAACCGCACCTTGTCCACCAGTAGGAATATTTACGTGAACTTCTGGTTGAGCAAATGCCGCATTTTCAGTGCCATAAGCAAGGTCACACGCCATAACAAACTCGTTACCGCCCCCACGAGCCACACCATCAACTAAAGCAACAGAGACTTGTTTCATCGCCTTGATGTTCATGATCATGTGGTTGAACTCAATCGACGCTGCTTGGCCACCTTGCGTACCATTAATCACATTAAGATCAAGGTGCGCTAAAAAGAAGGTTTCATGCAGTGACTTAAACACAACCACTTTTGTATCTCGGTCATCTTTTAAAGAAAGAACATATTCATTAATTTCGTTGATAAGATTAATGGTTAATACATTCACTGGTGGGTTATTGATAGCTACTGTTGCGATGCCATTTTGGTTAGTGATTGATAATGTTTTCATAATGTACTTCCTCTAAATCGCCAATCGGCTAGTTAAATATAGTTACGTGAGAGGGCGTCCTCTGCGTCAGTGAGGTAACTATAAGCAATCAATTAGATGAGAAAAATACTAATAAAGGCACAATATTGATGCTAAAATTGCACCAATGATGTTTTTATTTATTCTCGTGAGGCTCAAATGGATTTTTCTAATCGCTTACTTTTATTGTTAGAAGTCACTGAACTTGGCTCTTTTACTAATGTTGCCGAGCAAAAGAATCTTGATCGCTCAGTCATTTCAAAGCAGATAAGTCGTTTAGAAGAAGAGTTAGGGGTTCGCTTACTTAACCGCACCACGCGCTCGTTATCATTAACCGCTGCGGGTAATGAGATGGTCAACCAAGCAAAGCTATTACGTGATTTACTTAATAACACTCATCGTTTAGCGCAAAACTACCATTCTGAGCCAAGAGGGATATTACGAATTACCAGTTCAATGATGTTTGGGCGACAGTACGTTCAAGATGCTATCTCGGTTTTTCAAAAGCAATATCCAGATGTGAAGTGCGAGCTGAGATTAGAAGATAGAGTGGTGGATATCGTGCAAGAAGGCTTTGATATTGGTTTTCGTATTGGTAGACCAAAGAACTCCAGTTTGATCTCACGTAAAATTGCTCGAAGTCGTTTGTTAATTGTTGCGTCGCCTGATTTCATTCAACAACACGGCAAAGTAGAGACGATCGAAAAGCTAGAATCTCTACCCGCGACGATTTATGCAGCTCCTGGTCTATTTATTGATAAGTTCACTTATCTTGATGAAAACAAGGTTGAGCAACAATTTCATTTGAATGTCGCGTATAAAGTGAATGACGTTGAAATGGTAGTAAAAAGTGCGGTAGCGGGTAATACGCTTGCAGTAGTCACTGCTCAAATGATTGAAAACGAAATTATTGAAGGAAAGCTTATCCCAATAATGACCCATTTGAATCTTGAAGATTTTGGAACGTTTTATGCCGTATACCCACACCGAGATGCCCCCATCAAAACCAAGTTATTTATCGATGTTTTAAAATCGATTATTGGAGAGGACTCACCAGTGTGGGAGAAAAATATACCAGATTTCTCCAAATTATACGGCGGTACGAAGTAGTTTGTCGGTTTAGCTTTGAGCTGTTTTTAAGCGTTAAGGTTTTTCGCCATCTTCTCTGCAATACGCTTAAATTCAGCGATCTCTTCATCAGAGAGATCCATCGACATCTTTTCAAACATACTTTTATCAATCCCCGAGATTTTTTTCATAATCTCTTTGCCACTTTCAGTGATACGGAGGCATTGGCTGCGCTTATCTTCAGGATTAGGCTCTTTAATGATGAGTTCTTGTGTTAATAAAGAGCTTAAAAGGCGTGTTACTTGAGCTTTATCTCTATGTAAATAATTAGCAATATCAACGGCTGTGCAATGTGGTTTGTGGTTAATGATCTTGATAACTCGTACATGCATAGGTGTGATCCCAAGCGCTAATTCTTCAATTTGGTCATGTAAATTACGCTTTAATGTATGCACGAGCGTGAACAAACTCTCTAACGATTTTCTTTCTGACATTAAACTCTCACCATGAAAAGTGGTTGACATTGTCAACTAAAAATATATAGTTGATATTATCAACTTAATTGAGCATTCTTTCAAGAGGAAGCTCAAATCAGTTTGTTGTTATTTACGACACAATTCAGATTATTAGAAGGTAGAACTATGATCCCTAAAATTAGAAAAGATAAGTGTTACCGAGTGACAATTGAAGAGATAACACCAGAGCAAGAAACGGCTCAAACATTGGCGTTTGAATTTCAAGATCGTGAAGATGTTTTTAATATCGTGAACAACTTAAAGCAAAAAAGTGGTTTGGAGCCAGAAGTGGCAACCAGAGTGGGTGTTGCATTGCGTTTATTGGGTCCTGTGATGATGGCAAACCGTAAACATGAATTGTTTGCTGATTTTATGCCGCACTTTAAAAGCTTTATGCAGAATTTGAAGAGTAAAGTGAAAGGCAAATTAAGAGAGTGATGTTTTGCTGTTCATTATTTATCTTTAGTAACAGATGCTTATAGTCGAAAGATTATGGGATATGAATTAAGTGACTAGATGAAAGCGACAGATGTAGTCAAGGCTCTTGATATGGCAATAGATAGTCGTCAGTATCAAAGAGATACTATCCACCATTCAGATCGGGGTTTACAATATTGTTCAAAGGTTTATCAAAAAAAACTAAACGAAAATGATATTAAGCCGTTAATGACTGATGGATATGATTGCTATCAAAATGCATTAGCTGAAAGAATTAATGGGATCCTTAAGCAAGAGTTCCTTCTATATGAATGCAAAGATTTAGACGAATTAAGATTCCTAGTTGAAGAATCTATTTTTATTTATAATGAAATGCGATTGCATTTAAGTTTGGGAATGAGTATACCAAATCAAGTACATAAAAAAGCCAAGAGCATGCGCACTTAGCTTTCAATTAAAAATCGTCAACGTATTTTAGGACGAGACATTTATATTTTAAAGAAGCGGATTTCTTCATTTAAATTATTAACTAGTAGCGTCATTTCATGGTTAGCATCGATGGTATTTTGTACACCAGACACATTGTTGCTTACCATTTTTTTGATTTCATCAATATTTTGCGTCACTCTCTGGTTTACCACAAACTGGGCTTCAGAAGACGTCGCCACAAATGAATTAATATCAGAAAGCAAAGAGACTTTTTCAGAAATATCGGTAAAGGCTTGTTCAATTTCACCCGAAATAACCGATAGCTTCTCGGTTAACTGCAAGTTGGTGCCCATTGCATTGGTTGCTTTGGTTACCCCCGCTTGAAGCGTAACAATGATACGTTGGATGTCAGCCGTTGAATCTTGAGTTTTCACGGCTAATGCACGTACTTCATCGGCCACTACTGAGAACCCACGACCTTGTTCACCCGCTCGTGCAGCTTCAATTGCCGCATTTAATGCCAGTAAATTTGTTTGATCTGAGATGTTACCGATCACATCGACAACCGAACTGATGTTATCAGAAAGTGTTTTTAACTCTTCAAAGATAGAGGCTGACTCTTGCACCGATCCAGTCACTTGATCCACAATCGTTGATGACTGTTGTAGCGTCGCTAAACTGGTTGCAGATAAGCTCAGTGTGGCACTGGTATTCTCTTCTGCCGATTGCGCATTGGTTGCAATCTCATTTGCTGTTGTCGCCATGTCATTAATTTCAATTGAGACTAAGTCAATGTTGCTCAGCTCTGATTCAGAACACTTAATGTTATTTGCCGTACTTAATGTAATGCTTTGTTGGTGTGCTGATAATTGAGACATAATGCTTGTTGCTGAGTTCATTACATTCCAAACGCGCTGTTGTAATTGGTGTAATGACGCTGAAATTAAATCAATTTCATTGCCCGTTTTTGGAATATTGATCGCTTGGAAGTTACCATCTGCCATCTGTTTAATGCTATTCACAACCGTATCAATTTGTGACAGTTCACGACGAACCACGATAAATTGAGCCGCTGTTAAAACTGTACCAATTGTGATTAATACAATAATTAATGCATTTCGGATCATGTTAGCATTATCAACCGTTTTGCCTTGGTTGGTAAAAATGTAACCGACTAATCCGTGATTAAGTGGTGTCTTAAATAAGCTATAGGTGCTGCCAGATGGTGATACCAGTAACGTTGGTTCCGTGCTGATGTTTTTGTACGTAGGTCGAACATCAAATAGGTTTTTACCTAACCAATTCTGTGAAGAGTCATCAATAGCTACCACATAACCATCTTGTGTGGTAATACCAAACTCAACGCCACTCTTTGGCATTAATACGTTTAGGTTAGCTACAATTGCTAATACACCAACGACGTTACCATCGAGTAAAATCGGTGCACTAACGGTGAAATCATATTCACCCGTATTGGATTTATAAGGTTGAGCGATATGTGCGCTCTTTTTGTCATCAATGATAGTCGTAAACCATTCTCTTTGACTTGTGCGAGCGTTGAATCCTTTGTTCCATCCATTACTTGATGCAGCAAATGCACGACCATCAAGAGTTGTGATGATGATGTCTTTATAAGCAGAATTGGTGGCAACAATATTTTTTAAATCTTGTAGAATACGTCCCTCATCAAACCCTTTGTTTGGGTCTGTGTATACAGAGTAAGATAATGATTTTAAACCATTAATTAGTCCTTCTGTGACGGCATTATAGCTAGATGTTATTACATTGAGTGCCAATACATTGGCGTGGTCCATATTGTTCTTTTTAAAGTCATTCAAAAATGGTTTAGAAAGAACTAAAGTTAAAGCAAGCAAAATGCTAATAATAACAAAGAATAGAGCAACAATTTTTTTTATCATGATTTATGTTTATTCCAAATTAAATATAACTACTTAAAAACTGTACTGGTTAGTTCGATTTTGAGCGCGCGGAGCATACCTGTTTTTTATGAACAAATAAACTAAATTGATGTAGAATTGAATAATTATATATTTGAGACCAAAATCACATAATGAAAACGACAAAAAAAGACATTATTCTGTTGGCAGCAAAAGAGGCATTTAGAGAGTATGGGGTTGATAACACCAGTATGGATAAGCTTTCAGCCCTTGCGAATGTCTCAAAGAGTACGGTATATCAGTACTTTTCATCTAAAGAAGCTTTGGTTATTGAGTTATTAGGTGATCTATGGCAAAAAGCGATGGATCATGCTGAAGAGCAAATATTAAATATCAGTGATATTCGACTGCAATTAGAGCATTTGTTACTCAGTGAAATTAATTTATTCACAAGTGAAGAGTATTTGAGTTTATCGAAAGTGACGATCGGTTATTTCTTGTACAGAGATTGTGCGGTAGATAAAAAAGAATGCATCCAAAGAATGGTTAAAAAAGAAACAAAGATATTGGAGTGGCTGCAAAGAATGGTAGATAGCAAGCAATTACTTATATCTGATATATCTTATGCTGAAGCTCAATTACAAAGCTTAATTTCTCATCCAGCTTATTGGTGTCAAGCGGTAGGGATAGCGCCTTTATTAACTGAGGATGAAAAGCAACAATTAGTTCAACGTACGGCAGATTTTTTCTTAAGTTATTATCAAAAACCTAATTTTTAGTAAATGGTTTAGGCTTTAGGTATCTAAGTCTGTTGATAGACATGCCTTAGATACCTGAAAATAGTTTAGATTGTTTAATACATTCTTATCGGACCTTTGCTAAAGGTATAAATAAGGTAGAACTATGATCCCTAAAATTAGAAAAGATAAGTGTTACCGAGTGACGATTGAAGAGATAACACCAGAGCAAGAAACAGCTCAAACATTGGCGTTTGAATTTCAAGATCGTGAAGATGTTTTTAATATCGTGAACAAATTAAAGCAAAAAAGTGGTTTAGAACCAGAAACAGCAACAAAGGTAGGCGTAGCATTGCGCTTACTCGGCCCTGTTATGATGGCAAACCGTAAACATGAATTGTTTGCTGATTTTATGCCGCACTTTAAAACCTTTATGCAGAACTTGAAGAGTAAAGTGAAAGGCAAATAAGAGAATATTAAAAATTCGAAGTTGAGTGATAGGTATCCATATTAGCTACGCGATATAGCATAACTAATATGGTTCAGTCGTTAGAGGTGTGTTGGTCTCTACCGTCTCTGCTTACGCTCTCCGCTTTTTAAAAGCATACCAACCGGCGCTTAGTAAGGTTTTAAGTACCACACTAAATGCACTCAATTGAGGATCAGCGTCCTTTCCATCTGCAATACGCCACATTTGATGCTCATACCAAACAAGCCCTACCATCGCCATTTTATCTAATGCAGGTTTGCCTGTTGTTGGTTCTGCTAACAGCATTCCATAGTCTGAATTTTGCATTAATTTATTTGGGAAATCAGGGTCAACAGCCATGGTTCGTGCAATACCGATAAAGTCAGTCGCAGAGGTATTTAAGGCTTCATTCATTGCAGGAGCAGAGCGAAAACCACCAGTCACAACCAAAGGTGTATTAACTAGCGTTCTTACTTTTTCCATGTAATCCATAAAGTAAGCTTCACGTTTAACGGTACTTTCTTTTACTGGTTTATTTTTATCTTTGGATCCCATCATTGATGGACTCTCGTAAGTGCCACCAGATATCTCAATTAAGTCGATGCCGTTATTACTTAAAGTTTGCACAACCTGCATTGATTCTTCTTCAGTGAAACCGCCTTTCATAAAATCGGCACTATTAAGCTTAATGCCTACCGGGAATTCAGCTCCAACTTCTTTACGAATAGCATTATATACTTCGAGTACGAAACGCAGTCGGTTTTCTAATGAGCCACCCCATTTGTCGTTTCGTTGATTGTGCCTTGAGGATAAAAATTGACTAACAAGATAACCATGAGCACCATGAATTTGTACCCCAGTAAAGCCTGCTTGCTTTGCTAGTTTGGCACTGGTAGCGAATTTAGTAATGATCTCATGGATTTCACTCTCAGTGAGTTCTCGTGGGGTATTAAAACTTTTTTCTAGTCCACGCTCTAACGGTATTGCTGAAGGGGCTACTGGATCTGCGCATAGAAATTTTGGAATTTGCTTACCTGGATGGTTAAGTTGCATCCATATGTGTGAGTTATTTAGCGTGCCTGCCTTTGCCCATTCACTAAATAATCTAAGGTCACTTTTCTCATCTAAAACCACATTCTTAGGCTCGCCAAGGGCGGTTCTATCCACCATGACATTACCTGTCATCGATAAACCAATACCGCCTTTAGCCCAACGTTGGTATAAGGTTACCAAACCAGAAGTCGGGTTATGCTGCTTATCGCCAAGCTGTTCACTCATTGCTGATTTGAACAGACGGTTTTTAATAACTTGACCATGAGTAAGAGTAAATGGTTGATTGAGATCTATCGAATTCATACGTGCCTTATGGTTATATTATTATGTCGTGAGTCAGTATGACCTATTTATTGATGTGAATGTAAGTAATATTCAAGCGTTATGAGTAAATACTAACTAGATAATGATGCGAGCTCTAATTCCTGCTACCCATGTACTGTCTTCATTTGAAAATGCAGGATCTTTAATATATTGAAGATTAGGAGTGAGTTCGACAAATTCTCCTAATGCCATTTTGTAATATAACTCACTGGTTAACTGAGAGTCACTTGAGTCAGCTACCGAGTTAATTCTTTTTATTACATTAGAGAAGTCATCGTTTACTTCACTCCAGTTAAACGCAAACCCTAAATTACTCTTTGCGTTTCCTAAGCCAAAGTATCCAATACCTGCTGTAATTGATTTATTGTAGAGTGCAACATCCCCTTCTGAGAACCCGCCTCGTAAAAACGGCATAAGTTGTGGTGTTGCCATAAAGCTAGCTGAAAAGTTAACCCCTTGCCCGCTCCCTCCATTGACAAGACTATGCTGAGTTCCTGAGTCTAAGTGCCAAAAAGTTAGGTGAATATTATCGGTGTAAATTTGCTCTTTAGATGCAGTCCAACCAAGCTCAAATGTTGTAAACAGTCGGTGATCATTAAATAAAGTGTCGAAACCTTCTAATGGTTCGTCTGATTTACCTTTACCATCAGCAATACCTGTAATGGTGTAAAGATTATCAGTAATCATATGCCCTATAGCGAGGCCAAGAATACCATCATCTGGTAAACCAATCGCACCAGACCCAGTACTAAAAGCAAGGTTAGTAAATCCATTCCATGGGCTTGCTAGCGCATAGACATCGACATAGTCGGTGGTATCTAAATAACCGACCATAAATGAAGTATTACCGTTATTGAGTTTTTGTTTCCAGTATAAGTTGGTTAATCGAGTACCTTGATCACTGTAAGCTGGACCAATCATTCCGCCATACCCGATGCCGTTACCTGCGCCTGTAAAATTACCTTGGAAGGCAAACTCTTTCGGTGTCATGTCTGAATATCCATGGCGGTGTTCTATTTTCCATACAACGCCTCCGGTATTACCTGTTTCTAATCCAACTAAATTCCATGAACCATAAAAGCGTGCAACACCAGAAGAGGCTTTATCTTCACCGCCAGACACGGGATCAGAAGCACTTAAGCCAAGTACTTGATAATCTAGACCAAAAGTGAGGTTGTGCTGCTCTGCTAAGTTTTCTCGCCAGCTTTTCTTTTGTCGAGTATTCTCAGCAAGCGTGTTATCGACAGTATCTGGGCTGCCAAAGTTCGCACTTGCGAGTAGAGGTGTTGATAATGTAAATACGATACTTGCTCCCAATATACTGATAGGCAGTAGAGAACATTTACGATTAATTTGAGGAGGAAGATACGATGTTGATGAAGCAGTATTTTTATTCATGGGCTTTCCTATAAGTGACATAAAAAGAAATTATGACGAAGTTTTGATTATTAAATTGTCATTTTACGCCATTTTAAATAACTCTATTTAAGATTGAACTCATCAAGTTAGAGTGTTTTATAAAGAGAAGGGTATAAGAAAAATACCGCCTATCTGCGTATTAACACAGTACTAGGCGGCCTTGAAGTTGTTTTAGAGCTGCATTACCACGTTTGTTCCCAAACTCGCATTAAGTTTCCAGAATACATTTTCAGAATGTCATCATTTGAATATCCACGCTTCCAAAGCTCGTCAGTCAGCGCAGGTAAAAACTTCGCAAGTTCGGCTCCGCTGTCTGCACCGCGATCAAATGCATCAATCATATAGCCAAAGTCGTTGTAACTTTGAGGACTGTTTTTAGCGAATGTTTTAACTAAGGCTGTACTGAACATATCATCAGTAGCAATCCCAACATGATCTATGCCAACTAGCTTGATGTAGTATTCAAGCATATCAGCGCCTTGTTCTGGGGTGATATCGTCAGGGAAGATGCCATCTAACATCCACTCAGTAAATGTTGGGCTGACAACACCACCCATCTTCGCAACGCGGATAGCTTGTTCATCCGTAATTAAACGATAACAAGGAGCTAGTGCATCTTTCTTTATTTTTTCTTTCGGACTGCATTCATATAGCCCAGCAGGACCAGAATGAGAGAATACAGCAGGAACACCAGGATGTTTCTCTTCCATGTAACTCATGATGTCCATTGTTGTTTGATATGAAGTATGACTCATGTCGACCAAAATACCGTTCTTCACCATTTCATCAATGAGTGAACGTCCCCAATCAGATAAGCCGATATCATCATAATGAAGCGCTTCAATAACACCTAGACCTGTTCGGTAACGACCGTTATAAACGAGCTGCATGGTATTTACCCCCATGGCTTTAACCGTTGCTACTTTATTAAGGTCACCATTTAAAATCGTTGGTGTTTGCGAGTTCCAAATGAAGACATATTTACCGTTTTCTTTTGCTTGCTTAATATCTTCTACGGTGTACCCAACGGTCATTGTGTCAGGGTGTTTATTGATCACACTTTGCCACTTATTACGTTCAGCTTCGAACTGTTCAAATGTGTAATACGTTGCCGCTAATGTGGCACTTACCCCGGAGATCCCCGTATCAATAGCTCGTTGAATGTAGTCTTCCATTTGTTTATCTTCTGTCCAACCAGCACCGTATGGTGAGGCAAACATATCCATGACTAACGCGTCTTTTACAAATGCCTGTGCTTTTTTCGAAGCATCCCAGTTTTTACTTTCTTGACTGGCGTAAGCACTGCTTGAGGCTAATGCGATAGAGATTAATGACACTGATAATTTTTTAAGCATATCCTTTACCTTTAATTATAGAGCTCTACTGAAGTTGCTAACATTGTGTAAGCCGTATCGACTTCTGCGATACCATCTGATAATTGAACGTCTGATTTACTGTTGCCTGCGCTTAATTCTCCTTCGATCCACACTGGCGTATACAGACTAATTAATTCGATACCTTCTTTTGGAGTGACTAATACGATTTGATTGGCTGGTGGTGGTGGGGTGTGAATACAGGCCCCAGCTGTTGGTACAAGTAAAAATTGTGTTACTAACATACCGTCCATTTCTAATGGCACGATGTAGCCAGGCAAGCGTCCTGTCTTACCTATTAAGCTTTTATTGATTGAGTTTTGGGCAGAGTTTCGTTGCTTGGCGATTTCAAGCCGTTGTTCTATTAGTTTTAGAATATCGATATTGGAATCACTAAAGCGTTGAATTGCAATCTCATAGTTGGCTTTTAGTTCGAGGTTATTTTTATCCTCTATATAATTCATAATGTTATACAAATCGTACTTTTGCATAGAAGAAAAACGTATAAATGGGTCAATGAAAGATTTAGATTCTTCTGAAACTAAATCACGCCAACTCCATTGTTCAGAAGCATAGCTATTCGAGCTCAAAAATAAACAACAGACTAAAAATAGAAAACGAGAAAGTGAAATCATAAAGCGTTCCTTCGCTATGTTTTGATTCAAGAATACAGATTTAGAGATTATAACGATGTGCAATTTGCACCATTCAGTTTAATATAATGGATGATAAATGTTTCTGCATTGTTAATAAAAATAAATCTAACATATAAATAATCAATATGTTATCTAATGGTATCATTTTACGACACCATTAATATCAACAGTTTAGGTATAAGAATTTATCTATATGAGACATACAATTCCTTTAGTCAAATCCAACCATTTGCATCCTTTTATAGCGGTTTTTTCTACCATCGGTGTGTCAATAGAACGTTCTCTTGAATATGTAGGGCTTAACCCCGACAAAGTAATTGAGGGCGAGGTTTTTATTCCAGAATATGCCGCATGGCACTTACTTGACTACGTTAGTCACTCACAAGGTATTGATAATTTAGGCAGTTATATTTCAGAACAATATGCATTTGACCGTTATGGGGCATTTGGTGAACATCTTTTAAATGCGCCTAGCTTGTATACTGCGTTACAGCGTCTTATTCATGATTTGCGAGATCATGCTAATTATCAAAGCTACTGGCTGCAAGAGAGAGGGGAATATGTAGAACTGTGTAGAATAGGGACTCCGGGAATTAATGTCGGTAAACACCAGGTAGAGCAACACATTATGGTTCTTTTTATTGAATTAGTGAGATCATATTTGGGAGAGGCTTGGTCTCCAAAGTATCTAAATATTCAATCTAGCTCTGCGCGTGGAGTTAAGCTTTCTTCAACACTGAGAGATCTAAACATTATTTATGAGCAAGCTTATGGTGTGCTTCCAATACATAAGTCACAATTGCTGAATCACAAAATGTTTGAAAAACCTGTGATGCCGATGAGTCTTTTACAAAATAGTCAGTCTCTTGTTATTGACCAGCAACTATGGGACTTGATCAGCCAGAATACTTTTCATGGGAATGCCAATTTACAATCTGTGACCCGAGCTATTGGTGTTAATGAGCGGCATCTGCAACGAGAACTTGCAAATTTGAACACTTCATTTAGAGATATCTCTAATCTTGCTATTCGTCATAAGGCGATAATGTTACTTAATGAGGGCGATCGACCTATTCAATCGATTGCTCAAGAATTGGGTTACAGCAATCCCAAAAATTTCTCACGTGCGTTCAAAGTGCTAACAGGACTAAGCCCGAGTGAGTACCGAATTTATAATCGAGGTTCATTATGAGTAAAACTATCCCACTTATTCATAAAGCCGCCGCAATAATACAATTAGACATTCTTAAACAATATGTGGAAGATGTTTGGCCAATAGTCAATGAGGCTCAATTGCCTATTTACCTGGAGTCTACTTCTGCGCAATATATCCCTTTTCGAGTGTTGTCGAGACTGTTACAAGCTACATTTGAGCAGCTTCCAGCACAAGAATTTACGACTTTTATACAGCAGGGAGCTGAGAGGTATTCGATGGTCATTGATACCATTAAACCTTCTACGAAAACAAAGCGGCCTTTACTTGATGTATTAGGTGAGGCGCTTCCTATACAACGAGCCGAGTTCTTATATAGCTCTTTTAGTAAGCAAAACTCCCAGCTTTGTATTGAATTAAAAGTAGAGGATATGGACCCTTTTGGTTTCGTCTGTGAGCTTTATGCTATTTGTGTTGCTCATCACTATTTAACTCGGGAGCGCTCTGATATTAAAGAACCGTCAAAATATCATTTGGTATCACAAGAAAAATCGGGCTTAGATAAGCTCCAAATTTCAACTGACACTCCTCAATTTATGGGACAAGTAAGTACCGCTCTTTTTTATCGATCTTCTACTGAGACATCAACGAGCACGCAGCAATTAACTTGGAAAAAAAACAGTCAACCTTTTGTGAAGCAATTATCAAATGCGCTCGAAGGTTATATTGGGCGACAAGATTTAAGCTTAGAGGCATTTAGTGGCATTATTGGTATGTCTGTGCGTACGATTCAGCGTTACTTAACACATGATGGCTCTAGTTATAGAGAAATAAAAGAGTCGTTAAATATGACATTTGCTAAGCGAGTTATGATTGAAAGAGATGCATCGATCTCTGATATATCTGAGCATTTGGGTTATACGAATCCTTCACAATTTATTCGTGCTTTTAAGAGAGTTGAAAACATAACTCCACTTCAATGGCGTAAACAAACCAAGACAGCAAGGAAACCTTAACTGTCTTGGGTATATAAAAATGCCAACGTGAATGTTGGCAAATGTTTTAAGCTTTAGGAGTCCAAGTTTGTTGATAGACTCGAAGTAAATTGCCTGCGAATAGTTTCGCCAAATCTTCATTTGAATAACCCATCTTCCATAATTCATCCACAACGCCTACAATATGTTTAGATAATTCAGCACATCCTGTTGCCCCTTTGCTAAAGGCATCAACCATGTATCCGTTATCCGCATATTTATTGGCATTAGTCACCGCAAATGGAATGACTTTAGCTGTTGTCATCATATCGTCAGTGGCAATGCCGACATGATCAATCCCTGCAACTTTTACAGCACCATCAATCATCTCAGCGAATTGTTTTGGAGTGATATCTTCAGGCCAAACACCATCCATCATCCACTCAGTAGCTGTCACTGCTATTACGCCGCCCATTTTAGCTACAGTTTTAGCTTGTTCATCAGAAATCAATCGGTAACATGCAGCTAAACGATAATCTGGATGGCCTTTTTGTAGGTTTATCTCAGCCATTCGTTGCTTTGTTTGACTGAGAGTTTCATGTGGCTGACAACCATAAGTTGAAGCAATAGGGGAGTGTGAATAGATAACTGGCACCCCTTTATGATGCTTTTGCATATAATCTGTAATGCCTTCGGTCGTGTAATGAGAAGTATGAGATAAATCGACGGTAATGCCATGTTTAACCATTTCATCAATGACTTCTTTACCAAAATCAGTTAAACCAGATTTATCACCATTTATCATAGAGATAACGCCTGATCCTGTTAGTTCGGTTTCATTATAGGTCAGCTGCATTGTTTTAATTCCATATTCTGCCATTACAGCGACGTTTGAAGCATCTCCTTCTAAAGGCATTGTTGTTTGGCTCGCCCACATAATGGCGTATTCACCATTATCATGAGCCAACTGGAAATCTTCTACGCTATTGACATAACGAATGGGTGTTTTTGCTGAAGATGATGCTTTTTTCCATTTTGCATGCTCGGACTTAAATGCAAGCATATTGGGAGTATGAGGAGCTGCAATGGTCACTGAAGCACCTGTCACACCACGTTCATGGGCTAAATCAATATACTGTGCAACCTCTGAATCTGCAGTAAAACCTACCGCACTAGGAGAGGCATAGAAGTCTAATACGAGGTTATTTTTTACAAATTCTTTGGCTTCAGGCGAGGCGAATTCATACCAATCCTTAGTTTCAATTGATGCCGTAGCTGTTGTTGAAAGTGATGCGATTATAGTTGCTAAGATTACTTTTTTCATTGTATTACCCCATACATTATTAAGTGGTGTTTAGGCCGCTGTTGATGTAGGAAATAATAAGGTAATCAGAACACTAAAATGTGCATATTACGCCAAGTGAAGCTTATTTGAGCCTTCGTGATAACTTAATATAAAGCAGTAGAGCTAGAATAATGGCAGCACCACCGAGCATTTTTTGCGTTTCTAATACTTCATTAAGTAAGGTAACACTGATCAGTAATGTCCAGATAGGTTCTAAGATCATAATCAGTGAGGCGGTTTCTATCTCTACCGAAAATTGCCCAAGGGTTTGAGCGAGATAACGAATGGCCGTTGCCACAATGGTTGAGATTAAAAACCAAAAAATAGCATGCTCTGTGAGTTCAAATGGCGCATGTGAATTGAATGATGCATATAAACAGCCGCTAATTCCCACAACAAACATTTGAACACAAATGGATAATAACGGTGTGATAGAACCAATAACGCGCTTATTTAATACAAAGTGTAATGACAACAAAAGGGAAGAGAGCATAAACCCAAGTTGGCTTGGTTCCATTTTCCAACCATTTCCTAGGGTTAATAACATCATACCAAAAATAGAAATAGGCAAGGCTAACCAAAAGGCTTTATTGGTTTTTTGACGAAATAAAACCCAAGCAATCAGAGGGGCAATTAGCATGGCTAAACTCATAATAAATGCGCCTTCTGCTAATGACGAAGTGATAGCTACAGCATACACCCAGACTTGCAGAGCAAGCGATAGCACTAAACCAACGCCAGTAAGCGCAAAGCCTTGTTTGATGGTTAAGTTGCGAAGTTGTTTATAACAAAAAGGAAGAAGCACCAAACTTGCGAGCAGAAATCGTGTGCCAATAAAAATATCACCGGGAATCGTCATGACGACCATTTTTGATGCACCCCAACCAATAGCGGCAAGAATGGTAGCGATAACCAGATAAAGGACTCCACGCATAGACGTATACTCTGAATATAAAAAGAAGAAAGGCAATATTACGTGATATAAAAAATAACCCCACTTAAATAAGCAGGGTTATATCATTTATTTTTGGTGTTTCAATATTAAGGCAATTACGCTTGATACTCAGGGTAGTCAGTTAAGCCTTGCTCTGCACCGCCAAATAAGGTATCTGGGTCATGTTGAGCTAGAGGATAACCGTGTTTAATTCGAGTTGGTAAATCAGGATTAGAAATAAATGGACGACCAAAGCTAACCATATTTGCTAAACCGCTTGTTAATGCGTTTTCTGCTTTTTCTGTATTGTAACGACCCGCGTAGATAATCGTCCCTTTGAATGCATCACGAATGGCTTCTTTAAATTCTGCTGGTGTATCAGGTGCATCGTCCCAATCAACTTCAGCAATGTGCATATAAACGACATTGAGTTTATTCAATAGTACAGCGGCAGCGGTATAGGTTTCTGTTGGAGTGTTATCAACCGTGCCATTTAATGAGGTAAACGGAGCAAGACGAACACCAACGCGATCATGACCAATAGCGTCAGTCATTGCCTCAACCACTTCACCTAAAAAGCGCAGACGATTCTCGATAGATCCACCGTACTCATCGGTACGATTATTGGCTTCTGAATCAATAAATTGGTTAATTAAATAGCCATTTGCAGCATGAAGTTCTACGCCATCAAAACCGGCTTCTACTGCATTTAATGCAGCTTGGCGATACTCTGCAATGACATCTGCAATGTCTTGTTTTGTCATTTCACGAGGTTCAACAACATCAACAAAGCCCGGTGCATCGCTGCCATTATCAATAAATACTTTTACGTTTTCTGCTTTTAATGCAGAAGATGAAATAGGTTGCTTTCCACCAATATTATCTGGGTGAGTAACACGACCAACGTGCCAAAGCTGGGCAAAAATAGCGCCGTCTTTTGCGTGCACGGCATCAGTCACCTTTTTCCAACCAGCAATTTGCTCTTGAGAGTAAATACCCGGAGTCCATGCATAACCTTGACCCATTTCAGAGATCTGAGTTCCCTCTGCAATGATAAGCCCCGCACTTGCTCGTTGAGCGTAGTATTGTGCCATCATATCGTTTGCTAGGTTACCTGGTTGGGTAGCACGAGAGCGAGTCATTGGGGGCATAACAATACGGTTTTTAAGCGTAAGGTTACCCAGTTGCATTGGTTGAAATAGTGCATTTGTCATGGTAAATCCTCTTTTTGCTTATGCTAAGGTTATTGATTGTCTACTTGGATTAACTCAATTTGGTAGCCATCAGGGTCAGTAATGAAAGCAATATGGGTCGTGCCTCCTTTTACTGGTCCTGCTTCTCTTGTTACCTTGCCGCCTAAGCGTTTAATTGTATCGCAAGCAACGTAAATATCTTCTACACCTAGAGCCAAGTGACCAAACGCATTACCCATATCATATTCGTTGGTATCCCAGTTATAAGTTAGCTCGATAGTAGTATCGCCTTGCTCATAACCAACAAAAACCAAAGTATAGCGATAATCCGTATTATCAGTGCGTTCAAGCTCTTTCATGCCCAACACTTTAGTATAAAACTCAATAGATTTATCTAAATCGGTAACGCGGATCATAGTGTGTAGAAACTTCATTGCTTCCCCTTACCTAACTAACGGTTGTTATTTTGTATGGGAGTAAGATATACAAAAAAGAGAGTTGCATGAAATTATGATTATTTATTGTTTTAATAACAAAGTGTAATGATAGAAAAAGTGACAACAATAAACCATTAGGTTGGTTGTCATCTTAGGGTTATGGTTGTAATGACTGATTTACTCTTACTAAACTCATTAGAACTATTAATAAAACGCTTAATTAACTAAGGTAGAACAGCGAGAACCAAGTAAGTTCGTAAGATTGGTATGCATTGGTTTATTAATATAGTTACTCTCAACGGCGACATTCTCAAGCCAGTAGATATCTGCTAATAGGTGAAGATCTTCAAGTAATGCTTGACAATTATCTTCACAAATTTCTGAAATATCGTTAGGGAAATCATCACTTAAATCAACCAGTATCACGCGTTGATGCTTCTTTAGTTTTACTTTTACAATATCTTCTAACTCCATCGAACACTTAGCTCGATGAAAGATAAAAATAATGCTTTCTCCTTCCCCAATGTCATAAATTTTATAACGTCTATCATTGAGATAGATAATATTAAATTTCACGTTTTTGACTCCTTCTCTGAATTATGTGACCTCATTCAGTTTGCTTTATTCATTCTTTGGACTCAAAGAATTACAGAAATTCAAATATGAATAACGCAAGTCATATATGAATTTCTGTAAACCATGTCCAAGAGGGAGTTGTCTACTTATGATCGTTGCATTCATAGTTTCCTAGGAAGGGGTACTTAATACTGCAATGGATTTAGGTTCTAGCGTGAGCCTAAATAGCATCAATCATAGTTATCAAACCGATGAAAAAAATATTTGCTTATCTCATGTTAATTCTATTTTTTATTAGTGCCATACCGAGTTTTTTTGGTGAAAAACCGGCACTGGTTCTTAATTATTCAGAAGACACTATTTTAATAGAGCCCTTATTACATATATTAGAAGAAAATCAATTGACTCCCCTGAGTGTGGAGAACCAACAGCATGAAACGACATTAATTTTTAATAGCAAAAGTGAACAACGAGAAGCTGAGAAAGTGTTATCAGTGGCGTTTCCTTCTGCTCATTCTCACTTTTCGTTCGTGAGTGCTGCACCTCAATTGTTTAGTCAGCTTGGACTAACACCGATTAATCTTGGGCTAGATCTTCGTGGTGGTGTTCAGTTCATGCTGCAAGTTGAAGTCGATGATAGTGTTAAAGGTTTAATTGAGGCGACGTCGATTAATGTTCGACAGCAAGTACGTACTGAAGGACTGCGTAGTCGAGTTACAGGCAGTGATCAGAGTGGTTTTTCACTGCTTATTACTCAATCAGAAAGAAATGAAACAGACAGTATTAATCGGTTAATGGAGCAATTACGTCCTCAATTTTCAGAATGGAGTATTAGTGAAAATGGAAATACATTGCACTTTATACTTGATGAAAAAGTTCAAGAAGAGCAAGCCAGTTTAGCAATGCAACAAACATTAAACATTATGCGTCAACGTATTGAAAGTTTAGGTATTACCGAAGCCGTTACTCAACGCCAAGGACGTGATCGTATATTGATAGAGCTTCCCGGAGTTCAAGATCCACAAGTTGCTAAACGTGTTATTGGTGCGACAGCGACGATCTCTTTTCATACGGTTGTTGATTCAAACCAAGCTGCACAAATACATAATACTCGTGATGGAGAGCCTGTTCGCTTATCAAGGCAACCCGTTTTAACTGGTGAATACATTACTGGTGCATCGGCATCTATGGGAGAGTTTGGCCAACCCGAAGTTAATCTAGTATTGAGTGGGGTAGGCGGTAACAAAATGTCTGATTTCTCCCGAAGCAATATTGGTAAACCAATGGCAACACTTTATAGCGAATATCATCAAGACCACAATAACCAACTTGTCCAACGTCATGAAGTGATTAATATGGCGACGATTCAAAGCCAATTAGGAAGCCGTTTTAGAATTACAGGCATTGGGCAATTATCTGATGCGCAAGATTTGGCACTTATTCTGCGCTCTGGTTCATTAACGGTACCAGTCACTATTATTGATGAGCAAGTGATAGGCCCAAGTTTAGGGGAAGAAAATATCCAGAAAGGATTATTGGCTGTAGTTGTTGGCTTGGCTTTAACATTTGTGTCGATGCTTGTGTTGTACCGAAAATTTGGTGTTATTGCATGTACGGCACTTATCGCCAATATGGTTATGATAATTGGTCTGTTATCTCTGATCCCAGGAGCAACGCTGACTTTACCAGGGATCGCAGGTCTTGTTCTTACTATGGGAATGGCAGTGGATACTAATGTATTGGTGTTTGAACGAATAAAAGAAGAAATGAGAGCAGGAAGACCACTCGCAAGTGCAATTCCACGAGGCTATAAAGAGGCGAGAAGTACCATTATTGATGCAAATCTAACTTCTCTTATCACCGCAATAATCTTGTTTGCTATTGGTTACGGCGCAGTGAAAGGGTTTGCTATTACATTAGGTATTGGGCTGATAACCAGTATGTTTACTGGTCTCTTATTAAGCCAAATGTGGATGACAAAATTGTGGGGAAATAGTAATGACAAAGCTTAATCAACTAACAGAAAATATTCGTTGGTCTACAGTAAGATGGAATGGTTTATTAGTATCGTTAGGATTAATGTTGGTTGCTATCACATTAATTGCGACAAAAGGGTTTACGTTAGGACTTGAGTTTACTGGTGGTATTGCTCATGTGGTACATCTTGATATTCCTGTAGGATTAGAGGAGATGGAAGCCGCTTTGGGTTCAGTGTTTGATGAGTTACCTAATTTGGTGCCAGATGTTACATATCAGACTTGGCAGTTGCAATTTCCTATTGGAGGAACTGGCGAGCTAGAGTTATTGCAATGGCTGAGTATTGTTAGTGCAGATCTTGATCAGCCATTGAACTTGATATCAAGTTCGGTCGTTGGTGCCCAAGTTGGTGAGCAATTATTTGAACAAGGTGGTTTAGCTTTAATTGTTGCATCCATTGCCATTATGATTTACCTAACTATAAGATTTGAATGGCGTTTATCATTAGGTGCTATTGTGGCACTGTTACATGATGTATTGATCGTTTTAGCGCTGTTTGTGGTCTTTTCGATTGAATTTAATTTAACTGCACTGGCCGCATTACTTGCCGTTGTTGGTTATTCATTGAATGACTCTATTGTTATTGGTGATCGGATCCGTGAATTTTTAGCCCGTAAACCAAACCAGAGTACTGCTCTATCGACCGATCAAGCAATACGCGCCTCATTATTTAGAACTTTAGTGACATCGGGTACCACTTTGGTGACCGTGAGTAGTATAGGTTTAATTGCTGGCGGAACACTAAGTGGTTTTGCATTTGCCTTGTTTGCTGGGATTATTGTAGGTACGTGGTCTTCATTGGTCATTGGCACGGCAATACCGGAACGCATTGGATTATCACCTGAGCACTATAAACCTAAATCTCCATTACTGGATGAGGCAGGTAATCCGATCCATGCGTAAATATAATAATTAAATTTATTATCAGTTACGATATATATAACGGCTCCAGAATTGGGGCCGTTTTTATATATAAATAAGTATTAAATTAATACTTGTCGTTATTTAAAATGACCTATATATAATGTTTGTAATATTTAAAAATAGTTAGCTCTATTTTGAATTTCTGTAATTCATCGATTAAAAAAAATGGATAGTTATAATTAACTCGAATTTAAACATTAAGGAATTAAAAATGAAAAAGATTATTTTAACTATTGCCGCTGTTTCTCCATTAGCTATGTCTTCTGCTGTAATCGCAAACCAAGATGTGGACTTTTCAAATCCTATCTCTACTTATTCGTATGCCAATTTTGGTTATGATAGTGATGGGTTTGGTGCAGCAGTTGCATTGAGTCAAGATCTTGATAATGGGTCTACCATGCTAGAGTATGTGGGGTCGGATGATTTTAATCGACATAATATTATTGCAACATTAGCGAATAGTAAGAGTGATGCGGCACTTCAATTAGATTATCTGTGGGATACAGACTTTAAAGATGAAAGTAAAAATTCTCATACTGTATTTTTTAATGCGATTAAAACTAAATCGATTAATTCCAATTTAAGTCTTTCTCCATCAATGGGGTTAGGTTTGAATACCAATGATTTATCGACAAATACAAGCTATTTAGCAAATGCAGCACTTACAATGACTTACTCATTTACTGATGCAGTTTGGCTTGATGTAACGCCAGAGTACACTTACAGTTTTAACGATCAAAAACAAAAGGTAGGGGGCAAAGAGAGCTACCGAGACTTGTCTATTGAAACAAACATAGGCGTCAAGGTTACACAAAACCAATTTCTTGAAGCAACTTATCGTTATGATGAAAACAATGATCACCACACAGGGATTAGTTACAACCTAAGATTCTAATCAATTGTCATTATTGGTGTTAAGTAATCGTATAAGGTAAAGGTTTACGATTACTTAACTCATACTAAATTTGCATTAATAAGGATTTAATAAAATGAAAAGAATAGGGAAACCATTTATTCTTTATGGAAGGTTACCATTTAAATATATATTTTTTATATTGTCTGTTTATGTTTTTTTTATGTGTGGTTTATTATTATGGTTGAGTTAGATGGGTGTTCTTTGTTTATGAAAATATCGCATGGAGATAAAATCGATGCGATATTTTAATTTATAGATTATTTTATTTTTTATGATATTCGTAGCACCAATAATGATAGGAAAAATAAATAACCAACAACAATCATAATAATTGGAAAATATTTCATTATACACCTCCATCAATGTTAGATATCTATTTATCACACAAAATAGCTTAACAAAGTATGAATTAGAGAAATTCATTATTGAGTAAGGTGAATCTTCATATTTTAGAACTAAGGGAAGTCATGATAATTCAATTTTTAAAATCTCTTATTTTTAGTGCAACCATTCTATTGAGTTCGCTTACTTTCGCTAATGAAAAGTTCGATTTTGTCGATACATCAACACCTACTCATACTTTATCTAGCTTTGTCGTTTCTTCTGATCTTGTTATTCATTATTGGTTAAATGAAGAACTTCATCTACCAAAAGCTCAACATGCTTATTCCCAAGTTATTCGAACTTTAGATATATCTCAGTTACCTAATCGCAGTAGAAAAGTGGTTGTGATGGAAAAGATCGTTTTATTGCATGGGATCTTAGAGAAGCTGGGTGATGATCGCCAATTACACCTTTCAGAATTTATCTCAGCGGCAGGAGAGCCTGTAGAGCAATGGAGATTAGGAAATACAGATATTGTCATTGCGAAACAAACAAATGGTGAGAAGGCTGGACAATTCTTATTTACGGCTTCTTCGATTCAGCACTTATTAAAATGGTATCAATCTCTCTCTGTAATTTCAGGTCAAGATGAGACGGTAAAAGATTTATATCGTGAGTTCTTAATCCGCCCTGGGCCATTATTCTCAACTGCATTGATTCAATCTTTACCCGATAACTTTAATACTTTGTACGCATCTATTCCTCTTTGGCAATGGATTGCTTTAGCGGGTGTTTTTTATCTATGTAAAGTGATGATTAAACTTAGTTTTTCTCTGGGTGAACGTTGGAATTTATATTGGTACCGAGATGGATTAAAGTGGCAAATTGGTCGTCAACTGTCTTTGATTGGGGTTGTTGTTATTTTGTTTATTACACGAAAACTGATTGATGATGGGATATGGATTACTGGAGGGATTTATCAATTTTTGTCGACTTCATTTTTGATCGGTCAGTTTTTCTTCGTGGCTTGGTTGATCATGACCATCTTTAATTACTTCGCTGAACTTTATGTATTTAACAAACACGAAGGTAAGTATGTTGATTCTTCTCTAATTACGGTACTCGCACGTATTTTTGGTGGCCTCACGATTGCTATTTTGGGTATTTATGTGGTCGACTTTATGGGCTTTTCAATATCCCCTATCGTGACTGGTTTAGGGGTTGGTGGTTTGGCGGTGGCACTTGCAATTCGTCCGGTTCTAGAAAACGTAATTAATGGACTCACACTGTATGCTGATGGTGGAATTAAAATTGGTGAGTTGTGCCGTTATGGTAATAATTTGGGAACGATTGAGAGCATAGGGCTACGTTCTACACGGATCAGAACGCTAGAACGTTCCTTAATTACTATTCCTAATTCAGAGTTCGCTAATATGGAAATAGATAACTTAGAACGTCGTGATAAACGTAGAATGGAGCATCGTTTGAAGCTGCGTAATGAAGTCACTCAAGATCAACTCAAACTACTTGTGGTTGGTATCAGACGGTTGTTGCTTCAACATCCAAAACTTGACGAAGACCCAGTCAGAGCAAGGTTTGTCGGGGTTGGTGAGTTTGCGATACACATTGACATATTAGCTTATATTATCTGTCGTGATCATGATGAGTTTCTTGCTGTGCAAGAGGATGTGATGTTTTCGGTGATGCAGCAAGTTGAAGCGGTAGGTGCCCAGTTAGCATTCTCTAATCAATACCAACTAACGCAAGCACTTAACCCTATTGATGATGAACTCAAAGAGAAAGCGACCGAAACAGTTAAGCAATGGCAAGATAATAATAACTACCCATTCCCAGACTTTAGCTATGAATTTAAAGATGGAATCAAAGACAGCATTATGTACCCTGCGAAAAGTTCAGCGGTGCGTGCAAATGGGAATGGTTAAAACAAGAAGCTTTACCTTAAGATGATTATCGCTAATTTGAATTTCTCTAATTCATCGTGTTTTTCTTCAGTTTACTCCAAAGTAGCGTCAAATATTTAAGCTACTTTGGAGATCTCCATGCCTCGTATTCGTTCTTCACGCATACTTCTTTATTTTTCTGTTTTACTTATGTCGACAGGATGTTCGATTGAAGACTCACCACTTATAGGAGACACTCCTCGCCCTGTTCGTTTGACTGAAGTTCAAACCGTGGGTCATCAAGATATACGCCGTTTCCCTGCTCAAGTTTCTGCGTCTAAGGAAGTTGAACTTGCCTTCAGGGTGGGTGGTGAAGTGGTGGAATTTAACTTAAAGCCATCGCAAAGAGTGACAAAAGGCGAAGTCATTGCTCGACTTGATCAGCGAGATTTTAAAACTGAAGTCGCTTTGAAAAAGTCTGAGTTTGATTTAGTCAAAAGGGAATTAGATCGAGCGACCCAAATGATGAAAAAGAACCTATTGGCTCAAGCGGAGTTTGATAGCATCAAAGCTCGTCTTGAAGTCGCACAGGGGGCTTTACAGCTTGCACAAGACAGGTTGAAAGATACCGTCATTACTGCGCCTTACGGTGGTCGAATTGCAACGACTCACATTGAAAACCATCAACAAGTGCAAGCTCACCAAGGTATCGTCCTTTTACAAGATCATGAAATGATTGATGTCACGATCCAGCTACCTGAGAACGTACTTAGCCAGATGGATACTAAAAGAATTGACCCATCTTATCAGCCCTTAGCAACCTTTAATGGCTCGTCGGTTTCCTACCCTGTGACTTATAAACAGCATAAAACGCAAGCAACAGCAGGTACACAAAGCTATGAAGTGACCTTTACTCTGGTCGCGCCAAAAGATAACCATACGGTGTATCCAGGTATGGGAGCAACGCTACACCTTGATATCGATAAAATCATTGCCGATAAGCAAGGTGCTCAACGTTTTGTCGTTCCTGCTAGTGCCATTTTAGACAATGACCTGATTGGTCAACCTCAAGTCTGGGTATTTCAGAACGGGCTAGTTTCTCCGTTAGATATCACCATTCAAGGAGTGTCGGCGCGTGGTGCGATTGTTTCTGGAGATCTCTCTCAGAATAGCTATGTGGTGAGTGCTGGTGTCAGTCAATTGTCAGAGGGCATGAGAGTTACGCCCATCGTTCGTGAGCGAGGTTTATAATGAACCTAACTAATTACGCAATTAAAAACAAAGTCATAAGCTGGCTCGTCGTTGCCATTTTATTGGTGGGCGGTGTGCTTTCTTTTCGTGGTTTAGGGCAATTGGAATTTCCAGCATTCCCTATTCCACAAGCCATGGTTAACACCACGTATCCTGGTGCTTCTGCAATGCAAGTTGAGGAGGAGGTCACCTTACCGCTTGAGCGTGCGATTTCTCAGCTCGAATATGTCAAAGATGTCGAATCTTTTACCAGTGCTGGGTTGTCTCAGATTGCGGTGATATTAAAAGAGACCATACAAGCAGAACAACAGCCTCAGGTATGGGATGAATTGCGACGCAAGGTGAATGATATTCAGCCTAGAATGCCACCGGGAGTGAATCCATCGCAAGTCATTGATGATTTTAGCGATGTGTATGGCATTCTCTACAACATTACGAGTAATGAATACACTTATCGCGAACTGCAAAATTACGGTGAATTCCTTCAGCGTGAGCTTCTTGCCATTAAAGGGGTAAAGAAAGTTAACTTGGCCGGGCTAGTCTCTGAACATATTGTGATTGAGATTGCTCAGCAAGATCTTAATACGTTGAATCTTGATCCTGCTTGGCTTTCTCGTTTGATTCAAAATCAGAATATGGTGTCTAACGGTGGTGATTTGCTACTTGATGGACAATCGATCCGAATCCATTCTTCTGGTGAGTTTAATGAAATTGAAGCGTTAAAGTCATTTAAATTTAGCCCGCCGGGAAGCAATGACCTGATCCAATTAGGTGATATCGCAGAGGTAAGCCGCCAGTTTCAGGATAAAGCTTATACCTTGTATCGTAGCAATGGTGAACAAGCCATTTCTCTTGGGGTCTCGTTTGCGAACAGTGTCAATGTGGTTGATGTGAGTGAACGTGTCAGTAATCAATTGTCTGAACTCGATTTTGCTCGCCCAATCGGGATTGAATTAAACAAGGTGTACGACCAAGGCGATGCGGTTGATAAATCGGTATCTGACTTTGTGATGAGCCTAGTCGAAGCGGTATTGATTGTTATTGTCGTGCTGTTATTTGCGATGGGCTTGCGTTCTGGCATTTTAATGGGGGTTATTTTATTACTGACTATCCTCGGTACCTTCATTGGAATGAGTATTCTAGGCGTTGAGATTCAAATCATTTCACTTGGTGCTTTGATCATTGCACTCGGGATGCTGGTTGATAATGCGATAGTGATAACTGAAGGTGTCTTAATCGGCCTGAAGCGTGGATTGACTAAACGCAAAGCCATTGAATCCGTTGTTAAACAGACCCAGTGGCCGCTGCTTGGTGCAACACTGATTGGTATCATTGCATTTGCCCCGATTGGCTTGTCTGCCGATGCAACGGGGGATTTCTTAGGGTCTTTATTCCAAGTATTAGCGATTTCTTTATTACTAAGTTGGGTGCTTGCTATCACGTTAACGCCGTTCTTCTGCGAACTGATGTTTAAAGAAGAAATCGCCAAAGGTGAGTCAGAGCATATCGATCCTTATCGAGGGTTGATATTTACCCTATATCGCACGGTTCTTAATACCGCACTAAAAAACCGCGTCGCGACTATGGTCATCACTCTGGTCTTGCTTATTTCTGCTGTGATCGGGTTTGGCTCTGTAAAACAGGCCTTTTTTCCACCATCGAATACGCCAATTTTCTATGTGGATGTATGGCTGCAACAAGGCACAGACGTTCGTGAAACAGAACGACGCTTAAAGCAAATTGAACGTACCGTGAGCGGCTTTAATGATGTTCATAATGTTACAACCGTCGTAGGTGCGGGTGCTCAGCGATTTATTCTGACTTATGCACCTGAAAAATCATACAGCAGTTACGGGCAATTGATTGTTGAAGCGAAAGACTTAGCCGCGATCGAAACGATGTTACCCCAGATGAAAGCAAGGCTTGAAAGTCTACATCCGGATATTGATTTCAAGTTTAAGTTAATGGACTTAGGTCCAGCCCCCGCCGCTAAAGTCGAAGCGCGCTTTTATGGTGCGGACCCACAGGTGTTGAGACAACTTGCTGCTCAAGCGAATGAGATCATGCGTAATGAGCCAAAAGCAACCGCAGTTCGTCACTCATGGCGAGAGAAAACTCAAGTGCTTGAACCGCAACTCGATGGTGCAGCAGCAAGGCGAGTTGGGATAACCAAAAGTGATCTTGATAGAACCTTGTTACGCAATTTAAATGGTGAGCAGATTGGCTTGTTCAGAGATGGCAGTCATATCATGCCGATTGTGATGCGCGCGCCAGATGAAGAACGTTTTGATATCGATAGATTACCTGAGTTACAAGTGTGGAGCCAAGACCAAAGCCGTTATATCCCAATAACACAGGTCGTTTCCGACTTTAATTTGACTATGGAAGACTCTCTAATTGTTCGTCGTAACTTTAAACGGGTGATTTCCGTTATGGCCGATGTGACACCATTTGGTGATGATACGGCTGAGTCTTTACGCCGTTTGGTCGCTCCTCAAATCGAAGCGATTGAACTCCCTCAGGGCTATCATTTTGAGTGGGGCGGTGAATATGAAAGTCAGCAAAAGGCGACCAACAACCTAATGGGTTCATTGCCAATGGGATACCTGATCATGTTCTTGATTACGGTATTGTTATTCAACACCATTCGTCAGCCTTTGGCGATTTGGTTAACCGTACCACTGGCATTGATTGGTGTGACTGCGGGCTTACTATTAATGAATATTCCGTTCTCGTTCACGGCATTGCTAGGACTATTGAGCTTATCAGGCATGATTGTGAAGAATGGTATTGTGTTGGTGGAGCAAATCAATATCGAAACCGACCAAGGTTCAAACCTTAACCGTGCGATTGTGGATGCGAGTGTGAGTCGTGTACGACCTGTGTGCATGGCGGCAATTACTACCATGCTAGGCATGATCCCGCTGGTGTTTGATGCCTTCTTCCAGTCGATGGCGGTGACCATCATATTCGGACTTGGGTTTGCTACACTACTAACATTAGTGGTATTGCCTGTGATTTATGCCTTGCTGTATCGAGTAAGCTATCGTTAACATCTACATGTTCAATACCTTTCATTAGGATAAGAAAGAACGTCCAGAAGTACGTAGGATTAAGCTGATACCAATAATGTTGGTATCAGCTTTTGTGTTTGTATTAGCTAGGAAGATACGAAAAATTACAGCAATACGGCAATGTCTTGTACGATCTCAGTAATACCGATAGTAAAGAACTGCACACCCATACAGATAAGCAAAAAGCCCATAATTCGGGTAAACGCATTGATACCATTTTGGCCCAAAGCTTTAAGTAACGGGTAAGCCATACTCAGAATGAAAGCAGCGACTAAGCTCACGACACCAAATCCGCCAATTACTCCTGTATAAATACTTATCTTTTCTAAATCTTCTTCACTAGATGCGATTTCAGCGGCAAGACTAATGATCAGTGCCATTGTTCCCGGGCCGCACAACGATGGAATCGTAAGGGGCACTAAAGCAATAGAATCTTGTCCGACACTGCCATCCATACTTTCTGTTTTTGGAAACAGCATGTTAAAGCCAATCGCACAAATGATGATCCCGCCACCCAAACGTAAGCTCGGAATTGAGATACTAAACAACTCCAAAACAGAAGCACCAATAAAAAAGGTGATGCACATGGCGATGAATAGGTAAAGCCCAACGGTTTTCGCTTGTGAAACGATGTAACTTTTGTCTCGGCCTTTACTTAAACCAAGAAGAACGGTGGCAGCAGCTGGTGGGTTCATCATTGGCAACAAGCCGAGAACGGTGAGAGTCAAATAGGTGAATAACGTTTCTAGGTGCATACGGTTTCCTTTAAATATGGGTGGTTTTTTGTGTCATTGGGTGGTGGTTAAATTATTAGGTGTCGGTTTAATCTTGAATCAAATAAATGACTAAATTAAAGAAGCATTAACTGAGCAAGATATAGAACACTAAAGAATGAAATCGCATCGGTTAATGTGGTGAGCAGTGGGCTAGATAACATGGCAGGATCAAGCTTTGCGCGTTTAAGTATCAATGGTAAAGCACCACCGATCATGACTGCTAAAGTTGATGATATTGTGTAGGCAATAGCGACCAGTATCGGTAATAAGTGATTTTGCTGACCATGAGTGAGTAACATGAGTAGGGCAATAACCAAACCAATAGCAAGACCATTAATGGCGCCAATCGGTAACTCTTTGGCGACGACAAATAACCAATCTTTAGCTGAAATATACCCAGTAGATAATTCTCGAATAGAAACGGCGACAGATTGGTTCCCAGCCGCTCCAGATAAATTAGCCACTAGAGGTAAAATTGCTGCAAGTACTGCAATTTGTTCAATAATAGGCTCGAAAGAAGCGATAATCGATACCGCGGCATAGCTTAAAATGACCGAAGGGAGTAGAAAAGTGAGTCGTCGAATATTACGTTTGAGTAATGGCATTGTGCGGAACTCATCGCCACCGAAGATCCCTCCGGTTTCTAGTTGTTGTTGTTCGGACTTTTCATATAAAGCGTGGTTTAGCTGTGTACGACCAACAATGCCAATTTGAAAGCCATGTTCGTTAATTACAGGAATGGTTGAATGTGAGGTTGAATCGAGCACACTTTTTAATGATTGGAGATCAAAATTTGCATGCACTGTAGGAATACTTGTATCGATATGGTCGACTAATTTATCCCAAGATTGAGCGAGAAACAGTTCTCGAGTTTTGACCGCTCCTAAATAGTTTCCGTTTTTGTCGTGCAAATAAATGTAACGCCATTCAATTCGTTCAGAGCTTTGCTCCCCTTCACGCAAGACGGTTTCTAAGTCTGAAGTGGTTGCGCAGCTTTCTAGTTTGATGATCTCATTTTTGCAAATACGTCCTACTGAACCATTAGGAAAAGACATTGAGGCTTTTTCTTCGTTTTCCCAAGTATCGGGTAGTGAGGATTCAAGGGCTTTGTTGAGAGGTTTAGGTAAACTACGTAATAGAGAGCGGCGAACGTCTGAACGCATATGTAAAAGAATGTCTTTTGCGCTGTCGATAGGAAGGTTTGAAAATAAGAGTGAACGCTCTGGTTCGGTTAAATAATCTAAAAGATTAGAGGCTAACTGAGCATTTTGAGTACAGAGTAAAGACCAAAATTGCTCTGGTTGTGCGTTATTAAGTTTGCGGATCACAAAGGGAAGATCTGCCGAATCCGCTTGTTCGATATACTGTTGAAGGTGTGACCCATTTCCTGAGTGTATTGCGGTGTTTAATTGAAAGAACAATTGTTCGGATTCTGTATTCGGTAAAGGAACAGTAATTAATGTCATAATAATTGGCTACACAGTAATACGTTTACGGATAATTCTAATAAAGAGGGTAATAAAAGCGGTTATCATCAATGTTAGGCTTATGAGAAGGAACCATTTGGTGAGTAACTCTTGATGTTGACTTAAAAAAGGATGACGCATGATCGATTTCCCGGCATAAAGCAGCGTTAATACCCATATAACAGAACTGGTTACGCTTATCATTATGGTGCGGAAAATATTAAGACGAGCAACGCCCATCAGCATTGGTGTTAGTACTCGAACAAAAGGAATGAAACGAGAAACAAATAAAGAGAGAAAACCAAACTTGTTAAGTAGACGTCTCGCTCTAGGCAATGAGTCATCGGGTAATATGGTTTCAATTTTAGTCATAAAGTGTGAGCTCTCTAACCAACGTCCTTGTAGATAGCCGATAATCGTACCTAAAGAAGCAGATAAGCTGAGAAGAATGAATGCGGCATAAAAATCCACAGCTTCTAATCCAACCAAACCTCCCACAAACAATACAAGCCCATCCCCAGGGAGTGGTAGAAAGACGAAACTCGACTCTAGAAATAAGACAACGGCGAGTAATAATAACAAGATATGCAATGAGTTTATTTCAAGCAGTGCGTCAAAATCTTGTACCCAAATGGCGGATAATATTTCATTCATGCTATTTCCTTAATTGTATAAAAACATAACAGCCAGAGAGGTTTCTGGCTGTTATGAATAGTATTAATCGAACATCAAAATCAAATAAGCGAAGAAGAGCACAAGGTGGGTTGCACCATTAAGTGAATTGGTTCTGCCACTGCTAAAGCTAACGCTAGTCATGAGAAGCGTGGCGGTCAGTAACACCATCTCTGCTGGCTCTAGGCCTAATCTCAAGGGCTGATCCATTACGCCAGAGATGAGTAAAACGGCTGGTACGGTCAGTGCAATTGTTGCTAATACAGAACCGAAAAATAGGTTAATAGCACGCTGAAGTTGGTTTGTGAGAGCGGCTTTGATGGCACCAACGGCTTCTGGAGCGAGAATGATTAGCGCAACAATAAGGCCACCAAGGGCTGCTGGAGCTCCCATAACACTAATGCTGTCGTTAATCGGGATCGCCAGTCCTTTAGCCAGAAATATTACGACGATTAAGTAACTGATCAGCATCACGGTATGGAATAAGTTGCTACGGATAGGGCCGTGGTGGTCGTGTTCACTTTTATTATCGGCATCAATGAAGAAATGAGTGTGGCTGCGTGTCTGGATGAAGAGGAATACACCGTACAAGGCAATAGATGCTAGAATTAATGTGCCCATTAAGCTGAAAGACATGTTTCCGTTCTCACTGCTACTAGTGAAATTCGGTAAAATCAAACAAAGCATTGCAAGAGGAATAATGGCAACCAAATACGCTTTAATGCCATCTAGATTGTAGGACTGGGTGTGATACTTCATCCCACCAACCAATAAAGTTATACCCACAAAGCCATTCAATACCGCCATGATCACAGCGAACATCGTATCTCTGGCAAGGACTGGATTTGGATCGCCAGTCAGCATAACAGAAGAGATCATAATCACTTCTAGTGAGATCACTGATAATGTCAAAATGAGTGTTCCAAGCGGGTCACCAAGTTTGATTGCTAAAGAATCTGAATGACGAACAACCGCAAAAATGGCTGTCATTGAAACATAAAAAAGAACAGCGGTAGTGAGGACATAAGAAAAGATAGAAAGGTCAGAGCTTAGTAAGTTTTCACCTACGGCCTTAAAAAAGATAACCGTTAGGATACCGAGGAGCAGCGTTTTCTCTTGTTTTAAAGTTTTATACATTTTGAGCTTCTCGTTGATATCAACATCGTAAGGTCCTAGTAACGTTGTTGATTAGCGAATGTTCACTACATCCTCCATAAGGTAGTGATTTGCTCATAGTTTATGGTTGTGAGGAGAGGTTGAATATGAATTAGAGAAATTCATAAATGCATCAATGTTCACCTCAAATCTGAATTTTTCTCATCGATGATATTTTTGATACGTACTGCTTCGTTGTATTGCTCGAATACATCGATTACGGCACTGCGCTGATGTTGAGACTGAGCTTCATATTTATGATGGTCAGTCTCATGGTGATGATATGAATGGACTCGTTGCGGATATGCCAGCATGTTATTGTTGGTATTCATGTCAATGTGGCTACCTATGTATTGCTGAACATGGAATTCAGCTAGGTTTTGATAATGTGCAGCGAATGCTTAAACCTTAGTTAACTCAGGGAAGCGCCATTCTCCAGAAATTACTTCTGCTTGGGGCTCATACATTCTAACTAGGTAATTCCATCCATTCGTTATTGGTAAACAGTTTCGTTTATCTGGTGTGCAGTCACCAAAGTTAATGGTGATACTTCCATCATCATTGGGTTTAGCTGTTAAGCTATTATAACTATTAACGCCTAAATCATTAGCTTCTAAGAACCCATCTCGATTGTAAACCGTAATTGACCAGAATGCGTCTACTGGCACATCGTTAACGGTGACTTGATAAGGTGCATCGGCCTCGTTATTTTCGACACTGAGTATTTCATACGCAGCATTCTCAATCGGTAACCCTCCCCATCCAGATGCTGTGCTAAGTAGGTGATGAACAGGATCTACTTTGTTTTTTAAGCCTAAACCTTTAGATGCATCAAGACCCAGTAGAGCGAGAGTATTTAGCGCATCTCTTGCTATTTTTAATTGGTGCTGATCCCACTCAGGTAATTCAAGATCAACGCCTACGAATGGGGTATTAACCGAGATCTGATCTTGCAGCTGGTTAGCCAGCATTATATCTGTAGGATCATTCGCATTCGCCAGCACTCTAAATGATACTGTGACATAACGACTGCCGGTACTTTCCTTTGTCAATGTATATGTACCGGCTTCGGTATTGCCATAGATGTAGTGGTCTTGATTAATCACTTGCATACTAATATAGCGGTCGCCACCATCTGGTAACGAGATCACCGCTGGTTCGCTCAAATCAAGGATTACACTAGAGTAAAGTGTATCCATATTCATCCGAATAATAGCTTGCTGATCGAGCGGTATTGGTCCTCTCATATGAAATAATTTCCCAATGTCACCAATGACAGATAGCTGAGAGCGTATCATGGAGTCACTTTCTGCTCGGGCAAAGTTATCGACATTAACATTTTCTACAGCAAGGGCTGTACCTACAGAAAGTGATGAAATGAATAATGCAATGGCCGATAGTTTTAATCGTTTTTTAGTGCTCATTATATTCCTCTTTGAATTTATTTGGTATCGACACAATATGGATTTAGATACTTAGATTTCAGAAAATCACGTTTGCTGGTTAATGCTTAGAGCGCATAGGTATAGCTAACGGTTGCCTCGTGGTCTTTATTTTCGTTGTATTTGTAGAGCAGACGAATATTTTGATTATTGTTAAATCGATAACCTACAACCGATTCAAATTCGTACTTTCTGATCGTTTGTTTTTCTGTGTTTTCAAGTCTTAGATCATTAAAGCTGTATGTGTATTGAGGGATCATGTTGACCCAAACGTCGGAGGTAACGTTATATACCAACATGGCTTGGAGCATACCTATCGCAGCTTGGTTTTCTGAAAAATCATTGGTGGTGAACCCGGCTCCTATCATCGGAACAAATAGTAACTTCTCGCTAAGAGGCATAACTTGTAAACCGTTGAGGACAAGAGAATGAGAACTAGCGCCTAGATCTGCAAAATTAGTGTCCCATATATAATCAAGCATAAAGCCTGTTCCTAAATCCGTATTGGTTGCCGCCGCTCGGATTCTGTGGAGGTTCAAGTCCTCTTTTGCTTCGTATTTTGTGAGTGCTCCCCATGACTCGTCAATTGGTATAGCTAAGCCTAAACCGAGAGTCGTACCTTCGGTTCCATATGCAGCTTCGACCGAAGAATAAATGACGGTAGGGTCTGAAAAGTCAATAGTGTCGTTTGAGTTTTTAATCGAACTTTCAGCATACGCTGCAGTCGATAATGCCAGGGCAATAGGTATTGAAATTAGTGGTTTATGGTTCATTGTTTTTCTCTAGTTCATGTTGTTAGGGACATGTTATTGAGAAAGACAAACTGAATCTATGAATTACAGAGATTCATAATTGGAGAGCATTTATATAATTACTCAGACTTTAAGTTTACAGGCTTATTAATAATTGAAATGAAGATGAATCTAAGGGCATCATGAGAAAATAAATATTTTTATTTTCATTATTTTGTCAGCGCATTTTTAGCTCAGAGGAGAGTGTAATGTTGTGCTGAATTTAGTCATTAGTTAGAGGGAACGATGAAGGTCTCTAGTCATTTACAACACCAGAGATTATCCGAGGGGAAACGAAAGAACTGATTCTCTAAGTAGGTTTTGCCCCAAACTAAGTTAGAGCAGTTACTCGTAGCTAAACAATCATGCTCACATAGTTCTACCTTTTCTAATGTTGGAAACCAATATGAACTTAATTTTCCAAGATCAGTTTGCCTTTCCTATAATGTCGAAAAGCTAGCTATTTAGCCTAATAACTAAGAAGAAAAAGAAGGCTAAGTAACTTATAAATATCATGCTTATAGGTAAATATTTCATTATCAATCCTCATGTCAGTAAGTTGATTATGAATAGTGTCGTGAATATGGAGTAGGAATTAGAGAAATTCATTATTGCGACTTAGCTGTAATCAGAATTGAATTTCTCTAATTCATAGTGCCAATGGATTAGCTCGTGAATAATAGCCTCAGTTCGCCAATCACGGCTTTTAGATTCATTACCGGAGTTATTATGAAAACCAAATTACTACGCTCAGCTATCCCTGCATTGTTACTTAGCTTATCGAGTACAGCGGCGTTCTCTGGAATGGAACTGCAAGAACGAACCGTTCCGACCCCAGTAGGAATCTCGACAGAGTTTGCTCAGTTATTTGAGAACAGAGTTACTCCGCCGGCACTTCCTGTTCCGAACAACACAGCAGAGTGGTTGGCGTTACAAGCCCAGTTTGATGCACCGGGTATAAAAATGGCTCAACAAGGCCTAGAGCGTTTGGACGTTACTTATGAAGTTAAGCAGTTTGCCGGAGTCGAGACGTTCTTTGTTACGCCGAAAAATATCGCTCCTGAATATAAAGACAAGTGGCTAGTACATATCCATGGTGGTGCGTTTGTTTTTGGTGGCGGTGAATCAGCTTTGTGAGAAGCCATTTGGGTTGCCAACGGGCTTGGTGCTCAAGTGATCTCTGTTGATTATCGTCAACCTCCATTGCATCCATTTCCAGCGGCAATTGATGATGCCGTTGCAGTATGGAAAGAGTTAATGAAAACCCAAACAGCAGAGTCGACCGCTATTTTTGGCACATCTGCGGGCGGTAACTTAACGTTGGCAACGACACTTAAGCTCCAGGAACTCGACTTTCCCGTACCTGGTGCATTGTTTGTCGGGACACCAGCCGTCGATCTTAAAGAGACATCGGATTCATGGTTAACGTTGCAAGGCTTAGATCCTCTAGGTCAGCGAGAAGGGCTTATTGAGGGGGCTTTCGATGTATATGCTGATGGAGAGGCACTTGATAACCCTCTTATCTCACCAATATACGCTGACATTGATGAATTCCCACCAACGATATTCATTTCAGGCACTCGAGATCTCTTGCTAAGTGATACGGTTCGAATGCACCGATTACTACGCAGCGCTGATGTTGAAACTGAGCTTCATGTTTATGATGGTCAGTCTCATGGTGATTATATGAATGGACTCGTTGCGGATATGCCTGAATCGATAGATGCGCTCAAAGAGATTGGTTTATTTTTTAATAAGTACATCAATTAATATAATAATTTTGGAGATAGATTGATAATAGCAACCTAGATTAAGTTGTCCTAATTAAAGGGTTATTTCTCAGGTTGCACCACCTTGTCGAAGAAGTTTTGCATCGTTTGGTGCAATAATTGGTTTAAAGGGAAACCACGCTTTGATTGTAAGTAACCACCATTGATTTGGATTGATCTCATCTCTTTTGGAACCGTCGGAAGAGGGTAACAACTCAGCTCTGGCTCATTCTCAGTCACTAGCGTACTGCCAAAAGATAAGGCGTCAGAATGTTTCAATTTATTGAGTAAAACTCGAATACTGTGAGTCGTTAAAACGATATTTGCCTTATACCCTCTTGCTAAGTAAAAGTCTTCAACAGGGGCGCGTTTTGAATTAATTCCATCAGCTAGTATCCGAGTAATAGGAAGGTGATGAATGTCTTCTAAGGCGGTACTCTTACTTAGTACTGGATGATCTTTACGCGCAATCAGGCTGAGCTTTATGTCTTTCAAACGGTGTTGATAAATCTCTTGTGGCAATTGGAACTGAGAAAAAAGGAGTAAGTAATCTATCTGGCCATTAAGCATTTCATTTAAGCTCTGTTCTTGCCAATAAACCAATTTGAAACTGGCTACAGGTAATGCTTCTTTTAGAGCACTAAAAATGCCATCACCCCATTGTTCAAGCATGAAAATGTTCATTGCGACCGATATTTCACCAGTAAATTGTTGAGGGTCAAAATTTTGATAAGATTCGACCACTTTTACCAGTGGTGTGAACATTTCATCGGCGGCTTCGGATAATTTTTCTGCAAGTTCAGAAGGCTCTACCCCATGTGCTTTACGTATAAATAGTTGATCGCCAAACGTTTCTCGAAGTTTTGCTAAGCCACGACTCACACTGGTTTGTGATATCCCTAATTTGTCAGCAGCTTGATGTGTGTTGCGTGTTTCTACGACCGCTTGCAATAGCTTCAGCAGGTTTAAGTCTAAATCGCGAAGTTCTTTCATAACCGATCCTTAGTTATTTGAGAGTGCAATACTCATGGTATAATCATAATTATATGAAACATACGTGAGTTCAACTATTTATTTATATTTTTAATGATCAGTGACTACTAACTTACCTATTTTGTTAGTGGTTGAGAAAACCGGATTTAAAAATATATCTAGCTTTAATCGTTAGTTTAAATATCTAAAATTTATGATTCCGAGTGAGTTTCGTCGTTGGCTTATATCAATACAGATAAATATGCGATTAGATAATTGTGCAGCGAGTAAATTAGGCTATCATTCATTACCTTCCAAACTTGGTTGATGTTCTTATGCCTACCATCTCTTTTTCACTGATCCCTGTTAGGGTTAGATTCATGTTTCTTTCTGCCCTTGGATTTGCGCTTATGTGTGTTTACTATGCGGTGACGACTCTACCTTTGGCTGAAGCTACGATATTGCAATATGTCCACCCTATATTTACCGCATTACTTGGGGTGTTGTTTCTTAAAGAGCACATTCAAAAATCAACCATGATCTGCATTGCGTTCTGTCTTGCTGGGTTGTTTGTCATGGTTCAGCCAAGCATGGACAGTGGAAGCACGAGTGAATTGCCAATTTTTAGTATCGCTGTTGCTTTGTGTGGTGCGCTAGGAAGTTCTATTGCTTATGTGATAGTTAGAAAACTCAGTCAGACAGAAGATAGTTCAGTGATTATCTTTTATTTCCCATTAGTGGCATTACCTATCTCAAGCGTACTGATTTGGAATGACTTTGTATGGCCAAGTTTGTTCCTTACGATGATCTTGATTTTAATCGGCATCTTCACGCAAATTGGGCAATATGGATTGACTAAGGCAATGCAAACCCAAGCGGCGGGCAAAGCATCTGCCTACTCTTATGTTCAGATCGTCTTTTCTGCGTTATTAGGTGTCTGGATATTTAATGAAATACCATCTATTTGGACCTATCTAGGTGGTGGATTGATTGTGACTGGTGCTCTTATTAATGTATTCGGGAAACAATCTGTCACTATCCCTAAGAAAAGTAATTTGAAATAAAATCAATAAATGCACGAATGCGTTGGGGTTGGTGCTCACTATCTTTATAGAGCATATACATTGGTAGTTTCACTGTTTTATATTGGTCTAATATCTGCGTTAGTGAGCCCGATTTTAATTCGTGCTCTACCATCCATTTTGGCATTGCCGCTACGCCTTGCCCTAACGTTGCCATTGTAACGAGCATTTCAGGGCTGTCACTTCGCAGTTGCTCTTTCACTTTAATCTTTAGCTCAGTATTACCCTCTGAAAAACGCCATAGGTTTGATGGGGTAAATAATGAGTAGGTTAAGCATTGGTGTTGGGTTAATGCATGGGCATCTGTAATGCTTGGATGCTGTGCTAAATATTCTGGCGACGCAAAATAGACCAGTTCATTATCCATAAACCATTTTGCTTTTAACCCTGAATCCTTGAGGTAGGCCGCTCGAATAGCGATGTCTATGTCGCTCTCAACCAAATCAACAAACTTATCTGAAACCGACACATCAACAGAAAGTTCTGGATGTAAATTCAGAAACTCATTGAGTGGTTTAGAGAGTTTCTGAACACTAAAAGCACTAGGAACAGACAGCTTTAAAGTACCAGAGATGGACGTTTGTTCCTGTCGTAATTGAGATTCAACAAGGTTCATTTCATCAGTAAGTTTCAGCGCTAAATGTAAATATTGTTTGCCACCTGTTGTTAGACTGATCGCACGAGCATGTCGGTGAAATAAGGTAATGCCTACTTGTTTTTCAAGCCATGCAATCTTTTTACTGACCGCACTTTGGGTTGTATTGAGTTCGTTCGCAGCAGCAGTAAATGTGCCTAATCTAGCAACACGAGTAAAGACGTTTAAACAATCAAACTTATCCATAGTCATTCCTATTTGGAATAGTAATAAGACTAATGTTAGTATTCTTCAGCATTAATTGGAATGGTTTAATGTCTCTATTGTTTATAGAGGAGTTAAATTATGTTGCTTATTCAAGGGTTATTAATCGCGATTTTCTTGTTTGCTAGTTCAATTAAAATGTTTGGCTGGGTAAAGGCGATATTTGAGCCACAACTTGCCTTTTTTCATCGTTATGGTCTTAACCGTGCGGCAATGTTCGCTGTGGGGGTTATTGAAGCCACAGGTGCTGTTGTTATGTTAGTTGGGATGTTTACAGCAAGCTCAGTATTAAGTGCGATGGGGGCTAGTTTGATCACGCTAACTTCCATTGGGGCGATGTTCTTTCATTTTCGATTTGATACTTGGAAAGACGCTATTCCATCAATGGTGACGTTAGTGTTGTCTTTTATTATTGTATCACCGCTATTGGAAATATTGATTTGAAGCGATTTAGAATAATATTCTATCAATGCACTTAAACAGAAGTCGTAATTGAATAGCATTAAAGAAGGGTCAACAACTCTACTTTGTTAGCCCCCTAGAATGTATAATGCTATGTATGTGAGTGTTACTCAACGTCGCAATTAGTACAGCATTGTAGAGCAATTTCGTGCTCAAATACTGCTACCTCGTTACCGTCTTTTAGTAACTCTGCGATTTCATCTGCAACTTCTTTTTCATCATCAGCTTCAATTTTATCTTCTAGTTCTTCTTCAGAGTAACCGTAGAAATTCAGCAATAAGTAATCACGAGCTTCTGCTTTAGTACAAGTCACATTTACTGAAAGATCAGCTTCAACGTTGCCTTGCTCAATAATTGCAGCCAATTGTGCTTGAACATCGTCTTTCATTGTTGCTGTTAACCAACCAAGATCAGTGTTCACTTTGGTTTTTTTACAGTCAAAACAAGGCAGTTTATGAAAGTAATATTGAAAATTAGTCATCGGTAATTTCTCTTTGAGTGTTGTATGGTAAGATTATGCGCGTTTTTGAGGAAAATACTATATTAATAGGGTTATTATCCTGAAACTAATCAGTCATGGGTTAAAAAGTAAAGGAGCAATAGTTAATTATTACCCCAACGTTTAAATCGTATTAACCCTAAATCTCTCCAGCCACCGCACATTGACCTTCAATCATCACCTTCTGTTTTTTCTCTAATATCTCAAATACAATCAGTAATACTGTTGCCATAACAGCACCAATAAGGCATAAATACAGTGCGCTGTAGTAGTTGTATAACTCACCCACAACACCAACCATCACGCTTGATACCAAGACACTGATGTTCAGCATATTTGAGAACAGGGTAGAAGCGGTACCTAATCGGTCTTTCATCATGTCTTGCAGTGCGACCATACCAAGTGTGGCACACACACCAATGAAGAAACCATTAAGTATTTGAGCAATTAGCATTCCTGCAAAACTGGTGGTTGATAACATAACAAGAAAGAACGTAGCACCAGATAGAACACCAAGTGTCATCACTCTCGTTGTACCTAGTTTTTCAGCCATTTTCCCTGCACTAAGCATTACTGGGATCTCACAAGCTGCCGCCATACCAAACATTAAGCCTAACCAACTCACATCCACTTGCAGCTCTTGTGAAAGATACAGAGGCATACTAGTGATATATAAGTTGTTGGCAGAAAACGCACACACAATGATGAAGCAATAGAGAATCACCATACGACCTAACGGTTTATGCTCAACAATGTTTGTAGTTCGTTCTTCTTTTGTCACCACATTATCAGGAATAAATTTAGCGATGATTAATATCGCAATAGAGACCGTAATGGCAGAGACCACAAACGCAGCACTAAAGCCAAACTGTGCTTTAAGCATGAATGCGGCTGGCGGACCAAATACCCACGCAATGGCAAGGCCTGCACGCATCTTTGCTAAAAAACTGGTGCTGTTGGATACGTGTCTGTCACCATATTCTCTGCCTAGGGCAAACAGTTGACCAAATGAAGCGCCACTGACGCTACCAAAGACTACTGCCATCGTAATTGCTAACCAATAATCACGAATAACGGTAAAGCTGGCGACCAAAATTAAGTAACTTGCTAAAGATACCATCAAAATGGTTTTACGGTTCCAATGCGTGTCTGAGCGTTTGGCAATAAATTGAGATACGATTACGGAACTGCTGACCGCGAGCGTCATATACAGGCTTAACATCATTGGTGATGCGTCCAACTCCTCTACAATAAACAAGCTTGATAGTGGGTAAAAAAACGCACTGCAAAGTCCGGTAATAAAGGCGATAAAAATAAACAAAAATGTCTTCTTGTTTTGCGGCATAGTGAAGCTCCAGTGTACGAAATAGAATGTGATTTAACCGTTTTATTTAGGCGTAGTTTACTCAAAGATAGGGAAGGAGATTGATGTTATTCGAGCTACCTCTAATACTATTCAGTCATTTTGTTATCTTTCTTTGACAGATGATGCTTACACGATTAGCCTGAAAGTGACTAATTTCGAATGGTATTAATTATAAGGCCAAGAATGAAACCATTTAAAGAACACGTGCAAAATGTACCTAGTTTTGATTGGATAGTAAGAGAGTTTCGTTGTCGTGTCGAAGACAATGAGTTTGCGTGTTCTTGGCATTATCATTCTGAATATGAATTGGTATTGTATCTCGACCCTGATGAGGCATTTCAAGGCAGTTATTTTGCAGGAGATGCAATTGGTGATATCCACCATAACTCTCTGTTTCTTTATGGACCGGGTTTACCTCATATGGTGGCAGGGCGAAGCATAAAATTAGAGCAGTCGAAGCATCACACGGTAATTATTTGGTTTGCTCATCATTGGGTTGAGCGCTTAATGGCATTGATCCCCGAAGCGCGTAACTTAAAGCGGTTATTAGATAACTCTGCTTATGGTTTATCGTTTAGTCCAGATACAGCGCTAAAAGTATCGGAGTTATTAAAAGAATCCAATATGCCAGATCGCCATTTACAGGCGATAAAAGTGATTGAAGTATTAGTTAGTCTTTCTGATGATGCGAAAGCAAAAAAATTATCAACTACACCCTATCGAATTAAACCTCTTTCGGACGATTCTGAATTAAATCATCGAATTGAGAGGGCGACTCGCTATATAGAAAAGCATTATGGTGATGCAATTAAAATCTCTGATTTATGTAAGCGACTCCATATGAGTGAGAGCTCGGCTTATCGAATGTTTGAGAAGCATTATGGAATGAGTTTTTCTGATCATTTAAAGCAATACCGTATTGGTAAAGCGTGTGAACTATTAGCAAGTACTAACTTACCAGTTACGTTGGTGGCAGAGAAAACAGGATTTAAAAACATATCGAACTTTAATCGTCAGTTTAAAGGACTAAAAAACATGACGCCGAGTGAGTTTCGACGCCGATTTAATTAAGCATTTCTTCATGAATCTAGAGTAGGGAAGCGAAATGAATTTAAACTTTATCAAACATTTTTTGGCAGTGTATGACTTTGGTAGCGTGACAAAAGCGGCGGATCATTTGGATATTACCCAGCCTTCAATGAGCAGTGCGATTAAAAAATTTGAAGAGAGTTACGGGCAACCATTATTTCTAAAAGTAGGGCGTTCACTTGAGCCAACCGATGCAGCCCATTCATTAGCCTACCAAGTTCGCCCTATTATGGAGCAATTAGTGGTGGCCTTGGAGTCTCCACGTCGTTTGATTATCAGCGCGCCAGAAATCGTATTGCAATCTCTGCCTGATATGGACGATGCCTTGCTGACAGAAAGCCCAGCGGTTGAGTACCAAATGCTCGATAAAATTCGCTCAGGTGAAATCGATATTTTGATTGATGATATTACCGTGACGGATTACACCTTTGTGAGTGAGAGTTTGGGTAAGCTGGATATTGCCTTTGCTTGTCGATGTGATCACCCAAGCATTACGGGAAACTCATTAAGTTTAGAGCAATTTAACCAAGCTGAGCATGTCATGCTTAAATTAAAAAATGAGAATGTGGGTGCGTTTGAGACTCGTCCTGATGAGATATTTGAGCGTAACATTGTTCGTGAAGTGAGTGGGCCATCTAACTTATTGTTGAGTGTGAGGAATACGGATGCGATCTGCATTGTGGCTGAAAGTATGTTTGGTTTAGCTCAAGAGCTCGGTTTAAAGGTATTAGAGTCTCCTTTTCCACTTCAACCGTATGAGATAAAGCTTATTTATCATCGTCGTAATATAAGTAATAAAACACATAAATACATACGTGAGCAGATTAAGGCTAGGCTAAATGCACTGCATCGATAAATACATAGATAAAAACTATGTATTGAATAGTCAGTGACCAATAGTTTCTCGTTATCAAGCATCATAGTATTACCTGATTAGAGTCTAATTTATTCATCTTTAATGAAAAATTAGATTTATTTTAGTTACAGGTAAACCGGAGTTGTTTGATGAAAATTGATAAAGATGTTCTTATTCCTCGCACACTAATCGCTACTATTATCGCTGTTTTAATTATTGCCCCTAATGTATAGCTGAGCGAGATATAAATACACTGCCAGCGGTACAAGTATAGGTTAGTGAGCTAACAGAACTCCTCTACTTGACCGCTAAATTTCCTAATCTACCGCTTTATCCTCTTTTTTATTAATCTTGAAAGCTTTTCTTTATTGACTCACTGATCATCAATTTTAACCAGCGATGAGGCGAGCTAGTAAGCGTTCTTTTGTGCTCTATTAAATAAATACCAACAGTATATGGTTTGCTATCAAACGTTTTTATTGCTTTAAAGCTTGAACCTAAAATAGGGTCTTGTCCTAGTAAATGCCCCCCAATAATGAGTCTATCAGTGCCTTTAATTGATTCAATTAATGTCGATAACTGCCCTGATTTAAGTGCAATGCTTCTGCATTTCCCTTGTTTTCTTAGCTCTACATCTATTGGGTTAAGATATTCACCTGTCGAGCGAATATCCAATGACAACTCCACAAATGAGTATTCAAGGCAATCATCAATAGTGATGTTTTCTTTTTTTAATAAAGGATGATCTGAAGCACCATAAATAACAGGGTAGGTATAACCGATCTTCTCTGAGCGATATTCATCACTGGTAACGATATCTTCAATGTGTATTGAGAAATCAACATGGCCTTCTTTTAGCAATAAAATAGGGTCGATAGCAGAAGGGTACTCTTCAAGGGTAACTTTTGGTGCGATGTCATGGATTGCTTTGGCTAACGGTGCCGTGAGTAATTTACTCATAAGAGGTGGTGTCGATAGTCGAAAGGCTTTTTCACATGTTTTTGCTGAAAAATTAGAACTCTTTATTAGGCTATCAATAGAGAATAAGAGGTTATCGAGTTGTGATTCTAACTCTAAGATTTTAGCGGTCGGCTGTAAGCCATTTGATTCTCTATAAAACAAAGGGTCATCGAATAATTCTCTCAGGCGACCTAAGATCCGACTCATTGCGGGTTGAGATAAATACAATTTTTCAGCTGCTCTTGATACATTTTTTTCTTTGATCAAGACGCTGAGAGAAACAAGTAGATTGAGATCAACTCTAGAAAGCTCCTGTTCAAGTGTTTTCATACTTCCCCTTAATTGTATTAATAACAAACAGTGATATTACATCATAGCATATCAGTTATGTGATCTTATGATTTCTATAAATGAAAGTTCCAGACTATTATTTAATCAATCCAACAGAATTGAATAACAGCTGAGGAGCTATTAAATGAAATTTTCCTTAATTACAAAAAGTGTTTTACTAGGCGCGATGGTTACGGCAACTTGTGTTTCGGCTGCTCAGCCTACGACAAATTTAGATGGATTTTTTACCGCTGATGGAAAAATGGTGACAACTCAGACATACCCAACAGATGAAACTTCTCATCAGATCCTTAAAAATCAAGATTTAGTAGGCGTGAACGAGTTTTTACATAAACGCCAGCTTACACCAACAGATGCACAGCCTGTGGTTCGGATGAACCGTGATACTTATTACTCAATGGCTGTTGTTGATGTATCAAAAGGGGCAACAGTGACTATGCCCGAATTGCCAGAAGGTAAATATATCTCTGTGCAACCCATTACAGAAGATCACCACATTCAACCAATGTATTACGGTGGTGGCACGTTTGATTTATCAACGCATACGGGTAAGCATTTATATTTAGTGATTCGTCTTGATGCGACATTTACTGAAAAAGAAGCGGCAATGTATCAAGACCAAATGAAAATCAATGCGAACAGTGCAGAACTATTTACTTCTGAAAGCGTAAATCAAGCCTCATTTAAAAAGGTAGAGGATAGCCTAAAAGCTAAAATGCCAATGATCAATAAACGTGATGGCAGCGCTGCATTAACAGGCATGTTTACTGGATTTAATGATGAATCGACGAAATTATTCACTCAAGAAAAGTATGAGGTAGGGGCTGCTATTGGTTGGGGCGGGGCTCAAATGATTGATAATATTTATGAAGTGTCAGGTAACTACCCAACAGGCACGTGTTATCAAGCAACGTTTGAAGATCCTAAGAATAAAGCGTTTTGGTCTATCACTGTGTATAACAAAGCAGGCTTTATGTTTAATGATGTTGCGAATGTAAGCTCGAATACGGCGACGGTAAATAAAGATGGCACCTATACCGTAAGCTTTGGCTGTGGTGCTGATGCACCAAATAATATCGAAACAGCAAATGATTCTGGTGTATTTAACTTAGGTATTCGTCATTACCAACCAAGCGATAAAGTTCGAATCGATGGTTATCGAGTTTTACCAATGGTGAAAGCGCAGTAAGCGAAATAAACCGCAGAAATGAGTAAGCCGTTAGATATTCTCTAACGGCTTTTTATTACTTTTTTTAGTTAAAATCCAAATTTTCCATTACTGTTTTTCCATTCCAATTTTTCAGGGATCGCTTCAATCGTGTCCCAGTGTTCTACGATCTTGCCGTCATCTAGACGGAATAAGTCATAAAAAGCCACATGCTTGTTCATAAATATTCCTTCACTGATAGAAAGTACGAAATTCCCTTCTCCCAATACTTTATGATTAGTTGTATATGACATTGGCATATTCGCTTTTGTCAATTCACCTAACGCGATGCTTAAACCACTCAAACCATCTGCAATATTAGGGTTATGCTGTAAGTAAGCATCGTCTTCGTTATCAATAAATTGGTTAATTTTCTCCATGTCGCCATTCATTAAAATGGTGTTTACGAAATCAGCCACAATCGCTTTGTTTACTTCTGTTTTATCCAAATCCGTTATGATAGTAGTGCCATCTAATTGTGTGTGACCACTGGCGTTTTTAGGCATTAACTCTTGTAAGTTATCCCAATGTTCGACGATTTTTCCCTCTTCAAAGCGGAATACATCAAACCCAGCTTTTGGACCAAAGAAGTTATATTCAGTATGAGTCACAACATAATCACCATCTTGGAGTGAGCGAATTACATTGGCTTTTGCACTTCCTTTAGGCAACTGCTGCAGTACAGCACCAAAGCCTTCTAACCCATCAGCCACAGCTAAATTATGTTGAATGTATTTATTAGGGTTTATATAGCTAATTGCATCTGGATTACCTGTTTCAATACTTGAAATAACCGCAACGGCTTTCTCTTTATTGGTTAATTGCTCTGGTGTATCAGTGTTTGCAGATGCTGCTAGGCTTAAAATGCTTGTGGCTAATATTGTGCTTTTAATTGTGTTTTTCATCTTATTGTCCTCTGTTGGCTTGAGAGCAATAATAGAGAGATTCCAATTACCTGTGCAGAGTGGATATGGGCTTAAAAATGGTGAATATCGAACCGAGTTGAGATTAATAAAATCACAGAGCAGTTTTGATATAATGTTTTTGGAACTGTGCCGGAGTGAGTGATGTTTGTTTTTTAAAGTATTTTACGAAATTACTGGCGTCTTCAAATCCAAAGTCATAAGCAATTTGCTGTGATGCGGTATTGGTAATAATTAAGCGTCGCTTTATTTCTATTACAACAAACGCATCGATCATTTGTTTTGCGGTTAAGCCGGTAGCGAGTTTACACACTTGATTTAAGGTTTTATAGGTGGTGTTGATTTGGTTTGCATACCAATTGGCATCTCTGATTTGTTGAAAGTGTTTTTGCATCAAGGTAAAGAATCTCGCTAGCTTTATGCTTTGTTCTGTTGATAATTTATCGTGGCGCATTTCTGGGCGTAAACGATGCAGCAACAGAGCTAAAGCAGAAAAGAGATACATGATGATTAGAGGATCAGAATTACTTAATTTGATCTCGGCAATCATTTCATTAATTAAGGTGTGACTGCGTTGATTGTTTTGAAGATCAAGCGTTAGTAGTGGTGTGTGCTGATGATTAAGATGTGTTGGTGTGTAATTAGGTAAACGCATGTTGATATGAACATGATCAAGGAAGGTTTGAGTAAATAGAAGCACTTTCCCTTGAGGCTTAGAAGAGAAATCAAACGCATGGACTTGCTCTCTTTGTACAAAAATCATAGAGCCAGCACTAAAAGGGTATTTTTCAAAATCTACCATATGCTTACCTTCACCTCGTTCAATATGAATAACCATAAAAAACGAGACGCGGTGTGGAGCTTCTGGTGAATGAGAAAGTGTTGTTCTTTCATATAAGGAAGAGAGTTCTATTATTTCGAATTCAGCTTTATTATTTTTATCGTGATTAAATGTAATGTTAGGTATATTCATATTATTTATTCATTGATAACAATAAGATTTTCTTGCTCTAATGGGCATTCCACATCAATTAATAACTCACTAAGTTCAGCCGGGCACAGCATTTCTTCTTTTGTCACTGAAAACTTAGCAACCATAATTTGATTGAATAAGTTCCAATGTTGCAATAATAGTTTTTCTTGGTTATTTGCAAATTGCGGCCAGGTTTCAGACATCATTGGCGTTAAGCTAGAAGCCCCATGAGAAAAGATCAGCATTTGCCATTTTGTTTCCCATATATCGAGTTTACTTTCTGGATTTACTTGGTTGTATTCTTCAAATAAGTCTTTGAATATAGATTCAAATTCACATTTTGTTTTTAAAAAATACTCAAGTAATGCGTTATCATCTTGTCGAATGGCATCGGCAATCATTTTGATTGGTTGTGGGTTCATTAAGGTGAATGCAGACAACTTAACAATGAATAAGTAGATACGATAACTCGGCGTTTTGTCTGTTGGCAGAGAAGCAATGATAGCGTGTAGATAGGTCTGCATATGTTTATCACAAGCATCACAAATTGCTTTCCAAATCATATCTTTACTACCAAAATGGTGACGAATAAGACTATGAGAAACGCCCGCTTTTTCACTGATATTACGCAGTGATACACGTTCGTAACCTAACTCACCAAACATCGTTGCCGCAACCATTAAGATTTGACATTTTGTTTGTTCAGCAGTTTCGGTACTTCTTTTTCCCTGCTTTTTCTCTGTCATTACTCACCCTTAGCTTGTGCGTTAATTACCAATATATACGAATTAAGAGTTGCTAATAACTGTGATTTCTGAGCAGCTTAAGACGTATTGATGGCTTAAGCATATCAAGTTCAACGTCTAACGCGTACTTAAAAATGCACTTTTTAATTATTTTACTGCACGAGTGTAAAATATATTGATCTACTTCAAATTAAAACTATACTGCACAGCTGTGTAGTAAATAATATTGAGTGGAGAACATTGTGCGAAAACAAAATATAAAACGCACATTCCTAGGTGCTGTAATAGCACTAAGTTTGTCAGGAATGCTTACTGGTTGTGAAAAAGCAGTATCAGAAACAACGGATCAAACGATTAAGCCAGTAAAACTGTTGTCAGTTAAAGATCTTGCTATGGCTGATTCTGATGCTTTTCTTGCGCGTATCGATGCGACGTATCGAGCGCAGTTATCATTCCAAGTAGGTGGTGAAGTTTCTGACATCAAAGTAAAGATGGGGCAAGCGGTAACGAAAGGTGAGTTATTGGCATCGCTAGATCCAAACGATCTGCAATTGGCATTAGATGCCGCTGACGCTCAGTTTTCATTAGCAAAAACACAATGGAACCGCGCTAAGAGTTTATACAGCAAGAAGCTAATCAGTACCAATGATTACGACCAGCGTGAAACGCAATATCAAGCGGCATTGGCAAACTATGAGCAAGCAAAAACAGATTTAAGTTATACCGAAATTCACGCACCGTTTTCAGGCATTATTTCTTACACCTATGTAAAACCACATCAGATCGTAGGTGAAAAACAAGAGATCTTAAATCTTATTGATAATTCAACACTGGATGTATCAGTAACATTGCCAATTACTTATGTAGATTCTATTTCTATTCCAGCGTTAATCAGCAGTGATATGTGGGTGACGATGGATAATGAGCCTAACAATGAAATTAAAGGTAGATTTAAAGAGATCTCCACTCAACCCAATTTAGACACCAATAGTTATGAAGCCATAGTAACGATGACATTGCCACAAGGCCGTAATCTGTTAACTGGCATGACTGGTCAGGTTCATATACCTAAACAAAAAAGTTCTGATTATTTACAGTTACCACAGAGTGCGTGGGTAAATAAAGGCCTTAATCAAGGACAAGTATGGTTAATGAACCAAGAGACGAAAACAGTAACGAAAACAACGTTGCCATTAAATGAGCAAGGATTAGTTATTTCTGGTTTACATGCAAATGATTACATCGTTATTGCGGGTGTTGATAGTCTTGTTGAAGGTCAAACGGTGAAAGCATGGCAGCGTGAGGAAGGTATTTAATGAATCGTTCATTATATTCATTGCTTGTATTAACTTTGTTTATATTAACTGGTTGCCAAGAAGAAAATACAACAGAACAAAGTAAACCACTTTATATTTCAGGTGTTACTGTAAATGCACCTGTGACTCAACAATTTCGTTCTTTCAAAGGGCAAGTTGTGCCTGCTGAGCAAACACCGATAGCGTTTCGAGTAACGGGTGAAATCGAAGAAGTGTTGGTTAAAGCCGGAGATGTGGTTAAACAAGGACAACTGGTTGCAAAGCTAGAAGACAGTAAGGTAAAGCAAGCAGTTAATGATACTAAGGCACAGTATTCGTTAGCGTCAAAACAGTACTTGCGTGGTAAAGAATTGAACCGCCGAGCTATGATTTCAAAAGCTGAACTTGATGAATTATTTGCGAATAGAGAGCTGGCTCAAGCGACGTATCGTGCGGCAAAAAATCAATTAGCTTATACCCATCTTGTTGCACCGTTTAACGGTAAAGTGCTTGATGTCTATAAAGAGCAGTTTGAACGAGCTGCAGCAGGCGAGCCGATTATGAATGTGTATCAAAACGATAAAGTGTACGTGCGTATTGATCTTTCAGATAACGTGTTAGCCATGATAAACCCTGAGACAAATCGAGATTCTTACCATCCGATGACAACGTTTGTTGGTTTATCAGACTCTTACTCTATGAAGTATTTGGAGCACACAAGCGAGCCAAATGCTCAAACTCAGACGTATGAAATGTATCTATCTATGCCGCAGCCTAATGTAGAGATCTTACCGGGAACCAGTGCAACAGTGAATGTTGATATGGTTGAAGCAGGGATCACTTCAATTGATGGTTATCAAGTGCCTGTGACGGCATTACAAGCAGGTCAAAAATCAGGTCTGTTCTATGTTTGGAGCATACGTGATGGGCAAGCAACTAAAGTGCCTGTAACTATCCGCAAAATTAGTGGCGAAGGCGCGATTGTTTCTTCTGGTATCAAACAAGGTGATGTCTTAGCTAATTCAAATTTACGAAAGCTACGTGATGGTAAAAAAGTAATGCTAATGGAGAATCAACACTAATGAACATTGCTGAATATTCAATTAAAAATAAAGTCATTAGCTGGTTATTTATTACCATTTTAACGATTGGCGGTATTACTTCATTTCTTGATTTAGGACGCTTGGAGGACCCTGCATTTACGATTAAAGATGCAATGGTTGTTGCTACCTATCCAGGAGCAACGTCAAAAGAAGTGGAAGAAGAACTAACCTACCCGTTAGAAAAAGCGATCCGTAAATTACCTTATATTGATAAAATTACGTCGACCTCATCCAATGGCATGTCACAGATTATGGTGAGCATGAAAATGGACTATGGCCCAGATGAACTACCTCAAATCTGGGATGAAATGCGTAGAAAAATTAATGATTTAAAACCAACTCTGCCTCAAGGTATTCAATCTTTACAAATCATTGATGATTTTGGTGACGTGTTTGGTGTGATGATGATGCTTACTGGAGACGATTATAATTACGTTGAACTTAAGCGTTATGCTGACACATTAACTCGTGAATTAGAGCTTATTGATGGTGTTGGTAAGATCTCGATTGCGGGTGATCAACAAGAAATGCTGTTTGTAGAGATTTCGTTGGATCGCCTAGCAGCCCTTAATCTAGATATGAATACGGTTGCAGGCTTATTGAATCAACAAAACAATGTGGTTCAAGCAGGTGAAGTATTAGTGAATGGAGAAAGCTTAACGATTCGACCAAGTGGAACATTAACTACTGTTGAATCGTTGGGGGATTTGATCATCCATGGTCGTAATACTGGTAATCTTATCCGTCTAAAGGATGTTGCAACGATCACTCGTGGTTTACAAGAAAAGCCGGGCAACATTATTCGATTTAATGGTAAAAATGCCTTAAATATCGGACTATCTTTTGCGTCAGGTGTGAACGTGGTGGAAGTTGGTCAACGTGTCCAAGAAGAGCTAACGTATTTAGAGTCGATCAAACCTGCAGGACTTGAGTTAAGCTATTTCTATAATCAAGCTCAAGAAGTTGATACATCTGTTCGTGACTTTATTATTAGTTTAGCGGAAGCAGTAGCAATCGTTATTGTTGTTTTATTGTTTGCGATGGGGATGCGAAGCGGCCTAATTATTGGTGTGGTGTTACTACTGACCGTGTTTGGTACGTTTATCTTAATGAGCTACAACAACATTGATCTTCACCGTATCTCATTAGGTGCGCTGATCATTGCGCTAGGGATGTTGGTTGATAATGCCATTGTAGTGGTTGAGGGGATTTTAGTTGGTCTCAAAAAAGGACGAACCAAAGTTCAAGCAGCTGCGGATATTGTAAAACAAACGCAATGGCCTTTATTGGGTGCAACAGTTATAGCAATTGCTGCGTTTGCTCCGATAGGTTTATCAGAAGATGCTACCGGTGAGTTCATGGGGGACTTGTATTGGGTGTTGTGTTACTCACTGTTTTTAAGTTGGGTAACAGCTATCACAATCACGCCATTCTTAGCTGACTTGCTATTGAAAGAAGAAGATAAAAATACAGGTGTAGAAGAAGACGCTTACAAAGGGTTCTTATTTACTGCATTTGGTTCATCGCTTAAGTTGGCATTACGTTTCCGTTGGTTAACAGTGGCATCGCTAGTGGGTCTACTTGTTGTCGCAGTAATGGCGTTTGGTAATGTGAAGCAGCAATTCTTCCCAGCATCAAACACGCCAATGTTCTATGTGGATATGTGGATGCCAGAGGGCACTGATATTCGTGAGACAATTAAGCAATCAGAAGCGGTTGAGAGTTACATTAATAAGCTAGACAACATTGAGTTTGTATCAGCGTCGATTGGTCAAGGTATGCAGCGTTTTGCGCTAACTTATCAACCAGAAAAAAGCTATGAAGCGTATGCACAATTTCAGATCCGAACCACAGATCGCGAATCAATGTTTAGCTTGTTAGAAAACCTAACCAATTCATTAGATCAACGCTTTGATAAGCCAACATTCCAATTCAAAATGATGGAGTTTGGCCCGTCTCCAGCATCAAAAATTGAAGTTCGAATTTCAGGACCAGATCCTCAAATCTTACGTAACTTAGCTACAAATGTTGAAGATATTATATTAACGGATCCAGGTTCGAGAAATATTCGACATGATTGGCGTGAGCGAACAAAGGAACTTACGCCAATATTTAATGAATCAAAAGCGCGTCGTTTAGGTATTTCAAAAGAAGACTTATCGAACACATTACAAATGGCGTTTGGTGGCTCTACGTTAGGTATGTTGCGTGATGGTACTCATACATTGCCGATCGTGACACGTTTACCAGAGTCAGAACGTGTGGATTTTGAATCTTTACAAAACGTAAAAATCTGGAGTCCATCGCTTCAAACTTATATTCCAGTAGATCAAGTAATTGATGGAGTAAATTTAGATTGGAGTGAACCATTGATTCAGCGTCGTGATAGAAAACGTACGATCACAGTAATGGCAGATCATGATTTATTAAGTGATGATACTCCAGCAAGCCTGCTAGCGCGTATTCAACCAAAAGTGATGGAATTACCATTGCCTGAAGGGTATGAGATTACGTGGGGTGGTGAATATGAATCGTCTAAAGATGCACAAGAGTCTTTATTTGGTTCATTACCAATGGGCTACCTATTTATGTTTATTATCACCATGTTGCTATTTAACTCGGTTAAAAAACCACTAGTGATTTGGTTTACGGTTCCACTGTCTATTATTGGTGTGGCCTTTGGTTTGCTTGGTACAAACATGCCATTCAGCTTTACGGCATTTTTGGGGCTATTGAGCTTAAGTGGAATGATTTTGAAAAATGGTATTGTTTTGCTTGATCAAATCAACCTTGAATTGGCGTCAGGTAAAGATCCATACCTTGCTATCGTAGACAGTGCTATTAGTCGTGTTCGTCCCGTAAGTATGGCGGCATTGACGACAATTTTGGGGCTTATCCCATTACTGTTTGATGCGTTTTTTAGCTCAATGGCGATAACCATCATGGCTGGTTTGGGTTTTGCTACCGTATTAACCTTAATTGTGGTGCCTGTTATGTTCGCTATTTTATTTAAGATAAAGCCAGCAGCACAAACTATTTAATTACTGCTATTTTAGATAACCTATCTGACCAATCACTGTGTTGTATTATTCACAGTGATTGTTTTTTTTGTTTAAAGTCTGCACTTAACCCTTCCTCTTTTAATGAAAAGCAAGACACTCTGATTTACCAGAACCTCGTAATGTCATGATGGTGTTGCCTATTGTTGGTTTATTAAATGCATCATCATTTAGATTTGCATTATTAAAGTCAGCACGATAAACATCAGCGCGATATAAATCGACATTTGGCATTTGTGCATAACTGAAATTTGCATTACGTAAATCGGCGTCTCTAAAGCTTGCATTGTTGAGGTCGGCTTCTTTAAATATCGCATAAGTAATGTCAGCATCACTCATATCAGCGTCAAATAAGTTAGCGTTAGTGAAGTTAGTTCGAGTCAAATTTGCGCGATGAAGAACCGCGCCTTCAAGGTTAAGATGACTTAAATCGGTATTGTTTAAAACAGCACGTTCGCCTCCTTGATGTTGTAACCAAAGAGAGTGTTGTTGAAGAATATAATCAAGTTCAGTTTGAGTGAGTTTTTTCATCATTGTGTCTACTCATTTAATTTTTTCTGCCATGTTTCTGTATCCGCTCCTAATACGCATTCACCATTTACTCGAAGTGACAATCGTAATACACAACGTCTAGTTACCTCTTCAAATTCATCTTTTGGTAAAAATCGAACCGAATCTACCAATGCTTTACAGTGAGGAGCTGCTTGTTCTTTTAAAGTATAAAATACCCATTTGCCTTTCTTTTGGTGGTTAAGAAGCCCAGCTCGATAAAACATCTTCAGATTACGTGAAACGTTGTATTGAGTGTCACCAATGATATCTAGTGCTTCAGCAACAGCTATACATTCATCGACATGAAGAAACAACCAAAACAAACGCAATCTATTGGGTTCTGACAGTGCTTTTAACGCGTCGATATATTTTTCATCCATCATGGGTGCTACCTTTTATGTTGATTATTGCGCCACTAACGGTAGTGGCGCGATATGTTTATATTACGTATTGGAAGATGGCACCACCGATAATCGCGGTAGTTAATACTATCCCCACAAAAGCGATGACCGCTTTTCTTTTTAGAACCGCTGATACTAGCGCAATTTCAGGCAAACTGGCACCAGTACCACCAATAATTAATGCTAATGCAGCACCAAGTCCCATTCCTTTAGCAATCAATACATTAAGTAGAGGAATTGCCATTTCAATACGTAAATAAAGTGGAATACCAATCAATGAAGCAATAACAATTGATTGGAACCCATCACCACCAACATATTTCTCGACTAAGTCTGCAGGTAAGTAAGCTGCAGAGAACCCACTAATTGCTGCGCCTAGCAGAACGTATGGAATGATTCTTTTGAATAAAGAAAGCGCGCCATTCATTGCGTTTCGCATTCTTGATTTTGAAGATGGTGCAGCACCGCAAGTGTTGGGCTTATTTCCACTGCATCCTTTAGCTTTAGTATCTTCTAGTTCACCTCCTCGTTTAATCTCATTTCTCCAAGGTGATTTGGAAATTAAGAAACCACCAAGAACAGCGGCAGTGAATGTGACCAAAAAATAAACGATAGTGATCTTAAAACCAAATGCAGCATAAATCATGGCTAAAACAATGAAGTTACACAATGGTGCTGAAATGATGAAGCTCATGACGGTACCAAGTGAAGCTCCCATTGATGCCATTGCCATCGTGACAGGTACAACAGCGGCACTGCAAAATGGAGTCAACATGCCGAATAAGGCGCCTAATAGACTTCCCCATCTATCATGTTTAGTTAACGTTTTCTGAAGCTTATCTTGAGGTATATATTCACGCATTAAGCCTGTTAGTACTGACACAATAGCAATAATAACGACTAAGCCTTTAGCAACATAAAAGAACTCGTTTAAAGCAATAGCTAGTTTCGCATCCAAAATTTGAATCTCTAATAAGTAAAAGAAATGCAAATATAAGTACATATGCGCATTTGTGCAAGCGTTTTGTTTTTTAAAAAATAGATAGGCAATACATGAGTTGATTTGTTTTCATGTGTTAATACTATATTTTGAGTGATAACTCTGTATAATTCGCCGCCTATTCACCCTGTTTGAACAACCGATACTTAGGAACTCGTTATGATGACTGATGAAGAAAGAATTGAACTGCAACAAAACAACCCATTACACGGTCTTAAGTTAGAAACCTTGCTACAAGAGTTGGTTGATTTTTACGGTTGGGAAATTCTAGATACAGCAATGCGTTTGAACTGTTTTAATACGAACCCATCAATTGCAAGTAGTGTTAAATACCTAAAGAAAACAGAATGGGCGAGAGAGAAGCTAGAAAACTTTTACCTGTACCGTTTTAAGCGTATGCCTCGTGCATCTAACCTTGAATATGACAAACCGCCACGTGCTCGTACATTCCCACATGGTCTTGAACCAAAAGAGCCAATGGAATTGACGGTTGATTCGATTTTGAAATCACAAGCAAAAGCGGCATCAGCGCATAAAGCTCGTACTTCTAACCGTGGTGGTAACTATCGCCGATAAGATATACGTCATTAATTGATGTGACTCTTTAGTTTGAACAAAATAAAAAAGCCAAGCAAGTTCCTCAATTATTAGGGAATTCAAGCTTGGCTTTTTTGTGTTTATTATTTAATGATGCGTTGATTAGTAAGTTAGTGCCTACTATGGTTGCTGTTTAGTTGGTGCTAGCGCAATTTCACGAATACAAACGTTTTGAGGTTGTTGGTAAGCAAAAGATACTGCACGAGCAATGTCGTCAGCAGCTAGTACGCCACCCATGCTTTCTTTCCACTCACCGTAGCCGTCTTTAATTTCTTGAGAAGACGTATGAGATAGAAGTTCAGTCTCAACCGCTCCCGGTGCAATTGTTGTTACACGAACGTTTGATAAAGCCACTTCTTCACGCACGTTTTCAGAGATAGCGTGAACGGCAAACTTAGTTCCACAGTAAGCTGCATGGTTAGGGAACGTTTTCTTACCAGCAATAGAACTGATGTTAATGATAGTACCGCTGTTACGCTCCATCATAGGCGCAAGAACTGCTTGCATACCATTTAGAAGACCAAGAACGTTAACATCAAACATGGTTTTCCACTCTTGTGCATCTTGAGTGTCAATTTGACCAAGAAGCATTGCACCAGCGTTGTTTACGATAGCATCTACAGGACCAAACTTTGCTTCGCCCTGAGCAATAGCAGCTTCAAAAGAGGCTTTGTCTGTTACGTCTACTTTTACAGATAAAGAGTTTGGTAGGTTAAGTGCTTCAAGGCGATCAATACGACGAGCAAGAAGAAGTAGAGGATGACCTTCATCGCTTAAACGACGAGCGATTGCTTCACCAATACCAGAACTTGCACCTGTAATAACAACTAATTTTTTCATCTTCTATTTCCTCAATAAATTCAATAAGCAACGGGATTTAAACCCCTGTTTTGTTGCGATGGATGTATATTACTGCGACTCTTATTGTTGATATATAGCTATTTACTTGAAACTCTGTTGCCGTACTGCAACAATAAGATGTCAATTACTACAGAGTTAACTATGATGATCAATCGCATTAACCTTACCGATATCCGCTCGTTTGTTCTTATTGCTCGCTTAGGGAATTTTACTAAGGCGGCGGAAACTCTCGACGTCTCTCGTTCCCATGTGTCACGCCAAATAAGTAGCCTAGAGAAACAAATGGGCGTGACGTTATTAATTCGTACAACTCGAACGCTACGTTTAACGGAAGCGGGTAAGCATTTTTATCATCAATGTGAACAAGCTCTTCATACTATAGATCAAGCTCTGCTTTCTGCTGTGGATGATGTTGAAAAGGTGCAAGGGGAGATAAAAATAAACTGTGTGGGTGGTTATTTAGGTGAGGTATTTCTGGCTGATATCGTTAATGCCTTTATGCAGCAGTACCCAGATGTATCTATCAGTTTAGATTTTAGTAGTAATCGAGTGGATTTAATTGAAGAAGAGTTTGATATTGCTTTTCGTATGGGCAGTCTTGAGGATTCAGGTTTTGTTGCGAAGAAATTACTTGATATTGAGATGGGAACATTAGCCAGTCCAAAGTATTTACAACAATATGGTCGTCCTTCACATCCTAAAGAATTGCAGCAACATCATTGTTTAACCGGTTCTGTTCGTAAGTGGCATTTCCAATCGTTAGTTAATAAGGAACATTATGATGTATCGATTAAAGGAAATTTACAGTGTAAAAATGGACGAGTCTTGGTTGCAGGGGCTATTGCTGGTAATGGTATTATTCGGGTACCACTGATTTATTGTCAGCAAGAATTAGATGATAAAAAGCTTGAGCAAGTATTTGAAGAATGGGGAATTCCAACCGTTGATTTTTCTGCGATTTATCATCGAGATCGTTATCAGCCTAAGAGAATAAGAACCTTTATTGATTTTGTGAAACAGTATTCAGACTCTTTATTTACTTAAACATAATTACAATCGCCATGAAGCACACTTGAGTGAATCATGGCGTTTTATTGTTGGATGGTCTTATTCTTCCTCTGCTTGATATTCTAAAATATCCGCAGGTTGACACTCTAAATGTTTGCAAATGGCTTCTAAGGTTGAGAACTTTATTGCCTTTGCTCTGCTATTTTTTAGCACAGATAAATTCTGTTCCGTGATACCAATTAATTGAGCCAACTGATTTGAGCGCATTTTCCGCTTGGCTAACATGATATCGAGGTTTACAACGATAGGCATATATATTGTCTCTAGATTGTGAGTTCTTGTTCTTCACGAATAAGGCTTGCTTCTTCCATTACTTTTGCGATAACTCGTACGATTAAACCAATTACTAACATACTGATTTCGCTGTCTGAAATGTTAAAGCCTCCTTCCACATTATCTTCAGTATAAGAAAGTGCGATACTGAGTAGTATATCGGATAACACTTGAACAAATGGCATCATAATTAAGATGTTAGCGATTTTACGATATCTGATGGTGTTATCAAGGGTAAAAACTTGTCCTTTTTTGTATAAACGAAATAAAAGAATTAACTGCCATAGAATCGCACAGCTTAATAGTGTTGGTAGCATACTTGGCAGATAACCTAGCATAGAACGTGAAAAAGAGAGTGGAAGAGTAACTTCAATAGGAAACGTACTCTGGAATGACTGCGAGTTATAAAGAGTAGCAGCAAACCAAAGGACGGTATCCATTAGTGGCAAAGCAACAAAAGCAAACCCAAAAACAATAAGTAATTTTGAGCTAAAAGATTGGATGTGATTTAAATTATTCATGGTATTTCCCATTCAGTGTGTGTGATGAGAATATATGTCTATTTTAAATAAATAACAATAAATATTTATTGTTTTACGATAAGTTTTTATCGTTCTTTACGGCGTTAATGTTAAAGGTTTAATTTTCCTGTTCTTAATTTCTTAATTGAATCACTCATTTTTTAAGTATTTATTAGTAATTTTATCAATAATTGTTAGTATACAATACATTGGATTGTTAATTATATGTTTCGGTGTTGTATGAGTGTTCGATTAAAACTGATTTTATTCTTATTAGTGCTGTTTTCTGTGGCTATTACAAGTTCAGCTTTGACATTTAAGCTTGAATCTTATGGAGAAGAGAAGCTTGCATGGGTAATTCATACTCATAATGTTATTACTAATTCAGAAAAATTACTGAGTAGTATGAAAGATGCAGAAACGGGTCAGAGAGGTTTTTTATTGACCCAAGAGATTCACTATTTGCAGCCTTACTATACAGGAATTGCGGAATCCAAGCAGCTATTGTCTACTTTACAAGAGTTAACAAAAGACAATCAAAAACAACAAGAAGCTCTTAAATACATTGAAAAATCAATGACTCTTAAATTTGAAGAGTTAGCAACCACTATTGATTTAGTGCAACAAGAACAATTGCCTAAAGCGTTATCTCTTGTCAAAGAAGATAAAGGTAAAGCTTATATGGATGATTTAAGAGAAGATTTAAACCAGTTTACTAATATTGAGTTATTGTTACTTGAGCAAAGAAAAGGTGACTTTAAAGAGAATCGCAGTCAACTTGTTACCCTCATTAAAATGCAAATTGCTTTTTTAATCTTTTTGGCAATAGGATCTTTTTTCTTTATGAAGCGTAATGTATTTGACCCATTAAAATTATTGCTATTTAGTACGAAGAAAATGCAAAAAGGCCATAAGCTTGATATTGCGGATATCGTCGAGAAAAATGAAATGGGTAAGTTATTATCAGCTTTCTATCAAATGAATGAAGTTGTTCATGAAAAAACAGAAGCGCTAACTTACAAAGCGCATCATGATGAACTTACTGGGCTTAAAAACCGTAGTATGGTTAATACTGAATTACAAGCAGCACTTCATCAAGCAGCAAAAACCAATACGAAAGTCGCCGTATATTTTCTTGATTTAAATAAGTTTAAAGAGATTAATGACACATTAGGTCATGATGTGGGTGATGAGGTTTTAAAGAAAACGGCTCAACTATTAACTGATACTGTTAGATGTCGTGATAATGTATTCCGTCTTGGTGGGGATGAGTTTTTAGTTATTGGTCAAGGTATAGCTCAATGCTCTGGGGTGAAAAAGCTTACCTCGAAATTATTAGAGCAGTTTAAGTTTCCCGTAAATATTGGCAGTGAATCTCTATCTATTTCCCCTAGTGTCGGTGTTGCTATTTATCCTGATGACAGCATTGATGGCGAAGAGCTAATAAAGTTTGCTGACATCGCCATGTATGAGGCCAAAAAAGATAAAGGCAACTCATATAAAGAGTTTGCCCCTATTATGCTTAAACGAGAAACGGATTGATTTCTTTTGCTATATGGTAACGATTTTTTCCTGAAAGTTTAGCTTGGTACATGGCCTTATCAGCTTTTTCTAAAGCCTCTTCTAATGGGGTCTGATCGTTACCAGACCAGTAGTATGCTCCAATACTTGCTGATACATAAGGAGTGGCTCCATTAATATTAATAGGGTAGCTAATTGCATTTAAGATACGTTGCAAAATAGCATTAATTTCTTGAGTCGCTACCCTCGGATTTGTTAAGTACAAACCAAGTAAAAATTCATCGCCAGATAGACGAGCGACAAGATCGTTTTCAAAAACATTATTGGTCAAGCGTTGTGAAATGATTTTCAATAAATCGTCACCACATTGATGCCCATAAGTATCATTTACCGCCTTAAATCCATCTAAATCAAGGAAGATTAGATAAACGGATTTCTGTTTTTTATGTGCATTAAGTAGCTGTTTATAAGCATTTTGACGGTTAGCTAATTGTGTTAACCCATCATGGTTGGCTTCAAAGTTAAGGCGCTGAAGCTCTTTTACTTGAGTTTGGTCATTAAGTGATATTACAAATGACTCTACTTTATTATCGCCATTTTTGATTAATTTAATGGTAAGTAAACAAGGTAACCAATGTGATTTGTTACCGTGCTTTCTTGAAAAAAACTGACTTGTAACATCTGTTTGAAGTTTAAAATAACCTACTTTTAGCACCTGTTTTAATACCGATGTATTGAGCTCGATAGGTTGACGTAAATGCAGTTGATTTAGATTGGTGATGTTTCCAAATGTTTGAATAAATGCATTATTTTTAGTTTCTATCGCCATTTTTCTTGTTACAACAATTACTGAACTTGGATTTTGGTCAAAAATCATTTCAGCCATTCGTTGACGTTGTTCAATGAAATAGCGTTGGCTAATATCTTCTATGTGTACTAATGAGTTATTTTCACCCGCAATCGGGTAAGTCGATATTTGATATTGTTGCCCTGTACCTTGGTGGCGAAGGGTTGTTGGTTCTAATCGTTGATGTGTTTCGATGCATTCACGAAGCAGAGTTAATCGGTTTATTGGTTCAAAATCAGACAACAAATTTTCAATATGCTGCTGATTAAGAGACGTCATTTCATCATTATTTAGCTGAATTTGAGGCAACAATAAACGAGCTGCGGGATTATGATAAATTACTTTTTTGTTAGGAGAGACAACTAATAGTCCTTGATCAAGTGAATCTAACACTTGATTAATGTAATGAGTTTTATCTTCAAGTCTTTGAAATGCAAGTGTTAATTGAGAGTCACGTTGACTTAAGTTATCAAGCATTTCATTAAAGCAATGAGTGAGCTTTCCAATTTCGTCAGGATGAACAATATGCAGCCTTTGTTCTGTTACCCCTTTTTTGATAACTGTTTGCATTGAATTAAATATAGACAATAAAGGCGTGGCAATTAATCGGTGTACTCTGTGTGCAAAGAATAACGCTAAAAGTGAGAAGATAACCGTAGTAATTAAGAAAATGGTTAAAATCTGATTGCGTTGTTCAAACATGCTGTCTTTTGAGGCCCATACTGTCAGATTACCAAGGTGTTCATTATCTAATGTTATTGGGTGTGTAATTGCAAAAAAGACTGAGTGTGAACATTGGATATCTCGTTCGTGCCATGAACAGTTTTCAGGTAAGTTATCTAATTTGGCGAAAGGTTCGTTATTAATATGCTCAACTCGAGCAGCTATCACTTCAGGATCAAAGGAAAGTGCATTCATTTGATCTAAACCCGTTTGCTTATCATTAAAGATTAATGCCCCTGATAAATTACTTGCGATACCTTGAGCTAAAATAGAGGTTCGAGTGTATAAATTTGCACTGTGAGTGACACCCATAAAATGGGCGACGCTTGCGCCAAGAATCATCGTACTAAGGGTTAGTAATGTCCAAATAGGGTAGATAACTTTTTTACGTAACGGCAAAGCGCTGAACCATTGAAGTATCATAATGACCCCTCATTGGTTGCAATTTCAGAAACTGACAATAATTGTGAACGAAGAGAAAGCTCTGTTGGTTTAATATTATGTAAACTGATCAAAGGTTTAATTCTATTATTTACTTTAATGAAAGCAATCATTCCACCTGCTGTAATAAACGGCTGGCCATCACCGATCAACAGTGCGTGTGGTTGCGAGATTTTAAATGTATTGATAATGCTAGGGTCTTGAGTCGAGAGATAAATGACGTGGCACGTTTCTCGTTCGAGATCTTTTACGGATGAATAGGGAATATAGTTAGCTTGTGTTGGTTTTTTGGTTATCAATGCTTGTAATGTATTACTAACATCTAGATCTAATTCACTGCAGAAATTAAATTGTTTATTGTTTGGGGCGAACTCACCCCAGGAGGTTAAAAAAGCAAAACGAAATAAATAAACCGCTTTCAAATTATGGTCTTGAATGTTGTTATCGTTAGCTTTGAGATTAAAACTTATAAGTAAAAGCAGCAGGCAGCCTATTACTTTAGAGCGAAGCCCATAAAATAACGGTGTGGATAAATTTGCCTGTGTTTTTGTTTTGAACATGGCTATATAAAATTCCAACTTAATTCAGCATAGTATTGAGTACCATTTGCAAATGGCCCAAATTGCTCTGGGTATTCTTTTAATTGGTCACTACCTAGGTTCTCAGCACTTAATTTTATGCTTGGCCATGTTGGTTTATGTTGCCAATTAATCGACATATCAAGTGTAATGACTTCTGGCCAGATCGTATAATCGTCACCATAAGATTGATACGCTTGAATTAATGCTTCGTCAGGTTCTGATGCTGAAACATAATTCACTACTGATGAAACCCAGACTGTTGGATGAATATCCCACATCACATGCAGTGTGGCATAGTGATGAGGCGTATTTTCTAGATCTAAAATAGGCAGTTCATTTGAACCACAGATAGAGCCGTTACAATCTCCCTCGATTGTCTTATAGCTGTAATTGGCATTGATTTGCAAGACATCGATTGGTTGCCATTGGATACTCACCTCTCCTCCCATGGTTTCTTGGGAGAGAGGGTCAACTAATTGAGCAAACATATCATCAATAATTGTGCCGCTAGAATGCTGAGAGCTATCAGGTGTAAAGTATCGACTTCCTCCGAGACCTCTATAAGCTCTAACATTATCATGCTGACTATAGAATAGGCTTAGGCTTACTTGGAATTGATTATCTTGCCAATAACGGTAACCAATTTCATACGTATCAACAGATTCCATGTCTAAATCACGATTACCTAAGTAATGATAGGACATCATGTAGTCATAATAATTTACGCTACCATCAGGATTGACGGTATAAGCACAACTACTGCAATAACTGTTTTCTTGAAACTGTGTATCTAACTCTAAACGAGAAGGTGTAATGACTGCTCGGCCCCAACCCATCCATAAGCGTTGGTTGTCCGTTAATTTTTGTAATGCACGAACTTGAGGTTGTGAGTACCACTCTTCAGTAATATTGGCATATTGAATGCGGTTACCTAGTGTGATTTCTGTTGAATCAGTTACATCAACAGCCCAGTTTGCATAAAAACCATAGCTTTGGTTTAAGAACTTATGATCATCAATGGTGCGAATATAAGGTGAGAAGTACTGCTCTTTTTCAGAGAATTGAGCGTACTCTTCATCAATAATACGAGCATTTGCACCAAGTGTTAATATTCCCCAATCTTGAGTATTAAAGGTGTAACGAGTATCAAGATCAATGCGAGTAAAACTTGCTGGTTCATTGGTGCTATCAGATTCACTATGAGTAACCCATAGTTGGTTTTCCCATTGGTTACCGTTTAGTTTTTCGTGAAGGTATTGGAAACCTGCAAATAACTCTTGTGAGTTCATTTCAGTTAAAAACACATCATAGTCATTTTTATGTGTCGTAGGATCAAGAAAAGCAGGAGTATAAGTTAGCCACTGATAATCTTCACGAGACTGGATCCCGCCAAACTGAACAGAAACCGTATTTTGTAAGTTTTGGTAATCAGCGCGCATCCCAAAACGTTCGGTTAATACTTTTAGGTGTCTAAGCTCTTTAAAATGTTCATCAGTATCAGTAAACGGTGAGTGTTGTAATGATTCAATATAGCCAGATAAATGTGTGTTTTCGCTAATTTGACCGCTGTGGTGAGCTTTAAACTCTTTGTAGTCAAAATTACCTGTCGAAGCACTTAATTGTGCTTTAGGTGCGCTTTCTGCATCTTTTGTAATGATATTTATGACACCATTAACCGCGTTTCCTCCCCACATTGTACCTACAGGGCCTAAGACCACTTCAATACGGTCAATACTATCTAGGCTGACAGGTAAAGTATCCCAGTTAACACCAGAGTACATTGGGTTAACGGCACTTCGGCCATCTATCATGACCAAAAGCGTATTATTTTCACCTTGGTTTTTACTGCGAGCTGAAATGGTCCAGTCGTAATCGGAAAATTTGGCAACATGAAGCCCTGGAGCAAGAATTAATACATCGGCAATAGAACGGGCACTAGAACGTTCTATTTCTTTGGAAGTGATTACATGAACAGAAGCTGGAACATCTGACAGACTAAGTGATGTTTTGGTTGCAGTGACGACTTTCGTATCGGCTAGCGATTCAAGTGGCATATTGAGTAATGCATCAAGATCATCAAATTCATTATCTATGTTTGCGATAACGGGTGAAGACACAAAGATACATAAAGCATACAAAAATGGAGCACGAGATAGCATCGACATGATATTGAATTAACACCAAATATAACTGAAATAAATATAAGGTATTAACTGAATACCCATTTTGTATATTTTGATGTAATTCTTAAGTTTAAGATAATGTTAGGAAAGAGATTTACGAGTTAACTCTGTATTTGTGTAATTTATTTCATCATACAGACGTGAAATTAGAATGTAATAAAAAAACATTATGAGTTAATAAAAGAATATTAGTGATCTAAATCACCTATGATGATGTGCTAAATAATAGTGTTTAAAAAATAAAATAAATATCCAATCACACTTTAAAGCTTGTCAATTATCCAAGTGTGATTTTAATCATAAAAAATAAGTTTTAATATTTATATTAATATGTGGGTTATATCAAATTTAATCTATTGAAATGTAGCAAAACTAAAATTTGTATAAATATTACTTATTTTTTTTGTGAGATTTGTTCTTTCTTTCCTATTGACTGTGATTATTTTGAGTTATCGATCACAAAATGTCATCTATTGCCGACTGCCATCTTCTATATTGATAATAGTTTTATCAAATACAGACCAAGAAGAAGGCTCGCTCATGCTATACGATTTAATTGATCATGATTTAATTGATGTTGTTAATCACGATATTGATGCGTGGGAAGACGCAGTAAAAACAACAACGCGTTACTTAGAACAAAAAGGGTACGTAACTGCAAATTATGCCGATGCTATTATTCAATCGACATATGATAATGGCCCATATTATGTACTTTGTCCAGGTATCGCTATGCCTCATGCCCGTCCTGAGGCTGGGGTGATAAAAACAGGATTAGGCATTCATATATTCCCATCAGCCATCGAGTTTGGCTCTGATCTTGGTCCTGCCAATATATTACTTACCTTAGCTGCAAAAGATTCAGATACACATATTGAAGTCATTCAAGCATTGAGTGAGATGCTTGTCGATGAAGAAAACATTGCAAAATTAACCGCAGCAACTTCAAAAAATGAAGTGCTCGATATTATTAAAGCATATTAAGAAAGGATATCTCATGAACGCTAGAGCAAAAGTGCAAGCCTTCGGTGGTCATTTGACCGCGATGGTATTGCCAAATATCGGAGCCTTTATTGCATGGGGCTTTATTACTGCGTTATTTATTCCAACCGGTTGGATGCCAAATGAACAGTTTGGTGAAATCGTTGGCCCTATGATTACTTATTTATTGCCATTACTTATCGGTTATACCGGTGGTCAACTTGTTGGTGATAAACGAGGCGCTGTTGCTGGTGCTATTGGTACGATGGGTGTCATCGTTGGTGCTGATATTCCTATGTTCGTTGGTGCCATGATCATGGGGCCTGTGAGTGCATGGGCCATAGTTCAGTTTGATAAACGAGTTGAACATAAAATTCCATCAGGTTTTGAGATGGTAGTGAATAATTTCTCTCTTGGCATCATAGGTATGATCTGTTGTTTGGTGGCATATGAGATTGTAGGACCTGCAGTAACTGCGGCGAATTTATTTGTAAAATCTGGCATCGAAGCTTTAGTAGCAACTGGCTTCCTTCCTTTACTTGCAGTCATTAATGAACCTGCAAAAGTTCTCTTTTTAAATAACGCCATCGACCAAGGTATTTATTATCCACTTGGCTTACAAGCGGCAGCGGAAACGGGTAAATCCATTTTCTTCATGGTGGCATCTAACCCAGGACCGGGCCTAGGTATGTTGTTAGCTTATGCCAAATTTGGTCAAGGGCTAAGTAAACGCTCTGCACCTAGTGCGATTATTATCCATTTCTTTGGTGGTATTCATGAGTTGTATTTCCCTTACGTACTAATGAAACCAATTATGATTGTAGCCATGATTGCCGGTGCCGCGACAGGTATAGCAACATTCAACTTACTGGATGCTGGCTTGGTCGCTGGTCCAAGTCCTGGCTCTATCTTCTCTTATTTAGCATTAACACCAAAAGGTAGCTTTATCGCGATGCTTGCGGGCGTAGCAAGCGCCACGGTTGTTTCATTCCTTGTTGCTAGTGCGATTCTTAAGATGAGCAAGAAAGAACAATCTGAAGATGAGTTTGAGCAATCGGTTATCGATATGAAAGACATGAAAGCTGAAGGTAAAGCACAGTCTCAAGCATCAGTAGAAAAAGCAGATGTACAACCAATTAAATTTGTCGCTTTTGCTTGTGATGCAGGAATGGGGTCAAGTGCAATGGGGGCTTCAACCTTTAAGAGAAAACTAGTTAAAGCGGGTTATGACATTGAGGTTAAGAACTTCGCGATAGAAAAAGTACCAAGTGATGCGGATGTTGTTGTAACTCATGAAAGTTTAGAAGAGCGTGCAATTAAAGCAACAGGATTACCTGTGATTACGATTACCAACTTTCTTAATGACCCAGCACTTAACGAGTTACTCAATACGATTGAGACACAACAGGCTTAACGATATTTATTTCTGGGGGATGGAATGTCCCCCAAGTAGGAGAAAAAATTATGACTCAAACAACAGCTGCGGTTATTTGTGGTGAAAAAGACATCCAATTAAGAACATTTGAATTACCGCCAATTTCTGCTGATGAATTACTGGTTAAAAATATTTCAAACAGCGTGTGTCTATCAACATACAAAGCGGCGTTACTTGGTAGTAAGCATAAGCGAGTACCAGAGAATATTGATGAAGTTCCTGTTATTACCGGCCATGAATATGCAGGAGTCATTGTTGAAGTTGGGGAGAATTTAAAAAATCAATTTAAAGCTGGTGACTCTTTTGTACTTCAACCTGCGATGGGGTTACCTACGGGGTATTCTGCAGGTTATAGTTACGAAACCTTTGGTGGAAATGCAACGTATTCAGTTATTCCTAAAATTGCTATCGATTTAGGTTGTGTATTGCCTTATGACGGTTCGTATTACGCTGATGCTTCTTTGGCTGAGCCAATGTCATGCATTATCGGTGCTTTCCATGCAAGTTATCATACAACTCAATATGTATATGAACATGAAATGGGAATTAAAGAGGGAGGAACGTTGGCGTTACTTGCATGTGCTGGACCTATGGGGATCGGTGCGATTGATTATGCGATTAACGGACCAGTAAAACCAAGACGAATAGTGGTTACTGATATTGATGAGGCTCGCTTATCTCGTGCTGAAAGTTTAATCCCGGTTAGTGCAGCAAAAGCACAGGGTATTGAGCTGATTTATGTCAATACGATTGAGATGGACGATCCAGTTACTTACCTTAAATCCCTGAACGATGATCAAGGGTATGATGATGTAATGGTATATGCTGCAGTAGCACAAGTATTAGAGCAGGCCGATGCATTACTTGGTAATGATGGTTGTTTAAATTTCTTCGCAGGCCCTACAGATAAAGAGTTTAAAGTGCCATTTAATTTCTATAATGTGCATTATGAATCAACGCATATTGTTGGAACTTCTGGTGGTTCTACAGGTGATATGGTGGAGTCTTTAGAGTTATCAGCGAAAGGTGACATTAATCCTTCTTTTATGATCACACATGTTGGAGGCTTACAAGCTGCACCTCATACCATTTTAAATCAGCTGGAAATCCCAGGTGGTAAAAAACTGATTTATCCTCATATCGATTTGCCTTTAACTGCAATTGATAATTTCACTTCACTTGCAAAGCAAGATCCGTTTTTCTCTGAATTAGATGCAATCTTAGCGAAGAATAATTATGTATGGAATCAACATGCAGAAAAAGCACTATTAGAGTTCTATGACGTGAGCTTAAGCGTTTAATTCTATTAACTTTATGTGGTAGCCTCTAGAGGTTACCACATACAGAGAGGTTTAAGCCTTGTCACAAAATGTTGAATTGTTAGAAACCGTAGAAGAATGTGATGATGCAACGTCATTTCTTCATGCTTCTAACAAATTAATTAATCTCAAATTAAAAGCATTATTACCAAATATCTTTGTTCAAGATGAATTGGTTATGGAGTATGCCGTTGAGCCACTTTTAAAAGAAGATGGTCCGCTTGTGACAACAGATGTGGTATCTAAATTGATGTTTGCTATGGGAAAGATCTCATTAGAAACTTACGCGGATATTGGATTGTATGCCCAAGTTTTAGAATACGCGCAAAGTCAGCCAAATAAACTGTCATTTGGTGATGATATGATCTATGACTTTATTAGTAATCAAGCGATATTATCAACACAGCAAGACAGCTTTTATCTTGAGTCAATCAATCAGTTAAAGTTTTCTTCTTTTGAAGTCTTTTCTCAAATGAGATATGAGTCTCTAATAAAAACCGTTCTCAAACTTTCCTGTGAAATGTTATTAGAAAAGATAGAAGAGGAAATCACTCAATAAGGTTTCCAAATGAAAGTGAATTTAAATGTTAGTGGTTTTGATACCGAAGCGTTTTTCCCAGATAAAGACATCGCAAGAATTCACAAACCGTTAGTGGAAAAATTTACTCGGTTATATCAAGAGCAAGAAGAACGAGTCGTTATTTTTCTTTGCGCTCCCCCAGGAAGTGGTAAGTCAACATTGGCTGCCTTTTGGGAGTATTTATCTCAGCAATCTTCGTCCATTGAGCCACTTCAAGTATTGCCATTTGATGGTTTTCATTACACCAATGAAATTTTAGAAAGTAATACCACACAAAGAAATGGCGAAACCATCTCGTTAAGAAGCATTAAAGGTGGGTTTGAAACGTTTAATCTCACGGATCTTATTCGTAAATTAAAACAGCTGAAAACTCAGGCTCCAAAGTGGCCTTATTATGACCGTAATTTGCATGATCCTGTTGATGATGCGATTCAGGTTAATAAAAATATTGTAGTAGTAGAAGGGAACTGGTTATTACTGGATGAGCCTGTTTGGAGCGAACTATATAAACTTGCTGATTTTACTGTATTTATTGATACGGATGCGGAGTTTTTAAAAGACAGATTGGTTAATCGTAAAATACGGGGTGGAGTATCAGAAGAGGATGCATTAGCATTTTATGAGAATTCAGATGCGATAAATGTAGAGAAAGTACTCAATCATAGTATTAAAGCTGATTTGAATTTGTATATGAATCAAAATGGATCGTTTGAAATTCAGTAGGAGAGAAGAATGAACGTTGTTGTTGATACCCACACACACACTCTTGCTAGTGGTCATGCTTATAGTACGATCATTGAAAACGCACAATCCGCACAGAATAAGGGGTTAAAACTTCTTTGTACCACTGATCATGCTCCTGAGATGCCGGGAGCCCCCCATTACTGGTATTTCAATAATCAGAGAATTTTGCCCCGCTTTCTTCATCAAGTTGGTATTCTTCGTGGTGTTGAAGCAAATATATTAAATGTGAAAGGTGAAATAGATTTGCCTTTTTCGTCAGATCAACATTTAGATTGGGTTATTGCGAGTTTTCATGAACCTGTATTTGCGCCTGCAAGTGAAGCAGAACATACCGCCGCTTTGCTTAATGTGATAAAAAGTGGGCGTATTGATGTGCTTGGCCATTCAGGAAACCCTAATTATCCGTTTGATATTGAACGAGTCTTACAATGCGCAAAAGAATATAACGTTGCAATAGAAGTAAACAACACATCGTTAACAGGAAAAAGCCGTAAAGGAAGTGATGTTCGTTGCGATAAAATTGTTGAAATAGGCAAAGAGATTGGTGTGTACTTTACAACAGGGTCTGATGCTCATTTTTGTGAGGAAATTGCGCGGTTAGATCTGGCGATAGCATTGCTTGAAAAATACGAGATTGCAGAAGATAAAATCATTACAACATCGACCTCCCGTTTTCTTAATTTTCTTCTGTTAAGAGGAAAGCCAGCTATTCCAGAATTTGAGAGTTTGTATTAACTGATAAAACTGAACTGCTAATAGACACCAAAAAGCCGATACACATGACGAGTATCGGCTTTGTTATTCGTATTGCTCTGAGATACATTTATGCAGTTTGTAATCTCAGTCTTTCTACTGGTTTATCATTTATTGGTAAATGAATTAATGCCGCACAGAAAGCAAGCACAACTGTAGACCACCAAATTGGCTCGTAAGAACCGTAATAATCGTAAATACGACCACCAGCCCAAGCCCCTAAAAAGCTGCCCACTTGGTGAGTAAAGAACACTAAGCCATATAAAGTCGATAAGTAACGCGCACCGAAGATTTGACGAACTAATCCAGAGGTTAACGGCACTGTACCTAACCAACAGAAACCAATTGCACCGCCGAAGATAGCTGCTGTATGTTCTGTTACCGGTAAAGTTACGAATGCGCCAATCACAATGGTACGTACAAAATACAACGCAGACATAACATGACGCTTGTTGAATTTGTCACCCATTACACCCCAGAAGTAAGATCCAAAGATATTGAAGATGCCAACATAAGCCAGTGCCATGGCCGCGCTTGATGCTGGTAAGTGTTTATCTGCTAAATAACTTGGTAAATGCGTTGCAATAAACATTACATGGAAGCCACATACAAAGAACCCAGCATGAATTAGCCAGTATCCTTTATGTGAAAATGCCTCTTTTAGCGCTTCAGTAAGGGTTTGAGTGTCTTCTATTGCTGCTGTTTGTGAGCTTGGTTTTGCGGTTTTCATAAATAACGCAAAAGCCGCCATAAGCGTACATAACATTGCAAACACTTGCATTGCAATTTGCCAGTTAAAATCGTGTAGCAGCGTTTGTGCACCAGGGATCATGGCAAACATACCAAATGAACCAGCGGCTGTCGTTAAGCCAAATGCTTTAGCTGCGTGCTCAGCAGGAACCACTTTTGCTACCGCTCCTAAAATGATCACATAGCTTGTTGCACTTAATCCAAGGCCAACTAATGCACCAAGAGAGACATAAAGCATACTTGATTCAGTTGTTATAGACGTGAGAGCAAGACCTAATGCATAAGCGATAGCACCAATAATGATAATGCGTTTAGAGCCCCATTTGTCAGATGCCATGCCTATAAATGGTTGGAAAATACCAAATAAAAGGTTTTGTAGTGCAATAGCAAAACTGAAAAATTCACGACCTGTTTGGAAGTGCTCTGATATTGGCATCATAAAAATGCCGAACGATTGTCTGATCCCTAGACTGATAATTAAAATCCCGATCCCAAGCCATACTAGTGGTGGAAAACGAAAAATACTCATAATGTGCTCTTAGTGATGGTGGTGAGAATGATGGTGGTTATGATCTTGCCCTGTTTGCTGATGACAACCGCTATTAACTGCTTGCTGAGCTAATAAATTTAATAAGGTTGGTGAGTTGTGAACTGCAATTAGACTTAAAACCAATAAAACACTCATTCTGACCAATTGAGCGAAAATGGATTGTGAAAACATGCTGCGCTCTTAGGGTTAAAAATAAGAGCGCGAATAGTATGGAAAGAGGCTTGATTAGGCAAATGACCATTTGTAAAGTGATGTATGCATTTTTTGCATATATAACGACAATAAGGCTTTTTAATAGTAAATAATGCGTTTATTTTTTCATTTTCACTATTTCATTACATATTTCTTATATTAAATTGGTTATTTGTTTAATATATGTTTTTAATTTAGATATGTTTGTTTTTTATATTTAGGCCTGTTTTGCTTAAATAGTTGCATAATTTACTGCTTTATTTAAATAAGTATTGAGCAACAGGATTATATATTAGTAACATTTTTGTGTTAATCACAATTAACGTCAGTTTTTAATATAAATATATGGAATATGAAAATGAATAAGATCTTTAAAAAAACGCTATTATGTTGCTCAACTGCAATTGTTTTTTCTAGCGTAGCTTCTGCATCTGTTGTTATTCATGAACAGCAAAAAACACCTGCTTATTTTCAGCATGATGGCGTAAGCAATACTCAACTCGTTAATGATAGCTTAACAACAGTTGTTGCTGACGAGCAGTACATGATTTTAGAAACAAATACTGTTGATACTGAAACTGGTGGTGCAAACTCTCATACTATTACTGTGTTTGGCTTAACAACCGGTTCTCAAGATTCATCAACGGTTAAATACGATGTAATCGTTAATGATTACACACAAGATATCGTTCCTAGTTATGTGCTAGGAACGAGCGTAACAGGTACAAAATTGCTAGATGATGCAGGTATTCACATTTATTCACCAAGCACTGTTACCCTTGATGGAAAAGAATTGAATGAAGCTATTGATGCAAGTGCTGGTGCAGCTTCATATAACTTACCATTGATTGTTGATGGTGAGTCAGTTGCTGATGTTGAATATAAGATTGAATATGGCAATAACATTATCGTTACTCCAGGAACTAATACACCTTCATACGGATTAAACCAAGCGGTTACTCCTGAGCAATTATTTGTAGATTCAGGTGCAACAGTAGATAGCAATGAAGAGGTTGCTATTATCGGTGGTGTGAATACAGCAGAGTCAGGTAGCCACACAGCTAATTTAAAAGTTATTGGTTTAACTACCGGTTCATCTGAAGATATCGCAATTAATTACTCAGTAAACTAATACTCTAATAAAGTTATTAATAGATAAGCCATGGTAGCTACTACCATGGCTTTTTATTTTATTTCACCAACAATAACTTCTTCAACTTTACTATTTAAAAATAAATTCCGTTTTATAATTGGGTTTACTGCTGCTAATGATGCAGAGACGCCAGCCCACCCCTCTGTATTTGCTTTTAATTCTACATAAGCGACATTATTTTTGATTCTAAAGTGTGTCACTCTTCCCGCATCCTTATAAGTTGTATCGAATATCTCTTGAGCGCTTGTTTGAGATAAGTCTTTAAATGATGTTTTCGGAATGCACTTATTTTTATAAGAGGTCGATTGTAATGGGTTGGTTCCACCTATTTGTGAAAACTCAGCCATTGCATGACGATATGCGTAAATATCTTCAGGTAACGACAATATATATTCGTCATTATTACATGTTACTGTATTTGAGATTAATTGGGATTCAGGACTACAGCCAGAAAGAAGCGCTAATAATGATATGAACGAAAGAAGTGCTTTCATTTGTGAATTTCTGCAAGTTAGTTATAAGTATATTTATAAGTTTATAGAATAAACTGTCAAAAAGGTGTCTTTATTTTGATAATTATGGAAGCGAGCGCAGATTTTATAAGATTTGGCATGCATATAGAAGATATTTATATATTTATTATTCGAATGCCATTTTAAATCATATTTTTATTTTGTCTCGTTATGCACTTTATTTACAGTTTCTTTATCTCTATGAGTATTGGTAATTTTTCTATTTTTTCCTACACTTAAATGAGTATAAAAAGGAGTGTTTATGAAAGGGATCATTTTTTCAGAGTTCTTAGAGTTAGTTGAAGATCAATTTGGGTTAGACGTTTGTCAGAAAATATTAGATGAAAATGATGATGAAGGAGCTTATACCGCTGTTGGTACTTATGATCATAAGCATCTGGTAAAGCTTATTATATCATTAAGTAAAGTGACTGGCATAAGCATTGAAGATTTACAGCAAGTATATGGTAAATCTGTTTTTCTTACTTTATTTCAAAGTATGCCGGGGCTAGATGGGCAAGCATTAACTACGTTTGACTTTATCAGGCAAGTAGAAAGCTATATTCATTTAGAAGTGAAGAAGCTATACGCTGAAGCTAATCCCCCCCGTTTTAAGTTTATATCAAGTACAGAGACCGAAATGGTGATGGATTATATTTCTGCTCGTTGCTTCTCTCATGTTTGTTTTGGATTGATTTTAGGTTGTGCAGAACATTTTAATGAGAGCATTGATATCCAGATGACTCCTATTTTAGATGATGGTTCTCAAGTTCGTTTCACCTTAACCAAATCATAAAAGATTAAGGCAAAATAAATGGATGTTGATAAAACAATTGAATTATTGAATCGGAAAATTAAACGAGAGAAATCCGCGAGAAAAGCGGCTGAAGAGTTATTAGAGCGTAAAAGTCATGAGCTTTATATGGCAAAGCAATTGGTAGAAGATACATTGTTTACTGTCCAAGAAAAGGCGGAAAAAGACGTTGTTTTACTCGAGTTTAAAAGCTATCTCGATTCCATTTTATTGGATTACAACCAACGATTACTAAGAGAGCAACCCACACAAATGTTGTTGCAGAGCTTAGTTAATGATTTAGGTTGTCTTAATAGTATTCAATCAGTATGTCTGTCTTTTTCATCCAATGTTAATGGTACACTCACTCAATTATATGCAGGGAAGACACGTGAATTTGAGTCTCTTTCTCATGCTTCACATCCTGTTAAATGGAATGAAAGCCTAACTCAGATGACTGTTTTCTTTGAGCTTGAAAATATTGAATCGGGTGCAATTCAGCTTATTTTTAATGCCTCTCCAAATACTATGTGGCGCGATACAATCGAGAAACAGTTTAGCCTTATTTCTGAAATGATTAACGCTGCGTTTGAACGTAAATACCTACTTGATAAAACATTAAAAGAAAAAAGAAGAGCTGAAAGTTCAGAAAGGGCTACGAGGGATTTCGTCGTTATGATAAATCATGAATTAAGAACTCCATTAAATGGGTTATTAGGTTCAGCTGAACTTATGGAAGATACAGAAATAACGGAATATCAAAATAAACTTCTAGAGACCATTCATCAATCAGGTCAAATGCTTAGAATTATAATTAATGATTTGTTGGACTTTAGTAAGATGAGTGCAGGAATGTTAGAGCTAAAGCTTGCGCAATTTAAACCTTGCGTATTAGTGAAAACTATCGAGCAGATCTTTACGCCACAGATGGCAGAAAAGTGCTTACGATTTGATATTCACATTGCAGATAATTTGCCTCAATTTCTTATGGGAGATATTGACAGAGTTCAGCAAATTTTAGTGAATTTAATTGGTAACGCATTTAAGTTTACGAAAAGTGGGCATATTAGTTTAAAGGTAGGTTGGCAGGAAAATGCTTTATTATTAATTGTTTCTGATACGGGGTGTGGGATCCCACAAGACAAACAAAAGTCTCTTTTTGAACCATTTACTCAAGTTGATAACTCTAGTCAACGACAGTTTGAAGGCACGGGACTGGGCTTATCTATTTGTAAGTTACTCGTTGATGCGATGTCTGGTGAGTTAAGTTTTAAAAGTGAGCTAGGTAAAGGTTCTGAATTTCAAGTTAAACTACCATTAGAGGTAGTTTGCGAACAAAGAATACATTCAAGTGAAAATAATCAGTTGTCTTGTTCAATTGAAAACCTGTCTATTTTGGCTGTTGAAGATATTAAAATGAATCAAGTAATTTTAAATATGATGCTAAATAAACTTGGAATAACCCCTGATTTTGCTAATGACGGGATGGAAGCGTTAACCTATTTACAAGAGCATGATGTTGATATTGTTTTAATGGATTGTCGAATGCCGATTCTTGATGGATTTGAAACAACAAAGCGTTTAAGAGAGCAAGGGTATAGAAAACCAATTTTAGCGTTAACTGCCGGAACCACCTCAATGGAGGTTAAAGCGTGTATAGATGCTGGAATGGACGATACTTTAAGTAAACCTTATAAAGCTGCGGAATTGGAAGCAATGCTAAAATCGTGGGGAGCTAAGCTTATATAAAAAAGCCTCACCATATAATGGTAAGGCTTTCAGTTATAAGGCATATAGCTGAATTTTAGAACGAGACTTATGCTTTTTGTTCTTTCAATTCAGTATCTTCCGCTTGTTTACTGCTTTCAAGCATTTTACGAATGATGAATGAAGCAACAAAAGCGACAGCAACCATTACAACAGCAAGCACGGTGAGTAATTGGAAGTAACTACCATATACTGTTTGTACAAACTCTTGAGTAATCACGTGACCTTTTTCTTGCGCAATAGATGTTGAGAAAACTGCGCCAATGATGCCACTTAATGCCATCGCAACAGAGAAAAGACTTACTGAGAAGTTCTCAATGTGTTTTGGTGCAACAGACAGAATGAATGCCACCACTAAGCTACCTACAATTACTTCTGCAAATGCTTGGAAGAAGTGAATAAGTAAGAATACTTCTGGACGAATAATCGCATCTTCACCAACGCCCATTACGGCCATAGTTAAAATGCCAAAAGCAATGGCCGTTAGAATAAAGGCAAAACCGATTTTCGTTGCAGTTGAAAAGTGAATATCACGTTTTTCAAGCGCAGAGAAAAGCATTGAAATAATTGGTCCTGCAACAATACACCATAATGGGTTCATTGCCATTGAGGCTTCAGGAGCAATAGGGATTAGGTCGAATAAATCACCGCGCATAGTATTGATCGTTACCATGGTCATTGATGTCATCATTTGACCGTAGTATACGAAGAATGCCGTTGTTAGTGCTGTCATTATTAGGATAGTTCCCATTTTTAACGCGTCAGATTTCCCTGATTTCAGCATTAACAATACGAAGTAACCGATAGCAGCAAGACCAATGGCATAAACAATATTTTGCCCAATATCCATGTTAGAGAACATGAAGAATACCAATGCAATCATTGCTGCTGAGGTGATTAAAAAAGAGATCCAGTTTTGTGTGCTAACTGGTTTTTGATCAATATGAGCACCAACGGTTAGCAGTGGTTTTCGGAAGATAACCAGAGTCGAAAAAGCTAATAAAGCAAGAACACATGATAATAAGAAACTTCCGTGGAACCCTAAAACAAGAACAAACATTGGGAATAAGTATTGGCCTAATAGGGCACCAACATTATTGACTGAATAGTTTACTGGGTAGCAGTTTTCAAAATGTTCTTGAGTATCAAAAGTACGCTTATATAAGCTTGGGTATGAAGGAGACATTAATCCTCTACCATAACTTGCTAAAGCGATACCGCAAAGTGCCATTGGAACATTTGCAGTGTAAGATCCTAAAACGAGTAAAGCATAGCCGGTAGCGAAACCAAAGTAACTTATCGTCAGTGAGCGATAAGCACCTAAAAATTTGTCAGCAATGAATCCACCAGCAATCGCAAATAATGGACCAATTGATGAAAATGCACCAACAACCATCATGGTGTCAGCTTCGCTGTAGTTTAGTTCTTCAAGGAAAAAGCGAGTTAAAATAACCATTACGCCATAAAATGATAAGCCAAACATCATTTGGCAAAACATCATGGACTTATTTAGTTTGTTCCACATAAGGAGTCTCTTTTAGATAATTACTTTTCGTATTTTATCATTAAAAGAATGTAACAAAGTACGATATTCTCAAAAAAGCATCGTTTAAATATTGTAAGTAATAGTGTTTTGTGGTCGTTTGTTTCGTTATTTTGTATTATTTGTTTATAATATGTTTTTATTGTTTCTTAAGTAATCAATAATAAGGTAGGGAATAGATGAATCATTCAAAGAGGTTTCTTTTCGAACGATATCATCTATTTTTTAAATAAGAGAACGGAATCGTTATCGTTGAGCTAGTAGGTATTCTAAAGCGCCGACAATTGCCGCAACTTGCGCGTCATTACACTCCTGATCGGTTACTTTTTCGCTATCTGGGTAGACTTCCGTTGTTGATACGTAATCAGCATCAGTTAAGCCTGCACATAGTCCTAACTTTTTAGTCGGATAATTAATTACCCCTTCTTGAACCACATCAGAACCGATAATTTGGTTATTTTCATCTGGTGGCGCAATGTGAGTCACGGTACGAACAGAATCAATAATGGCTTTTTGGAACTCTGGAGCTGGCTTTTCTGTATCTCCAACCGTATAAAAACCATCGGGAATATAGCCTTCAATGTAAGCGATACCATCACGAGCAGCCAATGCTGGGCGAAACTCTGTTTCATCACTATCGGTTGTTTCGTGCAAATCGATATGAGCAAATACTGGTGCATCTAGTGAAGCAACTAATGTCATTAATCCTGCCGATTCTTCAGCTGGGCTATTTGGATAAAACGAGCGGTTAGGATCCGTCGCTGTTGGGTTCCAACGGTTGATCACTTCATAACCCCATGGGCTTACACAAGGAGCAACAACAATATTGAACCATTGGCTGTAGTGCTCAGCTTTTGTATCGACAAATTGCAGCGCACCATGAACTCCAGAGGTTTCGTAACCGTGCACGCCACCACTGATCAGCAATGTTGGTTTTGTATCATCCCATTGTTTTGTTTTGATACACAAAAGCGGAAAGCGTTCAGTATCATAAGATAAAGCACCATATTGTGATACATCGAAACGCTCAGATAGAGCCGTGATTTTTGTTACGACTTCTTCTTGATATGAGCGTTTTACTGTCATCGTTGAAAGCCATGCTGCTTTTTCTTGCTCTCCCCAAGGTTGGCCTTTAATGCCAATTGGGTAACTGTATTCGTCTTTCATTATCAATCCTTACTTTTGATGATCAGTTTGTTTGTTCTCGGTTCCATATAATACGATCACTTCCTCTATAAATGCCAAAATGAATGATCGCTTTTATAGAATCTTCAAAAGATTGGTTATTATCGGCATCTTGTTGCAACCACGGTAAGTTTAATAAAGAAAGCGTTGGTACAACTTGTCCTTGGTTGCCATTACCTGGTGCTGTGAATTTCAAATTTATTAAGCTATCGTCATTATCAGTTTTATTTAAACTTGCTGCTGTTGTCCCTTTTCCTACGGGTAGCGCACTAGGATCTTTACCCACATCAAAACTGAATTCAGGCATAGATAAAACGGTACAGCTGTCATCGATTTTGACGAATTGATTGCCGGTATAAGATTCCGTTTGTATTTTAGATTCAAGATCATTCAATTCAGAGCCATATGCATCTTCCATAGTGATACGTCCCCATTCTTGTCGTTGAGTATCAGTGGCTGGAAATGCGTAGCCCAGACAATCACCAGAAGCATTGGTTTTATAACAAATTTGGTCTTGGTCTCTTAAGTCATCCGCCGCTAATTGCAGTGTTATTGTATCTTCAACGGGGGCTTTAGGATTGAAAGGTTTGATGTAGCGTAAATTCGCCCCTTGCAGTTGCATTTTAGATTGTGCTGGTAATTTAATTACGTTCCCCGGAGTTGCAAAACCAGAGCGCTGACCTAAAACTGAAAGAGTTTCACTATCAATGATGGACATATTTGATGGTGAAGCCGTATAGGTTCTTAAATTCCAGCCGTTGTTATAACGCCACCATGAACCAATCGTGTAGTTTTGCAGTAAGGTTCCTGTTTCAGATAACGGGTAAAGACTTAATGTTGGTGATTCTGTAAAGCTGAACGTTTGTCCCATGTAAGTAAAATCATTACAACCCTCTTGAATGCTTGGTTTGTCCCCCAAGACATTAAAATAAGCAGGAGTAAATCGACCAATAGAGCCTGTGTTTGCTGCTTTAATTTGATATGCGGAACTGCCTAAATAGCCTTCTGGTGGGGTAACTGATATATCGAACACACCCACTTCACTAATACTTTGAGGAACACGGTTGGTACTCCCTTGTGCTATTTGATGATCGTAGTGGTTGGTTGATAAGTTACCTGTATTCCCTCCTAACTGCTGAGAAGGAGCAACTAACGTATGATCTAAAATTAAGTTATCTTGAGCATAGTTTGGTGTCACTGGGTTATCAGCAAGATAGGTGTCGTTATCTCCCATCCATGCATGTGCTTTTACATTTAAATTAAAGGTTTCACCAGCGTGAGCAAAAATAGAGCAGCTTACATCTTCTGATGGACAGTTACTGTTAGCACTTGAATTGTTTTTATCGGTAACATAAGCACTTAAACCAACAGGGATACTGACAAATAAGTCACTACCTTCAATATTTTGGTAGTAACTTTTTTGATATTTAGCATTAAGTTGCAGTTGGCCTGCATCCGCGTAATTTAGCGTTATTTTTGCTTCATTATTGGTAAAGTTTAATGCAAATGTGGTTGCTGCACTTTCTTGTTTTCCTATGTCTTTCCATGAATTATTTACCAATCCATACAGTGTAGGTGAACCAATTAAATTACTTTGTTTTGGTGTAATGTAATCAGACCATAGCTGAATGTTTTTGGTACCAGTAAACGAGTTGCCACAGCCTTTGATGGTAGCCTCAACAGGTTTATTGGCTAATTTGTCAGGAACAATAACCGTCAAACCTTCTGATTCGAAGTTTAGAGTACAGTTTTGATCACTCAATGATTGACCATTAATGCTACATAACGTGTGACTAAATGGTTTTGTTGATGGTGATGAACTCACAACATCTAATTTAACGTTACCTTGAGTAGGTTTACCTATTGATAGGTTAGCAATCCCGTTCCTAACCGTAATATTATTGCCGTTTAGCCAATAGCCATCGCCACCTAAATTACTGGTATCTAAGGTAACATCAACATCTTCAGTAAATAGAGTTGAACAAGATTCGTCAGCACAAGCACGTAATGTGACATTAGAAACATCACAAGTAGAGCCTTGTCCTGAATGATCAAATTCAAAGTGATCAATTTGCTCACCAATTGGTTTTGAGTAGAGTGCACACACTTTGAAATTATCAATCTCATGGGTGTTATAAAGCTGACCTGTTGAACCAGTTAATGACATGATGAAATTTTCAGGTGGCTCATCTTGGTTGTATGGTGGTCTTAATACGTCAATAGGCCCAATCACTTTACTAAAGCTAGGTGCGTGCCCTGCATTTACGACACTACGCTCAACCGTTACATTTGCGTTATTTCTGTTGGTGGAGTCAATAGTAATGCGGTAACGATGTGTTTTATTGTAGCCAGTATTATTATCAATATCTGGAGATACTCGATTTCCGGCAATGTAGTTATAGCCTGAATATCGAGCACCAGAACCACGTAATACAACAGATTGAGCTGTATTATAAGAGTTGTAGTTTTTAGACCCGCCTTCTTTTGAATAGTTACCGTATTCATCTAGACCGATACCAAGCCAACCGCCCGTAAATCCGGGTTTAACGGCTTCGGAGTTATTTTTAAAGCCATAGCCTAATGGACCACCAAAAGCACCCGCTTGTGGGGTTACTTCGGCATCAGAAAATACAATAGCTAAACCATCAGCACCGTTGCCGCCATAGGCCATGTAATCAAATTCAACTTCGATTTTGTTGCCAAGTGCAGGGTACAAATATTGATAAGAAGAAGCGGTTGATTGTGCTCTTCGAGCTTGTGTTAATTGTAGACGTCCATTTATGACTGTCGGTGTAAAAGACCCACTGCTTCGGCTTGTTACCCAACTCGTGGTTAGACTGTCAAAATTGTCTTCATAACAGGTCATTTCGACGTTATCAGGACATGGGTGGCGTTGCTGATAAAGTTGATTAACTTGTTCATCAGTCAGTGCTTGATCATAAACGTTTACTTCGTCAATTAAACCATCAAAAGTACGTGTTAAGTCGTAATCATTACCCACTTGTAATGGTTGTGTATTTTCTTTTAAGTGCTTGAGTGGGTAAACCGGCTCTATAATTGAACGAACTTCCACACCATTAACGAAAATAGACGCTTTATGCGTGTTATGAGCGTCATAACGGATCACAATATGTGACCAACGGTTAAGAGGAATACTCTCTCTTGTGGTTAAATTTATTGGATAATAAGTATCTTTTAGTTCCCAATACCAATTTATTTGACCTTGAGAGTTTAGGTGAAATTCATAGTTTCCATTTTTAGATACAATGGTATTTAAACGATTATAAGAAGGGTAAGAGCTAGGGTTGATCCATGCACTTACTGTAATCGTATCTTCGTTAGATAACTTACTATTATGTGGTACTTCAATGTATTGCGTTTGGCTTTTTTTGAAGTCACCGTAGCCACATGTACCCATGTTTGCCATATCAACAGGCAGTGCCGGGTTGTCTTTCTTTGGTTGAATTCGGTTTTTGGCTGTGCCGTTAAAATCGTTACCAGAACTGTCCTTAACTTCACCAATTGCACCACTCCATGAATTTTCATCTAAGCGTAAAGATAATGCGGCTGGTGGAAGGGTTGGCGGTGGGGTTAGTGTTCTATTGATATAGGCATCACCTTCCATGAATAGACTTCGACTAGAGGCTCGACCATCAATATGGGACTGGTTGTTTAAGGTTAGTTTATCATAAGCGTAAACATAGCCTTCGATATAGCTGTTATTGTGTAGAGATATATCATCATAACCAACAACAAAAAGTGAGACATTTCCTGTTTTAGTGATTTTCGCATCGTTATTTAATTCAATGTCATTTTTTACAAATAAGCGAGCACTCCCAGTCACATTAATATGTGCTGTTCCGAACATATTTAAATTTTCGACCCAGTAATCGCCTGAACTTAAAGTGACTTGAGTGCTTTCTAATGTTAGCGTTTTGATTAGCTGCTCTTGGCTATTATGGCCTAGATAGCCATCACAGGTGCCACGTAAGGTGATATTCGAATACTTTTTCTTATCAAAGTAAGATGTGCCTGAGTCACAAGTTTCTGAGCGAGAAGAGTTGTTGTGAATAAATGAGCCTAAATTAAGGGCAGGTGTATTTCTTCCTGTGATTGAACATTGGTGATAGCCACCATTGCCATCATCACAGCTATCATCTGGTAATTCGTATTGGCTTATACTTGAACAAAAATCCAAACTACGACCTTGTGTACCTTCGATTTTAGCATCGTTATACATGGTCAGTTGTTTTGGGCTAGAGCATTTCATTGAATGCCCTTGAGCTATTCCTGGAAAGTAAGTATTCGGATTAATTGTTTGAAAAGCGAATGCGTTCAATGGCATTAAACATAAGCTAAACGCTGAAATAATCAGTGAGCGAGAGAAAGGTTTAATCATCACTACGAATACCTACTTCAATAATACGTTGCAAGGTGGTGGTTCCAAATTTACATGTGGCAGTGCTTGTTAAGCTGTATACCTTTCGGCCTGAATCTAATTCACCAATAGGTTTGCATTTTACTTGTGCTTCACATTGCGATAATCCATCACCAGAGAAGGTGTAAATACTTGGTGGATTATCGATGACAAAGCAACTGCCTGTTTTTTCCATATAGAAACGACTGATCTCAATTTGAGAGCCTGATTGAGCTGCCATGTTTGTTCTGGTTCCCATAATAGAGGTGACGACATGGGTGCTCATTTTTTGTTGGTTCTTCGTTGCCATTAAAGCAATAAAACCGACGACGATAAGAACAAAAATCGTAAGAATTAAGGCAGATCCACGTTGAGATTTATTAAGGCGTATTGGCGATAAGGACGTCATGATCCAACTGCACCTCTTCATTGTTATCAGTGAAAACAAATTGCATTTTTACTAAGCCATTACGAACTAAAGACGCTTGTTCAACATTAAATGTTGCGAGCTTAATTTTTTCAGCCATTAATTGACGAGTACCAACACTAAGTTCATGTGGCGATAATTCAGCTCGAGAAAGAGGGTAATCAGCATAGCGATATAATCGACTTCCTTCTAAGCAATAAGCTATCGGTGTTTTATAAGCATAGAGTCGGTGAGCCGGAGAGTTTGCACTAAAGCTAGTTGAGCGAGTGAGTGTCACATCAATCATTTGTGCATTTTCACTTGGCTGAAAATCGATATCACGCTTTACTTCAGCCATACGGCTAATACCATTGGTTGGTAAAGTCGAACGTAAGTTCTGAGCATTCACTGGCATAACAACGATGCGATCACCAACTGAAAATCCATGTTCAGGTAACACTCGGATTTCGGTTGATTTAGCAGGTGATAAAGGTAAGGTTTCATAAACCGCCGTATTTGTGATTGGTAGCCATTCTATGCATTGTGTCGTTTGGTTGACTTCTACGCTGTTGGGTACTGCATCTCGAATTTCTTTGTGCATACGTTCCGTTACAAAACGTCCTTGAAGGAGCAGTTCTTCTCTGGTTGTTGTATCCGCATAAAGAGACATACTGTGCTGAATAATGGCACCAAGAGACAAACCAACCACCGCAAGTAAAATGATAGAAATAACCATCTCAAGTAGAGTAAATCCAAGGGAGCGTTTCATTAATAGTTACCTCGAATTACTGAAAATACGTAGTGTTGTCCTGATGGGTCGACCACATCAACAACAATACGCTTTCGGTTTCCACTAATAGCATCAGGTTCTCCATCTAAATTCGCATCGTAGAAAACCTTAATAGAAATAGAGAAGTTAGGGTAGATACCAGCTAAATCGTTACCTAATACATCTTTTACTGAGCCGGATAGTCCATTAAAGTCATCCACATCGTTGTAGAGTGTTCGATTACCCTTTTCTTGATCCCCGTCTTCACCAAGATCGTCTGGGCTTGTACAAGGGGTGCTTATTGAACCACATACTGGCAACCCTCCATTCGGGCCACTATTTTGGTCAAATTGACGCCCTACAATTTCATCCATTACCGCAGCACCCAACTCAGATGCTTTTGTTGAGTACATTAATTCAGCATTATGCTGTGAACGAGGAACGAGAGAAGTGGTTACAATAAGCAAAGCAGCACTCATAAGAACAATTGATAACACAATCGAAACTAAGCTAAATCCTCGTTGGTGTTTAGCAAGCATGGATATATCCCTCTTTTTCAATGCAAATTTTCGTTTGTGTTTTGGCATTAATTAAAATTTCACATGATGTGCTTTGGCACTGTTTTATACGTCCCATCACATCAAAATCAAAAGCAAAAGGCGTCGCTAATGTTTTGTATTGGTTTCCTATCTGTAATGCGAAATAGGCATTTTGTTTTTCTAAAATAGCCACATAAGTAATGTCTTGGTTTTCAAGATACTCATCGCTACGTTGGGTATTTGGGAAAGAGGTTGCGCATTCAGTCGTTTTATCAAGGCTAACTTGTTGTGCTCGATTTTCATTTATTAGCCATCGGTTACAGTAACCGTTTCGATTCATTGCACGAGTTTGAGTTAAACGTAATGAACGTAATAATTCCGTTTCTAATGTTTGTGCAGAAACGCTACTAATTCCAGAGAAATAGCTGCTTGCACTGAGTGAGATAATTGAAATTAAAACGATTACGGCAATAAGTTCAATTAATGTAAATCCATCTATTTGATTACGAGTCATTTTTTCGTTACAAAATATTTAAACCGTATGAAGGTTGGGTAGTTTACGGATAAAAGTTTTTAATAGAAGTAAAATAAGAAGCATTAAAGTGAACAATGCATTATCTATGTTGTTTTTTTATGTAAAAACTCATAAGTATTCATCAAGGTTATTGCGACGAGGTTCAAATTATAATTTTTACCGAAAATACTCGTATTTTTAAAACTGTCAATGGATAAGTTGATTGTGGAGCTAAAAGGGAGAGGTTGAACACTTTAATCTAAAATATAAGTGATTATTTTAGCTATTCATTTTTATAAGAAGTGGGTGTAAAAAAGGCAATAATGCATGAAACATTATTGCCTAAAAGTAGCCGATATATGGTGTTTAAATTACATGCCTACTGACATGTGTAATCCATAAAACACGCCTCGGTTGATAAGTTCAGACACGAGAATACAAACAAAGCTTAATAATATTACTGGAAGCTTTGGTTGGCTTGACATCAAACGTGGCGAAAACATCAGAACCAAACCAACAAATAATAAGCCAAGGCGTAAAACTTGAAGTGTTGCCATGTTAGGTATGATGTCAGATGCAACAATGATTGCAGAACTGATATGGCTCAAACCAATCAATTGGCCAACCGTTGCCATTAAACTAATAGCAAGAGCAATTGATGCAAATACTGGTAAAGCATTATTTAACTCTGCGTGTTTATGATTAGTCGCGACCAATAACGTGTGAGCAAATGCTAGACCAGATATAGCCATGGTTAATAGGAACATTATTGGTGTGTAAATGCTGTTCCATGTTGGTACGGTATTAATTAAATACACCTTGATCATGGCATACATAAAACCAATACCGATAACCATAGAGATGAGCAATAAGCCTTTTTTCAATGCATCAGAGCCTTTATTCACCACTTTTAATAGCCAGTAAAAGCCACCAGCGGCAAAGAATAAGCTAGAAGCAAAGATCTCATTTGATAACCAAGAGCTACCAACACGATTAAGGGCGTTAAATGCTCTAAGTGGACTACCTAAATGCATTGTTGATGCGATTAACCCTAGTCCCATTAATACCCAGATAAAGAACATATTACGGTGTAATCGTACATCTTCATCTTGTGATAATTTACCACTTAATGTTACGCAACCTAATACTAAGAAGGCGCCGACAGTAGTTTGAGAGAGTACCGTGAATAAAATCAACGGCCATTCATGCCAAGCCATGTTATACCTCCTTAGGGTTTGCTAGATGACCCGTTTGGTCATCTGTTGGACGAGCATTACGGTTTGGTTTAATCACAATGTTTGGTTTTGTAATTAATGATGAAGGCAAAGGAGCGACATCTGCATTTGTTCCGTATTTTTCACGTAACTCTGCAATTGGACCAAATTCAAGAGCTCTTAATGGGCAAGAACCGACACAAATCGGCTCTAAGCCTTGGCCAACACGTTCATAGCAACCATCACATTTTGTCATGTGACCTTTTTCTTCATTGTACTGAGGTGCACCATATGGGCAGGCCATCGTACAATATTTACAACCGATACAAACTTCCTCGTCGACAACAACGAATCCATCTTCTCGTTTATGCATTGCACCTGATGGACATACTTTAGTACAAGCAGGTTCATCACAATGGTTACACGCAATAGATAGGTAGTATGAGTACACACTTTGGCGATAAATTTCGCCTTCTTTTAGCCAATCACCACCGGCATATTCATAGATACGACGAAAATTAACACCGACATCCAAGTCTTTGTTATCTTTACAAGAAAGTTGGCATGTTTTACAACCAGTACACTTACTTGAATCAATATAAAAACCGTATTGTTTCATTATTTAACCCTTATGCCTTCTTAACCAGTTGCACATCTACTAAGTTCGTATGTTGCGGATTACCTTTTGCTAACGGACTTGGACGTTGAGTTGTTAGTACGTTAATACAACCGCCGTGATCAACTCTTTGACCATCAGGGGCATACCAACCACCTTCGCCAAGAGCAACTACGCCCGGCATCATACGAGGGGTCACTTTTGCCGCGATATGAACTTCACCACGGTCATTAAAGATACGGATTAAATCACCATTGTTAATGCCGCGTTGTTGAGCATCCATTGGGTTAATCCACATTTCTTGAGGTGCTGCATCTTTTAAGATGCTTACATTTCCATAGGTTGAGTGAGCACGAGCTTTATAGTGGAATCCGGTTAATTGAAGTGGGTAATTACCCGTTTTTGATTCTTCATAGCCTTCAAAGTTAGGTACATAAATTGGAAGAGGGTGAATAACCTCGTCTTCTTTTAGTGTCCACGTACTTGCTAATTCAGCCAGTTTTTCAGAATAAATCTCGATTTTTCCTGTTGGTGTTTTAAGCGGATTGGCTTCAGGATCTTTACGGAACTCTTTATAAGCAACGAAATGTTCGTCAACTTTACGCTTATAAATACCTTGTTCACGCATAGCGTCAAATTCAGGTAAGCTTGGATCTTGAGCTCGGGTTAATTGGTAGAGGTGACGCAGCCAACCTTCTTGATCTCGACCTTCAGTAAATGCTTCTTTCACACCTAACTTATCAGCAAGGCCAGTACAAATATCATAGATACTTCTAGCTTCAAATTGAGGTTTGATCGCTTGAGAAGCAAAGATAAAGTAAGGCATGTTACCTGCTGATGCGTCCATACAGAAATCAGATTGCTCAGAGGTGGTTAAATCGGGTAGAACGATATCCGCGTATTTTGCAGATGACGTCATGTGATTATCAATAACCACGATCATTTCACAGGCGCTGTCATCTTGTAAGATAGTATGCGTACGGTTGATATCAGCATGTTGGTTAATAATACAGTTACCAGCGTAGTTCCAAATAAACTTGATTGGCACATCCAGTTTTTCTTTTCCTCGGATACCATCTTTCGTTGCTGTCATTTCAGGGCCACGAACGATTGCATCTGTCCATAAGAACATCGGAATAGAGGCTTCTACTGGGTTACTAAGCGTTGGGAAGCGAACAAATGGAATGCTTGAGCTACCTTCACGAGCACCAGTACCACCACCGTTAATACCGACATTACCAGTTAGAAGAGCTAGCATAGAGATTGCACGAGAAGCAATTTCACCATTAGCGGTACGTTGTAAGCCCCAGCCTTGGATAATTGCACACGGTTTTGTTGAACCGATTTCACGAGCAGTTTTAATGATAATGTCTTCAGGAATACCAGTAATTGTTGACGCCCATTTTGGTGTCTTTTCAGTATTATTACCACCAAGACCTAAAATATAAGACTTATAATCACTATTTGCAGGCGCTGATGCTGGAAGTGTTTTTTCATCGTAACCAACACAATATTTATCAAGGAAGGCTTGATCAACTAAGTCTTCTTTGATCATGACGTGAGCCATCGCAGCAATGAAAGCTGTATCGGTTCCTGGACGAATAGGGATCCACTGATCTTCACGGCCACCTGCGGTATCAGTATAACGCGGGTCGATAACGATCATGCGAGCATTAGATTTCGCTTTACCTTCCATGAAATGATGGATAACACCGCCACCAGACATGCGAGTTTCAGCTGGGTTATTACCAAATTGAACGATTAATTTGGTATTTTCTAAATCTGATGGTGAGTTATTAGCAGCAAAACCACCGTAAGTATGGTTTAAACCTTCTGCAATTTGTGCCGTTGAGTAATCACCATAGTGGTTAAGATAACCGCCGTTTAAATTCATTAAGCGAGCAATCAAACTGCCGCCTGGAGGCCAAGATTTAGTAACTGTACCACCTAGAGTACCTGTTCCGTAGTTTAGGTAAATCGCTTCGTTACCATATTCTTTTTTAATACGGTTAATGTTGTCTGCAATTTCAGTAAAAGCTTCATCCCAGCTAATACGTTTAAATTTACCTTCACCACGAGCACCAATGCGCTTCATTGGGTATTTTAAACGGTCAGGATTATAAACACGTCGACGCATTGAACGACCACGTAAACAAGCTCTTACTTGGTGATTTCCATATTCATCATCACCAGTATTGTCGGTTTCGACCCACTTAATTTCACCATTAGACACATGCATACGTAATGGGCAGCGGCTGCCACAGTTAACGGTACATGCACTCCAAACGACTTTATCTTCAGTCGTTGCAGGTTGTGGTGCAGCAGAAGCAGAGCGAGAAGCAAAAGGAAGCGCCATACCACTAGTAATAGCTGTTATTCCACCCAATATAGACCCGCCTTTTACAAAACTGCGACGGCTTATTTTTGGGGTTAGCAATTGTTTTAATTTCATGTATCGACATTCTCTAAATTTATATCTTGGGATTGATATGTTCCGATGGAAATTATTATCATTACGATCACTACCTCTCTATGGGTAGTTATTCACATAATTTAATTTTTATATATAAATAAACATTGTTTTTGATCAAGCAAAAGAGACTGAGTTATAAATATGACTATTAATAAGCCTAAATGTATCGATTTTGGGAATGTTGTTTCATGGGAAGAATAACTTTGCTAAATATTGAATATATTAATAGCGAATTTATTTGAGCGAGAACAAAAAAAACCTTAACACTTATAGTAAGATTTAAATCAATGGTTAAATTTTTATATAAGAATATTAATGGAAAGTATAAGTGCTGCGGCGAAATTATTTGGTAGTCTTTTTTATTACCCACTAAATAATGAGAATAATACTCAATACATAAATTATATTAAGCAAAGTGAAGATTTGAATGATACTGAGTTTTCAGATTTTATCCGAGCGTATGAAGTGACAGATAATGAACTTGTTGCTGATGATTTTCAGCGTTTGTTTGAAGGGTGTGATGTTATGCCAGCACCGCCTTGGGGTTCAGTATACCTAGATAGAGAACAAGTTATATTTGGTGATTCAACTTTACGTTTCCGCCAGTTTTTACTTAACCATAATATTGAGTTAAACACAGGAATGAGGGAGCCAGAAGATCAGTTTGGTCTCTCTTTATTAGCAATGGCTATGATGATCGATCAAGAAAAAGATGAAAGTGTTATTTCAGAGCTACTTTCAGAGCATTTATTGCCTTGGTCATATCATTATTTAGAGTTAGTTAAAAAACACAGTAAAACAGATGTATATAAAACATTATCGGATATTACTGCTGGTTGGTTAGCGGCATTACAAAAAGAACTTAATATTATACCACACGAATATAAGTTATATTTTTAATGAAAGATAAAAGAGATGAAAACTATTATCGTTCTTATTTGGAGCATAAAACCGTAAGCCGACGTGGTTTATTTCGTGGACTATTGTCAGGTGCAAATAAATCGTTAAAAGAGTCATCTCAAAATACAATTAAACCGACAGTAGCAAGATCTCCTTATGCTATTGAAGAGGGGCTATTCAGAGAGCTTTGCCAAGATTGCGAACAGTGCGCTGCTGTATGCCCTCAACATGTAATAGAGATGGTGGATGCTCGCCCTCAATTGAATCTTGATTATAATCACTGTACTTTTTGTGGAGAGTGTCAGTTGGTATGTGATTCAGGCGCTCTGGGTAAAGATCTAGGTATTATCAATTTACAACCTGAGTTTATTTCAAGTTGTAATAATAAACTTTCTGGAGGGTGTGAAGTGTGTGCTGATGCCTGCCCGCAGAAAGCGATAATTATCGAACCTAGAAAGTTGCCACAGGTGGACGCATCTTTATGTAATGGTTGTGGTTTATGTCGTTCTGCATGCTTTATTGGTGCTGTGCAAATGACCTTTGCTGTTCCAAGCTAGTATGTATTTTAATGCATTAAAAAAGGTGACGATTGAACGTCACCTTTTTTATTATTATGCGAGAAAATAACCGGCGTATTAACGCTGCTCTAATGGATAAGAGCGGTAACTCCACATTCCGTAAACACGTAATGCATCTCGATAGATACCTAATAGTTCTTTATCTGTAGGCACTTTTAGCTCTTCAAGTGGGCGATCATTTGCAGAGTAAGTATCAAACGTGATCCCTTTAGGGCCGGTTTGCCAACTTGCCACTTCAAATAATGCTTGTCCACGACGAACATGACTTGCAGAGCTGATGATAGTAGCATGATCGATATTATGTCGAGCTAATGCATAGCTACTGTATAAGGCATTTTCAACAGTACTTCTTGCGTAATTGTCTTCAATGATACGTGATGCATCAATGCCGTTTTTCACTAACCAATCAGCCATCAGTTTGCCTTCGGTTTTGTGGTTTTTAGGAACGCCTCCCGTTACAACAATGTATGAGTTAGGGTTTTTCTTCGCCATATCCAATGTTGCGTTTAAGCGATCAATCAAGATTGGGTTCATGCTGCCATCTGGGTTCAGAGCATAGCCTAAAGTAATAATGGCATTTTTGCCTTTACCTTGTTTTTTGATGGTATTACTTAATGGTGTTTCAACGATTCGGTCAATGGTTGACATTATCTTCTTCAGATCTGCAACACGGCCTTTATTAAGCTGCTCTAATGCCGTTAAGTGACGTGTAACTTCGCTTTTATTCCCTTTGAAGTTTTGCCAGATCACAAGATAAGAATGTGCATCAACATCATCTGGAGCCACGCTTAAAATTTGAGTAAAGAGTTCGATTGCGCGATCAACATTGCTGTTATAGATCTGAGCATTAGCAGCAGAAAAAAGTAGGTCAACTCGGTAAGGTTCAAGTTGGTAAGCTTCAAGAAGGCGATTAGTTATCATCTCCATGTTGCTTGGCATTTTTGCCGTAAATCCTGCATGCGAAATACGTGAAGGGTTCTTAAATACCTGATAAGCATCATTTAAAAGCTGATCCACAACCTGACGTTGAGAGGTCATCTCTGTATAGTCAACTTGTGGTTGAACGGTATCTAAAGCAGCAGCAACGTTTGTTGAGTACAGTGAGCCAGAGAAAATAACAGCAAGAGAAAGGGTAAGTAGGGTGCGTTTCATTATTTTTTATTCCAAAGGGTAAACGTAGTTTAATCCTATTACTTGAAAATAAAGAGTATTGTGAGCGCAATCGTATTTGGTTTTATTGGATTGAAATGAATCCTAATAGTGTGAACTAATGTCACACAAGAAAATAAGTAGGGCATGATAACCCTACTTTATGTGTTTTATTTTGTAATAACCTTACCTTCACGACGGGGATCCGCTGCACCAATAAGTGAGTTTTCTTGCAGTTTAATCGCTTGAACGCCAGAGTTTAGTTCTTTAACTTGAACTTTAAATCCTAGCTTTTCTAATTTAGGAACCCACGCTTCGGCTGGTGTATCTTTCTCTATTTCAAATGCCCCAAATCGATTATTCATATTAGGTAAGTCAATCGCTTGTTGTAAATTTAAGCCCCAATCAAGATGAGCAACCAAGGTTTTAGCTACATACCCTATAATTTGGCTGCCACCGGGAGAGCCAATTGCTATATAAGGTTTATTGTCTTTCATCACAATCGTCGGTGCCATGGAGGATCTCGGGCGTTTTCCCGGTTCAATACGGTTGGCGATTGGTATGCCATTAACGTGGCTTCTAAAGGAAAAATCGGTTAACTCATTATTTAATAAGAATCCTCTGACCATTAAGCGAGAACCAAAACCATTCTCTATTGTGGTGGTAATTGAAACGACATTACGCTCATTATCGACAATAGAAAAATGGCTCGTAGAAGGTAATTCAATCGCTTCGTCTAAAGCGTAATTATTGGCATGTGACCATGGAGGTGAACCTGCTGTGGTCTCAACTAACGCATTTTCACCTTGTAATAATTGAGCTCGTTGTTCCAAATAGTTTTTGTCTAATAAGCCTTGAGTTGGCATTGGTACATAATCACTGTCAGTTATGTACTTACCTCGATCTGCAAAAGCCAACCGAGAAGCATCACCGAGCAATCTCCAGCTTTGTACGTTATCCTTACCCATGTTTGAGATTGGGTAATGGCTGAGTATTCCCATGATTTGCCCAAGGGCTAATGCGCCGGAACTTGGCGGTCCCATTCCACAAATAGCATATTGACGATAAGGTGCACAGACAGGCTCACGCTCTTTCACTTGATAAGCTGTAAAATCAATTAAATTAAGCACCCCAGGGTTAGAGGTTTCATTTCTTACTGTATTTACAATATCTTCTGCGATTTCTCCTTGATAGAACGCTTTAGCTCCTTGCTCTGAAATCGCTTCTAATGTATTGGCATATTGAGGGTTTTTAAGTTGTTGTCCTGCTTTAATTGAGGAACCATCTTGATTAAAGAAATAGGCTTTTGTTACTGGAGAACGCTGTAGAAATTCTTGGTCATTATCAACCAATTTAGCTAAACGAGGACTAACTATAAAGCCTTCCGTTGCCAACTTAATTGCTGGTTTAAATAAGGTTTTCCAATCTAATTTCCCAAGCTTTTGGTGGGTATCCCACATTAGTTTTATTGTGCCAGGTGTACCAACCGATCGTCCTCCTACAACAGCGTCATAAAACTTAAGAGGCTCTCCTTTTTGATCTTGAAAGAGTTGAGGCGTAACTGCTAGTGGGGCAGTTTCTCTACCATCAAAAGTCGTTAGATCTTGTTTTTTTGCATCCCAGTAAACAAGGAATGCACCGCCACCGATGCCTGAAGATTGAGGTTCAACTAAGCCAAGAACTAATTGGGTCGCCACCATAGCATCAATAGCATTACCACCTTTGCGTAGCATTTCTGCTCCTGCTTCACTCGCATAAGGATTTGCAGAAGCAATCATCCATTCTTTGCCTTTTACTAGGCTTTGCTTGGTTAATCCTGTTGAGGCTTCTGGAGCAATATTGTCCGTGCTTTGAGCTGAGAATGATGCAGGACTTACGATAGAAGTAGAGATTAATAAGGCGAGTGTTGATGCTTTCCATTGCATAGCGGATCCTTAATCTAACAAAGACGGTTGAGTTAGAAAAAGACTGACAGAGGAAAAGAAGAGTGTCGAATAGCTTATTATGGTTCTTGGTTGATGCTCACATTTTAAACGAATTGAGAGTGAGTCATTCACTCTCAATATTATGTTTTATGAAGTGAAGTTACATTTCACGCCACCAATGAGATGTTATTTTTGGATCTGTGATCATGATTTTCTCCCCAATAATTGGGGTGATTAAACGTACTTTTTTTTCGGTACTAATAGCAGATACCTGCTCTAGAGGGTCTTGCCAATCGTGCAGAGCTAAATCAAACGTACTGTTATGAATTGGCATCATAGTTTGCCCTTTAACATCTAAATGTGCTTGTACACTTTGTGATGGGAACATATGAATATCTGACCATAATTCATTATATGCGCCAGTTTCAATCATCGTTAAATCAAATGGACCATATTTATCGCCGATCTCTTTAAATCCAGAAAAATAGCCCGAGTCACCACTAAAGAAAAGGTTGGCTTGCTTGCCTTTGATAGCCCAACTCCCCCATAGCGTGCTGTTTTTATCAGTTAAACCACGACCAGAAAAATGTTGGGTTGGTGCAAAAGAAAACTCAACATGATTAATCGTATGAGATTGCCACCAATCAAACTCGGTGATCTTATTCTCTTCTACACCCCATTTTTTGAGTAACTTCCCAACACGAAGAGGAACGACAAAGTGCTCTACTTTATCGTTTAACTGTTTTACTGCATGCTTATCGAGATGATCATAATGGTCATGGCTAATAGCAACCACTTGAATTGTTGGGAGATCAGAAATCGAGATAGGCGCAGCGTGAAAACGTTTTGGTCCTGCCCATTGAACAGGTGAAGCGCGATCACTAAAAACAGGGTCAGTTAAGATAAGTTGACCATCAAGTTTAATCAAAACAGAAGAGTGCCCGAGGCGATATAGCACGGCTTCTTTTTCTTGCATTAAATCATCAATAGAAATGGCTTGGACAGGTACCGTATTTTTAGGTGTGGCCTCAGTTCTTGTCGTTGAAATGTATGCTTTAGCGATATCCCAAATATTACTTGCACTGGAAGTGTATTCCATTTCGCTGTTTTTAAAACGAGCTTGGGAATCCTTCTCACCTTGTTGGAAATAAGAAAAAGTGAAAGCCATGACGGTAACTCCTATTAAAGCGATCTTTTTATTGATAATCAAAGTACGTTCTTTTTTCATATTTATCCCTTTTAACCACTCGTCATTTCTAAACACTTTCTTACTGTGATTGGTATTAGAGTAGCTAATTTTCCTTATTTCGTCGTTTTCCTTACGAGGATTCAGCCCTCTCATGAAGTAAACTACACCGACTAGTTTACATTTTAAAAGTGAAAAGTAAACTAGTTAGTGTAAAATGAATCGCAGTGGTGACAGTTTTTAATCGTTATCATGTTCTATATTTAAGGTATCTTTATGATTGAAAAGAAAAAAAACAGAAGTGAATTAAAGCGTGAAGCGATTCTTGCGGCAGCGAAAAAGGCATATCAAGATGATGGTGTGCAAAATACTAGCATGGATAAACTGGCATCTTTAGCTCAAGTATCAAAACGCACGGTTTATAATCACTTCTCATCTAAAGAAGCCTTAGTTATGGAGTTATTGTCTGATTTATGGCAAAACTCGATGGCAGATATTGATATTCAGTTTTCTGAAAATGTGAGTATTCAAGACCAACTAGAGCGATTGCTGCTCGCTGAGTTGAACGTTATTGGTGCTCAATCGTATCTAGACTTAGCGAAAGTGGCCTTTGGTCATTTCTTTTATAAACCTGATGAATTGCAACTTCAGGTTGAAAAAATGGCAGAGCAAGAGACGGCGTTATCTCGTTGGTTACAGTTAATGATGGACACAAAAAAGCTGACTATTGAAGATAAGCATAAAGCGGGAGTTCAATTACATAGCTTATTAAAAGGCAGTGCTTTTTGGCCTCAGTTAGTGGGTATGAGGGCTGTTTTATCTTCGGAAGAGAAAGAACAACTGGTTACTGAAACGGCTGATATGTTTTTGAGTCGTTATTTAAAAAGATAAAAAAGAAATACGATAAACGTCACAAGGCTCAAATACATACCAAAAAGATCCACCAGTTACAGTAATAATCGGCTAAAAAATACTCTATCATTGTGTGTATATTCAATGAGTAGGTGGGCTTAATGAAACAAAAGGATTTTTTTCTATATGCCGTTATGAGTGTGTTTTTAGGTATGCAAGGATGTGCATCATCTTCAGACATCAAGCAGAATGTAGGTACTTCTGAGATAGCTCATACAAAACAAACATTACAAATTGCTGGTCTAAAACATTGTAATAACGAAGGTAACGACTCAATTCACTTAAACCCAGATGAACCCTTAACAATTATTGTTCATGGTTGTTTTTCGTCTGCTGGACGCTTTGAGACCTTAGCCGATGTTTATGGACTATACGACCAACAAGCCATTTGTTTTGAATATGATGATAGAAAAAGTCTAGAAGACACATCAGGTGAGCTTGTAGCGGCTTTAAATCAGCTATCAACTCAAAATCCGAATCAAGACCTGCATGTCATTGGCCATAGCCAAGGAGGGTTGGTTGCCCGACGTGCATTAACTTCAGAAAGAGAAGACCAACAAACGGTCACGGCTAAGAAAGTGCAATTAACAACGGTTTCATCTCCCTTTAATGGTATTGAAATTTCATCGCACTGCGGAATCACACCGTTACGTATTCTCTCATTAGGTATTGTCGATTTGATTTGTTATGCCGTGACGGGAGAAAAATATCAACAAATACCGCCGAATGCTGATTTTATCGAGCAACCAGGTGATCTTGTCGCATCAGTCTCTCAGCATTTGGTGATCAAAACCGATGAGCGAAATTCGTGTCGTAAGGAAAATGACAAAGGAGAGTGTATTGAGGACGATTACGTTTTTAGTGTTAATGAACAATCAAACAATCAAGTTGATGATGGTGTGAACACGGATTTAGTAACCGTAAAAGCAGGTCATGTTGAGATTGTTGGAAATGGAGAGTCAGTACCAACAGATCTAATTAATATATTAAAACAGAAAGAAGTATTGGTGGATAAATCGGATATCAATCAACAAGAACAAGCTCGTTTACTTCAACTTCTTTATTCAACGCCACAAGAATCAAATCTATAAAAAAACCAGCCGGTGGAGGCTGGTTTATTTAAATGATGATGGTTATCTACCTACCGTACGTCTTTTTAATATAAGCTTCAAAATCATCACACATTTTTTGGTTAGACTCAGCATTACTTGCTAATGTTGTTGGCCCATCAATAATCGTGATGTTGGCATGTAGAGGTGCAACGTCTGCTTGAGTTCGAGAGTTTAACTCTGCGATTTTATCTTGCTCTACTTTCCATGCATCTTGTGCAGATAAGTTACACTCGTCAGCTAAGTATTTCGCGTTAAACCCTTCCCCTGTCAATGCAATGATAGAGTCATTGTGACTAACACTATTACCCGCATTCCAATAATGTTTTGCAAGTAATGGGCCGATCTCAGGGTTATCGGTTAAGTAGCCAAACTTCTCAGTGAAATAAGCGCGAGTTTGGTATACCGCCATGTGCGCAAGTAAATAGCCATGATAAGCACAAGCCGCTTCATCTGATACTAAATGTGGTATTGCCATTAATGGGCGAGGGCTACATGCTAGTCCTAAGATTTTTTTCTCTGAAGCACGAGCTAATGCAGTGATGTTTTCTGGTGTGAGTTCTTCGTCGCTTAATCGATATAACGCACGCTCAAAGTAAGGCACCACCAAAATGCTGCGCTCTTGGTATGCTTTAAACGGTTGTTTGGAATCAATGATAGCCTTAATAATCTCATCAGGAACAGGAGTACCATTATCATCTAATGCGTATTGTTTTAACCAGTCTGCATCGGTTAATAAGCTGTCACAAAACATCGATTGAGTTTCAGCGTATGCCATTGATGTTGGAGCAAACTCTTGAGAAAAACATGGTGCGTTCATTTTTACATTTGAGAAGTGAGCGGCATGACCACCTTCGTGGAATAAGGTATTCATACCATCATAACCACTACCAATTTGATCTGGCTTAGCGTTACTTGTGAAGTTAACTTTTGCTGCAATCCATTGGTTTTGATCGTAGAACGAAGGAATTGGACCATGGCAGAATCCATTTGGATATTTACCTTTACGATCTAATAAATCCAATGTTAACTCTGCGCCTGAAAATTCAATGTTCAAGCGACCAAATGATTCAACCCAACGGCGTAATGATTTAGAGAAAGGTACATATGGATCTAAATCTCGCATAGCATCGCCAGCAAATGAGAAAACGAAGTTATGTGCAAGTAGTGCATCTTTCCCTTTATCTGCAGCTAGTTGGTTTAAACTTCGTTGATGACATTCATGAGTACGCTTTTCAAAGTCATCCAAAATGGTAAATAACTCATCAGCACTCATTTTCTCTTTTTTCGTTACTGAATAATCAAAGAAAGTCTCAAATCCTTGAGAGCGAGCAAATTGGTTACGAAGTTTGATCAGTTCAATAAAGCCATTTTGTAGTAGCCATTGTTCTAAATCGAGAAAGGCTTGGTGAGCAGAGCGACGTGTCGCTTCATTAGAGCTGGTACGAACAACCGATGCAAGAACAGGAAGAGATCCTTCAACGGTATCACCCGCTTCATTCACATAAGTCATGGTGTGGTTTTGTTTTTTCTCAAACAAACCAGCTTCAAATTTTATCAGCTCTGATTTTAGTTTCTGTGCGGTTTCAGACTCAATAGCGTGTGATTCAAATGTAGCTAACCAGCCTTGTAATCCAATCAGAGTTTGCTCTTTTTCCTCTGTATTTGTAATAGATTGAGCTTGTTTGATTTGTTGCTTTATGGCTGGAATTTGTGTGGCGTCACTTAAGAATTGCGTCCAAGCGGTTTCAGCTTCTGTTGAGCCGTTATGATCATCACTCAGCCCCATGTAAGTATCCCAGAAGAAGTTTTCTTTGGTGCGATGAATAGATAAATAACGTTGATTTAAGTCATTAAGATAAGCGGTAGCAGTCATTTTCTTCCCTTTAATGCAGACTTGTGAACTGTGATTATGGCATAAATTGAGTAAGGAGAAAGTCGGATAAATAAAAAGCTCAATTTGTAGTTAAAAAGACGCAGATTTAAAGACGAAAGCTCTAAGATGAATCACATTGGGCTTTGTCTTTATTGGATATTTATACGTTTCGGAATTGAGCGACCAGAGCTCCTTGAGAATCAATTGTTTCTGAGAGAGTGCTGCACTCTTTCATCGTTTCATTTGCAATGTTGTGTGTATGCTCACAGACATTATTAATTGATTGAATATTTGTATTCATGTCTTCGGATACTTTGACAATTTGCTCAATCGCAACGGATATTTGAGTGTTTTTTTCAGCAATTGCACTCACTTGCTCAAAGGATTCTTGTAACGTATGGCCTGATTTATTTGCTGAATCTACGCATACACCAGAGAGTGATTTTCCTTGTTCCATTGCTTCAACGGCATCTTGTGTACTTTGTTGTATCTGTTTGATCATATCTTGAATTTCTTTTGCTGAATCTTGACTTCGCTGAGCTAATGCTCTGACCTCATCAGCAACAACAGCAAACCCTCTGCCTTGCTCTCCGGCTCGTGCAGCTTCGATTGCCGCATTTAATGCTAATAGATTTGTTTGTTCTGCAATCGCTTGTATCACGGTTAATACAGAACCAATTTCGTTTCCGCGAGCTTCCAGTGTTGCAATGATATTGGAGGCATTGGTTAATTGTGTTGAAAGCATTTGGATTGAGTTTACTGTCTCTGTGACTGTTGTCATTCCCTCAGAAGTGACTTGATATGCTTCTTCTGTTGCTTGAGCTGTACTTAGAACATTTGCCGCAATATCGTTAACGGAAGCTGACATTTCTTGGATAGCATTAGCAACCTGATTGGTTTCTTGAGTTTGTTCGTTTAGGTTATTAACGGTATCTAGGCAGTTAGAAGTTGATGATTTCGCTAGTGTTTCAATCTGCTCGTTAGAGTCTTGAATGCGTCCAATAATGGCATTAATTTCAGATTGGCGCATTTTTAACGCAAGTTCGATTTCTGAAATATCATCCACATGATTCGTGTAAATTAATTCCATTAGTGGATTATCAAAGACCGCTTTTGCTTTAGTTGATAATTGCTCTAAACGACGAGTTAATGAATAGACACTCAATAGCGAAAGTGTACTCAAGAGGCTTAAACCAAATAAAGGGGACCATTGATATGAAATCAGAGCCGCGACAATAAAACTAGGTATTAATGTTAAAGCAAAGCGTTGCCATAAACGAGTTCTTGGCAATGTTAGTTTTAATGGTTTCTTACCTGATTTTAATGATGCATATACTTTTTCAGCGTTAGCAATATGCTTTCGAGAAGGACTTAATCTAACAGATTGATACTCTTTTATTTCACCATTTTGAAGGATAGGAGATGCGAAGGCGTCAACCCAATAGTAATTTCCGTCTTTACATTTATTTTTAACTAATCCCATCCATGATTTTTTGTTTTTTAGGTGAGACCACATATCTTTAAATGCTTCACTCGGCATATCTGGATGGCGAACGATATTATGGGGTTGTGAATTCAGTTCATCTAACGTAAATCCAGCTACTTCACAAAAATTGCTACTTGCGTAGGTAATATGACTTGATGGGGAGGTGATTGATAACAAGTTATATTCTTTGGGAAATAGAACTTCTTTATTGTTAGACGGATCTGTCTTCATGTCTTTGTCTCTTTTTGTCTCGATAAATTCAGCAGCTAAATGTAAGCAAATATTACACCATACTGTATTTTTATTGAGGTTTTGTGCCTATTTTTTCTTGATGCCTTCTATAACCTTGTCCAATTTATTATTTATGTTGTGAAATCAAATCTGATTCATTGCTGTTGTGTGATGCTTTAGTGGTCTTGTTTAATACAAGTTTTATTTTTTGTTAAATAAAAAGCTGAGTGAATCAGGTGGGTCATATTTTTGACAAGGGAAAATCAATAATTATTAAAATAATATGCGAGTGTATAAGTTGATATTTTTCTTTTAAAAATCAATAAATCACTTCATTTCTCATTAGACTTTTATTCACTGTAACCTATTGAAATCTCATTACGGTAACGATTGCTTATTTATATTTTGCTCAGTTTGTGTGAAAATGCGCGCAAATTATGACTGCAACTTTAACGCACTTTAGTAAGGATAGTTCCATGTCTCAGGACAATGCACAGCAAACTGAAACAACATCAAATTTTGAAAAGAAATTAGATGGTTTTTTTAAGATTTCACAACGTGGTAGTTCAGTTCGAACAGAAATGATTGCGGGTTTAACTACTTTTTTAGCGATGGTTTATTCGGTTATTGTTGTACCAAGCATGTTAGGAGCGGCAGGTTTTGATACTGGTGCAGTATTCGTTGCTACCTGTTTAGTTGCTGCATTTGGCTCACTGTTAATGGGGTTATGGGTTAACTTACCAATGGCAATTGGTTGTGCTATCTCACTAACCGCGTTTACTGCGTTCAGTTTAGTATTAGGTCAAGGCGTAAGTATTCCTGTTGCGCTTGGTGCCGTATTTATTATGGGTGCTTTGTTTACACTTATTACGGTAACAGGCATTCGTCAGTGGATTTTAAATAACTTACCATCAGGTATTGCTCATGGTACTGGTATTGGTATCGGTCTCTTCTTACTGCTAATTGCAGCAGATGGTACGGGGCTTATCGTAAAAAATGCACATGCGGGTCTGCCTATTATGCTAGGTGATATTACTTCGTTTTCTGTGATCATGTCAGTACTTGGTCTTGCTGCTATCTTTGGTTTAGAAAAGAAACGAGTTCCTGGTGGCATTTTATTAGTGATTGTTGCTATCTCAATCATCGGTTTAATTTTTGATCCAAGCGTAACTTACAATGGGTTCTTTGCTTTGCCGAGTCTAGAAACCGCTGACGGTAGTTCATTGATCGGTTCTATGGATATCATGGGTGCTTTAACACCTGCGATTCTTCCTGTTGTCGTTGCTTTAGTTATGACGGCAGTGTTCGATGCGACTGGTACTATCCGTGCGTTAGCAGGTCAAGCAAACTTATTAGATAAAGACGGTAAAATCATTGATGGCGGTAAAGCATTAACGGCGGATTCTGCAAGCTCAATGGTTGCTGGTCTTGTTGGTGGTGCACCGGCTGCTGTGTACATTGAATCGGCGGCAGGTACTGCTGCTGGTGGTAAAACCGGCCTTACTGCAACGGTTGTTGGGGTGTTGTTCCTAGTGATGATCTTCTTATCACCAGTAAGTTACTTAGTACCTACTTATGCAACTGCTCCTGCACTTATGTACGTTGGTTTATTAATGCTAAGTAATGTATCTAAACTGGATTTTGAAGATTCAGTTGATGCGTTATCTGGCCTTGTGTGTGCGGTATTCATTATTCTTTCTGCAAACATCGTAACAGGTATTATGATCGGTTTTACTACACTTGTTGTTGGCCGTGTTTTTGCTGGCGAGATTAAGAAACTGAATGTTGGTATTGTCTCTATTACGATTGCATTGATTATTTTCTATGTTGGTGGTTGGGCTATTTAAGTTGCCATAATAGATTGTTCAAAATTAAAAACGGATGGTATAAGCCATCCGTTTTTTTATGCGTGAAGTTGATTAAACTTACGGTTTTAGAGTATGGAATCCAGAGTAAATGCGAGTAAAGGTGGTAAACCAACAAGCGGCACCAAAAACATAGGCGATAATGGCAAAATGGGTTGGAAACAGACAAAATGCGATAAAACACGCAATGGTTTCTGTTCCTTCGGTTAAGCCGCTCATGTAATAAAGGGATTTGTGTTTATAAACTGGATTATCAATTCCTTGCTTACTTGCCATGATGGCAAAAGCTAAAAAACTACTTCCTGTCCCAACAAACGAGAAAATTAAAAACGCACCCGCAATGGCATTTTGATCAGGATTAGCAAGAACAAATCCAAAAGGGATCAAAGAATAAAACAGAAAATCCAAACTGATATCAAGAAAGCCTCCCGCATCGGTGATGCCCTGTATTCGAGCTAATGCCCCATCTAATCCATCACAAATGCGATTCAAAACAATAAATACTAGAGCCAACAAATATTGCTCTGCAATAAGAGCTGGGAAAGCTAAGCAACCTAAAACAAAGCCAAATAGCGTCGTTTGGTTGGCTGTAACTCCCAGTTTATTAACTAGTTTGGCACTTTGCGCTAAAGGCCAACGAATTACTTTAATACTGAAACTATCAAGCATGAGTTATCTCCCAAGGCCAAGTAAGAACTCGACTTCCTTGTGGTACATCTTCTTTATCGTGCGTCACCATTAAAGCCGGAATATTGGCTTCTTTTAGCTGTTCAACCACCCAATCTCTAAATTGAATACGAAGGTCTTTATCTAGTTTACTAAATGGTTCATCCAGAAGGGCCACTTTGGGTTTTGCAAGTAGCATACGAGTTAAACTGATGCGAGCTCGTTGACCACCAGAAATCTGAGCAGGAAAAGAGTTGGCGAGTTTAGTTAATGAGATATGCTCTAATGCTTGCATTGCTTGTGTTTTACGATCATTGCCTTTGATTGCATTAGGCAGTGCAAACGCTAAGTTTTCCCAAACGGTGAGGTGAGGAAATAACAAATCGTCTTGAAATAAGATCCCGACATTACGTTTGTGAGCAGGGAGCTTGGTTAAATCAGTACTGTCTAGAGTTAGGTTTCCAGAATAAGAAAATTCATCAGACAGATGGCCAGCAATGACATCTAGCAAAGTTGATTTTCCACAGCCACTAGGCCCCATTAAGGTTAGGATTTCTCCTTTTTTTACTCTCATATTCAGAGAGGTAAATAGAGCTTCACCACCAGTTTTATGAATAGCGAGGTTTTCGAGATAAAGACACATTTGGTAATTAACCTTAAATAGAAAGACGGCGACATTTCATCGGCAAACGGCTGATCATAATCGCAAAGGTAAAGAAAAATAACGGTAGTAAAGCCTGCCAAATTGCGTATATCGCAGTCACTCTACGATCAAAACCGCTTGAAAGCGCAACCGCTTCAGTTGTAATCGTGCTAATTCGACCCGCGCCGAGCATTAATGTCGGAAGGTATTGCGCTAAACTCACGCTGATCCCAACCGCCCACGCAAAAACAATAGCAGGAAGTAAGATCGGCATTTTTACCTTCCACCACGCTTGAAATGGTGATTTTCCTAAGCTTAGAGCAACACGAGTAAGACCCGTATCAAAACTCTTCCAAGGACCATCGAGAGCTAAGTAAACAAATGGGAAAGCAAAGAAAATATGTGCCCAACACACCCAGAAGAAATAGGAATCGCTACTTAGATAAAGTGTCACCACTTGCAAGCCAAATAATATAGAAAGTTGAGGGATAAGCATTGGAATCGCAATGATATAGCCCGGAACTTGCCATTTGTATTTAATGCGGTATTCATGAGCTAACACCGCAAGCACTAGCGCAATAGAAGCGGTAATGATAGCAATGGAAAGACTCTGATTTATGGTGCTTAAAATGCTGTCCCATTCTAGTTGCCAAAATCGTTCACTATAACGACTTGGTAATAAATCTGGGAAGCGCCAACGTTGTGCAAAACTCCAGATAAGCATTAATGGCACCATTAACACTGTGAGTGAAATGATGAGTAAGAAAAGTGATTTACCAGGAAGAGAAATACCGCTACGGCCTGAATATTGCCAGCATCTAATGCCTTTTGTTATCGTCCATTCAACCAAGCGAGCAAAAGCGATTAATAGAGAAGCAATGGCAAAAAGTACAACAGCTCCAGCCGCTGCACGAGGCAGTAAGCTCAAGTCAGGCTCCGTAAACCATTGCCAAACTAAAACCGCAAAAGTCGGTGGGTTGGTTGGCCCAATAATTAATGCGACATCAACAACAGATAAACTGTACGCAATAACCGCAAGCATAGGGAAACGCAATTTTGTTAACCATTGTGGAAACACGCATTTCCACCACATTTGTGCTTTGCTATAACCCAAAGAGGCACTGACTTTCTCAATTTGGTCAATTTTGAGTTGAGTAAGAATTGAGATGCTCATTAGCAGTAAAAACGGCACTTCTTTTAATGCCAGCATCACAATTAAACCAAGTGCATGAGGGTCTTTGATTAAGAATGCGAGATCATTAATGTCTTGAGGTGAAGCATCGTAACCAAATAGGCTATGAAGAGCGCGAACTCCCATCCCTGTTGGTGCAAACAAAAAAGCAAAACCAATAGCAAAAGCGACATGGGGTGTAGCTAATAAAGGCGATAGTGATAACTCCACTTTTCGCCAAAATTTACTTCCCCATGTGGCTTGTAAAACAGCGAAGGTGATCAAACACGCTAAGTAGCTGCTTGCAATGGCTGAATATATTGTGAGCCCGATTGAGCGCCATACTCCCTCCCAAGAAAAGACCAATGCAAAACCATCCAAAGAAAAGTGATGCATACCAAGAGGTGGAATATAGCCCAGAGCAGACACTGCAACTCCCAGTAAACCGGGAAGTGTAGGCAGAATACAGACTGCAATAATAATAAGATATAGAGCTCGTAACATACTAATTTTACTTAAACTTAACTACCGAAGCGTTTTAACCATTCTTTTTCGATAGCCGCTTGCCAACTTGGGTGCGGTTCAGAAACAGATTTAAATTGTTGTGTATTCTTTGCGCTACCCGTTAGGTATTTGCTACTTAATACAGAGGGATCACCCCAGACATTCAAATCCCCTTTACGAGATTGTGCCTCTGGGCTTAATAAGAAATTAATGGCAACTTGTGCACCTGCACTTGCTTTTGCATTCCATGGAATGGCTAAAAAGTGAATGTTAGATAGTGCACCAGAATCCATGGCATAAGCTTTAGTCGTATTAGCTAAGTTACCATTGGCTTGTGCAGAATATACAGCGTTTGGATTGAAAGTAACGGCTAAATCAAGCTGTCCATCATCAAGTAGTTGAATGGTTTCTGATGTACCTGCAGGGAACTGCTTACCGCCACGCCAGGCCACTTTATGGAATTTTTCTAGGTAATCCCACAGTGGTGCGGTTACGGCATTAAAATCCGATTCAGAAACGGGTTTTTGCAGCGCAGGATTGTTATCGGTTAGCTCAATCAACATAGATTTTAAGACGCTCGTCCCATGAAACTCTGGTGGGCGAGGGTAACTTAAGCTGTTTGGTTTTTTCTGAGCATAACTTAACATTTCAGCAAATGAATGTGGTGGGTTCGTTAGGTTCTCAGAGTCATGAATAAATACCAGTTGACCCACTCCCCAAGGCGCTTCTAAACCATCGGTTGGCTCTGAAAAGTCTACATCGACTGGTAGCATTTTATCGACGTATTTCCAACTTGGTAAATCTTGAGTAAACGGACCAAACAATAATTGATTGTCTTTCATGGATTTGAAGTTTTCACCGTTAATCCAAACCATATCGACACTACCGTTCGTGTTTTTATCTGCTGCTTTTTCGGCAATCAGGCGTGGAATAGTTTCAGAAATATCACTGACTTTTACGTGTTTTAACGTCACTTGGTATTTTGATTGCAGTTCTTTATTTGCCCATTGAAGATAATGGTTAATCTCTTGGCTACCGCCCCAAGCATGAAAATAAACCGTTTGTCCTTGAGCTTCTTTTTCAATTTGTGTCCAATCGGTGGCAAAAGAGGAGGTTGCAAAAAGTGAAGCCATGATCCCGATGGTGGTAAGTTGCTTATTCATAAAGTCATCCGTTGAGTATTTTATTGGTTATAGCAAGCGTACTGTTTATTACTCTTATTTATTATAAAAAGTGTGATAGCGGTAAGAGTTTTTTGTTGTATTGGTAGTAACAACAAAAGGACAGTAATGTGTTCTTAACTATTATACCTCTGGTATTAATAATAGTTTCAAACAATTACCATCCTTTTTAATAACGTTTAGCAATACGTTGGATACCAATGTTCTAAGGTTATCGCTTTATTATTTTGCTAACTCTTCCATATTGATGCCTTTCTTCTTCGCAATGTATTTTGGAATTAGAGACATGCCAAATAGGATCAGACCCGCAACCGCAAATTTAACTAATAACATTGCAGATACGCCGTTCGTTGCAATATCACCTGCCATGTAAGCAAAAATGAATGCGCCCGGTGCCATTGTGATTAAAGAAACTAAAGCGTAAGTACCTAAGTTTAAGCTCGTTAAACCATAAGCGTAGTTTTGTAAGCTAAATGGGAACACAGGAACTAAGCGAGTTAAGATTAAGAAGCTTGTACCGTTCTTTGCCACACCATCATCAATTTTCTTAAAGATTGGGTTATCGCCAAATTTTTTCATGATGGTATTACGAAGTAAGAAACGAGCAACGATAAATGCTACAACTGCGCCTAATGTCGCTGAAAATAGCGCTAAAACGCCACCTTTGATTGGGCCAAATACGATGCCAGCCACAATTGTGAAGGCACTGCCTGGTAGTAAAAATACACAAGCAAACACAAATGCTGCGACAAATACTATGTAACCCCAAGCACCAAAGCCTGCGATCCACTCTTGAAGACTCTTGATATCGGTAATGATCTCAAGAATACCGGTTTGTTTTGCTGCAAATAATGCCAGTGCAATTACCGCAATGATAAGTGCAATTTTTACGAATTTCATTTTACATCCCTTTAATTAGTCAACAGACATACATTTGATTAAGCCAGCTTTTGATTTATAGCGGTTGAACCATGATTTCACAGGACTTGCTAATACGTTGACTGGTGGTTCATCACCATTCATGATCACGGGACCAAACATTAAATCAAGGATATGCCACGCTTTAGTACCTACGCCCATCATAGAAGCACGACATGCAGAGCAATACACTACAACGTGACCCGTTTTAAACTCTTCAACACGACGTTGAATAACACGTTTAGCCACATCAGGGTTGGCAGGAACCACCATGCCACCAAAGCCACAACAACGTGTGTTCTCTTTTGTGTATTCTGGCTCTGCAATTTGGTAACCAAGTTCAGTTAAGATCCAGCGAATACCTGCTTGAAGCTCACTTTCATAACGTGTAGAACAAGAGTCATGAATGGTGAATACCACATCGCTGTTTTTCGCTTTACCAATTAACTCAGCAGGAAGGCCGATTTGAGGTAGCAATTTCCATAGTGATACCGGTTTTTGATTACCGCCTGATTTTTTAATGACCGCATAGCAGCTTTGACAAGCCACGATCACTTCTTGTGCATCAAGCTTATCGAAATCCGCTTGCAGTTGACCGTAACGCTCTTTAAATAGCTCTGTTTGACCGATAGCTGATGTTGGTTTACCACAACACTTTTGTACTGCCCCCATATCTGGGTACACTTCTTTTAGATATTTTGCGATGCTTGCAACGCCTTCTGGCGAGTAGGATGGCAGACTGCATCCTGGCATAAATACTTTATTACTCATTTTGAAGCCACCGTACGTTTAGCCATAGTGAAGAATTTAGAGAAGCCAAGCTTCTGGTGCATATTGATTGCTTTGTGTCCCGGAATTGGAGAGTTACCGCCATTGGCATTAACAAAATCCACACGAGCACTTAAGAACATCTCTTTCATTGGGTAGTCTTTAGGGCAAACAATCGTACATTGGTCACAGGCATTACATGAATAAGCCAATAGGGGATCCATGGCTTTGTTATTAATGAAGTCACTAAACAAGGTTTTAGGGCAATCGCCAAAGTCATTCATCATCACACATTCATTCATGCACAATTTACAAGTACATTGCAGACAGCGAGATGCTTCTTGCTTGATTTGTTCTTCTGAAAAACCAAGATCAACTTGTTTAAAATCTTGCTTACGTTCTTCAGCATCACGTAATTGGCCGTGTAGGCGAGGCGTGTCAGTCGTGCCTTTTGGAAGCGGAATATCAAGGCGAGAAGGGTAGTTGTACTCTTTCTCAAAATCACGATTTTCAGTAAGAGGGCGCTTAGCGAATTGACGCTCAATACTCAGTGCCGCTTTATGACCTAGTGCCATTGCCTCAACAACAATGTTACCGCCACAGGCATCACCAGCAACGTAAACACCGTCAACAGAAGACGCTAGTGTATCTTTATCAACTACGTAACGGCCGCCACGAGTTTGTTCAAGAGCACCATCAGTAATGTCTGCTACTACTTGTCCTGTTGCGAAAATAACGGTATCTACAGCGATCGTACGGGTCTCATCTGAGTAACTTGGTGCAAAGTTGCCATTTTCATCAAAAATAGAAATGACTTTTTTAAGTACGATTCCAGTTACTTTTCCGTCTGTTTCTTCAATTGAAATCGGTCCCCAGCCAGCGTTAAATAACACGCCTTCTTCTAGAGATTCATCAATTTCAATTTGGCTTGCAGGCAGTTTCGCCATTTCTTCTAATGAACATTGGTGTACTTCATCTGCACCGATGCGCCATGATGAACGAGCACAGTCCATAGCAACGTCTCCGCCGCCAATGACCATGATTCGCTTACCTGCACGAGGGAAATCACGAGTTTCTGATACTTCTTTTAGATACTCAACCGCAGAGAATACGCCTTGCGCTTTGTGACCTGGAAGTGGAATGATTGAACCAACATGAGCACCGTGAGCTAAAACAATAGCGTCATGAGAAAGACGAAGTTCATTGAAAGAGATATCTTTACCTATCTCTACTCCGAATTTCGTTTCAATGCCTAACATATCTAAATAGCCGTATTCAAAATCGATAACATCACGCGGTAAACGGTATTCAGGAATACCCACACGCATCATGCCACCGTAAACATTCAGCTTTTCATAGATCGTCACTTGGTGACCGCTACGGCGAAGCTCAATCGCTGCTTGTGCACCAGCAGGGCCTGCGCCAACGATAGCGATTTTTTTACCGCTGTCATTGGCAACGGTGAGATCCCAATTGCTTTGTTTATCCATTTTTTCGGCAACAAAGCGTTTGATCCCTGCAACACTGATTGGTTGGTTAAATTCAGTATTACGACGACATGCAGCTTCACATGGGTGAGCACAAATACGGCCAAGAGTTTGAGGTAAGAAAAGTTTGCCGCGGATCAGATCTAAGGCTTCTTGGTAGTTACCTTCACCCGCTAAGCGTACATATTGTTTCACATCCGTGTGCATTGGACATGCAGTTTGACATGCTGGGTCGGCATCACCCATGCAGCCATCTACGACCATTTGGGCGGTATCGTAGAGTTTTTGACTAAAAATTACATTGCTCATTTTTATTATGATTCCAATTTAAGATTGAATTAGATTTGGCCGTTGATAACGGTAACGTTCGGCTGTTTTTCTTCATAGTGAGCGTGGCTGTACTCAATCCATGAGCCGTCATAGTTGTAAACTTCCTCTGCACCAAGCACGTTTTGTAGAATCATGGTTGTATGTGCAGAGCGAACGCCTGATTGACAGTAGGCAATGACTTTTTTGCCTTTAATAACATCGCCGTATAGCGCTTGTAATTCTTCTGCTGATTTTAACGTGGTGTCTTCGTTTACTGCTTTAGTCCAGTTAATGTGTACACTCTTTGGAATCGTTCCTGGTCCAAATGCGCCACCAACCGTTGTTGTGCCATTAAATTCGTCGTTACCACGCGTATCAATGATTACCCACTCATCATTGTTTTGAGCTTCAATCACCATATCTAACGTAGCAAGAGCTGTGTGTTTATGTGCAGGTTGTGATGCTTGATAATCACTTTGAGCAACCGATGGATTTGCATTGCCTGTTGGTAAATCAGCACCAACCCAAGCGTTTAAGCCGCCATCTAGGTAGCGAATATCGCTGTGGCCTAGTGCTTCAATTTGCCAAAATAGACGAGCAGCATCGTGGTGTGATGTTGCTGCATAAACAACGATAGTTGATTCAGGCGTTGCACCGTAAGAGCTTAGAATTTTTTCCATCTCTTCGGTTGTGTTACTCATGCCATCGAACTCATAAGTGCCTTCTTTTGCCGAGTAACCATCACGCCACATGGTAAAAGAGCCTTCGATAGGAGCGTCAGGTTTCATTGGATTTAATGCACCAATAACCACAACATTATCACCGTTATCCATCATCTCTTTTAGATCTTGAGCGGCGATAAAGTGCTCTGGATGAGCGTAGTGAGAGAATTTTTCAGTTAGGTGTTGTTCACTGATCTCAAAAGCGGGAGCAGAAAACATGGATTTATAAGTTGGGTACCCTATTGCGACCGCAGCGGCTAAAACGCCGATGGCAATTGTTGATTTTTTCATTGTGTATTTTCCAGTAAGTTTAAAGTTTTTATGTTTTGTTCATCGGTATAAACAAAACAGATTGAATTTTTGAACCTAAAACTGGAGGAAGTGGCCGCTAACTTTTTTATTTTAATTTGGTGTTAGAAGTGACACAAAAGGGTGTTATCCCACTTACCTCTAAGGTAGTAGTGGGATTTTGAGTTATTCATTAAATTGTCACTATTGTGGTAAACCACAATAATGCTAAGGACTTGATCTAAAGCAATAAAATTATTGTGAAAATCGATGATAACTGCATTCCTAAATGTGATGTATAAGGCCCTTTTCATTGACTGATAACTATTACCAAAAACGACTTTCATTTCTTCTATGTTGTTGTTTATTTGTTCTGCTTATTTGCCCTACGGTTTGCTATGCAAATTCAGTAAAAATGAAGCAATATGATGTTGGTGTTCTGGCATTAAGAGGACATTATCATTGTAATATTGCATGGGAGCCGACAATGAAATGGTTGGAATCACAAATTCCAAACAGTAAATTTGTTCTGCATTCTTACAATTTTGATGGGTTAGAAAATGCATTTCAAAATGGCGAGTTAGATTTTCTATTAACCAGTCCAGGACAAGCCACCACATTTGCAAGACGATTACCAATTAACTGGCTAGCGACTCAGAAGAAAGGGCATGAACTGCCTTTTAGTAAAGCCATTGCATCTTCAGTGATCGTTCGGGCAGATTCGCCATATCACTCTTTACAAGATATTGAATACGCTAAAATAGCTGCCGTATCAGAAAAAGCTTTCGGTGGTTTTATCGCCTTTCATTTTGAAATGGATAAATTGGGTTATTTTAATTCGTCTTTTTTTGATCGTATTCAATTCACTGGCCCACCAACGGACAATCTGATCCGTTCGGTAGAGAATGGAGAGTTAGATGTCGCGATAGCCCCGGCTTGTACACTGGAAGAAATGGTCGAAGAAGGATTTATTGATCGTTCTGATTTCCGTGTTTTAGGTCAGCAAGAGCATGATGGATTCACTTGTGCAGTCAGTACACCATTGTATCCAAATTGGACGTTTGCAAAGACGGATCGCGCTTCTAATGAAATTGGTAAGAAAGTCACGCAAGCCTTGTTGGCTATGCCTGCTAATGCCTTTGCCGCCGAATCGGCAAAAAACGTAGGTTGGACACTTCCAGAAAGCAGTTTAAATGTAGATAAGGTATATCAACATTTTGATATGCACCCACTGCAGAAGCCATGGACACAGAAAATGGAAGATTGGCTACACCGCAATCCGTATTTAGCTTTAACCTTGATTGCTGGGCTGTTTGGTTTAAATATCTACCATGTGTTACTTGAGCTACGTTTTAAGCGCAGTAAAAAAGTGTTGCGTAAAACGTTAGAAGATTTGCGAGAGAAAAGCTCCATGCTTGAACACGCACAACGAATAATGATTGTTGGTGAGTTAGGAAGCAGTTTGGCTCATGAGATCAATCAACCTTTGTCGGCGATTAAAAATTACAGCCATGGGGTAAAATTACGCATTGAAAAAGGAAATAAATCCGAAGAACTGCTTCCTGTTATGGAAAAAATTCAACAGCAGGTCACCGCAGCCAGTGATATTATTCAACGCCTAAGAGATCTCATTCATAAAAAACCAATAGAGAAACGACGTTTCTGGTTAGGCACGTTAGTTAATGATACTTATCGTTTGGTTGAACATGATTTTCAGCGAAATAACATATCGATAGAGATTAACAGTAACGGTGAGCCTAATATGGTTTCAGCGGATTATACTGGTCTACAACAATTGTTACTTAATCTATTAAATAACGCCAAAGATGCCTGCATTAAGATGGGGCAAACAACAGAGGCACTTGTTGTCAGGATTGAGTTGATATATCTCGTTGATCAAGTACGGATTATGATCATAGATAATGGCGTTGGTATTGAAGATGAAACGACACCGTTAGAGCAGGCATTCTATACAACCAAAAAAGATGGGTTGGGGCTTGGTTTAGCGATTTGTCGTGATGTAATTGAAAATCATGATGGAATGATGAAATACAGCTCAGTCAAACCAAGAGGCTGCTGTGTTGAGGTAATTTTACCTTATCAAAAGGGATAACAAAGGGAATGAGTAAAGGACATATCGACATAAGTAATTCAAACGTTTATGTGGTTGATGATGAGCTCTCAGTTCGAGAATCGTTGGTTTTCATGCTGGAAGGATACGGTTTGTCTGTTTCTGAATTTTGCAGTGGACGAGCGTTTTTAGATTCCGTTGATGTATCAACGCCGGGGTGTGCAATTCTAGATAGCCGGATGCCAGAGCTAAGAGGTCAAGACGTACATGAATTATTGAAGCAACAAAACAGCCCCTTAAGTGTTATTTTCTTAACCGGTCATGGAGATATCCCCATGGCAGTTGATGCACTTAAAGCGGGAGCCGCTGATTTTTTTCAAAAGCCAGTGGATGGTGAAGAGCTGTTTATCGCAATTAAAAATGGATTAGTCGCATCTGAAAAGCGTTATAAAAGCCAAGATGCACATCGCTCTTATCTTTCTTTAACGGCCAGAGAGCAAGAAGTACTTAAATTGATTGTTCAAGGAATGAAAAACCAACAAATGGCTGATTCAATGTGTGTTTCCTTACGAACTATTGAAGTTCATCGTTCCAATTTAATGAAAAAACTGGGCGTAAATAGCGTGGTGGATTTGATCATGCGCTATGGAAATAGCATTAGTAATTAGCTAAACCAACAACAATGAATAACCAATTTGTGTTTCCGTTTATGTAATTAAGCTAAAATTATAATGATAAACACAAATACTCAGGAGTAAATTATGTTTGATTCAGCATCGATCATAATCGCAGGTTCAACAGGATTGATTGGCCACCATTTATTGAATTTCGCACTAAAAAATGAATTCGTTAATCGAGTTTATAGTTTATCTCGTCGACCACTTGATGAAACGAGTTCAAAATTAGTTCAAATGGTGAGTGATGACTTATCAATAGATAAAAACCAGCTAGAAGAGCAGACTCCTGATATTGGTTTTATTACATTAGGTACTACAATCAAAAAGGCAGGCAGTAAAGCCGCACTAAAAGCGATAGATACTGATCTTGTTGTTTCTGTTGCTCAATCAATGCGAGAAGTGGGTGTACGACACATTTATGTGGTTTCGTGTATTGGAGCGTCTTCTTCTGCATTCTCTCACTATTTAAAGTGTAAGGGAGAGATGGAAGACAGTATCGCGTTATTAGGCTTTTCTAGTACGACTTTTATGCAGCCAGGACCACTATCGGGTGACCGAAGTGAAACTAGAAAAGATGAAGTCTTATTGCAAGGCGTAATGAGCATTATTAACCCCTTAATTAAGGGGGGGCTACTAAACTACAAGCCAATTGAAGGTGAAGTAGTTGCTGAATGTATGCTTGATCTTGCATTACAGAATGATAATGCTGTTGGGGTTCATCGGTATCGTTCAAAAGCGATGTTTGAAATGAAATCATGACGTGAATTTCACAATCAAAGTATTGAGTAATGATAATAATCAGCAGTAAAGATAAAGGTATGTTAGGGGTGGGATATCGTGTTGCAATTTGATTATAATTTATTGAATACGCTTGAGGTTCTATTAGAAGAGCAAAGTGTTACATCCGCAGCTTCAAGACTGCATTTAAGTCAGTCAGCAGTGAGTAAGCAATTAGCAAAGTTACGTGAAGTCTTTGATGATCCTTTGTTTGAGCGAACGCCTTATGGATTAAGAGCAACACCTAGAGCGAAGCAATTAGCCCCTGAACTGCGCCAAGTATTGCAACAGCTTGAGTTATTTACACGCCCAAATAATTTTGAGCCAGAGAAGAGTAATCGAACGTTTGATATTCATATGGTAGAGCCTGCGTATTCTCTGACTTACCCTCATTTTATGCCCGCTTTATTAAAGCAAGCCCCCCAAATAAATGTGGATGCAAAAACATGGCGACGTGACAGTTTAGATCAATTATTACGTTGTGAGATTGATTTAGCGATCAGTTGTTGGGAGTGGGACACACGTTCAAAATGGCACGTGAACAACATACCTTCAGAGTTGAATTATATTGAGTTAGCGAGAGACCACTCAGTGTGTTTAGTTCGTGAAGACCATCCTCTATTTGATGAAGAATGGGGACTCGACACCTTCTTAAAATACCGTCACTTACAGGTGGTTTTTGGCGGGATTGAGCAATGGCTTTTGGACGATATCTTAAACTTGCAGCATTTAAAAAGAGATATCGCAGTGAATTTAACGGATTTCCATTCAGCGATGGAGCTATGTGAGAACAGTGATTTGATTTTGTGTGCTCCTTCAAAGTACATAGACAATATGCTTAAAGGTTCACCATTAAAAAAATTACCAGCACCAATCTCAATGGAACCGGGTTGTTATGTATTAATGTGGCATAAACACTTTGAATTTGATCATTCACATCGTTGGTTCAGAGAGTTAATTATTGATAAAGTGTCCAAGGAATATTTGGTCAAATAACTCCATCGTACAATGAAAAAAGCCAATGAAATGATCATTGGCTTTTTTATTAGAGTGGTGAGTTTTCTCAGTAGCTATTGGATAAATCATACACTCGGAGTGTATTTTTTAGAGTTTCGATATCATCACCAAGATACTCAATGGTTACCGGTTTTTCAGGTAATAATGTAAAACTCGAATCACTAAATCGTCCTTTACCGTCATGCTCTAAGTGAACAAAGAAAGCAGGATTATCTGATTGAAGAGTAAGCATCGTTCCCGACTGAATAAGATTGATTTTAGCCTTCTTCATTGTTAACTGTTTGAGTTTAGGGGTTGCAAACCACGTGTTCTGAACAGACTCACCGTTCACTTCGATTTCAATAAAGAAAAAGCTATTATGCTCACTAACTTGGAATTTTTCTTTGCTTAATGACCAAATAACATCATTGCCATCTTCTTCAATGGTGTAATTTACTGCCCATTTACCCAGTAGTTCCCCATTAAAATCCATCCAATAAACCGTACCATCAATATGAGCTTCGGTTCGATGATCATTGACCGCTCGAATGCGTAATTCAGAATTTGTTTCTTCAAAAGGCACGTAAGTTGGCGCGAAGAAGCGTTTCGCATGGTAATGAAGTTGCTTCCAACGACCACTGTATTCGATACTCGACCATGAACTCACTGGCCAATTATCATTGAGTTGCCAATAGAGCATGCCTCGACATATAGGACTGATTGCACGCCAATATTCGCAACCAGTTTTAATCGCGATAGCCTGTTGCACTTGGCTTAAATACAGCATTTGTTCAAAGTTAGATGGAAAGCGGAAATAACGAGTAAACATCTCAGTGATGATGCTATTACCACGTCCATTTTTTTGGTGTCCTTCAAAGGTGGGAGAGGTGACATTCCAGTCTTCTTCAGGAACAAAGGTTTTTACCTCTGAAAAAGAAGGCCAAGATTGAAAACCAAATTCAGAGCAAAAGCGTGGTTTGATATCTTGATAAGCATCAAATGATTTTCCTGAGTGCCAAACATCCCAAAAGTGCATATCACCGCGGTTATCATTATGCCAAGCATCACCAAAATCCATATCGCCATTACAAGGAGAGCTAGTCCAGAACCGACGACTTGGATCTTCTTCTGCAATCCATTGAGCAATATTGCGATTTAAGCGATCGTAATTAACCGTATAGGTTGTTTTATTGTTCTTAGATTCATCGTACCAACCAATCGCCCCAATAACTTCGTTATCGCCACACCAAAGAACAATTGAGGGGTGATCTTTTAAGCGTTGAATTTGTTGTCGGATCTCAGGTTCAACGTCTTTTAAAAATGCATCCGTAGAAGGATAAAGAGAGCAAGCAAACATCATGTCTTGCCATACCATTAATCCCAGCTCATCACAGAGATCGTAGAATAGTTCTGACTCATATTGACCCCCTCCCCAAACACGGATCATGTTCATGTTAGCGTCTTTGGCACTGGTTAATAATTCTCGGTAACGGCTTTCAGACTCAAGACTTGGCATTGCATCCATAGGGATCCAATTTGCTCCTTTTGAGTTAATAGGAAAACCATTAATCACAAATTCCATCGCTGAGCCAATTTCATCATTTTTGTTATTAAGCTCTAATTGACGTAAGCCAATTCTCTTTGTGATTGTTTGTTCATCCAGTTCAACGGTGAGTGAATATAAAGGTTGTTCACCGTAGCCAGAAGGCCACCAAAGTTCAGGATTTTCAATATGGAAAATGGTGCTTGTTTCACCGCTCTCATGACTAATTAACGTGTGAATTTCGTCATTGAAATTAACGGTAATCGCTTGTCCTGCAACGCACTCATGCTTCACATTAACCGTAAGATCAACAGCACCTTGATACCAAATTTGTGCAGTTTCGATTGAGATTAATTCAATCTTTTTTACCACCTCAATATAAATTGGATCGTAGATACCAGAAACCATTAAGCAAATTCCCCAATCCCAACCAGAGTGGCATTGTGTTTTTCGTATTAGGTTCATGTGCGGAAGCTGGTTATTCCCTACTGCCCATGGAATAGGCATAGGTAATTTCTTCGCTCTTGATAGCGCCTCTTCATCGACTCGAGAGAAATGAACCGAAATTGTGTTATCACCCGGTTTAACAAATGGCTTGATATCAATGCGGTGGCGTTGAAATTGGTTAGTAGAGCTTAAAACAAGTTCGTTATTAATAAAGACATTAGCTAATGTATCAACACGACTTAAATTGAGTATTAAAGATGCAGCACTCATCTCTTGTGGTGAAAGAGAAAATTCTTGAGATAGATGCCAATCGCATTCTCTTACCCATTGAACCTCATTTTCGTTCGTTCCCATATATGGATTGGTAATGACTCCTGCTTGGTATAAAGCATGGTAATTATCGCCGGGAACCGTCATTGGAATTGCAAGATGTGAATGCGCTGGAGAGGTGAGTATCCATTTGCCATTAAGAGAAATTTGCGACATAAAAAATCCTTCTGATGCCGTATATAGTGAAGAAATTGCAAGAAGTGTATGTCTGAAAGCAGAGAAAATATGTGACTCTATTCTCGGATGAGAGTGAATCCTTTTTTAAATTCAATAATTTAGATCGTAGCCACAATTCAAATGTGTGTTGTTTATTCTCTACCCTTAATATAATTAGAATGATGTATTGTTATTGAGGTCAGAACGCCATACACTAGCCTAATTAATAGACTTGTTTGGAAGTATAAATCGCTTGAATGTGTTCTTGGTTCAATTTTGAATTTAATCTTATTGATGTAAATCATTATATATAATTCTAGTGAATGCATTCGTTATCTGTCAGTTGTATAAGACATTCAGGATTTTATTTGGTGTAGTCCAAAATGAAGCAGCAAAGCGCTGTTATTTTGAGTTTAAATGGAATTTATAGTAGTTAGGCACGATCATGTACAAAAATATCTCAATAAAAAATAAGTTAACCCTCATGTTTGTGGTGGTTATTTTGGTTATGGCATCAATTCAAACTTATATGACAGGTAAGCAATTGATGAAAGAAACACATCGGTCTGTTGAGCAATTCTCATTAGCCATTACGCAATCCAGTATTGCGGGTATTGAGAAGTGGATTGATGGAAAGGTACAGATCTTATTAGCGACAGAAAAGTCGTTTTCTTATTCGGATAAACCAATTAGTTACTTTGCTCAAGCAGAAAAAGCAGGTCAATTTGATATCGCTTATGCAGGTTTATCAACGGGTGAATTTTATCAAAGCCGTGATTTGCCCATTCCTGATGATTATGATCCAAGAGCTAGAGATTGGTATTTAGCTGCACAAAATTCATCCGATCCTATTGTTACAAGCCCATATATGGATGCGGGGACTGGTAATCTTGTTGTGACCATTGCTGATTCATTTAATACCGATAACTACGCAGGCGTTATTGGTGCTGATATTGGAATCCAATCTATTGTTGCCGATGTACTCGCTGTTAACCAAGATGGTGTATCTGCTTATTTGGTGGATAAAGATGGGCATTTTGTTGCGCATCAAGATCACAACATGCTGCAAAAATCCGTTTCAACATTAAGTGATAAACTGTCTGTTGCTGGCATTGAAGCACTATCAAAAAGCGGTTCTTTATCTGAAGCGGTAATTAATGGTAAAGACGTATTTATCACTGTGGCAAAAGAAGCAATTTCTGGTTGGTATTTTGTCACTATTATCGATAAGGAGTATGCATTTGCTTCTGTAAGAAGTGTGATTAGTGATTCTCTTTTTATGGTGATGTTGCAGCTTATTATTATCGCGGCATTAGCAGCATACTTGATAAAACAAGCTCTATCTCCACTTACGTTGTTAAGTAAAGCAATGGAAGATTTATCTAAAGGGGAAGGGGATTTAACACAACGCATCACGGTTGATTCAAAAGATGAAATTGGTCAATTAGCCGATCATGTGAATGCTTTTATTGATAAATTACATTTAATCATTAAAGACATTGCTTCTTCTTCGTTAGAGTTAAATTCTCAATCAAGATTAAGTACTCAAATGGCAGGTAAAACCAGCGAAGGCTTAGCGATTCAGGTAAATGAAATTACACAAATTGCCGCAGCGGTTCATGAAATGTCAGCTACCGCTCAAGAAGTTGCTAATAATGCACAATTAACGGCTGAATCAGCAGTGAGCTCTACAGAAAGCTGTGAGCAAGGAAAGCAGGTTATTATTCGCAACCAAGAGTCTATCGTGAACCTAGCTAATCAAGTTGATAATGCATCAAACATTATTCAAGAGTTAGAGAGCAACGCTCAGCAAATAAATACCATTCTTTCAACGATCAGAGAAATTGCAGAACAAACTAATTTGTTGGCACTGAATGCTGCGATTGAAGCGGCGAGAGCTGGAGAGCAAGGTCGAGGTTTTGCGGTCGTGGCAGATGAAGTCCGAGTGTTATCGCAACGTACTCATAGCTCAACAGATGAAATCCGCCATATGATTGAAACCTTACAACGAAATACTCATTCAGCAGTTCAAAGTATGGATGAGAGTAAGAAATTTGCTCAATCAAGTGTTGATGATGCGAGTAATGCGACCACAGCGTTAGAAGAAATCTCTTACTCTATTCAACAAATATCAGACATGGCGATGCAAATTTCTAACGCAGCAGCAGAGCAAAGAACCGTAACCGATGAAGTAAACCAAAACATTCAATCGGCGAGCGATGTATCTGATCAAATGTCGACAGAAGCAAACAATTCACAACAATTATCTGAAGAGTTACGTGAAATCGCGACTCGTTTGAACAATCAAGTGAACTTGTTTAAGTATTAATAAAATCCCCCTAAAAAAATAGCCTCTTTCATTTAGTGGCAGCTAAATTTAAGAGGCTTTTTTATTAGAGAGCAAAACAAGTTGCAGATTCTTTTGGGGGGATAAAGAACCTAATAACTGTTGATTAACCTTCTATTCCATAGTTTTGAGCCATAGCAAAATGCAGTTTTGCTTTTAAGTGTTGTCGCTTTAATTGCTCTTTTTTCGTAACTATGCTGTAGAACTTCATGATTAATTTCATTGTTATCTCTATCGTTGTAGGTACACGTTATATGTGAGATAGATTTTATTGAAATTGGTTGAAATTAATACCGTAAAACTACCGCATTTAAGGATTATATTTTTTCCCTAAATCATTACGTAGCGCAAACTGTATTAGCTCAGAGTGATTCTCTAATTGAAGCGTTGTCAGCATTCTATATTTATGTGATTCAATGGTTCTAGGGCTAAGGTTTAGCTTCTCAGCACATTCTTTTGCTGAATGACCTGTCGCAAGTAAGTTAAGAATAATCGTCTGCTTCTTACTGAGTAATAGCAGTTGCTCACCTTCATTAATATGGCGTTGTTCTTCACTTTGTAAGTTGCGGGTAAGTACGGAGTGCTGCCAATAGCATAACCACATTTCACATAGCATTTTTAAACGATTTATTTGTATATCATCGATTTCTTTTTCAGCTTGATCCAATCGACCTAGCGTTGCTGCTCCCCATACTTTACCGTGCATTGATAGTGGGATGATGCAATGCCATCTAGCGCCATCTTGGTAAAGAGAGCGTAAAACCTCTAAGTTACTATTTTTCAACTCATATGCAGAAAAAGTGATGGTTTGTTTAGAAGAAGAAAGCAGTTTTAAATATTCTGTTGGTTTTTTACTTGAATACTTTGCTCTTTGGACTTCAGCAACCCCTTGTCTCTGGGCATTAATGAGCTTTCCTTCATTGAATAGAATAAGAGAGTTTGGAAAAAGGGATAATCTATCAATTTTAAAAAGTTCTAAAGCCTCAACGGCGCATTCTCTCCACGTAATTTCGAACAAGGAAGGCTCACATTTAAGTAACCGATTAGATTGAGTTATTAGCAATGATTCAAAAACAGTATGCATACAGATAGGTAATTCTTAATTAAATAATATTTCTATCAATAGATACTAGCAAGGAAGTGTGTTGTTCGTTAAAAGGGATTTTCAGTATTTATAGTATTTTTGCATGTGTCTTACCTTTGTATTTATTTTGTGAACCTATTGCATGCAATCATTACAGTGCGTGATGGCGATCATCCTTTTGGCTTATACTTATTGTTAATCATAGCGAATATCTTTAGATTAATTCATGTAATTTATAAGTTACTTAAGTTTCATTTCTGTAAATAAAGTATCGAAACCAATTTAAACCCTATTTTGAGACGTTTTATTTAACAGAGGAAACCAATATGGCTAAGTACCAATTTTTTTGCATCCCCAATAGTGATCGTAAAAAATATACCTTCCTAGATATGGCATCGGAGTCTTTTTTAAAAGAGAAGTCCGTCATACTCGCACAAGGCTTTGAAGTTGAAGATGATGTTATCTATGCAGAAACGTCAGAAGAAGCCGTTGAAAAATTCCAATCTAATTTTGTTTATGCGGTAGATGAATATGGAAAAGCTGATGTCAGTTATGGCTTTGCTATTTTTATTCAATCTATTTATAAAAAATTATTTAAGAAAAGCGCATAAGTTTTATTTTAATAAAAACAAAAGGATGAGGATTATGGATAAGGTGTTTTTTGATTCTAATGGATATAAGGTAACGAATACCTCTTTTACTTACAAAGGATATAAAGACAATATTGATAATGTTATGAGCCTTAACATTATTGAATGGAGCAAAGCTCAACGTATTAAATATGGATTGGGTCTTGGTATTTTTAGTGTCGTTATGTTTTATACCATTGGTTGGTTTTTAGTGTTACCGATATTAGGGGCGCTCAGTGAAGAAGCACCTTATACCTATATAACAGAGGTAGTGACTTCAATTGTATTCATTATTTTCAGTATTATAGGATATATTTCGCGGAAAGGGTGTACGTTAGAATTAGAGCGAAATAATGGCAATAAAGGGACGATAGGCAAAAGTCTGAATCGTAATTATTTTGATGAGTTGCTTAGTGCTTTTGTGCAGGCTAAAAAGTTAAAATAAATCATCAAAAGAGAGCTCAAGATGGTGCATGAGTATTATCCCTTTTGAATCCGGCACAATCCCATTCACTAATGATAGAGAGATTGTGTCGGTAATAGGGTAAGAAATAATAAGCTCAGGTATAAGATAAAGGCTAATATCTTCGTTTATATAAGTGATGATTTCATCCTGTTTATAGCCAGTTACCACACCTAAAACCACTCCCGCATCAAATGATAACTTGCTAAGCATTACAGCGTCATCTGTTTGAAATTTCCAGCCAACAAGCGTTGATTTTCGATTATACGAATTAGTGAAATTCGCAACACTAAAACCGTTATTGATGCTAAAACCTATCAGCTTATGTCGTTCGTTATAGTCATAGTCTCTATCAACATAATGGTTACTGTAACCAAGGAAAGCCACTTCGACTGACGTCGCCTGAACGGGGTGATAAAGAGCAATAAGTAGGAATGCAAATACAGAAATCCATTTCATATTTATCCTAAAATTTGAGCAAACATATTATTAATAGTAGTAGGCAGTTATTTGTTTTGCTTACTTCTTTTATTGAATTTGCCATAACTTTCCCCTTTTTGTTTATTATCGCAATATTAGTATTAAGGGATTTAATCGTATTTTATTAGGAGTAATATGATAAAGACTAGGTAATCACTTAAGGGATGAAAATGCGTAAAATACTATTAGGATTAGCATGTATTGTGACACTGCAAGCGTGCTCGCCAGATAAAGGTGATGAAGCATTAGGTACATTAGAGCGAGATAGAGTGACTTTTTCTGCTACCTCAAATGAAATTATTCGAGCATTACCAGTTAAAGAGGGAAGTGAAGTCAAAGTTGGTGATGTTTTGGTGCAGTTAGATACCAAAAATCAAGAGGCCATTCTTGCTCATGCCATTGCGAATACGGCTAAAGCGCAAGCGTATTTATTACGTTTAACGAATGGAGAGCGCCCAGAGGATATTGCCTCTGCGCAAGCAAGGGTTGATCAAGCTAAAGCTCAACTGATCGATGCTGAAAAAACGTATCGCAGAATGGTTGAGTTAGTAAAGAAAAATCTTGCCAGTCAATCAAATAAGGATGCCGCGTTAGCATCAAGAGATTCAGCCAGAGCGGCATTAAATTCAGCAAATGAAGAGTTTTCAAAACTGACCGCTGGAGCAAGGCCTGAGGATATTGAGCAAGCAAGAGCTGAGCTTGATGCAATGAAAGCTGAAGCCATTTTGCAACAACAGAAACTTGATGAATTAACCATTGTAGCTACTCGTGATGGCATTTTAGATAACCTGCCATATAACCTAGGTGAGCGTGTTCCTGTTAATGGCTTTGTCGCTGTTATTCAAGCCAATAGAGTTCCTTATGCTCGTGTTTATGTTCCAGCATCGTATCGTGTAGGTTTTGTACCAGGGGAAAAATTCTCCGTTAAAGTTGATGGTATTGATACTCCTTTTGAGGGAACGGTACGATGGGTTGCAACGGATCCATCATTTACGCCTTATTACGCATTAACAGAAGAAGATCGTTCACATCTTGTTTATTTAGCTGAGGTTGACTTACCCGAATCAGCCGCTTTATTACCTTCAGGTGTACCTGCTCAAGTTCAATTGAGTAAGGATTAAGCATATGACTGAATTGGCAATTCAAGCAAAAGAGGTCGTAAAAAAATTCGGTGATTTTACCGCGATTGATGGGATTAACTTATCCGTACCTAAAGGCAGCATTTATGGTTTTTTAGGGCCGAATGGGTGTGGTAAATCAACAACTATTCGAACCCTAACAGGCTTATTAAGTCCAACATCAGGAACCGTTGATGTACTGGGTTTATGCATACCAAAAGAGTCGGAAGCGTTACGCTTAAAGATTGGTTACATGACTCAAAAGTTCTCGTTATACGATGATTTAAGTGTTGAAGAGAACCTAGAATTTATTGGCCAAATCTTTGGTATGGAAAAGCAATTATTAAATGCACGAGTTTCTGAACAATTAGCGACATATGGCCTTGATCAGCTACGCAAACAACGAGTATCAGGAATGAGTGGTGGCCAAAAGCAGAGATTATCATTGGCCGCTGCCACTATGCATAATCCAGAACTTTTGTTTTTAGATGAGCCTACATCAGCGGTTGACCCTGAAAATCGACGAGAGTTTTGGGAGCAATTATTCGATCTTTCAGATAAAGGCACCACCATTCTCGTGACGACTCACTACATGGATGAGGCTGAACGTTGTCATCGTTTAGCGATTATGGAGTCAGGTATTATTCGGGCTGATGGTGAGCCTGAAGAACTCATGGCAAACATGGGGGTTAATATTGTCGAGGTAAAAGCGAATAACTTACGAGCGTTAAAAGCAAAATTAATCGCTTGTGATGAGGTACGTTCTGCCGCTCAACTAGGGATCCGTTTACGAGTGCTTATTCACCAACATATTGATGACCCTATTTTATGGTTAAGAACGAATTTTAGTGAATTAAAAGACGCGGAAATGAATATCGCTCGTCCTAGCTTAGAAGATGTTTTCGTTACCGTAACAGGGAAGGGACGTCAATGAAATCAATGAATCGCATGAAAGCCATCATGATGAAAGAAATACGCCAGCTATCTAGAGATAAGTTGACGTTCGGAATGGTTATTATGATCCCATTAATTCAATTGTTGTTGTTTGGCTATGCCATTAACACGGATATTAGGGATATTCCGGTCGCTGTTGTTGATCAAAGTGAGAGTACATTAGGACGCTTAATTACGGAGTCAGTTAAAGTAACTCAAGTGGTTAGTATAAAGCAGTATTACCCTACGGTTGAAGAAGCTGAAAAGGCCATTCAACAAGGTGTGGTTCGTGCCGCCTTAGTCTTACCAAAAGACATTACTCAACGAGTCATGCAAAAAAGAGAACTTGGCCAATGGATAGTTGATGGCTCAGATACCATGATAAGTGCTGCTATTTTGTCATTACAGACCATGCCATTGGTTGATTTGGATTTTGATGTAAGAAATACAGCCAAAGCCAAAACATTTGAAGTTACTTTGTTTTATAACCCTAGCCGACGTTCTGCGGTCAATATTGTTCCTGGTTTATTGGGCGTTATATTAACCATGACCATGGTACTTTTTACTAGCTCTGCAATTGTTAGAGAGCGTGAAAGAGGCAATTTAGAGTTATTGATCACCACTCCGATCCGCTCATTTGAACTCATGGTCGCAAAAATTATCCCTTATATCTTTGTCGGCTTAATTCAAGTTTTGATCATTCTTGGTTTAGGCTACGCTATTTTTGATGTGCCTATTAATGGTTCGTTATCACAAATATTATTTGGAACATTGCTATTTATATCAGCAAGTTTGACGCTTGGTTTGGTAATTTCAACAATCGCAAAAACACAGTTGCAAGCGATGCAAATGACGATCTTTATACTCCTTCCATCTATACTGTTATCTGGTTTTATGTTTCCGTACGAAGGTATGCCTGTCATAGCTCAATGGATAGCAGAGGTATTACCCGCAACCCACTTTATGCGGTTGATTAGAGGTATCGTATTAAGAGGGGCTGATTTAATGGACTTATGGCGTGACACGATTTGGATGATTGTGTTTACATTAATAGGACTGTTTGTCGCGTCTAAACGGTTTAAGAAATCATTGGATTGATTGGTTAAATAGAGAGAATGCCCTGATTGTTTGAGCACCAATTCAGGGCGTTTTTATTCCAATCTAAAGCTTGTGTACCTTAAGCGATAAAAATCACATTTCCGCAGATACAAACCCAAATATGGCGGGTTTCGCTATAGAACCATTCTTGATGTTGTTGGCAGCATGGGCAGACTATTTTATCCATAAGTTTCCCTTATCTTTTTTTATTATCAAGATCTAGTATGGGAAGAAAACTTATCTTATCAAATCAAAATATGAGCTTGTGAGTCTCAATTCGACATAAGCAACACTTTGATGTAACTATGAGATTAGTTAATAGCAATACGTTTATTTTAATTACATTTTTAAGAGATAAGCGTCGTAAATTTTGCGGGCTGTCACATTATGAATATTGTCTCTGTGTATAAAATGAGAATCCAAAAGAGAAAGTATGCTCAAGGAGGAGTCATGTTTTTATTGGAAGGGTTAAGCCCACTTACAGAGTTAATTATATGGATAAGTTATGCCATCACGATTGTAATTTGTGCGTTGACGGTTGCTGTTATCGTTGAATTCAGTAAAAAAGAGTAAGACACGATGACTTATCTTAAAAATAAAAAAGAGCACATTGGTTATGTGCTCTTTTTTTATTTACATTAGGAAAAATTAAAGTGTTGTAATCACATCTTCCATTGGTAAACGTGCTTTTGGTAGGCCGTGGTTATAATCTTCGCCATCTTTGTGATAACCCAAAGCAAGGGCAAAATCACATACATAACCATCTAACTCATCTTTAAACTCTTCACCAATCAATGCAGAGTCAACACCTTCCATTGATGTTGATGCAATGCCCATACGAGCAAGAGTATGCAGTGTGTTACCTAGAGCAATATAGCTTTGTGCTTTTGTCCAGTTACCATTAAAACCTGCTTCGTTAGTATTTAATTCAACAAAGCCAAAAGCGCCATCTAGCATATCGTTGTAACGCTCAGCAGGTAAGTGGCCAGAAGCAACTTCTGCATCCACTACTTTACGGTATTGGTCTTTTGTATAGTTTGGGTTGTGTGCAAATAAAATCGTGTGCGATGCTTCTTTTGCGTGTGGTTGATTAAATTCAAACATGTTCGCAAATGTACCATGAAAACGTTCTTTTGCTTCTTCACTTTCAAGAACAATGAATTTCCAAGGCTGAGAGTTAATTGAAGATGCAGATAGACGAATCGCTTCTTTAATTACGTCCATATCTTCTGCTGAAATGCGCTTTGTTGCGTCGTATTTTTTAGCAGTATAACGAGAATTTAAATCAGCAATAATTGGGTGAGTCATATGAGCTATTTCCTAAATCTGGTGAACAAAAGCGCGAGTTTATATTTTCTTTACTCGTCGTTGATGTGAGTAAGATAAAGAAAATCAAAGACGAGAAAAAGAGATGAAAGATCCAATCACTATGGAATAAAAGTTCCATAATTGTTGACCTGTCTATAGCTTTACAGTTTATGATGGGTATCAATTGAACGGTAAGTCTTATTTAACAGGAGCCAACCATGTACCGTATATCACAACTTGCAGAGTTAGTGGGGTTATCAAGAACGACCTTACTCTATTACGAAAAATTGGGTTTGATAAAAGGCGAACGTTTAAACAATGGTTACCGTCAATACAGTGAGAAAGATGCGCAACGATTGGTGTTATTACAAAACCTTCAAGCAGGTGGATTAACGCTTAAAGAGTGCCAAGCTTGTCTTGATGCTAAAGTGAACCGTGAGGTTTTAGTTGAGCGTTTAGAACAATTGGATCAAGAGATAGAGCAAAAACAAAATTCACGCCAGTTGCTTGCCGCTTTATTAGGAGAAAGCAGTTTAACAGACTGGCACGAGTCATTAGACCAACTAGCACCAGAAGCGCATATTGAATGGTTAATGAAACAAGGCTTTGATGAAAAGCAAGCAATGAGACTGAAATGGTTATCTAAAGATATGAACGAACATGAACGCTACATGCAAGATTTTGATTTGATTTTTAAAGAGTTAGAAAGATGGGGGCCAGGTTCTGAAAGTGACACATTAAAAGCATTACAGAAAGTACCTAATAAACCAATGACACTACTTGAAATTGGTTGTGGACAAGGTATTGCGACTGAACTTTTTGCTCGACATTCCGATGCGATGATTACCGCAGTTGATAACGAAGAGTTTGCACTCAAGCATTTAATGAAAAAAATGCAACAAAATGGTTTAGAAGATAAGATCACAACGGTGTGTGCAGATATGGCTAAAATGCCGTTTGAGGCAAAGAGTTTTGATCTTATTTGGTCAGAAGGCAGTGCCTACATTATGGGAGTTCAAAATGCGTTAAAAGCATGGAAACCATTATTAAGTGAAGATGGTGTTCTTGTGGTAAGCGATTTAGTTTGGAGTACGGATAAACCAAGCGAGAGTGCCTTGTCTTTTTGGAAAAAAGAGTACCCAGATATGGTGTCAGTTTCAGAGCGAATTAAGCATGCACAACAAGCAGGTTATGAGGTTATTGAACACTTTTCTCTTAGTGATGCCGCATGGGAAGCGTATTACCATCCCTTAATCGAGCGATTAGATACATTAAAAGATAAATTAATAGATTCTCCAGTATTAATTGATTTTGAGAATGAAATAACCGCTTTTAAACAGAGAGCAAATGAGTTCGATTATGAGATTTTTATACTAAGGTCTCGTTAAGAACAAAAACTACTGACCTATTTGTCATTTTACAGATTATGCTTTGAAAAACGATAAAACATATAAGGTTGTGGAATGGATTACTCTCAATATCATGTTGAACAAACTCAAGAAATTACGGATCTGGTTACTCGTACTTTTTCAAAATCAGAAGGGGTTGATGAAGGTACATTGATTGGTGCATTAATCAAAGATCTTTTTGCAACAACAGACTCTGATGATATGTTTATTTTTGTTGCGAAAGATAACGGCAAAATTGTTGGAAGTATCTTTTTTACACGCTTAACATTTGAAATAGATACAACGGCATTTTTACTTTGCCCTGTTGTGATCGATACTGAATATCAAAATAAAGGTGTTGGTCAGATGCTTATTAATCATGGTCTTGAAGTTTTGAAACAAGAAGGTGTTGAGTTGGTATTTACTTATGGTGAGCCAAAGTTTTATGAAAGAGTTGGTTTTGAGGTCATAAGCGAAGAACAATTTAAGTCTCCAATTCCATTGAGTTATTTGTATAGCTGGTTAGCTCAATCTTTAAATGATGAAGTATTAACTTATATTCCGGGGCGCTCAAAATGCGTTGCTGCTCTTAATAATTTGCGACTCTGGTAACCGTTACTCATTGTTTCTTTAGTATATCGATAAAAAGGGATAATTGTACTTTGTAGTAAGTACGGTTATCCCTTTTTGCGTATATTTACCCATTCTATTCACCTTTCCAGTACGAATGTTTAGACAGGACGTATTTGATTTGGCATTCTCATTATTATAATAACACTAAGGCATACTCGCCTTTAAAAGGATAATAATGAAAATAGGAATAATCGGCTTAGGTGACATTGCGCAAAAAGCGTATTTGCCCGTCATTACTCAACTTCCGGGCATTCAACCGCTTTTTTGTACACGAAACCCTGACACGCTCATACAATTATCGTCTAAATATCGTATAGAAGGGACTTGCCAAGATTATCATCAGCTTCTAAAAATGGGTGTGGATGCTGTAATGATCCATGCTGCAACTCAAGTTCATTTTGATATTGCTTCTTTTTTCTTGAAAAACGGTATCCCAACCTTTGTTGATAAACCACTTGCGGATTCTGCACAAGAAGCGGAGTTGTTGTATACGATTGCAGAGCAATATAACACGCCACTTTATGTTGGGTTTAATCGCCGACATATTCCATTGTATAACCAATTTGTACCAGAGCTGGCGAACGGAACGGTAGGTAAATTGCGTTCATTACGTTGGGAAAAACATCGTCATGCTTTACCGGGTGATTTACGAACCTTTATCTTTGATGATTTTATACACCCATTGGATAGCGTAAATTTAAACGCTCAGTCCACCATTGATGATGTTCATGTTATTCATCAAATGCAGGGAACACAGTTAGCAAGATTAGACGTTCAATGGCAAGTTGGAGAGACAATACTGCATGCCTCGATGGATCGTCATTTTGGTGTGACCACAGAGCGAGTTTCTGTTGGTTATGAAAATCAATCTTTTGAGTTTCCGTCATTTGTTGAAGGCCGACAATGGAAAGACAGCACAGAGCAAAAGTTAGTATTGAAAGATTGGACGCCAATGCTAACAAGTAAAGGGTTTGAAACTATGATTAAAGATTGGATTCGAGTGGTGGAAAAAGGCAAGTTATCAACCGCAACAGCGGATCGTAACCTTGCCAGTCACCAATTGGCGGAGGCTGTGTATCAGAAAATACACAACCAATTGAAATAACAATTATTTCAGCCTTCTTGATAGTTTAATATAAACAAATAAAGATAAAAATATGACCGCACCTCCAATGAGTTTTTGAGGTGCGACAACTTCATGAAGTACGCTAATACTCAATACAAGCGTCCAAACCGGCTCTAATATCATGATGAGTGAAGCGGTTTCAATGTTAACTGAGAATTGCCCGAGTGTTTGTGCAAGGTATCGAATTGCTGTGGCAACAATGGTAGAAATCAAAAACCAAAAGATGGCGTGTTGAGTGATTTCAAATGGAGGATGAGAATTAAAAGAGGCATATAAGCATCCACTAATACCGACAATAAATAGCTGAACACAAATCGATAGCAATGGTGTTACTGAGCCAATAATGCGTTTATTAAGCACAAAATGCATGGAAAGTAATAATGCAGATAGCATAAAGCCAAGTTGACTGGCTTCCAACTTCCAACCATTTCCTAACGTCAGCAAAATCATTCCAAGTACTGATATTGGTAGGGCAATCCAAAAGGCTCTATTGGGTTTATTGCGAAATAATATCCATGAAATGATAGGTGCAATGATCATCGCTAAACTCATGATGAATGCGCCTTCAGCAAGTGATGTGGTGATGGATACGGCATACACCCAAACTTGCAGAGCAAAAGATAAAACCAACCCAACCCCACTTAAGGCTAAAATTTGTTTGCCAGTTAATGTGCGAAATTGTTTAAAACAAAAGGGTGCAAGCACAAAACTAGCTAGCAGAAATCGAGTTCCAATAAAAATATCACCGGGTATGGTCATCACGACCATTTTTGATGCTCCCCAGCCAATGGCAGCCAGAATGGTAGCAATAATTAAATAGATCATTCCGCGCATGATGTTATCTCTTGATAAAAATGACGATAATACCAGTGTTATCATCATTTATAAAAAATAACCCCACTCAAAAGAGCAGGGTTATGTGCAGTTGGTTCACTTGTTTTAAATTTAATGCGCTTCTTGGTACTCAGGGTAATCTACAAGTCCTTGTTGTGTACCACCAAATAGCGTGTTTGGATCGTGCTCTGCTAATGGATAATCGTTTTTAATACGATTAGGCAAATCAGGATTCGCAATAAATGGGCGACCAAATCCAACTAGATCTGCAAGGTTGTCTGTCAGTGCTTGCGCCGCTTTACCTGTATTATAACGACCAGCATAAATAATCGTGCCTTGATAAGCCTCACGAATTGCTGTTTTAAATTCTGCTGGCGTCTCAGGAGCATTATCCCAGTCCACTTCTGCAATGTGCATGTAAACCACGTTGAGTTTGTTTAATAATGCTGCTGCTGCCGTGTAGGTTTCTACTGGTGTTTTATCGACTGTGCCATTTAGAGAAGTAAATGGAGCAAGGCGAACACCAACACGGTCGTGACCAATAGCTTCATTTACTGCTTCGACAACTTCGCCTAGAAAACGCAGACGATTTTCGATAGTACCACCGTATTCATCGGTACGGTTGTTTGCTTCAGAGTCAATGAATTGGTTAATTAAATAACCATTGGCAGCGTGAAGCTCAATACCATCAAAGCCCGCTTCAATCGCGTTTAATGCCGCTTGGCGATATTCTGCGATAACATCGTTAATATCTTGCTGAGTCATTTCACGAGGCTCAACAACATCAACAAAACCTGGAGCATCAGTACCGTTATCGATGAATACTTTTACGTTCTCTGCTTTAAGTGCAGAAGAAGAAATAGGTTGTTGACCACCAATGTTTTCAGGGTGAGTGACACGGCCTACATGCCAAAGCTGAGCGAAAATAGTACCGCCTTTAGTGTGAACGGCATCAGTCACTTTTTTCCAACCAATGATTTGTTCTTGAGAATAAATTCCCGGAGTCCATGCGTAGCCTTGGCCCATTTCTGAAATTTGAGTTCCCTCTGCGATAATAAGACCCGCACTTGCACGTTGAGCATAGTATTCGGCCATCATATCGTTCGCAATATTACCCGGTTGGCTTGCACGAGAGCGAGTCATAGGAGGCATAACGATACGGTTTTTTAGTGTCAGATTACCAAGTTGCATTGGTTGAAATAGTGCATTTTTCATCAATAAATCCTCTTATTTGCTTAATTGAATAAGCTCAATTTGATAACCATCAGGGTCTGTAATAAACGCAATATGCGTTGTACCGCCTTTTACTGGCCCTGCTTCACGAGTCACGTTACCGCCTAGTGCTTTGATGTTATCGCAAGCCGCATAAATATCTTGGACACCTAAGGCTAAATGACCAAACGCATTACCCATGTCGTAATTATCGGTATCCCAGTTATACGTCAACTCGATACTTGTTCCGCCTTCTTCATAACCAATGAAAACGAGTGTGTAGCGATATTCACTGTTTTCGCTGTGATCGAGCACTTTCATCCCTAAAACTTTGGTATAAAATTCAATAGATTGTTTTAAGTCTGTCACTCTGATCATCGTATGTAGAAATTGCATGATTTCACCTTGCCAGTGCTGATTGTTGTCGTTTGTATGAGCTAACGATACGCAAGATGACTAAATTTATGAAATTATGATTTTTTATTAATTTAATAATTTTTTGTTATTAAGATCGGGCGGTTTTAATGATAGATACAAAAATGCCGCAGTGTTATCTGCGGCATTTTTTAATTTATAACGTATGGATTAAGCGCATTCTTTCTTTGGTTTTCTTTTTTTATAAACCACACAGAAGTTGCCACGTTTGGTTCGGCACTTAGAACAACGCTCACAATCGACTTCGGCTCTATTGCCTTCTTTCCAACGTTTAATTAGCTGAGGCTCTGCAAGTAAAGGACGCGATAAAGCGAAGTATTGGATATTCGTTTCTTCAGCAATCTTTTCAATGGCATTAATGTCGTTTAAACCACCAACGGTGATCACAGGAACGTTAACATCTTGGCTGATCACATTACCATATTCATGGAAATAACCTTCTTCTTGAAGTGTATAGCCATCAAAAGATTCACCAACAAGTGTGCTTGCATTACCGTGAATGTTGCCTGAAATGATGATCCCATCAACACCGATCTCTTCCAGTTTTTTACAGATGATTCGAGTCTCATCGAACGTTAAACCACCTTCAAAGAACTCAGAAGCCGTTAATTTTACTAGTATAGGGTAATCGTCACCCACTTGTTTTCTGATCTCAGCGTAGATCTCTAGTAAGAAACGCATACGATTATCTAAGCTACCGCCATATTCATCTTCACGACGGTTATAGTAAGGGCTTAAAAACTGGTTGATTAAATAGGTGTGAGCCGCATGGATTTCAACACCATCAAAACCAGATTCTTTTGCTCTTAGGCTTGCTTTGGCAAACGCATTAACAATGTAGTCGATTTCGTCTTTTGTCATCGCTTTGCCTTGTGTTTGTGTACCACGTTCACACACATCACTTGGAGCAAAAATAACACGTTCGCCAACATTATAAGTCGTTTTAGTGCCACCATAAGCAAGCTGCATAACAATTTTTGAATCATTTAGGTGTACAAGTTCAGTCAGCTTTTTGTACTCTTCAATGAAAGAATCGTTATACATACCCATCATGCCAGCGTTGGGTTTTTCTTCTTCAACAATGTTTGCATAGCCAGTAACAATTAAGCCAACTTCACCTTTAGCGAGCTCTTCGTAGATATCGTATAACTTGTCTGTCATATGGCCGTCTTCTGTTGCCATATTTTCCCACGTTGCACTTCTCATGAAGCGGTTTTTAAGTGTCATGTTGCCAATGCGGGTTTCGGTAAACAAAGTGCTCAAGTGTGTTCCTCTATTACTGGTTTTATTTTATGGGGCGATTTTAGCGTCAATATAAAGCAAAAAACTTAATCTGTATTAAGTTCATGTCATATCCGATTAAACAACAAACAAAATAGGGATAATTATTCTTACTTCTTTCCTATATAGCTGTTTTTATATGATTTTTTTTGGTTATTTATAGAACACTATTTTTGAAAACTTATGTTGCACGAGTTTCGCCGCAAACTTCTTGGTGTTTTTATCGATGCTGTGTATGTTTACCCAATATTAATGAATAAGTACCAATGAAAATGGGGTGCTCTTATTCTCTCTAGCAGTTGTGGGACAATAGATGAATACAATCAAACAACCTAAAGGGATATTCCATATTATTGCAATCCAAATGTGGGAATTCTTTAGTTACTACGGTATGCGCTCTTTATTAATTCTTTTCTTAACTGAAAAGCTATTAATGTCAGATCAACATGCCTACGCTTTGTATGGTGCGTATACATCGCTTGTGTATGTAACTCCTATTATTGGTGGCTATTTAGCGGATAAGTATTTAGGTAATTACTGGTCGGTAATTTTAGGTAGCTTGTTGATGGTGGGTGGGCACTTTGTGCTGAGCTTTCCAAGCAGCGATCACACCACCTTATATATTGCCTTGTCTTTGATTATTTGTGGTTACGGATTTTTTAAAACCAATTCAAGCTGTTTGTTGGGTGAACTGTATCAAACGAAAGAGCAAGAACATGGCCGTGAGGCGGGTTTCTCAATCTCTTATATTGGTGGCAATATTGGCTCGATGATTTCTCCAATTCTATGTGGCTTCGCTGCAATGAAATGGGGATGGCACGTGGGTTTCTCACTTGCAGGGATTGGGATGTTACTTGGTCTATGTATTTTCATGACAGGGCGTAAAAACTTTTCTCATGTAAGTAAACCAAATTTACCAGCACTTCAGAAAAAAAGTGCAGGCATTCCACATTGGTCATTGCTACTTGCTTCATTGGTTGTCGCTGCTGTTGGTTTAGTATTTGTGCTTAAAAACTTATGGGCAGGTTACATTCTATTAGTGATTTGCTTAATGTCTTTGGTTCACATCATCAACTTATACCGTAAGAGTGATGAAGAAGATCGTCAAAAGCTAAATTCCATCATGTATTTTATGTTGTTTGGTACGGTATTTTGGGCGTTTGATCAACAAGGTGGTAGCTCAATTAGTCTATTCATTGAACGTAATATAGATACCAATATTGGTGGTTTTATTATCCCAACGGCTTTTTTTCAATCCATTAACCCAATTGCTGTGATTGCAGGTGGTGCTGCGGTGGCGTGGCTATGGAAAATGTTAGATTCAAAAAGCATCTCAGTGAGAACGCTAACTAAACTGAATATCGGTCTTTTATTGCTTACTGCTGGCTTTAGTTTAATTACTTTGTCATCAAAATTAGCAATGGCAAGTGGTCAAACTACCTTTGTGTGGTTATTAATTGGTTTATTGTGCATTGGAGTAGCAGAACTGTTTATTGATCCTGTGGCATTAGCTGCGATTACACGTTTAAATCCACACGGTGCAACAGGTACGTTAGCTGGCATTTATATGCTTGCTGGTGGCTCGGTAGCAAATTATCTTGCTGCAGATATTGCTCAATTCACATCAACGGGGACGGGTGAAAATGCAGGAACACTGGATTTAATTGTATCGGCAACGCAATATCACCATGTATTCCAAAGTATCCTTTTTGTAACAATTGGCGTGTTTGTTTTAGGTTTATTGGTGGACTTTAAACACCGTAAACAAGCAACTATTTAATTCCATTATAAATAACAGCAAGCTGCTATGGCTTGCTGTTCCTTATCTCTTTCCTCTTAATCATTCAAATTTCCCTTAACTTCTAAGAATCAATAAATGCCGAATTGCTGTGTTCCAAATTAATTGTCATGGCAATGTCAGTATAAAATGTTGCAAAATGTTTCTGTTGGTAACTTTGTGTAAATTATTGATCATTAAACGGTTATCTCTATTTTTTAAAAATGATAATTTAGATTTCATTTATGGCTAGTGATAAGTAAATGTTAAAAACGTAAGTTGGTTGTGTAATGCGTAAAAATGCATAAAAAAAGAAGCAATCACAACACATACACAGGGATTAATTTATGTCTAACTTGAATGTATTCAAGCAGCCTAAGCAGTTTTATCTGATCTTTTCTATAGAGTTTTGGGAGCGTTTTGGCTTCTATGGCATGCAAGCAATTTTAGCGGTTTATCTGGTTAAAATTCTAGGAATGTCAGAGTCTGAATCATTTGTACTTTTCGGTGCTTTCTCAGCGCTTATCTTTGGCTCTGTTGCTATCGGTGGCTGGGTTGGTGATAAAGTCATTGGTACCAAACGAACCATTACTTTAGGTGCCTTGATATTGACCATTGGTTACGCACTATTAGGTGTGTCGGCATCGGCGGGTAATATTGGTGGTTCTGGTCTAATTTATGTCGCAATGGGCTTTATTACTATGGGTAATGGTCTATTTAAAGCGAACCCATCAAGTCTACTCGCTAAAGTTTATGATAAAGACGATAACCGTTTAGATGGTGCATTCACAATGTATTACATGGCGATTAACCTTGGTTCATTCTTCTCTATGCTGTTAACGCCTTGGATTGCAAACCAGTTTGGCTATGGCATGGCATTTAGTGTGAGTGCGGTTGGTCTGATCATCACTGTTCTTAATTTCATTATGTGCTCTCGTATGGTGAAAGGTGTTGGTTCAGAACCGGATCTTATCGCAGTAAATAAAACGCATTACTTAGGTGTCGTTGCAGCAACGGTTGCTCTTAGCTTCTTATGCTCAGTATTACTGCAAAACCTATTTTACGCTCACGCTATTTTAGTTGTGGTTGGTATTGCGATTGTTGCGCTTTACATGAGAGAAGCATTTAAAATCTCTGGTTTAGAGCGTGCAAAAATGCTGGTAGCGTTCGTATTAATGCTGCAAGGCGTTGTGTTCTTTGTGCTGTATTTCCAAATGCCAACGTCATTAAACTTCTTTGCGATTCATAATATCGAACACAACATCCTGGGTATTTCTGTTGCTCCTGAGCAATTCCAAGCACTAAACCCATTCTGGATCATGATTGCGAGCCCAATCCTAGCGATGGCTTACACAAACTTAGGTGAGCGTTTTGCGATGCCTTACAAGTTCGCTTTCGGTATGGTGCTGTGTGCATTGTCTTTCTTAGTTCTAAAGTTCGGCGCTAACTTTGCAAATGAAGATGGGATCATGAGCTCTAACTGGTTGGTTATCTGTTACGCTTTCCAATCTTTAGGTGAGCTTTTAGTGTCTGGTCTAGGTCTTGCGATGGTAGCTCAACTGGTACCACAACGTATGATGGGCTTTGCAATGGGTATGTGGTTCTTAACATCAGCAACGGCTGCGGTTATCGCAGGTTGGGTTGCTGCATTAACAACTGCACCAGCAGGTTTAACTGACGCAAACCAAACGCTAGCTATCTACAGTGATGTATTTGGTAAGATTGGTTATGCAACTGCAGGTGTTGCTGTGATTACGCTATTAATTGCACCTAAGTTAACTCGTATTATTCGTGGTGAATCTGAAGGTCAAACAGAAGCAGCAAACGCATAATTAAGATTTGCATCAGCTTAATGTGATTAGGCTGAAATAATAAAAAACCAGTGTTATTTCTTCTTATCATAGAAGAAATAGGCTGGTTTTTTTGATCTCTGCTTATAAATTTGAACAATAGAATAGGTGAGGTATCCCACTCTGAATTAGGATTAGCATAAATCGAATTGTGAAGGATAAACACATGAAAATAAAAGCAGGTTTATGTGCGCTATTGGCTATGTTCTCTTTTAATAGCTGGAGCTCAGAGCGAAGTGAACAAGCATGGGAGCAAGTAGAGCAGGGCGCATTATTAATTGATGTGCGAACTCCTGGGGAATTTGACCAAGGGCATTTAGATGGCGCAACGAACTACCCGTTAAATACGGTAGATAAAGCGTTTGCTAAAATAGATAAAGACACACCGATAGTAGTGTATTGCCGAAGTGGTGCTCGTTCAGGAAAAGCCATGAGTTACTTAAAGCAAGTGGGATTCAAAGAGGTATATAACGGTGGTGGTCTAGTTGAAATGCAATCGACTAAACCAACACCATAGTGATATGTTTTACTGCTCGGAGGCTGAAATAAGCACTCGATTATCACCGCAGCTATAAGCGATCACTTGGCTGATCTCAGATAAGCTGCGGCCTGATTCCTCTTTCCATTGATTAAACGCTTGGTTTGCTGCGAGATGCACACGTTTTGTATCTCGACCACCATCAATAATGTCGTAATTACGTAAGTAAGACTCCACATCAGAAGATAAGATAAAGGTATCAACTCCCATTTGGCGTAATGCATAAGCACCAGTATTGCCACCTAAACGTTGACCGTGTTTCTTTAAGTAAGCCCATAATCCGGTGATGTCTTCACTTGGCCAGTTCGCTACCATGTTACCAAAAGAGTCGTGTTGTAATCCGGCAGAATAGATCATCATCGCATTTGCAGGAATGGTTTTTACTTTGGTTAAATGACGAATAATGCGTGGGTCTTGTGCTTTTTCTTCCCATACTTCGTCAGGCTGCATTAATAATGGTTGAATGCGAAATTGGAAAAAGACCTCTTCAAAATTAGGCCATTTCTTTCTCACTACATTCCAAGAAATACCACATTGAAAAACCTTCTCTGTAAATGCCGCTAACCAACGATCATCAGGAATTTTTGCTAATTCACTACGAGGTAATGGTTTGTTTAATAACAACTCAAGCTGCGCAGTTCCACCTTTGCGGAGTGCTGCTCGCTCATAAATAGATTCAAACTTTTCAATGCTCATGATAAAAACCGACGATAGAGAAATGAGACTAAGATAGTAACAATAATGGTAAGAACTGCACAAGAAAGAGGCGTAATGATAGATGTATATTAGTGAAATATATATACTTACTAGTAACTGAACATTTAAATGGTGCAAAAATCTGTATTACATAAAGTGTTTAGTAGAGTGAAGTAGGAAGAAGTAATGCTAGCAAAAAAGATGGATGCGCCATTGGATATGCAAAATGGGGCGCGATTTAAAACAAAAAAACACGGTTATGTCACTGTTATTGAATACTACAATACTCACACCGTGATTGTTGCTTTTGAGAATACGGGCAACATTCGTGCAATTAGTGCAGCCAAATTAAGAAGTGGCCAATTGGCAGACCGTTCAGTGCCACCAGAATCGATCATGGTGGGGGAGAAGGTTGAGTCTGTAAAACACGGCATCTTAACCATTGTTCAAGTTGAATCTGAAAATATCGTATTACTTACTACAGAAAGTGGTGAAGAAGTACGCATGCTATTGCCTGCGGTTCAAAAAATGAAAACCAAAGCAGAAGAGCCAACAACTACCAAAGAAGAGCCTGAATTGCCAACCTCGTTAAGTGCATTAACTAAGAGAAACAAAAAAACCAAGGATGTGAATAATTTACTGAAAAAAATGCTTACTGATTACGGTAAATAATAGATTTATTCGAAATAAAATAACGAGAAAATACGCGCTAAATAATTACGAGCTTAATTAAAATATAAATTCCAATCTAGATCACACTCTTCAAATATAATAAAACCCTAAAAAATAAAATAAGAAATATCCCTATCAATAAGACCTTATTAAGTAGATCTGCGTCACAATCTCATTTTGACTTTGTGATTTAGATCTATTTAAATCTCCGTTTTACTCTTTAAGATTCATTACATAATAACTCGGGAGCTTATTATTTAGTTCCTGAAACCCTACAGTAGAGTATATAAAATGAAAAAGATCTTAGTTGTATGTGGAAACGGTTTAGGCACTTCTTTAATGATGGAAATGGCAGTAAAAGAAGTGGCAAAGAAAATTGGTTTAGAAGCTGAAATTGATCATGAAGATTTGTCATCAGCAGCATCTAGCAATGCCGATATTTGGGTTGCAGCAACAGATGTAGCGACTCAGCTTGAAGAAGCGGGTAAACAAAACATCGTAAGTCTTGCCAATATTTTTGATAAAGCATCAATCGAAGCGCAGTTAAAAACATTCATCTAAGCTAAGGTCACTATTATGGCAAATTTCTTTGAGTTCATGCTCGGCTTATTAAAAGAGCCAGCAATTATGGTTGGTTTAATTGCATTTATTGGCCTTGTTGCCCAAAAATCAGATATATCAACCATTCTAAAAGGCACAATTAAAACCGTAATGGGATTCTTAATTCTTGGTTTTGGTGCAGGCGCATTAGTTGGTGCATTAAATAATTTCTCAGCGGTATTTACAGAAGCTTTTGGTGTAAGTGGTGTTATTCCAAATAACGAAGCGATTGTGGCATTAGCACAAGAAGCGTTTGGTTATGAAATGGCATTAATTATGTTCTTTGCGTTCATCGTAAATATATTATTAGCTCGTTTCACACCTTTAAAATATATCTTTTTAACGGGTCACCACACCATGTTTATGTCTATGCTTGTCGCGGTAATTCTATCGACAGCAGATATTACAGGCACAACATTAGTGGCGCTGGGGTCAGTTATTGTTGGTTCATTAATGGTTATCATGCCTGCTATTGCCCAAAAATATACTGAAAAAGTAATGGGTACCGATCAGCTGGCGATGGGTCACTTCTCAACCTTGTCTTATGTGATTTCAGGTTACATTGGTAGCAAATTTGGTGACACATCAAAATCAACAGAAGACATTAATGTACCAAAAAGCTTAATGTTCCTACGTGATACTCCAGTAGCCGTAGCAACTACCATGCTTCTGTTCTTCTTACTTGCTTCTGTATTTGCAGGTGGTGAGTTTGTAGAAAGTGTATCTGGCGGCCAAAACTGGGTTGTATTTACTTTCATGCAGTCATTAACGTTTGCTGGTGGTGTATACATCGTACTGCAAGGTGTAAAAATGCTGATTGCTGAAATCGTTCCTGCATTTAAAGGTATTTCAGATACATTAGTACCAGGTGCAAAACCAGCGCTAGATTGTCCAATGGTATTCCCAGTGGCACCTAACGCAGTATTAATCGGTTTCTTAAGCTCATTCACAGCAGGTCTAGTTGCAATGGGTATTCAAGGTGCATTTGGTTGGACAATTATTGTTGCGGGTGTTGTTCCTCACTTCTTCGTAGGTGGTGCAGCAGGCGTATACGGTAATGCAACGGGTGGTTTACGTGGTGCGGTACTAGGCGCATTTACTCAAGGTCTATGTATCTCATTCTTACCAATGCTACTGCTTCCAGTACTTGGTGGCTTAGGTCTAGAAGCAACAACATTTGCTGATTTTGACTTTGGTGTTGTTGGTCTTGTTCTTGGATGGATTGTGTCATGAGTTTATTAGATTTAATTGGTAACGAAGGCATTGTTATTACGACAGAAAAAGAGCTAACACTGGATGCAGCATTAGATTTAACCTGTTCACTACTGATCAAAAATGGAAAAGTAGAAGCAAGTTATCTAGAAGCCATTAAACAAAAGCATAAAGAAATTGGTGCTTATTATGTACTGGCTCCTAAAATCGCAATGCCACACGCAAGGCCAGAAGATGGCGTAAACGAAGCTGCACTGCAAATTACAGTGTTTAAAAATGGTGTTGATTTAGAGTCAGAAGATAATGGTGATGTGTACTTCTCTGTTACTCTTGCTGCGATGGATTCTGATAGTCACATTCATACCATTATGGCGCTTTCAGAGTTATTCCAAAATGAAGAAGATGTAGATGCAATCATTCAAGCTGAAACTGAATCAGACATTAAAGATATCCTAAAAAAATACTAGAATCCCCCCTAGTAATTCAAACCAAACCTCGCTCTTGCAGCGAGGTTTTTATTTAACAAATCTGCACTTTTTTCACTATTTTTTTCAGCAATATTGAAGTAATCTCGTTTCACATTTAAGACGCGTTAGACGTCACATCACTTCAAAGGAAAAAGTAATGATATTAGATATTTCTATGTGGATTTGGATCCCGCTTGCGTTGGCTATCATCTTAGCATTTATCAATCAAACCAAAGCCAGTTTTGCCCTACTTGGTATCACCTTAATTGGTGCTATTATAGAGCAACGACTAAACATTGTTGGGTTAGTAGGGATAGCAGCAGGTTTGCTTGTTGCCTACAAAACACCAAGCTTAGAGAAAAAATGGCAACTAGGGGCATACCTATTTATCTTCTTATGGTGCATTGCATTATTTCTTCATTTAATCCCCGGTTTTAACAATGCCAAAGTATTGGATGCCGTTGTTACCGGCCCATTAAGCGTTCCATTCACCTTATATTTAAATCTAGATAAACCACTTATCTTATTTGGATTACTACTTGCTTATCCCGCTCTATTGGGAAGCAAAGCCAGCATCAACAAAAAAGCACTTATTTATACCGCGATTCCACTTTTTAGCTTGTTGCCTCTTGCGTGGGGATTAGGTGCATTAAAACCAGAGTTCACGATCCCTAATTGGTGGTGGTTGTTTGCATTAAATAACTTATTGCTAACTTGTGTAGCCGAAGAAGCCTTTTTCCGAGGTTTTATACAACAATCACTCAGTAAACGATTTGGTTGGATAGCAGGGGTAGCCGTAGCCAGTGTACTATTTGGTGCAGCCCATATTGGCGGCGGTTTACTCTTGGTTGTTTTTGCTACCTTAGCAGGTGTGGGTTATGGATTAGCCTTTCACTACAGCGCACGCTTGTGGGTAGCGGTTGCGTTCCACTTCTTGTTTAACTTCATTCACTTGGTGTTTTTCACATACCCAATAATGAAATAACTCACTCAATTTAAATAACTTTTATAAATGAAACTGAGTGGGCTTTTGCATTTATTTACTGACTTAAGCCAATAATTTGCGAAACCCCATTCAGTATATCTTGACCGCCATCACGCTTAGAACTAAAGTCTCACATATAAGAGACAATCATTCACTGAGGTTATATGAAGGTAGAAGCTGTTGGCAAAATTCAAATGGAATCCATTGAAAGAGAAAAAAGCCAAGAAGTATTAAAGAACAGCATTAGCAACATGAAAATGCAAAACGAAGGCGTCTACGACCAACAAGCCATCAACTTTGCCCTAAAGCGCGGAGAGATAAAAGAGCAAGAAATAGAATCCAGAGTAAACCGTTTAAAGATTTACATGGATAAGCAGCGAGAGCTAAACAACATCGCATAACGCTTGATGATTAAGGAATTTTATAATTGCTTAATCATCAAGATATTTACTCGTTAATGATTAATCAAAACGAACCGCGACACCCACATAAAACGCATCATTATCATAAAAGGCTTCAGATACGTCTTTGTATCCAGCTCTGATAGTCACACGTTCAAAATCGTACCCTACCTCAGCCCCAAGGCTGTAGCTGTAATCAATATCTCTATTAAAGTAATGCATGCCGACAATTGGCGCTAGGTAGAATTGTTGCTTACGAAAAGCCGGTTTAATGTTGATACCAAATGAATGAACATCTTGGTTCCATTGCGTGAAATCTAACTCATACCCAAAATCCAGTTCTTGGTTAACAGGGAAATAAAAGCCAGACTGTAAAGAATAAGCGCTAGAGTTTGAGAGGGCATCAGCACCAAAATACACCTGTGGTTTTGCGAAACAAACACCAGAGAACAGAGCTAACAATAAGAAATACTTTTTCATTTAATACATATCATTCATTTGGGGAATGTTTAATTCTAGCACGGTATAAAGGTAAGAAGCACCCTGCGGGCAACCTGCTTTATTTCGCGAATTGGTGCATTACTCATTCTTCGCAACACACCAATGGCTCAACCAAGCCACAAAACGCTTCACTGTGTCTTGTCCCTACGGGTCACAATCAGGGCTAGGGGGAGCAGTAGAAAAATATTTTCAGCCTTAAGAGAAATGAAGCTTGTTTAGTGTTGCTGTTTATCAAATTATATATGCTATATAAGTAATGAGTTAGAGAGTGCTTTAAATCACAAGTTTTATCTATGATTTATTTATCTATTTGATATGCCGCAGGGTATCCCCATATATATTCATATTAGTTGTAAACATAGGATCTATAATATGAAAGGTGCTCTGAATTTAAGTCCATCATGCGTAAAAACGCTGTCAGCAGTTGAAGCTTTACCTAATCGTTCTAATCAGCACGAACTGAATGGTGTTATTCAGTTAAAAGATATTTTAGGTACAGCAAAGCAATCTTTTACCGCTCGGTTCTCTATTCGAGGGCAAGATGGCTATATTGAGTCTGGTGTGACTTGGTATGATGCTCGAGTGAATCATGCAACTCGCTCTGAGTATCGACTTTACTTCCAAACAAATGAAGTCATGAACCTCGCTAAAGAAAACAGCACATTAGTATTAGGTGTGGATACGTCTGATAATTTTTGGGTTGAGCTGATTATCTAAATTTTCATTTATTTCAGCCCCAAATGGGGCTGATTCTTAACAAATTAGCCTGCTTGTATCTGCTCATTAGTCAGCTGTTCTGCTGCTGTCAGCGTATCAACCATCTGTTCTGCTACCGCATGGATGACATTCATGCAGACTGAATTACCAAACTGTTGATACACTTGATTTTGCGAAACTGCATCAACTTTAAAGTTTTCAGGAAAACCTTGTAATCTTGCGCACTCGCGTGGTGTGAGCTTACGTGGATTTTTGTTTAGTTGGCTTTGGTCAATTAGAATCTCTGAACCATCTTTATAATATCGAGCACTAATCGTATTGGTGTATTCACTTTCAGCATTGAAGAGAGAGTAACCAAACCCATTTCCTTTTGTTTTATGTTCTGCTTTACGCTTTTGGTGCCCTTCCCATAGTCTATCTGAAATTGTAAAGCGGTCTTTAGCATATTTATTATGATCTGCAGCTAGTTCAGCTTCTGTTTCCAAGATATCTCCAACACGTGTTGGTGTCTTTGGTGGTTCAGGCCAAGTGAAAGCATTGTCAAAATCAATGTTTGGATATTCATCTTTATTGAAACCGATGATGAAAACACGCTCTCTATTTTGAGGAGCACCAAAGTCTCCTGCTCTTAGTACACGTACGTCAACCCAATAGTTCAACTTATCTTGTAAAGCATGACGAGCTTCTTCACTCATAGGTACATCTTCAGGAATTTGCTGTTCATGTTTACCTTGTAAGATATCCATGATCGTTTTTAGAGTTCGTCCTTTGTCATGCCCTTTAAGCTGTTTAACATTTTCAAGTAGAAAAGCTTTAGGTCGTTTCGTAGCTAAAATCCTTTGAACTTCGAAGAACATTGTTCCTCGAGTGTCGCTAAACCCTTGCTTTAACCCAGCCTGAGAAAACGCTTGGCAAGGAAATCCACCTAAAAGAATGTCGTGATCTGAAATCTCATTTGCAGAAATTTTAGTAATATCACCATTTGGCATATCACCGTAATTAGCTAGGTAGGTTTTTTGTGCGAATTTATCCCATTCAGAAGTAAATACACAGTGACCACCTAATTGTTGGAATGGGTAACGAATACCACCAATACCAGCAAAAAGATCGATAAATCGAAAATTAGCATTTTCTACTTTCCCTTGTTTTAAAGGGGCATTGTCGTAGTATTTTTGCATTTCATTTTCGAGATCAACAATTTTTCCCCACTTTAGAGGTGAAGGCTTATGTTCACCAGCTTCCCAGCCTCTAATTGTTCGCTCGCCGTCTTTCCCTAATCCTATCAAATTTGCTAATTCTCGTTGACCCAAACCAAGTTTAATTCGTAATTCTTTGATATAGTTAGAAGTATTCAATGTATGCACCATGTTTTTTTCAAGTATCCGGTTTGTGCCCCTGTTATTTCTGGCACTGTATATTTAAACATGAAAAAATGCAAGCGTTTATCCTGTTTTTAACCCTGTAAAAAGAAGGTAAGAATGACTTATACAATATGTAATGGAGTTGTCATGCAAGATAATAATTACGTTGAAGCTGAGCTTTTGTTTAAGCTTGGTAAATTATCTGCCATTGTAAATGATGTTGAAGTCAATTTGGTTATATCAAAACGTCCAGCTCAAGTTCATTTTGAATTTGAAATAGAACCAACTCCTAATTTTAAGTTGTTTTTTCGAGGGCAGCGGTTAGATGAAGAGCAAACGAATGCATTAGTTAAGTATGGTTACTTTATCTCGACTGGTAGAAGAGTGCATTTTGTGAGCTCTCGTATCTATGAATACTTAGCTATTGCTTTTGGAGATTTACCGTTATCTAAGTTAATGAAACTCCTCCGTTCTTTGCGCTTAGAAGGTTTGATTGATGAGTTCCCTGATTATTTAATTGAACAGCTTAGAGAGAGTAAGAAAAAGCAAGCTCATCATGAAAAATTGTTTGTACAATCGCTATATCCGTACCAAGAAGAAGGAGTTAACTGGCTTAGTTTTTGTGTTGAAAGTGGCGTAGGGACAATTCTTGCAGATGATATGGGGTTAGGGAAAACAGCACAAGTGATAGCACTGTGTTGTGATGTTTTGGAGAAAAATCACAATAGTAAAATTCTTATTGTGGTTCCGAACCCTTTACTCGATAACTGGGTTAGAGAGTTCCAGTTTTTTGCTCCAAGTATTATCCCATACCTTCACTATGGAAAGTATCGCAGAGGGGTTTCCTCTGCTTTTGATGAGCATAATGTTGTGATCACTCCTTACACGACAATGTCATCGGATATTACGATGTTCGAAGAAATGTATTTTGATCTCGCATTGTTCGATGAAGCAAGTATGTTGAAGAATCCCAAATCCAGTCGTTCACTGTCCGCGCGTCGATTGAATCTAGGTGTAACTGTAGCTATGTCGGGGACCCCTGTAGAGAATAGCTTGATGGATGCTTGGGCGCTAACCGACCTTGTATTTAAGGGGTTTCTAGGGAAGCAAGACGACTTTAAGAGTCGTTATGTACATTCTGATTTGTTAGAAACTCTTAATGAAAATTTGGAAGAGCTTGAAAGCAGCTTACGTCAAATTACTTTACGAAGAATGAAAAAAGATGTGTTAGAGCAATTGCCAGAAAAGCTTGATATACACACGGCTGTTTCTTTGGGGGAAACTGAAAAAGTAAAATACGAGTCATTGATAGAAGAGATGCAGCGCGATAATGAAAGTGGCGGCGGTGGGATTTTACCATTGATAAATAAACTCCAACAATTTACTGCTCACCCAGCTTTGGTTGAGCCCACATTAACTCATGATGTCAGCTCTCTCATTAAGCATAGTGCTAAATTTGAGTTACTTATGCTTCAGTTGGATAACATTGTGCAAGCTAATGAGAAGGTTATTATTTTTGCCACTTTCCAAAAGATAATTGATTTAATTCAGGGTGCAATAAATGAGCGATATGGCATACTGAGTGGTGTTATTGATGGTAGGACACCCAATGATGAACGGCAATCACTAATTGATACCTTTTCTTCATCAAAAGGCTTTGATGTTCTGTTACTGCATCCTAGAACCGCTGGGATGGGGTTAAATATTACAGCTGCAACGAATGTGATTCATTACTGTCGTCAATGGAATCCTGCCCTCGAAGAGCAAGCGACTGCAAGGGCTTGGCGTAATGGCCAGAAATCCGTAGTGAATGTCTACTACATGTACTATGCAGATACAATTGAAGAAAAAATTGATGAACGTATTCGCTTAAAACAGCAGCTTAGTGATCGTGTAGTCTCGGTCACTGATGATAAAGAAACAGATAAGCAGATTATGCTTGAATATTTGGAAACGCTAGGCTCATGAATAAAACAATAGAACTACCAGAAGAAGATGACTTTCGTCCCTCAGCGGCCCGACTCGTCGAGAGTTTACGTGATACCGGTTATAACAAAGAGGCTGCATTTGCCGACATTATTGATAACTCTATTGCAGCGAATGCCACTCACATAGAGGTTGAGCTCCAATATATGTTTGGAGAGTTTAGAGTCATCATAAGTGATAATGGTGATGGTATGTCAGAAGAGCAACTTCGAAATGCTATGCGTTATGGCTCGCCACGCCGTGATAACCCTAAATCATTGGGTAAATTCGGTATGGGGCTTAAAACGGCTTCTACTGCATTCTGTCGCCGCCTTGTCGTGTTATCTCACCAAAATGGCTGCAATGTCGGGCGAGCATGGGACATTGATAACATCATTAAGTCAGACCGTTGGGAGCTAGAAACTCCAGATGAAGATGAGTATTACGATTACTTTGATGCACTCAACGATTTATCTGAAACTAGCGGTACCATGATCATTTGGGAAAATATCGACCGTTTGGTTAAAGCTGGCAGTGAAAAGCAAATGCGCGATCAAATTAAGTCTCTTGGTAAAGAGCTTTCTTTAGAGTTAAGCGCTGTATTCTTTAAGTTCTTAGACTCTGGTGAAGTAACCATCTCAATGAAAGTTGGAGACAACCCAGCTGTCAATTTAAAAGGTTGGGACCCTCTCTGTGCTGACTTGAATCGTAATGCCGACGGTGCTCGCTCTCGTATTTTGAAAGAGAGGCCAGTACCAATTGAAGTTGGTAATAAAGAGCTTCACTTTACCGTTAAAGGCGGTGTTATCCCCTCTCAAAACGAACTTGATGCAGATGAACGAGAATACGTTCGCTATAGCCTAGATAATCAAGGGCTGTACATTTATCGTGAAGGTCGCCTTATCTGGCACGATGGCTGGCCACATCGTATGTATAAAAAAGAAAGTAAGATCACGCGACTTAGAGTTGAGCTGAATTTCAGCCATGAACTCGATGATGTGTTCAGTATTGATTTTCGTAAGAGCCGAGTCATTATTCCTGTCGAAGTGAGAGAAGAGCTAAAGCGTCTTATTGCTCCTTGGCGTCAAGAGTTGTTGAAGGGTCAAGAGCGCTTAACTTCTGCTAATACTAAACGTGCGCATGGCCCTGCAGATAAGGCGATTGATAAACATAAAAAGCACACCAAGAACTCTGAAATTAAAGTTGATGGTGACACGGTGACAATTCGCAATCAAAATCAGATGAAACCGACCGTGATTGAGGGCATTCGTGTATATGATGACAAAGCCGTGAGAGTACATGAGGAAGAATCATTACTAGGTGATTGTTTATGGGAACCTTCATGTGATGAAGAAGGAAATACATGTGTCACGCTAGGTAAGTCTCACCCTTATTTTCACAAAATGTATAACGTCTGTAAGGATAACGTCGAGGCCATGAAAGCTCTCGATATGCTGCTGTGGAGTTTATCAAATGCTGAGCACGGTGAATTCTCTGATACTAACAAGCATACGTTGAATGGATTTCGCCAAAAGGTAAGTCAAACACTGCGCCATTTAAGTATAGAGCTACCTGATGTGGAGGAAGATGAATGAGTTACCAATATGATTTATCCGATTTTAAACGTTATTTGAATGATAAAAATCCGAAGTATCGAGTGGATGGCCTGATTTTTTGGAAGACGACAATTCCTATCCCCATAGATTTGTTCAACCGAATTTTTAATGAATCAGATCATATCGTTACTGATTACGTTTACCAGCTAGCGGCAAGTGCTGTGGCATTTAGCCATCAAGAGCAATTTGAAAGTACCTTTGAGGTTGCAGTGACCGATCTCCCTAAGGGAGACTTAAAGAAAAAGCACTCCGTCTTGCTAGCTTGGCTCAATGAGCAATTACCAGAACGTTCTGAAATTACTCGTATGGCTTATGAAATAGCGGACATCTTAGGGCTTGATGCGTTCACCTTCTTAACTGAAAAAGTTGCTGAGGCACTTCAACACCAAGGTAAAAAATATGCTCGTATTTTTATGCCTGAAGCGGTAAAAGCGCATTACGCTTTGATTCCTGATTGTGAGAGGGTTGGTACAGCTAATACGGATATGTTTGGCAATATTATTGCGGATCGCTACGGTATTTATAGAGCTGGATTTGGTGACGCTTTAGTCGCTATTTTTAATGGCTTACTGGATTTTCGTATCCTTTGTTCTGGTCGAGGAGAGCATTTGAGTAACTACAGAATAGTCGCTCCTCTGATCGAAGATATTGATGTTCGTCTGGCTAAAACAAGTGATGGTTCGCTATGGGAACCGGGGTATGAAGATGATCATTTTATCACGCTTAATAATGAACACCCCCTTATGCGTAACCTGTCGGAAGAGCAATCAAGGCCGTTAGCTGAATGTCTGTTTTTTATGGGTGAGTTTGAGAACGGCCAGTTTTCAGATACCAACAAGAAATTGATAGAAAACCTACGCCAAGAGATCTCACGTAGTCTTTGGATTAAGCACGATTAACCTCTATACAGCTACCTACGGGTAGTTGTAATTGAATTTTAGGGATAAGAAAGTAATGCTTTCAAGAATAAATACTGTCGGAAGTTGGTTTAAGAATGACTCTGACAATAAAGAGTTAGAAAATAACCGATATAATAACCAGTGGTTAAATGGATTTATGTTTGACGACATAACATTTGATGATGAGGTCAAAAAAGCTTTTAACCAACTTCCAATAGACATAGAAATGTTCGATCAACATGCATTAGTTACGATTAACAACAAAAAAACAAAGACAACTAATCAATGTTATATCCCTAGTCAATATTTCTTGTATGCAGTAAAACTTCAACCTTTAGTTGTTTTATTAAACAACTATATGAGGCTTTTCTCTCAAGTAAAAAATTCTGTTCCCACCGCTTCTGACTTTGAAAATTTAATCAATACCCAGCAACCGTCAAATCATGTATTAAATACTTTAGATTCACATAGTAAAGCTAACTTCATTAGCGCTTTTAAAGATAGCTCTAATCGAATGGGCGGCAAAAATATTATTAACGATGGTAAAACTAAAGGGAAGAAGTATCGCTCAGAGAGTGATTTCATGTCATCAATTTTGTTGCAAGCTATACCTGTTCCAAATGCGAGTTCTGATCTACTTGGACAGTTACTCTATGCGTTTTCTCAGGCTCCACTCGCATACGCAATTCTTATGGAAAACTACTCTACCTCAGTTCCATATTTATTTAAGGCTGAAAATGGAGACGAGCTAATTGTTCAGATTTTATCTACATTGGGATGGCAAGGCTTACTCGATTCTTATTTCTCAAAAGATTCAGACCGTTATTCAGATTGGGGAACTGTAGATAAAGCATTTTTGTTTAGCGGCTCACAGGAGTCGGGTAATAGTCAGTATGTTGAAGTGCCTATTCATCATTCATCGCTGTATAAGTATGTATATATTAAAAAAGGATTACTCGATACAGATGAGCTAGTGGAAGTGGTTTCTGATCTTGTTTCTGTACATTGGAAAAACATGTCTATTCAAAAAGAGAATGGTGAGTTTTTCTTTAGATCTTCGCTTCGCTTTGACGATACATCCCCCGCATTTACAGGCGCGACCAATAAAATTTTTTATGGTGCACCTGGAACAGGTAAGAGCCACCACATTCATAATGTAGAGTGTGAAGGAGCCGACACCATCGTAACAGTCTTTCATCCAGACACTCAATACGGTGATTTTGTCGGTGCTCTTAAACCTAACATGGCAACAGACGAAAACGGTAAATCCAACGTTGCTTATCAATTCCGCCAAGGTCCGTTTACTAAGGCATTAATAGAAGCAAAATCCCATCCAAGTAAACATATCTGCTTAATTATTGAAGAGATCAATCGAGCTCCTGCTGCAGCTGTATTTGGCGAGTTGTTCCAACTTTTAGATAGGGATAAGAATGGTCAAAGTACTTATAAAATAGATGCGTCTGACCCAGATATGCTTATGCATATTAATGAACAACTTAGTTCAGTAGGTGCGCCTGAATTATTGCAGCTAGAAATACCTGCTAACCTATCGATACTCGCCACTATGAACAGTAGTGATCAAGCGGTCATGCCGATGGATGCAGCGTTTAAACGTCGTTGGAGCTTTCAATATATTGATATAGACTTTTCTAACCCTGACGTGCCTAATCATAACTTTCAGATTGCCACCAGCGATGGTGAATATAACATTTTTTGGGCGGAGCTAGCTAAGATTATTAATGATGCTTTAATTGACTGCAACGTGGCTGAAGACCGACTAATTGGCCCATTTTTCTTAACTAAAAGGGAAATGAAAAATAGCCTGACAGCAAAAGAAACTTTGAATGGAAAGCTGTTTGTTTACTTATGGGATGATGTTTTACGTCATATAGGCCCAAAGAAAATTTTCTCAGCTAAATACAAAACGTTCGGGAAGTTATCGAGTGCTTTTAGGAAAAATACTGCAGTTTTTAATTCACAGATAGAAGAAAAAATTGCAGAGAAAGGTCAAAAATTAGGAATTACTGAGACTGTAAAAGATGCCTCAGAATAAAATTTTCTACTTATCGGATCGTATTTCTCTTACGGATGCGTCCATACCTAGTTCAGTTATTGATGCATTACGTGACCAAGGACTTATTGCTCCTGATATGCAGAGGATACATTTTTGCGGTGTTATATCTTACAGCGATGGTTTAGCTGTATTTTTACCTCGTAACCATCTTGCTTCAATTAAAGATGGTGGCATCGCAGGTTACTATCTTCTTCAAGCTTTACTTAAATATTATCAAGATAAAGATAGTGGTGTTTATGCACAAGAGAATAACGATGAGGTTATCGGCGGCAGGCAGTTCTCTTTAGCGATCTCGTTACTCGATGATTACCGAACTAATGGGTTATACGTCCGTCGAGTAAAAGAGAATACTGTTAACTCTGGTAAAGTTAATTGGTCCCGTACTATCTCTCGTAGTTCATCTTATCCAGCTTCTGGTGGTTCTGTTTATTTAGAGTTGCAATCATCTCGTGCTAGGTATCTTACATATTGTGAAACAGCAAAGATACATGCAGAAATTATCAAAGAATTACTGTTAGATTATGGAACTTTATGGTTTGGTGCTTTTTCTCATTTCGATTTGAAAGTAGAATCTCTTGTTAGCTCTATAAGGAGCATTGAAGCGAAGGTTTCATATCTTGAACGGCAATTGCAGCTTAGTTATTCTGAAAGAGATATGTTTTTGATAAAAGCCTTGATTAAATATCTTAGAGAAAAAAAGGGAAATGAGAGTAATTATATATTGATAGGGGTTCGCAAATTTCACAACCTTTGGGAGTCGATGCTTGATGAATGCTTAATTGGAAAATATGCAGTAAACAGTAAATTACCTGTCCCTGTGTATCAAACAGTTAATGAGGAATTTATTTCTGTGCCTCAAAAAGGCCAGCGAACTGATACAGTACTTAAACATTCTGATGAGCGCCGATTTGCAGTTATAGATGCAAAATACTATGAGGCAAGTTCATCAGCAACTGCGCCTGGCTGGCCTGATTTAGTAAAACAGTTTTATTACCAACAAGCAGTACGTCAGCTGGAAGGTGAAGGAACTTTAGTGTCCAATCACTTCATATTCCCTGGTTGCAATGCAAAACTCAAATCAGCACATATTGCTAGTCGAGGGGTTGAAGTGAAATTACCAACAGACTGTTTAGATGAATATGGGACAATTCATTGTCATTATCAAGACCCGATTGAGTTACTTGAATTTTATGTTAAGGGTGAAAAATTAAGTAATTTGACTAATGAAATATTTTCAAAGAATGAATAAAGAAAAGCCACACGAGGTGGCTTTTTAGATCTAACTTTGAAAGTTAGTTTACTTTAAATTGGCCCACTTAATATAGCATGAAAGAGACTATAAGTACGGTTCTTTTGTGTAGCACTATTAATTATTTTGGGATAGGTTCTGTTTACATAGTATTTGTGAATATTACTTGGAAACTAAAGCACTAATGCCCGCTTATATGTGGCATGATACAGCAAAGCTTTCCGTTGGTTAATTAAGGTAGTTCAACAAAGCATATGGATAATATTCAATTCTATAATCAAAATTCTGAAACTCTTTTTCAAGATTATACTTCGGTTAATTTTGAAGATGTTCATGCCTGTTGGAAGCCATTTTGGCCATGTTCGGGGGATAAGGTTTTAGATGTTGGCGCTGGAGTTGGACGTGATTCTAAGTGGTTTTCTGAGCAAGGCTGCTCTGTCATCGCACTTGAGCCTGCAAAATCAATGCGTGAACTAGGTCAAAACTATACCGGAAAGCAGGTTCAATGGCTCGATGATGTACTTCCTGAATTAAGCCGTGTTCAAGCGTTAGGTATGCGCTTTGATGTTATTTTAGTGAGTGCGGTATGGATGCATATCGCACCATCATATAGAGCTCGTGCTTTTCGAAAACTTTCTAATTTATTAGCTCCTAATGGTTGCTTAGTCATTAGCTTACGACATGGTGGCTTTTCTGATGGAAGGGAAGGATATTCTTGTTCTTCTGATGAGTTAGCTCAATTTGCAAAAGATGCTTGCTTACATACTCGCTTAGTTACTGAGATTGAATCTGATGCTTTAAAACGTGGTGCTATTCAATGGCAAACGGTTGTGATGAGCTTACCTGATGATGGTTCAGGCGATCTTAATAAAGTTCGTCACATTATTGTTAATGATAGTAAAAGTTCGACTTATAAATTAGCGTTACTTCGTGTACTACTTCGTATTGCAGATGCTCACTCAGGCTGCGTTATGGATCGAACGGATGGAGAAGTATCGATACCACTAGGTTTAGTCGCTCTTTATTGGATTAAGGCTTATAAACGATTAATTGATGTTGGTAATATTCAACAAAATAGTAATACCAAAAAAGGTTTAGCGTTTATAACGGCAGATGGTTGGGAGCAGTTAAAGCATTTATCTGCGGATGATCTGGCTATTGGTGCTGTATTTTATAACGAAGAAGCGGAAGCATTACAAAAAGCGATTCAAGCTGCGATTAAAACCATGAAAGATGGACCGATTAAATTTATTTATTCGGGTACTTTAAAAGAAAATAATAAAGAGTTTTCAACATTAGCACCATCGAAGAGACGTAAAATGGAATCAAGTATTGTTCTTGATCCGACGTTCTTTGAAAGTTTTGGCTCGTTTGTTTTAAAGCAAAATCTTTGGGAGTGTTTTCGCCTTTATTATTCTTGGATTGAACCATTAGTTGTTAATCAGTGGATATCTGAAATGCAGCGTTTTGAAGCTAATAGAGAAAACAATATAACGCTACAAACGTATCATGACTGTTTAATGTGGTTAGATAAAAAGCATGATACTCATAGAGTTCGCTCGAAAATAGAAGCCTTACAAGCTGATGGATATTCGATTAGGTGCGTTTGGGGACAAACAAAACTTAAGCGAGAATATCATGTTGATCATTGCTTACCTTTTGCGTATTGGCCAAATAATGATCATTGGAATCTATTACCTTCGAGTCAGTCATTAAATTTAAAGAAAAGTGATAAAGTGCCTTCACGAGATAGACTTGAGAAATCAAAATCAACTATTTTGGATTGGTGGCAATTAGCATGGCAAACACCAAGTGAGCAGAAACGCTTTTTTAATGAAGCAACGCTATCCTTACCAAATATTCCGCAACAATGTAGAGATTTTGAAGAAGTATTCGATGCAATGGGATTTCAAATCAAAGGCGTCCAAAGTCGCTTATTAATTAATGAGTGGTGATCTTTTTCACCATTCCCATCATTCCCATCATTTCAGTCTTTTCTTGCTAATTGTCACCGGTGTTTTTACCGTTAGTCTTAATTCGCCATTGACGCATTCACGGGTGGGAATGGCGTGTCTATCTATATCGCCTTTTAAGGTGTGAGCCAAATCTTCCATAAAGTGATTACAGTGAAAGTGCCAAGAGTGGCTCCAGTTGCCTATGGATTTATTTTCTTCTGGCTCTGTAAGCAGTTTCCAGTGATCGCCGCAGTGCACGTTAACAAGGTTTGAGGGTGCATCGCTAGGTAACCCAACACGTCCACAACGAGGGAATAACCCAGCTCGCTTAATATTAGAGATTTTTAATGCGCTATCATAAGGGCTTTGGTAGTTGGTAATTCGGCTCGATTGAGCAAACATAGGGGCAGATTTACTGTCACATTGGATTAATGATTTTTGCGCAATATCCCCACCAATAAAGCAGATTTGACTCACGTTCCAGTGAATTCGCTGCAAAGTTCGATTTTTACTTGCTTGATAAAATGCCTCTCTAATCACATAAGCCCCTGTTGAGTGGCCTAGTAAATGAATATCGATGTCGCACTGGTTTTCTTTCTCATGCAGTTGGTTTATCGCTAATGGGGTTATGCCACCTGTCACCAATTGAATAGCGCTTTTGTAGGCGTCCATTCTGTCTTCTAAGTAATTTAATGTGTAGTTCGCACAAGGCCAATCAAAACTCACTACTGTTCCTGTATACCCATGTTGTTTTAGCTGTTTCTCAAGCAGTTTATGGCGTGAAACGATTTCTTCTTGGGTGTTGTTATAGCCATGAGCAAAAAACAGGATATTGCCGGTTTTATATTGGGCTAGGGGATGAGTCTCTGGGTGGCGTCCCGTTGTGGCTTGGTTGGTTAATGCGGTTACCCATGCATCTTGTGGCAGTTGATGTTGGCTTAAATTAGGGCTCGTTGCTTCATCTGGCAGCATTAGATAATGAGCTTCACCTGGTTCATTGGTGTGCTTTTCATTTGGAAAAAATCCGATGCGCTTGCGAGTGCTTAATATGAAGATCATTTCATGTCCCTGAGATGCATTAATCGTAAGCTATAAGGATAGGATGAATGAATAATTTGAGAAGTGAAAAGATACTGAGTTGCGGATGAGAGCTAAGTGATTATGTAAAGATATGTACAGATGTATCGATTTTAAGACCCTTACTGATACTTGTGTTTATTATCATATATATCAATAGGTTAATTTTATTCTCAGTTTGTGAATCTGGTGCATATGTTTGTATTGAATAGTTTCATTTTGTCATAAAAAAAGCTCATAATAGATTTATAAAAATAAAAGAGTAGTACAACTCAAAAACACTCACAAAAATAAAAATGCAAATATATGCATTGTGAGGCTAGGCGACATTGGCTTACATAACACAGGGTAACAGTATGTTCTATATAAGTGATCAAAGTTCATTTATGACGTTTATGGAAATTTTAATCTCGATTCTTATCGTCGTGATAATTCCAATGGCTTTTCATACGTTGGGGATCTTAAGAAGAAAAGAGTAATCCAATTTCCGTTATCATGGGGTAGAATGCATTTTTCGAATGCGTTGTTGGATGCCCCATGGTTAATTACTCTCTTATTGATGTTCCTTTTAATCTAAGACATACATGCTGGTTTTGTGGCGAGCCTTCGTATGATCTTCTCTCTTTTCCTAGTTCTTCACGTCAAGTTCATCATATATTCCATCAACCAATTGAACTACCAGCATGTAAAGAGTGTTTGTCTTTTTCATCCTCTGGTGTGTCTGAATCTATTTGGTCTTATCGAGATAAAGTAAAACACGCATTAATGAATAAATACGCCAAGCATTTGGGTATTGGTTTGCAATGGACAAAAGAAGAGCTTGAAGAGGCTGAGTTTCATGGCGCAGTACTTGAAGGTTTTGGAAAAAGTGCATGGCAAATGTATGAAATAGCAAAAGCACGAGTTGATTATGTCGGTTGGGAGCTGTGTGTTGATGGATCTCCACTAGAAGGAGATGAGAGTTATGGGTTTGAGTTTAACGGTGTGCGTTATTTAAGTGTTCAAGCGTGTATTGATCACCATGTTAAAGCTTTATCATTAGATAAAATATTACTAGAAACACTAGTTGAACTTGTTGGTTCTGAGCGATTTGCTTATGGATTACGTATTGCTGAGTTAAATCGTGATATCAGTAATAAAGAGCGAAATGCCATTATTGATGAGATCCAAAAACAAGAGCAAGACAGAGTCGATATTCTAGAAGAGTCTCAACTTGATAATAATGATGTTACTTTTCCATTAGTTTCTATTGTTATGCCTGAAGCCACCGTTCAGCCTGAGGCGATAGAGTGGGCGATTGAACACCAATGTGCAGATTTAGAAACCTTGATGCATATGGAAGATGCTTTTTTTGGTGCGTTTGAACATTTAGGTGGGCCAACGGCTTTTGCATTATTTGATGGATTACAGTGGTATTTAACGGCAAGACAAGATCCTAAATGGCGTGAAGAAAAGGATCCAAATGATGAGTTTTGGAACGAGTAAAGCCGCTTAGAAATGGAATCTTAAAATAAAAGCCTTGGTGACATAAGTGTTCACCAAGGCTTTTTTATTATTGATAGTAATAGGTTACGCCCAGAAAATAGCGGCGAATCCAGTTAAAATAACGATACAGACAAGGTTTAAGTAAATACCTACTCGCATCATTTCAGATTGTTTAATATGACCAGAGCCAAAGACAATGGCATTAGGTGGGGTTGCAACTGGCAGCATGAAGGCACAAGAAGCTGAGATAGCTATCATGGCTGAAAGCACAACCGGTGAGATACCAAGAGCTTCAGCAACACTTGCAAATACAGGAATAAGCAGAGCAGCACTTGCTGTGTTACTTGCAAACTCAGTTAAGAACACCACAAAAGCCGCTACGGTTAAGATGGTGAATAGTATGCCAGCTTGGGAAAGAATATCACTCAGGCTATGCGCTAAGAAGGTACTGGTTCCGGTTGCTTTTAGGATGTTACTTAAACAGATACCACCACCAAACAATAGCAGTACGCCCCAGTCTGTGGTTTTTTCAATGTCTTTCCACTGCACGACTCGCGCAAATCCAACCAGAATGATCGCCATTAATGCTACTAGAGTATCGAATTTTGAGAATCCGCCTAGCATGGCATTAATTGGTTTGCTGAAAATCCATAAGGTAACCGTAAGGGCAAAAATCATGAGAGTAACGACTTTGCCTTTATCCCATGCAATTGGTTCTCGATTTAACTCAAACACTTCATTTAAGTTGGGTTTTAGCATGAAGTATAAAAGTGCTACTGTAGTTGGCAGTAGAACCAAAGTAATTGGTACACCAAAAGCCATCCATTCAGTAAAGCTCAGACCAACTTCTGCCGCTGCAATGGCGTTAGGTGGGCTACCAACGATAGTTGAGATCCCGCCAATGCTGGCACAGTAAGCAATACCCAGTAAAACGAACACATAAGTATTGTGGCCTGATTTGGAATTTACTTTGTTTAATACACCTAAGACTAGAGGAAGCATCATGGCTGTGGTGGCCGTGTTACTTATCCACATTGATAGCCCTGCTGTTACCCCAAATAGCATGTAAATAGCGGTGCTCATTTTGCCATTTGCTAAGACCAATACTTTATCTGCAATGGCTTTGTCTAACTCTTGTCTGTGAAGTGCGGCAGCCAGAGCAAAACCACCAAGAAAAAGGAAAATAATCGGGTTTGCGAAGTTACTGAGTGCCTTTCCTGTATCAAAAATGCCAAAACCAATGGCAAACATAGGAACTAAAAGGGCGGTGATACTAACGTGCATGGCTTCGGTGAGCCATAAAATAGCAACAAACGCTAAGATACTTAATCCAAGCACAACGTCTCTTTCAAATGGGAGGAAATTATAGAGCAGGATAAACAGAATGATATCTGCAACGATAATAAGACTGTTTTTATTCAAGAACCATTCCCTGGTATTTGTGGGTAACGGTAGGTTTTCATTTTTGAGCATGATGAACTCCATTCTAACGATGAATTTTCAGACCAACTTTCTATCAATATGTTTTGATATCACTTGTTATTGTTACAGAATATTAACCGTAGTAAATGGAAGGTTATGAGGAGTGTCGTTTAGATCGTTTATATAATGTTGTAACTCTATTTAAGATCACGTTTTAAACAGAAATTGCACTTTAAATGTTACTCTTGTGTTAACTGTTATTTGTAGGGGGATAGCAACTTAAAATAGTATTGAAATGAGAGGGTTTGTTGGTTTTTTTTTATTTATAATGAGTTAGGGTTTGATTCTCGGTATTGATGTAATGTGAGGTAAGTATGAACAGGCTTACTATCTTAAGTAAGCCTGAGTATGAATCATGAATTTATTGTTGCGGTGGAGTGCCTTCTGCGTTTGAGACTACTGCATCGATTTGAATGAGAGCATTCATAGAAATATCAGATACACCAATAACGGTTCTTGCTGGAAGTTCGCTATTAAAAAATGAGGTGTAGATTTCATTTACCGTGGTTATATCTGAGATATCTTTAAGTTGAATGTTCACTTTTACAATATCGTCCATTTCATGGTTAATGCTTTCTACAATGGCTTTAATATTGTTTAAACATTGTTCTGTTTGTTCTGCAATCGTATTTACTTCAACCTTATTAGATTGAGGATTGATCGGTAACTGTGCTGAAATATGGTTGTAATGCGAGAAAGCAACGGTTTGTGTTGATAATGCATTGAGTGGAGCATTGTTTGTGTTATTTGCTTTAATAACAATGCCGTGGCGATCTTCAATGGCTTGTGGTGGCGTACCATCACCATGTGATACGACAACATCTATTTGAACTAGAGCTCCCATTGGTAGATCGGCGGCAATAACCGTTGTTCTTGCTGGGACGTAGGCGTGTGTTCTTGCGATGGCTGAATCGGGGAAGAACGTAGTATACGCTTTGTTTATCGCATCAATATCTGAGGCATTTTTGTGGAAAATATTAACTTTAACGATGTCATCAAAAGGTACATCAATGCTTTCTAAAATTGCTTTGATGTTTTTTAAGCATTGAGTGGTTTGTTCTGTTACATCGCCTGTGATTAATTGATTGGTTACTGGGTCGATAGGCAGTTGCGCTGAAATATTGTTGTAGTGAGAAAAAGCAACGGTTTGTGTCGACACTTCGTTCGTTGGGGCATTGTTTGTATTTCTTGCCATTTTGAGCAGTGCACACGGTGCTTGTGGGTACGTTCCTTCACCATTTGAGATAAGTGCATCCATCTGTACTAATGCGTTATCCATTGGTAAATCAGCGACAGCAACAACGGTTCGAGTAGGAAATTCATTTTGGAAGAAATCAGCATAAATGCTATCTATAGCGTTAGTATCTTCGATATTTTTTACAAAAACAGTAATTTTAATGATGTCTTCTTTTACGTGATCAATGCTTTTTACAATCGATTCAATGTTTTTTAAACACTGCAATGCTTGTTCTTTTACTTCATTAGAGATCAACTTGCCTGTCTTTGGCTCTATAGGTAATTGAGCCGAAATATTATTGTAATGAGAGAAGGCGACAGATTGTGTTGATTCTGCATTAATTGGGGCATTTTCAGTGTTTCTTGATAATTTAATTATACGATTACTCATGTGATATTTCCTTTGTGAAATTAATTATTTGAGTTGGTGGGTAATCTCAATTAAAAAAGAGCGTAATGTAAAAATATGACCAATATAAGGCTATAAGGTAATTTATTGCTGATTATGAATATATCTACATATATAAGTGATTTATATTTGAAGTTACATTCATTTATGTTTATATGGGATTGAATTATCAGTTTATTTAATGGGTGGTTTATATTTTATTGGATTTTAATCTTATTTATCAGTATCTTATATTCTTTGTTGTTTGGTTTGAAATCTATTAAAAGAAATTAATTACTAGTTCTAGTGGTTTAGGGCTAAATTAATTTACGTTACTTTTTTATGAATATAATGTTGAAAGTGAAATCTATCGTAATCAATATTTATTTCTACTGACCATGAATATATTAGCATCTAAAAATAACGCCACCTCATAATGAAGTGGCGTTGCTATTCATAATATAATGAATGTTACATTTGCTCTGTAAATGTACGGCTAATTACGTCTTGTTGTTGTTCACGAGTTAGTGAGTTAAAGCGTACAGCATGCCTGATACTCGAATGGTTAATTGTGGGTATTTTTCTGGATGTTCAACAGCATCTAGCAATGTATCACGGTTTAATACGTTAACATTTAGATGTTGACCACCTTCAATTCCCTCATTTACGCTTGCGGCTTCGTGGTGGAAGTAACCATCCATAAGTGCTGCAAGGTTTTGTTTTTGTGCATCTTCATCTTTACCAAGTGCATTTGGTACGATAGAGAAAGTATAAGAAATACCATCTTTAGCGTAAGCAAATGGCAGTTTTGATACGGATGTTAGCGACGCTACTGCTCCATTTTCATCTCGTCCATGCATTGGGTTTGCACCCGGACCAAAAGGCATACCTGCACGACGACCATCGGGGTGTTACCTGTTTTCTTACCGTATTCAACTGGAAGCGGTACTTGGTGTGTACGAAATGAATAGAATTGAGCTGCTTCGTGATCTGTATTTATGGGCGTACGAGCGTCCAACAAAAGAATACCTAGCCGTAAAACAAGAGCTAGTAAAGCCAGATCAACAACGCTTGCAATATCGAGCAAAGATAAAGGAGATTGTTAAACAAGTCATACTGACGCCTGAATCTTAACCCCTTGATATTATTGAATCGTTTATTATCAATGAAGAAGACACGGATAAGCAAAACATTATCGCTCTTGCATTAGAAGAGCTAAGACGAATTCACGAGGGAGTAACTATATAAGTTCTTGGAGGCCAATGCCTAATCGTATTTAGCATTAGTAGGCCTATTCAACCTGAATTTAGTAGTCTACAAATTTTAACGTTAAGATGATTGTGTTTTCCTAAGATTTAAAAACAACCCCCATTGTCCCCACTTTAATTATCTATCGATCCTGCGTTCATTTTATCCGATACATACATTGATAATGTCATCGTAAAGCTCAGAAGGTAAGCGGCTTAACTCAATTTTCAACCCACGGTTATCACTACTTTTTACAACTTTTGCATACGTATTTTTATCATCAAAATCGGCTAGTGTTGTCGTATTCCAGGTAACTTTATCTGTCGGCTTTTTAAGTTTGGCTTCCATTATTTATCTTGTTGATTAATTGTTTGGTTGTATTTGCTTTACGAATGGTTTTTGTTGTGGTTATTTGCTTGGCGGTTGGAATGCTAAGGTCTCTTTTATTTCTTTATTTACAATAAGTTACAAAAAATAATAATGTGTGATTTGAATTCCATTTTAATGCAGTAAAAATCGTTTTTATAAATTCTTTCCATTACATTTCAGCGCCTGCCCAATCATGTCAAATTATCAAAAATAGGCGACCAAACTTATTGAAAGACTGTGCAGAACAAAAAACATAATAATAACTGTATTAAAGGTAAAGTAATGAACAAAAGCTCAACAAAAACGCTGATTGCGTTATCTATGATGGCGGTAAGCTCAGGCGTATCGGCACATGGTTATGTATCTGAAACTAATGATGGTATTGCTGGCTCTCGCGCAGCGCTGTGTAAATTCCCAACATCAGATACTCAAGAAAAAAACCGCGACTGTGGTGCTGTTCAATGGGAACCACAAAGTGTTGAAGGCCCTGAAGGTTTCCCTGAGAAAGGTCCTGCTGATGGTCAAATCGCAGGTGCTGGTCTGGTTCAATTTTCTGAATTAAACGAACAAACAGCTGATCGTTGGGTTAAACGTCCAATTACTGCTGGTGCACAAACGTTTGAATGGACGTTTACAGCAAACCACGTAACAAGAACGTGGAAGTACTACATGACGAAACAGAACTGGAATCCAAATGCGGTATTAACGCGTGATTCATTTGATCTGACTCCGTTCTGTGAACTTGAATACAACATGGAAAAACCGCCTCTATACCCAAATACGTTCTCACACGAATGTATTGTTCCTGAGCGTGAAGGCTACCAAGTTATTCTTGCTGTTTGGGATGTGGGTGATACTGCAGCTGCATTCTATAATGTAATTGACGTTAAGTTTGACGGTAATGGTGGTGTGGTTGATCCAACTTGGTCTCAAGGTGGTCAAATTAATCCAACTCGTGATTTAAACGTGGGTGATCGTGTATTTACTCGTGTGTTTGATGCATCTGGCGAAAACGCTTCTCTTTCTACTGAATTAGTGATTGAGAATGAAACACAAGGCCAAGCAAATAACTGGACACATGCGTTAGCAACAAAGATCAATAAAGAGCAGCAAAATATTGGTGCTGGTCAACTAAATGATAAGAGTGAATTTTCACCTCAATACGGTGCTAACCCTGTTTATCTGAAAGCGGGAAGTGGTTTAAAGAGCGTTGAAATTGGCTACGATCTAGAGGTTGTTGAGCCTGTATATAACTTAGATATTGAAGGTTTGGCGTCTGAATACACAATTGGTGATTCAGCGACTGAATTAGATTTAAGTCTATATGCAACAGGTGACATGAATGTTGAGCTAACGGTTTATAACCACGGTAAAGAAGCGCTAGCAAACACGAATGTAACGTTAAAAGATGGCGATGCAAAATCAGTAGTAATGGCACTATCTAAGTCTGAGAAAGGTCATCACATGTTGGTTTCTCGTATCAAAAACATGGATGGCGAGCTAATCAAACAAGAGATGTCTGATTTCCACTTAGTTGAAGAAGCGGTAACGCCTCCATCATCAGGTGACTTTGACTTTGTATTCCCAGAAGGTGTGAAGGGCTATAAAGCAGGTACGAAAGTATTAGCAGAAGATGGCAATGTTTACCAATGTAAAGAATTTCCATACTCTGGTTACTGTGTGCAATGGACTGAAACAGCAACTAACTTTGCACCAGGTGTAGGCTCTGATTGGTCTATGGCTTGGGATAAAGTAAACTAATATTGTTTATTAGATTATAGCGATAAAAATAATAAGAGAGCCTTCAATATATAATTTGAAGGCTCTTTTTATTTATAGATTATATATAATTTATAAGATTATCTTATTTATAAATTAAATACCTTGATCATCCATTGAGAACGTAAATTTAGCTTCATCATCCCAAGTTGCTGGCAAGTCTAATTTAACCACAGGTTTTATTAAACCATACATATTATAGAAATCTTGCTGGTAAGATCTCGCTTCATTTAATCCTTCTTGACCTGTTATATCAATATAAAAGAAAGCTTGAACTGGAGTTTGACGGCCTAAGCTTTTATCCCATGTTTTAATACGAATTTCGTTTTGCTTGTTATTCGTTTGACCACTCACATCACGCATTGCTTGCAGCCCTTGATAAAAGTTAGATGCGACAAATTCTGTGGCATTAGGGTAGTAATATTGAATGTTAAAACCACATTGATGATGATCGCGGTTATCACCATTACTTGATGTTGAATTGTAGTGATTTACCCATTGACCTTCCGAATAAATACCTTGTGCATTACACTCACCGCTGTTTGATTGGTACGAGCTATGAGCGCCACAACCAGCATCATCACGTCGGTTTGTATCTGCATCCACAGGGAAAAAGCAAAGATATTCAAGGTCTAAGGCACTACCAACTAACTCAAACGTTGGATAAATGGTAAAGCCACTTTTGTATCCATAAGCAAGGCGTGAGAACTTAGCATCAGTACGAAGGTATGAGAAAGAAACACCGCCGCTTTTTTCTGATGATGGGCTCGGCTCCCATACATGGTAATTACCCGGTTGAGTACCTCGTAATGTGACCCCACTACATAGATAAGAAGAACGATGCGAAGCGCCGCAATTGGCTCTTGTATCGTAATAATTCTCCATTAAGTTCTTAACCACTTTATTACCTAATTCAGGCGTAACAACAGAATAACCAGGCGGGTTTGTTGGTGGTTGGGGTGGTGGTGGCTTAGCAAAAGCAAAGGCATTGGCACTGCTTATAATGAGAAAAACGCTTAATACCAACTTAGACATAATTCATTCCTTTTAATAATTATATAAATAAAAATTGATTGTTTTTAATAATCGAAATGAATCTTAAATTGTTATTTGAGCATAAACTATGTGTAAAAAAACGTTATATTTAATTTTTTTGACCTAGTCTGCTAAGAATATAAATTAAAAGTAAAAATAAATTTTGTGAAATAAACAAACTAAAATTAATGTCTTGATAATATAAATGTACTGAATATGGAATTAATTCAACTAAGTAATGAATTACGGTTATTTATTGAGTCGAATCAAAAGAGAGGTACAATAGCACTACGATAATGGTGTTGATATAACATAAAATGAATAAATTAAAGTACCTTCAGGGCTACCCTGAACATATTTTGGCGCAAGTTGCTCCAATGATTGAGAATGGAAAATTAGCAGAATGGGTAAAAAATAAGTACCCAACCATGCATGATATTACGTCAGAAAAAGCGCTGTTCGAGTACACTCAAGCATTGAAAAATAAATACATAAAGAAATCATCACCATTAAGTAAAGTGGTGTATGACCCTAAGATCCATGTTGTAAATAACGCATTAGGTTTGCATACGTTTGTTTCACGTATTCACGGAAATAAGTTGAAAGCCAAAAATGAAATTCGGATTTCAAGTGTATTTAGAAAAGCACCAGAGCCGTTACTGCGAATGTTAGTGGTGCATGAGTTGGCTCACATTAAAGAGAAAGAGCATAATAAAGCGTTTTATGCTCTCTGTTGTCATATGGAGCCGGAATATCACCAGTTAGAGTTTGATGCTCGTTTGTATCTAACTTATTTAGAAACGGTGTGATTTTTTAATCTCTAAACTTGATATTTAGCGAGGGTCGATCTCGTTATCTTTGCGCTCGGTTTCACATTCATAAGAAGCCATTTCAAATTCTCTGCAAATCCATGGACGGTTTTCATAGATGGTGCACATCAAGGTGTCGCGATCCACTGCGGCACACCAGCCATCATCTAATCTTTTCATTATTTCACCACCCCATTGATCTTTCTCAATGAGTTCTTTTGGTACACCCGTATCTGTGATGAGCATGACTTCTAAGCGGCAACAGCATGCACGGCAATTAGAACAGGTAATGTTAGAAGGACTATGTGTGTCAGAAGGTAGCTCTACGATATTAATACTCACTGGTGCTCCAGTTAATGTGTTTTTTGTTAATATTCACAGGGTACGCGCTACTTTCTAGAAAGTCTCGATAATTTATTTAAAAAATAGAATGTCTTGATATGCTAAGTCGTGATCTGGGTCAATGAGGTTTTGCGTAGGGTAGAACCTTAAATGTAGTTCAATTGACAATATTAGTGATAGTCTTTTTTTGAAAAAAAATCACAAATATTACTTAGCTCACATTCTCGAATGAATAGGTTTAACATCGGTAATCTCCTTTGCTAAACATACACCTGAAAGGTATGGATTTAGGAGGTTATTATTATGTCTATTAATTCAATTGATCACGGTGAAATCACCGATATGAAAGGCAAGTACGAAGTAAGTGATGAAGTGGTAACAAATATTACAGAGTGTCAAAGAAAAGCAGCGGCACGTCGTCGTATTGAAGCGATGCGTGAGATTAGAGAAAGCGGACTTACGCTTGAAGAAGCAAAAGAATTAGGTCTTATCCATTAGTTTTTGATTTCTACCTTCATACCTTTAAATACTTATAGATGCGCCAGAACCGGCGCATTCTTGTTTTTAACAACCGCTCGTTTCAAGTTTACTGCTTGATACAGAATCAGATTGATTTGCTTGATTATACATAAAGTAACAATCTGCGTTTTTAATGTTCTCAGCTGAATCTGCAAATCCGATATACAGTTTCTGTTGACCATCCACTTCTTGAATAGAAACAAGTAGATTATCTTCAGGCTTTATCAGTCTAATTACTGAGTTGTTATCAAGTGGGTTATCACTTGCAATTTGGTTAGCATGCTCAACAGAAGTTTTAATGTTACTTAATACTCTTTGTTTTGCCTTACTTTCAATGTTTGAGAAGAAAGGCTTAGCTGCAAAACCCAGTGCACCTAAAATCATGACTGCAACGATCAACTCTTTTGGGTGGATTTTTTTATTACTTTTCATTTTGAGTTACTCACTGAACCATACACTTCATGGTGTGCCGTTTTGACTATTCAACGGACTATTTTCACGAAGGAGCTTAATACAAGCTCTCATTTCTAAATTGTATTTCATAGAAACAAAAGCGAATCGATCTATTCTATAGTAATAATTGATAATTAACATATTAGCAATGTAGCACTTTTGAGAAAAAATGGGTGCAATATCAAATTAATTTAGAGAATGCCTTCATTAGTGGGATGTTCACTAAATGATAGAAGTGAAATACATCCATTAAATCTATGATTTTTAAAGTTAGAATGCGGTGTCATTTTTTATTGCTAGAAAATTTGGTGCCGAAGCATTAGAATTTGGGCGTGATTAATTAAATGAGCTTGTTATGAATAACCTTTCGCTATTACCTCCAGAAGAAAAAAATAAAATCGAACTCGATAAACAAGCTGCGTTCTTTGTTTGGAAGGTAAAAAATGCAAAAGCAGGTCCAGAACTTTGGACGATAGAAGCAGAGAAGCTAGAAGATGAGACCGAGCGTCTGTTTTTTCAGCAATCTATCGAAAAATATAAAACAAAAATGGGCGTAGCGTAAGGTTCCTTGATCTTTACTAGCGTACCCCTTAAGTATTTTGGTAGAATCCTGCCCATAATTTTAAGTCAACAAACATAAGAGAGAATCCCGATGGGAAGAAGTTTTGAAGTGCGCAAGGCCTCAATGGCTAAAACACAGGGCGCAAAAATCAAAGTTTATTCTAAATACGGTAAAGAAATTTACATGTGTGCTAAGAATGGCGGTGCAGATCCAGACATGAACTTGTCTCTAAGACACCTTATTTCAAAAGCGAAAAAGGACCAAGTTCCTGCACACGTAATTGACAAAGCCCTTGATAAAGCAACTGGCGGCGGTGGTGAAGATTACCAACACGCACGCTACGAAGGCTTTGCACCAGGCGGCGCAAGCGTAATCGTTGACTGTCTAACTGACAATGGTAACCGTACTTTCCAAGACGTTCGCCAATGTTTCGTTAAAACTGGTGCTAAAATTGGTAGCCCAGGCACAAGTGCTCACATGTTCGATCACCAAGCTGTATTCCAGTTTAAAGGCGACGACGAAGAAGCAGTACTTGAAGCACTAATGATGCAAGATGCTGACGTTACTGATATTGAACTTGAAGATGGCGTAATCACAGTATTTGCTCCAAACACTGAGTTCTTTAAAGTAAAAACTGCTTTAGCTGCAGAATACCCAGACTTAGTTCTAGATGTTGAAGAGATCACTTTTGTTCCTCAAAACCACACACCAGTAACTGGTGAAGATGCTGAGAAATTCCAAAAATTCTTAGACATGCTAGACGATTGTGATGATGTTCAACAGGTTTATCACAACGCAGAATTAGAAGACTAATCAGTCCTTTAATTTTCAAAATGATAAAAGCCGAGCCTATGTTGCTCGGCTTTTTCTTTTTAATAATGGCTTTAGGATTGAGTAATCTCGAACTTACTGTATCCTACAGCGCTCGCAGTTTTGCGCATAATATTTATATAGAGATAATGATTGTATGGGTTTTACCTCTCTGGGCTTATCTGCCCCTATTTTAAAAGCTGTAGAAGAACAAGGTTATAGCACGCCTTCACCAATTCAATTACAAGCAATTCCAGCAGTAATTGAAGGCAAGGATGTTATGGCTGCTGCACAGACAGGGACAGGTAAAACAGCAGGCTTCACATTACCTCTATTAGAGCGTTTATCGAACGGCCCAAAGCGTAAGTTTAATCAAGTTCGTGCGTTAGTATTAACGCCTACACGTGAGTTAGCTGCGCAAGTACACGAAAGTGTTGAGAAGTATAGTAAGAACCTACCGCTTACTTCTGATGTTGTTTTTGGTGGCGTAAAAGTAAATCCACAAATGCAACGTTTGCGTCGTGGTGTGGATGTTTTGGTAGCAACACCAGGTCGTTTACTGGATCTTGCTAATCAAAATGCGATTAAGTTTGATCAATTAGAAATTCTTGTTCTGGATGAAGCTGACCGTATGTTAGACATGGGCTTTATTCATGACATTAAAAAAATCTTAGCTAAGCTTCCTAAAAACCGTCAAAACTTGCTTTTTTCTGCAACGTTTTCAGATGAGATCCGTCAATTAGCAAAAGGGCTAGTGAAAGATCCTGTTGAGATTTCAGTCGCTAAACGTAACACAACGGCTGAAACAGTAGAGCAATCAGTTTATGTAATGGATAAAGGCCGTAAACCTAAAGTGCTTACTAAACTGATTAAAGACAATGATTGGAAGCAAGTTTTAGTCTTTAGTAAAACCAAACATGGTGCAAACCGCCTTGCTAAAACGCTAGAAGAGAAGGGCGTAAGTGCGGCGGCCATTCATGGAAATAAGAGCCAAGGTGCGCGTACTAAAGCGTTAGCAAACTTTAAGAGTGGTCAAGTACGAGTACTTGTAGCGACGGATATTGCAGCGCGTGGTTTGGATATCGAGCAACTGCCTCAAGTGATTAACGTTGATTTACCAAAAGTACCTGAAGATTATGTTCACCGTATTGGTCGTACTGGTCGTGCTGGTGCAACGGGTAAAGCCATTTCTTTTGTGAGCGAAGATGAAGCGAAAGAATTGTTTGCTATTGAGCGTTTAATTCAAAAAGTATTGCCTCGTCATGTGTTAGAAGGTTTTGAGCCAGTAAATAAAGTACCAGAATCAAAACTGGATACTCGCCCGATTAAACCGAAAAAACCTAAGAAGCCAAAAGCACCAAGAGTTGAACATAAAGATGGTCAGCGTTCAGGTGAAAATCGTAATGGCAATAAACAAGGTGCAAAACAAGGTCAAAAGCCAGCGGCTAAACGTGCTCCTATAAATAATCCATCTTCTAAGAAAGAGGGTACGGGTTCGGATAAGAAAAAACGTCCATTTTCTGGTAAACCTAAAACGAAAGGAACTGGCGAAAATCGCGGTAATGGCAGTAACTTTGGTAAATCAAAATCTACTCCAAAATCGGATGTAAAACCACGTCGTCAAGGTCCACGACCAGCACGCAAACCAAAAGCAGACTGATCTTTTTTTGCTTATGTAAAAAAGTAATAAAACCGGCCATTTTCGCCGGTTTTTTTATAAGCTATATATCTCCTTACTTGAGACGGTATTAGTTGTTAGATGCTGGTTGTCTTGGATGTGAGATGGTGACTTTTTATTGATACACTTATCAAAAGTCTTATGAAACCATGTGTATGTTAATAAACTTGGTGTACCTTTGTGGGTATAAATTAGTCAAGTGAATGCTTTGAGGAATAATGAGGATAAAAAATATCGTTGCTGTTGGGTCTTTGCTACTGTTAAGTATCGCAATGACCTGTGCTATTTTTTATGTGACAAAGAGCTATAACAAACAAAGTCGATTGATTGAGAACGAGTTAAAGTTTAATGCGAATTATGTGTCTTCTTGGATTCAGACGGCTTTTTACCATTCCAATAATGTATTACATGAGCTCTCTGATTCATTAACAGAAGAGGACTTTGCTTCCCTGCCTTTTGATGAGGTTCATGATGAAGAGTATGGAGAGTTATTTGAAATTCATTATCAAACATTGATGAATGCTGTTCATGTCTTTGCTGTCGATAAAGATTGTGTTTTATTAAATACTAAGACAATTGGTGGTGTTGATCTTTCTTCTAGAGAGTACTGCCAAAAATTAAAGAAAAGCGATCAAGAAATAAACTCGGTTATTACTACTCCTTTTAAAGACATTTTAAACCGAAATGTGATTTCTCAAAGTGTAACGGTTAATGATAAGTACGGAAATTTTGCAGGAATTGTAGGTATCATTACGGATTTTTCTTTTTTTTCTAAAGCGTTAAGAAGTGTAAATTTAACGAATATTAGTTCTATTTCAGTATTGAGCAGTGATTTCACGGTATTGGCTTCTACGGTTCCTAAATTTTTGCCAATAGGTAAAAAATTAAACTTTGAGTATATTCCTAAGAAAGAAATTAAAGGGTTAAAATATAATCAAGAGATCATGTTTGAATCGCATGAGAAATATGATGGTTCTTATCAGGGAGTTTTTGTAAAAAAAGTATCTGATCTCCCATTTATTATATTAGTCACCAAAGCCAAATCTCATTGGGTTACGCCTCTCTATATTGCAATTTCTACCGTTTTTGCTTTATTACTTATATTTGCCATTTTCCTTGTTAAAAACGCTTATTATTTTGGAAAACTCAGTAGTGAAGCTGAGCATTACTCTAAACTTGCCTTGTTTGATGATTTGACAGGGTCATGTAATCGACGTTGCTTTGAAGCGAAAGTGTTAGGCTTTATTCAAAACTATCACTCTAAAAACCAGACATTTTCTGTTGCACTGTTTGATATTGATTATTTTAAACAAATAAATGATACCTATGGTCATGAAGTTGGTGATGAGGTGTTGCGTTTATTTAGTCGTGCTTGTGAAAATATCTGTGACACTGATGATCATTTTGCTCGTTTAGGTGGCGATGAGTTTGTCATGTTGTTAAGTAATAAAAGCAGGGATGAGGCGGACGTGATACTTAATGAACTGCTTTGTTCAATACGCAATATAGAAATAAGAATTAATGGTCAATTGGTACAACTAACGAGCAGCATCGGTGTAAGTGAAATGCATGATGATGTTTTCGATGCCTGCAAACTATTAAGCCGTGCCGATGAAGCGCTTTATGAAGCAAAGCGTTTAGGGCGAAACCAAGTTTTTATATCAGTTTAATATTTCCTCCCCCCATTAAATCCAGTGAGTTATCTTGCTGGATTTTTCATTAGAAAAACTAATCCAAAATCCACAAAAAATCTCTTGTGAAATATAAGGTAATTTGATTGCCAGTTTCTCTTATACGCCTTATCATCTCGCGCCATAAGGTTAGAGGATAATTCAACTTTTATTCCTAACCTTTCTTTTATTAATTATCACACCTTATTATTTTTTATTAATTATCACACCTTATTATTTTTTATTAATAATTACTGTTTTTGTGGAGAGCAGTCATGCAAAAGTCGTATTCACTTGCGACGTTCAGTTTTTTGATCGTTATTTTAGTTGCTGTTGGTCAAATGAGCCAAACTATGTATGTGCCATCAATTGGTTACATGGCAAGTGAATTCAAGGTAAGTCCTGCCTCTTTACAGGCGGTAATGGCGGTGTATCTGATCCCTTATGGCTTATCACAATTTTTCTATGGCCCGATTTCTGATCGTGTTGGTCGTCGTATTGTGATTTTATCTGGCTTAGCATTATATATTGCCGGCACATTAGTTGCGTTATTTGCTCATGATTATGCGCTGTTTTTAGCTGGCTGTTTTGTTCAGGGTTTAGGTATTGGTGCAGCAGGTGTAATGTGCCGTACAGTTCCACGTGATTGCTATTCTGGTGATGAACTACATAGAACCAATAGTATTATCAGTATGTGTATGATGTTTTCACCACTTTTGGCTCCAGTGTTAGGTGGTTACTTAACTGAAGCATTTGGTTGGCGTTCAAGCTACTTATTTTTAGCTCTGTTTAGTATCGCGGTTATGATCATTATGGTGACTTCAATGAAGGAAACCCTTCCTTTAGAAGTTCGTCGTAAAGATGCGGTTTGGAAAAGCTATCGCCATGTTTTATCTGAGCACCGCTTCCAAGGCTATCTAATTTGTCTTGTTGCCACTTTTGCTGGTGTTGCTGTTTTTGAAGCTGCTGCCGGTGTATTGCTCGGTGGTAAATTAAAATTGCCAGCAACAACGGTAAGTATTTTGTTTATTCTGCCTATTCCCGGTTATTTAGCGGGTGCAGCGCTATCAAGTGTTATTGCTAAGCATTGGTCTGAGAAGAAGTCACTTGATGTTGGCCTAGTTTCAATTGTGTTGGGCGCTGCAATTGTATTAATTCCGGGTTTAATGGGATTAACCACAGCATTAACATTGATTGGTGGTGCGGTGTTGTATTTCTTGGGGGCGGGCATTTTGTTTCCAGCAGCAACAACAGGTGCTTTATCACCATTTCCATACCATGCAGGTACAGCTGGTGCCTTATTAGGTGGTATGCAAAACTTGGGTGCTGGTTTAGCAACTATGGTGGCGTCGTTCATTCCTGCTGATAGCCAAATGCCAGTAGGCTTGATTATGTTCTTAATGGCGTTACTTGCGGTATATGGTTTGCGTAAAGTGCATTCAATTCCGCCATCAAGCGAAATGCCATTAGCGGTCTAACTGGATTGGTATTTTTTGAAAAGAAAGGCCGAGTAGATAATCTCTACTCGGCCTTTTTATTTATAGTGATATGGTCACTACTTGATATGAATCGGGGTTTAGCCACGCATACGGCTTACGCGGAAGCTACGGCCTTTCATTTTGCCACTTTCTAGTTTCTTAAGCGCTGCTTTTGCAACGGTATTATGAACAGCAACATAAGCATGGAAATCAAATACGTTGATCTTACCAACCATCTTGCCTTCGATACCGTCTTTACCAGTAAGTGCACCTAAGATATCACCCGGACGTAGTTTGTTTTTCTTACCACCGTCAATCCATAGAGTTACCATCTCAGCGTAGTAAGCAGGCTCTTTTAGGTAATCAGCACTTGGTAGGGCTTCATCACGAATATCAATGTTCATGTACTCTTCGATTTGAGCAATGTTGTGCATCTCTTTTTCATTGAAAAGGCTTAGAGCAATACCTTTATTACCAGCACGGCCTGTACGACCGATACGGTGAACGTGTACTTCAGGATCACGAGATAATTCAAAGTTAACAACAGCATCAAGAGATTCGATATCTAAACCACGTGCAGCAACGTCGGTTGCAACAAGAATCGACGTACTCTTATTTGCAAAACGTACTAGCGCTTTATCACGGTCACGTTGTTCTAAATCACCGTGAAGTGCGGTTACGCTGAAATCGTAATGGCGAAGTTCATCTGCCACTTCTTGGGTTACACGTTTTGTATTACAGAAGATAACCGTTGATTCAGGCTGATGCTTAAGTAATAGAATTTGCAGTGCTTCTAGACGATCTTCAAAATCACCCACTTTAAAGAAGTGCTGATTAATAGAAGTATTTTCAACGGTTTCTTCCGCTTTCGTCATGATTGGATCGTTCATGATGCGATCAGCAATGGATTTGATCTGCGGTGGGAAAGTCGCACTAAATAGAAGATTTTGACGTTTAACTGGAGCGTGATCTAATACCGCATCAATTGCATCTTGGAAGCCCATTTCTAACATACGGTCAGCTTCATCAAGAACAAATGTATTTAGGTTATCTAAGTTTAGGTAACCTTTACGAAGATGTTCTTCAACACGACCAGGAGTACCAACGATAATGTGAGCACCGTGTTCTAATGAACCAATTTGTGGGCCAAAAGGAACGCCGCCACATAAAGTGAGTACTTTAATGTTATGAATTGCACGAGCAAGTTTACGAATTTCTTTTGCTACTTGATCAGCCAGTTCACGTGTTGGGCATAAAACCAAAGATTGAACACGAAAGCGTTTTACATTTAGGTTAGCTAATAAACCTAAACCAAATGCCGCTGTTTTACCTGAGCCCGTTTTTCCTTGGGCAATAACATCTTTCCCTTTTAGCATGAAAGGTAAGCTTTGTGCTTGGATTGGTGTCATTTCGTTATAACCTAGTGTTTCTAGGTTTTGTAAAAGTGACGGATGCAGATCTAATGATGAGAAAGATGTTTGACTCAAGGTAATTTCCTTTAAACAAGTAGTGACAAAGTGATAATTGTCCAATGGATGGCAGAGTAAAGATAAGAGGCTAAAAAAGCAAGGGAGATCACAGTTTTTCTGTATATAAAAGCATCACCATTTAGATGGTGTAGGAGGTATTAAGGTATTAGCGTAAATAAAGGCATAAAATAGTGTAAAAAAGTGACCTACTTATAAATTTTACAAATTTACATCTTATGTTATATTTCGGCGTCAAATAATTATAATAAGCGTCAAATAAGGGTCAGATGAAAAATAAAAGTGCTTTTTTTTATAGCTCAATGGCGATTGGGGTCTTACTTTTCCTTTTATCTTTATTTTATCTTTTCACTTCTTATCAAACGGATAGCTCTCGTGTTGTTGAACGCTTAAAGTTTAATGCGAGCTTTGTTGAGCTATGGTTAATTAAGTCTTTTTCAGATTCTGATGCGGTGCTAAATGATATGGCTCGTGATTTAGCTGAATCAGGACCAACTCGTATCGAAGACGATCTTGTTAAGCATCAAAATGAACAATTTTATTTAAAAGAAAAAGAAGATGCCTTGCCTAATGCAACACTTGCATTTGTGGTTGATGACACTTGTGTATTAACTCACAGTGAAACGCTTCGTAATATTAATCTTTCTGAACGTGAATATTGTAAATCTCTTATTAATCAAAAGACTAAAGACAGTGTTGTCACTTTGCCTTTTATCGATCTAGCTGGGCGAAATGTTGTGGTTCATGGAAAAAAGATCATTGATGATGAAGGGAAGCTAAAAGGTATCGTATGTCTTTCGACTAATTTAAGCTTTTTTAATATAACGTTAAGTCAGCTTCAGCTTCCATCTTCAATGGGTATCGCGATTTTAAGTACCAATATGAAGCTTCTTTCTGCAATACCTAAAGGTAATTTACCTTTAGGGAAAGGCATTGATTTATCGTCTGTGGATCCTAGTATTTTAGAGAAATTTTATCATGATAATGAAGTGATTATGTCTTCTGATATTTATGATAATGGGACACTTGATACGATCTATGCTCGTAAGATTAAAGGCCTACCCTTTATTGTGGTGGTAACGAAAGAGCAAGATTATTGGCAAACAAAACTATCTCTTTCATTAATGGCTGTGATTGGCTGCTTTGCGGTTATTATCGGTTTATTGTTATTTAATCTTAATTATTTAAAGAAAACACGCGCACAAAAAGATAAATATTCAGAGTTGGCTTATAACGATTACCTTACTGGTGTAAATAATCGTCGAGCCTTCGAGAAACAGGCGAACAAAGTATTTAAAACGTATCAAAACGATAAACAAGTTTTCTCGTTGATCATGTGTGATATTGATAATTTTAAAGAATATAACGATAAATTTGGACATGATGTTGGTGACCAAATGATCACAGCATTTTCTGAGGCGTGTTCAGCACAAATTAATCAAGATGATATTGTAGCTCGACTGGGTGGCGATGAGTTTATTGTTCTTCTTCATAATAAAGATAAAGAGCAGGCCATGATGATTGCTGAAAGTCTACAAAATGTGATTAGAGATCTTTCTGTTTTGGTTGATGGTCAAGAATTATCAATGACATGCAGTATGGGTGTTACAACAGTAAATGAAGCAACAACGAGCCTTCATGAGTTATTAAATATTGCAGATACTCAACTTTATAAAGCAAAAGAATTTGGGCGTAATTGTGTTAAATGTGAATTGTAATTGATAATTATTTGCATTTATCCTGTTTGATGATTATTCTTACGCCTCTGCTTTATTGGTTGGTGTTGTACTTTTTATATGCGAAATAGCGAATATTTTGAATTACTTTTTCAGTCCTCAAAAGAGGTTACTCCTTATCTGAATGGACATTTTGTTAATCAAACTGATTGTGCTCATGCAGATCCGCAACTCCATATATCGAAAAACAATAGTGAACAAATAAAAGCGCTTTATGATCGCTTATCTAAGATTTCTCCTGAAAGCGGGAAGGCATATTGGTTAACAAGAACATGGGATTTATTGTGTTGGCAGCCTGTGTACATTGCATTTATCTCCATTTATCAGCTTAGAGCGCTCCCTAATATTAAAGAAATGAGCCAAGAGATTAAGGCTGATTTTGTAGCGGGTTATACGTTTCATCATTCAGATTTAACGTTTGGAACCAATGAACATTTAATTTCATCTGTTGCTTTGCAACTGAGTGAGCTTTTTTCTTCATATCGAGAAGATATATCTCAATGGACTCGGATTAGACCGGGTTTTACTCATCATTTATTGGCTGATGGTTTGCTTAATTGCATTGTAAAATTGCAAACCTACTTACCTACATTATCTAACGAATATTTACTTGAACAGGCTAAGCTTTGGTTAGAGGCATTTTCATTACCTAATAAGCATTTATCCAGTTTACAGATTGATAGGAACACGAATCAACTTCGATTGGTGCGTACTAGTTGCTGTTTAGTGTATAAATGTGATGGTCGTAAATTATGCCCCGATTGCCCTCGTCATCCGGATAATAAACGTTAACTGCTACGCCTTGTTTATTTGAGGTTTCATGAAGGCAATGACTAAAATTCCTACAGAAAATAGAATACAGATGTAGATAGGGTAAATAGGTGAAATGGTTGCAGTATAAGCAAATAATGAAGCGATACCGTAACCAAGGGTGTGTGACATTGATATATAGCCAGCCACAGAACCAGGGTTATCTTTATCCATGGAGGTGGCCTTTGTTGTATAGGCTGGTACTAATAAGGCAGCTCCACAGGCGGTTATTGCCATTCCAATTCCTAATAGCCATATTGAATGTAGCGTGAATATTAGATAACCCAGTAGCAAGCAGATTGCTCCTAAGTAATACATGGTCGTGATTTGTATTTTTTTCTTTTTGATGACGAATACTTGGGTGATCAAGGTAACTGTTGCGCTAATGGTTAATAGTATTCCAATCACATCACTGATTTTATTTGGTGACCAATCGGTAATGCTCTCTATTAATGGCGAGAAACTGTATTGCAATAGCGCAATGGTTAGACACAAGAATAGTCCTGTAAGCAGGTAAGGCATTAATCTTATGCTTGGAATAAAAGAACTCACTTGGTGAGACGATTTATTGTGGTTATTTATTTGCGATGGGTTTGGCAACATAAAAGCGGCGAATAGAGCGAGAAGAGGAAAACAAACCATCATAATCAAAGGTGAATAGGGACCTGATTTTAATAGCAGAATTGATAATATTGGCCCAAGAAGGCGGCCTAAACTTAACCCAATGCTGACGGATGTAATGGCTTGTAATCGATTCTCCTCACCACATAGAAGAATGGCCCAATGCTGGCTAGCTGGAACCATTCCAGAAACGGTACAACCGTAGATGACTCGTGCAATGATCAATCCGATTAAACAAAAACCAGCGTAATTGGGATGGTCATTACTTAGAAATGTAAAAGTAAGCAGAAGTAAGAAGCTGAAGCTCATTCCGAACAAAGCTTGCAATACCACACATTTAGGGCCTTTTTTATCACTGTATTTCCCCCAAAATGGTGCTGAGGGTAGAAAGAGAAAGCTACCAACTGCAATGATAATTGACCACGTCGGTAGTGCAAAAGCTGAATTAGTGACTAAAAATGGAAGCGAGACAAGTAAGCCGTTCTGCCCAATACCCATTAGCGCGGCCACTAATCCAATAATGATGAGTTGAATTGATATATGGGTATTTTTGTCGAAAAAAGAGGGCATTTGAACTTCCTGTTTTAAATGTCTCGCTCTTTATATCTTACTTTTTAAAATATGTGAATAAAAATAATTATCATTAACATTTCTTTATGTTAAGGTCTGCTCATCATTCATGGACAGATTATTTTATTACCCTCATGTATCAGCTTGTCGATGCGTCGTTTGAAATCGACGGACAAACAATCTTAGCGTCAACTTGTTTATCTTTTCCTACCAATAAAGTTACTACGCTCTTAGGGCACAATGGGTGCGGCAAATCTACGTTAATGAAATTACTTAGTCGTCAAAATGCACCGACATCAGGCCATGTGCTATTTGATGGCAAATCAATTAACCAGTTTTCACAACAAGATTTTGCATTGCAGGTTGCTTATTTACCCCAACACCCTCCGATTACCGATGGTGTGACGGTTCGTGAATTGGTTTGTTTTGGACGCTATCCATGGAAAGGCGCATTTGGACGCTATAGTAGAAAAGACAATCAATTGGTAGATGAGGCGATTGAAAAAGTGGGGTTGACGCCATTTCGAGATCGTTTTGTAGCGACATTATCTGGTGGTGAGAGGCAGAGAGCTTGGGTGGCGATGTTATTGGCTCAACAAAGTCAGTGTATTTTATTGGATGAACCCACATCAGCATTAGATATTGCACACCAATATGAATTATTGGCCTTGATAAGAGAGTTGAATCAAACCCTAAATCTAACCGTCATTATGGTATTACATGATGTAAATATGGCTGCGAAATTTAGCGATCATTTGATTGCTCTGCATTCTGGGTGTGTCATTGCGCAAGGAGCGCCAAAGAGTGTGATGAATACTCAAACCTTAAAGCAAATTTACGGTATGGATTTAGCGCTATTTTCTCATCCTGATACAGGGCAAGTGATCAGCTATATCCCCTAATTGTGGAAAATAAGAGAATCAGAAAAGGAAAACAACCATGTATAAAGTGATTAGCCTGATGATGTTGGTGATGTACGCGATGCCTGCACAAACAGCAGAGATTAAACATGAATTAGGTTTAACTGAGATAACAAGGGCACCACAAAAAATTATAGCGTTAGATTGGGTGTTAGCCGAAACTGTTTTAAGTTTGGGGGGGGAACCATTGGGCGTTGCAGATGCGAAAGGGTATCAAGCGTGGGTGATGACGCCTGAGCTTTCTTCGAACGTATTGGATGTTGGCTCACGACGAGAACCCAATTTAGAGCTGATTACAGAGTTGAACCCTGATGTTATTTTAATTAGTCAGCACATGAGTGCAATGTATGAAAAATTAAACACGATTGCTCCTACCTTGGTTTATACCGTTTATAGCAATAAAAAAACGCCCCTAATTTCTGCTAAAGACGTGACGATACAATTAGGCCGTTTGCTAAATAAAGAGCAGCACGCATTGCAGTTAATTAAACAAACAGAAAACATATTGGCTGAAAATGGGAATAAAATACGACAACATCAGGAAAACCCATTGCTTTTTATTCGTTTTATTAATGAAAAAACCGTTCGCATTCATAGCGAGGGGTCATTAGCACAATCAACAATCAATGCTATGGGGTTAACAAATGCTTGGTATGAACCGACAAATTTGTGGGGATTCACGACTGCAGGTATTGAGAAGCTCGCTCAATATCAACAAGCGAATGTGCTTATCTTTGGTCCATTAAAAGAAGAAGAGAAAGTAAAATTAACTCAATCAGCCTTATGGCAAGCGATGGCATTCACACGTACAAATTCAGTTTATGAACTTCCCGCTATTTGGACTTTTGGAGGACTCATATCTGCACAACGGTTTAGTAATCATATTACTCAACAATTAACTCAGTAACGGATGAACGAATGCGTATATTGAGTCCAGCACACCACCCTAAGGTAGGTCATAATAGAAGTAAACAGAACGTTGGCTATGTTGTATTTGTTTGTATTGTTTTATTGAGCTTATTGCAATGGACCGCACCTTATTCTCAAGGTATCGATTTATTATGGAAAACCGTATTTCATTATGATTCATCTGATTATCAGCAATTAATTACGTATTTAACTTATCTTCCCCGTATATCCATTGCTGTGCTATCAGGTTTTGGTTTGGCGATTGCTGGTTGTGTTATGCAGTTTGTATTACGTAATCCTATCGCTTCACCAACGACGTTAGGGGTTGCTGCTGGAGCTGAATTGGGGATGGTTCTTGGTATTTTGTTTTTACCTGTTAGTAGTTCTATTAATGGATTTATTCCTGCATTTTTAGGAGGAGCATTTGCCACCGGATTAGTGTTTTTATTATCAGCAAAACGTGGTTTTTCACCTGTACATATGGTGCTAGCTGGAATGGTTGTTAGTCTGTTTTTTGGGTCTTTAAATACCATGTTGTTGTTATTAAATGAGCAACAATTAACGAGCGTATTTGTGTGGGGGGCGGGTACATTAAATCAAAATGATTGGAGTAGTGTATCAAGGCTTATTCCATTCGTTATCTTTCCTGTTATCGCAATCTTATTACTTGCTCGCCCCTTGTCTGCACTTCAGCTAGGTGAGCATGTAGCTTCCTCTATCGGGATTAATATAAAGCAGATTAAAGTGATATCGTTGACCTTAGCTATATGTATTACCGCAGCTGTGGTGAGTGAAGTTGGTTTGATTGGTTTTGTTGGGATAGTTGCTCCTGCAATAGCTCGAATGTGTGGTGCAAGAGGGTTATCTACTCAAATTTTAATGAGTGGTGTTATTGGTAGTGTAATGCTTTTGTTTGCTGATTTAATTATACAGCCATTTTCAGGTGTGGGTGGTGAGTTATTACCAACGGGAGCCATGACCGCATTACTTGGTGCTCCTTTTTTGTTGTGGTTATTAAATCGACAACAATTACAGTCAGAGATGAAGGTGAGAGCAACCTCGCAAATTGTATATCGAGTAAGAAGCCTTAGATTTGTTGCTGTTCCATTGTCTTTTTTGATTGTTGTTTTGTTTATTGGCGCAGTATTACTTGGTAAAGGACAACTTGGCTGGGCGATAACCTTTGATATATCCATTATCGAGTTAAGAATACCGCGAGTATTTGTTGCGTTCTTAGCCGGGGTTGGATTAGCTATTGCTGGAACCGTGATCCAAAGGGTATCAATGAATCCAATGGCAAGTCCTGAGATTTTAGGGATTAGTTCTGGTGCGGCACTGGCGTTAGTTTTAGGCGCTGTTTCTGGTGTTGCAATAGATAGGCATGAACAGATGTTACTGGGTACTTTAGGGGCATTAATTGTCACGTTGGTAATATGGCTTATGGGAAGAAAACATCATTTTGCTCCAATTCAAATGCTACTAACAGGAATAGCCTTAAGTGCAGGGTTAGATGCGTTTTTACGAATTGCCTTATCATCAGGACAAGATAACGTTAAAGCACTATTAACCTGGTTATCTGGTTCAACTTATTTAGTCTCGATGAATGATGTGTATTTACTTGCGATAGGGGTGTTGTTGTTTCTTATCTTAGCGCTGAAATTTCATCGATGGTTAGATTTAATGAGGTTGGGAGACACGGTAGCGAGTAGTGTAGGTTTGTGCTGCCGTCGAGTTCGATTGTTACTATTATTGTTTGTCGCCGCCTTAACCACGCTATGTACGATTATTATCGGACCTCTTAGTTTTATTGGCTTATTAGCTCCCCACATGGCACGCTCTCTTCATCAATATCAAGCTTCACATCAACTTATTGCTGCGAGTTTGTTAGGCGGTTGTTTAATGATTTTAGCGGATTGGATAGGCCGAGTTATGTGGTTCCCATGGCAATTCCCAGCAGGATTATTGGCATCATTAATTGGTGGTATCTACTTTTTATATTTAATGCGAAAGTAATACCCTTGTTTTAATTATTGATATTAAACATATTTTTATGGTGCAGCACAAAATTTAAATTATTTTATAAATTCGATAAAAAACAGTTGATCATTTTAATGAGAATTATTAGCATTCGCATTCGTTAATTAAAAACAACGGAAATGTTATGAAAACTAATGATGAGTTTGACTACGCAATAAGGGGAGGGAATGATGTTCCTGCTGCCTGTTTCCTTAATTCTTTGGCTAGAGAATGCGCTGCAATTCAAATAATAAACAATCAATATGAAGCTTATTACCGAATTCCTTTAGGGAACACTGATGAGATTCAAATTCCATTAAATTATGTATCATCAGTTGGGCTGCATGAATATTGTTTCCCTGCAGTATTGTATGCAGAGGAGTCCAGAGCCATCGGCTTTGAAGAGGTCGTAGAGAAAATATTAGAACAACCAGCGTTGATAGGGTTAATAACGAAAGAGCAGAAAGAAACTTTTCTAGAGCGAGTAAATGAGAGTTACAGTAATACGTATATTGGAGCTAGAAACAATCCATATTCAACGATTCTATTCTCTGAAGCATTAAATTTTCAACAAGCAGAACAAGGTTTACTGATTGGACATTCTTTCCATCCAGCCCCTAAAAGTCGTGAGCAATTTAGCGAAGAAGATGCGAGAAAGTATTCTCCCGAGCTAGGTGGTGAGTTTGCTTTATGTTGGTTGGTTGTTGATTCATCAATTCTGATTTCTGGTTCTTCTGGACAGTACAATGCGAAAGAGCGGTTAGACCAACTGGTTTCTCAAGATCATCTCTTATCTTTAGCTTTGAGTGGTGTTACTCATGAAGGTGAGCACCTATTTCCGGTTCATCCTTGGCAGTGGACGGTCTTACAAGATAATGAAGATATTAAATCTTATATTCAGTCTGGGCTAATTAGAGAGCTTGGTGAGATCGGTTCAACATGGTATCCAACCTCATCAACTCGTTCACTGTATTCACCGACTTTACCGTATATGTTGAAGTTTTCATTAAGTGTGAAGTTAACCAATTCCATTCGTAATTTATCTTTAAAAGAAGTGATACGCGGAACCCGATTAAACCAATTATTTCATGATACTGAGTTAAGTAATGAATTGGGACAAGAACAAGGTTTTCAAGTTATGCAAGAACCCAGTTATTTGGGGCTAACTAATAAGTCGGGTGAGGTCGTGGACGAGAGTCTTGTGGCATTTCGTGATAATCCATTAAGCTCAAAACCAGAAGAAGAAGCAGTTGTTCTTGCTACATTAACACAACAAAATCCTTATGGTGGTGAAAGCTTATTGGCGAAAAGAATTAAGCATTATACAAAATTGTCCCAGCAGTCGTTATCCCAAGTTGCAGAGCAATGGTTTAGTGCTTATTGTCAATACACAGTTATCCCTTTATTTAATCTTCAGGCTAATTATGGCTTGGTCTTTTTAGCTCATCAGCAGAATATTGTTATGCAGATGAAGTCAGGGTTTCCTATCGGTATGTACTATCGTGATTGTCAAGGAACAGGATATACAGATTTAGCGTTTGAGCGTTTTCCCGAAGCTTTAAAACAAACAAAGCAAGATATTGAAAACTATTGGAATGATGACAAGGTAAGACGTTATTTTGCTTATTACTTAATTATCAATTCTACGTTTAATGTCATTGCATCTATTTCAGCTTATTGCGGCGTGAGTGAACAAACCTTATTAAAAGAGTTGCGTAAACAACTTGAGGTATTAAAAGCAAAAGGCGTAAGGGCTCCTCGTTGTTTAGACTATGTGTTAGAGAGTGAAGCGTTGTGCTGTAAAGGTAACTTTTATTGTTATTTGCAAAACATGAATGAGAATTCAATTCCTGATCCATCAGTTATTTATTTTGATTTACCCAATCCACTAGTTCATATAAAGGATGTGATGAATGTGTAAATATACAACGCTCATTTTTAACGTAGAGCCAAGCCCCACAATTACTTTTACCGTTTCAAATCAGGATCTTGAAGACACTCAGCTTATCGAGACATCTTTACAAGAAATTGATCATATTTTTAGTACCAACCCAACTCTCTCAGAGATTGATTGTGAATCAGAGATACCAAGCCTATTGCTTCAATCACTTCCGAGTCTTTATCAAAATAGGTTATCAAGAGAAGGGTTTTATCAACAAGTTGAACCATGGCATTTGCATTCTCCCTCTACTTTGTTTCCTTGGCGAGAAGTTCAAACACTACTACAGTATCGTCATCATCCGTTGCGTCCTGAAATGCCAAAAGGAAAAGTATATCAACGCCATGACCATAATATTGATGCAAAAATTAGCTTTAGAGTGTTTGAGCTTGAGAAGGATTTAGAGCGATTTACAGCATGGATGAATGATCCTCGAGTCGCTAATTTTTGGGAGCAAGCATGGAGTTATGAAAAGTTGGCTGAATTCATTAAAGAACGTTTGGATGATCCACATATTATTCCTCTTATTGGTGAGTTTAATGGTGAACCATTTGGTTATGTTGAAGCATATTGGGTAAGTGAAGACAGATTAAGTCCGTATTACGATGTTCAACCTTATGATCGTGGGATTCACCTTTTGGTGGGTGAGGAAGCATTTAGAGGACCAGAATATTTTAATTGTTGGATGCGAGCGATCAGCCATTACCTCTTTATAGATGAGGTGAGAACTCAGCGAATTGTATTGGAGCCAAGGGCGGATAATCATCGTTTATTCAATCGCATACAAGAAGTTGGATACAAAAAATGTTTTGAATTTAATTTCCCTCATAAACGTTCAGCATTAATGATGATTAAACGACAGGCATTCTTTTTGGAGCAGTGGTGATGGATCAAATTGCATTACATACTCACTGGCCAGCGGCAAATCGTAAAATGGTGGCTAAATTAATCAGTGAGTTAGCTTATGAACAAGCGTTTAAAATAGAGCAAAATAATCAAGGTTATGTATTGTTCCTTGATGATGGTGTTTGTTACCAATTCTTAGGTAAAACCAATATTTGGGGACAAATAGTTATCGAACCTAGTTCGCTAATTCGTAAACAGAAAAGTTTGAATTCTGATGTGTTAGCAGCTCAATTTATGATTGATATTCAAGATGTTATTGACATTAGTGATGAATCGTTAGCTGAACATTTTGAAGATTTGAATGCCACTTTGTTAGGTGATTGCAAGCTTGCACGGCGTAAAATGAATATGTCTGCAAATGAGTTGGCTTTTTTATCATGTGAACAACAACAGCTTTTGTTTAATGGTCATCCTAAGTTTGCTTTTAACAAAGGTCGTCGAGGGTGGGGAACACAAGATCTTTCATTGTACGCCCCAGAAGCTGAGAGAGCATTTCAATTAGCTTGGGTGGCGGTGCATGAATCCATCTTAGAGAAAGCGATGAGCAATAAAGTGGACTGGAAACAGTTGGTACTTTCTGCTGTAAGTAATGATGAACTGCATGTTATGAATTCACAGCTTTCATCATTTAATGTTGATAGTAGCGAATATACGTTTGTGCCAGTGCATCCTTGGCAATGGGATCAAAAATTATCAATTCTATATTCCAGAGAAATGGCCGAGAAAACGTTGGTTTATTTGGGGGAATTTGGAGATGACTTTTTACCGCAATTATCAATTAGAACACTGAGTAATGTAACTCGTCCAGAGAGTTATGATATTAAGCTGCCTTTAACGATCATGAATACTTCTTGTTATCGTGGTATTCCTGGGCGTTATATTCTTGCAGGCCCAGTAGCATCTGATTGGTTGGATTCTGTTTTTAAATCGGATTCTTTATTCGTTGATAAGAAAGCTGAAGTGTTGCAAGAGCCGGCTGCAGGATTTGTTGCTCAAGCAGATTATAAGCGACTGACCGATGCGCCTTATCGTTACCATGAGTTACTTGGTGTGATATGGAGAGAATCAGCGCAATCTAAACTTGGTGAAAATGAGAGTGCGATATTAATAGCAGCACTGATGGAGTCTGATGAATCTGGTGTGCCTCTGATTTCTGAGTACATTCAAACCTCTGGATTATCAATAGAAGGGTGGTTAGATAAGCTGTTTGATGCCGTTGTGATCCCTTTCTATCACCTACTCTGTAAATATGGTGTATCCCTCATTGCCCACGGGCAAAACGTAACGTTAGTTATGGAAAATGGGGTACCAAAGCGCATTTTATTGAAAGATTTTCAGGGAGATATGCGCCTTGTTGAACGAGACATTCCAGAGCAAGAAACCCTTAATCCTTTAGTTAAAGACGTAACCGTTAAATTACCTGAAGAGTTAATTATTCATGATTTGCAAACAGGCCATTTCGTGACGGTTCTTCGTTTTATTTCACCACTTGTCGAAACTCTAGGATTGCCAGAAATTGAGTTCTATAAGGTACTTGCTCAACGAGTTAATACCTATATGGCTATGACCCCTGAATATAAAGATAGATTTGAACGTTTGGATCTGTTTAAACCCAGAATATTACGTATAGGGCTTAATTTAGCTAAATTTCGACATAGTACGGATTCGAGTGTTTCTCGTATGTTTCCTGATATGGACGATAAGGTAGATAACCCACTGTACATCGCTTTAAATCAATAACAATAATATTAAATGGAGAAAGAATAACATGACAGTCAGATTGGATTTGGCAGGGATTGGTGTTGGTCCCTTTAACCTAAGCATAGCGTCGCTTTTGGAGCCTGAAAAACACATTAATGCGACTTTTTTTGAAAGTCGAGAGTCTTTTGCTTGGCACCCCGGCTTATTACTTGATAACACCAATATGCAGACGATGTTTTTAAAAGACTTAGTCAGTGCGGTGTATCCTGAAAGCCCTTACTCTTTTGTATCTTATTTAGTGAAGAATAAGAAATTCTATCGGTTTTTATCCGCAGAATTAAGTTGTATTAGCCGTCATGAGTTTTCAGATTATTTGGTATGGGTTTCTCAGCAATTAAGTAATGTGAAATTCTCAACCCATGTTGAGAGTGTTGAATTTAACGGTGATTCGTTTGAAATCCAAACGACTAATGGAGTGTATGAGGCGAAAAACTTATGCATTGGTACTGGTAAGGTTCCTTTTATTCCAGAGTGTGCCGTTCCACATATAGGTCCAAGTGTTTTTCATGCTGCGGAGATGGGATTACGTTCTCGTGATTTTACGAATAAGCGTGTTGTGATTGTGGGTGGTGGCCAAAGTGGTGCTGACATATTTTTAAATGTGCTGCGAGAAAAATGGGGTAAACCTGCCTCATTAGATTGGGTTTCACGACGTTCTAATTTTCAGCCATTAGATGAAGCATCATTTACTAATGAATTTTTTACTCCTGATTATGTTAATGCGTTTGTTAACTTGGCTCCTAATGTTAAACAATCGGAAATTGAGGCTCAAAAACTCACTTCAGACGGCATAACTCAACTTGCACTATTAGACATATATCGAGAGTTATACCATCGTTTTGATGTATTAAAAGAAGATAAATGGGTTCGGTTGTTACCACATAGAACAATGAATTCATTAAATATTAATGAGTCTGAATTTTCGCTAGGTCTTCATAACGCATTAAGCCAGCAGTTAGAAATACATCAAGCGGACATTGTCATTTTAGCAACTGGTTTTAAGTCTCCTTATCCGGCTTGTTTGAATTCCATTCTTCCTTTGTTGGATCTTGATGAACAAGGCCGATATCAATTAACGCCTGAATTTGAATTGAAATGGAAAGGTAGCAAGAACAACAAGATATTTGCTGTTAATGCCGGTATGCATAGTCATGGTATTGCAGAGCCTCAATTGAGTCTAATGGCATGGCGTAGTGCTCGTATTATTAATCAGTTAACAGGGAGCGCGGTATATGACATTGCGTCTAACCCTGGAATGATTGATTGGATCTCCGAACCGAAGGTGTGTGAACCCACAACCGTGTGAATCTTTATGGTTTGGTTTTATAAAAATTTAAAAAAATAGTTGAATACGGATTTTTATCATTCGTATTCATTTGTTGTGGTAATAATATAAAAAAGAGAAAGTAGATGAACGTTAAAAAAGGGAATTATCCGTTAACTCTAGTGGCAATGGCAGTCGCTGTTGCAACGACGAGTGTTGCTATGTCTGTTCAGGCTGAGGAATATACATCGACAACTGAAGAAACCATGGTGGTGGTTTCAAGCCGAACGCCTAAAGCGATCTGTGAAATTCCAGGAACAGTATGGTTTGTTGATTCGGAGCAAATTGAACAAGAATATCGCGGTGGTAAAACACTGGGTGAGATTCTATCAGCGACGATCCCATCTTTAGATGTGAGTAGTGGCGCAAGAACCAATTACGGTCAGAATTTACGTGGCCGTGCAATGCTTGTGATGATTGATGGTGTTTCGTTGCAATCTTCTCGCCCAATTAGTCGTCAGCTTGATGCAATTGATCCATTTAATATTGAGCGAATTGAAGTACTCTCTGGTGCAACCTCGATTTATGGTGCGGGTGCTACTGGTGGTGTAATTAACATCATTACAAAAAAAGCAGACAGTGATGAATTGCAATTTGAAAGTTATGTGAGTGGCAGCTCAGGTTTTAATAGTGGAGATGATTTTGATTATAAACTTGCACAATCCATCTCTGGTGGTACAGAGAAAGTAAAAGCGAGAGTATCTGCCGTATATACTGAAACTCAGGGATACTATGATGCAAATGGCGATATTGTTACGCCTGATATTTCTCAAGGTTCATTGCAATATAATGAGACGATTGATTTACAAAGTACGGTTGATTTTGCTATCTCTGATACGAAGAACATCAATTTTTTAGCTCAATATTATGATAGCCAACAAGATTCTCCTTACGGGCTTTACATTAAAAATAATCAGTTTATTGACGTAAGAGAAGGATTTGAGTCGGATCGCCAACATGGTACCGAACGTATTATGTTAAGTGCTGCTTATAGTGATTCAGAAGTATTCGGTCACCAGTTGGTTGTAGAAGCGTCTTATCGTAAAGAAGATCAAACTTATACGCCATATTACCAAAGTGCTTCTCAGCAAACGACGGATGTTATCTCTTTAAAAACAGCACTTGCGAAATCATTTGGAAAAGTGAATTTGGTTTATGGTGTAGATGCTTATATGGATAAGTTTGATAGTAATCAGGCTTTATTTGATCCAACCATTGCCAATAACTCTGGAAATTTGGTTAATAAAACGTATGCAAAAGTTGGGCGTTATCCAGGTGTAGAAGTTGGCTCTGTTGCTGGCTTTATTCAAGCCGATATTAATATCACTGATGATTGGTCTATTGAAGGCGGTTATCGTTATCAATATATGAATAATAAGATCGATGATTTTGTCGATTATAAGATTCAAAAGAAAATTGCCGCAGGAAATGGTGTTTCAGCTGATGCCGTACCTGGTGGTGAAACAGACTATACCGTTGGTTTGTTTAACTTTGGTACGATATATAAATTGACTCCAGAGTCACAAATATGGGCGAACTTCTCACAAGGGTTTGATTTGGCCGACCCTGCTAAATATTACGGGCAAGGCTCGTATTCTGCAGCTGATGCAAATGGTCATTACACGCTTCAAAATAGCATTAATGTTGCTGGTTCTAAAATGTCAGGGATAAAAACAAACAGCTATGAGGTTGGTTTTAGAACCGATCAAAGTGCTTTGAGTTTTCAAACTGCGGCGTATTTTTCTCAATCGGATAATTCAGTTAAATACAATAAGAAAACGTTGTTAATTGAAGATGTAGATAATGAAAAACGAGTTTATGGTGCTGAAGCATTAGTATCGTATTGGGTGATGGATAACCTTCAAGTAGGGGCTTCTGGTCATTATGTAATTTCAGAATTACAAACGGATGGAAAATGGGATGATTTAAGTGCGGGGGAGGCAAGTACATCTAAAGCAAACTCGTGGGTAGGTTGGTATGAATCTGATTTGGCGTTAAAAGTGCAAAGTCAAACCATGTTTGATTATAAAGATTCAAGTGATAATGAACTATCTGGCTATACCGTATTTGACTTAGTCGGTAGTTATGAATTGCCTGTAGGAAGTCTAGGTTTTGGTATTCAAAATCTATTTGATAAAGATTATACAACGGCTTGGGGACAACGAGCTCAGATCTTATATTCTAGCCACTACGATGCAGCAGCATACGATTACAAAGGCCGAGGTCGAACTTATACCCTGAATTATCAAGTTAAGTATTAATTATCGTTTGTTAATAAATAAATTGGTAAGGCTATCTCTAGTTAGATAGCCTTATTTTTTATTAATAACTGCCGAGTGTGTCCATATATTGATGATGATAATTCGGTATGATTGAAATATAAGCATTTTATTTATAAGGTGTAGAAAGTTTAGCTATTTATAAATTAGAAAAGGATGACAACTAATGACATATGACACATTAATTACCATTGGCGTTTTGGTTTTCTTGGTCTTAATTCTTATTGCTCTAGGGGTTAAAATGGTACCTCAAGGGTATAATTGGACCGTAGAACGCTTTGGTCGATATACGCAAACATTGCAACCTGGTCTAAATATTATTATCCCGTTTGTTGATGGTATTGGACAGAAAATTAATATGATGGAACAAGTTCTTGATATTCCTGCACAAGAAGTTATTTCTAAAGATAACGCTAATGTAACTATTGATGCTGTTTGTTTTGTTCAAGTCGTTGATGCAGCAAAAGCCGCTTATGAAGTGAGTGACCTTCAACATGCTATTCGCAATCTTACATTAACGAACATGCGTACGGTTTTGGGCTCGATGGAACTAGATGAAATGCTAAGCCAACGAGATATGATTAACGTAAAACTGTTAGCTATTGTCGATGCCGCAACAAATCCATGGGGTGTAAAAGTTACCCGTATTGAGATTAAAGATGTGCAACCGCCAGCAGATCTAACTGCTGCAATGAATGCACAAATGAAAGCTGAACGTAATAAACGAGCAGATGTACTAGAAGCAGAAGGGGTACGTCAAGCAGAGATCTTAAAAGCAGAAGGCCATAAGCAAGCGGAAATTCTTAAAGCTGAGGGTGATAAGCAAGCTGCAATTTTACAAGCAGAAGCTCGTGAACGTGCCGCTGAGGCAGAAGCAAATGCAACTCGAATGGTATCAGAAGCGATCGCTCAAGGTGACGTACAAGCCGTAAATTACTTTATTGCTCAGGGTTATACTGAGGCAATTAAATCGATTGGCCAAGCAGAGAATGGAAAAATTATTATGCTACCATTAGAAGCTACTGGTTTAATGGGCTCTGTCGCTGGTATTGCTGAGATGTTCAAAGCAGATAAAGAGGTCCAAAAATAGGAGTTCATCATGGAATTTTTTGAACAAATGAACCATTGGCATTGGCTGACATTAGGATTACTGCTGCTTGCTGGTGAGTTACTAGGAACGGCTGGTTATTTTTTATGGATAGGGTTATCAGCGGTGGCTGTTGGAGCACTCTATGCCGTAATTCCACTTAGTTGGCAAATGCAGTGGATCAGTTTTGCTGTATTTTCACTTTTTACAACTTGGTTGTGGTGGCGATATCAGCATAAAAAAGACATGAGCTCTGATGCAAAAAGAGCGCTTAATCAAAAAGAGAAGCAACTGATTGGTCAAACATCTCGTTTGGAAGAAGATATTCATGCCGGTTCTTGTCGAATTGTATTAGGTGATACAACATGGTCAGCCAAAAGTGCCGTTGATATAGAAAAAGGAACATTAGTTCGTGTGGTTTCTGTTGACGGTATTATTTTGACGATTGAACCAGTAAAGAAATAATTTAACATTTTTATTTAAAGTGGATGATTTGTTGTATTTAAGCGCAATGAATTATTCACTTTTTTTACATATTCTCTGTGAAACATATTTCTTTGTTTCAAATATAATTATCTTGCATTCATATATTCATAAATTAATGTACTTTTGTGTCTTTTTATTTTACTTTTTGCATCCTAGCCAAAGAATCTAGCTATGGCGATAAAAATAATTATAAGTTAATTCAATGGACAAAAATTATGGATTATAAAAACCTAACGGTGCAAAAGAAAATTGCTACTGTTTTTTCTGTTATTGGTTTGGTAATGGTGGCGTTTGCTCTATTCCTTTTACAAGAATTAAATAAAGTAGAAGCAGAAGTAATTAACTTTACTGACTCTACAGTACCGAGTGTGTTGTCAGCAGAAGAATTATATTTTGAAATGAATGCATATCGTCGAAATCAATATGCAGCATTAAATTATGAAACAAAAGATGCATTAGGCTTTTTAACCATTTTGTCTAAGCAAGAAAATGACATTAAAGCTGAACTTGCAGCGTATGAAGCAACAGTTATTACTGAACATGAACGTCGGATTTTTGATCGTGTTAAAAATAGCTGGGAAACCTATACGACTCAACTTAAAGGTTTTAATAGCTTAGTTAGTAATCAAGAAATCAAACAAGCACAGAAAGAGTTAGTGAGTTCGTTCATTTTATTTGAAAACGTAGGTGCGGCATTAGATGGGTTAATACAAATCAATATAGGGTTTGTTGCGAATAACCGAACAGCCATCATGCACAGTGTTGATAACGTAACCACTGCGACAAAAGTGTCATTTAGTGCATTAATTGTATTTATGATTTTTATCACCTTCTTTTTAGCTCGTCAAATTTGCCGTCCATTACATTTGGTTGTTGAGCAATCTAAAGCGATCGCAGCGGGAGATTTAACCTTTGAACTTCGTCGTGAAGAAATTGGCAATGATGAGCTAGGTGCATTAGCGGATACAAATATTGAAATGCAACATCAATTACGAACGTTAATTGAAAATACAATTTCAGCGGTAACTCAACTTTCCATCGAAGTTAAAGAAATGAATGACAGCTCGGAAAAATCGTTTACTAATACGACAACTCCTGCTGATATTACGATTGTTGCGGCTGCAATTGACGATATAAAAACAGCTATTGATGAGCCTAAAAAAGAGTCAATTAAATTAAATAGCATCATTGAAATAATGAACAATATTGCTGAAGCAACGCATACATTTGCTACGAATATTGCGAATGAAGCTTCTAATTTGGATAAGCAGAATACTCGTTTTGAAGTGATGGTTACTGAAGCTCATGCTCTTGCTAGTCATACTCAACTCTCAACGAAAAAAGCAGTGACGTTTATAGAATCATTGCAAGAAAATATGACGTATAAAAACATAGAGCAATCGAGAATAAAATTATCTCAATTAGCAAATACACTACAAACATTTTTATCTTATTTTAAAGTGTAACTATATAATAATGGATGTAATGTTATTTGACGTTATTATTTTGACTTTTGAACGTTTAAAAAAGTAATTTCACAATTATATTATTTAAAGTGAATAATTTATTATATTAGATGTGATGAATTGTTCACTTTTTTTACATACCTACCCCAATATTTCAATTGAATTAATGTTTTTACTTAATTTACTTTAATTGTTGATATTTATCACATTTATAATGTGGTGTACTTTTATACTCATTTCGTATACCTTCCGCGCCCTTGTCAGATATCTAATAAAAATAATGACAATAAAAATATAAATTAAACCAAAGGTTGTGAATTATGAGTTATAAGAATTTAGCGGTTCGTAATAAAATTGCCGCTGTATTTTTAGTTATTGCATTAGTTATTGTAGCATTTGCTACTTTTTTATTGCAGGAATTAAATAAAGTTGAGGAAAGGGTTGTTAATTTTGCTGATTCAACGGTTCCTAGTGTTATTTCTGTTGAAAATTTGTATTTTGATATGAATACGCATCGACGTAATCAATATGCAGGATTAACACTTAAGCAAGAAGACTTACCAAACTTGATTGCGACATTGGCATCTCAGGAAAGTATGATAAATGCAGAGTTAGCAAAATATGAAAGTACGGTAAGTAGTGATAATGAACGTAGAGTTTTTGATCGCGTTTTAACACATTGGAAAAAGTATGAAGATCTTTTAAAAAACTTCCCTGTGTTGATTCAAAATAGAGATATTGAGCAAGCACAATTAGAGCTTTCTAAATCTATTACACAGTTTCTTGAATTAGGTGATGCGATGGATGCGTTGGTTGAAACTAATTTGGGTTTTGTTGCTAACAACCGTTCTTCAATTATGCGTAGTGTTGATAGTGTAACAATGGCAACAAAAGTTTCATTCAGTGCATTAATAGCATTCATGATCTTTGTTACTTTCTTTTTAGCTCGCCAAATTTGTCGTCCATTAAACTTAGTGGTTGAGCAATCTAAAGCCATAGCATCAGGTGATTTAACTTTTGAACTTAATCGAGAAGAAATTGGTAATGATGAATTAGGTGCATTGGCTGATACTAATATTGAGATGCAGAACCAATTGCGTATTTTAATTGAAGATACGATTTCTGCGGTAACTCAACTTTCAGCTGCGGTTGAAGAAATGAGTGCGATCTCTGAGCAATCTTCACGTGGCATGCAACAACAGCAATCAGACATCACAATGGTTGCCGCTGCAATGGAAGAAATGAAGGCAACGGTTGCTGATGTAGCAAATAACACTGAAACAGCATCAACGTCTGCTTTAGAAGCGTCAGAAGAAGCGAAGCAAGGTAACCAAGACGTTCAATCTAACATTGAGCAAATTCAGATTGTTTCTCGTGATATCGAGCAAGCAGGTGAGTTGGTTGAAGAGCTAGAACGTGAATCAAATAACATCAGCGTAGTTGTTGAAGTTATCCGTGGTATTGCTGATCAAACTAACCTATTAGCACTGAATGCAGCGATTGAAGCGGCTCGTGCTGGTGAGCAAGGTCGTGGTTTTGCGGTTGTTGCCGATGAAGTTCGTTCTCTTGCTGGTCGTACTCAATCATCAACAAGTGAAATCGTTGAGATTATTGAAAAGTTACAAGCAAGTGCTGCACACGCTAAATCAGCGACAGATCAAAGTTGTTCTAAGATCCGTGTTTGTGTAGAGCAAAGCGTTCAAACGGGTAACTCAATTCAAATGATTGAAGAAACCATGATGAAAGTAACGGATACGAGCATTCAAATTGCAAGTGCATGTAGTCAACAAGACTCAGTAACAGAAGAGCTAGGCCGTAATATTCAAAGCATGAGTTTATCGGCAAGCGAAGTTGCGTTAGGTGCAGAGCAAACGGCTCAATCTAGTATTGAATTAGCGCAACTAGCAAATAAATTACAAACTTCTTTATCGTATTTTAAAGTTTAATTTTTGATTGAATTTAAAGAGTAAAGTGATGGCAAATGTCATCACTTTTTTTTATGAATTCATTGGAGAACAATAATAATTTAAGGAATGAATAAAAATTTTTTTAAAAAAATTGCACTGGCGCTTTGTTTGTTGACGGTATAATTTTGACTTTTGAGCCAGAGTGAAAGTGTTTTTACATTTTTCCATTAAAGGTGGTTAAATTGTTATTCTTATCAATAACACTTCACTTACTTTTCTTTCTTTTTGATTAACGCAATGGTTTGCTTGTTGTAAAAGTTAATAACTGATTAATTTTTTTAACTTTTATTGCAATTATAAAACTATGTGACTTTTTACGTATTTTATTTTATTTTCTTGAACATCTGCCGATAACGTTCGCAGAATGAGTTAATTCGTTGACTCAAATAGCAATGCTCATGGAACGAGTGAAAAGAATAATTTATAAGGTTGTAAAATATCATGAGTTACAAAAATTTAGCAGTGCAAAAGAAAATTGCAGTTGTTTTTTCGGCCATTGGTTTGGTGATGATTGCGTTTGCTTTTTTCCTATTACAAGAATTAAACAAAGTAGAGTCAGAAGTAATTAACTTTACAGATTCTACGGTTCCAAGTGTGTTGTCAGTTGAAGACATATATTATGAAATGAATGCGTATCGTCGTAACCAATACGCTGCATTAACTTATCAAGAAAAAGATTTACCAACCTTATTATCAACGTTGTCTAAACAAGAAGCTCAAATTAAATCTGATCTTGATGCATATGAAGCAACGGTAGCAAGTGCTGATGAACGCCGTGTTTTTGACCGCGTTGCAAATGGTTGGAATAAGTATTTAACTGAATTAAAAGAATTTAACGGCTTAGTTGCGAATAAAGATCTTAAGTTAGCCCAACAGGAATTGTTGGATTCATTCTCTCAATTTGAGGAAGTTGGCGCGGCAATGGATGGATTAGTTCAAACAAACCTTGGTTTTGTTACGAATAATCGCCAATCAATCATGAGCAGTGTTAATAACGTAACGTTGGCAACAAAAGTATCGTTCAGTGCATTAATTGCATTTATGATCTTCATTACTTTCTTCTTAGCTCGTCAAATTTGTCGTCCATTAAACTTGGTGGTTGAACAGTCTAAAGCGATTGCAGCGGGTGATTTAACGTTTGAACTCCGTCGTAGTGAAATTGGTAATGATGAACTAGGCGCGCTAGCGGATACTAACATTGAAATGCAACACCAGTTACGTATTTTGATTGAAGATACGATTTCTGCTGTTACTCAACTTTCAGCTGCGGTTGAAGAGATGAGCGCGATCTCTGAGCAATCTTCACGTGGTATGCAGCAGCAACAATCAGACATCACAATGGTTGCCGCTGCAATGGAAGAGATGAAGGCAACGGTTGCAGAAGTGGCAAACAACACTGAAACAGCATCAACGTCTGCTCTAGAAGCGTCAGAAGAAGCGAAGCAAGGTAACCAAGACGTTCAATCTAACATTGAGCAAATTCAGATTGTTTCTCGTGATATCGAGCAAGCAGGTGAGTTGGTTGAAGAGTTAGAACGTGAATCAAATAACATCAGCGTAGTTGTTGAAGTTATCCGTGGAATTGCTGACCAAACTAACTTATTAGCATTGAACGCAGCGATTGAAGCGGCACGTGCTGGTGAGCAAGGTCGTGGTTTTGCGGTTGTTGCCGATGAAGTTCGTTCTCTTGCAGGTCGTACTCAATCATCAACAAGTGAAATCGTTGAAATTATTGAAAAGTTACAAGCAAGTGCTGCACATGCCAAGAATGCAACGGATCAAAGTTGTTCTAAGATCCGTGTTTGTGTAGAGCAAAGCGTTCAAACGGGTAACTCAATTCAAATGATTGAAGAAACCATGATGAAAGTAACGGATACGAGTATTCAAATTGCAAGTGCATGTAGCCAACAAGATTCAGTAACAGAAGAACTTGGTCGCAACATTCAAAGCATGAGCCTATCTGCAAGCGAAGTTGCACTAGGTGCAGAGCAAACGGCTCAATCAAGTGTTGAGTTAGCGCAATTAGCTTCAACTCTTCAGCAGTCTCTATCACGCTTTAAAGTGTAATTTGACGAGTCATTGAATTAAGTTAGTTTGTACTAGAAACTAGAAACTAGAAACTAGAAAGGAGATCATTTGATCTCCTTTTTTATATTCTTATATTTACACTGCTTGGTATTAAGATTTAAATTTTATCTTTAATGGCTTTAATTAATACTGATGTATCCATTCTGCCTAAGCCTTGTTCTTGTAAGCTTTGGTATTCTTTATCTACTTCTTCCGTTAATGGAAGTGAAATACCATTAGCTTTCGCTTCATCTAGACAAATACCAAGATCTTTTCGCATCCAGTCAATGGCAAAACCAAAATCGAATTTATCTTGAGCCATGGTACTTGCGCGATTTTCCATCTGCCAAGAGCCTGCTGCACCGTGTTTTAATGTTTCAACAACAAGGTCAATATCTAGGTTGGATTTTTCAGCAAGGATCAATGCTTCACTTAATCCTTTTAATACACCAGCAATACAGATCTGGTTTGCCATTTTACAGCGTTGGCCTTGACCGTTTTCACCGAGAAGTGTAATGGCTTTTGCAAAACTTTGAATAACGGGTTTTGCGATATTGAAAGCCGCTTCATTACCACCGCACATTACGGTTAATACACCATTTTCAGCACCAGCTTGTCCTCCAGAGACTGGAGCATCAATAAATTGGTTACCTTGTGCTTCACAGGCTTTTGCTAATTCGATTGCTAGTGTCGCTGATGTTGTTGTGTTATCTACTAAGATGGCACCAGGTTTTAGCCCGGCCAGTACACCATCGTCACCATAAATTACGCTACGAACATCGTTATCATTTCCCACGCAAACAAATACGATATCTGAGCCTTCAGAGGCTTCACGTGGAGTAGGAGCGGATTGTCCGTTGTATTCTGTAGCCCATTGTTTTGCCTTCGCCTCGGTGCGATTGTAAACCGTCGTAGAATAACCTGCATTTTTAAGATGGCGAGCCATTGGGTAGCCCATAACGCCCAAACCGATAAAACTAACGTTAGTGATTTCCATGTCGTTCCTTATTGATGTCGATGGTGTTGTTGTGAATTAAAACACACCTTGAAAGCTATTGATACAGATCAACATTGTAATTATCTAAGGGGAATAAAAAAGCCATATCAAAGTCTATGATATGGCTTTTCGTTTAAGTTTAAGAGTGATTAGAAAATAAATTGGTACAAGAAGCCTGCACCCATTGCCATTCCTAAAATTACGGTTAGGAAGGCAATAATCATTTGATTTTTGAAGATAGATTTCAATAAAATCACTTCAGTTAAACTTGCACCAGCACTGCCGATAATGAGTGCCATAACCGCCCCAAGACTCATCCCTTTTGCTGCTAATGCCGCACTCAGAGGGATAACCGCTTCAGCTCGAATGTATAGTGGAATACCAATAACCGCAGCCACAGGAATAGCAAATGGGTTATTTTCACTTGCCACTTTAGCGACAAACTCTGTTGGCATAAAACCGTAGATCATCGAACCAAGAGCAATACCACCGATTAAATAAGGCAGTACTTTTTTGAAATCACTCCATGTACTGTTCCAAATTCTCATCCATTTGCTTTGAGGTGCTTTTTTCTCTCCGCCACAAGTTGAACCACAACATTTTGGTTCTGGTGCAATGTAGGCACTTTCTTTTACGTATTTTTCAAAACCAAGTTTTTCTAGTAAGTAACCAGCAATGACTGATACACCCATTGCAATAGCAAAGTAGAAAACGGTCACTTTAATACCGAAAGTAACGGTGAATAACCCAATAATAATAGGGTTAAGTAGCGGGCTTGCAAATAAGAATACCATCATGGTACCAAATCCAGCTTTTGCTCGAAGTAAACCTTTTAAGAAAGGAATCGTTGAGCATGAGCAGAATGGGGTAATCGCACCTAATAAACCCGCAACAAAATAACCTCTGCCATTTTTACCACTCAAGATACTTTGGATTTTTGAAGGTGGAATGTACTCCTGCAAAACGCCAACGAGGTAACTAATTAAAAGAAAAAGCACGGTTAGCTCTGCTGCTAAAAATGCAAACATATTTAGGGTATCCATCACCATGTCTTGTGTAATTGTGAACATAACTCAAATCTCTATATTTCTGGAATAATCGAAATATACGCTTTTAAATTAGCGTGATCAACTTATTTCTAGTAATATCGAAATATAAACTTGATGAGGAATAAATCATGGATATCGAAATTGTTGCTAAAGCATTGAAAGAATTAGGACATCCGACACGTTTGGCTATTTATAAAGGGGTTGTACGTGCGGGTTATCAAGGAATTGCTGTGGGTGGATTACAAGAAAAATTGAATATTCCAGGTTCTACATTGTCACATCATGTATCAGGATTAGTCTCTGCTGGATTAATTACACAGCGCCGAGAAGGTCGTACTTTATTTTGTGTTGCTGAATATGAAAAGCTCACTTCGGTAATCGATTTCTTGCAAGATGAATGTTGTTTTGATGAAGCCAGTGATGCTAATGAGAATAAGTAGTTAATACAAAAAAGGAATAATTAAATGAATGTTTATACTCAATTTGAAAGTCCATTAGGTCTTGTGACTGCTAACGCGAATGATGATGGCTTACTTGGTGTTTGGTTTGAAAGCCATGAGATGGAATTAAGTGATTTTGGAACGCAAGTAGATGATCATCCTATTCTGAAACTTACCGTTCTTCAGTTACAAGAATATTTTTGTGGTGAACGTCGTGAATTTTCTATTCCGTTAGCGGCTAAAGGAACGGAGTTTCAAAATAAGGTATGGAAAGCACTAACTACAATCCCTTATGGTGAAACGTGGTGTTATAAAGATCTTGCCATTGCGGTAGGTAATCCAAAAGCGTCTCAAGCGGTGGGTGGTGCTAATGGCAAAAATCCTATCTCCATTATTGTTCCCTGCCATCGTGTGATTGGTAAGAATGGTAGCTTAACTGGCTATGCTGGTGGCGTTGATATTAAAGAAAAATTATTGGCATTAGAGTCAAATAAATAGGTATATTGATTTAAGAGCTATAAAGGAAAGGTAAGCAAAAAGGTGGTTTTCTTTCCTTCCGATTGAACGGAAATATCACCGTTATGTAGGTTCACAATTGAGCGTACAATGGTTAGTCCTAAGCCAGCTCCAGTGCTACTTGAATGTTGTCTGGATTTATCTGCTCGATAAAAGCGTTCAAAAATAAAAGGTAAATCTTTATCAGGAATTTCATCACCCATATTCGAGATAGATAGCACGATGTTATTTTGGTTTTCTTCAATCTTAATTTGAATATCGCTATCGGGCGCAGAGTGACGTATAGCGTTAGAGAGTAGGTTATTTGCTACGCGTTGAATCATGGATTTATCGCCCCAAAGAGAGCCATTTCCCGATAGATGAATCGTTACTCCTGTCTCTTCAGAGACAATGCTGTAATACTCGATAATAGGGGAGAAGAGCTGTTTCAGATCTAATTGCATATTGTCTTTTAATAATAAATCATTTTCAGATTTAGCAAGATACAAGGTATCGTTAATGGTTTTATTAATGCGTTCTAATTCTTCTAAGTTTGAAGATAAGATCTCTTGATATTCATAAGGTGTTCTTGGTTGCGATAAGGTGACATGGGTTTGAGTCATCATATTTGAGAGCGGCGTTTTTAACTCATGAGCAATATCGGATGAAAAATCGCTGAGACGTTCAAATCCAAGCTCTAACCTGTCCAGCATTTGGTTTTGTATTTTAGCAAGTTCAATTAACTCATTAGGTAAGTGTTCATCGGATAACCGAATGCTTAACTTATTTGGTTGCACTTGCTTGATGCGATCTTGTAAATATTGCAGAGGTTTAAAGCCCATATTTACGATGATAAAGCTGTAAATGAAAGAGAGGAGACTCGCGATACTAATGGACCATATTAAAATGCCTTTTAGTCTTTTATTGAACTCAATGTGGTGATCAATATTAATTCCAATAAGCAGCCCAGTATAATTATTCTCATTTTCTAGTGGGTAGTAGAGTGTTCTAAATGTACTTCCTGCATAAGTCCATTCGTTGATTTTCTTTGATTGTTTAAACGCACTGTCATTGGGGATCACATTGGTATTTTGTGTCAATGTGCCATTATCATTGGCAATCCAAATATTAATGCCACGACTTTTTAATGAAGCAAAAATTTCGCTGCTGGTGATTCCTTCGTTTTCTAATAAAACAAAAATGGAAGTACGGTTGGCGTTAATTAAGCGAAGATCTTCTTCATAAAAATGAGATTGGACGAGATATTGAATGGCGAAACCTAAGCCAATAAAGACAAATACCGAGGTAGAGAAAAACATTAATGTCAGTTTTAGTTTCATTGATAAGTAATGTTTTTTCATATAATTAGCATTCATCCATTTTATAGCCCATACCGCGAACAGTATGAATTAGTGGCGTGTCGTAGGGCTTATCTATTTTAGCTCTAAGTCGTTTCACCGCGACATCAATGACATTGGTATCACTATCAAAATTCATGTCCCAAATCAGGGAAGCGATTGTTGTTCTTGATAATACTTCCCCTTGTTTACGCATAAACAGTTCGAGTAATGAAAACTCTTTCGCTGTAAGGGTAATGTTGTCTTGGTTTCTTGTTGCGGTTCGTTTTAATAGATCCAGTTGTAAATCAAGTAAGACCAATTGATTTGATAATGAAGCTTGTGATGTTACGGATTTTGCGCGAAGGGCATTTTCAATGCGGGCTTTTAGTTCAGCAAAAGCAAAGGGTTTAATAAGGTAATCATTTGCTCCTAACTCAAACCCTTTTACTCTATCGTCAATTTGATCTTTGGCAGTTAGCATAATGATTGGCGTATTATTTTCACAATTTCGTAGTGTTTGTAGAATTTGCCAACCATTTAGCTTAGGTAACATGACATCTAAGATGATTAAGTCGTATTGATTGGTGGTCGCATTATATAGACCGTCAGCACCATCTTGTGATAGGTCAACAGTATAGCCTGATTCTGTTAACCCCTTTTTTAGGTATTCTCCTGTTTTAGTTTCATCTTCAATAATAAGTAGTTTCATATTCTTACTTCTTTAATGCGTGGAGAATAATCAATGGTTATCAATACAATATAGACGTATCGTTCTTAGATGACACGTTGATTTAAATAAAATAACATAAAAAATTAGTCATTTGAGTTACGTTCTAAATAATGATAACTCGCATGAATTAATCCCGTGTATTGTATTTGCCCTTGCATGTTCATTGTTTCTTGAACGGTAATATAGCTATTATCATCTAAGCTAATGCTTTGCGTTGTTGTTGATTCAAATGATGCGACTTTTAGGGCTTTTTTCAGTTCTTTTGGCGTACTTTTATCTAATTGATTCAATTTTGTTAATGCTTGATTATAAGCCGCTTGTTTTGTTGATAGGTTATCAGTATGAATTACAGTACTGTTACTTTTGCTAATGTAATTACCGCTTGTGATTACTGGATTTGCCATTGCGCTTGAGCTTGCAACAATAATTAGAGTAGTTAAAGCAAGTGATTTGAATGATTTCATAATAGACTCCTTAATGAGCTTTTCTTGTTTAAGTAGGTTCATCATAATCGAGTGATGGTGACAACAAAGGGTCTATTGAATGACATTTTTGTCATCTTTATTTTTGTGTTCCGTCGCTTAATTCAATTCGCTATTGCACTCTTAATTGCTGACGACTAGAATGCGAACGATTTTCATTTAAATGGTAAATAAACGTGTCCCGTATTTTAGTTGTTGATGACGACATTGAGTTATGCAATTTGTTGCAAGAAGTATTACAAGATGAAGGCTATGATGTCGATTGCGTACATTGTGGCGAAAGTGCTCTGGAATTTATTCAAACGCACTCCATAGATCTCGTTTTGCTTGATGTAATGTTACCAAAGCTAGATGGTTACCAAGTGGCTCGCCGTATATGTCAGCGTTTTGCTACCCCTATCCTTATGCTTACGGCTTTAGGCGATGAAGCGTCTATGCTTGATGGATTACAAGCGGGTGCAGATCATTTCATTGCAAAACCTTTTAATGTGCCAGAGTTGCTTGCAAGGATCACTGCGATTTTACGTCGTGTAGGACTTGAACGTCAGCGTCAAAGCTATGTAGGTGCAACAGAAGATTTAGCGGAACAATTCTTACGTTTACCTTTAACTGAAACGGAATCAGAGTTACTGCAATATTTAATTAAAAATACGGACGTTGTCGTATCTAAAGCCGATTTACAAACCAATATTTTGAAAAAAGAGTTATGTCCATTTGATCGTAATTTGGATATGCATATCAGCAATATTCGCCGCAAACTATTGCAATCAGGCTTATCGAAACAGCATATTAAAACGGTTCGCGGACGTGGTTATAGCTTTATCAAAGTGGTTAATGGATAGGCGGAATGACGTTGCTTCGATGGTTTGAGTCGTGTCCCTCTTTTATTTGCAAATATAAAAATGGCCTAGCATTTCGTCTATTTAGTGCTTTTGCTGTGAGTTTATTTTTAATTATCTCTTTGCAGAGCTTGGCCGAAATTGCGTTGATGAAATCTATGCTCCGTATTCCTAGCTCTATTCAGACTAAGATGTTGGATTTGGCCGAGCAGGCAAATATCTTGATCGAAGAAGGGGATATGGATGAGTTAGCGGATTGGGCGAGTGCACAAGAGTACTATTTATTTGTTTTGGACCAAAATAACCGCCCAATTACACACCGCGATATGCATCCTCATTTTGAGTTTAAACTGAAATTTTTACGCCCTTTAAATACGCAATTGGATAATGAAGTTAATCAACCCATTATTGGTATTCCATTAGAAAACGGATTAACTATTGTGATTCAAATGCCGTATCAATATCACCCTGCTAATAATTTTCCTCTTTATTTTGGGATTATTAAGCTAGTTATTTCTGTATTGATATTAGGGTTATTCTCTTGGGTTATTGCACGATATTTACAGCGACCTTTAGATAAGTTGAGAGAGGTTAGTCATAAGCTTGCTCAAGGTGATTTTGACGTAAAGGTGAGTGACGAAATTGGAAATTCGGTTCGAGAGTTCAGTGAATTAGCTCATGATTTTGATAACATGACGCATGAAATTCACTCGCTAGCAGAAAAGCAACAGCGACTTATTCGTGATGTTTCGCATGAGTTAAGAACCCCATTAGCTCGGCATAATCTTGCGCTTCATTTATTAAAAAAGAAGGTTGATCCTGATTATATTCACTTAGTTAACCGTTTGGAAAATGAATCTAATGAGATGAATGATTTAGTTGGAGAAATCTTAGAATTTAGTCGATTAGAGAATTCTCGCTATAACACCAAGCTAGAACTTGTATTACTTGAAAGTTGTATCTCCGCACAAGTGATTCAAAGCCGCATGGATTTAGGACCGACACAATGTTTGGATTTTATCTGCTCTAAAGAAGCTCCAGTTGTTCATGCTGAACCTCGCTTAGTAACTCGAGTGGTTAAAAACTTAATCACAAATGCGATTAAGTACGCTGGCGATAATGCGCTTATTCAAGTTGTTATCACAGAATATCGGAGCAATGAGAAAAATCACGTTGCAATTATTGTTGAAGATAATGGACCGGGCATACCAGAAGATCAGCTTTTAAATATATTCTCACCATTCACACGTCTAGAGTCCGCCAGAGATAAGCAATCTGGTGGGTATGGACTTGGTTTAGCCATTGTCAAAGAATCGATGTCCGTAATGAAAGGCCAAGTTGTTGCAGAAAACCGTAAACAAGGCGGTTTAAGAGTATCGTTGTTGTTTCCTGTTTAAAAAATACAGACTCTAGCATTAATAAAAAAGGTCAATTTTGTAAAATCAGAATTGGCCTTTTTTTGTAATATCCATCAATAATATATATTAAATAAATATATTTCACGGATATCTAATATTATTTTGTTATTGTTTTCGTAAGAGGGTTTTCATGATGATTATGCTAGTTGTTGCATTTAAAACTTAATGTATACTGCGCCGGATTATTTGGCTAGTGTATATTTTAGGTAAAATTTTGTTTAGAAAATTGTTAATTACTTTGTGCGGTGTTATTTTTTGTAATATGGCCGTGGCGTCTTCTAATATAAAGACATCATCAGAACTTTCATTATCAACTTCTTCTATTTATGATTTTTTGGAACGTGATGAATCTTGGTTTGCAATTAAAGATATTGCAGAGAAGAAAAACATTAATTCTGTAACTATCTACTTTCAAGGAAAGATTGATAATAACGTAACTCAAAGTCAAGTTGATGATATCAATGCGTTATTAACCACGAAGATGCAAGAATCAGGTTTATTGGTTCGTGATTGTCTTGAGTGTAATAAGACTCGACTTCATTTAACAAAAACATCCATTAAATATCAACGTGGACTTGAAAGTAATAAAGAGTTGCGTTTATTAGGTAAAGAAATTCAATCTGATGCATTTTTAATGTGGCGAATGGGTCTAAGTGATTCTTCTCAAAATATTACCCTTTCTTTAGTTCAGGTCGAAAATAACGAAACGATTTGGGCTGATGGTTATTTAATGACTAAAAAGGAAGAAGAAATTAAGAAGGAATTAAACCCACATCAATTTGGATTTGCGATGAGTTATATTGACTTAAGTGGTGATGCTAAAGTTAATGGAGAAAGCCATGATGCTTTTAATAATGTAACTGATTTTAGTCTTCGTTATTACACTCGTCATTTACCTAGTGAACGTTTGCATTTTGCTGTTATTGCAAATTACTTCCAAAATTCTGATAGAAATAACTTATTCAATGTTGAAGGTGGTGGTATTGAAGGGCGTGTTTTATACACCTTAACTCCTTCTTGGCCAGCTCCTAGTGTATATATCAGTGCTGGTTCTCAATTCGTTGAAGGCAAGAACAGTTTCGCTATGCGTTCAGGTGTTGAATTTGCCTATATGAAGAATGGTTTTTTTGATATCGGTGTTGCTTATATTGAAAAGAACTCTTACAAGAGTAAGCACCAAGGTGATGTTGTGACTGGCAAGTTTGGCGGTGCAGCTGTTGATTTTACTATTGGTTTTCGTTTCTAAGGGGCTGTTATGAAAAAGCGTATCTTATTTGTTTCAGCCATTACTACTCAATGCATGATGACTTCAATCGCATTGGCTAATGATATTACATCTCAGCAAACAGTAGAGAATATTCCTTTTGAAAAGAATCAATTATCTATCCGATTGAATGGAGAGCAATATCGTTCGGCGTTTCAAATTGACTTGTCTGATCCAAATTTGATTTTGACTATTGATACTGATCTTATTCCTGAGGAAGACATTGATGCTTTGTTACCTGAATTAAATGATTCAGAAGAAGCTCAAGTTTCGGCATTTAATGAGCCTAAATCATTAGCTTTACGTGTAGAAGCAAAAGAGAAAGCGGCTAATGGTGATTTTGTGGGAGCCCTTGCTTTATTAAATGAAGCCGAAGTGCTAACAGAAAACCCTGCAAAAGTTCTGTCAATGAAAGGCAGTGTTCACTACAAGTTGAATCAAGTTGAATTGGCGATAGTGTCATGGAAAAAAGCATTAGAACTTGATCCATCACTTACAGAAGTCTCTGACATTATTAAATGGTTGGAAAAATAAGAATGAAATCGTGTATTCGTTTTGTATGCATTAGCTTTTTATTTATTACCTCAATTGTATTCGCACAAACGTCGTTGCAGTTGGACCAAATGTCTTTTACTGCGGAGTTAGAGCAACGACTTAACAGCGACATTGAACGAATCGCGGGTAAGAATATACATGTGCTTTCTATTCAAGCTGAGTTTATTCGTGAGGAGGTTGATGCTTTAACATCTAAACCGACAGTTGTTAAACAACAACCAGAAGTAAAAACCGCTATTATTGATGATGCTCCAGAACTTCCTGGCTTAGCGGGTATGTCTGCTTTTAATCAGAATACTGCTGCAAAAGTGTCGACGCCAAGTGAGGAAGTAGAGCAGCAAGAAGGTGTGTTAGGTAATGAACAAGCACCTAAAACGGAGAAAATGATCCGTTCTTTATCAACTACATTATTATTAGATAATAGTGTGGATAAAGATACAGAGTTGCTTATTCGAAATCTGTTACTTGAGAAGTTGGAATACAACCCAATGAGAGGGGATCGTCTTGAGATTATTCGGATGGATATGGTTCCTGTATCAGAAGTAACGGGATCATTTATCGCACAATATTGGTGGGTGTTGGTTCTATTATTACTATTAGTTATTGGTTACTTACTTGCACGTAATCGTAAAGTACCTACAAAAGAAGTGGGTGTTAATGAAGTGAGTTCATTACCTCCAACGCCTGAGCAATTGTTAGATACGAAAAAAGGCGAACTGAAAGCGTGTCGACAACAATTGGTTAAGTACAGTTTGAGTGAACCTCAAAAAGTAGATGCGGTACTTCGTCGTTTAAGTTTGAATGAACAAAATATCCCTATGTTCGCTTCTTGTTATCAGGAACTAGGACGTTCGTTATTTACTTCAATGTTTCCTGCGTTAAATGAACATATTCCAGCGTATTTGAAGTATTTAGAAACGAACCCTGCTGATTATGACCGCTTGGTGAGAGATCTAACGGATTTACATTATTTATTAGTTGATGCGGTTTCTTCTGAGCAATTTGAACATCGCAGTCGACCATTTTCGTTTTTAGATAAGTTGAGTATTAATCAAATTCGTTGGGTATTAGATGATGAGCCATTGCGCATTAAAGCATTAGTCTTAAGCCAATTACCATCAGAAAGCTCAGCTAAGTTCTTATCAACGTTTACGGCTGAAGAGCAAGCATTAATAGCAATAGAGATAGTTCAGTTTGATTCCATGCCAATGGCGACATTTGGTGAGATTGCCTCATCACTTGCTGCTAAAGCTCAGTCGGTACCTGATTTTGAAACTGTAAGAACCGATGGTAATCAAATGTTGATGTCGTTACTTGATGGAATGAATTTACGTCAGCAAAACGATTTGTTAGATCAGCTAAAAGTGTCTTCACCAGAAGCGTACTTAAATCTACGTAAGGTGTACTACATTTTTGATGACGTGCTTAGAACGTCAACGGTCATTTTAAGCAATATATTACGCAGTATGAATCCTGAAATTTTAGCATTAGCGTTGACTAATTTAGACGATGAACAAGTCGCAGTCATTCTTTCAGGGTTCCCTGAACGTATGATTGAAATGATCAAAGCTGAAATGACTCGTTGTAAAGATGCATCATATGATGAGCAAAACTCGGCAAAACAACAAGTTGTGATGTTAATGCGTCAAGCTATTGAAAATAAACAATTTACAATGAATGAATTGGAGTCTGTAGCATGATCTCATTCAGTACTATTACCGGCTTGTTGATGGCGTTTGGTGTGTTAATTGGTGCCGTAACAATGAGTACCGATAAATACATGTTATTTGTGAGTTTATCGAGTTTTCTTATTGTACTAGGTGGAACATTAACTGCGGCGTTAATCAGTTATTCATACCCACTTATTTTGTCTTCGTTTAAAGGTTTACTTGTTAACTTGCTTGATGAGAAAAACGTGACGAAGTTTAAACATGCATCAATAAAAAGAACGGTCGAGTGGAATCAGATTTTTCGATCTAGTGGTATGTCAGGTTTAGAAAATTCATTGAATGATAATGAAAAAAATGATCCATTTATCCGTTTAGGTGTCGAACTTATCGGTACTGGTTATAAAGGTGAAGAGCTTAAAAAATTATTAGATGAAAGCAATCATAGCCAATATAAACAAGAAATGACTCAAGCCGAGGTTTTAAACTCAATGGGTACCTATGCACCAGGCTTTGGAATGATAGGTACATTGATTGGTTTGATCATTATGCTTGATAATTTAAATGGTGATATGGCTGCTCTAGGTAATGGTTTAGCTGTTGCTTTATTAACGACACTTTATGGGATTTTATTGGCTCAGGTGTTTTTCAAACCTGCAGCGATTCGTATTAGTCGTCGAGTAAATACCAATTTTGATAATCGTGAAATGCAAATTAATGCGTTTGTGTTAATGACAGAAAAACGTCCTGATTTGTACTTACAAGATTCAATGAATGTACATTTGCCGTTTAAGAAAAGGTTAGCGTCTTAAATGAATAGAGCAAGACCCAAAGTTGAGTTGAAAGACGACAATGATTGGATGATGACATACAGTGACGCTATCACATTATTATTGGCTTTTTTTGTTCTAATTGTTGCCGTCTCTCAAGTGAATGAAGGCAAGTTAGAAGAGCTAAAAGATGGATGGGGAAAAGTGGTTGATACTGCAGCTCATCTGCCTATGCAAGAGTTAACCGCCGATATTCAGGAGATAGTGGAGCAGAAGAATTTGGATTCTGTGGTAGTGACTGCTGTCACCGATGGTATACGAATTGATCTTGATAGTGAAAACTTGTACGACTCAGGCTCTGCGTCTTTAAAGCCTGAAGGTAAAGCTCTTATTTCCGAATTCGCAGAAGCAATGAAAGAAGTAGATTTGAACGGTCGCTCTATTATCGTTGAAGGGCATAGTGATGATTTACCTATTCATACCAAACAGTTTGATAGTAACTGGGAGCTTTCTGGAGCAAGAGCTATAGAAGTGACTAAGCAATTGATCAAATTTAATGTGGATAAATCACAATTAAGAGCGGTGGCGTATGCGGATGCACAACCTCGAGCGGACAAAGCGTTACCGATAGAACAACAGCGTCAATTAAATCGACGTGTTGTGATTTATATTAAAAGAAATTAAAACAACAATAGCTGGCTAGCTGTAAATAAAGTAAAGCGCTCTAAATATAGAGCGCTTTTTTTATAAGAAATGAATGCTTATCACATCCTATGAATTATATAAGATTACCCATTCATTGGTGGAGTAAACGCTGTAAGTGTTGGTGCAACACCTGTGAATTTTTCAATTTTCACTACACCTGAGTTACCGCAGTTGCCATTACCTAAACGAGACGTTGGAATATCCATTGTTAATACGTTTGGACCACCGTTTTTACACATACCTGTTTTCGGGTCTAAATCAGGCCATGCACCTTCGTGGATACATACACTGCCTTTTTTAATACCATCAGAAACATGTGCACCAACCAAAACTTGACCACGTTGGTTGTAAGCGCGAACTAAATCACCATCTTTAATACCACGAGCTTTTGCATCTTCTGGGTGAATCGTAATAGGCTCACGATCTTGGATTGCATACTCTTTACGAAGATCAGCATAGTTAAATTGACTATGTAAGCGATGTGCAGAGTGCGACGTCATTAATTGAAGTTCGCCATCTGTGTAGTTAAACATCCACTCCGTTGGCTCCATCCATACTGGGTGTGGAGGGCAATCATCTAACTTAAAGCCTTCGATGGTTTTTGAGAAGATCTCAATTTTACCACTTGGTGTGCCTAGTGGGTTCATGATTGGATCTTTACGGAAGTCACCAAAACGAACAAACTCAGCGTTCTTCGCATTCCATTTCATTTCGATAAGTTGGTTCGCTTCCCAGAACTTAGTAAAGTTCATCATAGGAATACGTGCATTACGCCCACCTTGTTGTGCTGCTTTATAGAAATCACGAAGCCATTCCATCTCCGTTTTGTTTTCCATATACACATTACGACCACCTGGTTTTAAATGTTCAGCCATATCTGCGAAAACATCTAAGTCATTACGTGCTTCATGTTGTGGCTCGACAACTTGCTTCATTGGAACAAGATGTTGGTTAGAGTAATCACCAGTCATCGTCATATCATTACGCTCGAATGAGGTAGTGATTGGAAGAACGATATCCGCGTGTTTAGCTGCTGCTGTCCAGTACGGTTCAGAAATAACGATCAGTTCAGGTTTTTGCCATGCTTTGATCAGACGGTTGGTATCTTGGTGGTGAGTAAAGTTAGCGCCACCTGCCCACCAGATCATTTTTAACTCAGGGAAGGTTAATGTATGACCATTGTGTTGATATTGTGTCCCTGGTTTTTCTAAACATTCAACAATACGAGCAACAGGGAAAGCGGTTACAGAACCTTGAACTGCCCAGTCGTTGCCTGCCGATGAGCCACCGCCTAATGACGCTGACATTGCTGGTAATACACCAGCATCACGTGTTGGATTACCGCCATTAGAGTAGTGGTATGAGTAACCAAAACCACCGCCCGGTAGGCCGACTTGACCAAGCATAGAAGCAAGAACGGTTAACATCCAGTGGCGTTGTTCACCATGTTGTTGACGTTGCATACCCCAACCAGCCATAAGCATAGTGCGGTTTTCTTTGAAGATCTTAGCCAGCAGCTCCATCTGTTTTGCTGGTACGCCACAAATCGCTTCTGCCCATTGTGGTGATTTCTCAATACCATCTTCTTTACCCATTAGGTATGCTTCAAATTGTTCAAAGCCTACTGTGTATTTAGCAAGGAATTCAGTATCGTGCTGTTGTGTTTTGACTAATTGATGAGCAATACCCATCATCATTGCCACATCTGATTGCGGGTTAGGAGCAATCCATTGTGCATTATCACCAAAGAATTCAGCGGTTTCTGAACGCATTGGGTCAATAATGATGATGGTTTTTCCTGATTTTTTCAGTTGATGGAAAAACTCAAGGCCTTGCCCGTCTGTTGAAGACCATGCAATTTTTAGTGTGTTTAATGGGTTTAGACCCCATAACACAACCACTTCACTGTTTTCTAAAATAACAGGATAAGTAGTTTGTTGTTCATACACTTCGATAGAGCCAACAACGTGCGGCATGATAACTTGAGCTGCACCTGTTGAGTAATCGCCTAAGTGACCAGCATAACCACCAGACATACTCATGTAACGTTGCAGTAGCGTTTGTGCTTTATGTAAAACACCACTTGAACGCCAACCGTAAGAGCCGGCAAAAATAGATTCAGGCCCGTTTTCTTTACGAATACGCATATGCTGTTCGTGAATTAGTTTGTATGCGTCATCCCATGAAACACGTACAAATTCATCATTACCACGAACGCCTTGAGGGTCGCTTGGGTTTTCTAAGTAACCTTTTCGAACCATTGGGTATTTTACACGAGCTTTTGTATAAACTTGTGATGGCCCCGTCTGTTGTAAGCTATTTGGTACGGTTTGAGCTAAACCACTTTTAGTTGATAGCAGCTCGCCATCCTTTACCTCACAAAGTAATGGGCCCATACGACCAGCAGTTAAAACCAATGAATCTGTGCGACCAGCAGTAGCGGCATTAACAGATAAAGGAGCGATAGACGTAATCGCTAGTGCACCTGCTGATGCACCTGCGCCTTTTAAAAAGCCGCGACGAGAAATGTTAGTCATAGTCACTCTCTCTTATTTATGATTAGCCACGTCTTTAGCGTGGTTTTGGAAGAATTTAGTTAGGATTTCAAGGTTCAGTGCTGAAATATCAGTACGTGCACCCATACTTTTAGCCACAGGACCCCAAGAGTTCACTGTGAAGTGATTTGCTGGAATTTTGGCATGACATGTTGAACAGTACACATTATCAAGCTCTTCAGCGTAATCCCATAAAGGTTGGTTTGAAGCTAGAACAGGTGCATCGATTGTGCCTGTTAACTCGGCGCTGCGCCATTCATTGCCGTAAGCATCGGTAGTTGCTTCACCTAGAGTTAATGCTTTAATGCCTTTTTCTGTTAGCGTCGCGATGATTGAACGTTGGCCTTCACCCATGTAAATAACTGATTCAGCTCCTTTCATTTGGAAGCCTGAAACTGTTACTGTACGAGTTTCATCTTTTGCGCTTACTGTTGTAAGTTCAACCGTTGGGTTGATGATGGCAAGATCAGACATCTTAATATTTTCAATAGGGTAAACCTTTTCAGCATCAAGCTTTGTGTTTTTCGCCATATCAAATAAATGATCAAATGCAGACGTATCTAACTTAGCTTGAGGAGCAAAGTGAGCAACACCTTTGTGACAGTCAATACAGGTTTGGTTGTTTTCTTGTCCATAAACATGCATTTTCTGTGCGCTTACTGATTGGTCATAGGTTTCCATTGCATCAAAACTATGACAAGAACGACATGTCGCTGAATCATTTTCACGCATTTGTTCCCACACCGTTTCAGCCATAGCTAAACGATGCTCTTCGTATTTTTCATCCGTATCAATTTTACCCGTAACGAATTCATGATAGATGTCTTTAGAGGCACGGATTTTAGTAATTAGGTAATCAATTGGTTCTTGAGGAATGTGACAGTCTGCACATTCAGCACGAATGCCTTTTTGGTTACTAAAATGAACGGAGCCTTGATATTCATGCAGTGGTTTTTCCATCGTGTGGCATGAAACACAAAATTCAGTACTAGAAGTGGCGTGAAGAACTGCTTGTGTACCACCAAAGGTTAACCAACCAATGGCAATACCGATAGCAGCGATTAAAGCGATATAGCGTTTGTTCATAATAATGATCCTTAATTTAGCCACATTCTATGTGTGGTCAATCGCAATGTTACCACTTTGGGGTTAGCGGTATATAAGTAAAAAATAAAATATTTCAAAAAATGTAATCTAATGCTCAAAAATGAGAGTTCTATTAATAAGCTGTTTTATATTTCGTTGCCATACTCATGAAAATCTGTTCATTAATTGTTGAACCTTCAGTTTGATTTTGTTGAAAAATATTTTTTATGCGTAACGCCATCTTTACCTTTCTTTACGAATGCAAAGAATGTAAATTTAATGCAAATGGTAACAATTATCATTTATATTCCATCTCAGATTTTTATCACCCGTTTAATAAATAAAAAGATTTGGAGATAATGGAATATGTTTTCTAAAAGTCAGTTAGCTCTTGTTATTAGCGCCGTTTTATCAACGCCTTTTGCTTACGCTGAAACAGATGCATCAACAACTGATGAGCACATGGTTGTTACTGGTCGTGACTATGGTTACAAGGCAGATACAAATTCAAGCTCCATGCGAATGGAGGCAACTCAATTAGAAACTCCAGGACAAGTGAGTGTTATTGATGAGCAACTTATTGATGAACAACGTGCCAGTACGCTTGGTGAAGTTCTAAAGAATGATGCAAGTATCGGTGCTGGTGCAACTACACGTAACCGTGAGCAATTTACATTGCGCGGCTTTTCACTAAGCAGTAGCTCTGGTTTCTTACGTGATGGAAAACAACATTGGTCTCATTATCGTCAACCAATTGAATTATTAGAGCGTGTTGAGATACTAAAAGGTCCTTCAGGTCTGTTATATGGCCAGTCAGCTCCGGGTGGCTTGGTTAATATGGTTGCTAAAAAACCGACCTATGAAACTCAAGTGAGTGTGAGTCAAGATCTAGGCTCAAATAATGATTCTCGAACAACTGCGGATGTAAGTGGTGCATTGAATGATGACCAAACATTACGTGGTCGTGCCATTGTATCAAAGCAAACTTACAACTCATGGCGTCAATACAGTGATGGAACGGTGCCTTCTACAGAGCGTTTTGTAGGTGGTTTATTCTTAGATTATGACATCAATGATGATATCACTGTGTCATTCCATTATGACCGTACAATTGATGAAGGTAGCGTGGATTCTGGTGCTTACATTAAAGATGGCAAAACGGTTGTTAATGATAAATACATTTGGGATGCTCAGTGGTCAAAAATCGAAAATGATGTAGAAAACATTGGTGTTGATGTTACTGCAAATTTAACTGATGTATGGCGCATTAACGCAAGCTTTAATCATCAAGATTTTAATCGTCATGACGTAGAGAGCTTCCCTAAAGAAGAAACTTATAATCCAGCAACGGGTGAATACGTTCAAGGCGGTAGTGATCGTAAAGATAACTGGGTATTTAAAACAGCAAGCATTGATTTAATCGGTGAATTTGATGCGTTAGGCGTAAGCCATCAAATGCTATTTGGTAGTAACTGGTTAGGTTATCGTTATGACCGTTTAGAGTATTCATTTAATAGTTCTGTCGGCCAAGTTGGCGAGCCAGCTCCCGCTCCAGAGCGTAATCCAAATAAAGACCCTAGAGATACAACATCTAAGTACGATACATGGGGTTTTTATGCTCAGGATATGATTACGTTTAATGATCAATGGCAAGCATTAGTTGGTGTTCGTTTAGATCGCCAAGTTGAGGAAGGTTTAGCAGAAGAAGCGGTATCACCTAAGTTTGCTGTAATTTATCATCCGATGGACATTGGTTCTATCTATGCAACGTATTCTGAAAGCTTTGAAATGCAAGGTGAAGTATCAGGCAGTGAATACGTGAATGACGGTCAAAAATTGGACCCTTTACGTGGCAAGCTGTATGAGCTAGGTACTAAATGGGAATTAATGGATAACCAGCTGTTTGTATCTGGTGCTGTATTTGATATTACCCAAGAAAACTCAACGATTGATGTTGATTTAGGTGGTGGTAAGAAAGAGAAAACACAATCAGGTGAACGTGTTCACCGTGGTGTCGAGTTAGCGATGCAAGGCTTTATTACTGAGCAGTTATCAATGAGCGGTTCAGCGACATATCTAGATGCTGAATATGCGAAAGATGAAAAGTATGAAGGTAACCGTCCTGCGGATGTGCCTGAATATACTGCAAGTGTATGGACTCGCTATGCATTTACTAATAGTACCGATGCAAACTTAGGCGCTATTTATGTTGGTGAGCGTTACGGTGATGCAGCGAATACCTTTAAAAAAGATGGCTATGCACGTTTCGATTTAGGGTTATCTCATACCATCAAATATGACCAAGATTTAACCTTTGTCGCTCGTTTTAATGTTGAAAACTTGTTTGATACTGACTACTTAGCAGGTGGTGGTTCAACTGGTAAGAATGGTTACGCAACCGATGGGGCATCGAATGTTGTTATTGGTGAAGGCCGAAACTACATGGCGACACTGCAAGTTAAATACTAATTTATTGTAATAAAAATAAGGGAGGCTTCGGTCTCCCTTTAGTGCGTTTATTTGAATACAAATTTTTAAGAGCTCGTTCTTAAAAATAAACAGTTAAGAAATTGATAAATATGAATATTCTAAAAATCAGTATCGGTATTGCATTAGCAACCGTGATCACAACCGCTCAGGCAACTGCGCTTGATCAAGCACGAGTAATTGAAAATAAATCAAATACTTCTTCAGCGATAAGTCAGAAGAAAATCGATAAAAGTGCAGAAGCGACGTTAGCTTATAAAGCCGAAATTGAGCAGCTCCAAGAAGAAGTAAAAAACTTGGCAGTATATCGTGATCATTTAACAGGTTTAGTGAATAGTCAGCAGCAAGAGATGGTAAGTTTAAATGACCAAATTGAGACCATTAAAGAGACCAGACAAGGTGTTGTTCCTTTAATGTATAAGATGTTATCTGGTTTATCGACAGTAGTTGAACAAGATCAGCCAATTAAAACGGAAGAGCGTTTACATCGCATTGCCAAGCTTGAACATATGATGACTAGAGCGGACGTAAGTGATGCTGAAAAATATCGTCGACTCCTCGAAGCCTACCAGATCGAAATGGATTACGGCACAAAGCTAGGTACATACCAAACACAGATCATTGTTGAAAATAATGAACAAATAGATGCAGATATGCTGCATTTAGGACGCGTATCTTTACTCGCTCGTCGTCTTGATGCTTCTCAATATTGGAGTTGGAATACGTACACCAATCAATGGGAGGCTCTGGATTCTGAGTTTAATGATGATTTAGCGAAAGCCTATTCAGTCGCTTATAAACAAGTTGCCCCAAGCTTATTGACTCTACCTGTATCTTTATCACTAAAAGAGGTGAAATAACATGACAATTAAGCCACTGATTTTAGCTATTTCACTGCTTGGTCTTTCGATGAATACAGCGACTGCAAACACAGAGTTGTTGAAAGAGACAAAACAAGCAAGTCATGTACAAAAACAGCAGGATGCACAACGAGAGTCTGGTTTTAAACAAACAGAACAAAGCTTAAAAGCCCAAAGAAACGCATTGATTGCAGAGCGTAAAAAGCTGCAAAAAGAAAGCGATCAATTAAGTGCTACTTTCAGCAAAAATGAAAAAACACTAGCAACATTGGAGCAGCAGTTGCATTTAGAAACAGGCAGCTTAGGTGAATTGTTTGGTGTGGTAAGACAGACAGCAAAAGATTTGGATTCGGAGTTAAAAAGCTCGGTTTCAGGAGCGACGAATGTAGAACATCGTCAGTTAATTTCGGATATCGTTGCAGCTGAGTCTTTGCCTTCTATGACGCAATTAACGGGGTTATGGCAAACCATGGCTCAGCAAATTAATGCAAGTTCTGAATTAGAATTAACGACGGTAACCATGATTAATGGCTCTGGTCATCGCCAATCGATCAATGCTTATCGCTTAGGTAATATGGCATTGGTTGGTGATGATGGTTTTTTGCAATGGGACAATAAAAAGCAAGTAGCGACTTACTATGCTCAACAGCCAAAACTGATTCCTACAACAACTATCTTATCTGAGATGTCAAACAAACACGTCATCATGATGGCAAGTGATCCTTCACGTGGCATCATGCTAGAGCAATTAGCTAATACGCCAACAATGAAAGAGCGTCTTCAAGCGGGTGGTGTGGTTGGTAAAATCATTATTGGTTTATTACTGATTGGATTGATTATTTCATTATTTAATGGCGTGAGATTGTTTGTTATTCGCCAACAAATTAGAAAGCAATTAAAGCAACCACAAGAGCTTGGTCAAAACCCACTAGGCCGTGTACTTGCCGTTTACGATGCAGAAAAACAACGTTCAGTTGAAGCATTAGAACTGCGTTTATTAGAAACCATTGTTGATGAACAGCAAGGGCTAGAAAAAGGGTTGTCTATGCTTAAACTATTAGCTGCTTTGGCTCCAATGTTAGGGCTTTTAGGTACGGTTACCGGCATGATCGAAACATTCCAAGTGATTACGCAGTTTGGTAATGGTGATCCAAAAGTGATGGCGGGGGGTATTTCGATGGCACTTGTTACTACGGTTTTAGGTTTAGTTGCGGCAATGCCACTATTACTTACGCATAATATTTTAAGCTCACAAGCAGAAAGTATTCGTACTATTCTTGAAAAACAAGGGCTAGGGTTAGTTGCTGAACAAGCTGAAAAAGTAGTGCAACCTAACGCAATGGATATGGCAGCGTAATGACGGCTTTTCTTTCACATTTTATGGCTCAAGGCGGCCCCATTTTATGGTGGTTGGCTGCTGTAGTTGCCTTGTGTTGGTTGTTGGTTATCGAGCGAATATTTTTCATATCGTTTAGTTTTCCAATACAGCGAAAACGATGGGTTGAGCAATGGCAGCAACGCAGTGATCATGAGTCTTGGTATGCCAAAACCATTAGAGATGGGTGGATCAGTGAAGCTCATCTACAACTAAATCAATATTTGAATTTCATCAAGGTGTTAGTGGCAATATGCCCTATGTTAGGTTTGTTAGGTACGGTTACTGGAATGATATCGGTATTTGATGTAATGGCAAATCAAGGAAGCAGCCAACCTAAATTAATGGCATCAGGGATTTCATTAGCAACATTACCGACTATGGCTGGAATGGTTGCAGCCTTGGCGGGGATGTTTGTTCATGCTCGTCTCGCTAAAATTTGTCGTCGTAAAGAACACCAATTAGAAAAAGCATTAAGGAGTCAGTCATGAGACTTGGCCGTCGTTCTTCACATCAAGAAGAAGCACAAATTGATCTAACATCCATGCTAGATATCGTATTTATCATGTTGATCTTTTTTATTGTAACGAGTTCATTTGTGCGCGAATCTGGCGTAGAGGTTAATCGTCCTCAAGCCAGTAATGTATCAAGCCAAAAAGACGCGGGTATATTTGTGGCTATCACTGCATCAAATGATATTTTTATTGATAAACGCATGGTAGATGCAGAGCGAGTGCAAGCAACTTTAGAGCATTTATTACTTGAACAGCCAGAAGCATCATTAGTTATTCAAGCGGATGAACATGCGTATAACGGTACGGTTATTAAAGTGATGGATGCAGCGAAAGGTGCTGGTGTTAAAGGTATCGCTTTAGCTGCGGAGAAAGGCTAATGTGGCGTTTATTTTTAGCTATGCCAATCGCAATATCCATGACGTTTGGCATATTCACATTCATGGCTTGGATGGTAGATAACGGCATTCAAGATAAGCCAGAAAGCAGTGAAACGGTTCGTTTTGATATGGTGATGGCTGAGCAAGAACAAGATGTACAGCGTCGCCAACGCCGTGTGCCAGAAAAGCCAGATACGCCGGAACCTCCGCCACAAGCGACCCCAATGGCCGCTCAAACTCAAACGTCAATGGTTACACCCCAAAGTTCAATGCCACTGATTGAGTTAGATTCAAGTATTTCTGGCTTAGCCATTAGTGCGCCAAATTTTTCGGACTTTACGGGTAATCAGCAAGCGATGCCATTGTATCGTGTTGAACCTCGTTACCCTTCTAAAGCGATGAAAAGAGGGGCTGAGGGCTTTGTTGTGATGTCGTTTACGATTGATGAACAAGGACGCCCTATAGATGTAAAAGTAACGGACGCAAAACCTCGTAGAATGTTTGAAAGAGAAGCGGTTAAGGCATTGAAAAAATGGAAATATCAGCCAAAAGTGATTGATGGTAAAACCATTGCTCAAATCGGACAAACCGTGAAATTGGAGTTTACGTTAGCAAAATGATGAAATTTATCGCCCCTCTTTTTGGTGTTATTTTGATGTTCAGTGGGGTTGCTCAAGCGCAACAACTAACTCAATATAATGCGGCAAAAGTACAGCGCGCAATTCAATTGCAGCAACAAGATAAAATAGTGGATGCTATTGATATTCTTTCTAAACTAACGCCATCACAGGCTTATGATAAAGCCTATGTACAGCGAATGTTAGGTGTTTTTCATTGGCAAAATGGGAACAGTAAAGCGGCGGTAAAATACCTTTCAACCGCTGTCAGCAGCCAACAATTAGTTGATGAACAAGCGTGGGTAACACAGCGAATGCTGGCAGATCTGCTATTAACTGAGCAACGATTTAAAGAGGCATTACCTCATTATTACCAATTAACCAAAACCGTACCCGAAAATCAAAAAATAGGGGATTTATGGTTTCGAATTGCTCAAACACATTATCAAATATCACAATGGGATAAGGTGCTATCTGCATTAAATATGCACCAAAAAGTAGTGAAAATTGATAAAAAACAAGATAAACGACAAGTATTAGTTTTAAAGCTTGGTGCACAATTACAACGTAAGTATTGGAAATCAGCGATACCAACATTAACTGCTCTGATTGAATTAGAACCTGAGCAAGCAGGGTGGTGGCAGCAATTATCAAGTATTCAACTGCAATTGAATCAACCAAGCAATGCGTTGGATACCTTGGTGTTAGCACAGCGTCAAGGCATTGTGTTAAGTCAATCTGAATTGAAAATATTAGCGCAGTTATATGCACAGCGTGGCATTCCTGAAAAAGCGGCGCAAGTGATGGCGCAATTAGCGGATTATGAAACGGATAAAGACATAATAATTACACAAGCAACTTACTGGCAGGCCGCAAAAGAGTGGGATAAAGCGATTGCGGTTTGGCAAAAAGCAGCACAATTTGATGGCCAATATTATTGGCAAGTTGCTCAGCTTCAGATTCAAGAAGGGTATTATCAACAAGGGCTAAAAAGTTTAGATAAAGTAAAGGATTACAATAAAACTGATGATGTGGCGTTAGCTAAAACTCGCGCTTACTATAAGTTAAATCAACTGGAATTAGCGCTTGTTAATGCCAAAAGAGCTAATGAGTTTAAACCATCTAATGAAGCAAAAGGGTGGATACAATATTTGTCTCAAATGAGGCAGATTAAAGGTTAATCCACTTAATAAAAAAAGCAGCGTTCAACGCTGCTTTTTTATTATAACCATTAATGAATATTGTTTAATGCAGTGAATTTGAATTGTGAATATTTGAAGGAGTCTGTGTTTCATTCCAAGCCACACTTGCCATTAATTTAACGTGATTTTCAATTAATGTGTTAGCTTCGATATTCCATGTGGGTTGATCATGTTGCTGGTTACAGAACTCTAAACTTAATACAGTAATGTGCTGTAGTCGTTTAATGCACCAATCTTTGATCTCGATATCTGCTGCAGAGCTAAAAGCGACCATTTCTAATTTTGAGCTGATGTATTGTAATGTTTGAAATGCTTTTGCAGTATTATGATACTTAGCGTGCTCAAAAACTCGTAGGCATCCATCTAGCCAACAAGCAATCGCTTTACTTCGGTCATCGGTTAATTCTGGCCCCCAAATAGATGTTGGTGCCGAATAAACCAATTGCTCAAGTGAATCAAGCGACTTATCGTGTTTTGTCTGATACCAGTTTGAAATGGAAGCTAGCCACGAAGTTAATGTCATTTTATCGCCTCATTTTATCTGCATCTACAAAGTAGTCTGGTCTACTTTTATACAAATTGCCAAGTTAATATCAATCGTAGTCAATAACAGCTCATTCCACCGAAAAACTGTCTCACTTTTGATTTTTGATATTCGAAAGATAAATTAGAGTATTGACTTTAATTTTGTCTCATTTTTGGTATGGTTGGGATAAGGACAAATTTGAATGGATTCAAAATCAATACAATAACTATAAATAAGGAATGCTGTATGAACAAATTAACAGCGCTACTCGTATTTTGCTTGATGACTCCTGCTATGGCTGCAGCACAAGATGATGTGTCTAAGCGTGCTTTGGCACAAGAGTTAAGCCGTGCTTTTCCACAATTAGAAAACAATTTAAAAAGTACCATTAATCAGTATCAAATGAGTGCATCATTATCTGATTTATCAACTCAAACTAAACCTCAACCACAAGTTCGCACTTTTATGGCTGCAATGACAACAGCCAATAAAACTGAGATCCAAGCTCGTGGTTTAGAAAAATATACTGATGAATTGCTTGAATTGCGCTTAGCTGATCCAAGTATGTTAGCTCGTTGGCAAGCCGGTCAAAGTCCATTATTTGCCTTTGAGCCAGAAGGGGCAGAGAGCGAATGGCAATACATCGAAGCTTATGATATCGATGGTAATCTTCATTATTTAGATGTTTACGATGTTCCTGAGCAACCTGTATTAGTGGTTGATACTAATAACCGTGAAGAGCTGAAAGCTGGTTTAGCATTAATGCGTGATGAGTTTAAAGCGCTGCAATCTAGTGAACCAAGTGAAAAAGCGAAGCCGGCCCCTTATGCGATGTTAAGAGCTGCTGCGGAACCAACTGAAATTAATACCACCATCTTAAAGAAAATTCAGTTAAAAGATGATCATGAACCTTGGATCTCTGGTAAGGCTGAAATATACGCAATTGTATCTGGCGTCAGTCCTTCAAGAGACGAACCAACGATTGATGTGATTGAAATGCCTTACTTGGATTATGCTGAGCAATCATATCCAGCTAATCAGATCATGGTTTTTTGGGATCGCTACCGTTGGGGTGCCGCTGATATTATTCTAATGGAACAAGATGATAAAACAGATTATAAGCAGTTAGCACAAACGATCTTAAAAGCTGCTAGTGATTTTTTAGCTACAATTCCTGATAAGGAAGCGCAAGCGTATTTGATTATTCCTCAAATGACGAGTGCAATTATCGCGTTACTTCCTGATGATTTATTCGTTAACGATGACGATTTTGTTGATGTATTTTATACCATTATGAAAGATACAGAATACACGGAACACTCAGGCGCTGGAAACAACGCAACTGCAGATTTTGCACCGTTAATTATTCAAAAAACTCAATAGTATATTACTTTAATAAGAGTGACTTAAAGGCTTAGTTCTTTAAGTCACTTATTTAATATCCAAACCCTGTCATCCCATTTAGTACAATATTGTTGTAACTTACCACTCCCACTATTTCTCCGTGTCTGAGCACTGGAGCACGACTGATTCCAAAACGCTCAAATAGCTGAGCACAATATTTTATGTTCATATCGGGTGAGACAGAAAGTACGGGTTTTGTCATGATTTCATAAATATTGGTTCTCTCTGTTGAACGGTTTTGCATGAGCACTTTTTTGGCAATATCACTTAATAATACGATTCCGTATTCATCATTATCATGTCGTTTTTTGATAATGAGTTCTTTGACTTGTTTCTGTTTAGCTAATACGATCCCTTCGGCGACTGTCATTAATCCATCAACCACAACGTAAGTATTGGACATAACGTTTTCGACTTTTATTCTATTCATGACTTTTCTACTACAACTTTAATTAATATTGCACCTTGATGAATAATTTCCAGCGTATTCTCAAGATCAATTAGTAATGTATATAGTATTTCAAATTTATGTCGTTTTTATGTCATTCGCTTGGCGTTTATTTTAAAAGTGGTTAGTTATTCATAAAAAATGATAGAGATAATCAAACTAAGTGTTTGTTCTATAAATTGAAGGGAATTAGGCATATAGGATATGAACTAAATTTCAGATGCTATCCCCCCAGTTCTAGTAGGTATTTATAATCGTTCTAAACCAATTTTGAGGCAGTAATTGATGAATAAATATGACTTAGAAAAGCAAGTGCTAGTGAAAGTGATGAAAAAAGACCTTGAATTAGCATTGGTAGCCAAAGATATTAGCAAGGCTGATATCATACGTATGTTGAGTTATTTTATTAAAAAAACAGAAGCCTTGAGTGAATAAATTTTAAGTAAAAGCTAATTGAACCTCCCCCTATCAATTAGCTTTTTTTTGTTATTCTGATACTTGTATTTTTCGTACTTGATACCCAAAACCTAATGCGCTGTATGCTAATAAAGAATATCCGAGTAATTCCGTCCCTTCTTCAGCAAGATTTTTAACTGTTCGAATGTACTGCCCTTGTAGCAGGGTTTGCCATAAGTGGTTCATACCAACTAAGCGAGAAAAAACGAGAACTACAACCAATGCACAACTCATAGTGTAAAAATAACGGCTATCAAAGAATTTTGCTGATGTAGAGAGTAGGCCTTGTTTATCTTTTAGAGCAAAGAAGATACACACAAAGGTGACGACAAGTGCAGGTACAAGCCAAAAGCCATGATAAACTTTATCAAGTACACCATCACATTCTCTAATGAACATGCAACTGAAAAAACCGACGACTAAGATAGCAAATGAACGAGCTTTAGGATTTATTTTTGCTATGTAACTGAATGATAAGATAACAATTAAAAGTAAAAATTGTTGGTAATATTCAGTCAGTGATTGCTCACTTACCCCATCTTTTAATGTGATAATGTCAGTACGAATAACAAGATAAGCAATGGCAACAACGACGCATTGAATAAAGAATTGAAGCAGTCCTCTTTGGATCATTTTGATCTCTTTGGACTTTGAGTAGGAAAAAAGCATAACAGCCTCTCAAATAACAAACGGTTTGTTAGTATAAGAGGCTATAAGGCGTAGATATGTAGCTATTTATAAAAAATAGGATTCCATAACGACAGGCTGCTATACCTTATATGTGTAATTAAGCGTAATTCATAATATAAAACAATGAGGTAGTTGAAATTATCACCCAAAGTGTCACACCAAAAATAAGTGGTTTTGCGCCAGCCGCTTTAATCTTTTCGATTGAAATACCGCATCCAATAAAGAATAAACATAAAACCAACAGTTTTTTCGATATATCAAAAATACCATTATAAATTAAATCAAATTGCGGCAAGTTATCGCTTATCAGTATGGCTAAACAATAAAAAACAATGAAGTAAGGAATAGTAATTTTCTTGCTATTGCTTCTAAATAATAACGCACTGATAAGAGCAACCGGAACAATCCATAAAGCACGAGCCAATTTTAATGTGGTGGCTGTTTTAAGTGCCACTTCACCATAAGCAGATGCAGCCCCTACAACAGAAGAAGTGTCATGGATAGCGATTGCCGCCCATGTACCGAAGGTATGTTGGCTTAATTCTAGTGCGTGACCAATAACGGGAAAGATGAAGAGTGCAATAGAATTAAGAACAAATACAGTAGCAAGAGCAAGGCCTGTTGACTCTTCATCTGCATTAATCGCTGGAGCGACAGCGGCAATCGCACTTCCGCCACAAATAGCGGTACCTGAAGCAATTAGGTGTCCTGTGACTTTATCTAATTTCATCTGTTTTGCTAATAGCCAACCTAAAATTAGAGTACCCGTAATAGTGGCTAAAATAATACCGATGCCATTTGATGTCGCTTCAATGGCTTCATTAAGTTGAATGCCAAACCCTAGCCCAACGATAGAGTAAGCCAATAGTTTTTTGGTGACTTTGCCAAGAGCAAAAGTGGTTGGAACGAATCCGAAACTGGCAAGAGCAAAGCCCATAACTAATGCGGTAGGAGAGCTAATCCAAGGCGTAAGAGTCAGTAGTGCTGCGATATAAAAAGGAGAGTAGTGTAATAAGTGTTGTTTATTAAAAGTCATACGATTTATCTTTAGACATAGATTGCTGCACGATATCACTTTTTATTTATTTAGTAAGTTTAATTAATCCATATCTTACGTTAATAAATCCTTAACGATAGTATGGGTTTTACTAAACGTTTCTATTTAAGTTAATTACTCTGGATTTGTCAAAAAATGCAACAAACTTAAGAGCCTTATGCTCTTATAAATTAATGGTTATTCGGTATACTTTTTAAACAACATAAAAATATAAATAACGTCAGATAGAAAGAACCTTTGATTGGGGATACACCATTATTTACCGCTTGTTTTGTACTGTCTCTCACTTAAATACGTCACTACAGCACTATGATCAGAACCAGAAAATTGACTTAACACTTCACGTTTACAAATGAAGAGTGAAGGTGATTCTGTGTTTCTTATCCAAAGATGGTCTATCGCAATTCGAGAGAAAGAAGGTATTGGGAGTCCTTTTATCTCTCGTGGCCAGCTCTGTAATGGGGCTGTGTGGTAATCTTGATAAGCGTCTGTAAATCGTCTTGTATTTGCAGATAAATTAAAGTCACCGATGATAAGAGTATCCGCATAAGGTGAATAGTCAGATAATCGTTCTAAACTACCTATTAAGGCGTTTCTTTCATGCCAAAGTTGTTCTGATCTTGGTGATGGAGGATGAGCTGTATATAAGCTAACAGGACGATGTTTACTGCTCTGCCAAACGCCACTTATCATGTAATGTCCCGCCGGTGTGTTTTGAGCTTTCAGATTTAATGGTTGTTTGCTGATGATCATTTGTCCACTTGGGTAACCTAGCCCCGGAGTTCCACCAAATTGATATGGATACTTATCGATTAATTCCATAAATTGGTCACCATGCCATGGTGCAGTTTCTTGTAATACGACCAAATCGATCTCGCTTTTTTCTAAGTAATCTAAAAATGGTGTGAGGTTAGGGTTGGTGTAATACAGGTTATATTGAACAATGGTTAAAGGGTCTACACATTGACCATTGCTGTAGCTTGAAGGGGGAGACAGCATAAACCATATGCAAGATAATAAAAGTGCTAACCCTGAAAAAGCATAATAGTGAAGAAAAGCAAAAATAACGCTGAGCCCAATATAGTAGGTAACTAAAATACTTGGTATGCCTGTTATGTTTTCAAGCCACCAGAGGTTGGATGGCTCAAAAGACATGCCCCAGATAGCAGAGGGCAGTAGTAAAATGAATACCAATATAATTAAATTTGATGGACGCTTTAGCATTCAACACTCATCCGTAAGTGATTGTCATTAATACTAAGTATGGTATATAAACTTGAGTTGTGTTGAATGTATATTAATTTTCTTAAAACATAGGGTAATGAATAGGTGAGTAACCTTGTTTCATTGCATCTACCATTTTAAGCATTGTTGGTAAGGCGTGTTTAAAAAAATGTTCATAACCTTCGCACAAAACATTATGGTTTTCACCATTATTTATTTTATCTACTCTATTTTTAGGGCAACCACCATTACACAAGGGTTTAAAATCACAACGAAGGCACTTTTGATTCAGTGAGTCGTATTTATTTTGCCCAAATAGCATTTGCTCTGGTGAGTTAACCATCTGTGCTAAAGAGGCATTATTATCATTGATATTACCTATTTTATAGTTGCTATAGGCGTAATGGTCACAACTAAAAACGTCACCGTTAGATTCTATCATCAATTGTTGGCCGCAAGTTTCTGCATGATGACACATTTGGCTTTGATGACCCATTAAGATCATTAAACAGTTTTCAAAAAATTGAACGTAAATCTTACCAATATCGTTTGCAGCCCATTCATCAAAAACATTGCATAAGAACTCACCCCATTGCTTACCTGTTAAAGTCCAATCGTAATCAAAGCGACGATCCATTTCGTGATCAATACATGGCTGAAATTGTAGATAAGTGCTGCCATTCTCTTTTAAAAATCGATAAATAGCTTTGCCATGCTTATAGCTTTTATTATTAATAACCGTAAGTGTATTAAATTCAACGTTTTGTTGCTTTAAGTGTTGTATGCCACGCATGGTTCGCTCAAAAGAGGAGTTGCCTGATTTATCAATCCGAGCAATATCATTAATCAGTTGTGGTCCATCGATACTGATCCCGACCATAAAATTATGTTGGGCAAAGAAAGCTGCCCAGCGTTCATTAATGAGGGTGCCATTAGTTTGAATTGTATTTTGGATTGGAGTTGCAGATTTATGTATTTGTTGAAGCTCTATCGCTGTTTGATAAAAGGCTAACCCTTTCATCATAGGTTCTCCACCATGCCAAATAAAATCAATAACAGGTATTTGAGCTGGTTGAGATTGAATATGATTAGAAACCAGTTTCTCTAATGTTTCTGCGTCCATTCCTGGTTTGTTTTTGTCTTCATTTTTCAGGTAATAGCAGTAATGACAATCTAGGTTGCATCTCGCACTTTCAGCTTTAATAAATAAGCCATATGGTGTTGAAGTAGCTGCTAACTGTTTTGTCATTATTGTTCCTCATTAAATGATCATTACTGACACTTATTAATTTAATGAATTCCTCTTATATAGTCGAATTGCATTTTTAAATAGAGGGTATTCATTCTTTCAATTGTTCTTCTTTATTGTGAGTCGATAGTCTAAAAGTGTATTTTTAATAGAGGTTTGAATGATGAAAAAAGCATTGATGACTACGGTTATTGCAAGCAGCATTTTAAGTAGCTCTTGTGTGTTTGCAGCTCAATTAACACCGGTGAACCCCCAAGAAGAGTTAGCTTATAATTTAGGACTTCAAGCCTTTATTTATGGAGCCGGCCCTTTAACTGTTGCTCAAGTAAGGGCTGCTTCAACTAATGTTGATGCCCCTATGGATAATGGGGCTGCACCATTAAATATGATGGGAAAAACACTTAAGTTAGCAGGGCCAGAAGATAGAGTTGTCCCAACGGTGAATAACGATAGCCTGTATTCTCAATCTCATATTAATTTGAATGACACTGGGCCACTAGTGATTGAAGTTCCACCAACGGATAATCGTTATTTTATTGTGCAACTGCTTGATGATTACTCAGAAGCGGTAGGAAATTTAATTAAAGAAAACGTCGGTAAAAATGGTGGAAAATATCTTTTAGTAAATAAAGGGTGGAAAGGACTTGAGGGCGGAATTCCTGATGGGATTGATGGCATTATAGAATCAAGAACACCGCTAGTTTGGTATATTCAACGCACAAGTGTCTTTGGTGATAAAGATCTGCCTACTGCTTTAAAAGTTCATGATGGATTTATCAATTACCCATTATCAGAATTAGGACAAGCGCACCAACCCGTTAAATTAACTCACGCTAAAACGGGGATTTCACGATTAGCGCCACCAAAAGGATTGGAATGGTTTAAATTGATTGATAGCGAGCTGCGTGCAAACCCGATAGTAGGCGATGCGGCAATGGTTGATCAATTTAAGTACATTGGCATTGGTGGTGATAAGCCATTTAATGCTGACGATTTAACGGCAGATCAGAAAAAAGGTTTACTGCGAGCATTAAATGCGGCACCACAAATTATTCAATACGCAAGTCGTGATTTAGGCGTTAAAAATAACGGTTGGGCGATGATGTACGAAGGCGGACGCTATGGTAATGATTACCTTAGTCGCGCCAGTATTAACTTCCGCGCTGCCGGTTTAAATACTAAAGAGCGTGCACTGTATCCAAATCGCTATACTGATTCTAACGATCAGCAATTGTCAGGAAAAAACAAGTACCGCATGACCATGCCTGCTGACGCACCTGCAAAAGAGTTTTGGTCATTAACTATGTATGATGCGAAGCACTTATTTATGGTGCCAAACAGCATTGATCGTTACTCAGTATCGACGAATAGAAAAGATGAACTTATTTATAATAAAGATGGGTCATTAACGGTATGTATTCAGAATAATAAGCCTACAGATTCGAACTGTAATTGGCTTCCAGCGCCAAAAGATGATTTTTATTTACATATGCGTTTGTACGAACCAACTCAAGCCGTATTAGATAATGCTTACAAGCTTCCGCAAGTGGTTAAGCAATAAATCACTATTTTAGATTTAAGAGTACCTTGTGTTTAAGGTGCTCTTTTTTGTTAGCTATAAGGGTTAATTATGAAAACTTCTTATTCTTTAACTTTTTTAGGTTCTGCTTTATTGCTTGCTTTTCAAGCTAATGCTGCTGGAACGTTAGTACAAGAAATGAGCAAAATGACAGTAAGTACTGCGGGAGCCGGTAGTGCTGTGTTAGCTGAAAATGCTTCTGTTGCTTATTCCAACCCTGCAGGTATGAGTTATATTGAGGGGGATGCGTTAAGTGTTAATGCTGCAGTAATGAATTTAGGCATTTATTACCATGATGCTAGTGATTCTAGTAAAGACAGCGATAACGCTGGCGGTGTTCAACCCTATGGCTCTTTATATTATGTGCATCAGTTGAATGATGATATTCATTTGGGAATGAGTGTTTCAGCACAAGGAGGAAGCGCACTAGATTATGGAACATCTTATGCTGGCGCACGTAATTTAAATGATCTTCGTTTATCTGTTATACAGCTTAATCCTAGTATTTCTTATCAAATTAATCAGCAGATATCGATTGGTGCGGGACTTCAAATTGATTATGCAAGCTTTGAAGAAACCTTACTATATGGACAAGGTAGTATTGAAACTGACAGTTGGGCACTTGGTTATAATCTGGGGTTAATGTATCAACTTGATGAGTATAATCGGTTCGGTATATCGTATCGTTCTCGGATGAATCATGATTTGAGTGGCTCATTTTCTAGTGAAGCGATGACAGTTTCTATTCCTATTCCGGGTCCAATTCCAGGAGCCGTTGATAAAAATATTCCAGCCATGTCTGGTGAAGCTGGATTAAATGTTTTAAATCCTCGTCAAATTGAAGTATCTGGTTTGCATCAACTGACTAATCCATTGAGTTTGGTATGGAGTTTGGGTTTTGAACAATGGAGCGATAATGATTCCACAATGATTTCTATTAATAATGGTAATCGTATATCACAAATAGAACGTAACTTTGATGATATATGGAGTGCGGCATTAGGAGCTCGTTATCAATTAACACCGCGTTTGCGTTTAGAATCTGGTATTGGCTATGCGACCTCTCCATTAGATAGTTCTGAATATCAAGGGGCGGATTTGCCTGTTGATACTCAGCACCGATATAGTATGGGAGCAACGTATCAATGGAGTAAAGATATCAGTTTAACTTCGTATTACAGCTATGTTGATTATGGTGAACCAGAAATTAATAATAATGGTATGAATGGTCAATTTGATAACGCGAATCAATTTTTCGGTGTAACTATTAATATGATGTTTAAGTAATTAACGTCGTAGTTATTAACTAAATAAATGAAAAAACAGTAAACCATAAGTTTATCTTCAGTAAATCTTAAGTTTGATGTGTGACACTCGTCTCATTCTTAAGGTACTGAAGGTATGCTTGTTTTGTCTAATCTGATCTCAAAAATTAAAAACCATAAAATATCGATGAATATGGTGTCACTTATTACGATAGTTTCACTTTATTTTGCTGTGGTTTTTAACTATCCAATCAATGAAAAAATTTACCAACTGTCGCAAGGACAAGAGGTTTTTCTCTTTTTAACGCCAGCACTGCTTACATGTGCTTTTATTATTATCTTCTCTTTTATTGCTTTTCCTTATGTGTTTAAAGGTATTGTCGTTGTATTGACCATAACGTCTGCTATGGCTTTTTATGCGGCTCTTCAATATAACACTATGTTTGATTACGCAATGATAGAAAACATTTTTGAAACCAATGTAGATGAAGCCTCATCGTATTTAAGCTCGGCATCCATTGGTTACTTAATTGTATTTGGACTTATTCCATCAATTTTATTATTGAAAGTGAATATTGTGCGTCATGCCTCTTGGTTAAAAGAGCTTTTTCATCGAGCAATACTAATGAGTGTTGCGATTGTTGGTTTACTTTTAATCTCGGTTTTTTATTTTAAAGACTATGCATCGATAGGACGTAATAATTCATACTTAAATAAAATGATTAACCCCGCTGATGCATTTAATACCGTTAAATACATTAAAAACGAATACCTTACTGCACCTTTAGAGTACATCACGATTGGAGAAGACGCCGTTGTTACTCCTGCTAAAAATGGCAAACCAACGTTAATGGTTATTTTAGTTGGCGAAACGGCTCGTGCACAGAATAGTGCTTATAACGGTTATGAAAGAGAAACCAACCCATATACAAAAGATCTTGGGTTGATTACCTTCCAGAATGTGACCTCTTGTGGAACTGCAACGGCACACTCATTACCTTGTATGTTCTCTAATATGACACGAACTAGTTACAATAAAGATCGTGCGAATAACCAAGATAATGCATTAGACGTATTAACCCACGCAGGTGTGAAAGCGGTATGGATTGATAACGATGGTGGTGATAAGGCAGTAGCAAAAAATATTGAAAAAGAGATGATTACGGATCATTCAGAATCCAACTTATGTAATGGTTCGAGCTGCTATGATGAAATTTTATTAAAAGGGTTGGATAAACGAATTGCAGAGACACAAGGTAACCAAGTGTATGCTCTGCATATGATCGGAAGTCATGGTCCTACCTACTGGAAGCGTTATCCAAAAGAGATGGCAGTGTTTGGCCCTGCATGTAACCGCAGTGACATTGAGAATTGCAGTGATGCAGAAATAACGAATGTATATGATAATACCTTGGTTTATACCGATTATGTTATTGCTCAAACGGTTAAAAAATTACAAAGTTATTCAGATAAATACAATGTAGTTATGCTTTATATTTCTGATCATGGTGAGTCATTAGGAGAGAATGGACTTTACCTTCATGGTGCACCTTATATGATGGCGCCTAAAGAGCAAACTCATGTGCCATGGTATATCTGGATGAGCGATGATTACGCAAATCAAAAAGGCATTGATAAAGCGGTGGTAATCGATAATTCTGCAACGAGTGATTATTCACATGATAATTTATTCCATACTATTTTGGGCTTATATGGCGTAACGACAAAAGCCAAAGATAATGCGTTAGATATTATGGCAAATTAATTAAAACAGGCTTACATAGAATAGAAATAGGTTAATCATGAGAATGGTTAGCCTATTTTTGTTATTATCTGCTTATAAAAATATAAGGTGATAAGAACGATGAAGATATTGTTGATTGAAGATTCAGAACATTTACGCCGAAGCCTGATCGTCGGATTAAGTAACTTAGGGTTTACTGTGGATGAAACAGGTGATGGTTCGAAAGGGTTATCAATGGCGATTACTAATGATTATGACTTTATTATTTTAGATCTTATGTTACCTAATGTGGATGGCATTACTCTTCTTAAAAGCATCCGTAAAATGGGTAATGATGTTAAAGTGATTATCTTATCTGCAAAATCACAGCCAGAAGACCGTGTTGAAGGCTTGATGTCTGGCGCCGATGATTATCTCGTAAAACCTTTCTCTTTTGATGAGCTCCATGCTCGAATACTAACCGTAGGAAGAAGAGGGCAGGTGAAAAATAACGATGACGATATAAATATTGGTTTATTTAAACTTGATCTTGCAAAGAAAACCTTAGGATTTGACGCTAAGCTTATTGATTTAACTAAAAACGAATACAAAATCATTGAATGTTTATTCTTATCTAAAAATCAGGTAATGACCACTGAAAATATCAGTGACTATGTGGTTGGATCGTTTGACTCGTTATCAAAAAATACCATTGAATCGCATCTGTCTTCTGTACGTAAAAAAGTGAAAGCCCTAGGTGGAGAGTTGCCAGTTAAGAATAAAAGAGGGTTTGGTTATTACGTGGAAAAAGACGCATGTACTCAATAAAAGATCGATTAGTTAACGCTTTAACCGTGATCATTGGCATCATTTTGTTAGTCGTGTTTTTGTCACTGGATTTTATTTTGGACGCATGGGTTGATCAGCAGTTTGATGATGCCTTAGTCGAGAAATCAAATTATTTTAAATCCTTGGTTGAAGTGGAAAGTGATGGCATTGAGTTTGAATATCATAACGGTTTTATGCCTCAATTCGAACGTAAAGAAGATGCACAATATTTTCAGATTTGGCTAGATGAACAAACTTTTGCGAAATCTCAATCTTTGTCTTATTACGAGAATATCGATCTTGATTATCGTGATGTAGCGACACATGACAGCCGTATCTTTACGATAAAATTACCTGATGGCAGTATGGGAAAGGCTATATCTTCACGCTTTCAGCCTCAATTATCACATGATGTGAAACCTGAAGATGTTACTTATATTGGCTCAATGTATTTAACGCTTGCGATATCTAATCAGCGTGTTTCGAACATATTGTTATTTGCTGACTTAGGACTTTTGTTTGTATTTGTTACTGCGATTTTTGGTGTGAGAACCGTGGTAATAAAAGTGGTGGATAGAGAGTTAGACTCGCTTTATATACTCAATAGAGAAATATCAGAACTGGATGCGAATGCTGAGCAGATAAAAGAAAACCCAAAAGAGAGTAAAGAAATAGCACCCATTCGCAAAGAATTGAATCGATATATTGAATTAAATATTCAAAATATGGCTAATGAAAAACGTCTCTCATCTGATATTGCTCATGAGCTTAAAACGCCGATTGCAGAGATAATTAGTCTTAGTGAAATGAACATTCGCTTTCCCGATGATGTAAGAATTTCGGCGACATATAAAGAAGATGTGCTATCGATTGCCAGCAATATGAAGAATATCGTGAATCAGTTGATGGCGCTAAATCAAAGTTCTTCGAGTCATTATCATATTGAAAAAAGTGATGTTGATATCCGAGACCTTGCTAAAGAAATCAGTATTGATTTGGAGTTTAAATACCCTGATGCAGAGAAGCGTTTAACGTTTATTTCGACTTTGTCTTCACCTGTTATTTATGTTGACCGCTTTAGCCTAGAAACCGTCGTTAAAAACTTATTAGATAATGCGTTATTTTATAGTGAAGAAGGTTCTGAAATTGTGGCTTCAATTGATAATTACGATACGGCTCATTTTGTGCTAAAAGTGCAAAATAGAACGGTAACAAAACTGACAGCAGAGCATCTTGAGAACTTGTTTAAACCTCTTTATCAAGTAGATAAATCAAGAACGCATACAGGAAGACACGGATTAGGGTTGTCGATAGTAAAGAATATCGCTTATGTAAATAACTATGAATTGTCTGTTGATTATACTGACGAACAAGTGATTACGTTTAGTGTCATTATTCCGAAAGGGGAATAAGTTAAAATAGAAAACAAAAGAGGAGCGATAAACGCTCCTTTTTTATTGATGGCCAGAAAATGAAATTTATTTCACTGAATTATCAGACATTCCAATACCACCTGATTTTTGGCGTGGTGGGAAAGCTTTCAATGATTTTTTATATTCGCCAATTTTTTTCTGTAGCGTAGGAACGATCCAAGAGCGTTCTTTCATCCATAAGAACCAACCATTAGTATCAACGCTTCGCTCCCATGGATCCGCTTTAATGTCTAAGATAATACCAAGAGGCCATGCTTTTGCTGGTTCTGTCCATTCAGTTTTAGTTTTTAAATGCACTTTCCAATTGTCTACGCGGATAGCATTTAAATCTTGTTCATTGTAATAGAAGAATTCATGACGCTTACTTGGGCCTTTTTTAGTTAGCATGCCCATTTGGTTATAGCCATCTAAATGAGCCTTGTATTTTGTTCCATTAATTTCTTTACCTTTGAGTAGGTCTTGCTTGATTTTAGTATCACCTGTCGCAGCGGCCATTAAGGTTGGAACCCAATCTTCTGATGTCATAAATCCATCGGTATATTCACCTTCAGGTATATGCCCAGGCCAACTGATCAGCATAGGTACTCGGAATGCACCATCCCATGTCGTTCCTTTTTGACCACGGAAAGCAGCTGTACCAGCCATTGGCCAGTGATCAAGGTTAATACCGTTATCAGACGTAAACATGATGATGGTATTATCTGTCTCACCCAAAGCATCTAATTTATTTAGTAATACACCTATTTGGTCATCTAACTCTTTTAACGCATCAAAATATTCGGTGTGACCACTGACTCCTAAATATTCATCTTTTACGTGTATTTGTTGATGCATACGTGATGGATTAAACCACAAGAAAAAAGGCTTATCTGGTGTTTGTGCTTCATGCTTTTCTAACCATTGTGTTGTGAACTCAACGTATTCATCATCAATAGTTTTCATTCGCTCAGAGCCAAGAGGACCTTTATCTTCGATACGCTGCTTACCAATTTCTCCCCAACGAGGTTGTACGGTTTTGTCGTAGTTCTCTGTGGCGAAGCTGTGAAGCATATTTCGTGGACGGCTAATAAAGTCAGGGTCTTTGGGGAAATTAGGTTGCTCTGGCATTTCCATTACATTTAAGTGATAAAGAAAGCCATAAAATTCATCAAAGCCATGAACCGTTGGTAAAAACTTATTTCGATCGCCAAGATGACTTTTACCAACATGTATAGTGTCGTAACCTTTTGCTTTTAGCATGTCAGCAAGAGTTGGGTCTTCTTTTTGTAAACCAATATTAGAGCCCGGTTGACCAACCGTTGTTAATCCCGTTCTAAATGGATATTGCCCTGTAATAAAGGCACTTCGTCCAGCAGTAGAGCTTCCTTGTGCATAATAATCACTTACCATCATGCCTCGTTTGGCTATACGATCAATGTTTGGTGTGTTAATTGCCCCTAATCCACGATGATAAGCAGAAATATCCATAGGGCTAACATCATCAACCATTATGGTAACTATGTTCGGTTGAGTTTGTGCTGCGTGAGTTCCAAATGAGGTAACGGCAAGAGCTAGTGCTGTTTTTGCTATCGTTTTCGTTTTCATATTTATTACCTTGCAGTAAAAATTTATTAATATGGTGCTGTTAATTTGTTGGTTGAATAGGTGGTACTGTCCATTTCATATCAAGGATTTCTTGAGATGGTATATAAAGACGAGTGATGGCATAAAAGTTACCTTTTGGTGTTGGTAACCAGTTTGCTAAGTCTTTAGTATTTGTTGGTTTTTTATTTGATAGAACAAGATCAAAAGAACCATCGCTGTTTTTTTGGATTGGGGTTTGATCATTAATGTTGAAACGATGAATATCATTAGCAATTAACATTTTTGTTTGGGCGTCATAAATGGTAATTGACCAAAAAGCAGCCACGGGTGGTTGGCTATCAAAATGTATGCTGTAATTTTTTTCACCAGAAAGAAATTGATTGTTTACGTCGGTATAAGCGATGGGATACATAGCTTCCTTTGCACCTTGGCCACCAAGATAAGGATGCGCCACTAGGGAGCGAAGTGCATTGTCATCACCAAATTGGTCTAAAACGAATGAATAAAACCAGCCGTCTTTTGTTTTTAAAGTGACAGGATTTGATGCTTGAACCGAAACTATTTTTTGACCGTCTTTAATGGCTTTTTCAAGTTGAACTTTCATTTTTGAAGTCAGCTTTGTTCGATCGAATCCATCTTTACTTAGACCAATTTTATTAAATTGACCTAATAAGGCTTGTTGACGTTCTGGAATAGGATTGGCTTTTATATAAGCCCCTAATTCTTCATAGAAGCGAAGTGGATCGTTCTGTTTTCCGATACGGGCGGGTAGAGGTTGGGATACGAAATCACTTGAATTGTGAGCGAGATATTTGCTTAGTGGCGTTAAAGTATATTTATTTTGGATATCATGGACATTCTGGTAATCCTTTTCACCAAATACTTGAGTTCGTCCCCATAACCATATTTTTGTAGTAGGAGCCTCTATAACGGTTAAGCCTGTTGGTATATCTCCAACCCAATTTGGTGGCACAATCATTAACTCTTGTGCATTTTCGCCTGTTTCTCTTGTCCCTACGTATTTAAAAAGGTTGTGCCACATATCAAATAAATTAATCACAAAGTAGCGATCTTTGACTGCTGGTGTTGATAATATGATCGGTTCATTGGATACATCGACAACAGCACTTGAATATAAGGTGTCACGATTAGCCGTTGGCATATCCGTGTCTAGATTCGTAGGAAGTCTGCGAGCATGCCCAAAGTGATTTAATGGAGCTCGATAGCTCGTATCATTTTGTGGTTGAGACATATCTGTATATTTTCGAGCTATTTGCTCCATGCGAACTAGAGTAGAACCCCACAAATACGCATTCGTCGCTAAAATATAACTTTCTTGATCAAGCCAGTTAGATGCTTGGTTTTCTTGAATTTGTTCTGTTGGAGATAAAAGGGGATGAGTTTCTTTCTCTTCAGCATTGATGCTTAAAGAACTCATTAAAAGGGTGGAAATGATTACGGTAGAAATACGTTTTTTAAACATAAATAACTCCTTTATATAACTAAAGGGATCTTATGTTTTTTGGTTCAAAATTATCTCTATACTCTCTATTAAGAATATTAATAGAGAGGTGTAATTCCGTTAGTAATAATAGTTAAATTGAATTTAAAATCCCTTTTGCTTCTTCAATTAACCATTCAGTTAATGGTTGATTGCGATTTGTTTGATGACAAAATAAGGCAATTTTACGTTGGTAGCTTTGAGGTACAATTTCATGAGGTATCGGTAAAAAGCGAAAATGAGGTTGCATCAAAGCTTGGAGAGTACGCGGCATGACGCCAACATAATTACTTTCTTTAAGTAAATTTGTCATTAACGAAATATCACTTGTTCGTAAATTGATTTTTTTCTTTATTTTAAGATTACGAATTAACTGCTCTGCTTTTGATGGACCTGTAATCCCTCCAGGAATAAGACAAATGGCCAAAGGGTATAAGAGTACGTTTTCAATTGAAGCTTGCTGTAAAGGGTGGTCCTTACTGACTACAAAGGCAAACTCATCACTACCAATTTCTTGTTCTAACAGAGTTTTATTTGTCTCCATCGGTAAATAAGTAATTCCAAAATGTTGATGAGGATTATTTTCTAAACGTTGTGGAGTATCTCCCGCCCAGTGTGAGCATTGAACGGTTAATTCAGGAGCCAGTAACGTCAGTTTTTTTATTAACTGTGAGCCTAATGTTGGAATCAAAGGAGGTGAAATTAATAAGTTCAAATCACCACTCAATTGAGATATATCCCATTGTGTATTATCTGAATAGAGCTTATTTAGCTGAGTCAAAAGAGTAGGAAGCGTCGCTAATATGTTTTCGCATTTGATTGTGGGGGTAAGGTTGTTTTTATCACGAATGAACAAAGGATCATCAAATTGGTCTCGCAATTTTTTTAGCATAATACTGATCGTAGGTTGGCTTAAATTCATTCGTTTTGCTGCCAAAATGGTTTGTCTCTCTTCATTTAGGATGACTAAAAGTTTGAGCAAATTTAGATCATTGTTCTGCATTGGTGTTACCTAACCACTGAGTATTGAAAATAACTAAAGAGAAATATAGCTTGAAAAGAAAGTGAGTTCAGTAACTATGTGAAAATATCGAGATATTGATTAGAAAATAAAATAGAAAGAAAAACAACTTAAAGTGTAACTTATGTTCTTATAGAAAATAAGTCTCATATATAAGGCAAACTTCATCCCTAAGTGAGATCTAGATCGTTGAATTAAATAAAAAGTATAATTAGAAAATGTTTAAAATTTAGGTGATGTTGAGCGTTTTAAATAAATATAAAAAAATCTAAAACGTTTAGATTTTAAAAACTGCATATTTAACAGATAATTATATTAATAATAACATTTAAATTAGTAGATAATTTCTATAGAATAATTTCTTTATTAGGCATTTTTATTTATTTGTTTGCTATAAATGCCTTGGGGTGTCAGTGCTTAAAAGCTTATAATGGCTAAATAAAGGGTTGGTTCAACATATGAAGTATCTTTTTGAACAAATTTTAAAAAAATATAGAGAGAAAAGCGGCGTTACTCAAGAGATTATGGTTGACTTATTGAGTCACAATTCTTCCAAGTTAAAAAAATTAGATAACGTAACATTCAGTCGCTGGGAGAGGGGGATTACTATTCCTCCTTTCAAAAAACAAATTGAAATATATCAATTATTAGGTGTTGATCCTATAGATGAAATAATTGATTTAAATATAGAATTACCAAAAGTAGATAATGATAATCATTTCGTTAGTGATTATTATACTTATGGGAATGATGAATTTAACACGTATGTATTAAATAGAAATACGCTGTCCGGTTTAGATGCAGTTCTTGAAGAAATGGAATTGATAATCGATAGTGATTATTATTTTAAACAACTAATAAAATCAACAGGTAAGAATAGTATTAAGAAAGCCATCGAATCTTTAATGGCTAAATTGAATGCTGAAATTATCATTTGTAAATATAAATCAAGGTTAATTGCCCATTCCATAACTCTTTATGTGACATCGGATTTTTTAAAAGATTTAATGTGTGATGGAGTTGATTATACTAAAATAAAAAGCTATTCATCAAATAATCCGTTAGTTATCTCTTTTTATGCATCAACAAATGATAGTTTAAAATACATATTAGGTCGAATATTAACTAATTTTTTAGATATACCAAATATAGACTCTAAACTATATTTTATTTCTGGTGAAAAAAATACACATAAATTGTTTGTTAAACTAAATTCTAAGATTAAATTTAATGAATTTATTAATGGGAAAAATTATAAGTTATCCGAAGTTACAAAGCTAAATATTAATCACTCAAAAGATGCATTACATTTTCTTGTTGATTTTAGAAGAATGGAATATGAAAAGTAAAATAAATATAATATTAGTTGATGATGTTGATTTTTCAAGGAAAGTAGTTTCATTTATTATTAAGAAAAATTTTAATGAACAGGTTAATATCATAGAAGCCAAAAGCTGTAATGATGTCGTAAATATATTAAACAAAAAAAATCTAATACACGGTATTATAACAGATATAATGATGCCGAATGGTGATGGTCTTGATTTAATCAAGGTACTATCTGATAACAACTATAATATACCTGTTGCGATTGTTTCTTCAGTAAAAGTATCTATTTTAGAAAAGGTAATGGATTTAGCTGAAGTCAGTGGTGTGACTATTGTTAACTCGTATAATAAACCGATTTCATCAGAAGAAGTCATTTCAACGATTGAATTCTTTAATTTAAATAGAATTGAAGATAGTAAAATGTTGTTTGAAGATGTTAAACAAAATGATCTTGTTGAGTTGTATTATCAACCCATCATTAACTTTAAAACACATAATGTTAATGCTGTACAAGTTTCCCCTCATTGGAAAAACCAAAAAACAAGTGCAGTTGCTGAAAGTGTGTTTTTACCAGATATCAATGAGATGAAAAACACCGCAGGGTTTATGAATTTGACATTTACACTGCTTGAACGCGATATTCGAGATAAATTTATCAACCATGATTATACATTCCGTTTGAATGTCAAAGACATCTTAATATGCGATGATGATTTTATTCATCACGTATTCGAAAAAATTGATAAGACTACAAAAGACAAAATAATTGTTGTTGTTGAATTTTCTGATGATGTTTCGTTAGTGGATAAATTAACTACAAATCTCAAAAAACTGCTTTTAGCTGGCGTACGGATTTCTATTGAGTTAGTAGAAAATGATCTGCAATGTAAAATTATAGATAAAGGTTTATCGCTTTCTAATATTTGTTTTGAATATAAAAAGAATGTATTTCATAGCATTGATAAATTCAAAATAAAATATGGGAAGGATATTCCTATAATTATTAGTAATATTCAAAAAGTGAATCAACAAGAAAAATCACTAGAGTACGGATTTAAATGCCTACAAGGTGATTTTATTTCATCGGAAATGAAAAATGATAAACTAGTTAATTGGATTAACGATTATGAATCAGAAGCTAAAAACGTTTAATGTTAAAGATTTTGAAAATGGAACCTCAACCTCTCATCCTAGCGAAGAAGCACATTACTTTAAAAGGATGGTAGTTGAGGGAATAGAGAAAGAATTAGAGGAAATCGAAACAGACGGAGTTAAAGATACCATTCATGCAATAAAAGGGATATCTAGTTATGCTGGGCTCAATAGAATGCATGAAGTATGTATCAGGCTTGAGCATTATCACCAAGCCATGAGATTTACATTAGTAAAAGAAATTCTGCACCGAGAGTACCAAATCGTTGTTAATGATGAACAATTTTTAGCCTAATACCAAAAGCATAGTTGATACTATGCTTTTTTTTGTATTTAAATAAAGACTGATTACATTTAAATATAGATCTTGATCCAGTAATTATAACTTAAACGAGATACTAACACTTTAGTGTTATATATTTATAATTATTATGCTTGATAATACATATAAACAACGCCCTCCCAATAATTTGGCATTTTATTTTATTTTTATAATGTACATGCCTTGTTAGTTTTTTGTACCAACCTTTATTATTTCGTCTCTTTCTTAATACACATAATTACTTTGATTTGTGCGTATTAAATTTTAATAAGTCAGTATATAAACTCTACGAGTTTTAACATTAGAGATAATAAGGTAAAAAACAATGTTAGTTAAGTTTTTCGAATTTTCTAAGAACGCAATCCGAAACTTTAAAAATGATGAGCGTGGCGTTACTGCCATTGAATATGCAATTATTGGTGTAGCTATTTCTGCTATTATCTTATTGATGTTTAATGGAACACTTCAACAAGCTCTAATCGATGCTATTGGTACAATTTCAGATAATATTACATCTGCGAATGATACTGGCGCTTAAATTGCCAGATGAATAATGATTCAATTATATGGTGGACACTATTGTTCGCCATATCATGCATTATTTGTTATCAAGATATAACCAAACGAACTATATCAAATAAATTGTGCACTGTAGTTCTTTTTATTTGCATTTACCTTGTTATAAAAAGTGGTAATTATTCTTCATTATATTATTCAGTAATAATATTTATTGTTGGATTTATACTTTTTATGAGAAAAATGATAGCAGCAGGTGATGTAAAACTTATATCTTCTTTTTTTATCGCAATTAACCAAAATTATCAGTTACTCATATTTACGATCATTCTTTTTGTTGGTGGACTTATTGCTATAAGTATGTTGATTTATAAAAGAATTGATGGGAATTATAACAATAAAATAATGACAGTTCCTTATGGCGTTCCTATTTGTATTGGATGCTTATTTGGTATTGCTGCATCACTCTAAGGTAATTTATGAAAGCTAAAATAATCGTTGTATTAGCAATGATTACTATCTTGTTTGGACTTTATGGTCTAGCAGGTAGTTTATCTATGTTTGCGCCACAAAATATAATAAAACCAAAAGAAGAAAATAAAATTAAAGTTTGGCAATTAAAAGAAAATGTAAATGCGAGAGATGAAATTAACCGACGTTTAGTCTCTCTGGTTCTTCTTCCTGAATCTGAAGCAAATAAACTGAGTTTTTCTGAGGATGTGCCTATTAATTGGAATAGAGGAACAATTTATAGACACGATCTTAAAAAAGGTTCATATATTTCAATGGAGGATTTTATTACTCCAGAAGAAGATAACTATATCGAATATGTAATTGCACCAAACCGTGTTCCTTTCCCATTATCTATTGATTCACCTGATATTATTGGTGGTGTAATAGGAAATGGTAGTTTTGTAGATGTTTTAGCTTTAACTAAAGGTGATGAAGGTCGTAATACAAATAAACAATCTAACAAATCATTATCAATTACACCAATATTCACAAGCATTAAAGTGTTGCAAGTAAAGCGAACGGTTATTCCAGAGACTCGAATCGAACCCCAGAAAGAAGGCATAGTACTTATTCTTGAACTTACTCGTAGCCAAGCTGTTGAGCTTATTGTTGCAAGAGAAGCCGCAAAAATCGAAGTTCATAAATCAATAGGCAATTACAGCGTTGAAGATTTAAAAGCGAATGCTGGTGATGTACTGGATGATTTTAGAGCGGTGACTGAATACCGTGCAAATAAAGTTACTATTAAATAGAGTAAATAAAATGTGGAATAATTATTATCGAACGCTGTTGGTATTAGTTTTATTACCGATATCATTTGTTAGTTTTGCAGGCAATATTATTAATATGTCGAAAGGTGATTCACAAGTCATATTAGCTAATAAAGAAGTCGGTTCAGTTTTTGTCTCCGATCCTAAAATTGCCGATTACCAAGTAATAGAAAAGAAAAAAGTAGTTGTTTATGGAAAGAGTATTGGACAAAGCTCTGTAATGGTGTTTGACCGAGATGGTCATACATTGGCAAATAAAAAAATCATCGTAAATAAAAGTCTTGATTCTATAAAACAATATATAACAGTTAAATACCCTGATGTTGATGTCAATGTGTTCAATATTGGTGATCGAGTGGTATTAAGCGGTACGGTTTCAACTGAACAAGAAAAAGATGAGATAAACAATATTGTAGGGCAACTTCTTGATAAAGATGATGAGACATTCACCTTTGAGCAAGACATGGAAGATCAAGATTATGAAATGCAATTCATGGAGCGAACAGATTACAAAGGGATTGTAAATAATATTGAAGTAGCAACAACAAAACAAGTGAATGTAAAGATATCAATTGCTGAAGTTTCACAATCTTTTTTACAAGAGATTGGAGTTCGATATGGTACTGATCCTAATGTTTCTGGTGTTTTTGTTCAGCCTCTTACACACTTTAGTTCATCGGATATTATGTCGGTAATTACTGCCATTGGTAGCGATACGGTAGGACAAATATTAGCAGAACCAAACCTATCGGTAGTTTCAGGAGAAAGCGCAAGTTTCTTAGTCGGTGGTGAACTACCCAAAGCTCTACACTTGTTGAAACGTTAGCAAAAGCGGGGATCCGCAGTGATCAAATTGCAGGTATAGGTATTACCAATCAGCGTGAAACAACAATTGTTTGGAATAAAGAAACGGGCAAGCCTGTTTATAATGCCATTGTTTGGCAATGTCGTCGTACCGCTGATACGTGTGAAAAATTAAAAGAAGCGGGATTAGAAGAATACATCCGTGAAAATACCGGTCTTGTTGTAGACCCATACTTTTCTGGAACCAAAATTAAATGGATCCTAGACAATGTAGAGGGAGCACGAGAAGATGCAGAAGCTGGTAAGTTATTATTTGGTACTGTTGATACTTGGCTTGTGTGGAAGATGACACAAGGGCGTGTTCACGTAACCGATTATACCAATGCATCCCGTACTATGGTGTTCAATATCAATACACTTCAATGGGATGAAAAACTACTAAAAGAGTTAGATATACCGCTTTCAATGATGCCTGAAGTTAAGTCGTCATCAGAAGTCTATGGTGAAACGAATATTGGTGGTAAAGGAGGCACACGTATTCCTATTGCTGGTATTGCAGGAGATCAGCAAGCAGCGCTTTATGGTCAAATGTGTGTAGAGCAAGGCCAAGCAAAAAATACCTATGGCACAGGTTGCTTCTTGCTGATGAATACAGGGAAAGAAAAAGTAACCTCTCGTAATGGTCTACTAACTACGCTAGCGTGTGGTCCTAGAGGTGAAGCATCTTATGCTCTTGAAGGTGCAGTGTTCATGGGAGGGGCATCTATCCAATGGCTACGTGATGAAATGAAGTTACTAGCGGATGCTAAAGATTCAGAATATTTTGCAACCAAAGTAGACACATCTAATGGTGTTTATGTTGTTCCCGCCTTTACTGGCCTTGGTGCACCATATTGGGATGCATATGCACGTGGTACGATTGTTGGATTAACTCGTGGTTGTGGGTCTAATCATATTATTCGCGCAACGTTAGAAAGTATTGCTTATCAAACTCGTGATGTGATTGATGCAATGCAGGCTGATTCAGGCATTAAGTTATCTGCACTTCGTGTTGATGGTGGCGCGGTTGCGAATAATTTCTTAATGCAATTCCAGTCTGATGTATTGGATGTGGCCGTGCATCGTCCAAAAGTCACAGAAGTTACTGCACTTGGTGCGGCATACCTTGCTGGTTTAGCCGTTGGCTTTTGGAATGGTCTTGATGAGTTAGCAGATAAAGCTGTCATTGACCGTTCGTTTGAACCACATCATGATGAAGAAAAACGTAATCAACGTTACCGTGGTTGGAAACGCGCAGTAAAATGTGCACAATCGTGGGCAGAGTTGCATGATGAAGAGTAATTAATCTACTTTGATTAATAGTTATATAAAAGGAGCACATATATAGTGCTCCTTTTTTATAAATTACTTTTTTGTGACGTAGTTTGTTGTTGTTCATGCTTCTCTAATAATCGAGATGCCTGCTGAATATTAACTTCAAGTAAATTAATCAATTGCTGAACATCTTCTAGCATAGGCATGTTTTTTTCCTTTGTACATAATTCAATGGAGCTTGCTATTTCTACTAAGCGTGAAGCATTGAAATTAGAAGCCATTCCTTTTATTGAGTGTGCATTAAATCGAATTAAATCTACGTCTTTTTTATCAAACGCCATGATGATTTCTGTAATGTTTTCTTCTGATGTATCGATAAATGATTGTAAAAATACACAAATAATTTCGCTATCAGTACCACATATTTCTTGTATTAAAGTCAGTTTAATTTCAGCTTCAGTTAAAGTGTCATCCGAAAATTGATGTTTAGAAGGGCGTCTTAATTCTATGATATTACTGTCTTTTTCTTTAACTGTATATGACGTTCTCTTTTGCTGAATTATCGCATCTTGATGTTGCTTAATTGCGTCAATGAAACCATTTTCTTGTAATGGTTTGGTTAGGACATAATTGACTCCCGCTTTTAGAAAGTTATCATGCGCTTCTTGGAAAACATCTGCCGTACAAGCGAAAATAACGGTTGAGAGTTTTAATTTTTCTCTGATTGCTTTTGTCGCTAAGATGCCGTCCATTACTGGCATATGGTTATCCATAATAATTAAATCGAAATGCGTGTTTTTTAATTTTTCAATGGCAACTTTTCCATTTTCAGCAATGACTGCGCTGTGTCCTAATCGTTGGCAAAACATTTGAGCAACTAATGCATTAATTTTATTATCTTCAGCGATTAATATGGATAGATTATCTATGGAGATAGGAGGGATTGGCTTACTTTGCTGTGAAGATCGAGGATCGTTATTGATTAACTGTTTTGATTTCGTGATTTCAAGAGGTAGGACTAAAGTAAAACAGGTACCTTTTCCTTCAGAGCTGCTGACAGATATATATCCTTTCATGGCATCAGTTAATTGTTTTACGATAGCAAGACCAAGTCCAGTCCCGCCATATTGGCGTGTAGTGCTCGCTTCAGCCTGAATGAAAGGTTCAAATATGTGTTTCAGGCGTTTTTTACGTATGCCTATACCTGTATCTTGAATTTTTATTTGAATGGCTTGCTCGCCTTTAGCTGTTAAAGTATGGCTAAAATTAAGAGTAATACTTCCCTTATGAGTAAATTTAACGGCATTGCTGATCAAGTTAAAAATGATTTGTCGTATACGAGGTTTATCACCGATAAAGATCGTCTTGTCGTTGATGTTATTGTCAATAATGAGTTGGAGTCCCTTATCTTCGCAAATTGATAAATAAGTATTAGCAATAGGGTCAATAACATCAATAAAGTAAAAAGATGCATTATTAATCTCTAGTTTACTCTGTTCTATTTTTGAAAAATCTAAAATATCATTGAGTAAAGAGAGCAAATGATCGCCAGATTCTAATAACATTTTTATTTGTTTATGTTGTTCTACATTTTTTATATTACTTTCAATAATCTGAGCCATTCCCAGTATGCCATTAAGAGGTGTTCTTAGCTCATGGCTCATGGTCGCTAAAAACGTCGATTTAGCTTTATTTGAAACATCGGCTTTATCGGCTGCTTTTATTAACTTATCTTCTAGTTCTTTTTTCTTAGTGATATCCCTTTCAACGACAACATAGTGCATAATATTACCGTTGGTTTTCAAAATTGGAGTTATGGATACATCGATCCAGAATAGAGTTCCATTCTTATGATGATTGGTTAACTCAAAAGAAATGGATGTCCCCGTTTCTAAAGATTGAAGTAAGGTAAAAATATGGGCATGTTTTATTGTATCTAACTGTAAAATAGAAGGGAGATCTTTTCCTTCAATATCCTCTAACCTATTACCAGATAAGGTGGAATAACTTTGGTTTACCCAAGTTAACTTACCTCGTTTATTCATAATGAATATCGCATCATGAGCATACTCGGCAACGAGAGCTAATTTGGTTTTTTCTTTTTCAGAACGAATCAATTCTCTTTTTATCTTTAATGTCTGTATGAATTTATCTCTAAGACGAAAATAAAAATAAAGCGCTATGCTACAAAGTAAAAATAAGGTCGTTAAAAATAATTGAGTTTTTATCGCTTCAGATTGAGTTATCCAATAAGCATTTTGTTGTGTAAGTGTTTGTTTAACCGTATTATTAAAAATACTTTTTTCTTTTACTTTTTGTTCCGATTGAATGCGCTCACGTAGTTTTATGTAGTTGGATAGGCTAGTGAAATTAGAATCGTTGAGCGTAGTGTTTGATAAGGTTTCATTTTTAGGTAACGTTCCATGTAAGGTTAGTTGAGATATTAGATATTTGTCTTCAACATCTTGTATGTTATTTATTAGTTCTTGTTCTAATAAGAAAATAGTATGAGTTGTGTACTCTCTTGATACTTTTAGTCTTAGTAAAGATTCAAGATCTGTCACGATCTCAGCGATATTGGAATAGGTATTTTTAGAAAAGGAAATAGCTTGGTTATTGCTAATGAGAAAAAACTCTAACCAAGAAGAAGTATGACTGCCTTTTAAGCGATTATATAAAAATGATGCTTGTAGTTCACTATCTACGAGTAAAGAAGCATATTCATCATATGCTTTATTATCTTGATGATTAAAATGATAAATTTTTTCACGCGATTGCATGACGTTATTTGAAAGTGTCAAATAAGCTCGTTGATATTGCTCTACTAAGTGGCTTTTTGTGATAATGAGAGAAATTATGATTAATGTGCATGTAATGACAGTGATAAGGCTATAACGAAATAGTTGAGGCTTCATTGCATTAGCTCCTCTAAAATAGTTGGTTTTGGAGCGGTGAGTGTATTTAAGAAAGCACTTATCTCTACAATAGTCATTGGCGAGAGGTCTTGACCTAACTGGACTTTTGCCATGATGGTAATAGCCTCTTCAAGTGTTTGTACTTTACCATGATGGAAATAAGGAGGTGTAATTGCGACGTTACGAAGACTTGGTACCCTAAATACATGGCGATCGTTAATATCACCTGTGATATTAAATCGGCCAAGATCTGCGTTCTCTCCAAAACTATTCTCTAGTTCAGTTAAGTTACCTAATTTTTGAAAAAGATTACCACCAATATTTTGTCCTTGATGACAATATACGCACCCCAAGTTTTGAAATTTGTTCCATCCATTAACAGCAACTTTTGATATTGCTTTATTATCTCCTTTTAAATAGAGATCGAAGGGAGCATTGGGGGTTCTTAGCGTTTTCATGAAATGGACGAGAGCATCTTTAATTGTTATGTCAGAAATGTCACCATCATATGTTTTTTCAAAAAGAAGTTGGTATTTGGTATCGCTATTTAGATATTCAATGATAGATGGCCAACTGTTATCCATTTCTAAAGGATTATGAATCGGGCCTTCAATTTGTTCTTCTAAACTTGCAGCGCGTCCATCCCAGAAGAATCGAGTGTTAAGATCTATATTAAATATGGTTGGAGAGTTTCTTGTTCCTTTTCCATTCACACCAATAGAAATAGGAATTGCTTCTGCACCATTAGATAAAAGTTGATGGCAAGAATCACAGCTGATTTTGCCATTTGAAGATAAATTTGTGTCTATAAATAGGTTAAAACCAAGCTTGATTTTATCTATATCATTTATTGAGTTTTCTGAAATTGTACTTACTACCGACGATAATAAGCGATTGTGGTTATGAATCTTATGGTTAGGCAATTCAATGGGATCTCGAAAAGTAAAATACAAATAGAGACTTAAAAAGCTGACAATAAATAAAGGTATGATCCAACGCCATGGTAATAAAGACACGATTTCTTCCTTGTATAATCAATGCGCTTTAAAAAGTATAGTACAAGTCTTCTCCTTTTAAAGTACCAAAACCAAAGTGTCTATTTTGACAGTATCATATAGAAATGTTCGATTAAGCGTATTAAAGAACATTTGAATTCTATTCATTTTCAATTTGTATGATATTCATTCTAATGACGTATTTTTTATCCATTGTGTTTTCTTTTCCGAACTTTAATTGATATATATCACGCATATTCATCGCAATTATTTCCAATTTTGTGAGCTTCTTTGTACACTTTATTGAGTGAAATATTAAGTTGTTGATTGTTCGTAATTAGGGGAGTAATTCGTGAAGCAATTATCAAGACATCAAGAGATCGTAAACCTAGTACAGCAACATGGATATGTAAGTACTGAAGATTTAGTAGAACAATTTAAAGTTAGCCCACAGACTATCCGTCGTGATTTAAATGAATTAGCAGATGAAAATAAAATTCGTCGTCATCATGGTGGGGCAACTATTCCTCTAAGTTCAGTTAACACAGCCTATACGACACGTAAGGTAATGCAGCTGAATGAAAAGGACACCATTGCAGAGGCATTAGCAAAGCATATCCCTGATGGTGCAACGCTGTTTATTGATATCGGAACTACGCCTGAATCCGTCGCTAAAGCCTTAGTAAAGAATCACAAAGACCTACGTGTTGTTACTAACAATATCAATGTTGCTATGATTTTGATGGCCAATCCTGATTTTAAAGTGATTTTGGCTGGCGGTGAAGTTCGTAATCGTGATGGCGGAATCGTTGGTGAAGCAACATTAGATTTTATTAAACAATTCCGTTTAGACTTCGGTATTTTGGGTATCAGTGGTATTGACTATGATGGTTCACTCTTAGATTTTGATTATCATGAAGTACGCGTAAAGAAAGCGATTATTGAAAATAGCCGTAGTGTTTATCTTGCGGTCGATCATACTAAATTTGGCCGTAATGCGATGGTTAATTTAGGCAGCATTACTGAATTACATATGATTATTACTGATCAAGAGCCACCAGAAGAAATCGTAACTATCTTAAAAGATAATGAGATCCCTTATGAAGTAATTTCAAAGTAGCTCTCATTTTTGACGAATAAACGATCCCTGTTCTTGATTGAGATCAGGGATTTTTTATATCTGTATCACAGTAAATGTTCGAATTCGAAAATATAAAGTGACTCTAAACGAAAGTTAAGTTATCGTATTTTTATCGTAAATCATGTTCGTTCGCTCATTTTGTGTAAAGGTCAAGACTATGAATAATGAAAATCAAACTCATATATCCGATCCAATATTAGACATAATTGTTGTTGGTGGTGGTATTAATGGTGCAGGCATTGCAGCGGATGCGGCAGGTCGAGGTTTAACTGTTGGTTTATATGAAGCATCGGATTTTGCTTCTGCAACTTCATCAGCAAGTTCAAAACTAATTCATGGGGGCTTACGATATTTAGAACATTATGAGTTTCGTTTAGTTTCTGAAGCATTAGCCGAACGTGAAGTGTTATTGGCTAAAGCACCACACATTGCAAAACCAATGCGTTTTCGTTTACCTCATCGACCATTTTTACGCCCTGCATGGATGATCCGTGCAGGTCTTTTCCTTTACGATAATTTAGGTAAACGAACCACACTTCCTGCTAGTCATTCTGTTGATCTTGCTGTCTCTGGTTTACTTAAGAGTGAGATAACAAAAGGTTTCGAATATTCAGACTGTTGGGTCGATGATGCTCGCTTAGTGATCTTAAATGCGATGGCCGCAGAAAAAAATGGAGCTGAAGTTAAAAACTATTGTCGAGTAGAGAAAGCCACTCGTGTTGATAATATTTGGCATGTAACCATTTTTGATGCTCAAACGAATGCTCGCTTTGAGCGTAAAGCTAAAGCCCTGGTTAATGCTGCTGGACCATGGGTAAAACAGTTTTTTGATGATAGCTTAGAAGATGAATCTCCTCGTAATATTCGTTTAGTAAAAGGTTCGCACATTGTGGTACCTAAAATTCATAATGAAGAGCAAGCATACATATTACAAAATAAAGATAACCGAATTGTATTTGTTATTCCTTATATGGAAGATTTTTCAATTATTGGAACCACAGATGTTGAATATAAAGGTGACCCAAGAAAAGTGGCCATCTCTGAAGATGAAGTGAGTTATCTTATTGACGTTGTAAACCAGCATTTTGTTGAGCAAATAAAACGTGATGATGTTGTTTGGACTTATAGTGGTGTGCGTCCATTGTGCGATGATGAATCAGATTCACCTCAAGCGATTACGCGAGATTACACGTTAGAATTAGAGCAAGAGTTGGATCAAGCGCCATTACTTTCTATTTTTGGTGGGAAATTAACTACTTATCGTAAGTTAGGTGAGACTGCGATGAAAATGTTGAATCCATATTTCACTAAGATGGGAACGCCATGGACCAGAAACGTTGCGTTACCCGGTGGAGATTTTGAATATTCTCGTCAACAGTTGGTCGATAATATTTGTAGTAAACATTATTGGTTAGCGAAAGAAACAGTGACACGCTATGTTAATCAATTTGGTACATTAACATGGGCTTTACTAGAAAATGTTGAGTGCCAAGATGATATGGGGCAGATATTTGCACGGGGTGTGTATCAAGCTGAAATCGATTATTTAATTGAAAATGAGTTTGCTAAGAATGAAGATGACGTTTTATGGCGAAGAACTAAGCTTGGTTTATATTTAAATAATGAAGAAAAAGCTACAATAGCGTCGTATATCGAAAGTAATTTAAGCAAACTAAAATAAAATTGAAAAATGTAATATAAATGAAAGCAGCCTATAATGGCTGCTTTTTTTATGTATGTTCATATCCAATATATGAAATATTCATTTCATCGTTATAATAGTAACTTATGTTTTTTGATATGGGATAAGAGTAAGTATAAGAGTACTTATTTCTTGATTTTGATAACATATTGTAAGCGTAAATCATGTCACTATTTTTAACTATACCAAACTGGAAACGTAAAGATATTAAGTCATTTTTATCCACTTTTTTTATTAATAATTTATCATAATCTGGATTGTGAATTATGGTTATCTCATTATTTGAAGCATAACCAAATCCACCTGAATATCCAGACTCTTTAATATACATTGTTTTTTTTGCATAGAAATTATTTTCATTTTTTTTGTCTACGTCAAAATTGATATACAGTTTTCCATTATAATTTTTACTGTTTAATGCTTTTAAATTTACTTGAGCCGATAACGAAAATGTTTGTATTTTATTTTCCAATGATAGGTACTGTGACTTATCGAACTTGATGTTAGACAGTAATAGGCGGATGTCGATTGGTTCTGATTTTTCCTTGAAATAAATACCATTATAAATTTTAGTACACCTGTTATCTTTAAATTTGCAAGCCGATATTGAGATAAAATTATTTTGATTATTTATAAAATATTTAACATTATCATTAAGCTTTACCTCTTTTAAATTTAAGGGAAGTGAGGTTGATGTGATTACTATTTGTTTGTTTACCTCTTGAAATTTAAAGGATTTTATCTTTTCTTGTACTAAGCGAAGATTAGGGTAATCTAGTATTATCAATGACATAATAGTGACAAATAAAACAAGAGATGAGTATTTTATAGGGTACTTGTCAGGGACTAGATATGCTGCTTTATAACCTTTTCCTTTAACCGTTTCAATGGGTTCTAAATTATGAAGAGACATTTTTTTTCTAAGTAAAGAAATAGCTTGTGGTACAACAGAAGGATGACACTCCATTTCTTCGCGCCATGAGTGTTTAAGTATTTCTTCTTTAGTGAAAATAACAGTAGGGTTTTGTATTAGTAGAGATAGGATATTTCGTTCTACTGAGTTTAATTTTATTTCTTTATTGTTTTTTGTGATAACTATTTTTTCATTTATTAGTAATGAAAAATTATGATATTTAATTTTATTAGACATTGTAATCCCTATATTCTAAACGACGTATGATTCTCAAATATGATATTTAAAATGTCTATGATTATTAGAGATTATTTTTAGATTAATTTGATTATATGAGAAGTGATTTTTATTGTTTATTTGTTTTTATTTTTTTTGTTTTTTTTATTTCTAACAATGTCGCATTTATGAGATGATCGAATTTAGGTTACTAATTTAACTGATATATTAATTATGAGGATGTTATATGGAAAGAATCACTCTTATATGTAATTCAATGCAATCGTTTATGGATCTCTGCGAAAATGATTTAGTTACCTCATGCTTTGTTCATTGTACATTTATTGTTGAATTGAGTGATTTTAAGTGGATGGAAAGAAGGCTAAAAGATAAAAGTGGAAATGGTTTATCTGTAACCAAGTTAGTTAAGGATGGGTATTATTAATACCGTAATGTTAAGTATTGAGTAAGAAATACTTGGAAACTGATTTGATAGGAGTAATATCAAGCAATCATTTACAGTGAGATATAAAAATGAAAATCAAACTTCTCTCTATGCTTATTGCTTCTTGTGTTGCCTATTCAGCCAGTGCTTGTACTGGTATTTCGCTTTCAACGACTGAAAATGATTATATTCAAGCACGAACGATTGAGTGGGGACAAAACGATCTTAATAGTAAACTCATTATTTCTCCACGTAATCATGCTTACGTATCAATAATGCCAGACCAAAAAAAAGGATTACGATGGGACTCTAAATATGGTTTTGTTGGTATATCGGTAAGTGATGACCGTTTTATTGCTGATGGTGTTAATGAAGAAGGACTGACCGCAGGTCTCTTTTATTTCAAAAATTATGGTTCATTAGAAAAGTATAATCCAAATGATACTAAGGAAACCATTACTGATATGGACTTTAACCGTTGGATGTTATCGCAATTTAAAACGGTAGCTGAAGTAGAGCAAGCGATTGATAAAATAAAAATTGTTCCAGTATATATTGATGTGAAAGGTAACCCATCACCGACGGCACATTGGCGAGTTGCAGATAAACAAGGGAATAATATCGTAATTGAAATAATGAACAATGGTGAGGTGAATATTCATAAGAATACGGCGAAGGTATTAACCAATGCACCTGACTACCAATGGCAAGTGACTAACCTTAATAATTATATCCATCTAGCACCAGGATCCAGTAAGGGACAAAAAATTAATGATGTTAATGCCTTTTCATTTGGTGTTGGATCAAGTTTCTTAGGTCTTCCTGGTGATATTACACCACCATCTCGATTTGTACGTGCTGCATTTTATGTTAATTCTGCGCCTATTATGAAGACAGAAGAGCAAGCGGTATCTCAAGCGTTCCATATTTTGAATAATTTTGATATTCCAATTGGTAGTGAATTTAGCTCTAAAGAACATATTCCTGATTTACCGAGTGCGACTCAGTGGACATCGGTAATTGATCAAACTAATGGAGTATTTTTCTATAAAACCATGCGAGATAGTAGGGTTAAGAAAGTAGATTTAACTAAAATAAACTTTAATGAGAAAGTAGAAACGAAACGTCCACTTGATTCAGGACGTTTTCATGTAATTGATGTGACTGCTGGATTATAATTTGTTGAAAAAATAAGCTTCATGCGTGGTGAAGCTTATATTTCTTTATTTCTTACGTTTTCGTTTATTTATATACATCGCTTTATCCGCTTGTTCTAATGCACTTTTTACATTGTGTTCTATTAACGAAACACCAAAAGAGAAGGATAAATCTAGACCTTTTTGTCGAAAGTGTTCTTCAAAACTGGTGCGTATAGCGGCTAATTTTTTACTTATGTTTGTTGTGGAGGTTGAATCAAAGCATAAAATAAACTCATCCCCACCAAAACGAATTAATAAATCTTCTTTTCTTAAGTATTTATTAATTAAGCGTGCACCTTCTTTGAGTTGTAGATCACCACACTGATGTCCGAACTCGTCATTAATGCTTTTAAAACCGTCCAAATCAATAAACGCCATGGTGTTATACAAATTTGTATCTATGTGATCTAACTTTATTTTTGTAAAACAGCCTGTTAATGGGTCTATCGTAGCATTTCCTTCTTGATCATCTTCGTAGACGAAAGTCATGATAAATGTTTTATCGAAGTATTTAATTTTTTGTCTATACGTATGAAAGTACTGGGTCAAAGAGCCTACTTCAACGGTCTCATTTGAAATCAGAATATCAGAGCTTTTATTTAGCAATTGTTGATCAAGTTGTAAGCAGGTTTGGTAGTCTGGGTATTTAGCTAACACTTCATCAATTGGCATCCCAACCAAACTACATCCTAGGTAGTCGATATGTTTTTGATTATTATAGATCGCAACACCATGTTCATCCCGCAAAATGAAAAGGCAATTACAATGCTTCATTAAATTTGTAGTAAAAAGAATGGATGGACTTTTAATACCATCAAGCAGTTCTTGATACTTTAAATTTAACGCACTTAAATTAAAGTTATTATAATCAATACCAAGTAAATTAAATGGATCCTGTTCTTTTAGATTACTAAGGGCAACGGTGAGTTCTGTATTATTTGTGGCAGTGTTTACATTATAAATAAAACGATCTATAGGTTCATTATATTTATTATCACTGTCTGATAAACCGTTCTGTTTCCCTCTATGTTGTGAATTAAGTTCACTTAGTTCTAACGGATGAGATAAATGATAACCTTGAGAGATCACAGAGCCAAAGGAATTAATTAAGTTTAACTGGTTTATATTTTCAATGCCTTTTATCGCGACTTTATAACCGAGGAATTTATGCAATTTATGATATAAGGAGCGTAAAAAGCAAAATGATAAATAGTCATCACTAATTGTACTAATAAGAGAACGATCAATTTTTATATAATCAAAATTGAGTTCTAATAATGGATCAGAGTGCTTACACTCAGTTCCATAGTCATCAAGAGTAAAAAGTACGCCTAATGCTCTCAATCGTCTCATATTTCGATTAATTTGCTCTAAATTGAAATCTTGATTTTTGAAGTTCAGTTCTAGAGTAAATCCTTGGTGTTGAGCAAATATTTTTTCGCAATGTTCAATAAATTCATTTGATTCTAGACTTTTCGCGAACACGTTTATCGAAATATGAATGCTTTCGTTGTTTTTTAACGTTAATTTGTCTGCAACAACATGTGAAATAACTTCTTTATCAAAAGACGTTTTATCTTCAAGTGATTCAATGAACTCGTTTGGAAGTACGGTTGAGTCTTTAAATCTTATTAATGCTTCGTAAGAAACAATAGAACCTTCAAAAAAATTAGGCTGATAAATAAAGTATTTATTCTTAATCATCGTTATTATTTTACTAGAAAAATTGCCGCTAATGTATCACGCTTTATTTATATTGACTTTGAATATTTATAGTACAAATCAAGATCTCGATCACACTTATAAATTGATTATTTATGTATTTGATAATTTGAATTTTTAATTATCCATCTAAGAAGTGACTATGAATATAACGTTATGAATAAATTAATCTAAAATATTTTAAATTAAAGAGTATTAAGTAATTGATATATAGGTATTTACCTCTTTTTTCATGCAACTGCCTACTCCTTACTAACAATTTAGTCATGTAGACTTAACTTTTAAAAATATAAATGGAAATGGCAGTTAACAAAAATATGTATGTACAAAACGTCATAGTCAAAAAACAAACTTTAAAAGGCAAAGAACAAGTTAAGTGTGATGTATCGATGCGTTCTGTTTTGAGCCAGGAAGAGATTTTTTTTATTGAAACATTGCTGGACGTGAAAATTATTTTTGTTCACTCATTTCCAAGTCAAATGGACAATCGTCGTTAACAAAGGATAACTCGTGGAATATTTTCAACGCATTTTTATGAACCTTAAAGTTAGGTACCAAGTATTGTTACCAGTAGTTATAGCTGTATCTCTTACTGCCATTTTATCAATGGTTATAATGAGCAGTTATGACAGACTTGGAAATAATTCAATATCAATGGATTACAACTCATCAGACAGTACTCAATTAACAGAAGCACAAGAGAAACTGTTACACTTAAGAATTGCTGTGAGCCGCTCAATAGGCATCCCTAATGAGCTGTCTCTTTCTTATTCCAAGTTTGAAGAAACTGACAAAATGGTTTCTACTCTATTTCAAGATGTTAAAGCATCAAGCAGTAAATTGTCATCTTCAGACGATTTTAAAAATAAAATGGATGAAGTAAGTCGATTACTTGCTATATATGGTGAGAACCTTTCTGATAATATTAATCTGTATAAAGATATGGATAAAGCATGGTCTGACTTACCTTGGATAACAGATTACATTAATGACGCTAATCGTATTATTTTAGAAAGTAATGCTAATGAGTTTGAAAGAAAAGAGTGGAATAAAATCAGACAAGAATTATATGCATCAACAGCGATTATTGTTGTTAGAATGTCATCTGTTTATTCACTAGATTTAAATTTAGCTTTTAAAAATGAACTTGATCTTCGTTTTAATAAAATATTTGAAGAAACGAATAAGATTAAAAACATTAAAGCAAAAAAAGTATTACTAGCAGGTTTCAAAGATTATTATGCAGTTAATGATGTATTATGGAAGCAAGGACATTTAATTAATATTAATAATAGTGAATTGGTTGATGTAGGTACTAAAGCAGATTCGATCTTATCTGGCTTATTAACTGAAATTATGGATAAAACACATCATTTGAGTCTTGATGCAACTAAGCAAATTGATGAAAGTAAGTCCTTCATGCTTTTATTCTTAATCGCTGTAGCGGCATTGTCTATTGGTATTGGTTGGTTGACTGCAAAAATTATCGCTAAGCCAATCCTTGAAATACAAGGGCAAATGAAGCTTATTGCTTCTGGAGACTTAACTTATTTAACTAATCTTGAAGGGGCTAATGAAGTTGGTCAGCTATGTGTGAACACAGACGATACGGTTGCTCACTTAAAAAGTTTAATTAATGATTTAAGGAATGTAGGTGATGAGGTTTCGTCGGCTTCAACAGAATTAGCTGCAGTAATGGTACAAAGCGAAGCTAATGCTAGCGATCAAAAATCACAAGTAGAGCTGATTGCGGCAGCTGTAACTGAATTATCTGCGTCTTCCGCGCAAGTTGATGCTTCTGCTTCGCAAGCAGATGAACGAGCAAGACATGTATTATCGTTAACGGTAGAAGGGTCCAAAAGTGCGAATGAAAGTGCTAACTTGAGTAGTTCTCTTGTGCAGCAAATGGATTTGACCTCAGAAGAAGTGACTAATTTAAAAGTTCAAACCGATAAAATCAGTGAAGTTATTACTGTTATTGAATCTATCTCGGAGCAAACGAATTTATTAGCGTTAAATGCAGCAATTGAAGCTGCTCGAGCAGGGGAAAGTGGTCGAGGGTTTGCTGTAGTTGCAGATGAAGTTCGAGTCTTAGCTGCAAAAACTCAACAATCAACACAAAATATTCAAGAAATTATTGATAATTTACAGCAAAAATCCGTTGATGTAGTTCAGTCTGTTGATGAGTCAATTCAGATCATTCATGAAACAACACGAATGAGTGAAGAGACCAATCAGAAGCTAGGTGATATCTCTGATGCAATAGAAGAGATAACATTAACGAATTCGGAAATGGCAGCAGCTGCGAATGAGCAGAACAGAGCAATTTCTTCGATAAGCGAAAATGTAAATGTGATTAGTGAGAGCATAAATCAAAATGTGGAAGGAATAAAAGAAAGCTCTCAGGCCAGCAATCATTTATCAGAGCTGTCTGAAGGTCAAAAATCCAAGTTAGCTTTTTTTAATGTGTAATGAATAAACTCAATAGGCTGTATCAATTTGATACAGCCTATTGTTATTTATAGAAAAAGGTTAAGTAGCCTATATTTGCATTTTCCATGTAGACATAGTTCACTCCATTGCCCATTGGGTAAATATGATTAAAGTAAGTGGAATGAGTTCCATTTTTCATAAGAGGAAAAGCATACAGTTGACTTTGATCTTTTATGGTTCCAAATTGTTGTCGACCTGACTTAATGCCACTGTATTTCATATCTCTGCTTATTTTAGAAATATAATGTTCATTTGATTGATTTGTGATTTCTTTTGTTTCTGCATTAAGGTTAACAGAGTATCCAAAACTACCAATATAACCAGATTCTTTCACATAAGCAGACAATTCTGCTTTGTATTGATTTGTGTCTAATTGAGTTACATCGTAATTAATAAATATATGACCAGTATAAGATTCGTTATTTATCGCTCTTAAATTTATGCTACTTGATACTTTATAGCTACTATACTTATTTGAGCTACAATAAATGGGCTCTCCTTTAGGTTTATTGAATTTAAAAGACACGTCACTAATGAGTTTATTCATATCTATTTTGGTATTCTCATCATCAATGAAGAGTATTTTGTTGTATATACTTGTGCATTTTTGATTGGTTATTTTACAAGCAGACAAGCTTATCGCTTTTTTTTGTACATGTATAAAGTACTTAACATTTTCACTGAATATTTCTGGACTTATTATGATAGGGGCTGAGTTTGAAGTTTGATAAATATTATCATCGACTTTGAGTAATGATTGAGCAATCTCTGGTTGTTCATCTGGCTTTTGAATATAAAAACCATATGTGACTATGCTGCACGCAAGTATTGCGATTGTAATGCCACACTTTTTCTTTCGTTTAGATAAGCAACGTTTTCTGCTGGGTGTTGCTTTATACCCTTTTCCTTTTACAGTATCTATAGCATCAATATCATCACGGTATAACTTTTTACGTAAAACCGAGATGGCTTGAGGCACAACACTAATATTGTTATTTAATTCTTCGTCCCAAGCGTAGCGTAAAATTTCTTCCTTACTGAATACTTGTTTTGGCGCTAAGAGAAGTAACGTAAGAATTTTACATTCTGTTTCGGTTAATTTAATTATTTTATTTTTTTTGGAAATAGAGTTATCCGCGATGTTCAATATGAAATCACGGTGCTCGATTTTTATTCGCTTAAGCATAAGGTGAATAGACTGTATTTATTAATTCGATGTATTAATTGTTATTATATATAAGATTGTCAATACCAATGTCAAGCTTGTATCAAAAATGAACACTATATTTCTAAGTATTTGATTTTGATCACTTATTGTTACTTGTTGTATTGTAAGGGTAAATGGTTTTTTCTTGGGTATAGATTTGGTTTATGATTTAAGATTGATTTTGTGAATGAGTTGTCTTTTTGTGGGTGGTGTTGTGAATATTTATGGGCAATGGTGTGCCCATAAATATCGAGGCTTTAGATAAGAGCTTCACATAAAAGTGAGATTGGGTGGATGGTTGTAATATTAGTGTTTTCTTCGATTTGCCATTTACAAGTTTCACAATCGGTAATCGCATAATCAGGTTTGGCTGCTTTAATTTTATCGAATATATTCTTACCTATGGCAACTGATGTTTCGTAGTTTTCGGTTTTAAAGCCATAGGTACCAGCCAAGCCACAACATTCACTGGCGAGTACTTGTACCTCTAAGCCTGGGATAGCTCGTAGTAATTCAATAGTATAAATACTGCCACCACTGCGCTCTAAATGACAAGGTGTGTGGTACACAATTCTTTTATTTATTGGTTTCATATTTGGTCCACGACCATTCATGATTTCTTTTAATAAGAAACGAGTAACGTATTCAATTTTTTTGGCGACTTTTGTGTTATCTACATCTAGAACATGTGGATACTCTTGTTGGAGAGTAAATGAACAGGTTGAAGAGGTTGAAAGAATTGGAACATCTTGACGTTCAATAGCCGCTTCTAAGTTAGCGACATTAAATTCAGCATTTTTTTGTGCTTTCTTGTGAAATCCATTCGCGATAAGTGGTACACCGCAACATTTTTCTTTATCTAACAATTGAACCCCGATGTTCATATTGTTCATTACTTTAATGAAATCTTTTCCGAGTTGTGGGTGATTGTAGTTTACAAAACAACCATGGAAATAGTGAACTTGTCGTTCAAATACGCTTTGGTCATTCACTTCTTTTTTATACCATTTTCTAAATGTCCCATGAGAGTATTTAGGAAGCGATTTATGGTCATGTACACCAATGGTTTTATGCATTACTTTTTTTACTAAAGGAACACTGGTTACTGCGTTTACAACAGGTGCTACAGGGGTGGCAATTGAACCAAATAAATCCGTATGGCTTAATACAAAATCACGAAGACCTTTCATGTTGTAAGCTGGTTTACCATATTTTCCACGAGCCACAGCGATCATGTCACCAATTTTTACCCCTGATGGGCAAGCCGTTTCACAACGTTTGCAGTTTGTGCAGAGTTTAAGGGTTTCATCATAATATTCAGGACTTTTAAAGCGTAGGCGCTCACCATCAGGTCCGCATTGTTTTGGCCCCGGATAATCAGGGTTTTCTTTTGCTACAGGGCAATAAACGGTACAAACGGTGCATTTTAAACATTGATCAAAACTGGTATTCGCCGGCGCTCTAAAAATAAGATTGTCTTTTAATACGCTGTCTTTCAGAAATGACGATTTAAATAATGGGCTGCTCATAATGCGACCTCTGCTTTGATGTTATTATTTGTAGAAGAATAGCTAGGTTTCAATTGATCTATAATGGACTCTGCAGCATGAAATCCTGAACTAATTGCAACACCGCTGCCGCTGCCTTCTAATATAGGATTATAACCAGATAGAATTGCGCCAGCGCAGTATAAGTTATCTATCACATGTCCTGATTTTATCGCTTGAAATTTAGCTGTAGTTTCTATGCCCATATTTAGAAAAGGGTGAGATTGAGCGCTAAAAAAATCGTGATTATACCAATCTGTTCTTTTATCACTTTGTGCTATATCTAAACCAAAAATAGGTTCAATCATTGAATCAACCGTGGCTTTTAATCCTTGGCTAAAGAAGCTGCCTGTGGCTAAGACGAAATGTTTCGCCTGAAGAGGGAAATCACCATGGTTTTTAGTGAAAATGCGGTTTAAACGATAATGAGAGTGCTCAGGATCGGTTTTATCAACATAAGAGAATTCACCTTGAACGACATGATCACCATTTAGCATAGTGCCGCCTAACTCAATAAATGCATGCTTCATGCTTTCTTCTAAACGTATACCTAATAAAGATGGCGGCATGGTAGGAACTTCACATAGAGTTAATTTGGTTAGCTGCTCAATTTCTCTGAGGTAGGTTAATCCAGTACCATTACCAAAAATAGAAGGTATTACTACTAAGTCACCGGGTTGAGCATGTTGTTGTAAAGCGTAAGCGAGTTCTTGTCTGTGTGCTCGCTTGGATAATAATCTGGATAAGTCAATTGAGCGCAATTCACAATGGTTACGCTTAATCTCGTTAAATGCAGAAAGAGATATGTTTGCAGTTGTTATTTCAAGAGCAGATAATTGAGTGAGTTGCTTTAAATTATCTTGAGCTAATTTAGGTTGGAAATCACGAAACCCATCGATGGTAACCAACACCATTTTTTGTGTTTTGTTTTTCTCTAAATCCATAGGGAATTGATGTACAAAAGGTTGTGATAGCCAGGTCGATTTCATTGTTCCTAATGGTGTTAATCGATAATGATTTAGTCCATTCTTTTGTGATGTTAATGGGACACCAATAGCTGATAATGTGTTTCTATACCAATCGATAGCGCGTTCAACTGTTTCTTTACCTAAGGTCGCGTAAGGATGGTTAGGATACGCTTTTGCAAAGGTTTCAATACAAGTCATTGGGTTAGAAACAGGTTCACCTGAAGGTGTTTTTGCAAGAACATCAATTGAGCCTGATGAGAAATGCAAAGCACTTTGGCCTGAGGCAATAACTGCGGTTTTTAATCCGGCTTCTAAGCAACGTAAAGCACAGCTTAAGCCTGCCATGCCTCCGCCTATGATGATGGTATCGAAATTCATAATGTTGCCTCTTTTGATTCTTGTTCAGAGTGTTGGTTTGGAATGTCACTTGCTCCGAACAGACCTTCGTAAATCCAATAGCTAAATTCAGCTTCTCGCAATGCATCTCCCCAGAATACAGGTTTGATGCCTTTCCACCGTTCTTCTAGAAAATGAGTTAGTAGTTGACTTGATTGGTTACCACTTATTTGCCCGCATTCTTCAAATAGCCCAGCAGCACGATAAGTACATAGTTCTCCTTGACAAGGTCCCATGCCTAAACGGGTGCGACGACGAAGATCAACTAGGTTATGAACATCTAATTGGTTAATGGCGTAATTGATTTCACCTTGAGTCACCATTTCGCATTCACAGATCACTGCTTGATCTTTTGCTTCATCGGTTAAAAATTGTTGAGCGCGTTCACCATGTCTATAAATGGCACTTTGATAAACGGGTTTCGCAAGGCTAGCGGTTTTTTTTGCATTAATTGATGCGCCATTTGAGCCAGGTAATGGACGAATATGAGTGGTACACTCTTGTGTATTTCCAAGCTTTTTAGCCACCAGATCTGTTGTCATTTCTGCCATTAAACGAGAGGTCATTAGTTTACCTCCAGTAATGGTCGTAAATCCGTCTAAACCATCTTTTTCACCGTGGTCGAGTAACACTATTCCTCGGCTGATGTTTCTTCCTGTACCATCATCATCCACAGCAACCAATGGACGGACACCGGCATAGGCGCGTAAGACACGGGTGTTTGCCATGATTGGTGCGAGCTTAGCGCCTTCACGCATCAGAATATCGACTTCTTTAGCACTTACATGTAAATCATCAATCTTGTCATAATCAATGTGTTCTGATGTGGTTCCGATAAGTGAAATTGTATCTCCTGGAACTAAAATATCGGCATCAGATGGTTTGCGGCAGCGGTTAATCACTAAGTTATTAATGCGATAATCTAAGATCAATAACGAGCCTTTTGCAGGAAACATTTTGATGCTTAAATCGGCGTATTCACAAATATTTTGACCCCAAATACCAGCGGCATTAATAACTTGTTGTGCAAAGATTTCAATTTTCTGATTGGTTTTTACATCAATACAGTTCACTCCAAGCACCGTATCTTGGTGTCGGATAAGAGAAGTTACATGGGTATGTGTGAGCAAACGCGCACCATGTTCTTTCGCATCAAGGACATTCGCTGCACATAAACGAAAAGGATCGAGCGTTCCATCTGGGACTTGAACGGCTCCAATTAAGTCAGGGTTCACGTTTGGCTCAAGTAATAACGCTTCTTTTGGTGTGAGTTGTTTTGCTTCAATCCCTGCCAATTCACATGAGCCAATAAACTGTTTTTGAAACTCTAAATCATCATCGGGAAGAGAGATAAATAAGCCTTGAGTATCTTCAACACAATGTTTAGCAATGTTTTTTAAGATCTTGTTTTCATGGATACATTCTTTCGCTGATTCGTTATCTGTCACGGCGTAGCGGGCACCAGAGTGAAGTAAACCATGATTTCGACCTGTGGTACCAGAAGCTAAATCGTCTTTCTCAATTAAAATACAATCGATACCTCGCAAAGCACAATCTCGCATAATTCCGGTGCCTGTTGCTCCGCCACCAATAATGATAACGGAAGTTTCTAATCGAGAAGTTTTGTCCATAATTTAGTCTCTTTTTTTACCACTTTTGATGTATGAAATCATCATGATATTAATGTTCGGCACATTCTTTGATCTAACGCAAAAATGTTCGTTCGCGCATTCGTCTCGTTTTCGTTTTGGTGGATATGTCACATAGAAATAAATGAACGAACAGAAAAAAGTTGAAAATTGAGATGGGTAATGAGAATAAATGTCGTTTGTTGAGTTGGGATTTTGTAAAGATACGATCTGGTTCAAAACCAGACTAAAAGTGGTGATATAATCGAGAAAATTAATAGTCAATCTTAGGTATTGAATGATGAAAATAACTATAGATAAACAAACATTCACTATCGATGAAGAGATAACACTTTTAGCAGCTGCAAAGGAATGCAATGTCGAAATCCCTTCACTATGCGGAAACAATATCAATGGTGAGAAAGTACCATGTGATTTATGCGTAGTTGAAATTGAAGGTCAAGGAATTCAACGAGCTTGTGAAACTCAAGCGGTTGATGGTATGCAAGTGATCACTTCGTCTGAAGCGTTAGTAAAACGTCGTCAAAGTGCATTAAACAAAATTCTTTCTGATCATTACGCTGATTGTGAAGCGCCGTGCCAAACTGCGTGCCCAGCGGGCGTAGATATACAATCATATCTGTACCACATTTCACAAAATGATCATCAAAAAGCCATTGAGGTCATTAAACGAACATTGCCAATGCCATTATCTATTGGTCGTGTTTGTCCTGCGTTCTGTGAAGCGGAATGTCGTCGTGGTTTGGTTGATGAGCCATTAGCTATTCGTCAGTTAAAGCGTCACGCAGCTGATGTGGATTTACATGCTCAAGAATCTTATGTTCCACCAAAGAAGGCAGATAAAGGTAAATCCATTGCTGTGATTGGCAGTGGTCCGGGTGGATTAACCTGTGGTTATTATCTGACTAATGAGGGTTACAGTGTAACGGTGTTTGAATCGATGCCTAAAGCTGGCGGTTGGCTACGCTATGGTATTCCTGAATATCGTTTACCAAAGTCGATTTTAGATAAAGAAATCGAATTAATGTGCCGCAACGGTATGGAAATTCAAACGTCTGTGAAACTAGGTGAGGATTTCTCATTAACACAGCTAAGTGATGAGTATGACGCAGTCTGTTTAGCGGTCGGTGCTTCAAAAGCCGTTGAAATGCATTATCAAGGCAGTGAGCTTGGTGGTTGTTATTTAGGTGTTGATTACCTAAAAGATTACGTAACTGAATCTAAATTAACAACAGGTAAAAAAGTAGCGGTTATTGGTGGTGGCAACACGGCGATTGACTGTGCTCGTACAGCGGTGCGTGATGGTGCTGATACTACTTTGATTTATCGCCGTACTCGTGAAGAGATGCCAGCAGAAGATTATGAAGTGGTTGAAGCTGAACATGAAGGTGTTAAGTTCCATTTTTTAACTAACCCTGTTGAAAATATTGCTGATGAAAATGGACGAGTAGCTCAAGTTCGCTTGGAAAAAATGGCATTGGGTGAGCCGGATGCGTCTGGTCGTCGCAGCCCTCAAGCAACCGGTGAATTCTTTATTGAAGAGTTTGATACTGTCATTTCTGCGGTATCGCAAAAGCCAGATTTAAGCTTTTTAGAGAACGACTCTATTGATTTGCCACTGACTCGTTGGAATACAGCTGATGCAAACAGTTTGACAATGCACAGTGGTGTGAAAAATATTTTTAGCATCGGTGATTTCCGTCGTGGTCCTGCAACGGCGATTGAAGCGGTTGCTGATGGACGTATTGCTGCAGAGGCGATTGATCGTTTTTTTAACGGTGACATGGAGAGAATTCCAACTAAACCGTTTAATTCTCAAAAAGAGAAGAAGACTAAGCAGGTTGATCCTAAGCACTTTGAACATATTCAAAAAGCAATGCGTGTCATCATGCCTGAGTTAACCGCTGAGCAGCGTGAGCAAAGCTTTGATGAAGTTGAAACTGGCTTTGATAATCTAGATGCAATTCGTGAAGCTGAGCGTTGCTTAGAGTGCGCATGTCAAGCTAACACTAATTGTGGGCTGCGTGATTATGCAACGGAATACAAAGCGGATGAAACGGATTTAACCAACGAAAGTAAACAGAAGTTTGCTATTGATACCAGCTCTGAATTCATCGTGTTTGATGCCAATCGTTGTATTAGCTGTGGTCAGTGTGTCGAAGCGTGTAACGAAAAAGGCGTGCATGGTGTATTAAGCTTCATGAAAAATGAAGATGGTACCAATGCCTCTCGTCCTGAATGTCGTGCTGGTTTTGAACATGGTTATCAAATGGGTAACTCAAACTGTGTGCAATGTGGTGCGTGTGTTCAAGCGTGTCCTGTTGGTGCATTGGTTGATTCTCGTGATAAATCTCAAGGCCGAATCGAAATTTTAAAACCAGTTGATACGATTTGTACATACTGCGGTGTGGGTTGTAAGTTAACCATGATGGTTGATGAATCAATAAACAAAATTAAATACGTTCAAGGTGCGAAATCGTCTCCGGTAAATGAAGGCATGCTGTGTGTTAAAGGTCGCTTTGGTTTTGATTTTGTCAGCAGTGATGAGCGTTTAAAAACACCGTTAATTCGTAAAAATGGTGAGTTAGTTCCTGCAAGTTGGGAAGAGGCGATCACATTAGTTGCTGATAAGTTCAGTGCCATCAAGTCTCAACATGGCGGCAATGCGTTAGCGGGATTCTCGTCGGCAAAAACTACCAATGAAGATAACTATGCATTTCAAAAATTAGTGCGTCGTGAGTTTGAAACCAATAACCTTGATCACTGTGCACGTTTGTGTCACTCAACCACGGTAACGGGCTTAGAAGCCTCTATCGGCAGTGGTGCAATGACCAATGATATTCCAAGTATCAAGCACTCAGATCTGATCTTTATTATTGGTTCAGACACGACATCGGCTCACCCGATTATTGCTTCTCACATTAAACAAGCCATCCGTCATCACGGTGCTCGTTTGATTGTTGCGGATCCAAAACAAGTAGATATCTCTGATCATGCAGAACTGTATGTAGCGCAACGTCCGGGTACGGATGTGATGTTACTTAACGGTATCATGCAGCAGATCATTAAGAATAACTGGCATGATCAAGCATACATCGCTGAACGTGTTGAAGGTTTTAATGAACTAAAAGCGGAAGTCATGTCAGAGGCGTATTCACCTGAGAAAATTGAGCTAATCACAGGCGTAAAAGCACAAGATGTGATTGAAATGGCACGTTACATTGGTACAGCCAAGCGTACTGCTATTTACTATTCAATGGGTATTACGCAGCATACGACGGGCCATGATAACGTTCGATCTATTGCTAATTTACAAATGCTGTGTGGCAACATTGGTATTGAAGGTGGTGGTATTAATCCACTTCGTGGCCAATCAAACGTCCAAGGCGCGTGTGATATGGGGGCTTTACCAACGGATTTCCCTGGTTACCAAAAAGTCGAGAATCCTGCAGTTTACGAGAAGTTCGTAAAAGCGTGGGGTAAGCCAACATTGCCAAGTAAGAAAGGCTTAACATTAACCGAAATCATTGATGCGGCGTGCCATGAACAAGTAAAAGGCTTATTCGTCATGGGCGAGAACCCAGTGTTGAGTGATCCTGATCAAGCACACGTTATTCACGGTTTAGAGACGTTAGATTTCTTAGTTGTACAAGATATCTTTATGACAGAAACTGCGGCTTATGCAGATGTGATTTTACCGTCGTGTTCATTTGCAGAAAAAGCGGGTCACTTTACCAACACTGAGCGTCGTGTTCAGCGCATTTCTCCGGCAGTTAACCCTCCGGGTGAAGCGAAAGAAGATTGGTGGATCATTCAAGAAATTGCCAATGCAATGGGTGGAGAGTGGAACTACCAATCGGTTGAAGACATTACTGAAGAGATCACTCAAGTGACGCCTCAGTACCAAGGCATGCACTGGGATGCGATTGGTAAGAATGGACTTCAATGGCCATGTAATGAAGCGAATCCGCAAGGCACTCGCATTATGCATAATCAGCAATTCTTACGTGGTAAAGGTCAAATGGCAGCGGTTCCATTTAGATATGCGGCTGAACTACCTGATGAAGAGTATCCATTAGTGCTCACAACGGGTCGCTTATTGGAGCAGTACCATACAGGTACCATGACACGTAAAACGAAAGGGTTGAATAACCTTGCTGGACCGCGAGCCATGATGAGTGTGGCTGATGCAGAACGCTTAGGTATCTCTAACAGTGAAATGGTTCGAGTATCAACACGTCGTGGCACGATTGAAGCTCCTGCATTTGTGACGAAACGTATGCAAGAAGGGGTGATATTTGTACCGTTCCACTTTGTAGAAGCGGCGGCGAATAAATTGACCACAACTGCACTCGATCCTCATGCCAAGATCCCTGAGTTTAAAGTGGCAGCGGTGAAGGTTGAAAAAGTATTACAACCAGAACCTGAAGTCTGCGCATAAATAATGTAATAACGTAAAATAAAATGCCCGATGATTTGAGTTAATCATCGGGCATTTTCTATGGTTAGTAATACCAATCGTAGTAAATAATTGGTCATCCTAACTGGTTAAAATGCTCGATAACTACGTTGAAATTTTTGATTGGTATCAAACGTAATTATTTATTATTGATTGCGTTTAACTCTGCAATTTTCACAATCACATCAACCGCTTGTTTCATGCCGTTAATCGTAATAAATTCATGAATACCATGGAAGTTATAACCACCAGTAAAGATGTTGGGGCAAGGTAAACCCATGAAGGATAAACGAGCACCATCAGTCCCGCCTCGAATTGGTTTGATATCAGGTTGAATGTCGCACGCAGTCATTGCTTCTTTAGCCAGTTCAATGACGTGTGGATGAGGCTCTACCATCTCACGCATATTGAAATAGCTGTCAGTTAAAATGAGTTCAACACGACCTTTTTCTAGTTTTGCATTTAATTCATTCACTTTCTGTTGCATGAAAGTTTTACGTTCAGCCATGCCTTCACGGCTAAAGTCACGAACAATATAACCAAGTTCGGTTTTGGCTACGCCTGCGTTCATTGATTTTAAATGATAGAAACCTTCATAACCTTCAGTGCCTTCTGGTGTTTGCTCTGCTGGCATCATCATTTGAAATTGAGCTGCAATATTCATAGAGTTAACCATCTTACCTTTGGCAGTACCCGGGTGAACATTTACACCATGACAAATTACATCTGCGCTAGTGGCATTAAAGTTTTCATATTCCAATTCACCAACCGGGCCGCCGTCGATAGTGTAGGCCCACTTCGCATTGAATTTTTCAACATCAAATAAGTTTGCACCGCGACCAATTTCTTCATCAGGTGTGAAGCCTACACAAATATCACCGTGTGGGATCTCAGGGTTTGCTTTTAATACAGCAATAGCCGTTAAAATTTCAGCAATGCCTGCTTTGTTATCGGCACCAAGGAGGGTTGTACCATCCGTTGTGATTAAGTCATGGCCGATTAAATTAAGTAAATCAGGGAACTGACTTGGAGCTAATTCTTCACCACTGGTACCAAGAGTTATTGTGTCGCCTTGATAATTAGTAATGATTTGTGGTTTTACATTTTCACCTGATGCATCAGGTGCAGTGTCCATGTGTGCAATAAACCCAATTGCAGGAACATCATAGTCTACGTTTGAAGGTAAACGACCCATGACATAACCATTTTCATCAATAGAGACATCAGAAAGTGCTAACTCATTTAATTCAGAAACTAATTGGTTAGCTAAATTGAATTGTTTTTCTGTACTTGGGCACTGTGGTGCAGAAGGGTTGGATTGAGTATCAATACTCACATAAGAAAGAAAGCGTTCTACAAGGTCTTTCATGATATTCACTCTATGTAATTGAAAACAAAGTTGAGTGAAAGTATTGATCAAAAAGAGTATTTAAAGTTTGCGATGGGTCATAAAAAGCAAAGTGGTTAGCGCATACTAAAAACATATGCGCTAAATACAAATTATTACTTGTTTTCTTTTGTTTTTAAAATGAAACCAAACTGCTCAATTAGATTACTAATCGACTTAAATAGCATAGTTCGTTCTGATTTTGAGTATTTTGATAACTCTTGATGAAATCCAATAACATCAGACATCGTAACGCCAAGCCAATCAGGAATATTATCACTACCTGAAATGATCCAACCAATCTCTTTTCTCAAGATAAAGCTTAAAGGAATCAATTTGGATATATGAGGGCTAGAAAGTCCACTCGTCCAGTTAATTACTGTTCTCGTAGATACATCACATGCTGTAGCAATTTGAGAATTAGACAATCCTAGTTCAATTTTTCTTGCCTCGATCCGTCGAGAAATGCTTTCCATAGAGGTGCTTTCATCTAACACAATTATATACCTCGGAAATGTTAATTTTTAAAAACAGTTAATTATTGATAGAAATAATATTTCAGATTTTTATAGTTACATAAGAAATAAAGTTCATTTTGTGATTTTATTCTAAATAATAGGAACTATGTACTTTATTTAAGGTGCTATTTCTTTCAAGAATAAATGTTTTTAAATCGTCGAATTTTAAATGAGTTAACACGAATATGTGATAACTAGATGTTGCGTGTTAAGATAAAAGTAAATTAATTTATTTTTATCTTATTGATTATTATCCAATAAGAGTGTATCGGATTGATTGTATGGCTGCATATTAATCATATTTAGATAGTATTGCAAATAGTTTGTAGAATAAATATCTAATTAATTAATGTGAAAGTGTTTTATAATATTGTTATTATTTTAATATGTGTATGGAATCGGTTTTTAAATATATTTCATTCATTTTCTATTAATAACTTGTTCACTATGGTGAAATATGATTAGATCTACTTGTATTAGGGTTAAATATTAATTTATGGTTAATTGTTTGTGTGTTTTTAGGAGGTGAAATGGCTATACCAAGGCATATACAAGCTTCGGTTACTTTTGATACTTTGCCATCAGATATTTATTTATTATTTGATGCATTTCGCTCTAATACAGAGACAAGATCGCACTCTCATTTGTGGGGGCAATTACAAATTATCAGTGGTGGTATTTTAGAGCTGGAGGCGGAAGGGCATAGGTTTTTAGCTCCTTCTCATTTTGCTATATGGGTACCTGCTGGGGTGCAACACCAAAGTTATAATCGAAAACCAATCGCATACTGTTCTGTTAATATTATTCCTAAATTGGCCAAGCTGTTACCAGAGCATACTTGCTTATTAGAGGTTAGCCCTTTAGTTGAAGCACTCATTGCTGAGTTACGTGAACACAATATTCAACAACCTCAGAATGAACAGCAGGAGAGGTTAATTCATGTTCTCTTTGATCAATTGTTAATTGCAAAGCAAAGCGAACGGTTTTTACCTACATCACAAGATAAGTTGCTTAAACCAATATTAGAAGAGCTTGAAGCAAATCCCGCAGATGAAACGTCTTTAGCTCAATGGGCTGCAAGGAATCACACAACAGAGAGGACGTTAGCTCGACACTGTAAAAATGAATTAGGAATGAGTTTTACTGAGTGGCGTTTACGGATCCGATATTTATATTCGTTAGATTTATTACGAAAGAAAATGTCGATTAAAGAAATTGCATTTAGTTTAGGCTATAACCAAACTAGCCCTTTTATTACTATGTTTAAGCGATATGCAGACTGTACTCCTGAGCAGTATAAATTAAAGCATTCAATATAATGCATTAACGTCGGTCGTTTTTTTGAGCGAATTTAAAAGAAAAAAATACGATAAATAAAAAGCTCAAGGGGATGATGGCGGCTGTCATTTCGAGCCAATAAGCACCTGAAAATAGGCTACTTAGAATAAAATGACCTACAATAGATAGAAGGGCACAGAGAATAGCAATTAGAATCAGTTTTAGTTCAGGAGACATGGGCTTCTTATTGATAATTAGTGTTGTTATTACTTTAGCACGAGCGTATCGACGAAAAAGAGATAGGTGTGTGATCAGGAGAGCAAAGTGAAACAAAATGAATATATTGATTATCTATTAGCTAAACCATGTAGCGAAGATTCTTTTCCATTTGGCCCTGAAGCCCATGTTTTTAAAGTATTTAATAAAATGTTTGCTTTGATTGGATGTAGAGATGGGCAATTGAGTCTGACTCTTAAAGCGAGCCCTGATGATGTTACCTTCTTAACTGAAGAGTTTGCCTCTATTGAAAGGGGCTATTATATGAACAAAAAACATTGGATTACCATTGCACCTTCTCAAGAGATAACTGCAAGTATGATTGAAGCCTGGATTGATAATTCATACTCTCTTGTCATTTCAAAATTAACTAAAATCGAAAGAAGTCAGCTTAATAATTAGAAAAGATAATTTGAAGGTTGATTAAAGCTTCAACAAAATTGTACAAATGCTACCATTGATAATTCAATCATTTAAGTATTTATCGTTAGGGTACTCAAAGGAGAATTATGAAAGCAAAGTTATTTTTTACTAAAAGAATAAGTATCATTACGTTTATTTGTTGCTGTTTTTTTGTTGTCACTTGGGTGATAGAAGAATTGCATCAAAAACAAAATAACTTTCTTCATAATCAAATTAGTAATAAAGTAAAAGTGGAGCTAGCAAAGGTCCGCTCTGATCTTGAGAGTGCTATCTATTCTGATATTTACTATGCAAATAGTCTAGCTACATTGCTCACGGTTAATCCTGAATCAACGTTAGAACAATGGGATCCTATCGCTCAAGAGCTTTATCGAGACTCACAATATATACGTCATTTAGCGATCGCTCCAAATGATGTAGTTAAATATTTGTATCCTCTTAAAGGAAATGAGCGAGCGATTGACCTTGATTTAAGAAGCATACCAATACAATGGATTACCGTTCAAAAAGCACGCAATAATGAGAGTATATTTATCGCAGGTCCTGTTGAGTTATTTCAAGGGGGAAAAGCGTTTATAGCTAGAATGCCCGTTTTTCTTGATCCTCCCTTTAATACACAGTATTGGGGGTCTATTAGTATCGTTTTAAATATAGATGCTTTGTTTTATGGTACAGGTGTATATCAACTAAAGGTTAAATATCCTTTTGCGATGCGAGGTAAGGATAGCCAAGGAGAATTCGGAGAACTATTCCTTGGTAAAGAAAGTGTTTTTGATGATCCCATTGCGGTTGAAAAAGTAACTTTACCTTATGGTAGTTGGCAATTAGCAATACAAAAGCAATCTCTAGAAATGTGGTATCCATGGTATCGAATTCAAATTATTAGATTGGTTGGTTATGCCTTTTTTGGTTTAGGTATATTTGCGTTAGTGATCATTTTTAGATTGTATGTCATGGCCATTAATAGTTCGCTTGAAGATGAATTAACCCATTTACCTAATCGGCGTTATTTTATGTACACCTTAAATACGCTATTTATGAAAGCGAAAAAGAAAAACAAGTCATTTGTTTTGGTAAATTTGGATCTAAACAAATTTAAACGTATTAATGATACTTATGGTCATGCTGCAGGAGATGCAGTCTTGAAAGACGTTGCAACGCGAATTGTTAGTTTATTAAGAAGTAATGATGTCGTTGCAAGAGTCGGGGGAGATGAGTTTTTAATATTGTTACCAAGAGTCCATAAAAAAGACGATATTGAGTTGATAATGAAAAAAATTGAAACGTGCATTTCATCATCACCAGTTAAGTTTAAAGAGTGGGAAATACGTGTTGAGACGAGTATTGGTTATGCTTTATATCTTGAAGAGATGAAAAGTCCTGATGAATTACTGCATCAAGCAGATCAAAATATGTATTTAGATAAACATAACTATCAATAAAACAGCCATTTCCGATATGAAAATGGCTTTTAATTAGAGACTAAAGCAGCTGTTAAGTTGGTATTCATCACCATTTTTGGCTGTATATTCTTTATCAACTTGATGAGCTTTAATGTGTGAACTGTTATCACGCTTTATTAAACTAATCCAGTGACGCATAGCGGCTAAGCTAAAGTCTTGACTAAATGTTGTGCATGTTTCTATTTCTACATCAGCTATAGTAACCAGTGAATCTTTACCTGGAGTATGAAGACCAAAAATAATTTCAACATGACTGCCACTGTTATCTTTTAACAAAATAGTATCAGGCGATGACCTGTGTCCTGTGAAAGCAACGAATTTTCCTGGATTACGCAATCCACTGCAACCACCATCTTTAAAGAAAACCACTAAATGATGATAATCAAGTAAGTAGTTAGTAACATCTTGATGTGAACCTTTTGTTAATGGGAATAGCTGGTCAAGAAGACCTTTGATTTGATGTTGCTTTTCTTCTTGTTTTGCTTCCATTTTTTCGACGGCGTAAACAGCTTCAGCCATAAACGGAGCTTCTTGTTGTGTGTTACTTTCTTTGTTTATATTGGTAATAGCCATAATCGTACCCTCGAAAAAGTCTTTATCTATGCCGATTTAATTATCGGCATTGTTAGGTAAGTCACACTGGTCAGAGTTGTTTGCTTACTTAAATTGAAGCTTAGCCTAATTTTAACTACAATTTCACAACAAAAACTTAACAGTGTGAATTTTACAAGATGCGACAGTCAAAAAGTATTATTAGACAAAGCCATTTTCTTGGAACAAAAATTCGTAATCTGAGAAAACGCAATCATTTAACGATGGAGGATCTTTCTACTCGGTGCATTCGAGTGGATCCTGAAAACTCTCCATCAGTATCGTATCTTTCTATGATCGAAAGAGGAAAGCGTGTTCCGAGTGCTGATATGCTTGAAGTGATTGCAACCGTATTTCAAAAAGAAAGTAGTTGGTTTTTAGATAATGAACCCGAGGCACAAGTGATAACACCAGATAAAGGAAGAAAAGGTGGGATAAGTGGGATGGTTTTGGAACCAAGCTTTCTTTTCTCTAATGACATTCTTCAAATTGCGATCCCAGAAATGCTTAATCAAACAGGGATAACAGGAAGGCAATTTGCTCATCTTCTTATACGTGCCCATCAAGAAAATAACCAAAATCATTTTCCAGATCTAGAGCGAGCAGCAGAGGAAGTTGGTTTAAAGCAATTACCTCTTAGTGTTGAACAAATGATGGATATGGCATTAAAACATGGATTAGTTTTAAAGTGGGTGAAAGAAACACCAAAGGCCGTTGTTGATGAGTTTGGCGTTAATGGAAAAGAACTGCTGACTTCTTTTTTCGAACCACCTTGTACAGTTTATTTAAATGAGATGCTAAAACAGCATCCAACGAGACTTAAATATGATTTAGCCGTTTATATTGGCCATTGCGTTTTACACAATAAAGAAGGATTAAAAAGTTCCTTATCTGTAGGAAGTCACCGAGTTTTTGATGAAGAAGTCCATCACACAGACAGTGCTTTGAATGCACAAGATATACTGCATGCGTGGCGTGATTTTGAATCAAGCTTTTTTGCTGGAGCTCTATTATGCCCTAAAGTACCATTTAGGCAATTACTTGACCGATATGGGTATGAAGTTGACGCTCATCGTTTAGCTGGTGTTTCTCCTTCAGTTGCCATGCGAAGAATGACGGTTGTTTCGCCTTACCCTCATTGGCACTATTTTGATGCTTATGCTCCTGGAAAGCTTAAGGCTGTGTATAGAGGTAATGGGATCCCTCTACCTTGGGGTAACATGAAGCAAGTAAGTGATCCATGTCAGCATTGGGCTGTATTCAGACGATTAACTGAACCTAAAGAGGGCAGTTCTGCTCAAATATCTATTTTAAATGTAGCTCAAGAGCCTCGAATATATTGCTGTGAATCCGTAAATATGACAGATCCTGCAGGGAACAATAGGGTGTTATGTGCTGGCGTAGATTTAAATCCAGCAATAGAAGCGCAAGGTAAAGATGCGGTTGCTTTAGCTAGAGATTTACAAAAAGCATGTGTAAAAAATGGGGGCGAAAGTTCAATTTCTAAAAATATTAAGCGAGAGCTTATTAGTGTAGCTAAAATTTTAAATATTAACTGGATTGAACGTGGTGTAGAGAGTGATGCAAAAGTGATATGTTCTCGTGGTGCGGTTTGTCCTCGAAAACCTACTTGTTATAAATGATAGCCGTTAACTATTGATTTAACGGCTATTTTTATTTTAGTTATATTGATAAACTAAGTAAGATAATCCCGACTCTGTATTGTAAAATAAGGATACATCTTCATCTATTGGAAATAATAAAATGTTCAATCCAGTTGTCGGGTATTGAAATAAGTTTTTATACGCAACCGCTTTTTTAGGGTCAGATATAGAGCCTACATAGCTTGCACAGTCACCTTCATTACATTCAAGAAAAGGCTTTTCTGGCTCCCTAGTGTACGAACATTCTCCCGCAAACCCAGTCTCATCAATCACAATAGATACTTTGTTATAAACGTATTTATTATTTCTTTTCTTCAAGTGGTAATTGGCAATTATTTGTCCGTTGTAATAATTATCATTTTCACTTTTAACACCTATTCTGGCTGCATAATTAAATCGAATTGGATTTGTATTCAACTCATCTTTATACATTGTTTCTGTGAACTTAACATCTTGAATATATTGAGTAATAACTGTATTTGATTCATTGTTTTGTAAAAATATAATTTTGTTGTATGTTAAATCACATTGTGTACCAATTTGTCGACAAGCTGATATGTTTAAGTTATTTGATTGCCGGTTAATATAATAAGTGGTGTTACTTCTTAAAACGGTTGGATCAAAGATAAATGGTAACGAGTCACTTATTTGAAATACATTTGGCATTAACTCTTCTAATTTTATTTCATCACTGTTTTTTGCATTTGATATATGCTTCTCAAAAGCGATCAGGAATAAACAGAAAGAGATGATAATAGCAATCGATAAAAGCAAATGATTCTTATTTATCTTGCTTTTTTCAAAAAAAGTACCATTTACATCTGCTTTGTATCCTTTTTTCTTAACTGTTTCAATTAGATATATTTCATTATAGTGTAATTTTTTGCGTAAAACTGAAATCGTCTGTGGTACAACACCTATATTGCTTGCTGTTCCCTCCCAAACATAAGTAAAAATATCATCTTTTGAGAAAACTTTATTTGGTGAAGTTAAAAGCAGCTTTAAAATTTTTGATTCACTATGAGTTAACTTAATCGTGCAATCATTTTTATTTATTTGGTTTGTTTTTGGGTTAAACGTTATATCTTTAAATCGTATAAGATTGTTTTTGAGCATTATGTAACCTAAGAAAAGGAAACTGAAAAACTAAAGGGGTTATTAATATTATTGTTGTTATAGCGGCAAGCATATCAAGAAAGAAACTTCATTATCAATAAATAAACCAAAATCAACCATGAATGTTTTTATAGATAACGATAAAAAAAATAAATCATCTATCTATTTGAATAAAAAGAGATAAATAATATAACTTGAAAAATTAGCATTAAGTTACAGGTTTTTTATAGGAATTTCTATACGTTTGAGTAAAAGAAAGGAATTGCATACTGAATATTAAGGAAGAATATGAAGATAAAATAAGGATAGTTAATTTTTATGTTTAATTATTAATTTCTAGGTGTGATTTGTCGCTTATACTTTTAAGTATCTAGAAATAAAAGTATAAGCGTAATGATCATTTAAATTATTAATGTTTTATGTGTTATTCATCAATATAATCAGTATAACCTTTTGGTGGGGGAGTCCATGCCCGTTCTGATTGATTGTGTTTATCTGAGCGGTCTTTGCTCATTGCATGTTTGATTGTTCCTTCTAGCTCAATAAACAGCTTACGATAGTTATTATCAAAGCGCTCACCTTCAGAGTCATCTAGCCACGCTTGATAGAGCTTATCTGAGCTTTGATTTTCTACTTTTTTATATGCTATTTTTTGTTGTTCAACATGGAATGGATGTTGGCCTAAACTACGCATAGCTTCAGCTCCCATTTCAAGTGCTGAGCGGGTTGTTTCTGATTCAATAAAATCAGCACCAGCACAACGGAGCATATATGAATGACCTCTATCAAATGCACGAGCAAGAATTTTTACTTTTGGATACGTGTGCTTGACGTATTTAACCAGTTCTATACTGCTTTCTTGATTATCAATAGCCACAACAAGCATTGCAGCGTGCTCAATTCCTGCTGTATGCAGCAAATCAGGACGAGTCGCATCTCCAAAGTAACTTTTGGTATTTACTTTTCTTAAAGAATCGACTTGATCAGCCTGATGATCGAGAACAACGGTATTTACGTGGTTAGATACTAAGAAACGGTTGACGACTTGGCCGAATCGACCGCCACCAGCAATAATTACCGTGCCTTTTTCTTCAATTGTGTCACTTTCTCTTTCATTTGATTGTTGTTCAAATTTAGGCAGAATCACTTTATCAAATAAGATAAATAAACCTGGGGTAAAGAACATAGAAAGAGCAACAACTAATGACAATGGTTGAGCGACTTCTTGTGGTAATACATGGTTTTGAACGGTAAAACTTAATAAAACAAACCCAAATTCCCCTGCTTGCGCTAGGCTAAGCGTAAATAACCAACGGTTACTGTTTTTGATCTTAAAGATCAGAGCTAATATATATAAAACAGCCGCTTTTAGTACCATGACACCGATTGTTAAACCGATGATTAGGAAGAAATCATTAAATAGAATGCCAAAATCGATCCCTGCACCTACGGTAATGAAGAATAATCCCAATAAAAGCCCTTTAAATGGATCTATGTTGGATTCAAGTTCATGTCTAAATTCTGAGTTTGCCAAAACGACACCAGCAAGGAAAGTACCTAGAGCTGGAGATAGGCCGACTAAACTCATTAAGGCTGCAATACCAATAACAAGCATGAGTGCTGTTGCTGTGAATATTTCTCTAAGTCCAGAGCTTGCTACAAAGCGAAATAGAGGGCGACTTAAATAATGACCGCCAACGACAACTAATGCGATGGATGCGGTAATCACTAGTCCATATGCCCAGCCTGGAAGGCCTGCAACAAGGCTTAATTCTTCATGATGCTCAGCAGCAGTTGCGGCCGCCAATTGCGCTTTTGCTACTAATTCAGGTAATGCTAATAGTGGAATAAAAGCTAACATTGGGATTACTGCAATATCTTGAAAAAGTAATACAGAGAAAGCATTTTGGCCGCCTTCTGTTTTGGCTAACCCTTTTTCATTGAATGTTTGCAATACTATCGCAGTGGATGATAGGGCAAAGATTAAGCCAATGGTCAGTGCAATAGTCCATGATTGACCGAAAAACATAGCAAGACCCATTACGGCTGCAGTAGTGCCGACAACTTGCAGTCCTCCTAATCCCATTAAACGGTTACGCATATTCCATAGCATTTTAGGCTCAAGCTCTAAACCGACAAGAAATAGCATCATAACAACGCCAAATTCAGCAAAGTGTTGAATGGTCGTTGTTTCTTCACCAACAAGACCTATGATAGGTCCTATAACCACCCCTGCAATTAAATAGCCAAGAACAGATCCAAGCCCTAGACGTTTAGCGATTGGTACAGCAATAACAGCGGCTACAAGGTAGATAAAAGCTTGTAAAAAATATCCAGTCATAATGCTTTTATTCCTTAATAAATTTATCGAATGAGTGGTTTAGTTTAGGTAATGTTTTTGCTACCTCAGTATCAACACGGTTTTCAATTAAAGCGGACAGTAAGGTTTTAAAACGCTCAGTATGTCTTTCAATACGGTCATCTTCTAATGCGGTTCTAGCGCCAAATAGCACTAATGGAGCGATGTATTCCATATTGGTTAGTGAAGCCATCTGCTCAAGCGGATGTAGAAGCTCACGGATAGTGAACTGATTATATCCATTCGTTTGGTAAGCCTCTTCCTTACCTCCAGCGGTGATAGCACATAGAAAGGTTTTCCCTTTTAGTGCATTACCGTCTGTACCATAAGCAAAACCGTACTCTAAAACCATATCTTGCCACTCTTTTAAAATAGCTGGGGTTGAGTACCAGTAAAGCGGAAATTGAAAAATTACAACATCATGATCTAAAAGTTGTTTTTGTTCTTTATCGATATCAATATTGAATTTTGGATAATCATGGTACAGATCGACAACAGTGACATTTTCAATTTTTTTAGCTTGCCTGATTAATGCCACATTAACTTCAGAGCGATGTTGAGAAGGATGAGCGAATAAAATGAGTACTTTTTTAGCTGGGTTTATCATAAAACCTCTTTCTATTATTTAAGTTATTGTATTTATACTTATATGATAGCAAGAAAATATAATAGAAATGATTTTCAGCTTATGAAATTTGCATAAATTCTAACAATTAGGCTTTTTAGTGCACATGAGGCGTAGATGATAGGTTAATTAGTGCAATACCAATGCTGATAAACCCAATACCTAACCAAATTTTATTGTCTAAATGTTGATGATAAAATGCACTCGAAATCAGTGTTACCGCAATGATAGCTAAGCCAGCCCATGATGCATGAGCAATCCCTACAGGTAATGTTTTCATTGCTTGGCTAAGAAAATAAAAAGCACCTAGGTGGCCAGTAATTACAATGACATTTGGTATTAGATGTGAAAGCCCATCGGTTGCTTTTAGTGCTACGTGTGAAAACGCTTCTGAAGCAACGGCAAGAAGAAGAAAGAGCCATCCCATTTTATGAATTCCTATTTAGCTGAGTTGATAAGTAGACGTAGTATAGTTATTTCAAATTTAATGATAATAGCTAAAAGGATGAATTACTTTTACGTGAGTGTAATAATGAGAGGGTGAAGAGAAGTTGGCTCAATATTGATAGTATTGAGCCTAATTTTTAGAAGAAGTTAATTGAGCGACGACCACTCTCAGGATCTACCGTAGTTGGTTGATCTGGCTTTTGTTTTTTCTTCTTATTTTTTTTGTTTTTTGGTGCTGAATGCTCTGGTTCACTCGGCATTGGTTGAGGTTTTTCTTCGATTTCTGGTAGTTCACCAACAGGAGTATCACAAATTACAACGTAATATTCTTCATTAAACTCAATAACATCGCCATCATACATTTTACGACGTTTACGTTGTTCTAATTCACCGTTTACACCAACATAGCCTTCGCCAATAACATGTTTAGCTTCACCACCGCCACTAACAACGTTAGCAATTTTTAGGACTTTATATAGCTCGATAGGTTGAACGTTTACTTCAACACCAATGGCTTCAACTTCAAATTCTTCTTGATCTGACATGAGGATCTCTTTGATTAGCAATTACACGTATTGTAACTGAGGGTGTAAGTGTCGCCTAGGGCTATTTTTTATCTAAATGTAGTTAATGATGGTTATGTAATTTGGTAACCACTACTTGCGTTCTGTTTTTAATACGTGAATAGTGGGAAGTATATTTCTGAAGTTATATTCGTGATAAGAGAAGTTGAGGGACATTATGAAAAAACTGATGCTAATAAGTACAGTGTTACTTCTTGCTGGGTGTGCGGCAACACCAGAAAAATTGCGCCAATCTGAGCCGAATTTGTTGTTAGAAAGCACTAAGGATTCAGAGCAAATTGCAGATTGCATTACTGAAAAATGGGAGAGCTTGGATTATTTGATATATAGTCCTGTAGTCAATTATCGGGTAAAAGATTCAGGTTATCAGGTCACGCATTACATCGACGGCGAACTAACGCATTTAGCTGATATTAAAACTACTTCCACTGGTTCTAAAGTGCAAGTATATACCACATCCATAGAGCTTGAGTTTTTAGAAGATAAAGCTCTTAGTGCTGTTAAAATGTGTAGTTTATAGTATTGGAATTAAACGGTGCTGTATTGATAGCACCGTTTTATTAAGAGTTAATCAACGATTTCAACATCTGTTTTAGGAACAGAGCAACAAGCCAGTATCATTCCTGCATCTTTTAATTTTTGATTAAGAGCGGGAGAATCTTCTTGTTCAACTTCCCCAGATTCTAATGTTACTCGACAAGCACCACATAAACCGGCACGACAGCTGTTATTTATGCTTAATCCTGCCTCTTCGACTTGCATAAGGAGCGGTTGCTCCGTATTACCCGTGAATAAGTGACCATTTAAGCTGATAGTGATTTCTTCTGGAGTATCCGGTTTTTTACTTGTGTGTGTGATTGCTTTTTCCTCTAGTGCTTCAGAGCTAGAATCAAGGTAAAACTCTTTTTCTTTACTTTCTAAAACCTCAATCTTATCACCTAGCTTAATTGTGCCTTCATTTTTGGCAATGAGGTTTTGCCCAAAATACACATTGCCACTTTCATCAGCGCGGAAAGTTGAGAACGTTTTTAAAGGTTCTTTATCTGGGTGATATTGTGCCGTTCTTGGGTTTACTGTTGTTAAAATGCAACGTTGGCAAGGTTTTACTATTTCAAATTCGACTTCACCAATGCGAATACGCTTCCAAGAATCTTCAATAAAAGCATCATCACCAGAAATCACTAAGTTTGTGCGAAATTGCGACATTGTATGATGGCTACTACTGCGCTTATTTAGTTCTGCAAGAGAGGCTTCGCTAATGACAAGCAATGGATAACCATCGGCAAAGCTCACGTTTGTTTGGATTTTTTCACGGATACGATTTGATTGCTCACCAGTATAAAGTAATTGCGCATCTGTTGATAAAATTGAAGAGAACCATTGATTAGCTTCTTGATTCGTTGAGTAGGCAGAAAAAGAGTCATTCCATACTTTTGCTTCTGTCTGCTTCATCTCTAATTCATTGAAAGTGAGATGCAAATCAATTAATCCTGGATAACAAAGAATTAGACCATCAGGTTCAATGAGCGCACTAATTTTAACCATTTGGGGATGAGTGCGAGCTGTGATCATTTTACCATTGAGATCAGTCACCATAAAACGGCGGTCACATTGCAATCCTTGCTTTTCAACGTAAGCGCTAGATTGAGGTACACCTGCAATTGATTTAACAGGAAAAATGTTTATTTGAGATAAAGTTGAAATTGTTTTGCTCACAATGATGTCCGTATTATATGTGTTATGGAAATAAGGAGTGTACCAAAAGTACTTGAGATACACTCTTTCAATGATTAAGTCATTTGGAAAGAAGTAAAATTAACGGTAGTTATAAAGTCTTTCTCTGTTTGTTCTATGGTGAATGCCCAGTTCATTCTTTCACAAATACGTTCAACAATAACTAGGCCACAACCATATCCTGCATTATAGGTATCATTGCCATCGTGGCAGTTGGTAATGCAAAGTTGGTTGTTATTAAGCTCTATTTGAATGTCTCCAACACTGTAACTGAAAGCATTCTTGATTAAGTTATTAATCACAACGGTAATAAAGCTACTAGGGGCAAGGCAAGGCTCTCCTTTAATGATTGAAAGTTGTGCCCCCATCTCTTGTTTGGCAAATAAAGGCTGTAAGTGATCGAGTTGAGTTTTTAGAATATCTTCAATTTTATAATGATGAAAATGATGCGCTTCAATGTCTTGTTTACCTAAAAGCAAAAAGGTTTCTGTAAGCAGTGTCATCTCTTCACTTGCTTGATGTAAGCGATTAATCGCTTTTAAAGCAACGTTTGGTTGATTTGGTACTTTTGCTAATAAATCAGCAGAACCTTGGATTACCATTATTGGTGTTCTCAATTCATGGGAAGCAAAGCGACTGAACTCTTTCTCTCTCGTAAAGAATTGAGCAATATGATGTTTGCTTTCTAAAAGAGAACGTTCAATCTCTTGGGTTTCTTGATATTTAGTATCAATAGTAAAGTCTGGGTGTTCGGGAGACATTAATCCTACTTTATGTTGGATATGACGAAGTGGCACCGAGATACTACGAACAAAATAAATACCATATAAGATCATTAATATGGTTGATATAGTACCTAAGAAGAGAGTCAATGTGTGTAGGTTTGCCTCGTATTCATCCAAATAGTCATCTGCATCATCTTGAAAAAGAATATACAGGAGCCCCTCACCAGAAGGATGTGGACTAACGATAAAGTGCTTATCTTCTGTGCCTAAAAGTTGCTCATACAAGCCTGCTTTTTTATAGTTATTTAGCCAAAGAGGGTGTTCTCTTTCACTCCAGTATGTAGAAAACTCATCTTCATTAGGTAATGGTGTATCTTCACCTAGCTGTGCGTATTTTTTGATGTATTGGTTTGCTTCTGTATCTAACCAGTGATGCAAGCTAATGATCTCTAATTGATCTTCTGCAATATAAATAACCGCCCAGAATAATCCGAACATCAAAAAAGTGAGGATGCCAAATGTCCAACGGATTTTTTTAAAAAAGCTTGGTTGTTGCGAGCCTTTATTTAAGTCGGTAGCCTTTTCCATGAATGGTCTCTAGTCTTGGAATATCAAAATCTTTATCAATGGCGTTTCTTATGGTGTACAAGTGGCTTCTTAGGGCATCACTTGATGGTGATTCATCACCCCAAACGTGTTCAATGACTTCATTTTTACTGACAATATCAGGTGCTTTTTTCATTAATAACGCAATAATTTTTAATTGTATTGGCGCTAGTTTAATGAGCTTTTGTTGGCGATATAATGTACCAGCCTTTATATCCATTTCCATGTCTTCAAAGGTCAGTTTGCCTATGTCAGTTCTTCTGCCTCGTTTAGATAGTGCTAATAAGCGTACGTGCAATTCTTCCATGGCAAATGGTTTCACCAAATAATCATCACCGCCTACCTCAAAAGCATGAACTTTATCTTCCAATGTATCTTTAGCGGTTAAAAAAAGAATTGGCGTACTACAAGCATAATCATTACGCAGAACTTCAACGGTACTAATACCGTCGAGCTTAGGCATCATGATATCCATGACAATAACATCAAAGGTTTCTTCTTTTAATATTTCGATGGCGGCTGCACCATGGTAAGCACAATCAATGTCAATGCCAACAAGCTCTAAATAATCAGCAATGGTTTCTGCTACATGGTGATTATCTTCAACAATTAATACTTTCATTTTCTTCTTCACGAATCCTTCACACTCCATACGCTATTTTACCCCCATAAATTGCATTAAATATAATAATTAGGTTAAAAAATGAAGAAAGTTGCTGTTTTATTATTAGGTAGTATGGTTTTAACGGGTTGTGGTTCTGATGAATCAAGTGATAGCCGCGCATCAAGTACTTATATGGGGGAGATTGAGTCTGTTAATGCTCATGCAGATTCAATGACGGTTAATGCTATGGCGTTAAGTTTGTCTAGTGCTCGAATTGAGTTGAATGGTCATTATGTTGATTCCACAGAGCTTGAGCCAGGCATGCAAGTTGATGTTGAATACGATGATGGTATTGCATATGAAGTTGATATTGATCCTGAAATTGTAGGTATCGCGACTCTGGTTACTGAATCTGAAATTACTGTTAATGGCCAAGTATTTGAATATGCAAATATCGCTAAAGATCTTGTTGGAACTAATTCGAATCGAGTGATGTTATTTGGGTATGTTGATCAAACAGGTAAATGGGTGATTAATGCAATTCACAAAGCGAATTTCTTACCAGCAGAAGATTTATATGAAGGTAAAATTACCTCAATTGATAAAGAGAACTCGCATTTTAATATTGGAACAATGAAAGTTGACTATTCAAATGCTGGCATGGATTATGAAGATTTAGCCGAGCTAAAAGTTAACGCTTGGGTTGAAGTCGAAGGGCACTTTAGCACTGATTTTAAAGCTTATGACGTCGATGTTGAAGATGATCTAGATTTAGCAAATGCGGAAGTAGAAGGTTACGTTACAGCACTAAATAATGATAAAACATTAATGACGCTAAACGGAAGAACTGACGTTGTGATTACGGAAAACACTCGCTTTGAAGATGGCATTAAAGATGAATTGAAAGTTGGTTCTCGAGTTGATGTTGATTTGATAAATAATGCAGGTCAATTGCAAGCATCAGAAATTGAATTTGATTAATTAGTGAAAATATTAAAAACCACTGACTTTCATGAGTCAGTGGTTTTCTGTTTTTGTAGGTAATATAAAAAATAAGTCATCATGAATGGTTAATTAGCGTTACTATTTAGTTTAGATGTAATAAATACAAATAAGGAAACACAATGGCTGGGTTAAGTTTATTAACATTATTAGATGATATTGCTTCAGTTCTTGATGACGTAGCATTGATGTCGAAAGTTGCCGCGAAAAAAACAGCTGGTGTTTTAGGTGATGACTTAGCGCTTAATGCACAGCAAGTTTCTGGAGTGAGAGCTGAGCGTGAGATACCAGTCGTATGGGGGGTAGCTAAAGGCTCTTTTCGAAATAAATGTATTTTAGTTCCTGCAGCATTATTAATTAGCTCTGTAGCTCCTTGGCTAATTACGCCATTATTATTAATTGGTGGTTTGTTTTTGTGCTTTGAAGGTGCAGAAAAGATTCATGAAAAATTTTTTGAACACCATGACGTAAAAGAAGTACATAAGAAAGAAAGTGAAACGAACCAAGAAGACATTGGCGATTATGAGCAAAAGAAAATCAAAGGTGCGGTTCGTACTGATTTTATTCTTTCAGCTGAAATTATTGTGATTGCATTAGGTACAGTACAAGGCCATCCATTTTTAACACAAGTATTAGTCATGAGTTTAATTGCAGTGTTAATGACGATAGGTGTTTATGGCTTAGTTGCAGGTATTGTCAAAATGGATGACCTTGGTTTTTACTTACAACGAAAAAGTGAAGGTAAAGGCGTTATTGGATCTATTGGTAATGGATTGGTTGCAATGGCCCCTAAGCTTATGAAACTACTAACTATTGTTGGTACCATTGCTATGTTTTTAGTCGGTGGTGGCATTGTGGTTCACAGTCTTCCATTTGTTCACCATGCGTTAGAAAGGGTGGTGAACCTACTTCCTTCTATTCCTTATGTATCCGCAACTTACCTAACTATTGGAAACGGATTTATTGGGTTATTTAGTGGTTTGATTTTACTTTTTCTTATGAGTACCTACCAAAAAATAAAATCAAGATAACATTATTGACCATCTGTAAATTTAATCGCAATGGCTTCGGCGTTACCGCGTTCGAAGCCTGTATTGCCTCCTCCTTTTAATCCCCAAGTACCTTCTTTTGATGCTCTAACAATAATGGCATCAGCACCTAACTTTTCAGCTTCATCTTGTAGCTTTGCAACCATCCCTTCATTACTTCTATCGTGAAAAATTGTTTGGCCAGTTTGGGTATTAATGATCCCGAGTTCAGTATAGGTTCTTTCCGTTGGTGGACTATAAAATACTTCAACAGGGTGTGTGTTAACTGTATTTTCATTAGTAACGGTTGTTGTTTTTGCACAACCAAAGAAGGATAGAGTTGAAATAATTAAAAGAGATTTAATAAAAAATGATTTCATATTTGCCCCTGTAGTTTTAAAAGAGAAACAAGCCGATGCATGAATCACCGGCTGTTTGAGTGATTGATGTAAACCTATATTAATTAATGTTCATGTGCTGCTTCATAAAGCTTAGCATCAATTTCTTTTCCTTTTTCTGGACGAGGAACTATTTCAAATTTTTCATCAGCGTTAGTGAGTGAATCGGTAAGCTTTTTCAATACTGATTTATCACCTTTAATGATCGCTTTTCCATTTTCTAGCAATGATTTTAAGGTTGTTTTTTGTAGTAAAATACTTGAAACATCACCTTGTTTGATAATTAATGATGCATCGGCTTTCATTTGCTTATCAGTTAAAATGTTATTTAGATTACCGTTAGACATTTCTACAAAATAGGTCTCTTTGTTATCAGGAATAACAAGGTTTAACGTAAATGGAGTATGTTGTGCTTTTAATGAATCCACACGAACCGCTAAATAATCTAATAAGTTTTCAATTGTCATATTAGCGAGGACATCTGGCGATGCAGTCTTGGGTGCGCCAGGTAAAGTTCCTACACGTAATTCTTGTGCACCAGTTAAGTAAATGTTTCTCCATCCAGCCCCTTCTGCTTGATAACCTAATTGTTCATAAGTATCTGCAAGCAGTCTACGGGCATCTGTATTTTCAGGTTCAGCTTGAATTACTTTGTTTAAGACGGTTGCAACAAAACGATATTCACCTTTAGCAAAATCTGTGGTTGCTTTCTCAACAATTACATCACTGCCTCCCATATATTCAACAAATTTCACTGATTCAGGTTTTACTGGTAATGGATTTAAGTTAGCTGGGTTCATATCAAAATAGCCTAAATACATATTATATACAGCACGTGCATTATGAGAGTATGTGCCGTGATAACCATTGGTGTGCCATGTCTTTTGAATGCTCTCAGGCATCACCGTATAAATTTCATCACCCATGTCTTGCAAAACAACACCGTTGTTAGCTAGACGCAGAGTTTGATTATGAGTAAAGCCATAAGCATCACGCTGCATTTTTAAGTAATCAGAAATTTCATCCGTTCCCCAAACTGGTGCCGAGTGTGATGCAAAAAGAACATCAGTGTCTGCTCCCCAAGTAATTAGCATCTCATTAATTTTTTTCGACCATTTGAGCCCATCACGTACTTTTGCTCCGCGAAGCGTATAAAGGTTATGCATGCCTTGGTATGTAAGTTCACCAGTCCATAGAGCCTTTAAACTTGGGATATAAGTGACCATTTCAGATGCGGCTTCTGTACCTGATGCATCCATAAATTGCATCTCTAATCCATCAATGATCAGGGTTTCAATTTCGTCGTTATGGTTTAACTCGTAATCAGGTAGTACGTAGGTAATTGCCCCTTTTGATAACCCTTTAGCTAATGCTGCATCAACAATACCGTGTTCGTGACGATTTAACGTAGCACCATATTGGTAAGCTGTACGGCGAGACATAGCGTTACCAGCTAAAACATTTTCATCTACAATTTCTTTCGTAATAAATTTTGAACCGTACACTTTTACATCAGGAAATGCTTCTTTTATTGCTGCTGAACCACCAAAATGGTCGGCATGAGAATGAGAGTAGATCATTGCAATAACGGGTAAATCACCGCCTTCTGGCACATTTTCTTGAAAGAATTTTAGTGACTGACTTGCAGACTCTTTAGTTAACAATACATCGTAGGCGATCCAACCATTTTCACTACGTATAAAAGAAATTGATGCTAAATCAGTGCCACGAACTTGGTATATTTTCCCTGGAATGACTTCATATAAACCTTCTGCTGCTTGGTTTAAAACTGCTTGTCGCCATAATGATGGATTAACAGAATCAGGCGCATTATCTGCGTTAGCTATTGATGGATCAATAAAGTCAAAACTATTACGGATGATGTCACCTGTTTTTTTATCAAATGAAGCAATTAAACCTTTGTTGTTATTTTCAAAAGCTCGTATATCAGAAAAGTTTAGTGTTTTAGCGAATGCTTTATTTTTTTCTATTGTTGTTTTTGTTGCTGGTTTACCGCCTTGATTTCCTATGTCGCTAAAATGTTCATGGTTATGTTCGGCTGCAATAGAACCTAAAGAGATAGAAGATATTAATACCGCTAAAATTGTCTTTTTCATAAATCCACCAATTTAAATAAACTATAAATTATTTATCAATTACAAATTTTGTGAGGTCACTTTAGTAAGTTAATCCTCAGTGTTGATAGGAATATTAAAGAAATTGATACATTTAAAAAGAGAGAACACGCTATACTGACTATTTATAATATAAATGCAATGATGTGCTATTTAAGTTCAATTAAGGGAGTTGACGGTGTCAAAACAAAAAGATTTTGATATGAATCTATTACGGGTTTTTGTGTCCGTATGCCAAACAGGTTCATTTACTAAAGCATCAGAAGAGCTAGATTTAACTCAATCTTCTGTAAGTAATGCTATTCGTCGTTTAAAAAAAGCGTTAGGGAACGAACTATTTACGAGGTCTGGGCGTGGTATCGAGATGACAGCTTTCGGAAAGCACTTTTTTGAAGCTGTGGAGCCATCAGTTATGTCTTTAGTTAATACCATTGGTCGAGACGATAGGTTTGAGCCTTTGACGTCGTCACGAAATTTTATTGTGTATGCTTTAGAGTCTGTATTACCCCGTTTGCAAATACGTTTAAGAGAGTTATTAAAGGGGAGTAATATTACAGTGACGTTAAAGGAGCTTCCTAGCAATGAAGAAGAAACATTTGATGCCTTGATGCGTGAAAAAGTGGATTTGGTGCTTGATGTAATGAAACCACATCAATCTTCTCTAAAAAGTGTGATTGTTTCTGAGGATGCCGCTTGTTGTATCGTACGTATTGGGCACCCTCGAATATTTGGAGAAATTACTCATGAACAGTATTTTAATGAGGATCATGCATTTCTAAATATGCGACGAGTAAAACAAACCATTACAGAGTTTTTAGCTAAAGAGGTATTACCTAAAAGAACAATGGGGAGCGAACATACGTCTATGCTTGGAATGATGGCTTGTGTTGCACAATCTGATTTTGTTGGTGTTAACTCTGTTCGATTAGTTTCGCAATATAAAGAACAATTTAAATTACAAATGTTGCCATTACCTTTCTCAACACGTACAACCTCAATTCATATGATTTGGTCCATAAAGTCGCAAAGTAATAGTGCAAATCAATGGCTGCGAGAATTGATCATCGCAGCCGAAAGAGATTAATCGCTTTAACTTAAGGAACCAACCAAGCGGTTGCTTTTGATTTAGATAGAAGCCAACTTAATAGTAATGCACCAGAACCACTAAGAATAACCCAAACAGGAATAACCCATAAAGGATGGCCTGTATACCAACCATAATTTTTCATTGGCCATAAGAAGATAGGGTGGAGTAAGTAAATACCTAAACTGTATTTGCTGATGAATCCAATAATAGTTTGAGATTGATCAGAGAGTGATTCTCCAAAGTATCGGCATACATAAAAGAGCATTGCAGCAGCGGCAACGGTATTAATGGTTTTGTAAGAAAGCCATCGTCCTACTGTGTATTCGTCTAGCGCTACACTTTGGCTTATTACCATGAAAACGGTTGTGATAAGAGCAAAGGCACCTAAGCTGATAGCAATAGTTAGATTTTTCTTGCTCAGGTTAATGCGTTGATAAAGTGTATAACCAAGCAGCAGATAACCACTATATAACCAAATCTCCATGCTCCAAATACCTTCGAATTTAATTAGATAGAAACAGGTTGTTAGCAACCAAATTCCGAGCAAAGAAAAAAGAGCAGTATCATCTAATTTTTGCACCAAGACTCTTAGAAAAGGAATAATAAAATAGAGTGGTATAAAGTAATAAAAGAAACCTAAGTGGTAGTACGTATATTCAAAAGGTAAGTCAATAAGTACTGACTTAGCTGAGTCAAAGTCGTAACCTTGAGTTGTTAATCCTGAAAATAACGCATAGAACACTGACCAAAAAAGAAAGGGTACTAATACTTTCCCTAGACGCTTTTTTATATAATAAGATGGGTTAAATTCTCGCTGATCACTCAGCATTAAAGCCCCTGTTATCATGATAAAAACAGGAACAGCCCACCGACTTAGTCCGTTTATGGTAACAGCGCTTGCCCATTGATCAAAAGGAATTACATTCAACTCATTACGATATGGGGCTAAGACATGGATGGCTACAACGGCAATTGCAGCTATGCATCTTAGTAAATCAAAAAAGAAGACTCTTCCCATAATATTCCATCCTAATTTAGTGAATTTTTAGTGTAGCAAATAGATAATCAGTTTTATGTATTAGCTTAAGTATTGTCTCTTTATAACGCAATCTCCTTTAACTGATGTCCTAGAATTGTAAGTTACATAAAAAATGTTAACACAAACGTAAATTAACTAATGTAACTGGAATTACTTAATAAACAACAATTTTATGATGTATCATTAACATTAGCTATTAAATAATTATTTAAGGGGTGAATATGAAAATTGTTGCAGGAGCACTGGTTGCACTTTTTGCGTGTTCAATAAGCGCAGAAGAAGATTCGGATTATACTATCAGTCCATATATTGTTGGTGGTAGTGATGCCAACGTTGCTGATTATGCGTTTATGGCATCCTTAATGTACGAGTATGACAATCAACCAGGTACTATTTACCCGTTTTGTGGCGGCTCTGTCTTGGATAGTATGCATATTTTAACCGCAGCGCATTGTGTCTATGATGTTCCTAATTTTACTGTTGGTGATATGAAAGTGGTTATTGAAGCAAATGATGGCCAAGATATGTTGTCTGCCGACAAAGTTCCCGTTGAGAAAATTTATTATCCAAGCGATTATGATGATGATTCATTATTAAATGATGTTGCTGTTTTAAAACTGAGTCGCCCATTAACTAATTATACGTCAGGACATGTTGCAGAATTAGGGGATTTAGCTGAGCAAGGATACCGTACTGCTGATACAGATTTTACTATTGTTGGCTATGGGCGCTTAGGTTCTAATCAAGCAAATTCAAACGTAGATTTCTTATCAGCTACAGTGAAATATGTTGATCCAGCTACGTGCGATATTTGGTCTAATTTTACGACTTCAAACAAACAAGTATGTACAACCGGAAGCTCACTTGGGAACGGATTAGTAACGGCTACCTGCCAAGGAGACTCGGGCGGACCATTGGTTTGGGACAATAACGGAGTTAAAACTCAAATAGGTATCGTTAGTTTTGGTCCTGGTGTGTGCGGTGATGAGGCTTTAGCAGCACAGTCGGTGTTTACTGATGTAAGCCAATATAAGTCATGGATACGACAAGCACAAAATGGAGAAATACCTCCAACGATTACAGCAAGCAGCGGTGGTGGATCGGGTGGTTCAATCTCTTTTGCTAGCTTTGTTAGTCTCGTTGCATTTGGTTTGTACCGACGAAGAAAAACGAGATTTTAATGTTGGAATAAATAGAAAAGGCATAGTATTCGACTATGCCTTTTTAGTATTAAGAATGCTTATACGTATTGAAGAACAAGACGATTCCAAACTCTCTTTTGATGTTCAAATTGCATTTTTATTTGTTTATGTTGGACATTTAAAAGTGCTAATTCGTATTTTTTCGATAACGTGTCTTTTTTATTCTCGATTAACTGTTTTTTTGAATCGTAGTATTCAGCCATTCTTTCAATTAATGCGTCATACTCAGCTTCTAAATGCTCTTTAATTGCATGGTAATTATGTAATGTAGCAATTTTACTTTCTGCTTTTTTACGTAACATGAGCGCTTTGGCTTTTTCTATTTTTGCTTGCGGACTAACACGAAGTTTATGAGCTAGACCTAGCCATGAGCAGGTTTTAATAAACCATTTTGTTGGATCATATTGCCACCAGTAAATTCCATTTCGGTAGTCATTTTCAAAAATGTGGTGGTAATTATGATAGCCTTCACCAAAAGTGAAAATAGCTAAAAAGCCGTTATCTCGAGCTGTATTTTTTTCTGTATAAGGTTGAGAGCCCCAAATATGAGCTAACGAATTAATAAAGAACGTTGTGTGATGACTTAATGTTAGACGAACAGCTCCTACCATTAATAGCATACCTATGATATCGCCATAGATAACACCTAATAATAGAGGTACGCCAATATTCATTATAAGCGCTAAGGCAATATAGTGTTTGTGTTGCCACATGAGGATATTGTCTTTTTGTAAATCTCGACAGTTGCCATAATCGTCATAGGTAGCTGGTTTATAATGACGTAGCATCCAACCTATATGAGAGAACCAAAAACCACGCTTAGCTGAGTAGGGGTCTTTGTCATTATCGTCAACATGACGATGATGAATACGATGATCAGATGACCAATGAAGTGCACTATTTTGTAATGCAAAAGCCCCACCTAAAGCAAAAATGAAACGTAATGTTGGATGGGCGTTATATGCTTTGTGCGACCATAAACGGTGATAACCAGCAGTTATGGATAGGTTACAGAAGCTAAAAGTTAAAAGTAACCAGATCCAATGCTCACTGCCTAGTGGATTGTAATAAGCATAAATCGGGGTCGCAACAAATGCGAGTAGGAAGCTAGATGTAAAAATAAATACATTTAGCCAAATAATCGATGGTTTGGTTCCTTGATTCATTTTGTAATATCCATTTAAGCGTACAGTTGTGCGCTAGAATAGTTTGAGATTAAATTATAGTCAAGAACAGACATTTAAGAATATGTAACAAATGCGATATAATTCAAGTCGAATTAAGTTTAGGGAAACAACATGAAAATCTCATTTTCTGAAGGGGATATTATTGCTAATCAACGTGAGATAGTTATTCGATTAAGCAATAAATCAAGAACGACTCTGCAAGCCGAAGTGGATGTGATTACTTTAATTGGTGGAGTGAATGTAATTAATGCCGTAGGCAGTGGTGCAAAATGGTCAGTTAAGCTAGATGATGAAGAGCAACTGCAACAATTGGCCGAAGAGATCGGTATTGCAGTTGAATACTACTAATTGACAAGATTAATCCTCAGGTGAAACAATTTGGTTTTTCCCTTGTTGTTTCGCTTGATACATGTTTTTGTCTGCCGTTTGAATTAAGGATTCAATGTTACAACTGGTAGCTTGACACTGGCTTATACCAATACTGGCAGTTATGATGTGGTGATGATTAGAAAATTGATATACTTCTAATTCACACTTTTTTAAAATGGTTGCGGCAATAGCTTTTGCTTGTTTCAAACTATGGTTTGAAAGAAAAACAATAAACTCTTCCCCTCCCCAGCGACCGACAATGCCAGATTCTCCAACGGCTTTTTTACATAAATTGGCAAAACGGACGATTACTTCATCACCTGAAGCGTGTCCAAATTGGTCATTAATCCATTTAAAGTCATCAATATCGATGAGTAAGCAGATTTCAGAACAAGTGTCACTGTCGATGATTTTTTGATTAAGCTTTTCAGTTATCGCTCTACGATTAAATAACCCAGTTAAGTCATCATGTGATGCTTGATATTCTATTTGACGCTCAAGATGATATTTTTCAGTTACATCAATAATTGAGGTCTGTATTGCGGGTAGATCTCCCCAATCAATGACACTTTCAAATAGTTGGAAATAACGAGTTTGACCGTCAAAGCAGATGTTTTCAACAACATCATTAGTTGAGTTTAATTCTTTTGAGATCAGCTGCTGATATAGATTGCGGGCATTTGTTTGGTTGTACTCAGGTATAAGACACATAAAACTATCTAATGCCATCACTTCTGCCACAGAGTTTGCTTTTACTAGATCAACAAAAGCAGGATTTACCATAAGTGGTTTGAAATCTCTATGAACCAGAATTCCTTGTAATGAATTCCAAATAAGGTCTTTATATTTCTGTTCTTGGTCAAGGATTTGTTGGTTAGCCTGATCAATCGTTGACATATCAATTACTGTAATTTGAAGAGCAGATTCTTCCTCCCATTCAATAACATGATCGACAGTCAAGACTGAAAAGATCCGTCCATGAATATCTTGATTTACATATGAACGAACTTTAGGGGTTTCTTTACCTTGCATTACATCATCATAGGCTTGTTGAGCTATTTGATGATATTTAGGATCGATAATATCAAATAACGAACTAAGAGCCATGACTTCTTGAGCGGACTCGAAACCAAACAGTTGTGCGTATTTTTCATCAACAAATAGTGGAGTAAAATTTCGATGAATAACGACGCCATACATTGAGTCTATATGGATTGGTTTCATGGGCTACCTTAGAACATAAATCTGTAATGTGTATGGTATACCTTTATGACAAATAAGGGAAATTTACGAGCTATATTAGTGAGATAGATAATGATACTACTGTCATTATGCTGTTTTTATGTGAAGGGAAGGGCAGTTTTTTAAAATGAAAGATTGGTTTTTTTAAAGGTCAGAGACTATTTGAATTTTCAAAAATGGGGGGGGTCTATATTCGATAGATACAAAAAAGCCTCGTCATTTCTGACAAGGCTTTGTTGTATTGGCGGAGCGGACGGGACTCGAACCCGCGACCCCCGGCGTGACAGGCCGGTATTCTAACCAACTGAACTACCGCTCCAATTTTTTGAAACCCAGACTCTATCTGAATCTCGAAAGTGGCGGAGGGATAGGGATTTGAACCCTAGAAGGGCTATTAACCCTTGCCGGTTTTCAAGACCGGTGCTTTCGACCACTCAGCCATCCCTCCAACGCGGTGAATAATAGTAATCTTTAGTTTTTAAGTAAAGTACTTTTTTGAAAAAAGAGTTTAAGCGTTTAAAAAATAAACGTTATTCTGCATTTTTCTCGACATCGACTAAATAATCACCTTCTAACCAGTTTCTACCAATAAGTAATTTATAGTCAAGCTTACTGCGATCACGTAAATTTACGGCAACTTTCTTTTCTTCACCATTGAAACGTAAATGCATGCGTACTGCGTATCGACGTTCTACACCTTGTGCGTTTCGGATTTTGCTTACTTTAATAATTCGCCCAGTATGTTCTGTTGCAACGTTGTCTTCGTTATAAGTTGTGAACTTAACAGTATCACCAAGATGATCACGCATGTCATCACTCTCATCTTCTTGGTTTATTATTTTGATATTGGTTGCGTGAATTGACGTTGTTGCTGCACCTGTATCAATACGAGCTTCATAATCTGTATTAAGTTCATTAACGTGGATAGTTTCAATTTGTCCAACAATGGTTTTATTTGAACAACTCTCATGAGCAAAAACAGAAGATGATAGTAACAATAGGCTAATAGATAAAATGGCTTTGTTCATAACAACCTTTATGTAAGTAAAAATAAAGTTCAATAAGGATGAAGTGTAGACGCTTATTTTGGAAAGGAGTTCAGGTTTGTGTAAAAGTTTTAATTGTAAATATAAAAAAGGCGATAACCATCGCTATCGCCTTAAGAGTATTTTTAATTTTTTATTTCTTGTTGAGAACGGTTTTTATAAATAGAACCGATAATCGCCAAAGTAATGATTGCAACGATCGTTAATAATGAAATAACCGTTGGTACTTCGTATTTTGTGCCAACCAGGAACATTTTTATACCGATAAAGCTTAGTATAAATGCTAGTGCAGGTTGTAGGTAACAGAACTTATCAAGCATACCTTGAAGAACAAAATACAATGAGCGCAGACCTAATAGTGCAAACACATTTGCAGCAAACACTAAGAATGGCTCTTGTGTAATTGCAAAAATTGCAGGAATTGAATCTAAAGCGAACATAATATCGGTAAACATAATTACAATAACCACTAGTAATAGAGGTGTTGCAATTGTTTTTCCGCTTACTTTAGCAAATAGTTGATTACCATGGTATTTATCATCAAATGGGATGTGCTTTTTAAAGAACATAACTAATTTTGATGATGCAAAATCACTGTTTTCTTCTGTATCTGCAAACCACAATTTCACACCAGTAATGATTAGGAATACAGCAAAGATGTATAGGATCCAGTGATACTGAGCTAATAATTCAGCGCCAACAAAAATCATCACTGCACGTAAGGCAAGGGCACCAATAATACCCCATAAAAGAATACGTGGACGACTTGACTCTGGAACGGCGAATTGACTAAAAATTAATGCGAAAACAAAAAGGTTATCGACACTTAGCATTTTTTCAAGCAAATAACCGGTAAGGAAAGCAACACTAGCATCGGTGCGTGTATAACTACTTTCTGGAGCCATTAATGGCCAGTAAAGATAAATGACAGCACAAAAAACAAATGCAAGAACAAACCAGAATAAAGACCAAACTAATGCTTTTTTAAGGCTTGGTGTATCTTTTCTTGTTTGAAATAGATCAAGAGCGAACATAGCGAGAACAACGAAACCAAAAAGTTCCCAAGTTAACGGTGACATAAGTATTCCTTAAATAGAGGCGAAAGGAATAGGCATGAGTAAAGAGCATAGACCTTCCACCACAAACAATAAAATTAATGTTATGGTTTTGGTCTTGTCAAAGCGATTGGCAACCTTTGCCCACTTACAGATACCGGAAGCCGTAGCTTCGGGATGACGATATCTGAACAAGATTAAGTATTAAATCTTGTGACTACTCCCCAATGATCTGGATAGTAATCCCGATCTTTAAATAATTCAAACAAAAAATGGTCGTATGAAATTTATTTATCGAGAAAATTGATAATAAGCTGAAAGTTAGGAGGAAATCACAAACTTTTTTTTATGTTTTTAACATTTATGTCGATAATAAAAAAGGTAACTAAATTTAATTGAATATGGTGTCGGATGAATTGGATTCAAATAGCAGTCGTAGGATTGTTAATTTTACTCGCAATTGTATGTATCAATTTTTTCTTTGCGAATCAAAAACAGAAGAAAATAGAAAAAAGAAAAGAGCTTGAAGAGAGCTCGTATCGTCGTGCGCTTGCAGAAGCCAGAGCAGCAGAAAGACAAGAACGAGTATATAAAGCGCAAACAGGTCATATCTCAACTCAACTCTTTCTCGCTAAAGAAGCAGAAATGAGTAATTTTGAGGAAGCACTACATTGGTATGAAATGGCTGCCAATTTAAACAACAGTATTGCTATTCGTTCTGTTATTCGTTTATGTGATAGTCGCCGTGATAACCCTGAGTTAAAAGAGAAATCAACATTTTGGGGAAAAGTGGTAGCTGCTGAAGAAGGTGGACCTGAAGATAAATTAGCGCTTGGTATTGCTTTTTTACAAGGTAAGGGCGTTGAGGCTAATATTGAAAAAGGCATTGCGTTAATAACCGAAGCCGCAGAAGCTAATCATATTCCAGCACAATTGTTTATTGCCGATTGGTATGTTGCAGAAGCTAACCCGCAACCGAATGCAAAATTAGCCGCGGAATGGAATTTACGAGCAGCGATGCTTGATGATGTTGAAGCGCAGATCCGTATCGGTAAGCAATACGCTGAAGGGCGAGGTGTCGCTGTGGATCCGAAGAAAGCAACATACTGGTTAGAAGTTGCAGCTGAATCTGGTGATGCTAAAGCGCAATATTTTGCTGGTGAAATGGGCGCTGATACCAATGAAAAAGGTAATTCAATAGCTTATATCTGGTTATGGCTTGCTGCTAAAAATGGCATTGAAGCTGCTGTTTCTCGACGAGACCATGTTGGTCATTTAGTTGGGGTTGATGCGGTAATTGGATTGCAAAGTATGGCAAAACCACTTTATGAAAAGATGAGTAAAGGTAAGCTTAAAAAACACGCAATCATTAAGTCTTTGGATAAATTATATCAACGAGAAAGCTATTTTCCTGATGAAAATGAATTTATGGTTGGAGAAGAGTCAAATACTTCAGTTACTGAAAATGAGATTACAGAAGGTAATGCAGAAGATGTGGTTTCAGTAACAGAGAAAAAAGAAGATACAAAAGAGCCAATGAATTTTAGCCAAACTAAAATGGATAGTGGAGCTAAGTTTTAATTATCTATATATAAAAGGAGCGCTAGGTGCGCTCCTTTTTTTATATGTTTAATAAGGAGAGTTAGTCATTCATTTCAAATAAAATAGGGCAATGATCACTCAGTTGATATTTTTTGACGTCGCTTTCCGTAAATTGTTGCTGAGTCACTTGGAAAGAACGATTCGAGATATTTGTAATGCCGTGATCGATCAAACGAGTGAATGTCGTGTACTTCGGCCAGTCTCGTTTCCATTGTTTAACTGTGCAGCGGGCTTTTGTATCTTCAGTTAGTAATAATGGTGTATCAGAGGTATTACTCTTTATGTTCTTCCACAGCCAGCTTCTCGGATGCGCAAGAGTATGATTGAAATCCCCCAAAATTAGATACTCTTCATTATTGGCCTCACGAGAGTTAATCCATTCTATTACTTCATCAGTTTGTTGTTTTAACGTCGAACACGAATAATTTTTCTTTTTTTGTCCTAAGCATCCGGACTTTAGATGCACAGATAAGAGGTGTACAGGACGTGATGGACTGCCTAGTTCTGCCACAATATAGGTAGCGTAGCGCAACTTGCTGGTTTTTTTCTTTGGTAATAATGAAAAATCATTAGGGTCTATAACAGAAATCGATTGATGAACTGCGAAACCTGTGTATTGATTTATGTCGGTAAATTGCAGTTTTGAGTTTAAAGAACGATCAGAGAGGTAAATTTTATAATCATTTCCCACTATTTTTTGGATTGCTTCTTTTGAATCTACTTCTTGAAAAGCTAAAATTTGGCTATTGGATTGTGAAAAGTAAAAATTTAGCTGTTCAAAATCTTGTTGACTTCGATCTGATGAGCGAAATTTTTCAGAAGGCGAGAGCGTTAACCATTCCATATTCCATGTTGATAATGTGATCGCATAGCTTGAAAATGTACTAAAAGTAAGCATTAAAAAAATCAGTGGTCGAGTAATTCGTTGATTCATAAGTCCTCCAGAAATCGCAAGCAGTTTAATTAAAAATTTACCACTTAGCACACAAAAAAATGTTTCATTTTCATACATTGCAACGAAAGTGAGAACAATCTTAAAGCAGTGGTGAAAGTAGAATCACCCATAAAATTAGATTGATCTAGATCAAAGTATTTTGTTCGCAGATCGAGCCTAATACACCACATCTTGTGTTGGCTAGTTCAACACCCCCACTATTTAGTATTTGGAGTCACTGTGAATATAACTGTAATCAAGCGAGATGGAAGTCGCGCAGCATATAAAAGCTCTCGTATAATTGACGCTGTAAAAGGTGCTTCAGAGCAGATGACTCCTGAGATTGAGAGTTACGCAAAATTAGTTGCTCATGCTGTTGAGATTGCATTACAGGGGCAACAAGAAGTGGGTATTCGCCAGATCCAAGAACTGGTTGAAAACGAATTAATGCAAGGACCACATAAGGTGCTTGCACGTGCCTATATCGAATATCGTCATGATAGAGATATTGCTCGCGAAAAAATCAGCGTACTAAATAAGGAAATTAGTGGCCTGATCGAACAAAGCAATGCTGAACTACTAAATGAAAACGCGAATAAAGACGGTAAAGTTATTCCAACTCAACGTGATTTGTTAGCGGGTATTGTGGCTAAGCACTATGCAACGCGTCATATTTTACCTCGTGATATCGTACAAGCGCACGAACGTGGTGAAATTCATTACCATGATTTAGATTACGCACCATTTTTCCCAATGTTTAACTGTATGCTGATTGATTTAAAAGGCATGTTAACAGGTGGCTTTAAGATGGGTAATGCGGAAATTGATACACCAAAATCAATTGCAACCGCAACTGCTGTAACGGCACAAATTATTGCACAAGTAGCAAGTCATATTTATGGCGGAACTACGATCAACCGTATTGATGAAATTTTAGCGCCTTACGTAACTGTGAGTTATGAAAAAGCGTTAAAGCTTGCTGAAAAGTGGGGCATTCCTGATGCTGAAGCTTTTGCTCAAGCTCAAACAGAAAAAGAGTGTTATGACGCATTCCAATCGCTTGAATACGAAGTAAACACATTACATACAGCAAACGGTCAAACACCATTTGTAACATTCGGCTTTGGTTTAGGTACGAGTTGGGAATCAAAACTGATCCAACGCTCTATTTTAGAAAACCGTATTGCTGGCCTAGGTAAAAACCGTAAAACAGCGGTATTTCCTAAATTAGTATTCGCTATTCGTGATGGTCTAAACCATAAAAAAGCCGATCCAAACTACGATATTAAACAATTGGCGTTAGAGTGTGCGTCAAAACGCATGTACCCAGATATCCTTAACTATGACAAAGTAGTTGAAGTAACGGGTTCATTTAAAACACCAATGGGTTGTCGTAGCTTCCTAGATTTATATGAAGAGAATGGTGAGCAAATTCACGATGGTCGTAATAACCTAGGTGTTGTGAGCTTAAACCTACCTCGTGTTGCGATTGAAGCAAAAGGTGACGTAGATACATTCTATAAACTGCTTGATGAGCGTTTGGTGCTATGTCGCCGCGCGTTAGAATCACGTATTTCTCGTTTAGAAGGCGTGAAAGCTCGTGTTGCTCCAATCCTTTACATGGAAGGGGCTTGTGGTGTTCGTCTGAAACCTGATGATGATATCATTAATATCTTTAAAAACGGTCGTGCATCTGTATCGCTTGGCTACATTGGTGTACATGAAACAATCGAAGCACTATTTGGTAGTGATGATCACCTATATGACAATGCAGAGCTTCAAGTTAAAGCATTAGAGATTATTCAGTACCTAAAAGATGCAGTTCAAGTATGGACAAAAGAAACGGGCTTTGGCTTTAGCTTGTACGGTACTCCAAGTGAAAACCTATGTTCTCGTTTCTGTAAGCTTGATAACACACAATTTGGTGTTATTGATAAAGTGACAGATAAAGGCTATTACACAAACAGTTTCCACTTAGATGTACAGAAGAAAGTGAATCCTTACGATAAGATTGACTTTGAAATGCCATACCCAGAAATCTCAAGTGGCGGTTTCATTTGTTATGGTGAATTCCCTAACATGCAACGTAACATCGAAGCATTAGAAAACGTATGGGATTACAGCTACACGCGTGTTCCTTATTACGGTACAAATACACCGATCGATGAGTGCTACGAATGTGGTTATAACGGTGAGTTTGAATGTACAAGTAAAGGCTTCACTTGTCCTAAATGTGGCAACCATGACTCAACGAAAGTATCAGTAACACGTCGTGTATGTGGTTATTTAGGCAGTCCTGATGCACGTCCATTTAACTTCGGTAAACAAGAAGAAGTTCAACGTCGAGTGAAACATTTATAATGAACTATCACGTATATCATTCAATTGATGTGGTTAATGGACCGGGTACGCGTTGTACCCTGTTCGTTTCAGGTTGTGAGCACAACTGTAAAGGGTGCTATAACAAATCCACACTTAATCCAAATTCAGGGCATCTTTTTACTAAAGAGTTAGAAGATAAGATTATTGCTGATCTGAATGATACACGTATTCCACGTAGAGGGTTGTCATTGTCAGGCGGCGATCCTCTTCATCCAATGAATTGTGAATCTGTTCTTCAGTTAGTAAAACGTGTTAAATCTGAATGTGAAAGTAAAGACATTTGGATGTGGACGGGTTATACCTTAAGTGAGCTAAATTCAACACAAAAAGAGATCGTTGATTTAATTGATACGTTAATTGATGGTCGTTTTGAGCAAGATAAGGCAGATCCATCATTAGATTGGCGTGGTAGCAGCAATCAGATTATTCATACATTCAATCTATTGTAAGAAAATTGTAAAAATCTAAACAATAAAACGTGATATTTTCCTATCTGAATGGTAACTTAAATACATTACAGATCATAAGGATATGAAAATATGCTGCAAAATATAGCAACTCCTGCTAAAGATCCCATTCTTTCTCTTTCTATCGAATATCGAGCCGATGATCGCGATAATAAAGTCGATCTCGGTATCGGTGTTTATCGTAACGATCAAGGCTTAACTCCAATTATGAAAGCCGTGAGTGATTCGGCTAAATCTATTGCGGCAGAGCAAACAACAAAAGCTTACGTTGGCCTTGCTGGCTGTGAAATCTTCAACCAAAGTATGGTTGATTTGCTGCTACGTGACACATCTGCTTATGGGCGTGTTTCGGCAATTCAAACTCCAGGAGCAAGTGGTGCTCTACGTATGCTTGCTGATTTAATTAAATCAACCGAGCCTGATGCGACAGTTTGGATAAGTAACCCAAGTTATGTTAACCATCAACCAGTGATGGAAGCGGCTGGTCTTAAAGTTCGTCATTACACATATTTCAATCCTCTGACAAAACAAGTGGATAGCGAAGCTATGCTTGCTGACTTAGCAAAAGCGGGTCCTAAAGATATCATTTTACTGCACGGTTGTTGTCATAATCCAACAGGTGCAGATATTCGTCTTTCGGATTGGATTGCTATTACAGAGTTAGCATTAAAAAATGGTTTTATTCCTTTTGTTGATATCGCATACCAAGGATTTGGTGATGGATTAGAAGCTGATGCGGCTGGTTTGCGGTTTATGGCAGACCGTGTACCTCAAATGTTTATAGCAACATCATGCTCGAAAAATTTTGGTTTGTATCGTGAGCGAACAGGTGCGGCGATGGTGATCGCTGGCAATATTGAGATAGCAATGAATGCTAAAGCGAAACTGTTGCAAATGGCTCGTGCGACTTACACTATGCCACCAGATCATGGTGCTGCGATTGTTGGTCGAATTTTAAATGATGAGCAATTAACGTTATCGTGGCGCACTGAATTGGATGAGATGCAAAAACGCTTAGTTGGTTTACGAACTAACTTATGTGAAGCACTGCGTAATGAAACACAATCAGAGACATTTGATTTTATTGAGCAACATAAAGGTATGTTCTCAGTAATTGGTTTTACGCCAGAGCAGATGGCATTTTTAAAATCAGAACATGGTATTTACGCTGTAGGTGATGGTCGAATCAATATTGCAGGAATGCAAGAAAAACACATTGAGTATATTGCTAAATCTGTTGCCTCTGTTGCAAATAAGTAACAGACAAAATAAAGATCTTAACTATACTAATGAAATATAACAGATAAACCGTAAAGGAAAACGAATGAAGATAGCAAAAAAATGGTCAACGTTACTTTTACCTATACTACTTGCAGGTTGTATGTCGACGGCTACAACAACGCCGGAAACTGATGGATCAACGAATCCTTCGGTAGAACAACCCGTTACTCCAGAAACTAAACCTGAAGTAAAACCGGAGCAAAAACCACAAGTAGATCCTAAACCTCCAGTTAAACCAGAAGCAAATGAGTTAAAAACAGCGGATGGAAAATTACTGTTAGGTGAAGAAGAGTGGATTTATATAAAAGCCATTAATCACAATGCTAAAGCTCGTATAGATACAGGGGCAACAACCTCTTCTATTTCGGCGGTAGATATTGAAATGTTTGAGCGTGATGGTAAGAATTGGGTTAAATTTAAATTAGCGCATAATGAAAAAGAAACTAAAGAGTTTGAGTCTCCTGTATCTCGTATCGTGACAATTCGACAATCAAGTACAGAAAAACGAACTGATCGTCCTGTGATTGAAGCTTGGGTTCAAATTGGTGATTTAAAAACCAAAACAGAATTCACACTGAATGATCGCACACATATGACATTCCCTGTGTTACTTGGCCGTACGTTCTTCCGCGACGTTGCTGTTGTTGATGTCAGTAAAAAGTTTATTCAACCTAAAGTGAAAATAGAGAAATAACGTATTTTTCTACTGATACATTATGAATATAAACGCCCGCAATTATGTGGGCGTTTTTATTTTAACGTATCTAAAAGAGTTTATAAGTTGAAGCGTTTCGTTGCTCTCTGTGGACTTGAAGTTGAGCAATTTGCTTATAAATAACGTAATAGCGACTGATATTTGCAACATAGTGAACAGGTTCTTTACTTACGTATTTTCGAGCCATGATCTCCACATTATTGAACCAAATATTAGGGTCATATCCATGTTTTACTGCCATTCGACGCATTTTACGAACATTTGCAGGGCCTGCATTATAAGCAGCTAAAGAAAAGTACATTTGGTTCTCTTCTGTTATCTCTGGTTTTAAAAAGTAACGCTTATGTACAAAGTTCATATATTTAACACCGGCATGGATGTTGTTTTCTAGTTCTCTAAAATTTTTAATATTTATGTAAGGTTCTTTAGCTGTTTTTGGCAACACCTGCATGATCCCAACAGCTCCCATGTGTGAGACAAGACGGTTATTGAATTTAGATTCTTGATAAGCTTGAGCTGAAATCATTAACCAATCGAATTCATATTGATCTGCATATTGTTCAAAAAGTGCAGCTAAGCTTTTAAATTGCTTAACAGTTTTAGGGTCAACTGCCTTTTTTAGCCATTTGGTATTGGTTAGATACTTTTTATAAATAACATTACCTAAAAAAGAGCCTTGTCGGATGGTTCTAATGTATTTGTTTACTGCTGTTTTTAATTGAGGGCTGTTTTTCCTCATTGCCCAGCCAATATTAGCGCTTTCTCTTATAGGGAGAGTTTCGTATATGGTGATATTCTTCATAACTTGAGACCAAAGACGAGATTTGTGACTATCGATAACCGTAATGGGTAAAATATCTTGGTTGAGCATTTCCATTAATTCATAGTCTTGTAAGTTTTCTTCTAAGAATTGAACATTGATAGGGGAGATCCCTTGGGAAGATAACTGCTTATTAATTCGCTGTAAGCTCTCAAAATAGCTTGAGCTTGGTCTAACCCATACTTCTTTACCTGATAAATCTTCTAGAGATTCTAAAGGAGGTGTGGATGGTGAACTAACGAGCCACTCTTGGCTGTTACTGATCACAGGATCACTAAAATCGACAAATTGCAGTCGTTGTGGGGTAATCGTTAGGTTAGCAACGGCAAGATCACCAAAGCCTCGTTCTAAAGCGGTAAATAAATCATCCCGTGGGATGGGGATGACTTGAACATTAACGTGAATTTTATTTTTTCGTAAATGTAATTCGAAATGATGAAGAAATTCGGCGATGATCCCCTTCGGTTGCCCTTTTTCTATGTAGTAAAAGCCAAGATCAGCAGATACTAATACTCGTATCGTTCCTTTTTTCTCTAGTGCTTTCAAATCGCCAACATAAGGCGTTTGAGTTAACGGTGAAAGCTCTATTGCAAAAGCGAGCTGAGGAAGCAGTAATAATACCCAGAAAACGCGACGTAAACGATCCATGTCATGAGTCCTTGTTTAACAGTGTATTAACAATTTATGTTAAAATTAGATGAAATTCAAGTCCTCTGTATTTTATGTTCTCGATTTATATTAGATATTATCAAAGTCGAATGTGGCTTTATTTAACGCATTACGCTGCTCTTTTTGTTCTTTTAATTGAACTATTTGTTTATAAATCACATAGTAACGACTTATGTTTGACACATAATGAACGGGTTCTTTGCTGATATACTTCAGCGCCATTAACTCCACATTATTGAACCAGACATTAGGGTCATAACCTTGTTCTTGCGCTTTTTTTCTGATGCGCCTTATTTTAGCAGGCCCTGCATTATAGGCCGCTAATGAGAAGTAGAGTTGATTGTCTGCCGATATTTCCGGCTTATCAAAATATCGTTTATGCACAAAGCTCAAGTATTTAATACCTGCATGTATGTTGTTTTCTAAGGTGTAAATATTCTCTATTTGAACATGCTTGTCTTTTGCAGTGCTAGGTAGGACTTGCATTATTCCAACTGCGCCTTTGTGAGATACGGCTTTATTATCCAACCTCGATTCTTGATAAGCTAAGGCTGAGGTTAGTTGCCAATCTAAGTTATACATACCAGAGTAGTGTTTAAATAAATCAGACAGTTCGTAAAGTTTATCGATATTATCGGTTTGTAGAATTTTAGCTAACCACTTTTCGTCATTAAGGTATTTCTTATAAATTAAATTGCCTAGAAATGAGCCTTTTTTTATTTTAGTAATGTACTGATTTACGACATCAGTTAGTTGAGGACTATTTTTCCTTACCGCCCAAGCGATATTAATATCTTTTTTTAATGGAAATTCTTCATGATATTGAATGTTAGGAATGATCTTTTTCCATAGTATTGCTCGATAGTTTTCTATTACGGTTGCTGGCAATAACTTATTTTCAACCATTTCAAGAACTTCATTGTCACCTAATGACTCTTCTAAAAAATGAACATCCATAGGAGCCATATTATTTGATGTCAGTTTTTCATTAATGTTTTGAAGTGTCTCAAAGTAACTAGAGCTGCCTTTTACCCATATCTCTTTGCCTGAAAGATCGGTCAGCTCTGTGATAGGGGCGTGCCCTTTAGCCGTAATTAACCACTCTTCACTGTCTTTTATTGTTGGAGTACTAAAATCAATATGACGTAATCTAGCTTTGGTTATTGCCAAGTGACCAACAGCAATATCGCCAAAACCTGCTTTTAATGACCATATTAAATCGTCATCAGAAACGGGAATAATTCGGATATGAGTGTGATCATTTTTTTTCGCTAAATGACGTTCAAAGTGTGAGAGAAATTCTGAAATTATTCCGATTGGTTTACCATTACTTACTTGGTAAAAGCCTACTTCCATTGAAACCAGAACACGAATTACGCCTTTTTTTGATATCTCATTGTAATCACCTTTATAGGATTCATTACTTAGAGGGGCGAGCTCAAGTGCTTCAGCGTTTATAGGTAATATTAGTAGAGTAAAAAATAACTTATGGAATAGATTCATAGTTTGTAATCCATGATACAACATGATTACAAGTTATGTTTCTATCCTGTTAAAAACAAGGCGTTATTTTGTTGTTTTTATGTCGTTTTACTTTTGAGACGACAACAATGAGTGAAACTACAATTAAGTGTTTAATTTATGATTATTTGAGGTTTTTTATGAAAACAAGAATTATAGAGAGAAGAGTAATCATTTGTCTTGTGAATATAAGTCAGCAGGTTTCTTGCTGACTTATATGGATGGTTATGTTCGTTAAAAGGAGGTTAGAACGTGAAACGAGCAGTCATCATCATTTGTCCGCCATATACGCCATTGAACTTGGCTTCTGCGCCCACAGATAATTGCTCTGTTGAGTGGAATCGGAAATGCACACTACCAATATTTTTGCTGTCGTTACTATCAAATAATTGGCCGTATTGTGCACCAACTTCAATTTGTTGCATTAACCATACACGGAAGCCAATATTAATTTCGGTAAGCATTTCGTCGCCAAACTTGTCGCTTCCTTTATCTTTTACGTTGTGTAGTAATAATTGACCATAAATATCAGAAAATTCGTTCACTGGGCCGTTAAAACCAATACCACCGCTAATATCCCAATCGCCTGAAAATTTAGTATCAGCTTTTGCTATCAAATGAGAGTTTTCAGTGAATTGTTGATTAACTTGAACTCCATAAGTACCAGGACTGGTTCCAATTCGTGCTTCAAAAAAGCTGTAAGGAAAGTTATTTGCCATTGCTGTCGAAGAAGATAGCGCTGTTGCTAATAAAAACGCTTTTTTGATGAATGTTGTTGATGCCATAACCTTATAACCTGATATTCATGAATTTTATCTATAAAAAAGCCTGCAAAAAGCAGGCCAGTTTATAAGGGAAGGGGTGTTTTATAGTAATTGAATGCGTTCTACTTCGATCTCTGGTGTGTTACCACCTTCATATTCACCGAAGATACGAACTTTGGTTGTTTCATTGATTGCAGTAGGTTGTGAAATATCATCATCTAATTCAATTTGAATTTCTTTTGTCCCATCAGTAAATACATATTTGTCTTTACGAATGTGACGGATAATTCTTCCATCGATAATAGCGTCTTGCTCTGCAAACATACTTGTATCAGTTAATAGTTCGGCAACCGTTGTCGTTTCAACTGGGCCTGTATAATTAAAAGTGCGAGAGTTATGATCTTTATTATGTCCACCATCAGCAAGAGCGATAGTTGGAGATAAGATGAGTGCTGCTGTAATTGCGATAATTGTCTTTTTCATAATGGCTTCCTTTTTTAAAATAATTTCTAGTACCTAGTACCTAGTAC
>NZ_WOBR01000029.1 GCF_009727955.1 Aliivibrio fischeri | reverse complement strand
GTGTTATGCAGGCGTTAGCTGTTTCGAGGAGAAGTTTTGTATAAAGATAATTTCATAGTATTTACTGGTGGTCCAGGCTCTGGAAAAACGACAGTTATTAATGAGCTGAAAGCTCGGGATTTCTTTTGTTCTGAAGAGGCTGGCCGCAAAGTCATCCAAACTCAAGTTGAGCAAAAAGGTGATGCGTTACCTTGGGCTAATAAAGAAGCTTTTCGTGATTCGATGTTTGAATTTGAAATTGCATCTTATCAACAGCATCAAAGTCGAAATGGATTAGTTTTCTTTGACCGAAGTATCATCGATATTCTCGGTTATTCAAATCTTGAACAAATCAAATTATCTGATGAATTAACTTCGGCGATATCTAATTTTAAATACCATTCGAAAGTTTTCATTTTTCCACCTTGGAAAGAAATATTTACCAATGATAGTGAGCGTAAACAAGATTTTTCTATTGCGGTAGATACTTATAAAGAAATGCTCCTAGCGTATGAAAAATCGGGTTATGAGTTAATTGAAGTTCCTTTTGGTACAGTAAATGAAAGAGTTAATTTTATATTGTTCAATTTGAATCACAGCTAACAAATGCATCAACACGATTTGCTACATTCGGCATTCTAGATTTCTTTTGGTTTACCGTATTAAGTGGTAAGTTTAGGCTTGATTTGCATAGTAGCAAACGTGTTATGCAGGCGTTATACGAACTCTGAGAATGCAGTTTTTTTGGTTCAGTTCAGCGATTGAACCATTAGTTTTTTAGGTGTGAAAGTAGGGCGGTTTATCTTTTTCTTTGTTGCCTTTTGGTATTCGTTTCATCAGGTTCGGCATTGAACTATTATTGCCCCAAATTCAGGCGTTTCAGAAACTAATTTACGCTTCAATTGTTCTTTGGTTATGCCTCATTTTAGCCTGCATCAGTGTTTTCCTCTTAGCATTTTCAATCCCAATTGTGGTTTGGATATTTGGTTTATCAGTTCCAAACTTGTTGAAACCAATTCGTACAAATGGTGTAAGAAAAAGGGATTGTTTCGTTTCACAGTTATTGCCGTTGATTGGATATTTTGCTCGCTTAATTGAGCTAGTCTAATTAAAATCGTTTTACAGCAAATCTTGGTAAATCAGTTCTTTACCAAGTTAATTGGAGCGAAAGCAAGGCTCGTATAACAAAGCAATCAACACGATGCTATTTACATTCGGCATTCGCGGTTTGAAGTGTAATTGGTTTTGTCAGTCGGTCTTTCGCACGTGTTATTGCGGCGTTAGCTGTTGAAGTACTCCATATTTTTCAATGAAAAGTAGGTTCTGAGCATCTCGATGCATATTGAAGTAATTATCAATGAACATTTAAATTGATATTTCCAATTATCTTCTTATTTACTGTGAAGTGACTCCTAGTGAGCTAGTTACTTTGAAGTGATTTCCTCAGAAAGTCGTGATTAACATACCGTTTCTTTTAGAAAACTACTGTATAAGCTGAATTTCTATGCTGTTCTAATTTAACCTAACACACACCAAGGATGTAACTTATCATAATAAAAGAGATTAATATGGAATTTAAAAAATTAAGTGCAGGAACAATATATAAACACCTCACAATCGGAGCTCTGATAGGCTCTTTACCAGTAGGGCTTTTATTTGGAATTTCAAGCATGTTCGATCTGTCATCGATTAAATTGAACGAGACTCCAGTAATGGGTGTGATGGCCTTGGTAGTGGCTCCACTGTTTCTATTCTTTGTTAGTATTTTCTTTATCACTTTAATCGTATTAGGTTTATGGATTTATTTACGGATTAACAAAACAAAGGTTTATTACTATCGTGATGAAAACAGCTAACAAATGCATCAACACGATTTGCTACATTCGGCATTCTAGATTTCTTTTGGTTTACCGTATTAAGTGGTAAATTTAGGCTTAATCTGCATGGTAGCAAACGTGTTATGCAGGCGTTATAACAGAATAGGGCTAGTAAGTGAAACCAATATATATTGAATGTGAATATACGATAATTTCAAATAATATGACGTTAGATGCTGATATTGATGCGATTTTCTATAAGAAAATAGGTGGGCTTGACATTGAATTGACCGTTTCATATCAAAAAGACAATGTTATAGCGAAAGTTCACGGTGCTAAACTTGAAGAAGTCCATATTGAAGAGCTGTCTAATTTAAGACGATTTGATGGTGATAAATTATCTAAAAAATGTAGACAGTTAATCTCAGATGTTTTTTTTGAAGTAAGAAGTTTTACTCAGCAAGTACTAGCATTGCTTAAATATCATTTAAACCATAATGATATTCAGGAGCAATTATTTTCTATAAAATCGGAGCTATGGGGGGTAACCAAAGATAATTTACTAGAGTTACCTAGTCAGCACTGCATTTCTCTTTCAGGTGATTCAATTTGCCCGCTTCAAGATGATACAATGGATTTAATTCAATTATCTATAGATAACCAAGTTAAACCATTATTAGCTATGCGTTATTTACATCGGGCTAAAAGTGAAAGATCGGCGCATCATAAATGGATTGATGCGACTATTGCTGCAGAATTAGCAGTTAAAGAGGTTTTATCAAGGACAAGACCTGATTTAGAGATTTTGCTTCTTGATATGCCATCTCCTCCATTATCTAAATTGTATGGGAAAATTTTAAAGGAATATTTAGGGGAAGAGACACCATATAAAAAAGCGATAGAGAATGGTGTTCAAATAAGAAATAAGCTAGTGCATCGGCATGATAGCCCTAAAATTGATATGCAAAAAGCAACCAATTACGTTAAAGATATTGAAAGGGCAATCTTTCATTTATTAACATTATTGTATCCTAGTGATCAATTAATAAAGCAAACTTATGCGCGTGCTATGTTATAACAAATGCATCAACACGATTTGTTACATTCGGCATTCTAGATTTCTTTTGGTTTACCGTATTAAGTGGTAAATTTGAGCTTAATCTGCATAGTAGCAAACGTGTTATGCAGGCGTTAGCTGCTTCAAAGAAGGAATTTAGTATGCAAGGTGAGAAATGGCTCTCAGGTACGGAGCTTAAAGGGAAAATAGTCACATTAATTCCACTACAACTAGATCATGCGTCAGCTCTTGTTGAAGCGGCTTCTGATGGTGAACTTTGGGACTTATGGTATACAAAAATACCAAATGAAGAGACTGTAAACGGTTATATTGAATTGGCTTTAAGCGAACAAGACGCTGGGCGTTCTTTGGCTTTTTCTGTTATTGATAATGAAACTCAAACCATAATCGGTACAACTCGTTTATGCCATGCTGATTGTGTGAATAAACGGGTAGAAATCGGTTATACGTGGTATGCGAAAAGCTACCAGAGAACATCAGTAAATACCGAATGTAAGTTCCTTCTTCTTTCTCATGCATTCGAAAACCTCTCAGCAATCGCAGTTGAGTTTAGAACTCATTGGCATAATCACGCTTCACGTAATGCAATCGCTCGTTTAGGCGCAAAGCAGGACGGTGTAATTAGAAATCACCAACAAATGGCAGATGGTAGCTATCGAGATACCGTTGTATTTTCGATAATTAATAGTGAGTGGCTGGCCGTAAAAGCTAGTTTGTTATTCAAACTGGAAAGGCGCAGCTAACAATTGCATCAACACGATTTGCTACACTCGGCGTTGTCAGTTTGCCTTTAGTTTCAGTGATTAAGGCAGTAAAATTCAGGTAAGTCTGCATGGTAGCAAACGTGTTATGCAGGCGTTATAAGAAAATGGAGGCTTCAGTGAACAATAAAAAAGCAAAATGGTTGATATATACTGTTGTTGTAGGCTTGATTCCTATTTTATCTAGGTTGTTTTCATGGCTAGTAACAAAAGATAATATTATTCCAGCGTTTTCAGCATCAGATTTCATTGCTTTTGGTTTGGTATTACACATTTCAATTATCAATGAGGTTGAACATCTTAGTGATATAGATGCGTCATGGAAGACTATACAAAATGGTACTTCCATTTCATTTATAGCCTTTTATAGCGTGCTTTATACATTTACGCTGCTAGCACCATTGAGTGAAGTAACTGATTCTAATGTGATTACAGGATGCTCTCAAGTGTTGTCATTAGTTTCTCTTTTGATTAGCTATTCGGTTTTCGATCGAATTTCAAAGTTATATAACAATGAGGAAGTGGCGGTATGAATACCCTCTTAATAATAATGACCGGATTGTTTACTCTTATTGGTTTGACATTATTTGTATGGTCTTTATTTAATACTAGACAGAAATATTATGCAGAATATTTACTAAGGAATAAAAAATGATGAAAAATTTTGTTTATATCGACGAATATAAAATGTATTCGTTATCATCTCAAGTATTCGAAGGGGTAACAGAGTATTTAATCAATGATAATGGTAGTGCATCTGAAGATCATGAATCACAAAAAGGCCCTGTGGCTAGCGGTAGGGTTCTTGCGAACATTATTAAGAATGAAAATAGGGTAACACATAAAAAGTCACTAAATGATTATTCATATATTTTATTCGAAAAACAACTTTTCGATATGGGGAAGGTCCTTGAAATAAATAGTGAAAATTTCAATAAATCCATAAAGTTAGTAAATGATTATTCTTTTGTGAAAATTACAGGTAAGGCTGTGTTTCATGATGTAAATCAAATTAGGAAAACGCTTGAAAGTTTCAATGATTTTGGTGAAGCAATTACATATGTTACGAATATTTCAAATATTAATCAACTTAAGTCACAAGCAATTGAAATTAAAAGTAATCAAACAAATAGAGAAGAAAAATCAAAAATTGATCTGGAGTTGAAGCGTCTAACTAATACTAAAAAATTAGCAAAAGATAACGGATTACAACAAGATGAGCGTTTTCTAAAAGATTTATCTTATCTGCTATCCTATGGATATCATGATCAGATAGATATACAAATTAAAATATCCGATCAATTATTTTCTGCGCCACTTGATAGGGAATGTTTAAGAGAAAGTGAAGATTTGCTAATTAAAAAATATGCGAGACATACAGAAAAAGAATTTGTTATTTTTGGCATTGTGACACAACATGCATGGACAAATGATTTAGATTTGTCTGAAAATAAAGACTTTGGTTCAATTAAAGAAGCACTATTCAATATGGTTAATCATTTAACTAACATAGAGTCTGCATATACAGGACGTTTAGCGAATGAAACGGTGATTGAACCAATAGCTATTTATACTGAATTATAATTTTCTTATAACAAATGCATCAACACGATTTACTACACTCGGCAATCTCAGTTTGCCGGGTGTTTCTCGTTTTAAGATGTCAATTTTAAGTATAATTGCATAGTAGTAAACGTGTTATGCAGGCGTTACACGAACTAAAGATTGCAGTTTTTTGGCTCAGTTCAGCGATAGAACCATTCGATTTTTAGATGTGAAAGTAGGGTGGTTTTCTTTCTTCTTTGTTACCTTTTAGTTTTCATTTCATCAGGTTCGACAATTAACTATTTTCGGTCTAAGTTCATGCGTTTCAGAGGCATTCTTACGCTTCAATGATTCTTTGGTATTGCCTCATTTTATCCTGTATCTGTGCTTTACTCTCAGCATTATCAACCCCAATTGTGGCAAGGATATTTGGTTTATCAACTTCTAATTGGCTGAAACCAAATCGTACAAATGGTGCTAGAAAAAGGATTGCTTCGTTTCGCAGTTTTTGTAGTTGAACGGTTCTTTTGTTCGCTAAATTAGCTTTTGTAATTTAGAATTAGTTTCTAAATATTATTGGTAAATCAGTTCTTTACCAATTAAAGTGAAGCGTTGACAAAGATCGTGTAACAAAGCAATCAACACGATGCTAATTACACTCGGCGTTTGTGGTTTGGAGTATAATTGGTTTTGTAAGTAAGGTGTTCGCACGTGTTATTGCGGCGTTATGTCAAAGGAGGTA
>NZ_WOBR01000028.1 GCF_009727955.1 Aliivibrio fischeri | reverse complement strand
TGAGAATCGGCGACTTCATGATCAAGATTGCCAATTAATGTCACCACACCTGTGGTTGCATCTATTTCAAATAACCCAGCATCAATGTCAGCTTGTGATAATGCATAAGTCACATCATCGCCATCTGGATCCACGGCAAGGCCAGTGATATTTACAACCGTGCCAATCTCAGCATTCTCTGACAAGGTATTTTCGGCAGTATTCGAATCCGTTACAGGGCCTACATCATTGTCCGTATCGCCACCGCCCGGTGTCGA
>NZ_WOBR01000027.1 GCF_009727955.1 Aliivibrio fischeri | reverse complement strand
AGAATCTGCAACTTCATGATCTAGATTACCAATCAATGTCACGACCCCTGTAATAGCATCGATAGCAAATAACCCTGCATCAATATCAGCTTGTGATAATGCATAAGTCACATCATCACCATCAGGATCTGTCGCAAGGCCAGTGATATTAACCACTGAACCTACTTCTGCATTTTCTGAAATTGAATTATCCGTAGCGTTACTATCTGTAACTGGACCTACATCGTTATCAGTA
>NZ_WOBR01000026.1 GCF_009727955.1 Aliivibrio fischeri | reverse complement strand
TACTGATAACGATGTAGGTCCGGTTACAGATAGTAACGCTGCGGATAATACAATTTCAGAAAATGCAGAGGTGGGCACGGTCGTAAATATCACTGGCCTCGCGACAGATCCAGATGGGGATAACGTTAGTTATAAACTCTCAGATGCAGATATTGCAAAAGGTCTGTTTGCTATCGATGCTACTACAGGGGTCGTGACATTGATTGG
>NZ_WOBR01000025.1 GCF_009727955.1 Aliivibrio fischeri | reverse complement strand
TGGTTCGACACCGGGCGGTGGTGATACTGATAACGATGTGGGTCCGGTTACAGATAGTAACGCTGCGGATAATACAATTTCAGAAAATGCAGGGGTGGGTACGGTTGTAAACATCACTGGCCTCGCCGTGGATCCAGACGGTGATGAGGTTAGTTATAAACTTTCAGATGCAGATATTGCAAAAGGTCTGTTTGCTATCGATGCCACTACAGGTGTGGTGACGTTGATTGGTAATTTAGATCACGAAGTTGCAGACTCTCACTCTATCACCATCATTGCGACATCGACTGATGGCTCAACAAGTGAAGCCAGTTTTGATATTACAGTAACAGATGCGGATGGTTCGGCACCGGGCGGTGGCGATACGGATAATGATGTAGGCCCAGTAACGGATTCGAATACTGCCGAAAATACCTTGTCAGAGAATGCTGAGATTGGCACGGTCGTAAACATTACAGGTCTTGCGACAGATCCAGATGGTGATGATGTGACTTATGCATTATCACAAGCCGACATTGATGCAGGGTTATTTGAAATAGATGCAACCACAGGTGTCGTGACATT
>NZ_WOBR01000024.1 GCF_009727955.1 Aliivibrio fischeri | reverse complement strand
AACTTTTAAATTTTGATTTAAATAACTCGTAAGTTATTTAAATCAGTCAGCTTTCCAAATTGTTAAAGAGCAATGTTTCTTTCGAAACCATTTTTAAAGACTCTCAAACGAGAATACTTAAAGATGGTGGAGCTATGCGGGATCGAACCGCAGACCTCCTGCGTGCAAGGCAGGCGCTCTCCCAGCTGAGCTATAACCCCAAATATAATGTTATCCAATACTTTCTGGAGAAGTATTGGTGGGTCTGAGTGGATTTGAACCACCGACCTCACCCTTATCAGGGGTGCGCTCTAACCAACTGAGCTACAGACCCAACATTAAGTCTCTTAATTTTTTAACCTAATCAATCTGT
>NZ_WOBR01000023.1 GCF_009727955.1 Aliivibrio fischeri | reverse complement strand
GTGTTATGCAGGCGTTATGCGGGTGTTTTAGTTTGATGTTTGAGCTTCAATAAAACTATCAATGTTATAAAATAATAGGGTTCCAAAGATAGCTATAGTTACAGCGTAACCAATGGAAAGGGCAATTCCATATGATATTGAGTAGTTTTGTTTATTTTGGTTTTCTACGACCTTATCTTCGTCAAACGCTTGCACGAAATTAACGGAAAATTTAGTTGGTAGTGGTTGAATGGACAATTTTCCAATACTTAAAATTGAAATAATTAAGTGTCCAATTTTATATGCAAATGGATTCCCTAAAATGATAATTAAATGAGCAATAGCATCCATTCCGTTCTCTTAGTTTTGTGCAAATTTTAAGTATCGTAACCGTTTTTGGTTAATGTAACTGTGGGTAGTATCTTGGTTCCACACAATTAATTTTATTTGTGCCGCATAACAAAGCAATCAACACGATTTATTACATTCGGCGTTGTAGGTTTGTCTTTGGTTTCAGTGTTTAAGGCGGTAAAATTTAGCTAAGTCGTTGCAGTAATAAACGTGTTATTGCGGCGTTAACTGCTTCTTTGTTACCTGTGCAATATATTGTACATTTCGTTTTTATGAATTATACTTGTTCAACACTAGGTACAACTTAATAAAGAGGTAATTATGCGTATAGTTTCTTTTACTGAAGCCAGAAATGGTCTTAAATCTGTTCTTGATGGCGTGGTTAATGATGCAGACTGCACAGTTATCACTCGTCGAGATTCTGAAGATGCGGTTGTAATGTCTATGGATTATTACAATAGTTTAATGGAAACGATATATTTATCTCGTTCTCCTGCAAATGCTGCTCATTTAAACAAATCAATTGCTCAATACAATGCTGGTCAAACTACGGAAAGAGGCTTGCTTGAATGAGTCGAATGTTAGCTTGGACTGATGAAGCGTGGGATGATTATTTATATTGGCAAGGGCAGGATAAGAAAACCCTAAAACGTATTAATAAGTTAATCACAGATGCAAAGCGTTCACCGTTTGAAGGCATTGGCAAACCTGAGCCATTGAAAGAAAACTTAGCTGGTTTTTGGTCACGCAGGATTGATGATACAAATAGACTGGTTTATGCCGTTAATGATTCACATTTGACGATAATTTCTTGTCGTTATCACTACTAATTGAATCGCAGTTAACAAATGCATCAACACGATTTGCTACATTCGGCATTCTAGGTCTCTTTGGGTTTACCGTGTTTAGTGGTAAATTGGGGCTTAATCTGCATGGTAGCAAACGTGTTATGCAGGCGTTGTGCGTACTGAGTCCGAAATTTTTTGCACGGTTCATCAAAAGGATCGTGGCTTTCGTAGTTTCGGCTTAGTAAGCGTTCCTTTCTTCTTTGTTGCCTTTTGGTTTCCGTATTATCAGGTTCGGCAAATTAGCCCTTATTTCCCTAAGTTCAGGCGTTTCAGAAGCTATTTTACGCTTCAATTGTTCTTTGGTTATGCCTCATTTTAGTTTGCATCAGTGTTTTCTTCTCAGCATTTTCAATCCCAGTTGTGGAAAGGATATTTGGTTTATCAGTTCCAAATCTGTTGAAACCAAGCCGTTCAAATGGCGTAAGAAATGTATCTGTTCTCCATTTACTTTATCTCGCACTTTAAGAACATTTTGTTCGCTTAATTGCCATTGGTAAATTAAAATCAGGACATTAAAAAATCTTGGCAGGGCAGTTCTTTACCAAGCTAGCCAAGCCGAAAGCAAGCACGCACAACAATCGCATCAACACGATTTGCTACATTCGGCATTCTGGGTTTCTTTTGGTTTGCCGTATTAAGTGGTAAATTTAGGCTTAATCTGCATGGTAGCA
>NZ_WOBR01000022.1 GCF_009727955.1 Aliivibrio fischeri | reverse complement strand
AATCTGTGTGAACACTCATAAATCGTAATCTATCGTTTAAGGAGGTGATCCAGCCCCAGGTTCCCCTAGGGCTACCTTGTTACGACTTCACCCCAGTCATGAACCACAAAGTGGTGAGCGTCCTCCCGAAGGTTAAACTACCCACTTCTTTTGCAGCCCACTCCCATGGTGTGACGGGCGGTGTGTACAAGGCCCGGGAACGTATTCACCGTAGCATTCTGATCTACGATTACTAGCGATTCCGACTTCATGGAGTCGAGTTGCAGACTCCAATCCGGACTACGACGCACTTTTTGGGATTCGCTCACTATCGCTAGCTTGCAGCCCTCTGTATGCGCCATTGTAGCACGTGTGTAGCCCTACTCGTAAGGGCCATGATGACTTGACGTCGTCCCCACCTTCCTCCGGTTTATCACCGGCAGTCTCCCTGGAGTTCCCACCATTACGTGCTGGCAAACAAGGATAAGGGTTGCGCTCGTTGCGGGACTTAACCCAACATTTCACAACACGAGCTGACGACAGCCATGCAGCACCTGTCTCAGAGTTCCCGAAGGCACTAAGCTATCTCTAGCGAATTCTCTGGATGTCAAGAGTAGGTAAGGTTCTTCGCGTTGCATCGAATTAAACCACATGCTCCACCGCTTGTGCGGGCCCCCGTCAATTCATTTGAGTTTTAATCTTGCGACCGTACTCCCCAGGCGGTCTACTTAACGCGTTAGCTCCGAAAGCCACTCCTCAAGGGAACAACCTCCAAGTAGACATCGTTTACGGCGTGGACTACCAGGGTATCTAATCCTGTTTGCTCCCCACGCTTTCGCATCTGAGTGTCAGTGTCTGTCCAGGGGGCCGCCTTCGCCACTGGTATTCCTTCAGATCTCTACGCATTTCACCGCTACACCTGAAATTCTACCCCCCTCTACAGCACTCTAGTTCACCAGTTTCAAATGCGGTTCCGAGGTTGAGCCCCGGGCTTTCACATCTGACTTAATGAACCACCTGCATGCGCTTTACGCCCAGTAATTCCGATTAACGCTCGCACCCTCCGTATTACCGCGGCTGCTGGCACGGAGTTAGCCGGTGCTTCTTCTGTAGGTAACGTCAAATCCATACGCTATTAACGCATGAACCTTCCTCCCTACTGAAAGTACTTTACAACCCGAAGGCCTTCTTCATACACGCGGCATGGCTGCATCAGGCTTTCGCCCATTGTGCAATATTCCCCACTGCTGCCTCCCGTAGGAGTCTGGACCGTGTCTCAGTTCCAGTGTGGCTGATCATCCTCTCAGACCAGCTAGAGATCGTCGCCTTGGTGAGCTCTTACCTCACCAACTAGCTAATCTCACCTGGGCTAATCTTAGCGCGAGAGGCCCGAAGGTCCCCCTCTTTGGTCCGAAGACATTATGCGGTATTAGCTATCGTTTCCAATAGTTATCCCCCACACTAAGGCATATTCCCAGGCATTACTCACCCGTCCGCCGCTCGACGCCCTTAACGTTCCCCGAAGGTTCAGTTAAGTCGTTTCCGCTCGACTTGCATGTGTTAGGCCTGCCGCCAGCGTTCAATCTGAGCCATGATCAAACTCTTCAATTAAAGTTTTTTTG
>NZ_WOBR01000021.1 GCF_009727955.1 Aliivibrio fischeri | reverse complement strand
GTTTGCTATCGATGCCACTACAGGTGTCGTGACGTTAATTGGTAATCTTGATCATGAAGTCGCCGATTCTCACTCTATTACCATCATTGCGACATCGACTGATGGCTCAACAAGTGAAGCCAGTTTTGATATTACAGTAACAGATGCGGATGGTTCGGCACCGGGCGGCGGTGATACGGATAACGATGTAGGTCCGGTTACGGACTCAAATGCAGCAGAAAATACCTTGTCAGAGAATGCTGAAATTGGGTCGGTTGTAAATATCACGGGCCTTGCAACAGATCCAGATGGTGATGAGGTTAGTTATAAACTCTCAAATGCAGATATTGCAAAAGGTCTGTTTGCTATCGATGCCACTACAGGTGTCGTGAC
>NZ_WOBR01000020.1 GCF_009727955.1 Aliivibrio fischeri | reverse complement strand
GTTTGCTATCGATGCCACTACAGGTGTCGTGACGTTAATTGGTAATCTCGATCATGAAGTCGCCGATTCTCACTCTATTACCATCATTGCGACATCGACTGATGGCTCAACAAGTGAAGCCAGTTTTGATATTACAGTAACAGATGCGGATGGTTCGGCACCGGGCGGCGGTGATACGGATAACGATGTGGGCCCTGTTACTGATTCAAATGCAGCAGAAAATACCCTGTCAGAGAATGCTGAAATTGGGTCGGTTGTAAATATCACTGGTCTAGCCGTTGATCCAGACGGTGATGAGGTTAGTTATAAGCTCTCAGATGCAGATATTGCAAAAGGTCTGTTTGCTATCGATGCCACTACAGGTGTCGTGACGTTAATTGGTAATCTCGATCATGAAGTCGCCGATTCT
>NZ_WOBR01000002.1 GCF_009727955.1 Aliivibrio fischeri | reverse complement strand
AACAGGCGACATCACTCTACCTGAAGGCGTAGAAATGGTAATGCCAGGTGACAACGTTCAAATGACGGTTGAGCTAATTGCTCCAATCGCAATGGACGAAGGTCTACGCTTCGCGATCCGTGAAGGTGGCCGTACAGTTGGTGCTGGTGTTGTTGCTAAAATCTTTGCTTAAGATTTGACTAAGTACTAGTAAAGAGGGCATCATTTGATGCCCTTTTTCTGCGTTGTATTGTGTGTTGTTTTGCATTTTTAGAAAATACACAGCACAGCGCAGATGAATCAACGAAATTGTTGGTTTATGGAATGAAGATACTAGGCTATATTAAGTCTGGTTAACAATTTCTATCAAGTGATAGAAGTAAATTATGGTTATGTCACAGGTTGGTTTATGAAAACAAATACTGAGACAACAGAAACTTCAGGCGCAGCTGATACAGTAAAATGGTTACTTGTTTTAGTTCTATTATCTGCTGCTGTTGTTGGTAATTACTTACTAGCTGATTTATCTGTTGTTATTCGAGCTGCCGGTGTGGTTGCATTAATTGCTGCTGCTGGTGGTATTGCTGCTTTCACAGCAAAAGGTCAAACTGCAATTGCATTTGCTCGTGAATCAAGAATGGAAGTTAGAAAGGTTGTTTGGCCTACACGCCAAGAAACAACACAAACAACTTTCATTGTTCTAGCTGTATGTATCGTGATGGCTCTGATTTTATGGGGCATTGATGGTATTATGGTTAGACTAATTGGCTTAATCACAGGTGTTTGAGGATAAGTGATCATGAGTGAAGCTCCAAAAAAACGTTGGTATGTAGTTCAAGCTTTTTCAGGCTTTGAAGGTCGTGTATCTCAATCGCTACGCGAACATATTAAAATGCATAACATGGAAGAGTTATTTGGTGAAGTACTAGTACCAACTGAAGAAGTGGTAGAAATGCGTGCTGGCCAACGTCGTAAAAGCGAACGTAAATTTTTCCCTGGTTACGTTTTAGTGCAAATGATCATGAATGATGAATCATGGCACTTAGTACGTAGTATTCCACGTGTAATGGGGTTCATTGGTGGTACTTCGGATCGCCCTGCACCAATTACTGATAAAGAAGCGGATGCCATTTTAAACCGTCTTGAGCAAGCGAGCGAAGCTCCACGTCCTAAGACATTGTTTGAAGCTGGTGAAGTGGTTCGTGTTACTGAAGGCCCATTCGCAGACTTTAACGGTACTGTTGAAGAAGTGGATTACGAGAAGAGTCGCTTAAAAGTATCTGTATCTATCTTTGGTCGTGCAACTCCAGTAGAACTAGAGTTCAGCCAAGTAGAAAAAAACTGATCGAAAAATCAGCAAAAGGTATTGTCAAAGGCGCGAATTATTACTATAATTTCGCGCCTTTTTGTTAACGGGGAGCTAATCCAGTTGGATAGCGTTTGAACCCAAGTATTAGGAAATATCATGGCTAAGAAAGTTGAAGCTTATATCAAACTGCAAGTTGCAGCAGGTATGGCGAACCCAAGTCCACCAGTTGGTCCTGCACTAGGTCAACACGGTGTGAATATCATGGAATTCTGTAAAGCGTTTAACGCAAAAACAGAATCTATCGAGAAAGGTCTACCAATCCCAGTAGTTATCTCTGTATACAACGACCGTTCTTTCACGTTCGTTACTAAGACTCCACCAGCAGCAGTTCTTCTTAAGAAAGCTGCAGGCGTTAAGTCTGGTTCTGGTCGTCCAAACACTGAGAAAGTTGGTACTGTTACTGACGCTCAACTACAAGAGATCGCAGAAACTAAAGCTGCGGACATGACTGGTGCTGACATTGAAGCTATGAAGCGTTCAATTGCTGGTACTGCTCGTTCAATGGGCCTAGTGGTAGAGGGTTAATATAATGGCAAAACTTACTAAGCGCATGCGCAATATCCGCGAAAAAGTTGAAGTTACTAAAGAATACGACATCAACGAAGCTGTTGCTCTTCTAAAAGAACTTGCTACTGCTAAGTTCACAGAAAGCGTTGACGTTGCTGTTAACCTTGGCATCGATGCACGTAAATCTGACCAAAACGTTCGTGGTGCAACTGTACTACCACACGGTACTGGTCGTGACATTCGTGTTGCTGTTTTCACTCAAGGTGCAAACGCAGAAGCTGCTAAAGAAGCTGGTGCTGATCTAGTTGGTATGGAAGATCTTGCTGAACTAGTTAAGAAAGGCGAAATGAACTTTGACGTTGTTGTTGCTTCTCCTGATGCAATGCGCGTTGTTGGTCAACTAGGTACAATCCTAGGTCCTCGCGGTCTTATGCCAAACCCTAAAGTTGGTACTGTAACGCCTAACGTAGCTGAAGCTGTTAAGAACGCTAAAGCTGGTCAAGTTCGTTACCGTAACGACAAAAACGGCATCATCCACACTACTATCGGTAAAGTGGACTTTGATGCTGCTCAACTTAAAGAGAACCTAGAAGCTCTTTTAGTTGCACTTAAGAAAGCAAAACCAACTTCTGCGAAAGGTACTTTCGTGAAGAAGGTAAGCATCTCTACTACAATGGGTGCTGGTGTATCTTTAGATCAAGCGACTCTAAATACACAAACAAACTAATTTGCAAAGGTGGGAAATTCATGTATAATTTTCCGCCTATCAAATTTATGGTTGGGGCTTTCTGATTTTTAATTAGAAAGTCTCCGTCCAAGACCGTAGGCGCTCGTAAGAGCTTAATAAAACCTGCGTAGACGGTGCCCGAACTTGAAATCAATTTTATAAAAATTGGTTTTCTGTGAATGCATCGTATTTACTCTCCTACATTTTGTAGTGAGTGGTGTAATCACAACCAGAGGTTAATCCAAATGGCTTTAAATCTTCAAGACAAAAAAGCAATTGTTGCTGAAGTCAACGAAGCAGCCAGTGGTGCACTTTCTGCAGTTGTAGCTGACTCTCGTGGCGTTCCTGTTGCTGCGATGACTGTTCTACGTAAACAAGCGCGTGAAGCGGGCGTTTACATGAAAGTTGTTCGTAACACATTAGCACGCCGTGCAGTAGAAGGTACTGAGTATGAGTGTCTAACTGACACTTTCACTGGTCCGTCTCTACTTGCATTCTCTAACGAGCACCCAGGTGCTGCAGCGCGTCTTTTCAAAGACTTCGCTAAAGAGAATAAAGATTTCGAGATCAAAGCTGCTGCATTTGAAGGCGCAGTTACTGATGCTGATGTACTAGCGACACTACCAACTTACGACGAAGCTATCGCACGCCTAATGATGTGCATGAAAGAAGCTTCTGCTGGCAAGCTGGTTCGTACTATCGCTGCTGTTCGTGACCAAAAAGAAGAAGCTGCGGCATAAGCCTTGCTTTAACTGGTTACAAAATAAATTATTGTTGACTTAAAAGAGAATTGTTATGTCTATTACTAACGAGCAAATCCTAGACGCAGTTGCAGAAATGTCTGTAATGCAAGTTGTTGAGCTTATCGAAGCTATGGAAGAAAAATTCGGTGTTACTGCTGCTGCTGCAGTAGTTGCAGGTGGCGCAGCTGGCGGCGACGCTGCTGAAGAGCAATCTGAATTTGACGTAATCCTAACTTCTGCTGGCGCTAACAAAGTTGCTGTTATCAAAGCAGTACGTGGCGCTACTGGCCTAGGTCTTAAAGAAGCTAAAGGTCTTGTAGACTCAGCTCCAGCACCTCTAAAAGAAGGCGTTGACAAAGCTGAAGCTGAAGCTCTTAAAGCTCAGTTAGAAGAAGCTGGTGCTTCTGTTGAAGTTAAGTAATTATTACTTAGTTTCATAGCCTAACGGCTAATGGCTGGTGGTTTATTAACCACCGGCCTTTTTGCGCTGTAGGGTGTAGGGTAATTTCACACTGTTTAGAACCCCTCATCCGAGCAAAAAACATGATCACAAATCAGTGAACATGTCCTACAGAAAACAGTGTTATTAGTCACTGTCCCAGCCTTTAAAGACAAAGGCGGACGGTTCGGGTCACTTATCAGCGAGCTGAGGAACCCCATGGTTTACTCTTATACAGAGAAAAAGCGCATCCGTAAGGATTTTGGTAAGCGTCCACAAGTGTTGGACATACCATACTTGCTATCGATCCAGCTTGATTCTTTTACAAAATTTATCGAGCAAGATCCAGAAGGGCAATACGGTCTTGAGGCTGCCTTCCGTTCTGTTTTTCCAATTCAGAGCTACAACGGCAACTCTAAGCTAGAATACGTTAGCTACAATCTCCGTGAGCCAGAATTTGACGTTAAAGAATGTCAAATCCGTGGTGTTACATATTCTGCACCACTACGTGTTAAACTGCGTTTGGTTGTGTACGATAAAGATGCACCAGCAAACACGGTTAAAGACATTAAAGAACAAGAAGTCTACATGGGCGAAATTCCGCTTATGACAGACAATGGTACTTTTGTAATCAATGGTACTGAAAGGGTTATCGTATCCCAGCTGCACCGCAGCCCAGGTGTCTTCTTCGACAGCGATAAGGGTAAGACCCATTCATCTGGTAAAGTTCTTTATAACGCACGTGTAATTCCTTACCGTGGTTCATGGTTAGATTTCGAATTTGATCCTAAGGATAACTTATTCGTACGTATCGACCGTCGTCGTAAATTACCAGCAACGATCATCCTACGTGCACTGAATAAAACAACAGAAGAGATCCTAGATCTATTCTTCGATAAAGTTGTTTTTGAAGTGAAAGATCAAACGCTAATGATGGAATTACTTCCTGAGCGTTTACGTGGTGAAACTGCAACTTTTGATATCGAAGCTAACGGCAAAGTTTATGTAGAAGCTGGCCGTCGTATTACTGCGCGTCATATTCGCCAGTTAACGAAAGACGATATCACTCATATTGAAGTTCCAGTTGATTACATCGTAGGTAAAGTGGCTTCTCACGACTACGTGAATGAAGACACTGGCGAGATCATTATCGCAGCTAACCAAGAGTTTAGCTTAGAAGATCTGGCTAATTTATCTCAGGCTGGCTACAAGAAGATCGAAGTACTATTTACTAACGATCTTGATCATGGTGCATACATCTCTGACACATTACGTGCAGATTCAACTGTTGACCGTTTATCGGCTCTTGTTGAAATTTACCGTATGATGCGCCCTGGCGAGCCGCCAACAAAAGAAGCTGCTGAAGCATTATTCGAAAGCCTATTCTTCTCTGAAGAACGCTATGACTTATCGACTGTTGGTCGTATGAAGTTCAATAGCTCTATTGGCCGTGATAATGACGAAGGTGCTGGCGTTCTTGATGAGACAGACATCATTGAAGTGATGCGTAAACTGATCGATATCCGTAACGGTATTGGTGAAGTCGATGATATCGACCACCTAGGTAACCGTCGTATTCGTTCTGTTGGCGAAATGGCAGAAAACCAATTCCGTGTTGGTCTAGTTCGTGTAGAACGTGCTGTTCGTGAGCGTCTAAGTCTTGGTGACCTTGATGCAATTATGCCTCAAGACCTTATCAACGCTAAGCCGATTTCAGCTGCAGTTAAAGAATTCTTTGGCTCTTCACAGCTGTCTCAGTTTATGGACCAAAACAACCCATTGTCAGAAGTTACGCACAAACGTCGTATTTCTGCTTTAGGTCCTGGTGGTCTAACTCGTGAGCGTGCTGGCTTCGAAGTTCGTGACGTACACGCGACTCACTACGGTCGCCTATGTCCTATCGAAACGCCTGAAGGTCCAAACATCGGTCTGATTAACTCACTATCAGCATTTGCACAATGTAACGAGTACGGTTTCCTAGAAACTCCATACCGTCGTGTTGTTGATGGTCAAGTAACTGATCAAGTTGATTACCTATCTGCTATCGAAGAAGGTACTTTTGTTATTGCACAGGCTAACGCCGTGTTAACTGAAGAAGGTACTTTTGCTGATGAACTAATCATCGCTCGTCAGAAAGGTGAATCTGGTCTACACCCTCGTGAACATATCCAATATATGGATGTCGCGACAAACCAAGTTGTATCTGTAGCTGCTTCGCTTATCCCGTTCCTAGAACACGATGATGCGAACCGTGCCCTAATGGGTGCGAACATGCAACGTCAAGCTGTACCTACATTAAAAGCTGATAAGCCTTTAGTTGGTACTGGTATTGAACGTAACGTAGCAGTTGACTCAGGTGTAACAGCTGTTGCTAAACGTGGTGGTGTGGTTCAGTCAGTAGATGCTTCTCGTATCGTTATTAAAGTGAACGAAGAAGAGTTGGTACCTGGTGAAGCTGGTATCGATATCTACAACTTAACTAAATACACTCGTTCTAACCAAAATACGTGTATCAACCAACGTCCTACAGTGCTTCCTGGTGAACCTGTAACTCGTGGTGATGTTCTTGCTGATGGTCCTTCAACAGACCTTGGTGAGTTAGCACTTGGTCAGAACATGCGTATCGCATTTATGCCTTGGAATGGTTACAACTTCGAGGATTCAATCCTTGTATCTGAACGTGTAGTTCAAGAAGACCGTTTCACGACGATTCACATCCAAGAACTATCTTGTGTGGCTCGTGATACTAAACTTGGTTCTGAAGAGATCACAGCAGACATCCCTAACGTAGGTGAAGCTGCTCTGTCTAAACTAGACGAATCAGGTATTGTTTACATTGGTGCTGAAGTTAAGGGTGGTGACATCCTAGTTGGTAAAGTAACACCTAAAGGTGAAACTCAACTGACTCCTGAAGAGAAGCTACTACGTGCTATCTTCGGTGAAAAAGCATCTGATGTTAAAGATTCATCTCTACGTGTACCAAACTCTGTTTCAGGTACTATCATTGACGTACAAGTATTTACGCGTGATGGTGTTGAAAAAGACAAACGTGCTCTAGAAATCGAACAAATGCAGCTTAAAGAAGCTAAGAAAGACATCACTGAAGAGTTCCAAATTCTTGAAGGTGGTCTATTAGCTCGTGTTCGTACACTTCTTGTAGCAGCGGGTGTTTCTGAAGTTAAACTTGATGCAATGGATCGTAAGCAGTGGTTAGAAATCACTCTTGACGACGAAGCGCAACAAAACCAACTTGAGCAACTTGCTGAGCAGTACGACGAACTTAAAGCTGAGTTCGATAAGAAGTTTGAAACTAAGCGTCGTAAGATCACTCAAGGTGATGATCTTGCTCCGGGCGTACTGAAGATCGTTAAAGTTTACCTAGCGGTTAAACGTCGTATTCAGCCTGGTGATAAGATGGCGGGTCGTCACGGTAACAAGGGTGTAATCTCTAAGATCAACCCTGTTGAAGACATGCCTTATGATGAGAAAGGTCAACCAGTAGATATCGTATTGAACCCACTGGGTGTACCTTCTCGTATGAACATCGGTCAGATTCTTGAAGTTCATATGGGTCTTGCTGCGAAAGGCGTTGGTGACAAGATCAACCAAATGCTTAAAGAGCAACAAGAACTGCATAAGTTCCGTAACTTCTTACAAAAAGTATACGATCTTGGTGAAACTCGCCAAGAAGTAGATATTGCTGCTCTGTCTGATGACGAAGTTCGTACTTTAATTAAGAACTTACGTGGTGGTTTACCAATCGCTACACCAATCTTTGATGGTGCTCCTGAAGCGTCAATTAAAGAGCTATTAAAACTTGTTGATCTACCAGAATCTGGTCAGTTGAAACTGTTTGATGGTCGTACTGGTGATGCGTTTGAGCGTCCTGTAACTGTTGGTTACATGTACATGCTAAAACTGAACCACTTAGTTGATGACAAGATGCACGCACGTTCTACCGGCTCTTACAGCCTTGTAACTCAGCAACCACTAGGTGGTAAAGCTCAGTTCGGTGGTCAGCGTTTCGGTGAGATGGAAGTATGGGCACTTGAAGCATATGGTGCTGCATATACCCTACAAGAAATGCTAACCGTTAAGTCGGATGACGTGAACGGTCGTACTAAGATGTATAAGAACATCGTAGATGGCGATCATCGTATGGAACCAGGTATGCCAGAATCATTCAACGTATTGTTGAAAGAGATCCGCTCACTTGGTATCAACATCGAGTTAGAAGACGAAGAATAATCTCATTGAGATTGTCCGGTAGAATATAAGGCGCTCGCCGAGCGCCTTTTTTCTCCTTACAGGAGCCGAATGTGAAAGACTTATTAAAGTTTCTGAAAGCACAACACAAGACTGAAGAATTTGATGCAATCAAAATCGGTCTTGCTTCACCTGACCAAATTCGTTCATGGTCTTTTGGTGAAGTTAAAAAGCCAGAAACAATCAACTATCGTACCTTTAAGCCAGAACGTGACGGTCTTTTCTGTGCACGTATCTTTGGCCCAGTTAAAGACTACGAATGCTTATGTGGTAAATACAAACGCCTTAAGCACCGTGGTGTTATCTGTGAAAAATGTGGCGTAGAAGTAACGCAAACTAAAGTTCGTCGTGACCGTATGGGCCACATCGAATTAGCGTCTCCAGTTGCGCACATCTGGTTCCTGAAGTCACTGCCGTCTCGTATTGGTTTGTTAATGGACATTCCACTACGTGATATCGAGCGTGTACTTTACTTTGAATCATATGTGGTTACTGAGCCAGGTATGACTGATCTAGAACGCAGCCAACTTCTTTCTGAAGAAGAATATCTTGATAAGCTAGAAGAGTTCGGTGACGAATTCACAGCTAAGATGGGTGCGGAAGCGATCAAAGATCTGCTAGCGTCTATGGACATGCAAGCAGAAATCGAAGACATGCGTGAAGAGTTAGAAACTACTAACTCTGAAACAAAACGTAAAAAAGTAACTAAGCGTCTGAAACTAGTAGAAGCTTTCGTTCAATCTGGTAACAACCCAGAGTGGATGATTCTAACTGTTCTACCAGTTCTTCCGCCAGATCTTCGTCCTCTAGTACCACTAGATGGCGGTCGTTTTGCTACGTCTGATCTAAATGACTTATACCGTCGTGTGATTAACCGTAACAACCGTTTGAAGCGTCTATTAGACTTAGCTGCACCAGATATTATCGTACGTAACGAAAAACGTATGCTTCAAGAGTCTGTTGATGCGCTGCTTGATAACGGTCGTCGTGGTCGTGCGATTACAGGTTCTAACAAGCGTCCTCTTAAATCTCTTGCTGATATGATCAAGGGTAAACAAGGTCGTTTCCGTCAGAACTTGCTTGGTAAACGTGTAGACTACTCTGGTCGTTCTGTAATCACAGTAGGTCCATACCTTCGTCTACACCAGTGTGGTCTTCCTAAGAAGATGGCACTTGAACTATTTAAACCATTTATCTACAGCAAATTAGAAGGCCGTGGTCTTGCTACGACAATCAAAGCTGCTAAGAAGATGGTAGAGCGTGAAGAAGCGATCGTTTGGGATATCCTAGATGACGTAATTCGTGAACACCCAGTACTGCTTAACCGTGCGCCGACACTTCACCGTCTAGGTATCCAAGCGTTTGAACCAGTACTAATCGAAGGTAAAGCAATTCAGCTTCACCCACTAGTGTGTGCGGCATATAACGCCGACTTCGATGGTGACCAGATGGCGGTACACGTACCACTAACTCTGGAAGCTCAATTAGAAGCTCGTACCCTAATGATGTCGACAAACAACATTCTGTCGCCAGCATCAGGTGACCCAATCATCGTACCTTCTCAGGACGTTGTATTAGGTCTGTACTACATGACACGTGAAAAAATTAACGCTAAAGGCGAAGGCATGTACCTTGAAGGTTTTGCTGAAGCTGAAAAAGCATACCGTACAGGTGTTGCTGAGCTACACGCTCGCGTTAAAGTTCGTATCACTGAAGTTATTCGTGATGAGAACGGTATTGAGACTCGTGAAACTAAATTGGTTGATACGACTGTTGGTCGTGCAATGCTATGGCAAATCGTGCCAGAAGGTCTTCCTTACAGCATCATTAACCAGAAGTTAGGTAAGAAGCAAATCTCTAACCTACTAAACGAAGCGTACCGTACTCTTGGTCTTAAAGACACAGTAGTGTTTGCTGACCAAATCATGTACACCGGTTTCGCATACGCAGCATTGTCTGGTGCGTCTGTTGGTATCGATGACATGGTTATCCCTGATGCTAAGTACACGAAAGTTGCTGATGCAGAAGAAGAAGTTAAGCAAATTCAAGAGCAGTACCAATCTGGTCTTGTAACTGCGGGCGAACGTTACAACAAAGTTATCGATATCTGGGCAGCAACAAACGAACAAGTTGCTAAAGAGATGATGGATAACCTGTCTTCAGAAACAGTGCTTAACCGCGATGGTGAAGAAGAGCAACAAGAATCGTTTAACAGCGTTTACATGATGGCCGACTCCGGTGCTCGTGGTTCTGCAGCTCAGATTCGTCAGCTAGCGGGTATGCGTGGTCTGATGGCTAAACCAGATGGTTCAATCATCGAAACACCGATCACGGCGAACTTCCGTGAAGGTCTAAACGTAAACCAATACTTCATCTCAACGCACGGTGCGCGTAAAGGTCTTGCCGATACAGCACTTAAAACTGCGAACTCAGGTTACCTGACTCGTCGTTTAGTAGACGTTGCACAAGATGTAGTTGTTCATTTAGATGACTGTGGTACATACGAAGGTGTGACCATGACTCCTCTAATTGAAGGTGGTGACGTTAAAGAACCTCTACACGAACGTGTTCTAGGTCGTGTGGTTGCTGAAGATGTATTGAAACCAGGTACAGATGAAATTCTTCTTCCACGTAACACTCTTCTTGATGAGAAGCAGTGTCAAATCGTTGAAGAAAACTCAGTTGACCAAATTAAAGTACGTTCAGTAGTAAGTTGTGAAGCTGACTTCGGTTGTTGTGCAAACTGTTACGGTCGTGACCTTGCTCGTGGCCACATGGTTAACCAAGGTGAGTCAGTTGGTGTTATCGCTGCTCAATCAATCGGTGAACCTGGTACACAGCTAACGATGCGTACGTTCCACATCGGTGGTGCGGCATCTACAGCGGCAGCAGACAACAGCATTCAAGTTAAGACGACTGGTTCGATCAAGCTTCATAATGCTAAGCACGTAACAAATAGCGAAGGTAACTTAGTTATTACGTCTCGTGCTTCTGAATTAACAGTTATTGATGAGCATGGCCGTACTAAAGAGAGTTACAAGCTATCTTACGGTACTATCTTGAATAAGAAAGATGGTGATGCAGTTAACCAAGGCGATAAGATCGCAGCTTGGGACCCGCATACAATGCCAATCATCACTGAAGTACAAGGTCAAGTTCAATTCGTTGACATGATTGATGGTGTTACGATCACAACTCAAACTGATGAGTTAACTGGTCTATCTTCAATCGTTGTTCTTGATGCGGCTGAGCGTGCTTCTGCTGGTAAAGACATGCGTCCAACAGTGAAACTTGTTGATGCGAACGGTAACGACATCATGATCCCTGGTACTGAAATGCCAGCTCAATACTTCCTACCAGGTAAGGCGATTGTTAACCTTGCTGATGGTGGTAATGTAGGTATTGGTGAAACGTTAGCGCGTATTCCTCAAGCTTCAAGCGGTACTAAAGATATCACCGGTGGTCTACCACGCGTTGCGGACTTATTTGAAGCTCGTAAACCTAAAGAGCCAGCAATTCTTGCTGAGCACGCAGGTATTGTTGCGTTTGGTAAAGAGACTAAAGGTAAGGTTCGCTTATTGATCACTCGTGACGATAACGGCGAAGTTTATGAAGAAATGATTCATAAACACCGTCAACTTAACATCTTTGAAGGTGATAAAGTTGAACGTGGTGACGTTATCTCTGATGGTCCAGAAACTCCACATGATATTCTACGTTTACGTGGTATCCATGCAGTGACTGAATACATCACTAACGAAGTTCAAGAAGTTTACCGCTTACAAGGCGTTAAGATTAACGATAAGCACATTGAAACTATCGTTCGTCAAATGCTACGTAAGTGTACGATTACACATTCTGGTGATTCTACTTTCCTTGAAGGTGAGCAACTAGAATTCGCTAACGTAACGATTGCAAACCGTCAGCTTGAAGCTGAAGGCAAGCAACCTGCACGTTTCGAGCGTGATCTACTAGGTATTACTAAAGCGTCTCTTGCTACTGAGTCGTTCATCTCTGCTGCATCGTTCCAAGAAACGACGCGCGTACTTACTGAAGCAGCTGTTTCTGGTAAGCGTGATGAACTACGTGGTCTGAAAGAAAACGTAATCGTTGGTCGTCTAATTCCAGCGGGTACAGGTTTCGCATACCACCAAGAACGTCAAAAGCAAAAAGCTGTGGAGCAAGAAGGTCCATCAGCTGAGCAAGCGACTGATAACTTAGCGGCACTATTAAATGCAGGTTTCTCTTCTGAAGAGTAATTGATTTAATAAACGCAAATAAAAGCCCTGCAGAGATGCAGGGCTTTTTTTATTTAAGTGATAAATTTATAGTTGAGTAATTACAACAGCATTGTAACTACTGTTATCTGCGGTTACTGTAGCCATATCATTATTAGTTTGGTTAACCATTATCCAGTTATCATTCGAACCATTTTCCAATGTAACCTCAGCCATTGATGAGTCACCCCATTGGGCCACAGAAACAAAGTTATCGTTACTTGAATCAATTGTTACATCCGCTTCGTTGAAGCTACCACCAACAACGACAGCGTAAACGGTATTGTCTAATGAATCATTTTTCATCAAGATTGTCGTGTCGTTATCTGATGCACCAGCATAAAATGCAGTGTAAGTTGTATTATCATCACCGTTGATTTTAGTTAATGCTTCATTACCTGAACCACCATAAACATGAATTTTAGAGTCATTATCATGTCCTTTTTGACGGATTTTTAATGTACCATTGTTTGATCCGCCCATTACACTGATTTCACCTTCATTACGACGACCTCTTTGAACAATTTTATTGTTCGAGTTATCTGATGCACCATCAAAATTAATGTAGGCTTCATTTTTGCGTCCACGTTGGTCAATTAAACCATTGTTGTTATCGCTGTCGTCAGCAATAACCTTACCTAAATTAAGGCGTCCATCTTGTTCAATTGCGAAGTCATTATCATCACTACCTAAACGAGCTTTTAGAACAGCACGGTTGTGACGACCATCTTGATCAATCATCAGGTCATTATCATCACTTCCGTTACGTACTCTTACTACAGCTTCGTTATGACGCCCCATTTGATAGATATCAACTTCGTTATCATCAGAGTTTCGGATTAACACATCTGCATCATTCCCTACTGCTGGCGACATTTGGAAAATATTAACGTCATTATCATCTGCATTAAATAGCTCTACATCTGCTGTATTCCCAGCATATGCAGCACCAGAAAGTAAGATAGTTGAGATTGCGATTGCTAGCTTTTTCATAATAAAACTTCCTTGAAATGATTTTTAATTTACGATGGATATGAATCTATCCATTCCGTTTACTAAGATAATTCCTTGATTGCCAGTTTGATTAATGGAAAAACCTGCACCATTATTTTTATTCACTGCAGCTGCAATATTTGAATCACCTGTTTGGTTTACTACGTTTTGTTTACCGTTACCTGTTTGTACTAAATGAGCTATGTTGTCATTACCTTCTTGTAAAATGGCACCTTCATGGTTTAATCCTAGCTGTTTCAATGTCGCTGAATTATTTGTGCCATTTTGAGCAATTAACCCTACATTATTGCTACCTAGTTGCATGACGGCTGCTGTATTGTCATAGCCAGTTTGTTTTACTTTTGCTTTATTACTTCCTGTTTTATTTACATTATGTTGAATAATAGTTACTTGCGAATTTGTTGCATTAGTTAATTCAATAATTGCATTATTATCATTGCTCGTATTTAATTCGGATAATTCCGTTAATTCATTTGGAGCATTAAATTCATTAATACCTAGATCAAAATTCGCATAACTGTAACCACTTATCCCCATTAATAAATAGATATAACTTACTGATAATATTTTCATATCAGTATCCCTCTTTCGTGATAGCTTTTTGCCACATCAAAAGTATGGGATTTGCTCAGAGAACAACCATAAACTTATTAATGATATTTTAATTGGTAAAAAATAAACTAAAGTACTATACGTTTTGATTTTTAAATGCTTATTTAATTCTCACAAATGATACAAACTAAAGGTTATTAATAATTATTTAGTTATTCGGTGGATATGTAGAGGTTTTAAGCTAGTTTTAAATAACAGTCATCATGGAGGAGTGAGATGAGTATCTATTATTTATCGTCAGATCCAACATTGTATTCATCTTTACTTATTGATTTATTAGAGAAATCTTCAGGTCAGGCGATTGTTTCTCTTAATTGTGATGAATTAGTAAATAAAGGGAAAGTAGATGATGACATTCTAGTTATCTTGGATATAAAAAAACAAACAGATAAAAAGTATAAAAATTACATAGATACAATTAATCGAAATAAATTAAAGGTAAGAGAAATACTTTTTAATATAACTGATGAGAATATAAAAAAAAACATAATGAAATATCCGAATGTTGTCGGGGTGTTTTATGAGAAAGATAATATGGATGTTATATCTTATGGAGTAAAGAAAATAATAGAAGGAGAGATGTGGCTTAGTCGTAAAATAATTAATGAATTAATATTTGCATATAGAGAGAAACAGAGTGCGATATTATCAACATCTATTTCATTAACGACAAGAGAAAGTGAAATATTAAGATTATTAGCATCCGGCGCTTCAAATGTAGACATCGCTAATTCATTGTTTGTAAGTGAAAATACAGTTAAGACACACTTATATAATGTCTTTAAAAAATTAAATGTAAAAAATAGATTACAAGCGATGATGTGGGCGAAAGGATATGACTTTGAAGGAAATAATCGATGAATATTAAATATATTAGTATCGTTTTTTTTACATCTTTTATTTCTTTTGCTTCAGATAATAAAGCATCGTTAGAGTCTAAAGCTCCTTTGGAAAATAACAGCGTAAATGAAGTGGATGATTTAATTGAACTTGATGGGTTGATTATTGATCGTACATTGACTCGTTTGGGACGAGATTTTTATTTTTCTTTTTCTATGAAAATGAACGCTAGATATGAAGATATAGATGTAAACCTAACAATAAAAGAGAGACCGACGGCATTATCTGGAAGCATTATAGGGGTTTATCATTTTGATAAGGTTATTTATAGAAGTGCTCTTTCTCCAGGTCAACGACAGGCTGATGAGAAAGCAGAGCAGGCTCTAGAAGCCGTAAATAAATACATAGTTAAATGGCAAACAGAAAAGTTATTTAAAGATACATTTGATCTCGATTACCCTGAGATCTAAGGATTGATTATGGCAATAAGGAATGTATTGCTAATGCTATCTATCTGTATACCTGTTTTTGTTCATGCAAGTGAATTGGTATATACACCTGTGAATCCTAATTTCGGAGGAAACCCTTTAAATACATCGCACCTATTTGGTGGCGCAAATGCAATTAATGATTATAAAGGACCTCAAGAAGATTCACTATTTGAACAAGAGTCAGCACTAGATCGTTTAACATCTAGTTTGCAATCTCGTTTGATCAGTCAATTACTTGCTGATGTTGGTAATGGTAATACTGGGCAATTAATTACAGACGATTTCATACTTAATATTGTTGATGATTCAGGGGCTCTATTGATTCAAATTGTTGATAAAGCAACAGGGGAAACATCAGAGATTCAGGTGAGTGGCTTAACTCCAGATTGATCTAACGCTAAGGACTGAGCAATGAAATATTCAATTTATTATTTATTCATACTACTGTTAGCGGGTTGTTCAAATTCAATCGATATTCCTGAAACTTCTGAGTCTCCAACGTTAATGCAGCGAGGAGCAAATTATATTGATTTGATATCGCTACCTAAACCACAAGGAAAAATATTTGTTTCTGTCTATGATTTTAGAGATCAAACGGGACAATATAAGCCACAGCCTAACAGTAACTTTTCGACCGCTGTACCTCAAGGTGGAACGGCTCTTTTAACGATGGCTTTATTAGATTCTGAATGGTTTTATCCTTTAGAACGACAAGGATTACAAAATCTTTTGACTGAACGAAAAATTATTAGAGCGGCTCAAAAAAAGCAGGAATCGATTAGCAATCATGGCTCAACATTACCTTCATTATTGTCTGCTAACGTAATGATAGAAGGGGGTATTGTTGCTTATGATTCAAATATAAAAACCGGTGGTGCAGGAGCTCGTTATTTAGGAATTGGTGGTTCGGGTCAATATAGAGCAGATCAAGTTACTGTGAACATACGAGCGGTAGATGTAAGAAGTGGGAAAATACTGACAAGTGTGACTACAAGTAAAACGATTTTATCTTATGAAGTCTCTGCTGGTGCATTTCGTTTTGTTGATTACAAAGAGTTATTAGAGGTTGAACTAGGGTATACCAATAATGAGCCTGTAAATATTGCTTTGATGTCAGCGATTGATTCCGCTGTCATACACCTTATCGTGAAAGGTGTACAACAAGGGCTATGGCGACCTGCAAATTTAGATACTAGAAATAATCCGATATTTAAAAAATACGCCTCTGAAACCAATCAAATTTTATAAAATTAAATAGAGTGTTTGGGTTCAAACACTCTATTTAATCATTAAGCTCCTGGAGGGTGTGCCAAGCTGCTAGAAATTTGCTCGATTAACCCATCCTCTAACTCAAACCTCGCTTCAATAATTTCACCTAGCGTTGAAAAATCATTGTCGAAATCACTCAATAATAACTCCTCATCATCTTTAGAATATTTATCAGTGAAGTTAAGAATAGGATCGGTTGTTTTTGTTATATGGGCATAAAGTTGACTCATCTCTTCAGTAGGAGAAAAGCCTGTCGCATCCCATTTGGCCATTACCATGTTGTAAATTTTAAAATGACCCTCTGAAATATAATCAATTAGATGCTGTGTAAATGATTGAATTGAAGAGAAATCAGGAAGAGAAGATGCAGATGAGTCAAAAGGTGGCAGTCCGGCCAATTTGCAATACTCAACCAATAAATCTTGGCGAGTTGATAGCCAATGGTCAATAACGTCGCTATTGCCGCCCCATTGTTCTTGGAATTGATTTAGTCTAGTAAGCATAACGATATCCTTGTAGTTGCAAGCAATATTCCAAAGTTCTATATCTATACCCAAGTAAATCTGAGTGTGGTTTCAGTGTAAATTGTTTGGGTATATACTCATTACTATTCTTTAAGATTGCCAGTAAATATGGATGGCTGCAAGAGGGTTGTGATAAAGATGTTAAACCAACATACAAAAGCGTATTGGTGCGTAGTAAATGATTCAAACATTTGGTTGAAGGATGGAAAGCTTCCAAATGGTAGTGCAATTGAGTTTAACTTACCTTTTGAGCAAGCAATATGTATCGGTAATCATAATAGTGAACCAGTAATGTGGTTGAACGATGAATTAGTTAACCAAGAGTTAGCTTATACTGGTCTTAGAGAGTTATTAGAATACCCACAATCTGATTTTTTATTGTTTAGTAAAGCCATTCAGTATGGGTTCATGGCAAGAGAATTTCGTTTTTGTCCACAATGTGGTGGTCGAACTCAACTCAACCATAATCAAATTGCGATGCAATGTAATGACTGTCGTAAACTCCATTACCCTAGAATATTCCCTTCTATTATTGTTGCTGTTCGTCGTGATGATAAGATTCTACTTGCTCAACACCAAAGGCATAAAGGTGGTTTGTTTACTGTTTTAGCGGGTTTTGTTGAAGTTGGTGAAACACTGGAGATGGCGGTTTCTCGTGAAGTATTTGAAGAGACGGGTATTAAGATAAAAAATATTCGTTATGTAGGAAGCCAACCTTGGGCCTTTCCATCGAGCCTTATGATGGGATATATGGCGGACTATGAGTCTGGTGAAATAAAAGTAGATAGAAATGAGCTCATTAAGGCGGGTTGGTATGATAAAAATTCGCTGCCGGAATTAGCGCCAAAAGGGACTATAGCAAGAGCATTAATTGAAGCAACGTTAAGTGATATTCAGCAAGAAAAAAACACCCAAACAGATGAATGGGTGTAAGTAAGGTGTTGTTATGATTTCCAATTTTAACAATTGTTAATTAGATGTTGTTATTTTCACTAGCAAGACAATTTTTAACACGTGGTTATCTATTGCGCAATTATCATTAATCACAAGATTGGTTAAATATGATCTCGATAGCAAAGGTAGGCTTTTGTTCAGTGAATTGAGTGCTACAATAGCGGGATCAAATATGAGGGAAGATCATGACAGAACTAAAAAATGACCGTTATTTACGTGCATTATTAAAACAACCAGTAGATTACACACCAGTTTGGATGATGCGCCAAGCGGGTCGTTACCTTCCAGAATACAAAGCTACGCGTGCAGAAGCCGGTGACTTTATGTCTTTGTGTAAAAATGCAGAGTTAGCATCAGAAGTAACTCTTCAACCTTTACGCCGTTTTCCCCTAGATGCTGCTATTTTATTCTCTGACATTTTAACTATTCCAGACGCTATGGGTCTTGGTCTGTACTTTGAAACAGGTGAAGGTCCTAAGTTTGAACGTCCAATTACTTGTAAAGCGGATGTTGATAAGATCGGTCTTCCTGATCCAGAAGGTGAACTGCAGTATGTGATGAATGCAGTTCGTCAGATTCGTAAAGATCTAAAAGGTGAAGTTCCACTAATTGGTTTCTCTGGTAGTCCGTGGACATTAGCAACTTATATGGTTGAAGGTGGCAGTTCAAAAGCATTCACTAAAATCAAAAAAATGATGTATGCAGAACCAGCAACACTTCACTTGTTATTAGATAAGTTAGCTGACAGTGTTATTGAGTATTTAAATGCTCAAATTAAAGCTGGTGCACAATCTGTAATGGTATTTGACACATGGGGTGGTGTATTAACTCCTCGTGACTATAACGAGTTCTCATTACGTTACATGCATAAAATTGTTGATGGTTTGATCCGTGAAAACGAAGGTCGCCGTGTACCAGTTACTTTATTCACTAAGAATGGTGGTATGTGGTTAGAGTCGATTGCAGCAACTGGTTGTGATGCAGTAGGCCTTGATTGGACTATTAATATTGCCGATGCAAAAGCTCGTATTGGTGATAAAGTTGCTCTGCAAGGAAACATGGATCCATCAATTCTGTATGCACAACCTGAACGTATTCGCCAAGAAGTAGGAACCATCCTTGAAGGATTTGGTGATGCTGGTACAGGGCATGTATTCAATCTAGGCCATGGTATTCACCTAGACGTCCCACCTGAAAATGCGGGTGTGTTTGTTGATGCAGTTCATGACTTATCTAAGCCGTATCATAAATAAAATCTTAAATTAAGATTCTAGATAAAAAGGAGACTCAATGAGGTCTCCTTTTTTATTGGAACAGAGCTATAATTTTATTGTCATAATTAAAGATAAGAGCAATCAAGAGTCGGTTATGTTTAAACAATTACGTACATTATTGAAGAAAGTGATTCATGAGGCGACAGAAAGTGGGGCAAGTGAAACCGCATCGATGCACTTAGCAATGGCCTCACTTTTGTGTGAAGTATCAAACGCGGATCATCAGAGTGATGAGAGAGAAGATACCGCAAAATTACAGTTACTAATGAAGCTTCTTGACCTTAACGAAGAGTCAGCAAAATTATTGTTATTAGAAGCGATGCAAAAAAGTAAAGCGTCCACATCCTTGTATGAGTTTACAACTAAATTAAGATCACTGATGCCCGAAGAGCGTTATCACTTAATAGAAGCAATGTGGCAAGTGGCTTATGCTGATGGCGTTATAGAGCCAATGGAAGAGGCGGTGATTCGTCAAGTATCAGAGTTAATTTATCTTGATCACTTAGAGTTTATTCGAGCTAAATTAGCGGCTGCACCTAAGGATTAATATACTTAGCCTGTTCATTAAACGAGAGACAACAGGCTAAATATTCTAATAGCCCTTAGTAAAATCTATAGAGTTAATTAAAGAGAACCCATCTCGCCAACGTAAGTAGTTGTCATAGAACTGCTCAAACACTTGCTCAGGAAAGCTGAGTGCCGCAATGTGTGGTGTAATCGTGATATTTGAGTGATTCCAGTAAGGACATTCTTGAGACAGTGGTTCATGAGCAAACACATCTAAAAATGCATGAGAAATAGATCCAGACTCAAGTGCGTTTAGTAAACCGTAATTTTCCAGTACTTCTCCTCGTCCAACATTAAATAGCAATGCACCATTGCATTTTTTTAAGGTTTGGCTATTTAGTAAGTCCATAGTTAATTCAGTCTTTGGTAATGTACTTACAATCACATCTGCATATTGAAAAGCATTTTCAATTTCTGAAATATGGAATATACAATCAAAGGGAGAATCTTTAGGAGGGATCCCTGAGCGGTTAATACCATAAACGATAAAGCCAAGTTGCTTAACGGTTGCGGCTAACTCACTTCCTATTGAGCCTGTTCCTAAAATAACCATGCACTTATTGACTAATGAAGAGTATGTATGGGGCTGCCATTGTTTCTTTTTTTGCTGATCAGCATATTGTTTGAAATGACGAAAGTATTGAATGGAGTAGCCTAAAACATATTCTGATATTTGTTGTCCGAAAATGCCACGAACATTGGTTAAATGGTAATCGGTTCTTAAATTAGGTTGGGTTAGAGAGTCAATACCCGCAAAAGTAGACTGTAACCATTTTAGATTTTTGAATTGGTCTAAGAGATCAATGATTAGTGGTGGATCGGCAAGAAGGATCTCTGCTTTTCTAATATCGTGACAAATTTCAAGATCCGGGAGATCCGCTTGCTCTAAAAGTGAGAGGTATTTCTCTTTTTCTTTTGAAATGATAAGTAATTTATTCATAACCTTCCTTTTGTCATTCGCGGTTATCAAGTACACTTAAAGCGTCCTTTTTGAATAGTGCAGAATCGTCTATGTTACGCAACCCGATCCAAGTTCGTTTAGAAAAGTTTGAACCATGGCAACAAATTACTTTTATGGCTTCTTTGTGTGAACGTATGTATCCAAACTACGCACATTACTGTGAGGCTACAGGTTTTGCTGAACCACAAACCTATCGAGTAATTCTTGATAGTATTTGGGAGCTATTGACCGTTAAAAATGCCAAGATTAACTTTGAACGTCAATTAGAAAAACTGGAAGAGATGATCCCAGAAGTTAATGACGATTCAATTTATCTTACTTACCCAGCAATTGATGCTTGTGTTGCACTATCTACTTTCTTACATGGTATTTTAGATCGTGACGAGTTAGAAGAAGCGATGTTTAAGATCAGTCAACTTTCTGTAATGACGGTAGCTCAACTTGTTGAAGCTCAAACGGGTGAAGAAGTGACAGATGAAAATCAAAAAGAGATCGATGTGATCTGTGAAGAGTGGGATGTTCAGTGGGCCATTTTCCGCCCATTACGCGAAGCTGAAGAGCGTGATATCGATTTAATTAAAGATTTACGACAAGAATTACGAGATGAAAATATCAGTAATATTGGCTTAGAGTTAACGTACTGATTTTCTGATTTAATAAAAAAACCGATGATTGCTCATCGGTTTTTTTTTGTTTGCTAAAAGGGGCTTGCTAACACCTTTTATTATTCTTTCTCTTCTTCTTCAGCATCGGTATTATCGATTACACCGTGTTTATTTTTCCAATTTGTCCAACGTTGTTGAGCAAGTTGTTGCATATCGGTAGTTTTGTCTGCTTCATCGATAATTTCTTCGCCGACCATGTATTCAAAGATATCTTCTAGTGTTAATAAGCCTTGAACGGTACCGTATTCGTCAATAACTAATGCCAGTTGTGCTCTGTGCTTCATTAGTTGCTCAAAAGCTTTTGGTAGTGTTGAAGTACTTATCACAACCTGAATTGGACGCATCATCGCACCAAGAGGTCGTTCACCTTGCCCTTTACGCATTGCTGAGAAAAGTTCTAATCGGTGAGTAAAGCCAATGATGTTATCACTATCTTCACTGTAAACTAATGGACGTGAAAACGGTGTATCTGAATGGCTTTCTAAGAATTGTTCAACCGTCATTTCAGCGTTAACACGAAATAATACCGTTCTTGGTGTCATTACTTGGGTAACAGGCACATCTTGAATATTAAGAATGTTGTTTAATATTTTTGACTCACCTTCTGCAAATTCACCATTTTCTTTTGCCAATGTCGCCATGGCTGTAATTTCATCACGCAATTTAGGTGCTTGATGGCCACGAGAAAGTCGTTTTGTAATTTGTTCTGACATCCAAACTACTGGGCTTAGCAATAGCACCATCCAATGAAGCATTGTCGCTGCCATCGGAGCAAGCTGACGCCAGTAAGTTGCTCCGATTGTTTTTGGAACAATTTCAGAGAACAGTAGAATGGCAAAAGTTAGGAAAGCTGAAAAAACACCTAACCATTCACTACCAAAAACAATCGATGCTTGAGCACCCGATGCTGCAGCACCTGCGGTGTGAGCTATCGTGTTTAGCGTTAAAATTGATGATAAAGGGCGATCAACATTATCTTTTAATGCTGTTAGTCGAGGTGCAGCGGGGTGGTTTTCTTGTCGTAATTTTGCAAGGTAGCTTGGGCTGATACTAAGAAGAATCGCTTCTAATACCGAACAAATGAAAGAAACACCAATAGAAATGGCTATATAGATGGATAAAATTAACATTATTAATCTCAAAAAAAATAAGCAAGCCACTATAAAATGGGTACGGAATAACCAAAATACAATGACTCATTAATGAAAAATAGTAACAAATTGTGAGACGTTACTCAGTTTATGTCTAAAGAACGCGCATTCTACAGCAAGAAAGGGCACAAACCTTTGCCAGATGGGGTCTTTATGCATTAGAGTTACTAGGATTTCAAAAAAATAGAAGGGAAACCCTAATGAATAAAACCCAGTTAATTGATGCTATTGCTGAAAAAGCAGACCTATCAAAAGCACAAGCAAAAGCAGCTCTTGAAGCGACTCTAGAAGGCGTAACTGGCGCTCTTAAAGATGGCGAGCAAGTTCAACTTATTGGCTTTGGTACTTTTAAAGTTAACAACCGCGCTGCGCGCACTGGTCGCAACCCTAAGACTGGTGAAGAGATTCAAATCAAAGCGGCTAAAGTTCCTGCATTTGTTGCAGGTAAAGCACTGAAAGAATCAGTAAACTAAGCTATACTTTGCCGAGTTAATCCTTAACTCGGCATTTTTATGAAGCGCATTCTATCTACTTTACTTCTATCTACTTTTCTTTTTGGCTGTTCGTCTAATCCATCTGATGAACAACGCATCAAATCTGTTACATTAACCGGTGGTCAAATCCAAGGTGATGCAACAAGTTATTATTGGTATACCCGTCGTTTACAGCAACCTATTGTAGCATCTGATTATGTCACTATGGGTGATTATGGTTGGTATAAAACTACTTATCGTTGGGAAAAAGAAACTCTTGTTGAAGCTGTCCGTGAAGGAGAAATGCTTGATTCTGAGAGTGAGTTAATCCCTTATTCTATGCATATTCGCTATAACGGTAATGGTGAGGCTGTGTACCAACGCTATGATAAAGATGGGCGTATTTTGCCGTTAATGCCTGCCCAATTAACACAATTTCAAGATCAATCTAAATATTTGGTCACTAAGGTTGAAGCTCTAAATAAAGACGATATTAAATTATTCCAAGGCGAATGGGATGGTGAGACTTTTTACTCTTGTGATGGTAAACAATACGATCAATTAGAGTTTAACCAAATATTACCTAATTTCGTGGTGGCGAGATTATCTGGCTTAGATAGCTTTATTTCATTTTTAGGCCAAGAAACTCGTAGAGATAAAAATGAGTTAAAGATGTCTGAACTATTACTATTAACAGATGATAGCTATTCATGTGTAGAGCGTCCGGAATTGATTGAAGATTAAGATTAATCAAGTCGAATGAAAAAAGGCGCTATTACAGCGCCTTTATTATTTATTTTCCGTAAAGCTATTTGGTTTCTAATTCACGAGCAATAGCACGGTAACCAATATCATTACGATGGAACATTCCATTCCAACTTACTTGTTTAGCAAGCTGATAAGCACGCTCTTGAGCTTCTGATACGGTATTACCTAATGCGGTAGCACAAAGTACGCGACCACCGTTTGTCACAACATCACCAGCATCATTATTTGTGGTGCCTGCATGGAAGATTTTTTGACCTTCAGCTTCTTCAGAAGGCAGCGAAATAACATCTCCTTTCGCATAATCTGCAGGATAGCCACCAGCAGCAAGAACAACACCGATAGATGCGCGTGGATCCCACTTAGATTCTGCTTCGTCCAGTTTCTCGTCGATAGCCATTAGACAAAGTTCAACAAGGTCTGATTCCATACGCATCATGATAGGTTGTGTTTCTGGATCACCAAAGCGACAGTTGTATTCGATTACCTTTGGTGTACCCTCTGCATCGATCATAAGGCCTGCGTAAAGGAAACCTGTATAAGGTGCACCTTCTGCATCCATGCCACGCACTGTAGGGTAGATAACTTCTTCAAGGATACGATTATGAATTTCAGGAGTCACAACAGGAGCTGGAGAGTATGCACCCATACCACCTGTATTTGGACCTGTATCTTTATCTCCAACGCGTTTGTGATCTTGGCTTGTTGCCATAGGAAGTACGCTTGCACCATCCACCATTACAATGAAACTGGCTTCTTCACCTTCAAGGAATTCTTCGATAACAACACGGCTACCTGCTTCACCAAACGCATTGCCTGCCAGCATATCTTTGATGGCATCTTCGGCTTCTTCAAGTGTCATCGCAACGATAACGCCTTTACCAGCGGCAAGACCGTCAGCTTTAACAACGATAGGTGCACCTTGTTCACGAACGTAAGCTAATGCAGGTTCAATTTCAGTGAAGTTTGCATAAGAACCGGTAGGGATGTCATGGCGAGCTAAGAAATCTTTGGTGAATGCTTTAGAACCTTCAAGTTGAGCTGCTGCTTTCGTTGGTCCAAAGATAGGAAGACCTGCTTCACGAAATGCATCAACAACGCCAATAACTAATGGTGCTTCAGGACCAACGATGGTCAGCTCGATGGCTTTTTCTTTCGCAAAAGCAACAAGAGCAGCGATATCTTCAACATCAATAGCGACGTTTTCTAGTTTTGGTTCAAGTGCTGTACCTGCATTACCAGGAGCGATGAATACTGTTTCAACATTTGGGTTTTGTGCTGCTTTCCAACCTAGTGCGTGCTCACGACCGCCAGCACCAATAATTAATATATTCATTTATTTATCCTTTGATAGCTGCGCCATATTGCTAATCTCTATGTCGAGCTTGCTCATTTATACTTATAAACTCCGCGAGCTCTCCTTGACCTTATCAATATGGCTTTGCTCTAAAATGAAAATGTCTAAAACGAAGAGTATTTCAAATTAGCTAAATTAAATAAGTTTTGCTCAAAGTAGTTGGTGGTGTGGCTAGGCAACAATTGAGTCCATCCCCAGGAGCATAGCTCGCTATGTGACTGGGGTGGGCGAAAGCAGTTAACGACGCCACAGTGCCAAATACGAAGAGAAAATTAGTGACGGAAGTGACGCATGCCAGTAAAGATCATCGCCATGCCGTGTTCATCAGCAGCTTCGATTACTTCACTGTCACGCATTGAGCCGCCCGGTTGGATAACACATTTGATGCCAGCTTCTGCTGCCGCATCAATACCGTCACGGAATGGGAAGAACGCATCTGATGCCATTACACAGCCTTCAACCTGTAGACCTTCATCAGCCGCTTTGATACCAGCGATCTTCGCAGAGTAAACGCGGCTCATTTGGCCTGCGCCAACACCAATAGTCATGTCACCTTTAGAGTAAACGATAGCGTTAGATTTTACGTACTTCGCTACTTTCCAGCAGAACAGTGCGTCTTTTAGCTCTTCTGCTGTTGGTTGGCGCTTAGAAACAACTTGTAGGTCATCTTCAGACACCATGCCTTGGTCACGGTCTTGAACTAATAAGCCGCCATTAACGCGTTTCACGTCAAAACCAGTTGTCTTAGTTGTCCACTCGCCACACTCAAGAAGGCGAAGGTTTTTCTTAGCCGCTACGATTTCTACTGCTTCAGCAGAAACAAAAGGTGCAATGATAACTTCAACGAATTGACGTTCAGTGATAGCGGTCGCTGTTGCTGCGTCTAGTTCGCGGTTGAATGCGATGATGCCGCCAAATGCAGATGTTGGGTCTGTTTTGAATGCACGGTCGTAAGCTTCTAGGATGTTTTCGCCCAGTGCTACACCACATGGGTTAGCGTGCTTAACGATTACACATGCTGGCTCGTCGAACTCTTTCACACACTCAAGTGCAGCGTCAGTGTCAGCGATGTTGTTGTAAGAAAGTGCTTTACCTTGGATTTGGCGAGCAGTAGATACTGATGCTTCTTCAGGATTCGCTTCAACGTAGAATGCCGCAGCTTGGTGGCTGTTCTCACCGTAGCGCATGTCTTGTTTTTTCTTGAACTGTTGGTTGAACGTGCGTGGGAATTTGCTCTCTTCATCACCTTCTTTGTTCTCACCGTAAGATGGAACCATTGTGCCGAAGTAGTTTGCGATCATGCCATCGTAAGAAGCGGTGTGCTCGAATGCTGCGATAGCTAGGTCGAAACGAGTCTCTAGTGTTAAAGATTTATCGTTCGCGTCCATTTCAGCGATAACACGGTCGTAATCGTGAGCGTTAATAACGATAGTTACGTCTTTGTGGTTTTTCGCTGCAGAGCGAACCATAGTAGGGCCACCGATGTCGATGTTCTCAACGGCATCAGCAAGGGTACAGCCTTCTTTTGCTACGGTTTCTGCAAATGGGTAGAGGTTAACAACAACCATATCAATAGGATTGATACCGTGTTGCTCCATGATGCCATCATCTTGACCGCGACGACCAAGTACACCACCATGAACTTTAGGATGAAGAGTTTTAACGCGGCCATCCATCATTTCAGGGAAGCCAGTGTAATCAGATACTTCAGTTACTGAGATGCCTTTTTCAGCAAGCAGACGAGCCGTACCGCCAGTAGATAAAATATCTACACCACGTTCAGCCAATGCTTGAGCAAATTCTACAATACCAGTTTTATCAGATACGCTAATCAGCGCGCGACGGATCGGACGTGCGTTATTCATTGCTACTTTCTTCCTTTAGAATTAAGTTAGGATTTTTGCCAAAAATGAACTTGTTCTGTTATTTTTCATTTCATATGAATCAATAAACAGCAATTGGCCAGTTTTGGAAAACACCCTAAAAAGAGTAAAGTGCGAAACATCAGATCAACCTATTGGTGAATATTCTAACTAAAGTTAAACAAAAAAGCTCGCGCAATCGATTGCATTCGCAAAAAAAGATGCCCTTTTTCTTTAAAAAGAATCAAAATAGAGTGAAGCAAAGAGGAATAAGAAGCAAAAATGTATTTAATTGGTGAGTTAGCTAAACAATGTAATGTTACGAGCGACACATTACGTTTTTACGAAAAAAACGGTCTTCTTGTACCATCAGGAAGAAGTAGCAGTGGTTACCGTTTGTATAATGATGACAATCTAGCTCAAATTCGTTTTATTCTAAAGGCGAAGCAACTTGGTCTCGCATTGGATGAAATTCAAGAATTATTAGCGATTAGATTAGAAGCAACAAAGCACAGTTGTGCAGAAGTAAAAGCCATTACTCAATCTAAGTTAAATATTATTGACGAAAAGATCGCTCAACTAACAGACATTCGCCTTGCATTAAAGAGTATAAATGATGCTTGCTGTGGTCATGTTGATGAAGATGCTTCTCACTGTTCTATTCTTTCTGCGTTAGCTGAATTAGAAGAGAAAAAAGACTAAATAGTTGTGCGTGTTTATTAAAGAAGTTGATAAAATAGTCGATAACTACAATAGACCAATATGAGCGAAAGTTAGGTGAGAGCCGATTAATGGAAAAACAATACGTAATGAAATTGCTTTCCGCTCTGAAAGTTATCGATAAAAAAATCAGTGAGCAAGGTAGAGCGGTAATGGAGCTTGATGCTCGCATTAAGCGTATTGAAGCTCAGAACGCCAAGATCGCGAAAATGGTTGATGGTGGTGGTACTCAAGGTACGAGTACAGCGGGAGCCGCAGCTGATTTAAGTGAACTTGATGAGCGTTTAAAAGGTATTGAAGAAAAAACAGCAAAAGCAGTAGAGCTTATTCGCTCGGGCGCAGGCGCTGGTGGTGGCAAGAAACGAGCATGGCCGCCATAGTAGAGTAAACAAGAAAAACCGATACAGCAGTAAAATGCGTATCGGTTTTTTTGTATTTGTTATACCAATCACAGTAAGTAAGTGATCAGTTATTTACTACGATTGGTATTATTTATTTGGCAGATATAAAAAAAGCAGCGTTAATTGCTTAACACTGCTTTACATTTTTCAAATAAGGCGTGGATTAGTTCATGCCGTATTTTTTAAGTTTCTTACGAAGAGTACCACGGTTGATACCCATCATGTTTGCTGCTTTTGTTTGGTTGCCGCGAGTATGCTGCATGATCATGTCTAGTAGAGGTTGCTCTACTTCAGCTAATACTAATTCATATAAGTCGTTAACTTCTTGACCGTTTAGTTGGCCTAAGTAGTTTTTCAGCGAAGCCTTAACAGAGTCACGTAGTGGTTTCTGAGTAATTTGGTCTTGTGCTGTAACTGTTGTAACTGTTAATGCTTCTGAAGTCATAGATTGATCGAACATATTCTGTTTAGCTCTTCTTTTATTATGATGCAACGTGGTCGAAATAGCTTTCAAGTTGAGAGAGTTGCAATGAAGCATCCTCTATCGCGTTAAAGCTGCGGCGGAAATCATTTGCTTGCTCATGCTCTTTTAGGTACCAACCCACATGCTTACGTGCAATGCGAGGACCTAAAAACTCACCATAAAATTGGTGAAGCGCATGAACATGGCCAAGTAAAGTGGCCTTCACTTCTTCAATTGGAAGAGGTGGCATGAGTTCGCCCGTTTCTAAGTAATGTTGGATTTCTTTAAAAATCCATGGCCTACCTTGTGCAGGACGGCCGATCATCAAAGCGTCTGCGCCTGTGTAATCAAGCACAAAACGAGCCTTCTCCGGCGAGTCGATATCACCGTTCGCTATAACCGGAATAGAAATCGCTTCTTTTACCGCTTTAATGTTGTCGTACTCAGCTTCACCTTTGTACATACAAGCTCTGGTACGCCCATGAAGCGCTAAAGCTTGGATGCCACATTGTTCAGCCATTTTTGCAACCTGAACACAATTTCTATTGTCTGGATCCCAGCCTGTGCGAGTTTTCAGAGTGACAGGAACATCAACAGCATTAACTACAGCCAGTAAGATCTCTTCAATAAGATCTGGGCGCTGTAATAGTGCTGAGCCTGCTAGCTTCTTATTCACTTTTTTTGCAGGGCATCCCATGTTGATATCGATGATTTGCGCACCGGTTTCAACACAGTGTTGCGCTGCTTCCGCCATTAACTTTGGATCAGCCCCTGCAATTTGTACCGAGCGAATACCAGATTCACCTTCATGTACCATGCGGTTTTGGGACTTAGATGTTTTCCACAGTTTCGGATTAGAAGACATCATTTCGCTCACAGCCATGCCTGCGCCATAACGCATACACAACTCACGAAAGGGCCTATCAGTAACACCAGCCATTGGTGCAACGATAAGATTATTTTTTAATGTATATTGACCTATCTGCAAAACATCCACACACGTTTGTGTCAGCAAGGGCGCGCATTTTACGCATTTTTTCCCCGCCTGAAAAGAGCAAATTTTGAGCATTTACATTTTCTTTTTGTAAATTGTCTATAATTCAGTCAATTAGGCGGTTTCATGCCTCAAATTTAGTATTGAGGCATTGAAGTTTTATCAAAAAAGCGCAGTACTTATTTCTTTTTACCTGAGATTCGGCACCATTCTTGTTGCTCAACAATCGCATCTAAGTCGAATTGTTCAGCATAGTATGACGCTACATCTTCTGCCTGCGTGTCTAATACGCCTGACATAGCTAGTTGACCTTGCGGCTTAACTAGAGAGGTAATGATGCCTGAAAGCTCGCGTAGTGGACCTGCAAGAATGTTTGCAACTACTACGTCAGCGATGAGACCTTCTGGTTGGTCTTGAGGAAGGTATAGTTCAATTTGATCAGCAACGCCGTTACGAGTTGCGTTGTCTTTTGATGCTAAGATTGCTTGAGGATCAATGTCGATCCCGATAACTTTAGCTGCACCTAATTTGATCGCTGCGATCGCTAAAATGCCAGAACCACAACCAAAATCGACAACGGTTTTGCCTTCAAGATCTAATCCTTCTAGCCATTCAAGACAAAGAGACGTTGTTGGGTGTGTACCAGTACCAAAAGCAAGGCCTGGGTCTAGCATTACATTTACAGCATCGGGCTCTGGAATTTCACGCCAGCTTGGGCAAATCCACAGACGTTTACCAAACTGCATCGGGTGGAAGTTATCCATCCACTCACGTTCCCAATCTTTATCTTCAAGTTGTTCAATTTTATGTGCAAAACCTTCTTCAAGAAGACGGCTTGCTTTTAATTGAGTAATAACAAAATCCATGTCCGCTTCTGCATCATAAAGAGCAAGAATGTCCGTTTCACCCCACAGGCGAGTTTCACCCGGAAGTGGTTCAAATACAGGCGTATCTTTAGCGTCTAAAAAAGTAATAGATAGAGCACCAGTCTCTTCCATTAACATATCACCGATCTGTTCAGCGTTTTCAGAGGTTGCATTTAGTTTTACTTGAATCCAAGGCATGGGGATCACTTTTGTTTTAGTCGAAAATGTGGGCGATTTTAACACAAAAAAAGACGGTGAGTAATCATACTCACCGTCTTTAATTCGTTCTTATTTATTGAATGATTAGAAAAGGCTTATTGTAGGCCTAGTTTCTTCTCAAGATAGTGGATATTTGCACCACCATGTTGGAAGTTTTCATCATTCATGATTGCTAATTGAAGTGGTGTATTCACGTGAATACCTTCAACAATCATTTCACCTAATGCGTTTTTCATACGAGCGATAGCAACGTCACGGTTTTCACCGTAAGTAATTAGCTTACCGATCATTGAATCGTAATGAGGTGGAACTGTGTAGCCTGTGTAGATGTGAGATTCCCAACGTACACCCATACCACCTGGAGCATGGAAGCGTTCAATCTTACCTGGTGAAGGTAGGAAACGAACGGGATCTTCAGCATTGATACGACACTCAATTGAGTGACCACGTAGTTTGATATCATCTTGTGTGTAAGATAGCGGTTGACCCGCAGCAATACGTAGTTGCTCTTTCACTAGGTCGATACCTGTTACCATTTCGGTAATAGTGTGCTCAACCTGAATACGTGTATTCATTTCGATGAAGTAGAATTCGCCATTTTCATATAGGAATTCAAATGTACCTGCACCACGGTAACCAATTTCAAGACATGCACGAGTACAACGTTCACCGATGTATTTACGCATCTCTTCAGTAATACCTGGAGCTGGCGCTTCTTCAACTACTTTTTGGTGGCGACGTTGCATAGAACAGTCACGCTCACCTAAGTGAATTGCGTTACCTTGGCCATCAGCAAGAACTTGAACTTCAATGTGACGAGGGTTTTCAAGGAATTTTTCCATGTAAACCATTTCGTTATTGAAACATGCTTTTGCTTCAGCACGAGTCATTGCAATTGCTTCAACAAGGTCTTTTTCTGCGCGAACAACACGCATACCACGACCACCGCCGCCGCCAGACGCTTTAATGATTACTGGGTAACCAATGCGTTTTGCGTGTGCTTTGTTTTTCGCTTCATCGTTATCTAGTGGACCATCAGAACCAGGTACACAAGGTACGCCTGCTTTTTTCATTGCAGTGATTGCTGATACTTTGTCGCCCATCATGCGGATAGTTTCTGCTTTTGGACCAACAAAGATAAAGCCAGAACGCTCAACTTGCTCTGCGAAGTCAGCATTTTCGGATAAGAAACCGTAACCTGGGTGAACCGCAACCGCACCTGTAACTTCAGCAGCACTGATGATACGAGGGATGTTTAGGTAGCTGTCGATACCACGTGCAGGACCGATACAAATCGTTTCATCTGCAAGCAGTACGTGTTTTAAATCACGGTCAGCAGTAGAGTGCACAGCAACCGTTTTGATGCCAAGCTCTTTACATGCTCGCAAAATACGTAGTGCAATTTCACCACGGTTTGCGATAACTAATTTATCTAACATAACAGCCTCTATTATTCGATGATAACAAGAGGTTGGTCGAACTCAACCGGTTGACCATCTTCAAGAAGAATTGCAGTTACAACGCCTGATTTGTCTGCTTCGATTTGGTTCATCATTTTCATTGCTTCAACGATACATAGTGTATCGCCAGCAGTTACTTGTTGGCCAACTTTAACAAATGGTTTTGCATCAGGGCTTGGTGCGCCGTAGAAAGTACCAACCATTGGAGAACAAACTTTATGACCAGCAACTTCTGCTGGAGCTTCAACTGCTGCAGGTGCTGATGCAACTGGAGCTGCCGCTGCTACTGGTGCAGCAGGAGCCGCAACTGCTTGAACAGGAGCTACTTGAGCAATTGGTGCGATAGCACGGCTGATGCGTACTGATTCTTCACCTTCCGCGATTTCAAGTTCTGCAATGCCAGACTCTTCAACTAGTTCAATCAGTTTTTTAATTTTGCGGATATCCATTTTGTAATCTCTTCTGTTTATATTCAGTGATCAATTTGAACGCAGACGTTTCACTGCTGCATTCAAAGCAAATTCGTAGCCATCAGCTCCTAAACCACAAATGACACCAACGGCTTTATCTGAAAGATAAGAGTGGTGGCGAAAAGGTTCACGAGCGTGGACATTTGATAAATGTACTTCAATAAAAGGAATATCAACCCCAAGTAGAGCATCACGTAAAGCAACGCTCGAGTGCGTAAAGGCAGCTGGATTGATGATAATGAAATCAATACGTTGATAAGCATTATGGATAGCTTCAATCAACTCATATTCACGATTAGATTGTAAATGTTCGAGCTCTACACCCAAAGCATCGGCTTGAATGGTCAAAGCATTAACAATTTGCTCTAAGTTTTGGCTGCCATAATGAGCAGGTTCACGCAGACCTAATAGATTTAGGTTTGGGCCATTGAGAACTAAAATTCGCGATTGAGTAGACATTGTGATGCTAAATTCCTTGTTTTTACGGTTAAAGTAAAAAAAGCACATCTTTTATATTCGATTTGTTGGTTTATTGCAATTTTTCAGTCTGCAACACCACATAAAAAGCAATTATAGACAATTCACAGCAAATCGCAGCAAAATACTGGTCTTATCAGCTCTAAGTTTCATTTTGAGTATAAAGAATAAAACATATTTTGACTCAAAAGTGATAATTAGAACTAAAGAAAGTAATAAAGTTCTGCCGTATTATCTGTTAGTTAACAAATACTTTCTAACTTGTTGAGTAATTATACTGTTTTTGATTTTGTTTATTAGCAAGGAATAAGGAAAGAAATAAGAGATCTGTAAATTTGAGCTAAACGTCACATCAAAAAAGCCACCATAGAAAATCTATGATGACTTTTAATTAAAATTCACGCGCTAGTACTATGTTTTAGAACGCTTATATTTAGTTAAGCTATCTTTCTTTGTTCTTCGATCAGCTTATCAACCACACTTGGATCTGCTAGTGTCGAAGTATCTCCTAGATTAGAGGTATCTCCGGTTGCAATTTTACGAAGGATACGACGCATAATTTTACCTGAACGAGTTTTAGGTAATGAATCGGTCCAATGTAGAAAATCAGGAGTAGCGATAGGGCCAATTTCTTTTCTTACCCAATCTTTGACTTCTTTATGCAGTTCTGCACTTGGAATTTCGCCTGAGTTTAACGTAATGTAAGCGTAAATTGCTTGGCCTTTAATATCATGAGGCACACCAACAATGGCGGCTTCAGCAATTTTATCAAAAGCCACTAATGCAGATTCAACTTCGGCTGTTCCCATGCGGTGGCCTGATACGTTTAATACGTCATCAACACGTCCAGTGATCCAGTAATAACCATCTTCATCTCGTCGAGCGCCGTCACTGGTAAAATACATGCCTTTAAAGGTAGAAAAGTAAGTTTGTTCAAAGCGGTCATGGTCACCATAAATGGTTCGCATTTGTCCCGGCCAAGAGTCGGTAATGACAAGGTTCCCGTCAGTAGCTCCTTCAATAATATTACCCATATTATCCACTAAAGCGGGTTGAACACCAAAGAATGGACGAGTCGCTGATCCTGGTTTTAATGCTGTTGCACCAGGAAGAGGGGAAATTAAAATGCCTCCCGTTTCTGTTTGCCACCATGTATCAACAATAGGGCAACGGGCATCACCAATTGTGTTGTAATACCATTCCCATGCTTCAGGGTTGATTGGTTCACCTACCGAGCCCATGACTCGTAGTGAGCTGCGCGATGTACCTTGAACCGCTTCAGTGCCTTGAGCCATAAGTGCTCTGATGGCTGTTGGTGCGGTGTATAGAATATTAACATTATGTTTGTCTACCACTTCACTCATACGGCTCGTGCTTGGGTAATTCGGTACTCCTTCAAACAAGATGGTTTTAGCTCCATTAGCAAGAGGGCCATAAATTAAGTAAGTATGACCTGTGATCCAACCAACATCCGCAGTACACCAGAACACTTCACCTTCTTGATAATCGAAAATATATTTAAAGGTCATGGCTGCATAGACAAGGTAGCCGCCAGTGGTATGAAGTACACCTTTAGGTTTTCCTGTTGAACCTGAAGTATAAAGGATAAATAGAGGGTCTTCGGCATTCATAGCTTCTGGTTCACAATGTGGGGAGGCAACAGCCGTTGCTTCGTGCCACCAAACATCACGTCCTTCAGACCATTCAATGTCATTACCTGTACGTTGAAATACCACGACTTTTTCAATGGTGGTTACGTCTGGATTATTCAGTGCATCATCAACATTCTTTTTCAGTGGAACGGTACGTCCGCCGCGAACGCCTTCATCCGCAGTAATCACGACTTTTGCATCCGAATCAATGATTCGACCTGCGAGAGCTTCTGGTGAGAAACCACCAAATACCACGGTATGAACAGCGCCGATGCGAGTACAAGCCAGCATCGCAACAGCCGCTTCTGCCACCATTGGCATATAAATACAAACCACATCGCCTTTACGAACGCCTTGGCTTTTTAATGCATTAGAGAATTTACAGACTTGCTCATGCAGTTCATTAAAGGTAATAGAGGCATCGTCTTGTGGGTCATCGCCTTCCCAAATAATAGCAATGTCATTACCTCGGGTGGCTAAATGACGATCAATACAGTTTGCCGATACATTAAGTTCACCATCTTCAAACCACTTAATATCAACATGACCCGTATCAAAAGAGGTGTTTTTAACTTTGGTGTAAGGAGTCATCCAATCAACAATTTGTCCATGCTCACGCCAAAATCCTTCAGGGTTGATAACGGATTGCTGGTACATTTCACGATATTTATCATCATCAGCGTGTGCATTATTAGCGATATCTTGATTGACCGGGTACACGTGAATCTCACTCATGTTGTTCTCCTTGTGAATACAGCAAATATCCAGATTTATTTATTATTGGATTTCAGTACAGCACCGTCATTGGTACTGCTTTTTTATTTGTAAGGTTGATATTACTTTCAGCTAGAAATGTGTTTTCAACAATTAGACTTTAGTCAGAGAAAGAAGGGTTTACTGAGTATTGAGGGAGAAATCAGTCATTTTTTGAGACACAGATCAGTAACTATGAGCGTTTTTACTTGAGGGAATGTCAGGGAAGTCACCATGAGTTAAACGCACATAAATAAGTGCAGCGGTTATCGCATCTTCAAGTGCATCATGCCTGTCAGCTTGTGGTAATCCCAAATGTTTGGAGATAGCCTCAATACTTAAATCGTAATACGCATTAGGCAGTAATCGCTCTAATTTATTATGGTAGATATAACTGACTTCAATCAGCGAATTGGGTAAAGGATGAGAAAAATGACGCAAGCAAGCTCGATCTAAAATCTTTTTGTCATAGCGGATATGGTATCCAACAATAGGGCGATTACCGATAAATTCAAGCAATTGAGTAATCGCTTGTTGTTCGGATAGCCCATGATGGAGATCTTGATGCCTTAGTTGGTGTATTTTGATTGAATCGGAGTTTAGGCTTTGTGGTGGTGTCAGTTTTAAGTGAATTGTTTGACTGGTTAACACTCGATTATTTTTAATTTTGATAGCAGCAATAGAAACCAATTCGGCATGGTTGGGGTTTAGACTCGTTGTTTCACAATCAATAGACACCAACTCATCGCCAGAATAATGATGAAAAAGAGATAAGTTTTTATGGGATCGTAACTTATATTGCCACCATAATCGTTGTAAATAATTCATCGTTTAATCCCTTATTTGGTAATGATAACCAAGCCATTCTTTGAACTTTTTTACTATGTGTAAGCTGTGGCGTAAGAGGTCTCGCTCAGTACGGTCGAGGCGGTCAATATGAATATGGTTATTTGGAATAGCTGTTTTTTCTTGTAATTGATGGCGCAAACGCCACTTAAAAAACAGTTTTAGTGCTTCACTTAAATTATCTGCTGTGGAGTGCTCTAATACGTTGTGTTTGCGTAGTGAATCGATACGTTTAAACGTGTTTGTTTCTTCAATACCTTGCTCTAAAGATAGCGCTCTAATTCCATGAACGATAGGGAATATACCCCCTTGTTTAATATCGATGCCTTCTTTTTTTATTTTGATATTTCCAAATAGGGTTAATGGCACATGAAATTGCAAAGCTGGGCGAGTAAAAGTACTGAGGGCGAGTTCATTCTCTTTGAGTTTGGATATCAATATTTGTTTGAGTGGAGAGAGTAGCGTTTGATTTCCTGCAACCGTTTGAGCATCTGAGAAAATAGCAAGATTCATCATGTTATCAGCATTTGGTTCAGCACACAGTTTCTGAATATGTTTTTCCCATTGGTGTTCGGTCTTTACCCAGAGAGGGTTACTGACCATCACATTACCTTTGCATAATGGATAACCGAGTTGCTGTAAGGTATGCGTAAATTGGCTCATTAATTCGGGCAAGTTATGCCATTCAAGACCATTTTTTATGATCAGTGCATTATCTTGATCGGTTTTTAAAATTTGCTCACCTCGACCTTCTGACCCCATCACAATCAGACAGCAATGATCATGTAAGCTTTTGGGTACCACTAGGCTAAATGCTTTTTCGATGATCTGTTCATTTACCGTTGAAATAAGCTCCATAATGAAACGCGTTCGAATGCCGTTACTGATTAAGGTCTCTACGAGTTGAGTTTGAGTATTTGCTGCTAAGACAAGCTCATCAATATGTTCGGCGCGAGCAATTCTTAAGGTAAGAACATGTGAGTGAGTTGAAAATAGGCTTAGCACTTGCGTCATATCAAGCATGCCAACCAGTTTGCTTTTATTTAGTACTGCAACTCTTTTTACGTGGTGGCGTGTCATTAGCATCATGGCATTAAACAAATAATCTTGTTGTTGAATATGCACAATAGGATAAGTTGAAATTGCTCCTACAGGATGGTTTGCTGCATACTCATCAATCATAATGGCGTGCAGTAAGTCTGTGCGAGTGACGATGCCAAAAGGTAAATCGCTTTGAGTTTCTTGATGACGAGTATCATATTGGTTTAACTCAACAAATAACGCATCCATGTTATTGTCTTTCAGAAGTTGAGTAACTTGTTGTAAGGGAGTATTTCTATCGACGATAAGGCATTGTTGAGTTGTTTCATCATCGACTTTTGTGAGAATAAATTCGGCTAAGTTCTGTTGCTGATGAGCTTGAGTGAGTAAGGCTTTGCGTTTGGCTAGACTGCTATTGAAGTAGTCAGAAAAGGCTTGATTCTCATTGTATAACTTAAGAAAAAGTTGAGTAGGGAGTAAGTGACAAAGAGTATCTTCTAGAGCGATATAACTGTGTTTTACTTGATGATCAAATTGAGAGCGAACATCAAAAATATCGTCATGAGTGTAGTGAGCATAAACTTCTCCACTGGTATTTGAGCGTTCTTCAATGGAGCCTTTCATTATGATGAAGAGATTGTCTGACGTTTGACCTTCATGAATAATCGTATCGCCTATTCGGAAATAGGCAATATCCGTACTTTTCGCGATCATCTCTTGTTGTTCTGAGGTTAGTCGATTAAACGGAGCAAGTGAAAAGTTAATGTCATTTGGCATAGCCCCATCCTTAGTCAGTAATTTCCCTTATTTTCATTAAAAAGTGAGCAAGAATGAAGACGACTTTAGTCTAGGGCATTAGCATGAATATGAAACCAAAGTCACATTTTAAAAGGTGCATTTTTCTTCGGCTCGGTTTTCCCTTTTTATAAATCAAGACGATGCCATAATGACCGCCTCTTTTTACTTCCTTTTGGACATCATCATGTTACGGGTTTCACCTTTTGCTTGGATCTCTCAGTATTTTGGCGGATTCTTTTTTGCCTATGGGGTTTATTTACCTTTTTGGGCGTTATGGTTTGAAGAACAAGGTGTTTCTGCCGGGGATATTGGTGTTCTTATTGGATTAGGCTTTGCAACTCGTTGTGTTGCTAACCTAGTAATTACACCAAGGTTGCACCGTGTTGAACACATCGTTCCAGCATTGCGCTTGTTAACCTTAGCTTCTTTGATAGCTCTTGCTCTCTTTTTGGTTAATGGGGCGAGTTTTTGGTGGCTTGCTATCGTTACCATCTTATTCAATTTATCCTGCGGACCAGCGGTTCCGTTATCCGATGCGATGACCAATTATTATGCGAAACATAATTTATTAGATTATGGTCGTACGCGATTGTGGGGATCCGTTAGTTTTATTGCAGGCTCTACTGTAGTTGGTTATTTGGTGTCTGGTTTTGGTACCGATATGATCGTTTACACCGCAATTGCAGGTATTTTAGCGGCGTTAGTGTTAGTGATGAGAAATCCTAATCCAATGCCAGTATCAGTATCTGATGAAGATAATGAACGACCAAAATTATTGGCTTTACTAACTGAAGCTCCAATTGTGAAATTCATCGTGTTAGTGGCATTAATTCAAGGCAGTCACGCCGCTTACTACAGTTTTAGTTCGATTTATTGGAAAGAATCAGGCTATCAAGAAAGCACTATTGGTTATTTATGGAGCTTAGGTGTTGTCGCTGAGGTGATGATATTTGCGTTTAGTAAGCAATTATTTGCGGGTTGGAAAACATCAACCTTATTTAAAGTTGCAGCGATTGGTGTTGTGGTTCGTTGGGGATTAACGGCAGCAACCACAGAGCTATTTGCTTTGGTATTAGTGCAAGCGTTACATGGCGTGACTTTCGCAATGGCTCACCTTGCCGCGATTCAATATATTCAAAAATTCCCTCAGAATAAAATGGTGGCATTACAGGCGTTATATAACGCGATTCCGCTTGGTGCATTTATCGCATTAATGACAACCTTAAGTGGTTGGGGGTATGAAGCGTGGGGAGCGAATATATTCTGGTTGATGGCTGCGATGGGGGTGCTAGCTCTGATGATTAAACTCGATAAAGTGAAGTCTTAATCACATTTGTCAGCTTGTATAAAAACGAAGCAATAATTAAACGCTAGAATGATGCTACAGAATAAATGCACCTTCTGGCGTTTTTTATATCGTTAGAATGGTCTCACCAAGGATGAGTGATGACACAAGGATGGATTGTGGTGCCAGTTTCGCTGGCGTATTTAGGATTATTATTTTTAATTGCTTGGTATGGCGATCGTCAGAAAGGGTGGTTAGCTCAATATCGCCCATGGATTTATAGCCTTTCAATTGCCGTTTACTGCACCTCATGGACCTTTTATGGTACCGTAGGCCAAGCCACTAATAACCCGTGGTCTTTTCTTCCTATTTATCTTGCTCCTATTTTTGTGTTTGTTTTTGCATGGCGTTTTTTGGCTCGTATTATTTTGATTGCCAAGCGTGAACACATCACTTCAATAGCGGATTTTATCGCTGCTCGTTATGGAAAATCACAAGGTCTTGCTGGGGTTATAACGATAATTGCTGTCATTGGCATTCTTCCTTATATCGCCTTGCAATTGCGAGGGATCACCATGGGGCTCGATCTTGTTGCACCTAATTTAGCGCAAGACTTTGGGTATCAAGATGGGCATATCTCTTGGTTTGTTGGTGCAGCGCTCGCGATTTTTACAATTCTATTTGGAACTCGACACATTGATACTACAGAGCATCACCGTGGTTTGATGATGGCGGTAGCCTTTGAATCGATCGTTAAGCTCGTTGCTTTTTTAATGGTTGGTGTATTTATTTTGTATTTGGCTTACTCTGAGCCTAAGGTGGATTTGTTCTCTATTGCTAAAGAAACGTATCAGTCTCCAAATGTCATCACTCTTTTATTTCATACCATTTTAACTATGGCGGCAATAGTTTGCTTGCCGCGCCAGTTTCACACCACTGTTGTAGAGAATGAACAAGCGCAGGATTTAAGAACCGCTCGTTGGGTGTTTCCAAGTTATTTAGTTTTAATTGGTTTGTTTGTTTTACCTATTTCTTGGGCTGGACAGGCGCTGCTCTCTGGTGGTGTTAGTGATAGTTTTGTTATTAGTGTTCCGCTCTCTGTTGGTGCAGAGAATATGGCGTTACTCGCCTTTGTTGGGGGGACTTCCGCTGCCAGTGGAATGGTGATCGTATCAACCATCGCATTGGCTATTATGGTATCTAATGATTTGGTGTTGCCTTTGTTATTACGCAAAGTCAAAACGACATCACGTACTTTTAGTCATTTCTCTCATTTACTTGTTTCTATTCGTCGAGCACTCATTTTGCTTCTATTATTGGGGGCATGGGGGTTTTATCAAGCACTCGATTCTATCGATTCGTTATCCGTTATTGGGTTATTGGCGTTTGCTGCTATCGCGCAATTTGCCCCAGCATTAATCGGTGGCTTGTATTGGCGACAAGGAAATAGAAAAGGCGTATATGCTGGTTTAATTATTGGTTTCTTAGTGTGGTTAATCACGCTAATGAGCCAAACTCAAATGCTTGCAGGCAGCGCTGACAATAACTTTTTGCTGTGGGTTATCACCCCTCCAGAATGGTTGCAATCTCTAAATGTGATGACATCGGATTGGGGGATGATGCTTAGTCTTGGTTTGAACTCTATTCTCTTTATTTTGGTTTCTTTAGTGACAAGAGCGTCATTGAGTGAGCGCTTACAAGCGGCTTCTTTTGTTGGTGCTCCATTACCTGAAAATGAAGATGTGAGTGTGTATCAAACTCGCGTGACGGTGGGTGAATTAGAAATGTTAGCTTCACGGTTTGTTGGACGTAGACGTGCACAAAAAGCCTTTCGTCAATTCTCGAATCAGCAAGGTGAAACATTACAACCACAACAGCAAGCAAGTTCGGCGTTAATTCGTCATACCGAGCGTGTATTAGCTGGTGTATTTGGTGCTTCTTCTTCTCGTTTAGTATTAACTTCGGCGCTTCAGGGTCGCAATATGCAGTTGGAGGAGGTGGCAACCATCGTTGATGAAGCTTCTGAATTGTATGATTTTAGTCGCGGGTTGTTGCAAGGGGCGATTGAGCATATTAGCCAAGGTATTGCTGTGGTTGATAAGCAGATGAAATTAGTTGCATGGAATCAGCGTTACTTAGAGTTATTTACTTTTCCTCCGGGGTTAATTCAAGTGGGTAGACCAATAGCTGATGTGATCCGCCATAATGCAGAGCAAGGGTTATGTGGACCGGGTGATCCTGAAGTGCACGTAAAGCGTCGAGTAGAGCATTTAGAGCGACGTACTCGTCATGTTTCTTCTCGTGTTCGAGCTGATGGGCAAGTTATCGAGGTTCAGGGAAATCCGATGCCCAATGGTGGATTTGTAATGAGTTTTACCGATATCACCGTCTTTAGACAGGCAGAAAAAGCGTTAAAAGAAACCAATGAGACTCTTGAATCACGAGTGCATGAGCGAACTAAAGAATTAGAAAAATTAAATCAGCGATTGGTTGGTGCAACCCAAAGTGCGGAGTTGGCTTCTCAATCAAAAACACGTCTGCTTGCTGCGGTAAGTCATGATTTAATGCAGCCATTGAATGCGGCTCGTCTGTTTGCTTCTTCATTAAATGAAGTCGCAAAAGATCAAGAAACACAAAAAATATCAGGACACATAGAAAGTGCATTAGGAGCAGCTGAGGAGTTAATTGGGGACTTACTTGATATATCTCGATTGGAAGCGGGTAAGTTAGAAACGCACATTCAAGGTTTTTCATTAGGAACATTATTTTCTAATTTAGAAGCGGAATTTGGGGCTTTAGCCAAACAACAGAATATTGAGTTTTCAGTGATTCATTCTGATGTGGTGGTGGAATCAGATTCAAAATTATTACGTCGAGTTGTACAAAACTTTTTAACTAATGCGTTTCGATATAACCCTCAAGGTAAAGTGGTGCTCGGAGCAAGACGAGTAGGAGACCAAATTCGAATTGATGTTTGGGATAATGGTATCGGTATTCCAGAAGAGAAACAGCAAGCTATTTTTGATGAGTTTACTCGGGTAGATCAAAGTCGAGCAGATCAAGGGTTAGGTTTGGGGCTTGCGATTGCTCGTGGCATTTCTCATGTGTTAGGACATACGATTTCACTGCGCTCATGGCTCGATAGAGGATCGGTATTTTCAGTAACACTTGAGAGAGGTGTTCTGGTTGAGAGTAAAATGCCTACGGTAACCCCAAAGCTTGAATTACCGTTAAGTGGAGTGCGAGTTCTATGCGTTGATAATGAGCCGGATATTCTTGTTGGTATGGAGTCTCTGATTTCTCGTTGGGGTTGTGAAGTGAAAACCGCAACGGATCTGTTTGGTAGCTTGCATTGTTTAGAAGATGATTGGATTCCAGATGTGATTTTTTCTGATTATCGATTAGATAACGACAGAACAGGACTAGAAGTATTGCAGCAATGCCGTTTGCGTTTAGGTAATCAGTTTGAAGGCGTGATGATCAGTGCAGATAAAACCGAGGATCTGCTAGATAGCATTAAAAGTAATGGATTTGGGTTTATTTCAAAGCCAGTAAAACCATTGAAATTAAGATCAGTATTGAACCGTCATGTTAGCACCTAAACTGTATTCTTAATAAAAAGAAGGGAGCATTTGTGCTCCCTTTTGTCTATTTTAATGTGTGTTATAAGAATGCACGATAAGGTAATTCTGGATCATTTTTAAAGATATCAGTAAATCCACGGAAGTGTTGGTAATGTATACGGCCTTTATCTGTTGGGTAAGTATACTTTCCGCCTACTTGCCAGAAGAATGGAGCAAATCCGTATTGAAGACGTTCTTTCTTCATGTTCCATAACACTTCAATTTCACGAGGATCATTTTGGAAGTTAGCCCAAATATCGTGATGGAAAGGTACGACAACTTCACAATTAAGTGATTCTGCAGCACGTAAAATATCAGAAGATGTCATTTTGTCCGTTACACCACGAGGGTTTTCACCATAAGAAAGTAGCGCTATGTCGATTTTATGATCGTTACCGTGTTTTGCGTAGTAGTTTGAGTAATGTGAATCACCCGAGTGATAAACAGAACCACCAGTAGTTTCCACTAAGTAATTAACTGCGCGGTCATCCATACCATCTAGAATTTCTTTATCTAACGAAGATGTACCTTCTGGAAGAGTAACTAACGCTGTACGATCAAATGCGTCTAATACTTTAATATTTACATCTTTGATCTTAATTTCATCACCAACTTTAGCGATAACACAGCGTTCTTCTGGAACACCCCATTTCATCCATAACTCAACACATGCTTTAGGACCAATAAATTTAACGTGATCACCACAGTTTTGTAGAACGGCTGCAGCAACGTTGATATCAATATGATCACCATGATCATGAGACGCCATTACGGCATCTATTTCTTTAATTGCAAATGGGTCTAGAGGAAAGATAGCCGTACGTAGATTGGGTTGAAGAGCTTCAACACCACCCATACGCATCATTTGGTGTTGATTTTTCATTTTCTGAACAGCTTGAGTTTTTTTACCAGTACCGCACCAGAAGTCCATTGATAGATTTGCACCACCTTCGGATTTTAGCCAAATACCAGTACAACCAAGCCACCACATAGAAAATGTATTTGGTTGAATAACTGTTTGTTCGATTTCTTCATTTAACCAAGTTCCCCACTCAGGGAATGTATTTAAGATCCAAGATTCGCGAGTGATTTCATTTACGTTGCTCATGTTAATACCTTCTGTTTCTTATTTTTAAATTTATTTAGGATGTAGGGAGCCGAGCGTCTTAATTGATATTTAAGACACTGAGCTAAATAATTATTATTTTTTTTAGGGTTTATTACCCCGTTTGTTATTTTGAACTAATTGTTATACCAAGATAACTTGTGTCCCTTGAGCTTTAATTAATTTGATCACCTCAGGGTTTGCATCTTTACCTGTTATAACAATATCGATTTGTTTTGTTGGGCAAAAAAGCATGCCGGTACGTTGACCTATCTTTGAACTATCAACCACAACTACAAGTTTGTCGATTTGCTCTAGCATTTGTTGCTCTGCAACAGCTGTCAGCATATCGGCCTTGTATAACCCTGCATCGGTAAGTCCTTTTCCTGATGTAAACATCCAGTTTCCGGCATAACCACCTAGAGAATTAGGAGCAGGATTTAAAAATATATTTTGTGCCTTGTTATATTGCCCTCCAATAATGATGACATCATCGTGATCTTCATTAATCAAATAGCTGGCTAACGGGAAGTAGTTCGTCACAATTTGAACATCATCGCCACAAAGCTGTTGCCCTAATAGAAATGCGGTTGAGCCGCAGTTAATAACAACGCTATCTCCTGGCTGACACAAATCGGCAGCGGTTTGTGCTATACGCGCTTTCTCTTCATAAAATTCAGTGCTGTTTATGTTTAATGGAGACCATTTTCTTTTTTGGTTTTCAACACGTTCAGCACCGTTACGAACTTTTCTTAATTTACCTAGCTCATCTAATTTAGCGATATCACGTCTTGCTGTAGCTGGCGAAACATTGAAGCTTTCAATAATGTTCGAAACGTTAATCGTCTGTTTTTCTTCTAATAACGACAAGATGCCGTTATGTCTTTGTAGTTCATTCATATTTATCACTCGGTTTGTCTTGATGACAATTTTATGATTACTTGTGATTTAATTTGATTCTAATAATCACAAATTTGATTGTCAAATTATATGGTGGTAAAAAGTAGAACTAAATCACAATGTTTTTTAACTTATTGATTTTAAGGTAATTGTTGTTTTTTGGTGTGATCGATAGCTCAATTGGAACGATTGCAAAGGATAATTATTGATATAAATCAAAATAATCACAAATGAGCATTGAATGATTACTTTTGATTGTTAAAGTCTAGTTCGTGAGCAAAATGAGACATCACTAAATCCTACAAACCATTAAAACTACAAAATTATATTAGGGGTAAAGATATGGAGTTCTTATACGATATCTTCTATATTTTTTACAGTCAGGTAATGACTAAAGCACCATTGCTGCTTGGTTTAGTCACCTGTCTGGGTTACATACTTCTTAAGCGAGATGCCACTACGGTTATCTCTGGTTCAATCAAAACCATTGTTGGTTTCATGATTGTGCAAGTCGGAGCGGGAACTTTGGTTGCAGGTTTTAAACCTGTGATTGAGAAAATGAGTGAAATTCATGGATTAACAGGTTCAGTAATTGACCCATACACCTCCATGATGTCCACAATGGAAACCATGGGAGATAATTATTCGTGGGTTGGTTATGCTGTATTACTAGCTCTTGGATTAAATATTCTTCTTGTTGCTTTTCGTCGTATTACGGGTATTCGGACCATTATGCTTACTGGACATATTATGTTTCAGCAAGCGGGGCTTATTGCGGTATTTTACTTTGTGCTTGGCGCAAGTATGTGGGAAACCATTATTTATTCAGCAATATTGATGGCGTTGTACTGGGGTATTTCATCTAACATCATGTTCAAACCGACCCAAGAAGTTACCGGAGGTGCTGGTTTTTCGATAGGTCACCAACAGCAATTTGCTTCATGGATTGCGACCAAAGTTGCGCCTAAGCTAGGTGATAAAAATGACAGTGTAGATCATATAAACCTGCCTAAATGGTTACATATTTTCCACGATAGTATTGCTGCGACTACACTAGTTATGACAGCATTCTTCGGCATTATTCTTCTCTCATTTGGTTTAGATAATCTTCAAGATATGGCAGGTAAAACGCACTGGCTTATCTACATTTTTGAAACTGGCCTTAAGTTCGCTGTAGCAATTCAAGTTATCGTAACGGGCGTTCGTATGTTCGTTGCTGAATTATCTGAAGCGTTTAATGGTATTTCACAACGCTTAATTCCTAATGCAGTTCTGGCTATTGATTGTGCTGCAATTTACGCATATTCACCAAATGCAATGGTATTTGGTTTTATGTGGGGAGCGGTTGGTCAATTTACAGCAGTGCTTGCAATGCTGGCATTTGATGCACCAATCATGATCATTCCAGGCTTCATCCCAATGTTTTTCTCGAACGCAACTATTGGTGTATTCGCAAACCATTTTGGTGGCTGGAAAGCAGTCATGAAAATCTGTTTTGTGATGGGTGTTATTGAAGTTGTTGGTTCAGCATGGGCTATTCATATTTTTGCTCAATCAGGGACTGAATTTAATGGTTGGATGGGCATGGCTGATTGGGCTCTAGTCTTCCCTCCAATTATGCAAGGGATATCAAGCTCGAGTCTTTTCTTCTTCTTTATTTTAGCGCTTGCTGGTGTGTATATGTACTTTGCATCAAAACAGCTACGAGCAGAAGAAGATGCTGCAAGTTCTGAAATTATGACTGCGATAACTCCTGAAGGTATTGAGGTTGAAGTTGAAATTACCCCTCAATCTGAAACATCTAAAACCACTAATCTAGAAAATCAAAAACCAGTACGAGTGCTTGTATGTTGTGGCTCTGGTCAAGGTTCTTCAATGATGTGTTCAAAGAAAATTAAAGAATATCTAGATAAAAAAGGCATTCCGAGCTTGACTTTTAATAGTGCAATCACGGATTACAAATCTCATTTAGGTTCATTTGACATCATTGTTACCTCTGTTGCATTAGCTGCAAAAATTACAGGTCTCCCGGAAGGCAAGCAGCAATTAGCAGTGAAGAACATGATCATGGTGAAAACCTTTGGTGATGAGCTAGTTTCAATTATCGAAAATAACTTCCATAAATAATAAAAAAGCTCGGTAACTCATTGTTGCCGAGCCCATAAAAATAATTCAATAAGTGAGCAAAACAATGAACTTAAAAGAATCTCTTATCCAAAATAACTCTATCCAACTAAATGCGAAAGCAACGGATTGGAAATCAGCAATCAAGTTAGGAACGGATGCTCTTGTAAGCGCAGGTGTCGTTGAAGCGCGTTATTACGATGCAATCATTAAAGCGATTGGCGAGGAAGGTCCTTATATTTGCATTCATGATGCTTTTGCATTGCCTCATTGCCGTCCTGAAGATGGTGTTATTAAAACGGGTTTTGCACTAACGGTATTAGAAACCCCAATTATATTTGAAGGTGTCGATGAGCCTGTGGATGTTTTGATTACTCTTGCGGGTAAAGACTCTGATGAACATATAGAAGGCACAATGCAGGTTGCTAATTTAATTGAGTTTGATGAGGATTTTTCGAAACTTCGCGCATGTAAAACTGCTGATGATGTAGCTTGTTTAATTGATGCTGCGTTGGCGGAAGCTGAAGCAGCATAAGGAGGCACAATGTCACAATATCATGAATTAAAACAGCGGGTACTAAACGCTAATTTGCAACTACCTAAATATGGGTTAGTGACTTTTACTTGGGGTAATGTTTCTGAGATTGATCGCGAACGTGGTGTGATTGCCATTAAGCCGTCAGGGGTAGAGTACTGTGATATGACAATCGACGACATGGTCATTGTCGATCTTGAAGGTACTGTTGTGGAAGGGACATTAAATCCTTCAAGTGATACTGCAACTCACCTTGAGATCTATAAAGCATTTCCTGGTACTGGTGGTGTCGTTCATACTCACTCACGCAGCGCGACTATTTGGGCACAAGCTGGCATTGATATCCCAGCTCTAGGTACAACACATGCTGATTATTTTTATGGCGATATTCCATGCACTCGTCGATTATCAAATGTCGAAATTGCTGAAGAATATGAGAAAAATACAGGGTTAGTCATCATCGAAGAGTTCGCTCATAGAGATATTGATCCTATGGCTGTACCTAGTGTTATCGTTGCCGGACATGCTCCATTTTCTTGGGGGAAGGATGCAAACGATGCTGTTCATAATGCCGTTGTATTAGAGGAAGTGTCAGCGATGGCTCTAGCTACACGTTCTCTTAATAGTGGTATCAAAATCCAACCAGAATTATCAGATAAGCACTATCTACGTAAGCATGGAGAAAACGCTTATTACGGACAGCATAAGATTTGATAACAAAGGTCATTCATATAATGAGAGAACATTCTATGTATAAAGTGCTTGCATTGGATCTGGATGGAACGGTGTTAACTGATAACCATACGATTCATCCAGAAGTAAAAAAGGCAATTCAAGAAGTCAAAAAGTATTGTCATGTTGTCATCGTTACAGGGAGACATCATACGGCAGCGAGACCTTACTATTATGAATTAGGTCTTGATACTCCAATCATTTGCTGTAATGGCACTTATGTTTATGACTACCAGAGTGAAACGGTTCTTAAACAAAATGCGATAGAAAAACAAAACGCATTGACCTTCATTGATATGGCTGAAGAATTTCAACTCAAGATGGTGATGTATATCACTAATGCGATGACGTACTCCAATTACAACCCATTTGCTTACATGTTGGTATTGGAAGAGTGGGCAGCAACAGCGCCAAAGCAACATAGACCACAAATATATCGAGTCGATTCATTTATTGAAACCGCGAACCAGGCAGAGCATGTTTGGAAGTTTGTTGTGGAAGGAGAACAAGGTGCTGTGGATAGTTTACTGCAACACCCTTGGGTTGAATCGAACTTTAATGGAGAGCGTTCTTGGTCAAATCGAATTGACTTTGCAGCTAAAGGAAACAGTAAAGGTCTTCGTCTTTCAGAATATATTTCAGAACTAGGTTATCAAGCATCGGATGTTATAGCGGTTGGTGATAATCACAATGATATATCAATGCTCAAATATGCAGGATTAGGCGTCGCAATGCTGAATGCTGACGACATTGTAAAGTCACACGCTCAAGCTGTGTGCTCAACGAATAACAATAATGATGGCTTAGCCCATTTGATACGTGAACAAATTAAAGGATAACAACATGACTAAACCAATGATTCAAATCGCCCTAGATCAAACAAACTTACCTGCTGCTATTGACGTGGCGGCTAATGTTGAAAGCTTTGTCGATGTAATTGAAGTCGGCACTATTTTGGCTTTTGCTGAGGGCATGTCAGCGGTATCTACATTACGAAAAAATCATCCTAATCACATTTTAGTCTGTGATATGAAAACGACGGATGGTGGGGCAATTTTGGCCCGCATGGCATTTGAGGCTGGGGCTGATTGGATTACTGTTTCAGCAGCAGCGCATATTGCGACTATTGGCGCTTGTAAGAAAGTTGCGGATGAATTTAATGGTGAAATCCAAATTGAAATTTATGGCAATTGGACAATGGAAGATGCGCAGTCTTGGGTTGATCTTGGCGTATCACAAGCCATTTACCACCGCTCTCGCGATGCAGAATTAGCTGGTGTAGGCTGGACTGAAGAAGACCTTGTAAAAATGCGCGCGCTGTCAGAGTTAGGCCTTGAGTTATCTATTACTGGTGGGATTGTTCCTGAAAATCTGTATTTGTTCGAAGGTATTAAAGCAAAAACGTTTATTGCGGGTAGGGCTCTTGCTGGAAAAAAAGGGAAGGAAACGGCGGAAGCATTAAAAGCACAAATTAATCGTTATTGGAATTAGAGGGTGTTATGTATAAGAATTTAGAACGCCATCGTATAGGTCTTTATGAAAAAGCGCTTCCAAATGAATTCAGTTGGGAAGAAAAGCTAAAGACAACTAAAGAGCTAGGATTTGATTTTCTAGAGATTTCTGTTGATGAATCTGATGAGCGTCGCAGTCGCTTAGATTGGAATGATGAAGAAGTGTATGGTTTACGTCGTCTTTGTGAAAAATATGATGTGCCTTTACACTCAATGTGTCTAAGTGCTCATCGAAAATTTCCTTTTGGATCTGCTGATGCCGCAATTCGTGAGCAAGCGGTTATTCATATGGAAAAAGCGATCACACTTGCTTATAAATTGGGTATTAGAACAATTCAATTGGCTGGTTATGATGTTTATTATGAGCCAGCAGATAAACAGACACATCAATGCTTTATTGAAGGTATGAAGCTTTCAGCGCAACTTGCTGAGAGAGCAGGGGTGATGTTGGCTGTTGAGATAATGGATACCGATTATCTTAATTCATTGAGTAAGTTTGAAGTGTTAAACCGTGAAGTTAACTCTCCTTATTTTACGGCGTATCCTGATGTAGGGAATATTTCAGGATGGAATTATGACATTGTTACTGAGCTTAAATTAAGTAAGCCGCATATTACTCAAATACACCTTAAAGATACGTATTGTGTAACGGCTGAATATAAAGGGCAGTTTCGAGATTTAGTTATTGGTGATGGTGAAGTCGATTTCAAAGCCATTTTAAATACATTGAAAGAGACACAATGTGTGGTTCCTCTTGTTATTGAAATGTGGGCGCAAGATGCTAATTGGAAAGAGAATATTATTCTTGCAAAGGAGAGGTTAAACAAAACCTGTGATGACGTTGGGTTACTAAGGATATTCTCTGATTAACATCGTTTAATCGTTATTAAATAAATGCGTTTTGCTGTTGTGCAGTACTGTACCCCCCCCATATGTACTGCACACTCCACATTTTATCTCTCTTCCTTTCTATCTAATTTGACTTCATAGTACTGTTGGCGCAAAGTGGTGAAAATTAAATCACTTAAAGAGCAGTAAAAGTCGATGAAACCACTAAATTTACAGCTTTTTTGGTATGAAAAAGACCAGTCTCTGATTGATACCAAAGAACTTACAACATTATCTGCCACTCAAGAGTCAGAATTTAATGAGTGGAAAAAACAACGTCGAAAAATTTTAAGTTATGAGCTGCACCAGCAAACATGGGTGAAAGTATCAAATGATGGCGCATCATCAGAATTGCTATTTAGTTCCAATGGAACTGTGATTGAAACAGAACTATTTGGAGGTAAATCTTTATCTGGAGCTTGGAAAGTCGTTGATGGGGTTTTATTTATTAGTATGGTTAGTGATGACATCACTATTGAATATCAGGTTGTAGCTAATCGAACGAATAATATTCATGCTGGTATTCAATTTATTAACGATGCAATTTGTACGTACAATAAGTTTATTATTACTAAATAAAACTCATATTATAGCTTTAATGCTCACGTTGATAATCCATGATTAAGCATAAAAAAAGGGAGTTAGCATTCACTAACTCCCTTTGCTTAGCCAATATTTGACGCAATTTATTTATATACGATTAATGATCGTGTGCTTCGCCTGCACCTTTAGGGAAACGAATCGATTCCACAAGGTCTTGTACGTCTTTAGGCACTTCTGCTGTTACTTTGTTTACTGCAATTGAAACAATGAAGTTCACACACATACCTAGCGTACCAATCCCCTCAGGGCTGATACCAAACCACCAATTGTCAGGTGTGCTTGCGGCTGGGTTAATAAACTTAAAGTAAACGATGTAAGCGGTAGTGAAGGTAACACCAGAAACCATACCGGCAATTGCCCCTTCCTTATTCATCTTCTTATAGAAAATACCTAAGATAATCGCAGGGAAGAAGGACGCTGCGGCCAACCCAAAGGAGAAAGCAACTACTTGTGCTACAAATCCTGGTGGGTTAATCCCTAAATAACCAGCACCCACAATAGCAATGACGGCAGCCAATCTGGCGGCAAGCAATTCTTGCTTATCAGTCATATCGGGTTTAAAGCCTTTCTTCAATAAATCATGGGAAATAGACGTCGAGATTACCAGTAGTAGACCGGCAGCCGTTGATAATGCAGCAGCTAAGCCACCAGCGGCTAATAGTGCCACAACCCAGTTTGGTAAACTTGCTAGTTCAGGTGACGCCAATACGATGATATCTCGGTTGATGTCCATTTCATTACGTTCATCACCAGAGTAAAACATTTTGCCATCGCCATTTTTATCATCCCAACCAACAAGACCTGTGTCTTCCCAGTTTTTATACCAGCTTGGTGCATCAGCCGCAGCAACCCCTTGGCTATCTGGACCATTAATGGTTTCAATCATATTTACACGAGCAAACGCGGCTACCGCAGGTGCTGTGGTATATAAGAATGAGATAAACAGTAACGCCCAGCCCGCAGATATACGTGCATCTTTAACACGAGGTACCGTGAAGAAGCGGATAATTACATGAGGAAGTCCAGCCGTACCTACCATTAGCGCTGCACAGATAAAGAAGACATCAACCATGCTCTTAGAGCCGTCAGTATATGGGGTAAACCCGAGTTCAGTCGTTAATCCATCCAACTTATCTAATAAGTAGACTTCAGATCCAGTAACCGTTGAACCCATCCCAATTTGTGGGAATACGTTACCTGTCATCATGATAGAAGTGAATACTGCTGGTACAAGGAAGGCGAAAATGAGGACACAGAATTGAGCTACCTGCGTATAAGTGATGCCTTTCATACCACCCAGTACCGCATAGAAAAATACGATACCCATACCGATAATAATACCGATGTTTATATCTACTTCTAGGAATCGAGAGAATACCACACCTACACCACGCATTTGCCCTGCCACGTAAGTGAAAGAAACAAAGATGGCACAGAATACTGCAACCATACGAGCGGTTTTGGAGTAGTAACGTTCGCCGATAAAATCTGGCACGGTAAACTTGCCAAATTTTCGTAGATAAGGAGCAAGACAGAGAGCGAGCAGTACATAGCCGCCAGTCCAACCCATAAGATATACAGCACCATCATAACCAACAAAGGAAATGATACCTGCCATTGAAATAAATGAAGCTGCCGACATCCAATCGGCTGCCGTAGCCATGCCATTAGCAACAGGATGAACCCCGCCACCAGCAACATAAAACTCACTGGTTGATCCGGCGCGAGCCCAAATCGCTATCCCTATATAGAGTGCAAAGGTAATACCGACTAGTATAAACGTCCAAGTTTGGATACCCATGATAATTCCTCTTAGTCTTCCTGTACGTTGTATTTTTTATCTAGCGCATTCATGCGTGCCACGTAGATAAAGATCAGTGCCACAAAGGTATAAATTGAACCTTGTTGAGCAAACCAGAATCCCAATTTGAATCCACCAAATTGAACGGTATTAAGTGCATCAACAAATAATATTCCTGCGCCGTACGAGACTAAGAACCAAATCGCAAGCAAGCTGCCCATGATCCCCAAATTTTCTTTCCAGTAGGCTTGTGCTTGTTCTTGTGTTTCAAACGCCATAGCCAGCTCCTTTTTATGTTAAAAGTTTGTAACAAGAAGGAGGTTAGCAGCGGAAGAAAAGGAAAACAGTGCAACTTTAGTCGAGCGGATAAAGAAAAACGCCCAAAATATGAGCGTTTTATGTGAAGTGGTTATTGAATTTTTAATGTTAATACAGTGTTAATTAATACCAAGGTCTAACGATTAAAAATAGAAATCTTTAATTCCCATGAGTAAGTTATTTACAGCAACAGCAGCCAAAATTAATCCCATGACTCGACTAATAATAGCGGCCCCAACATTACCAATGACTTTTTGAATAAAGGTTGCTCCAAGCAATAAACCTAACGTTATCAATAGAACAACGAGCATGACACCCGCTGTGATTGATTGATCAAGTATGGAGTAACGAGAATTATCGGTCAGCATGACGATAGCCATCATAGCTCCCGGTGAAGCGATAGATGGGATAGCTAGAGGGTATACGGCAAGATCAGCAAGATCAGAATGACTCATTTCCTCACTCATTTTTTGTTCTTGCTCTGGTTTACTTTCACCAAAGATCATTGTGAGAGCAAAAATTAATAGCACTAAACCACCTGCAACTTGAAAAGCCGGTAAAGGGATTTGCATTGCTTCTAATAATAATTGACCAACAATAAGAAAAAAGAGCAAAACTAAAGTGGCGATAGCAACGGCTTTTAGGGCAACCAGTTTACGTTGCTTAGCTGAAAGATGTTGAGTTTGTGAAAGATAGACAGGAACTGAGCCAATAGGGTCAATTACGGCCCAAAGAACAACAAATTGAGTTACGAGGATACTTATCATGATTCTCCCAGAGGTTAGGTTACACAGAGGGATGGAATACCAATCAATGATGTGAAGTCATATTGATTGGTATAGCGTAAAGCAGAGTTTAATTTATTTTAGCGTCTAGAGTGTTATATCTTGGTTAACTTTCCGTTTGTTGTAAAAGAATGACGGCTTGAGTGCGATTCTTCACTCCTAATTTTCTAAATATAGCCGTCATGTGTGCTTTTATTGTGGCTTCTGAGACGTCTAAATCATACGCAATTTGTTTATTGAGCAATCCATCTGACAGCATTCCAAGAACTTTATACTGCTGAGGTGTTAGCGCAGCTATTTTTGTCGCTAAATCATCGCAAGCTGCTGAATTCTTTATTGCACCAGCAGGAAAATAGGAATCCCCCGCTAAAATTTGGTTAAGTGCTCCGATAAGCGACTTCATGTCACTGGATTTAGGAATAAAGCCGAATGCACCATGGGTTTTAACTTGAGATACGATGCTTGCTTCTTCACTAGCAGACACAACCACAATCGGTAAATCAGGATATTGAGAACGTAATTGGATTAAGCCTGACATGCCGTTACTGCCGGGCATTTTTAAGTCTAATAGCAGTAAATCGGGTTCTGGTTCTTTCTCTAATACTTTTAATAACGCCTCTAATGAATCAGCTTCTAGCAGGTTTGCACCACTGATTGCCATGTGGATAGATTGAAAAAGTGCATTGCGAAATAAGGGGTGATCGTCTGCGATGATAATGGTGTAGTTGTCGTCCATAGCTACAAGATTCCTTATAAGTTATAAAATAAAATTAACATCCTCTTGTGTTTTGAGCAATTTTTAGTCGCCAAAATCTGCGCTGCCTCTCTAACTCATGATCTCTAGAGCATTGAATCGCTTTTTTATTAGGATCTTAATATTTAAAACGAATTAATTTGAAGGGCTAGACAATCAAATAAAACGAAACTAAACTTCTTTCAAATCGAAACTTATTGAGTTTTTTATGTCAAAAAGAAATACAAAACAACGTCGCCATATGATCCTTTCTTTATTAACAGAACAAGGTGAAGTGAGCGTAGAGCATTTATCAGACCTATTTGATATATCTGAAGTTACCATTAGAAAAGACTTAACTGAGTTAGAGAAGAATGGGTTACTGATGCGTAAGTATGGTGGTGCTGTTTTAATGCCATCAAACATCATTCAAGAAGATAATTGTGAAGAAGTTTCGAATCGAAAGTTATCTATAGCAATGGCAGCAGTGGAACTGATTAAAGATCATAATCGGATCATTATTGATAGTGGTAGTACAACCGCAGCATTAATTAATCAGTTATCGAAACGAAATGGGTTAGTTGTGATGACAAACTCATTGCCTGTTGCGAATGCATTACAAGAGATTGAAAACGAACCAACCTTATTAATGACTGGGGGAACATGGGATAGTCACTCTGATTCGTTTCAGGGAAAAGTGGCTGAATCGGTATTACGATCCTATGATTTTGATCAGTTGTTTATTGGTGCGGATGGAATCGATTTAGAGCGAGGAACCACAACGTTCAATGAGCTTGTTGGTTTAAGCCGAGTGATGTCAGAAGTCGCTCGTGAGGTCATTTTGATGGTCGAATCAGAAAAAATTGGTCGAAAAATCCCAAATGTAGAGTTGCCATGGGAAAGCATTGATGTGCTGATCACCAATAATGATTTAAGCCCAGAGCAGCAACAAAAAATTGAGTCACACAACGTAAAAGTGATTAGAGCTTAATTATTACGTTTCGTTTTAACCGTTGTTTTTATTGCTGTCGAGTTACGGTTAAAAAGTAAAAAATTTATATATTAGAATAATGGAGTGTCGCCATGTGTGGGATTGTTGGTGCTGTAGCACAAAGAGATGTTGCTGAGATCTTAGTTGAAGGCTTACGTCGTTTAGAGTATCGCGGTTATGACTCTGCTGGAGTTGCCGTTGTTGATGCTGAGCATAATTACACGCGTATTCGTCGTTTAGGTAAGGTAAAAGAGCTTGCTGATGCGGTTGAGGAAGCGCATGTAGTTGGTGGTACAGGTATCGCTCATACACGTTGGGCTACACATGGTGAACCATCAGAAGTGAATGCACACCCACACGTATCAGGAGACATTACTCTGGTTCACAACGGTATTATTGAGAATCACGAGTCATTGCGTGCTTTACTACAAGAGCGCGGCTATATTTTTGAATCTCAAACCGATACCGAAGTGATTGCTCATTTGGTTGAATGGGAGTTGCGTTCGTCTGGTTCATTGCTTGAAGCGGTTCAGAAAACAGCAACTCAGCTAGAAGGTGCTTATGGCACAGTGGTCATGGATCGACGTGATCCAGAACGCTTAGTTGTTGCTCGTTCTGGTAGTCCAATCGTCATTGGTTGTGGTGTTGGTGAAAACTTTCTAGCTTCAGATCAACTGGCATTATTGAATGTAACTCGTCGCTTTATGTATCTTGAAGAAGGGGATGTTGCAGAGATTACTCGTCGTGAAATCCGTGTATTTGACGCTCGTGGTGAGCAGGTTGAACGTGCTATTACGGAATCAAATGCAGAGCATGATGCGGGTGATAAGGGTCAATATCGTCATTTCATGCAAAAAGAAGTGTTTGAGCAGCCAAAAGCGTTAATTAATACTATGGAAGGGCGCATCACTAATGATTCTGTTGTAACAGAAAGTATTGGTGTGAATGCGGTTGAGATTTTAAATAAAGTTGAACATGTACAAATCATTGCTTGTGGTACCTCTTACAATGCAGGGATGACAGCACGCTATTGGTTTGAGTCATTAGCAGGGGTGAGTTGCGATGTGGAAATTGCTTCTGAGTTCCGTTACCGCAAGTTTGTAACTCGTCCAAATAGTTTATTAATTACTTTATCTCAATCAGGTGAAACGGCTGATACGTTAGCAGCTCTTCGCTTAGCTAAAGAACGTGGCTACATGGGCGCAATGACGGTATGTAACGTAGCGGGTTCTTCATTGGTTCGTGAATCTGATTTTGCTTTCATGACACGTGCGGGAACTGAAATTGGTGTCGCGTCAACCAAAGCATTTACTACTCAGCTGGCTGCATTACTTATGCTAGTAACAGCGCTTGGTAAACAACAAAACCGTATCTCAAAAGAGAAAGAAAAAGAGATTGTTGAAGCGCTGCATGCGTTACCTGCTCAAATTGAACAAGCATTATCATTTGATAAAGAGATTGAAGCGTTAGCCCCTGATTTTGCAGATAAACATCACACATTATTTTTAGGTCGTGGGGAGTTTTATCCAATTGCTGTTGAAGCGTCTTTGAAGTTGAAAGAAATTTCTTATATTCATGCTGAAGCATATGCAGCAGGTGAGTTAAAGCATGGTCCATTAGCGCTTATTGATGCAGAGATGCCAGTTGTGGTGGTTGCACCGACTAATGATTTACTAGAGAAGCTAAAATCAAACGTAGAGGAAGTGCGTGCTCGTGGTGGCTTATTGTATGTATTTGCTGATGAGCAAGCAGGCTTTGAAGCGGATGAAAGCATGAAGATCATTACCATGCCTCATGTGAGTGATATTACTGCGCCAATTTACTACACCATTCCGATGCAGTTACTTTCGTACCATGTTGCCTTAATTAAAGGGACGGATGTCGATCAGCCTCGTAACTTAGCGAAAGCGGTAACGGTGGAGTAAGTTTTAGTTGTTCTATAGTGGAACAAAAACGGCAGTCTCGAATAGGCTGCCGTTTTTATTTATCTCTTTAAAACCATGACATTAAATTAAATTCCTGCTGGTTTAAAGAAGGCTTTTAAGCGCTTAGTGATCATTAAGCGAGAGACAGTAAACATTCCTGTCACTGTGCGTTGGTGTAGGCGGAAAATCGTGTCGTATAAACGGCGAATTAATCGACCTTGTAACACTAATTTTCCTTCTAAGCGAGTTCCCGGAGCAAAAGTGCCAACGGCAAAGTGATGACCAACAGCAACCACCATTCCACTGTCTTGGAAGATAAAATCTGTTAGCTCTTTTCCACGTAAATAACGACCTAAACTCTTAGCTAAGTGAACTGCTGCACGGTTAGCGGCTTGAGCTTTTGGTGGAACAAAAGAACCATCAGGTTGTGGAATTGCAGCGCAATCACCAATAGCAAAGATACGAGGATCTTCGGTTGAGCTCAGATTTTGGTTCACGTTAATTTGGTTCATACGGTTGTAGCTTAAGTTCCCAATACCATTTAACCAATCCGGTGCTTTTACACCCGCAGCCCAAAATTGGATATCAGCACCAAGAAATTTATCAACATCCGTTCGCATGCCATTTGCTGTTACTTCGCTAATGCGAGTTTCTAGTAATACACTTACACCACTTTTTTCTAGCTCTTTTAATACCTTATCAGACATTTTTTGTGGGCTATTAGGTAATACACGATGTGCCGCTTCAATTAAATTAATACTTAAAGATGATGCGTTATAGCGTTTTAATTTTTTACTTACTCGAGCTAATTCGGCCGCTAACTCAACACCAGTAGCACCAGCTCCTACAATGTTTATTGTGCTGCTTTTTCCTTCGCGTAAGATTTGACTAATTTGATTCCACGCTTGGCGTGCTTGACCTGCTGAATCTAAAAATAGGCAGTGGTCTTGAGCGCCTAGAGTATTAAAGTCATTACTGATTGCGCCAATGGCAACTACAAGGTAATCATAACTTAAGCCTGATTCTGTGCCATCTGGACGACGAACTAATAAGGTTTGGTTTTCACGATCGATTCCCGTCATCGCACCTTGATAATGTTGGTAACCGTGATGAGCCCCGTGAGTGAAATAACAAACCGAATCTAAATCACTATCAAATGTGCCAGCTGCGATTTCGTGCAAACGAGGTTTCCAATAATGATGTGTTTCAGGTTCAACCAGAATGATTTCATCTTCTTTACGGGTTGATTTGGTTAATAAGGTCGATAGCTCTAGACCAGCAGCGCCACCGCCTACAACAATGATTCGGGACATAGCATTTTCTCATAGTATTTTGGCTTAGAGAGGAGTTAAATCACTCGAGAATAAACCAAAGAATAATCTTCATTACAGAGCGCAACAGTGTGTGCTGAGTTTCAATGCGGCTATTATATTTATTTCTTAATTCGTGATAATAGTCAATAAATGAAAGTCACTTTTACATATGGGTAATAAATGTATGTTGGTTCATTATCCGTTTTGTTGGGAAGAGGAATAAATTAGATCCAGATTATAGTTCTGAATGATATCGGTCGTATCTGGTTTGTAGGTTTGTTTTTATTATATTTATTGCCATACTTTATTCAGTTGGTTTATCACAATCATTAAGGTGAGTAGACGATAAACTATCGATTTTAAGTAATATATTTGCTTCTTAAATATGGATGTTTTAGATGTCACTTTATACCTCTCGGTTATTAGTATTAATGAGCTTAAGTGTTTCTTTTGCTTCTTCAGCAGTTGATTTTTATGACCCTATCGACGGAAAGCTCGATATGGGAGAGTACCTTGCAGAAAACGCTTATGGTTTTTTACCAGTACCAATTTTAATAACCGAACCTGCTTTAGGTTATGGTTTCGGCTTTGCTGGTGTGTTTTTGCATGAATCTGATCAGCAGAGAGAAAAGCGTAAACAATTGGCGGCAACCTCTTTGGATGGAGGTGCTCAGCTATTAACTCCTGCAATAACTGTGGCTGGTGGTTTAGCAACAGAAAATGGCACATGGATGGGTTTCATTGGGCATAGAAGAACTTGGAATAAAGACACCATCCGTTACATGGGAGGTTTGGCTTATGGTGATATGAATATGATCTTTTATCGCCAAAAGAATAATGCCGGAGCGCTAGAACCCATTGTTGGAAATAGCGGGGTGGAGTTTGGTATGCGTGGTGGTGGTGGTATGCAGCAGCTTCAGTTTCGTGTCGATGATACGCCGTTGTTTTTTGGAGTCGTGCAAAAGTATTTTCAACCTGAATTGAGCATTAATAGTCACCCTAAGGCTGATGAAATTTTAAATCGGTTGGGGAACACGACACCAACAGCGTCAGGTCTTGGTCTTTTAATGGAATACGACACAAAAAATAACTTCTTAAATCCAACCGAAGGGATGAATTATACCGTTGAATATCTTTGGTTTAGAGATGATATTGGAAGTGATTATGATTTTGATACGTTAAATATTAAAGGCCGTCATTATTGGACACTGACACCTGAGTGGTCTGTTGCGGCGAGGGGGTATTATAAATCACTCTATACTGACGAAAACTTTCTTCCCCCTCCAGCTTACCCTGATATTGAGCTACGTGGTATAGCAAGAAACCGATATCAAGGAGAGCAAACCTTATCACTTGAAGGGCAAGTTAACTACCAATGGAACATTCGTTGGTCGAGCAATGTTTTTGCCGGTTTAGGCTATGCATCATCACAACATCAGTCATTATTCAAAGGTGATGAACAATATGCTTATGGTGTGGGTTTTCGTTACTTAATTGCTCGTCGCTATGGTATGAAAACAGGGATCGATTTAGCGTTTAGTGAAGAAGATACAGCTCTTTATTTCCAAGTGGGTATGGGAATATAAAAGAGATAAAAAAACAAGTAAATAACAAAGCTTAAATTTGAGCTTAGTGAATATCAGAAATAAATAATGGATAGACCTATAGTTAAACCATCAAAACTAACCATGAAGGTGAAAAGATGATCAAATCAAAATTGAAAACATTGGTAGCACTAACTGCATTGGCTTTTACGGCACAAGTGTTTGCGACTGATAAGTACAATACAGATATACCAACAAACATTATGACTCCGGATGCCGTAAGTACGAGTATTGGAGAGCTGAATTTTACTGATGGTGCACCAACAATAGAAACCACCCAAAAGCTGTACGATAATTTAGACACTATTCGATCAACTGAAGTCTTTTTAAATGCAATCCCAATGGCATCATTAGAAGCATTAAGAATGGGGCATGAAAGTATTGGAGTGAGTAAATCAAACCAAGTGGTGGTGTTTGATAAATTAATGGATTCGAATCCGCTGTTTTTAACCGGGAATACCGACACCGTTTATGCTTCTGCATTTTTAGATCTTGAACGTGATGGTCCTACTGTTATTGAAGTGCCGGCAGGTATGGGGCCAACAACGGTCAATGACGCTTTTTTCAGGTTTGTTACTGACTTAGGTATTGTTGGGCCTGATAAAGGTAAAGGTGGAAAATATTTAATTCTTCCACCAGGTTATGAAGGGGAAGTTCCTGAAGGGTACTTTGTTTCTCAATCAACAAGTTATGTTAACTGGTTTATTGCTCGTGGGTTTTTAAAAGACGGTAAAACAGATGCGGCAGTAAATGCGTATAAAAGTGAGTTAAAAATTTATCCATTAGCGAAGAAGAATCAGCCTCCTAAAATGGAATTTATCTCAGGAAGTGAAAAAGAATTTAATACCATCCATGCAAATAATGAACATTATTTTGATGAGTTAAAAGTTGTTTTAGATAAAGAGCCTATTTCATTTATTGACCCTGAAATGCGCGGTTTAATGTCGAGTATTGGTCTGCAAAAAGGAAAGCTCTTTGCTCCTGATGCTCGTATGCAAAAGATCTTAAAAGATGGTGTAGCGATTGGTAATGCAACGGCAAGAGCTTTGATATTCCAACCTCGAGATAAAGGCGCTTATATTTACTCGGATCGTTTATGGAAAACGGCATTTATTGGGAAAGATTATCAGTGGTTAGTAGATAAAGGGGAAGGAGGGCGTAATCTGGATGCCCGTACCTATTTCTTTTATATGGCGACAGTAAATACACCAGCGATGGCTCTGAAGCTCATAGATAAAGGTTCCCAATATGCCATTGTAGATAAATCGAAAGGGGGGGATTATCTTGATGGTGGTAAAAATTATAAGTTGAATATTCCTGCGAATGTACCGGCAAAAAACTTCTGGTCAGTGGTGGCATATGATCCGCAAACACGCTCTGAACTACAAACAGGCCAAGCGCTACCAAGTAAGAATAATCAACGTGATAAGTTAATTGAAAATAAAGATGGCTCTGTTGATATTTATTTCGGACCTAAAGCACCAAAAGGCAAAGAAGCAAACTGGGTCGAAACCGTTCCGGGTAAAGGGTGGTTTACTATTTTACGTTTATACGGACCGCAAGAGGCTTGGTATGATCACTCTTGGAAACCGGGTGATATTGAACTAGTTAAATAAGAGATTGTTGCAATTTAACCATAGCCTCTGCTTGTTATTACTAATGGGCAGAGGCTTTTTTATGTCTTATTGCTTTAATATCTGAGTCAGCAGTTTTTCAATGTGTTTAATAATGGGGTGTTGGTAGTAAGCACGATGATATTGAAGGCCTACCTCAAATGTCATTGCTTTCTCGTTGAGAGTTAAAGGTAGTTTAGATACATTGATGGGTAATTTTTGTGTTGGAATATCAAAACAAACAAAAATATATTGGCTTATCTCAACACATTCAATGGCTGAAGAAACGGAAGCAACGGTTAGTTTCTGTGTTAAATTAACGCCTGTTTGTTTTCGTAGACGTTCATAGTATGTACTGTCATCGAGATCCCCCATTGAGACTCTTACGGTATCAAATCTTTCTAAGTCAGCAAGACTAGCTTTGGATGAATTAGCTAAAGGGTGCTGTTGAGATACATACACAAACAATGCTAATTCACCGAGTTTTCGTTCAATGATACGTTCATTTATTTGGTTCGGATAACCTGAGATCCCGATAGATAGTGCGCCTGATTTAGGAAACTCTATTCCCTCTAAAGACCAGTCCACAATGGATATTTTAGGATGCCAATCATCTCGGGTTAATCCTTGTAAAAGTGGAACGGTTAGCAAGTTGCTTAGTGGATTTGCTAAATGAAAGATATATTCGATATTGGCATCTTTATTATTAAACGATTTAGCAGTTTGTTGTACTTGTTCAAGCTGTTCTAAAGGGGTTTTGATAATATTGTTCAACTGAATAGTAAAGAGTGTTGGTGCATAAAGCCCTTTATCAGCAATGAATAATTCATTATTAAAGCGTTCACGACACTCAGATAAATAACGATTAAAGGTTGCTCTACTGATGTCTAATGTATGACAAACTTTAGTTAACGATTTTTGTTCATAAAGTGAATCAATAAAACGATATAAATTTAAGTCTATGCTGTTTTTCATGTGATAGCTTTCCTTGCCAATACTTTTTTCTAGTATGAATCTTTTATGACAGTTTGTCTTTTAGTCTTGATCTTTGCGTCTCTCTATTTAATATATATGGAAATGCATATATCCATATTTAAGGGCTAAGTATGTTACCTCATCAATTTTTTAAAATGTTGTCAGATGAAACGCGAATGCGTTGTTTATTGCTTATTGCCCGTGAAGGTCGTTTGTGTGTAAACCAATTAACGGAAGCGCTAGATGAAAGTCAGCCTAAGATTTCACGTCATTTAGCTCAGTTGCGCCAATCTGGTGTGTTGGTTGATACCCGTGAAGGTCAGTGGGTGTATTACCAAGTTAGTTCAAATTTACCGGGCTGGCTAAATAAAATTATAGAGGGTTTGAAGCAATCAAATTGCTTACAAGCGCAATATCAAAAAGATACGGATAAATTAAACGCGATGAAAGCGTGTTGTTAAAGGATAATTAAGATGAAAATTAAAGTAGGTATTAACGGATTTGGTCGTATTGGACGCTTGGCGTTAAGAGCCGCATTTGATTGGCCTGAACTTGAATTTGTACAAATTAATGATGCTGCGGGTGATACGCATACGTTAGCGCACTTATTGGAGTTTGATTCTGTTCAGGGTCGTTGGCACCATGAAGTGACAAGCAATGGAAGCAACATGCTCATTAATGGTCAAATCCTTAAAACCACACAAGAAAAAGAGATCGATGCGGTTGATTGGTCTGGCTGTGATGTGGTGATTGAGGCAACTGGCGTGCATCGTGCGCGTTCATTCTTAGATAAATATTTATCTCAAGGTGTTAAGCGTGTGGTTGTTTCTGCTCCAGTAAAAGAAGAAGGAGTCGCAAACATTGTTGTCGGTGTGAATGATGACATTTTTGATCCTGCTGTTCACCAAATCGTCACTGCGGCATCTTGCACAACAAACTGCCTCGCTCCAATTGTTAAAGTTATCAATAAGGAGTTTGGGATTGAAAATGGGGCATTTACGACAATTCATGATTTGACCAATACGCAAACCATTCTTGATGCTCCTCATAAAGATCTTCGCCGTGCACGTGCGTGTGGCATGAGCTTGATCCCAACCACTACGGGTTCAGCTAAAGCGATTGTAGAAATTTTTCCTGAGTTAAAAGATAAAATCGACGGCCATGCGGTACGAGTTCCTTTAGCGAATGCATCATTAACCGACATTATCTTTGAAGTAAAAAGAGATACGACAGTTGAAGAAGTCAATCAGTTATTAAAGGATGCGGCACAGGGTGAACTAAAAGGTATTTTAGGATACGAAGAGCGCCCATTAGTATCGATTGATTACAAAGGCGACCAACGCTCAACGATAGTCGATGCACCATCTACTATGCTTGTTGGTAAGCGTATGGTGAAGATTTACGCTTGGTATGATAACGAAATGGGTTATGCAACTCGTACCGCTGAGTTAGTTCGTAACGTTGGCTTAGCTTAATAGTAATGACATGAATTTAAGGAATGTTAAATGACACATCCTACTTGGGAATTACCGGTTACAGGTACTAATGGCACATTAATTTTGACTCCGTGTCCGGGTACAAAAGGGGTTGATTTAATCGCCTCATTAGAGCAATTGAAAGCACAAGGTGTTGAAGCGGTAGCAACAGCATTAAGTCTGGATGAACTAACAGAAAAAGGCGTAGGTGCTCTTGGTGAAGAAGTACAACGTCTAGGTATGAAATGGTTTTATTTACCAATTGAAGATGATTGCGCACCTGGTGATGAGTTTGCTGAACAATGGGCAACAGCAACGTCAGAACTTCAACAAGTATTGGAAAATAATGACAAGGTAGCAATGCATTGCATGGGAGGCTCTGGTCGAACTGGTTTGCTTGCTGCGCATTTATTATTGGACTTAGGCTGGGATCTCGATGTGATTAAACAGCAAGTTCAAGCACTACGCCCAGGCGCTTTTACTAAGCGAGTACAAATTGAATACATTGATGCTGTTGCTGGTAAATAATGTGTTTTAGATAAGGTCTCAGAGAGCGATTGTTTTCTGAGGCTTTTTTATTTGAACGGATGATTTTATGTTTTCTCAATTAAGCCACAGTGTACGTCAATATATGCTTGTGACGTTTAATTATTGGAATTTCACCATTACTGACGGCGCATTACGTATGTTGGTGGTGCTTTATTTTCATGATCTGGGTTACACCACATTAGCTATTGCTTCGCTCTTTTTGTTTTATGAATTTTTTGGTGTGGTGACGAACTTAATTGGTGGTTGGCTTGGTGCAAGGCTTGGATTAAATAAAACCATGAACATTGGTTTATTGATGCAGGTTGGGGCGTTATTGATGCTTGCTTTACCAAGTAGTTGGCTCACAATCCCATGGGTAATGGCGGCTCAAGCATTCTCTGGTATAGCTAAAGATCTCAATAAGATGAGTGCCAAAAGTGCGATAAAAACCCTTGTTCCAAGTGATCAAGAAGGGGCACTGTATAAGTGGGTTGCTATACTCACTGGGTCAAAAAATGCATTGAAAGGTGCGGGCTTCTTCCTTGGTGGACTACTGCTAACGACGATTGGTTTTCAATTTGCGGTTATCGCAATGGCGAGTGTTCTGTTTGTGGTATTTGTTGGTAGTGTGCTTTTGCTTGATGGTGATATGGGAAAAGCAAAATCAAAGCCTAAATTTACTCAATTGTTTTCAAAATCAGAACAAATTAATACGCTCTCGGCTGCTCGCCTATTTTTGTTTGGTGCACGAGATGTGTGGTTTGTTGTCGCTTTACCCATTTACCTTGGTAGTGTGTTTAACTGGGATCATTCATTGGTTGGTGGCTTTTTAGCACTATGGGTGATTGCGTATGGTTTTGTACAAGGCTTTGCTCCTAAAATCACAGGTAAAGCGGAAGGAAAAGTACCTGATGGCCGAGCGGCAATGTGGTGGGTGAGTTTATTAGCTTTTGTGACAGGAATTATTGCTTATAGTGTTCAAATAGAGTGGCAACCTGAATATGTTATCGTCATTGGTTTGTTGATTTTCGGTGGTATTTTCGCTGTTAACTCTTCACTTCATTCTTATCTGATTGTGAGTTATGCCAAAGGTGATGGTGTATCTATGGATGTAGGTTTCTATTATATGGCTAATGCGATGGGACGTTTAGTGGGAACTATTCTATCTGGTTGGGTATTTCAAATGGCAGGTTTTGCTGCGTGTTTATGGGTGTCGTTTGGATTTTTATTACTCGCTGCATTGATATCCATTAAGTTGCCAAAATCAAATTAATATGAATAGAACGCAGATAGCTGTGTATATTTAGCTTTTTTTTATTACAAAAAAAACCACCGATAAACGGTGGTTTTTTGTTTAATTTATTGCGAAATTAACGCAGTAAATTAAAAACCTTCCATGTTTTTAGCTTCAAGCTGTTGGAAGTATTTCACTGTTTTCACTTTCAGTTCTTGTGTTGATGGCTCATCACACACGATTACTGATTTAGGGTGAAGTTGAAGTGCAGATACAGTCCATAAGTGGTTTACAGAACCTTCAACAGCTGCTTGCAGAGCAAGACCTTTGTTGTGACCTGTAATTAGGATCATGATCTCTTCTGAATCAAGTAGAGTACCAACACCGATTGTTAGTGAGTACTCAGGAACAAGGTTCATGTCGCCACCGAAGAAGCGAGAGTTAGCAATACGAGTATCTTCAGTTAACGTTTTAATACGTGTACGAGAAGATAGAGATGATGCTGGCTCATTGAAAGCGATGTGACCGTCGTTACCAACACCACCCATGAATAGGTTAATGCGGCCGTAAGACTTGATTTTGTCTTCGTAACGTTGACATTCTGCTTCGTGATCTTCTGCATTACCATTTAATAGGTTGATATTTTCAGGTTGAATATCAATGTGGTTGAAGAAGTTTTCATGCATGAATGTACGGTAAGATTCAGGGTGATCCGCAGGAAGACCAACGTACTCATCCATGTTGAACGTTACTACGTTCTTGAAGCTTACTTCGCCTGCTTTATGCAGTTCGATTAGCTTTTTGTAAGTATTAAGAGGTGTACCACCAGTAGGTAGACCTAGAACAAATGGACGATCAGCGGTTGGATTGAATGCATTGATACGGTTAACAATGTGTTGTGCAGACCATGCACCAACTTGTTCAGCGCGATTTAGCGGGATTAATCTCATTTGTATACCTCAAAAAAAACGTAAGTCGTAGAATCAAAAATCATTAATTCGCATTATAAAATAAGTTGTCACGTATCACCAATGATTTTGCTCAATAAAGAAACATTATTATTTAACATTGATCACGTTTGTACTTAAATGATCCATAAATGGATCGGCTTTCATAAAACCAGTTAAACGAGAATCAGATAAATATTCTCCGTTTGCATTCCAAAAATCGATGGTTGGTAGCCCAAGAACTTTAAGCTGCTGTAATAGCTCAATATCTGCTGGACTATTCTTTGTTACGTCTGCTTGTAATAAAACAAATTCAGATAATACGGGTTCAACTTTCTCATTATGGAAGGTGTATTTTTCAAATTCTTTACAAGCCACACACCAGTCAGCATAAAAGTCGAGCATAACTGGTTTTCCTTGTGCTTTGGCTATCTCTAGCTCTTGGTTTAACTCATTAATATTAGTGATTTTTTTAAAGGTCACGGTTTGAGTGTTTGTTGTTATCTCTGTATGACTTTTTCCTGAAATAGCATCAATTACAGGAATAGCTGAACCAACAATACCTAAAATGGCCACAATACCAACAATACTGGTTTTCCATGATTGAGGCATGGTTGCTTTAACATGATATAGCCAACCAAATGCAGCAATACCTAATGCAGACCAAATAAATGGAGTCACGTCATGTGGAAGAATTCGCTCTAATAAGAACACTGGAACGGCAAGTAAAATAAAACCAAATAGGGTTTTTACATGCGTCATCCAAACGCCGGCTTTTGGTAGCAATTTATTGCCAAATACCGCTGCTAAGATCAGTGGAATACCCATACCAATAGCCAGCGCATAAAGAGCAATTGCCCCAGTGAGTAAGTCTCCACTTTTTGCGACATAAAGTAGTGCGCCAGAAAGTGGGGCTGTAGTACATGGCGAACAAACTAAACCAGAGATAGCACCCATGGCAAATACGCCACCTAAGTTACCACCTTGCTGCTGATTACTGATGTCATTTAATTTAGTTTGTATGCTACTTGGCAGTTGAATGGTGTAAGCACCAAACATAGAAAGCGCAAGCAGTACAAATAGGATGCTTAATCCAATAAGTACGTAAGGATGTTGTAATGCAGCTTGGAATTGAAGACCTGCTGAAGCAACTACTAATCCAAGTAAGGTATAAGTTAATGCCATACCTTGGACATAAACAAAAGAGAGTTTAAAAGCTTTACCATGAGATAGCTTACCGCCACCCAAAACAATGCCCGTTAAGATAGGGTACATAGGCAATACGCAAGGCGTAAACGCAAGGCCAATGCCTAATGCCAAAAATAGGAAAGGCGTCCACCAAGCATCACCTAAGTTGGTCGCTAACTCTTGTTGTTGAGTCTGAGTCTTTGATGTTTCAAGAGGCGCAGGAATCTGCTTTTCTATACCAACGGGCGCATTTTCACTTTTTGCTACAACGTTTGTTTTAGCAACTTCATCTTGATAGCTACTTGGTGCTGTCAGTGCAGATAGTGGAATTTTACGAATTTCAGGTGGATAGCAGAACCCTGCTTTTGCACAACCTTGGTATCGAACGATTAATTCTGCGTTATCACCGACAGAAACTAGTGGAACAGTAATGGTTAATGGCTCGGTGTAAATATTTACGTGACCAAAAAATTCATCATTATGAGGGGTTCCATCTTCCATGACGAGATCAGCAATTTCAGCACCATTGGCTTTTACAGAGATGCGTTGTTGGTATAGGTAATAGTCGGGTTTTACTTGCCAATCTAAATAAACACGATCGCCTTGTTGCATGAAATTAAAGGGAAAAGCCTCATTCACAGTTACAAAAGACGAATCTTGGTTTCCTTGAAGTTTGGTTAAATCAAACGCGGCATTGGCACTAGGAGCCAAGATCGTGAACAAAAGAAAGAGGGATAAAAGGGCTGTTCGAAAGCGATATAAATGCGTCATGTGAAAATCTTTATAAAAATAGGTACGGATATGACTATAGAAACGGTCAAGAGTTCGACAAGTATAGTATCAATTAGGATGATTTTATATCTATCTCTTCTTGCTTATTATGAGAATAAATTGTCATTTGTTACGGTTTCGGGATCTCTGCGACACTATTTTTTCCGGACTAAAACTATGCTTATTTGGACGACAATTCAAAGAGGGCGTGGTGATGAAATACAAACATATCCTTGTTGCTCTGGATCTTTCAAAAGAAAGCCATTTATTGATTGATAGAGCAACATCATTAGCAGAGCTTGTGGGGGCAAAAGTATCGTTTATTCATATTGATGGGACTCATGGAGAAATTTATCCAGAGTTAATTGATATTCAGGCTGAGCCTGAACTGAAACCATTAAATGAACCTTCAAATAAATGGCTTACTGAATTCCAGAAATATACGACATTTCCAATTGAGCATTTCTGGGTGGGTACTGGCGATTTGAGTAATAAGGTGAGTCTTGCTGTTACAGATACCGAAGTTGATCTTATTATTTGTGGTCATCACCATGATTTTCTGAGTAAGATTATTTCTTATTCTCGACCATTAATAAATCATTCACCTGTCGATATTTTAGTGGTTCCGATCTCTTCATAAAAAAAATGGCAGCTTATTCAGCTGCCATTTGAGGGATATTATTGCAATTCACCTATTAAAGAATAATACCACCGAATGCAAAACCTAGAGCAACAGACGTTGCGATAGTTGCCACACCAGGGATAAAGAATGGGTGGTTAAATACTAGGTTACCGATACGTGTTGAACCCGTATCATCCATCTCAACCGCTGCAAGCAGTGTAGGGTAAGTTGGAAGAACGAACAGTGCACTTACTGCAGCAAAAGAAGCAACTGCTGTGATTGGTGCAACACCGATAGCAAGAGCAGCAGGCATTAGAGCTGTTGTTGTTGCGCCTTGAGAGTAAAGAAGCATTGAAGCAAAGAATAAAACAACGGCTAGCATCCAAGGGTATTGTTCAAGGATATGAGCAGAGAACTCTTTGATTTCGCCAATGTGAGAAGATACAAATGTATCACCTAACCAAGCAACACCAAGCACACATACACAAGCACTCATACCTGATTTAAACGTCGCTGCGTTAGCAATTTTAGACGCATCAATTTTAGTGAAAGTAACAATTGCCGCAGCTGCTGTTAGCATTAGAGCCATGATAGCTTCGTTACGACCAATGGTTGGGTGTTCAATTAGACCAACACTACCACTGATCATTGTTGCATAAGCCACAACAGCAATGATTGCCGCACAGAAGATGTAAACAGATGCTTTTGCAGTTGGTAAGATTTCACGCTTACCTGTGCCATTCATCTTAATTAGGCCTTTTTGAAGGCGATCTTGATAAACAACATCATCTTTTAGTTCACAACCTAGGAAGTTAGCAACAAAAGCACCAACCATACATGCAAGGAATGTTGAAGGAATACATACTGCTAATAGCGTTAAGTAATCCACACCTAGAGGTTCAAGAATACCAGAGAAGAAAACAACCGCCGCTGAAATAGGAGACGCTGTGATTGCAATTTGAGATGCAACAACGGCGATAGAAAGTGGGCGAGATGGACGAACACCTTGTTCTTTCGCTACTTCAGCAATAACTGGAAGTGTAGAGAAAGCCGTGTGGCCTGTACCTGCTAGCATCGTCATGAAATAAGTCACGATAGGTGCGTAGAAAGTAATGCGTTTTGGATTCTTACGTAAGAATTTTTCTGCTAGATCAACCAACCAGTCCATACCACCAGCAACTTGCATTGCAGCGATAGCAGTAATAACAGACATGATAATTAGGATAACATCAATAGGAATAGAACCTGCGTCCAGACCTAAAATCATGGTCAGAACTAGCACACCGGCACCACCCGCAAAACCAATACCAATACCACCGATGCGCGCACCTAAATAGATGAACAGCAGTACTACAAAAAGTTGTACAGCAATCATATGAAACTCCACTTTTTAATATTTAAATAATTATTCCTATTTGAACTAGGTAGCTATATATAGCAATTAGGAAAAAATATGAATAATTACTTTGAGTATTTTATAAATAAGAAATTACAAATAAAAAAAGCGAGCCCCTGAGAGCTCGCTATTTACTGTTAAGAATTAATCGTAACGTTTTGCTTTGTATTCTGGGTGCATAAGGTTCTCAACAGAGAAGATGTCATCTAGTTGCTCTTCAGTCAGTAGACCGCGCTCTAGAACTACTTCACGAACACTCTTACCTGTTTCAGCACAGATTTTACCAACAATGTCACCTTCGTGGTGGCCAATGAATGGGTTTAGGTAAGTTACGATACCGATAGAGTTAAATACGTGAGCTTCACATACTTCTTTGTTTACAGTGATGCCATCAATACACTTATCACGTAGGTTCACACATGCATTACGTAGGATATCGATTGATTCAAACAGAGCTTGACCAATAACAGGTTCCATTACGTTTAGTTGTAATTGACCCGCTTCAGCAGCGAAAGTCACTGTTGTATCGTTACCAATTACTTTGAAACATACTTGGTTAACAACTTCTGGGATTACTGGGTTAACTTTAGCAGGCATGATTGAAGAACCAGCTTGAAGCTCTGGAAGGTTCAATTCATTTAGACCAGCACGAGGACCAGAAGAAAGAAGACGTAAATCATTACAGATCTTAGACATCTTAACCGCAGTACGTTTTAGCGCACCGTGGATCATTACGTAAGCACCACAGTCAGATGTTGCTTCGATTAAGTCTTCAGCAGCAACACATGGTAGACCTGTTACTTCAGATAGGTGTTTAACTGCTGCTTCTTGGTAACCAGTTGCTGCGTTTAAGCCAGTACCGATTGCTGTTGCACCAATGTTCACTTCTAAAAGAAGTTGTGCTGTGTAGTTAAGGTTTTTCACTTCTTCTTGAAGTAGAACACCCCAAGCGTGGAACTCTTGACCAACAGTCATTGGAACTGCATCTTGAAGTTGAGTACGACCCATTTTCAGGATGTTACGGAATTCTTGATCTTTAAGATCGAATGCGCCTTTTAGGTATTCAATCGCTTCGATCAGTTTCATCATGCTGTTGTATACCGCAATACGGAAACCTGTAGGGTATGCACAGTTAGTTGATTGAGATTTGTTTACATGATCGTTAGGGTTAACGATGTCGTATTCGCCTTTTTGTTTGCCCATTAATTCAAGAGCAACGTTAGCGATAACTTCGTTAGCGTTCATGTTAACAGAAGTACCAGCACCACCTTGGAAAACGTCAGATGGGAATTGATCCATACACTTACCTGTTTCAAGGATAAGGTCACATGCTTTAATGATGTATTCACCAACTTGTGAAGGAATAGCGCCCAATTCTTTGTTCGCTAGTGCCGCCGCTTTTTTAGTGTAGATCATGCCGCGTACAAATTCTGGAACATCAGAAATTGTTACATTAGAGATATTGAAGTTTTCGATAGCACGAAGAGTGTGAATACCGTAGTAAGCTTCAGCAGGAACGTGACGTTCACCTAGTAAATCTTCTTCAATACGAGTTGCCGCAGTATTATTTTTATCTAAATCAAGCATCTGAGTCATAGTAAGCCTTTAAGGTTCTATATTTTAATAATTGGATTCTTTCCAAGTGACCATATCTGCGAGTAGAGTCCGTTCGTCAGAGTTGATCAATATCGTACCTGATGCCTTGTTTTAATGTCATCATACACCTCTTTAGTGGTAAAAGTGTTAACTTGATCACTTTTTAAGTCTAGTTTTTGCAAAATATTTCAAATTGCGATAATGCTCTCACTAGTTGTTAATATATTTACTTTATAGGTTATATAACTGCTACTCGAGTTAACGACTTTGATGTCTGTTTACACTCTTTTACAGTCTTTTTTGTTGAAAAAGTGGTCGGTGTGCCTCATTTAACAAATTAGAGAGAGAAAAAAACGTTTGAAGTATTTGCCTGCTACACTAAGTAGATTAAATAAAGTGTTCAAATAGTCTTAAATCCGTTAGAGGTGAACCGTGTTTCCTATTTTATTAGTGATGTTTATATTTGTGCCTATCATTGAAATTGCGCTGTTTGTGCAAGTCGGAGGAATGTTAGGAATGTGGCCAACTATCGCATTAGTTCTTATTACTGCTTTTGTTGGAGCATCATTAGTGCGTAGTCAAGGGATTCAAACCCTAATGTCTGTGCAATCAAAATTGCAGCAGGGTGAATTACCTGCACAGCAAATTGTTGAAGGGGTTATGTTAGCGGTTGCAGGTGTATTACTGCTTACTCCTGGTTTTATGACAGATACGTTAGGTATGTTGGTACTATTACCAGCTCCAAGAGCTTATTTAGCTAAACAACTAATGAGTCGAGTTAAAGTGAATAATATGGGCGCGTCTCAAGGAGGCTTTCATGCAGGATTTGGCGGTGGCTTTGATCAAAATGGTCCGTTTAATCAAGGTAGCCCATTTGATCACTCACGTCAGGATGAGCAACAAGGGGATGTCTTTGAGGGGGAGTTCCAGCGTAAAGAAGACGATCCGAATAAAACCCTAAAATAGTTATCTTAATTTATCGAATTAAATAAAAAAGCCGCATTATGAATGAACATAATGCGGCTTTTTAGTATTTCATAATTAGCGTCTTAGCCAAGAGCGTGGGTTTTGTGCTTTACTGTTACGACGGATCTCAAAGTAAAGCGAAGGTCTGTCTTGACCGCCACTGTCACCAACAACCGCAATGGTTTCTCCCGCTCGTACTTTATCGCCTTCTTTTTTCATTAGGCTTTGGTTGTAGCCATAAAGCGTCATATCGCCTTTACCGTGATCGATTAATACCATTAAGCCATAGCCACGTAGCCAATCAGCAAAAACAACTTTACCAGAATAGACTGCTTTTACAGGCGTTCCGTAATCACCAGCGAGCACCATACCTTTCCAAGTTAATTGGCCTGTTTGTTTCGTGCCAAAACTGTGTAATGTTTTTGGATTACTTATTGGCCAAGGTAGACGACCTTTTTGTCGGCCAATGCCATCCATTGGTACATTATTCTTCGCTTTTGCTTTAGCTATCGCTGTTTTTAAACGTTTTTCATTTTGCTGCAGTTCATTTAAATAACTGCTTTCGTTTGTAATGCGCTTTCTGATACTTGAAACGGTATTTTTACGTTTATTCTGCGATGTTTGAAGTGTCACTTTCTCTTTTTTGTATTGAGCAAGAAGTTCACTTTGACGTTGTTGTTTTTTAAGTAAATCAGCTTCTTTTTCTTCAAGCTGCATATTGGTGAACTCTAATTGAGAGATAGCACCAACACGAGCTTCTGATATGCGTTGGGCGTATTGAGTCATGCGATCCATTTTGGTCACATCATCACCGCTAAGCACATTTGATAACTGGTTATTTCGACTGGTTAAGTAATAGTTTACTAACAGATCTTTTAATATTTCAGTCTGTCCAATCTGTTGTTGTGTCAATTCAGATTGCTGTTGCTTAAGGTTACTAATAGAGCTTTTTAATGTCGTTAACTCTTGTTCGGCATTACGTATTTTTTTCGATGCGTTTGCTATCGATACTTCATGCTTTTTAAGACTGTTTTGAAGGCTAGAGAGTTCTTTTTTCTGCTTGCTTAGTACAGAGCTCTGGCGGGATATTTCTTGTTTCATTCCTTTTAATTCGGCATCACTTGCGTGAACCAAGATTGGAGAAGAAAATGCCAGGCACACTAACGCTGTCGTAGCCAATCGACGACAAGAGAAAGAATTATTTAAAAGGGATATGTTCATCGCTGCATTATTTCAGATCGAGTGAGTTCTGACTAGACAGAGTTTAACTTTGGTCTCAATTGTAAAACCAATATCACAGCATTTTCTTTGTATTTACGAGTTTTTTTATCCTTGCTAGTTTCAGAACAAACCCTAGGGTATACTTTCGCTTCAAATTTAGAGCCTATGGTAACCGAGCCTATTTGTGGTATTGAGTTATCTAAAACATCAGAGATAAAGAATATGGAAACCTCGATCATTGATTTTGTAAGCAACAACATGATTTTAGCTGTTGTGTGGATTGGTATTGTTGTCGCGTTAATTCAAAACGTAGTAAAACAAAAAACAGCAGGTTACCAAGAAGTTGACCCTGCACAAGCAACAACACTAATGAACCGTGAAGATGCGATTGTTTTAGATATTCGCTCTAAAGATGAGTTTAAATCTGGTCATATTACGGATGCACGTCACATTTTACCAAGTGACATTAAAGCAGGTAACTTGTCTGGTCTTGAAAACTCAAAAACAACCCCAATTATTGTTGTATGTAAAACAGGTCAGACGGCTCAAGCAGCGGCAAATGATTTGCACAAAGCTGGTTTTGAGCAAGTTAAATTACTTAAGAATGGCCTAATCTCTTGGAATGAAGCTAACTTACCGTTAGTTAAAGGCAAAAAATAATTGCCGCTTTCCTAAGCAATTGATTCATTTTGATGTGATATCTGGCTCATTTTTTAGATATCACGAATGCAGAGTAAGGTGACATCGTTATTCTGCATTCATATACATATTACATAAAGGACTTTTCCCATGGCTGAAGCAGCACAAGCGCAACAACAAAACTTCGCAATTCAACGTATTTTCCTAAAAGACGTATCTTTTGAAGCGCCAAATTCACCAACAATGTTCCAAAAAGAGTGGAATCCAGATGTTAAACTGGATCTTGATACTCAAAGCCGTGAACTAGGTGAAGGTGTTTATGAAGTAGTTCTACGTCTGACTGTTACAGTTAAGAACGAAGAAGAGACAGCATTCCTTTGTGAAGTTCAACAAGGTGGTATCTTTACTGCTGGTCAAATGGAAGAAGCTCAACTAGCTCATTGCCTAGGTGCATTCTGTCCGAACATTCTGTTCCCATACGCTCGTGAAACTATCTCTAGCCTAGTAGTTAAAGGTACTTTCCCACAACTAAACCTTGCACCAGTTAACTTTGACGCATTGTTTATGAACTACCTACAAAGCCAAGCTCAAGAAAACGCAGCTGCGCCTTCTGAAGCATAATAATGAATAGCCTTGCGCTATTGATTAATTTGTAGAGAATAAATGCACTTTTTTATCTAATATGGTTTCTATACGCTTTATAGTTTCTGTATTTTGGTAGAAAGTGCATTTTGCTTTTAATATAACTGTATCTCTTGATACTTGTTTTGGATGGTCACAATGACAACACAAACTGATTACTCTGATATTTCAATGACCGTACTTGGTGCTGGTTCATACGGAACGTCTCTGGCTATTTCTCTTGCTCGCAATGGTGCAAAAGTGATTTTATGGGGCCACGAAGAAGCGCATATGAATCGTCTTGAAGCCGATCGTGCAAATGAAGAGTTTTTACCTGGTGTTGCTTTTCCACCATCATTAATCATGTCGACTGATCTTGAAAAATCAGTTCAAGCAAGTCGTGATTTACTTGTTGTGGTTCCGAGTCATGTGTTTGGTTTGGTTCTTGGTAATGTAAAACCATTTTTACGTGACGATTCACGTATCTGCTGGGCGACAAAAGGGCTTGAGCCTGAAACAGGTCGTTTATTAAAAGAAGTGGCAGTTGAGGCATTAGGTGAATCGCATTCACTGGCTGTGCTTTCTGGACCTACTTTTGCTAAAGAACTTGCTTCTGGTATGCCAACGGCGATCGCTGTTGCGTCTCCTGATCAAGAGTTTGTTAAAGACCTACAAGAAAAAATCCACTGCTCTAAAACATTCCGTGTTTATGCAAATAATGACTTTACGGGAATGCAATTAGGTGGAGCGGTGAAAAACGTAATCGCTATTGGTGCGGGTATGTCTGATGGTATTGGTTTTGGTGCTAATGCTCGTACAGCCTTAATCACTCGTGGTTTAGCTGAAATGACTCGATTAGGCGTGGCTTTAGGTGCTGAAGCTGAAACTTTTATGGGTATGGCAGGTTTAGGTGACTTAGTATTAACTTGTACTGATAACCAGTCTCGTAACCGTCGTTTTGGTTTGGCTCTAGGTCAAGGTGGCGATGTAGATAGCGCTCAAGAAGAAATTGGCCAAGTGGTTGAGGGTTATCGCAATACCAAAGAAGTATGGTTGTTGGCGAACCGTATGGGTGTTGAAATGCCTATAGTTGAGCAAATTTATCAAGTATTGTATCAAGGAAAAGATGCAAGAGTTGCAGCGCAGGACTTATTAGCGCGAGATAAAAAATCAGAATCGTAATTCAAGGATGGTATTAAGATGAATGAATGTAAGAAACACAAAGTATGGGAATGTATTGTTCGAGAAGCTCGTGAGCAATCAGAACAAGAACCCATGCTTGCAAGCTTTTATCATGCAACCATCATTAAACATGAAAATTTAGCTGCAGCATTGAGTTATATTTTAGCGAATAAATTGGCGACAGCTTCAATGCCAGCTATGGCCGTTCGCGAAGTAGTTGAAGAGGCGTTTGCTTCAGATCCAACGATTACTGATGCTGCTGCATGCGATATTTGTGCAACGGTAACTCGAGACCCTGCGGTTTCTATGTACTCAATGCCTTTATTGTATTTAAAAGGTTATCACGCACTGCAAGGCTATCGTGTATCAAACTGGCTATGGAAACAAGGTCGTGTTGCATTAGCAACGTACCTACAAAATGAAATCTCGGTTGCTTGTCAGGTGGATGTTCATCCTGCAGCTACAATCGGTAAAGGGATCATGTTTGACCATGCTACAGGTATCGTTATTGGTGAAACTGCAGTGGTTGAAAATGATGTTTCTATCCTGCAAGACGTGACACTCGGTGGTACAGGTAAAGAGTGTGGCGATCGTCACCCTAAGATCCGTGAAGGGGTTATGATTGGTGCTGGTGCGAAGATTTTAGGTAACATTGAAGTTGGAGTTGGCGCTAAAATTGGTTCGTGCTCTGTGGTACTACAGGCTGTCCCTCCTCATACGACGGTTGCGGGTGTTCCTGCAAAAATCGTTGGGCGCCCTAGTTCTGAAATGCCATCTCTTGATATGGACCAACAGTTTAACGGTAAGTCTCAAACCTTTGTTGCAGGGGACGGGATTTAATAAAACCTCATTATGTATACAAAAATAGCCACTCTCTAGTGGCTATTTTTGTATCTAGGGTTTCATATTGATTGGGGATTATAATCCGCCTTCAAATCCCATTTGACGCCATGCTTCGAATACAATGATTGCAACAGAGTTAGATAAGTTTAAGCTGCGACTATCTGGCATCATTGGAATGCGAACTCGTTGTTCCATTGGTAAGCCATCAATTAAATCAGCTGGTAATCCACGAGTCTCAGGACCAAATAACAGCACATCACCTTTTTGGTAGCTTGGTGTTGTGTGGTGACCAGTCGTTTTCGTTGTACAAGCAAAAATACGGTGTTCTACATCACTGTCATTGGCTAAATATTCAAGAAACGCGGCGTAGTTTTTGTGGCGTTTTACGTGCGCTAAATCATGGTAGTCTAAACCTGCGCGACGGAGTTTTTTCTCTTCTAAATCGAATCCTAATGGTTCAATCAAATGTAGGTTTGCACCACAGTTAGCAGATAATCGGATAATGTTGCCCGTATTTGGGGCAATTTCAGGTTCGTACAGCGCAATATCAAACATAATGAACTCTTGAATAAACGGAAATTAAAAGCAGTATATCTAAACTCACCCAAATAACACATGACTTATATCGAGATTAATTCTGTTTGATATAGGCCATGTGTGATGGTTATTCTTGGGAGCTAGGAAGAACTTATTCTATTGGTAGCGTTATTGTCATTCGTAATCCACCTAGTGGACTCCGACTCGCAATAATTGTTCCATTGTGTTGATAAATGGCACTCTCAGTAATCGCTAAACCAAGACCAGTTCCGCCACTGCTTCGATCGCGAGCGGTAGATACTCGATAGAAAGGCTTAAAGATATCTTGTAGTTCATCTTCTGGCACGCCTTCTCCATTATCATCAACAATGATGGTGAGAATTTTACCCGTGTCATTAATGTTCACTGTGACAACATCGTTACCGTATTTAATGGCATTACGTATTACGTTCTCTACGGCGCTCATTAATAAATTAGGGTTACCAAAGATTGGAGTTTCTTTTAAATTAGAGTACGTTAGTACTTTATTTGAATTTTCTGCTTCAAATTTGGCGTCTTCTAAAATATCAAACCATAATGAGTAGGCATCGGTTTTTTCTCGCTCTTGATGACTATTAACTTGAATACGAGAAAGCTCCAATAGCTCAGATATCATTTGTTCTAAACGATCCGCTTCCATATCTATTCGGGATAGTTCTGCACTTTCCCCTTGTTTACGAGTGGCAAGGGCGGTCGCCATTCTTAAACGGGTTAGCGGGGAGCGTAATTCGTGTGAAATATCTGAAAGTAAACGTTGTTGACCCGAAATCATGGTATTTAATGAGCCAACCATCTGATTAAAGCTTTGTCCGGTTTTTCTAAACTCTCTTGGACCTTTTTCAAGATCTTTATCTTTTTCAAATTGCCCTTTAGCAACTCGCTCTGCTGCTTTTTGTAAACGCCTTGCTGGTTGACTTAATGCCCAAGCGAGCCAAAGCAAAAATGGGGTACTTACAAGCATGGTCACTAAGAGTAATTGCCCTGGTTTATCTAATATTCTAAGAATAAATGGTGGTGGCTTTTTCCAATATCGTCCCACATACATATAAACGGTTTCATGGGCAATCACGATATCAAAAGGACCAGCCATCATGGTTCTTCCATAAAGTTTTTGTTGAGGTAATTCGGGATTATCAGACAGCGTTAAAAAGTTAAGTAAGGCTTTTTTTCTTCCTCGAAGTTCTTTTGGTTTATCTAAAATTTCACCCGTTGGGGTGGTGAAAAATAGGTCAAGATTTTCGTCGTGTCGATGCGCTCGGTGACTGATCTCTTTCAACGTTTTTTTCAAATTGTCACGCTCAGAGTACTTTCCTGTAATGTAAGCGGCAATTTGAGTCATTTTAGTTAGATGCTCAGCTGCAATATTGTGACGAGAACGAGGGTCAAAGTTGGGGCCAATAACAACCCCAATAAGAACCAATAATAAGGTTAGCCAAAAAATGGCAAAGATTCGGCCATATAAGCTGGATAAAAGGGGGAAGCGAGTATTTACCTTAAACACCGATTACTCCTCTACAAATAAATAGCCGCGGCCTCGTAATGTTTTAATTCGAGGTTTTCCTTCTGATAATGGCGGTAATTTTTTGCGTAAATTAGACACGTGCATATCAATAGCACGATCAAATGGCGCAAGGCGTTTGCCTAGCACTTCTAAGCTGAGATCTTCTTTAGATATGATTTCACCTGGCTTCTGAATGAATTGGGATAATAGACCGAATTCTGTTCCTGTTAGCTCCATTAGTTCACCATTGCGATAGGCTTCTTGTTTACCAACAAAGAGCTCAATATCTTGGTATTTGATACTACTGCTATTATTTTCTTTGGTTTTGCCTTGAGTGCGTCGTAGGATTGCACGAATTCGAGCAAGTAATTCTCTGTCGCTAAATGGTTTTGGTAAGTAATCATCTGCACCAAGCTCAAGACCAATCACACGATCAATCTCTTCACCTTTGGCTGTGAGCATAAGAACAGGCGTTTCATTTGTCTCTCGTAATTTACGGAGCATATCCATACCATTCATTTTAGGCATCATGATATCAAGCAAAATAAGGTCAAGATCATCGGTTATTGCAGCTAAACCCTCAATGCCATTATTAGCTTCTATTACGTTATAGCCTTCTAAACTTAAGATATCTTTTAACAGAGCTGTCAGTTCAATATCATCATCAACTAATAAAATCTTTGCCATTCTTATCTACTCACTTTCTTACCAACCATTTGGTAATGATAGTATCGCCAAATAAACGAAGGAATACCAACCTTCAAAATAACCTTTACGTTGCTTTACGCTCAAAATACACTCATTTACGTTGACTGAGCTATTCTTACCTCATACCAAACAACGCAGAGTTGTTGTACCCATACAATAAGATTTCTTCAACGGAGATAATACAATGAATATGATGAAAAAAATGGTTTTAGGCGCAGTCGTTCTTCCTCTTTCTTTAGCGTCAACATCGGCATTTGCTTTTGGTGGCGGTCATCATGATGGTGGAATGAAAGGTGAAGGAATGCACGGTGGTAAGTGCATGATGAAAGCCAATAAAAAAGCATTTAAAGATCTTGATCTAACCGATGAGCAGAAAGCAAAATTTGAGAAAATGCGTGATGAGCGTAAAGCTGAACATAAAGCGAAAAGAGGCGAGCACCGCCAACCAACTGCTGAAATGAAAGCCGATCACCAAGCTATGCAGGACTTAATCCTAGCGGATAACTTTGATGAGCAAGCAGTACGTGATTTAGCTGAAAAAATGTCACAACGCCAGATTGACCGTCGTGTTGAAATGATGAAAAAACGTCACGAAATGATGAACATTTTAACGCCTGAGCAAAAAGTAGAATTTAAAGCAAATCAAGACAAATATATTGCTGATTGCGCACATTAATTCGCTTTAGTCGAATAAAAATAAAACGAGTCCTTATGAAAGTAAGGGCTCGTTTTTTTGTTTATGCCAATATTGTTGTAAATATATTAAAAAATGGAATTACGATTTTGAGATTAAATCTTTATACTAGGGATTGATTTTTAAGCAATGGAAAAAACATGACTCAGAAATACGCCTCTTTAGTAACGATGGCTGCATGGCTTGCAACCATAGTGGCAACGGTTTTAATGTTATTTAAATTAGGAACTTGGTGGGTAACGGGCTCAGTGAGCTTACTGGCTTCCCTCGTTGATTCATTGCTTGATATGGGCGCATCTATTACGAATTTATTGGTTGTGCGCTATGCACTTCAGCCACCAGATGAAGAGCATCGATTTGGACATGGTAAGGCCGAATCTCTTGCTGCATTGGCTCAAGCTATGTTTATTTCTGGCTCTGCTTGTTTCTTATTATTGAATGGTGTTGAGCGTTTTTTCCGTCCTCAAGATGTGATTGCACCTGAATTAGGTGTTTACGTTAGTGGTTTTGCTATCGTTTTAACTTTTGGACTTGTGTTGGTTCAACAGTGGGTCGTGAAGCAAACGGGAAGCCAAGCGATTGCCGCGGACTCTCTGCATTATAAAACCGATTTATTTATGAATGCGGCTATTATGTTGGCGCTGGCGTTGAGTTGGTACGGTTGGCATCAAGCCGATGCTATTTTTGCCTTGGTAATTGGTGCGTATATATTAGTAAGTGCGTTTAAAATGGCTTATGAAGCGATTCAATTGTTGCTTGATAGACAATTACCAGAAGAAGAGTTAGAACAAATAAGGGAAGCGTGTTGTCGAGTTGAAGGAGTGAAGGGGATTCATGATTTACGTACTCGCTTAGCTGGCCCTACTCGATTTATTCAACTACATTTAGAGCTGCCAGATCAAATGCCTTTAGTTCAAGCGCATAAGATTGCAGATGCGGTGGAAGATGAGCTTTTATCTGTGTTCCCGCATTCTGATATCATAATTCATCAAGACCCATTATCAGTTGTGCTAGACTCAGACAGAGAACAACAACAGTTTAGTTAAGTGTTTGGTAGTATTATTAGCGTTTTTTGTTTTTTGGTAACAGAAAAATAAAATTGTCATGATTGATTCTGATGTGAATCAACGAACTTTTTCAGTAAACTGGTAATACTCTTACATAAGAAAAAAAATTACAGATTATTAATGGTGAGCAGATTAGGGAGTTTGCTTGCTGTGTTCAAAATTGAAATTGAAATTCCCAACCATATTTAGAGGGTAACCATGGTCAAGAAGATTGGTGTTTTAACAAGTGGTGGCGATGCGCCGGGTATGAATGCGGCAGTTCGTGGTGTTGTTCGTACAGCATTGACGGAAGGCCTAGAAGTATTTGGTATTCATGATGGCTACTTAGGTCTTGTTGAAGATCGTATCGAAAAATTAGAGCGTCACAGCGTATCTGATATGATCAACCGCGGCGGTACATTCTTAGGTTCAGCACGTTTTCCTGAGTTTAAAGAAGTAGCTGTTCGTGAAAAAGCGATCGAAAACCTTAAGAAACACGACATTGATGCGCTAATCGTTATCGGTGGTGACGGTTCTTACATGGGTGCGAAGAAATTAACTGAAATGGGTTACCCATGTATCGGTCTTCCTGGCACAATCGATAATGATATCGCGGGTACTGACTACACAATTGGTTACTTAACAGCATTAAACACTGTTATTGATGCCATTGACCGTCTACGTGATACGTCTTCTTCTCACCAACGTATTTCTATTGTAGAAGTTATGGGGCGTCACTGTGGTGACTTAACTCTTATGTCTGCAATTGCTGGTGGTTGTGAGTATGTTATTACTCCTGAAACAGGTTTAAACAAAGAAGCGCTAATTCAAAATATCCAAGATGGTATTGCGAAAGGTAAAAAGCACGCAATCATCGCGATTACTGAACTGATGACTGATGTTAACCAACTTGCAAAAGAAATCGAAGCTGAAACAGGTCGTGAAACTCGTGCAACGGTTCTTGGTCACATTCAACGTGGTGGGCAACCGGGTGCATTCGACCGTATCCTAGCTTCTCGCATGGGTAACTACGGTGTTAAATTGTTAATCGATGGTCACGGTGGCCGTTGTGTTGGTATTCAAAATGAACAACTTGTTCACCACGATATCATTGATGCAATTGAAAACATGCGTCGTCCAGAAAAACTTGAGCTATACAAAGTAGCTGAAGAGTTATTCTAATTTAGAATTGAATTCTAGATACAAAAAACCGAAGCGAGTGCTTCGGTTTTTTTATGCTTGTAATTATTCCAAATATAAGTCGAGAGGTGTTTTGCTTTTTCTACCACCAATCTCTCTAGCTAATGTAGGTACAAGGTAACCAGAAACATTTTCTATCAGTTCACTCATTAACTGTTTAGCTCTCTCATCTGAAATAAAGAAATGAGCAGCCCCTTGGACTTTATCTAATACATGAAGGTAATAAGGCAAAATACCTGCATCAAATAATGCTTCACTTAATTGAGTTAATGTATCTGCATTATCATTAACGCCTTTTAATAACACGCTTTGGTTTAATAGAGTGACATGAGCAAGTTTCAGTTTTTGCATACTGCTGATGAGATCTTGATTAATTTCATTAGCATGGTTGATATGAGTTACTAGAATGATTTGTAAGCGTGTTTTTTTAAATAGCTGACAAAGTGTATCAGTAATACGGTTTGGTATTACTACTGGTAAACGAGAGTGGATACGGAGGCGCTTGATGTGTGGAATCGCTTCAATATGCTCAATTAACCATTGAAGCTCATGATCTTTTGCCATTAAAGGATCACCTCCAGAGAAAATAACTTCATTTATTTCTGGATGGTCGGCTATATAATCAATGGATTCTTGCCAAACGGTTTTGCTGCCTTTGTTGTCTTGATATGGAAAGTGACGACGGAAGCAATAACGACAATTAACGGCACAACCTCCTTTCACAATCAGTAGAACTCGGTTTTTGTATTTATGCAATAATCCCGGTTGCTCGTTGTCTTGTTCTTCTAAAGGGTCGTTCGAATATCCCTCATGTACCTCGAATTCTTGATCTAAAGGCAATACTTGGCGTAATAAAGGATCAAAAGGGTTGCCAAATTCCATTCTATCGACAAAACTTGTCGGCACACGTAACGCAAATAACTTTTTCGCTTCCAATCCTTTTTCCCACGGAGTGCTATCAATACCTAGTGTTGAAAGTAGTTGATGAGGGTTAGAGATCGCATTCGCTAGTTCTTTGAGCCAGTTTTGCTCAACAGGAGCGTCATTTCGGGTTATTATGTGTGACATTATTTATAACTCAACGATGTTAAGAGGAAATCATGGCGTCAGTAAGTACCAATGAATTCAAAGGCGGTTTGAAATTTATGTTAGATAATGAGCCATGCTCAATTATCGAAAACGAATATGTTAAGCCAGGTAAAGGTCAAGCATTCAACCGTGTAAAACTTCGTCGATTGCTTTCTGGTAAAACACTAGAAAAAACATTTAAATCAGGTGAAAGTTTTGAACTAGCTGATGTAGTAGATGTTGATCTTGACTACCTATACAGCGATGGTGAATTCTATCACTTCATGAATAGCGTAAGCTTTGAGCAAATCGCAGCTGATGTTAAAGCAGTTGGTGATGCTGCTAAATGGCTAGTAGAAAACGATACTTGTACACTGACTCTTTGGAATGATAATCCAATTACAGTGACACCACCAAATTTTGTTGAACTTGAAGTAACTGAAACAGACCCTGGTCTAAAAGGTGATACTCAAGGTACTGGTGGTAAACCAGCAACATTATCTACTGGTGCAGTAGTTCGTGTTCCACTATTCATCGCTATTGGTGAAGTAGTTAAAGTTGATACACGTACTGGCGAATACGTTGGTCGTGTGAAGTAATTCGATCTAGATTAGATTGAGCTGCAATTAATGATAAAGGTCACTTCGGTGGCCTTTTTTTATTATACCAATCTACATAAGTATTTGATCATTCTTGCTTGTTAAAATCGATTATATCAGCGTTATAAATTTTGTAATTAGATTAACCAGTTACTGTAATTTATGCCTTGCTGTAATCTATTCTCCCTACGCAATTATCTGAACAACTACTTATCCAGAATGGTATTATTTATTACATAGCAGATACAAAAAAGGTTGGCATAAAGCCAACCTTTTTTCAGTATCTAGATGATGATTAGATCATGAAGATAAACACAACAGATAATACAGTTGCTAGTGCAGCAGCTGCGTAACATGCGATTTTACCCGCAGTACCTGTGTGGAATTTTAGGTCATGCATACCGTGGTGCAGACGGTGCATCGCATGCCACATTGGCATAGAGATAGAACCGATAACAAATAATGCACCAATGATGCTAGTAACAAAACCAGCAACACGTAGGTAGTTCATTGACTCAGGACCGATCACACCAAGTGGAACTAAGATACCAAGAACTAAGATAGTTACTGGTGTTAGCATTGCAAACCAAGTGCCGCCAGCACCAAATAAGCCCCACCATACTGGTTCGTCAGAACGCTTTGGATTACGATTTACCACAATAATTCTCCTTAAACGATAACCAGTACAAGTAATGTGATTGCAGCAACCGCTGCCCATTGTGCAAGAACAACCACTTTTTTATCCAGTGTTTTACCACCAAGACGAATTGGCATTACTTGCGGCATCATGCTAAAGAATGTTTGAGCATGGAATAAGCTACCAGCTAAAGCAACAATGTTCAGAGCAACCACGATAGGGTTTGCCATGAAATCTAACCAAGAAGCCCAAGCAAGTGGACCTTTAACTAAGCTACCTAGACCAACAAGCAGACAGATAGTAAAGAAAATTAGTGGTAGAACCGTTGCTTCACGAACCATGTAGAAGCGGTAGAAAGGGTGATCTTTCCACCAAGTACGTGTCATTTCGCGAACGTAAGGTTTACGATTGCTCATCCTTATGCCTCCTGAGGTTTAAGCATTGCGATAACAAAGTCTTGAGACGATGCGATCTTACCTTGGTTTACAGCTGCTGCTGGGTCAACGTGTTTTGGACACACTTCAGAACAGTAACCAACAAATGTACAGCCCCATGCGCCGTTGTCACCATTGATTAGCTTCATACGTTCAGCTGAACCGTTATCACGGCTATCAAGGTTATAACGGTGTGCAAGAGTCAGCGCTGCAGGACCAATGAACTCAGGGTTTAGACCAAATTGAGGACATGCTGCATAACATAGGCCACAGTTGATACAACCAGCGAATTGTTTGTATTTCGCCATTTGCTCAGGAGTCTGAGTGTTTGGACCTTGTTCAGGTGTACGATCATTTCCTAGAATATAAGGTTTGATTGCTTCTAAACGCTCAATGAATGGCGTCATATCAACAATTAAATCTTTTTCAATTGGGAAGTTAGCTAATGGTTCTAATGTTAAACCATCTGGGTAATCACGTAAGAACGCTTTACAAGCCAGTTTTGGTACATTGTTTACCATCATGCCACAAGAACCACAGATCGCCATACGACAAGACCAACGGTAAGATAGGTCTTTGTCTAGGTTATCTTTGATGTAACCAATAGCGTCTAATACAGACGTTGTTTCATCACAAGGAACATCAAACGTTTGAAGATAAGGCTTCTCATCTTTCATTGGGTCGTAACGCAGGATGCTTACTTTTTGGATTCGATTGCCACCCGTCATTATGCGTGCTCCTCTGCGTTCTTCGCCGCTTCTTCTGCTGCTGCTTTTTCAGCTGCTTCACCATATAGGCGAGCTTTTGGTTGTGATTTAGTGATCGTTACATCGCTGTACTTGATAGTAGGCGCTGCATCTTTGTTGTAGAACGCTAATGAGTGTTTTAGGAAGTTCTCATCATCACGCTCTGTACAACCTTCATCTAGACGTTGGTGTGCACCACGAGACTCTTTACGTAGAATCGCTGAGTGAGCCATTGCTTCTGCAACTTCAAGACCGTAACCAACTTCGATAGCGTATAGAAGGTCAGTGTTGAACACTTTACCTTTATCTTTGATGCTGATTTTCTTGTAACGCTCTTTTAGTTCAGCCAGCTTATCAATCGTATCTTGCATTTCATGCTCTTTACGATAGATACCACAACCCGCTTCCATAGAGTGACCCATTTCAGTACGGATAGTTGCCCAGTTTTCGTCACCTTCTTGCGCCATTAGCGCATCAATGCGAGCTTGAACTTCAGTAATTTGTTTCTGGATTGATTCGTCATTCCAAGAAGTGAATTCAGCTGCACGTTCAGCGGCTTTTTCACCAGCAAGGCGACCAAATACAACTAGCTCAGCTAGAGAGTTTGAACCTAGACGGTTTGCACCGTGAAGACCAACAGAAGAACATTCACCAACAGCAAATAGACCTTTGATGCTTGTTTCATTGTTCTTATCCGTTTCGATACCACCCATAGTGTAGTGAACCGTTGGACGGATTGGGATTGGCTCTTTAGCTGGATCAACGTTTACGTATGCTTTTGCTAATTCACAGATAAATGGTAGACGCTCATGTAGATATTCTTCACCAAGGTGACGAAGATCTAGATGCACAACATCACCTAGAGGGTGTTTAATTGTGTTGCCTTTTTGCTGCTCATGCCAGAACGCTTGAGATACTTTGTCACGAGGACCCAGTTCCATATATTTGTTCTTTGGCTCGCCAACAGGAGTCTCAGGACCCATGCCGTAATCTTGTAGGTAACGGTAACCATTTTTGTTTACGATGATACCGCCTTCACCACGACAACCTTCAGTCATCAGGATACCAGTACCAGGTAAGCCTGTTGGGTGGTATTGTACGAATTCCATATCACGTAGTGGAACACCGTGACGGAATGCCATAGCCATACCATCACCAGTAACGATACCGCCATTGGTATTACAGTGGTAAACACGACCTGCGCCACCCGTTGCAAGAACAACAGATTTTGCTTTAATACAAATAAGTTCGCCTTCTGCCATATGAATAGCAATTAGACCTTGAACTTGGCCTTCTTCCACAAGAAGGTCAACAACGAAGTACTCATCAAAACGGTTGATTTGAGGGTATTTCATTGATGTTTGGAATAGAGTGTGAAGCATGTGGAAGCCGGTCTTATCCGCAGCAAACCATGTACGTTCAACTTTCATACCACCAAAACGGCGAACGTTAACTTCACCATTTTCTTTACGGCTCCATGGACAACCCCATTGTTCTAATTGGGTCATTTCACGGTATGCATTTTCTACAAAGTACTCAACAACATCCTGTTCACACAGCCAATCACCACCGCCAACAGTATCGTTGAAGTGATTGTCTAGTGTATCTTCTTCCTTGGTCACGGCAGCGGAACCACCTTCTGCAGCCACTGTATGTGAACGCATTGGGTATACTTTTGAAATCAGAGCAATCTCCAGCTCTGGGTTAGCTTCTGCAGCTGCAATGGCAGTACGTAAACCTGCACCGCCCGCGCCGATTACTGCGATATCTGTGGTTATAGTCTTCACAGTTATCCTCCGGGATAAAAGATAAAAAATTAAACTAATCACGTAATTGTGACTAATTATGAGAATCTAACCTGCTCATATGACAAAAAAGAGCAAATAATAACTTAAAAATTCTGTTCTCTATTCTATGTGAGCTTTTGTAATAAAAATTGATATGGATAAAGTTTTGTAGAGCAAGTACCACTAATGGGGCAGTTTGTTGCTTATAGTGTGATCTCCGTCAACTAGTTAAAGCTGTTAATTTTGGCGGCAAATTGTAGTTAAGTTGTTGCTTTATAAGTGATAATGATTCTTATTGGTTCGGTATCCCCTTGATGCTTAAGGGTATTTATAAAGTTAAAAAATAGGTAACGTAAAATTGTGAGATAAGGTATTATTTCGGATAAGTTTTTCTAATGTGTAAGATTATGACTAGTCAAAACTGGATGCCTAGTGCATCAATTGAGCAATTACAGCAACGAGCTGATATTTTAGCTGCAATCCGTTCGTTCTTTTCTGAGCGAAAAGTGATGGAGGTGGATACGCCTGCAATGAGTCATGCGACGGTAACGGATGTGCATTTACATACTTTCCAAACCGACTTTATTGGACCAGGATATGCAGATGGTACTCATCTTTATTTCATGACTAGTCCTGAGTTTCATATGAAGCGCTTATTAGCCGCTGGAAGTGGGTGTATTTACCAAATAAATAAAGCGTTTCGAAACGAAGAAGCAGGACGTTACCATAACCCTGAATTCACTATGCTAGAGTGGTATCGTTTAGGTTTTGATCATCATAACCTAATGGATGAAATGAATGAGTTATTAACGTTAGTGTTGAAATGTGACAATGCTGAACGTATGACTTATCAAGAAGCTTTTATTCAAGTACTTGGTGTTTGTCCTTTAGAAGCGAATATGGATGAATTAAGAGCGGTTGCTGCGCCATTAGGTTTATCTGATATTGCAGATATTGAAGAAGATCGTGACACTTTATTGCAGCTTTTATTTAGTATGGGAGTTGAAGTAAAAATTGGGCAAGATGTACCTGCTTTTGTTTATGATTTTCCTGCTTCTCAAGCGGCGTTAGCTAAAATTAATCCAAGCGATCCAAGAGTTGCTGAACGATTTGAGGTGTACTTTAAGGGAATTGAGTTAGCGAATGGCTTTCATGAGTTGGATAATGCAAAAGAGCAGCTCATGCGTTTTGAAGAAGATAATGCAAAACGTAAATCAATGGGGCTAATTGAACAACCCATTGATTATCATTTGATCGCTGCGCTAGAAGCGGGTTTACCTAATTGTTCTGGTGTTGCTTTAGGTATTGATCGTTTAATTATGCTTGCGATGGGTGAGAAGCACATCGATCAAGTTACAGCATTTCCTTTTGATAGGGCATAACTTCCCAGATTAAAGGTTATGAATCTAATGGTAAGATTAACTGACGATTAATCCCGTACCCATAACAGCTAAAAAAGCACCAAGCCACGCAAAGCGGTTCGGTGCTTTTTTTGTATATAACCATAATAAAGGCAAAATCATAATAGGGGTTGTCGAAGATAGCAGAGCAACCATCCCCACATTTCCTTTTTGCAATGCATATAAAATGAGTGTCATACCAACAGTCATTGCGAGAAAACCATTTAAAGCCACAATTCCAAGAATACGAAAGTTAATTGGTGTAATAGGGCGAGATATTGGAACATTCATTAATCTTAATAAGCTGTGAGCTGCAAAAGCTGAAGCCATTCGTATTGCTGAGGCCGCAATAGGGTCTGCATTAGTAAGCATTACTGGTTTTGCTATAACACCACCAAGAGCTTGGCAAAAAGCCGCAAGTAACCCTAAGAAGATTGCTATCCAGATATTGCCTCTTACTTCATCCCATGTTCCTTGATTATCTGTTTTTTTACCAAAGAAAATAGCAATCGAAACACCAGAAAAAACAGAGACGGCACCGACAAGCTCCCAACCTTGTAGTGTTTCGTTAAATAACCAGTAACCAAGAATGGCAGAAAATAGAGCATGGCAAGAAAAGAGCAGACCGGCTTGGCGTGGTCCCATGCGATTAAAGCATGCAAATAGAGCTGTATCGCCAATAAAAATACCAATGAGTCCAGATAACATCATTGGATATAAGTGAGAAGATTCAATAGAGAGCCAACCGCCAGTAAACCAAGCAAGACTAGAGAGCATGATGGTGACGCAACCCATACGCCAACGACTATAAGCGAATGCACCAAGATGCCTTGCAGGGGTTACAGAAATCATACTTGATAGTGCCCATAAACAAGCAGCAGCTAACGCTAACCATTCATATCCCATCATTCATTCCATTGAGTTAATTGATTCTGATTATCTAAAGATAAAAAAATAGCGAACATATTGTTCGCTATTTATTATTTCTTAATAAAATTTGATTATTTTACGATATGAGCAAATGGTGTACCCATACGAGTAGGTGTACCATTTTCCATTGAGTCATCAAATTTAATTGAGTTAGGTGCAAACAAGTTAATTACAGTAGAGCCTAATTTAAAGCGACCCATTTCTTCACCTTTCTTAAAGCAAATCATGTCGTCACCAGAAAGAGGGTAGTGCCATGTTTTAACCGCAGGACCTGTTGGTGGTGTTACGGTTTCTGCCCATGTAGTTTCAATACTACCAACGATCGTTGCACCAACCAGAATTTGAGCCATAGGACCAAACTCGGTATCAAAAATACAAACAACACGTTCATTACGTGCAAATAAGTTCGGTACGTTTTCAGCCGTTAATGGGTTAACTGAAAATAAGTCACCAGGAACATAAATCATTTTACGTAGCGTAGCATCACAAGGCATATGAACACGGTGATAATCACTTGGTGATAAATACAGTGTTGCAAACTCACCACCCATAAATTCAGCAGCAAGTGCTTCATCACCACCTAGTAATTCTTGTGCAGAATACACGTGGCCTTTTGCTTGTACTAATTTACCGTCCATAATTGGACCAAATTGGCTAACACAAGCATCAGCAGGGTGAGAAATAACAGAATCCTCTTCATTAATAGGACGAGCACCATCCTCTAATTCACGAACGAAGAAGTTATTAAATGTTGAATACGCTTCAGGATCTGGGTTTTTAGCCTCATCCATATTTACGTTGTATTGTTTGATAAACCACTTAATAACAGCAGTTGTTAACCATCCCATTTTTGCTGATGCTAATTTGCCAGCCAAACGAGTAAGTGCATGTTTTGGAGTTAGATATTGTAACCCAATCTTTAAATTATCTGACACGTTGTTTGCCTAATAGTTATCATTTGCTGTGGATATTACCACATATTTACATTGTCGCTAAACCCAAGGTTTATTGTGATTATAAATCTGCTTTTTTATTTCGAGAGAATTGTCGATTTGCTTTATTCTCTGACATGCTTTCAATAATACGATGGTAGCTTTCAAAGCGTTGTTTATTAATTTTTCCTTCTGCAACCGCTTCTTGCAGTAAACAACCTGGGTCATCTTTGTGTTTACAGTCTCTAAACTTGCAGCCACCTAAAAAGTCTTTAAATTCGATAAATGATTCAGTTACTTGTTCAGCTTCTAAATGCCATAAACCAAATTCACGAACTCCAGGAGAGTCAATTAAATCACCACCGTGTGGGAAGTGATACAGACGTGCTGCAGTGGTGGTGTGCTGACCAAGGCCTGAGTTTTCAGATACCGCACCTTCTTCTACTTCCACTTCAAGCTCAGGCATGAGTGCATTTACAAGGCTCGATTTACCTACGCCAGATTGACCAACGAAGATATTAATATGATCTCGCAATTCAGTTTCAAGCTCTTCTACACCATATCCAGATTCTTTACTTACATATCGTACTTTGTAACCAATATCTTCATATAAGCTCAGCAGTTGTTGTACCTTGGTGAACTCTTCTTTAGATAATAAATCCACTTTGTTTAATACAATTAATGGTTTGATATTCAGAGTTTCTGAAGCGATAAGGTATCGATCGATAATGTTAAGCGACAATTCAGGAAGAATTGAAGAAACGATAACCATTTGATCAACGTTAGCTGCAACTGGTTTTATACCGTCATAGTAATCAGGTCGGGTTAACATTGATGTTCTTGGCTTCACGGCTTCAACGACACCAGAAATACCAGCAAGAACCTCAGTTCCTGGACGCCAAATAACACGGTCACCAGAAACTAAACTTTCAATACCTCGACGTAAATTACAACGATGGATTTCTTTAGTATCAGGATCTTCAATATCAGCATGTTGACCAAAGCGTGTAATGACTAGACCTTCTTTAGCTGCTTCTAGTAGGGTTTCATCCCATTGCACACTGTCTTCAATTTTTTCAATACGCTTTTTTTGATTTGAGCGTACTCGGCGAACTTGGCCTTTGGTTAGCTTTTTCTTCTTTGCCACGAAATTAATTCACTTGTTGGTTGGCTTTCAGTTTTATGTTGAAAGATAAATCGGCCCGAGTATCATACCCTTTTTAGTTACAAAATAGGCAACTCTCTATGGCAATTAATGATCAAAACCTGATTTGGGTGGATTTAGAGATGACAGGATTGGATCCTGAAACTCATAAAATCATCGAAATTGCATCTATTGTGACAGATGCACAACTGAATATTTTAGCAGAAGGTCCAGTAATTGCGATCCATCAGCCAGAAGAAGAGTTGGCTAAAATGGACGATTGGTGTACCAATACTCATACAAATAGCGGATTAGTCGCTCGAGTACAAGAAAGTAAATACGATGAAGAAGCTGCAATTGCAGAAACTATTGCTTTTCTTGAGCAATGGGTTCCAAAAGGCGTATCACCAATTTGTGGCAATAGTATTGGACAAGATCGTCGTTTCTTATATAAGCATATGCCAACATTAGAAGAGTATTTTCATTACCGCTATGTTGATGTAAGTACAATTAAAGAGCTAGCACGTCGATGGAAACCTGAAGTTTTAGATGGTTTTACCAAAGCAGGTACGCATTTAGCATTAGATGATATTCGCGAATCTATTGCAGAATTGAAGTATTATCGCCAACATATTTTCACAATTTAATTTCATTTGATGATTTGTTGAGCGGAAAAACGCGATTTTGAAAAAAAATCGCATTTTTTTTCAAAATACGCTTGCATCATCACAGTTTACTCGTATAATTCGCAGCCTCTGAACGAGGAGCTACTCCTTATCAGAATGCGACACTAGCTCAGCTGGTAGAGCGCAACCTTGCCAAGGTTGAGGTCACGAGTTCGAACCTCGTGTGTCGCTCCAAATTTAAAGCTTCTTGTTCAAGTAATTGAATGATAAGATAATAGTCTCATTGTCTTAAACAATGCATCCGGACGCGGGATGGAGCAGCTTGGTAGCTCGTCGGGCTCATAACCCGAAGGTCGTAGGTTCAAATCCTGCTCCCGCAACCACATTTAGATTGAACGCATTAGCGGTTAATCATGCGACACTAGCTCAGCTGGTAGAGCGCAACCTTGCCAAGGTTGAGGTCACGAGTTCGAACCTCGTGTGTCGCTCCAAACAAAATAAAAGCGCTGAATCATATTCAGCGCTTTTATTTTCTTTAAAATTAATGCTGTGAAGCATTAACCCCACTACAAATCCTGCTCTTTAGAATACTCAGATTCATAACCAATGAAAGAATCGAATAATCTATCTGCATCTGGTCTCTTTTCCATATAAAGAGTAAGCGCAGAGGGTTAGTTATGTTTGTTAACTACCATATAATCAACAAACTTATCCACATATCACTTTCTGTGGATAACTCTGTTAGTTGTTTATGAAAAAACTGAAAGAAATGAGTTTTATCAAGGATCTTGCTTTTATTTTTTGATCGTTAAATTTACTTGTATTTTTTATCTATTTGAAAAATAAGGCTTTTTGTTTTTTCATGCATTATTTGAAAGGTTTTTAAAGATCTTTTTGCTTGACTTCCTTGATCCTAATCATATTCCTGTCTTGTGTTTAACTTTTTTAATATTCCCGTTGTTTGCTAAAGATAGAAATCTTTTCCACATACGCTATATGTAACCTTAAATGGTTATCAACAGAGAATGACTTTATTGGGATAATACTAGTTAGGCATCTCTTGGAAGCCCTTTTTCAATGATACGGATTAAGCGTTGTTCTTTTCTATTTGACGTGATAGCAAGAGATTGTTGCTTTATCGCCCATTGAATATGGATATCTAGATTCTCATCTAAGCCTAATTGCTCTTGTAGTGCTGATAGTATTGCTTCTGAATGAGGAGCATTTCCCATTGCGATAGAAAGATTACGTAGCCATTGGGTATGTCCTATACGGCGAATCGCAGAGCCTTCCATATTTTTTAAGAAGGTGCTTTCATCCCAAGAGAAAAGTGAAATAAGATCAGAGTCGCCTAATGAGCTTCTACGATGAAAATCAGCTTGTTGAGTAATTTCAGCTTCTCGGTTCCAAGGGCAAACCAGTTGGCAGTCATCGCAACCGTAAATACGATTTCCCATTAATGAACGAAACTCTTCAGGAATGACACCACTGTTTTCTATGGTTAAGTAAGAAATACAGCGGCGAGCATCAATTACACCGTTTTCAAGAATAGCATTGGTAGGGCAAGAAGAAACACAGGCGGTGCACTTACCACATTGATTATCTACAGGTGTATCAACTGGTAATGGTATATCAACTAATAGTTCGCCAAGAAAGAACCAAGAGCCGGCATGTTTATCAAGAAGAAGTGAGTGCTTTCCTGTCCAGCCTAATCCCGCTTTTTCTGCTAATGGGCGTTCTAAAATTGGAGCAGAGTCCACAAACGGTCGATAACCTAATTGTTCGACTTCTTTTTCAATTTTTTGTCCTAGCTTCTTTAATTGATTGCGGATCAGTTTATGGTAATCGCGTCCGAGAGCGTAACGACTAATATAAGCTTGGTTTGGATCTTTTAAGTTACTGGCAAAATTGGCTTCAGGAGGAAGGTAATCCATTCGAGCGCTGATGACTCGAATTGTCCCAGGATGAAGCTCATCGGGTCTTGCTCGCATGGTGCCATGACGTGCCATCCAATCCATTGAACCGTGATAACCCGCATCTAACCATTGCTCTAATGCTGCTTCATGATGAGATAAATCGACATCACAGATCCCGACTTTTTGAAAGCCAAGCTCTTTTGCCCAAAGTTTGATGTTATTTGCGAGTTCTTGATAGTTAATTTTCACAGGGAGATTACATTTTTTTATTACAGTATAATGAGTAAAAGTTTATCATATAGACAAGATAACTCGTAATTAGATACTGATTATAAAAGTTCTACTCAATGAGATTAACAAACCGATAAGATAACTTGTGTATAAACATTCATCACATTAAATTGTGAATTTGATACCAAGTCCATCAATTTAGACAATTAAAATAGTGAAATTAGTGAATAATGGAACGCTTTGAATTTAATTTAGCTACTGAAGACGATACGGTTGAATTCGGTAGACAGCTTTCTCAAGCTTGCACTCAACAAACAACAATTTTCCTACATGGTGATCTTGGCGCAGGTAAAACTACGTTTAGCCGCGGATTCATTCGTTCATTAGGTCATACTGGTAATGTAAAAAGTCCAACTTATACATTGGTTGAACCATATGAACTTGATAAGTGGCAGGTATATCATTTTGATCTATATCGTCTAGCTGATCCTGAAGAACTTGAGTTTATGGGGATCCGTGATTATTTTACTGATGATGCAATTTGTTTAGTTGAATGGCCTGAGAAAGGGGAAGGGTTATTACCAGCACCAGATCTTGATATTGATATTCGCTACGATGGTGAAGCTCGTCATGTTGTGATCACAGGTAATAATGAGTATGGATGTAGTTTAGTACAGCGGTTGGATTTGTGTTAATCGGTAAATATTTTCGAATTATTTGGTATACGCTATTTGTTGTTCTTTCAACAAGTAGCTTTTTTGTATCTGCAAACACGTTAGAGGGAATACGAGTTTGGCCTTCGCCTGATGAAACTCGTATTGTTATTGACTTAAATTCAGAAGCAAATTACAGCTACTTTACATTAAGTAGTCCATATCGTTTGGTTGTTGATCTTAAGAATACGAATGTAAAAGCTAAGTTGCCTTTAAATGTTAAAGACAGCAAGGTACTAACTAAGATAAGAAAGAGTTCGCCACCATCAAAAAACACTACGCGTTTGGTTTTTGAATTAAAGCATTCTGTTACAGCAGAAGTGTTTAAATTGGCTCCAACGCCAGGTGGACAATATGGTCACCGTTTGGTGATGGACTTACCTCATTCAGGAACAACGAATTCAACGCCAACACCGAGTAAACCAAGTACACCCTCTAAACCCGTAATTAACTCAAATAACAGTCATATTATTGGTAATGGTGAAATTGTTGTTGCTATTGATGCTGGCCATGGTGGTGAAGACCCTGGTTCTATTGGTCCAACACGAAAGTACGAAAAGCATGCGACATTAGCGATTTCGAAAAAAGTAGTTGCTCAAATTAATGCTCAACCAGGCATGCGAGCGGTAATGACTCGTAGTGGCGATTATTTTGTAAATTTGAATAAACGTACAGAGATAGCTCGAAAAAATAAATCGCATTTATTAGTTTCTATTCACGCCGATAGCTTCCGCTCACCGCAGCCAAGAGGTGGCTCTGTGTTTGTATTGAATACACGTAGAGCGAATACTGAAATTGGTCGTTGGGTCGAAAAACACGAGAAACAGTCAGAGTTATTGGGTGGTGCTGGAGATGTACTAGCGAAAAACAGTAACGATAGAAACGTAAGCCAAACGCTATTGGATCTGCAATTTAGTCATTCTCAAAAGGAAGGATATAAATTAGCAAAGAATGTGTTATCTGAAATGGGAAAAGTGATTAGACTGCATAAAAAAGAGCCTGTGAATGCGAGCTTAGCAGTATTAAAGTCACCAGATATCCCATCTATTTTGATTGAAACTGGGTTTATTTCGAACCCAACGGAAGAAAAGCAATTATTCCAACGCTCTCATCAAGATAAAATTGCACGCTCTATTTCAAAAGCAATCATTCGTTATCTTCACGATAACCCGCCGCAAGGTACACTACTTGCTGCACAAGGTGGTCAAACAAAACATAAGGTACGTTCTGGTGAGTCCTTATCTTTAATTGCAAAGAAATACGGAACGTCAATGGCGAAAATTAAAAGTGAAAATAATCTTAAAAGCACGAGCTTAAAGATTGGACAAGTTTTAGTTATCCCAAGTAATAAACCTGTGTATGTTGCACCGAAGAAGACAACATCTTCATCAAGTACATCATCAAGTCAAGCTCGTACTATTATTACTCATAAAGTACGTTCTGGTGAGTATTTAGGAAAGATTGCATCTAAATATAAAGTAACAACCAGCAGTATCCGTTCATTAAATAAATTGAAGTCAGATACTTTGTTTGTTGGACAAAAATTGAAAGTGAGTATTGTTGCTCCAGTTAAGAAACACACGGTGAAACGTGGTGAATTCTTAGGTAAAATTGCAAGTAAATATGGCGTATCTGTTTCCAGCTTAAGAAAAGCAAACAAGTTACGTTCAGATGAGCTTGCTATAGGGCAGGTGCTCATTATTCCAACCAGTTAAGGAACAAGGTCATGCCAATTCAAATCTTACCAGCACGATTAGCCAACCAAATTGCGGCGGGTGAGGTTGTGGAGCGTCCGGCTTCTGTTGTTAAAGAATTGGTAGAAAACAGTATCGATGCGGGAGCAACTCGCATCGATATTGATATCGAAAAAGGTGGCAGTAAGTTAATCCGAATCCGCGATAATGGATCGGGGATCCCAAAAGATGAACTCACCTTAGCCTTAAGCCGCCATGCCACATCAAAAATCACTTCATTAGACGATCTTGAAGCCATTGTTAGTTTGGGCTTTCGAGGCGAAGCGCTTGCTTCTATCAGTTCAGTTTCACGTTTAACACTAACCTCTCGTACTGTTGCCCAAGAAGAGGCATGGTCTGCTTATGCTGAAGGTCGAGAAATGAATGTGAAATTAAAGCCAGCAGCTCATCCAATTGGAACCACTATTGATGTGGTGGATCTGTTTTTTAATACCCCTGCACGACGTAAGTTCCTGCGAGCAGATAAAACAGAATTTACTCATATTGATGAATTATTGAAGCGTATAGCATTAAGCCGATTGGATGTGACGATTAATTTACGTCATAACGGTAAGATGGTTCGTCAATATCGAGCTGCACAAACTAAACCTCAAATAGAAAAACGTTTAGCGGCCGTATGTGGTGCTAATTTCTTGCAGCATGCATTAGAAGTTGAGTTAGAGCATGGGGAATTAAAGTTTCACGGTTGGATATCGTCTCCCGAAGGAGCAAGAGCACAGGGTGATATTCAATACTGTTATGTGAACGGACGTATGATGAAAGATAAGCTAATCAATCATGCTATCCGCCAAGGTTATGAATCATCTTTACCTGCAAACCAATATGCAGCGTATATTTTATTTATTGAGATTAATCCACATGATGTTGATGTTAACGTGCACCCAGCAAAGCATGAGGTGCGTTTTCATCAAGCACGATTAGTTCATGACTTTATTTACCAAGCTATTTTTGGCGCGTTACAGCAAGGTGCTTCATTATCAAAAGTAGCATGTAATGATCAACCACTAGTGGAAGAACAAAAAGTTGAGAATAAAGAATCGTATTTTCCACCAATGAAGGAGTACGTTCGACAGCCTCAACAATCGCATTACCCTAAATCTGAGCAACTAAGAGCAGCAGTAGAATCTACGCCAAATTATCCAAATAAGGCTCCCTTAGATTCATGGATCCCGAAAACCACTGCTGGAAACTCATCTTCGAAGCCTAGCGCACAATCTCGTTCGTTTCATAATGATAAACCAGCGGAAAAAGCACTTTCTAATTATAATGAGTTGCTTACCACCCAAAGTAGAGATCAGAGAGAAAGTTTCTCTCAGGTTAATGAGCAATCACATACATTCAAACCTACTCAACAAATTGAGCGAGTTGCACCTCAAGTTACTCATGTATCTAAAAGTGACATCACATTAGGCAAAGTATTAAGTGTTGTTGAATCGTCTTTTGCATTGCTGCAACAAGGAAAGCAACTTCAGTTATTGAACTTACGCTATGCTGAGTTTGTCAAAATCTACGGTCAGTTAAGTTCGGTTAATGTTGAGCCGTTAAAACCTCAACCTTTATTGATACCGCTTTCTGTTGGTATTGATGAGTCAATTTGTAACAATTTATCTAATTACGCCTCTTTGTTGAAATCTTTAGGTATTGATCTTAAAGTTAAAAATAGAACAAATATTATCGTAATGGCTGTTTGTCAACCAATCAGACAGCAGAACTTACAACAATTGATCCCGAATCTGTTAAGGTATCTAGAACAAATTAATCCATCGTTAGAGCAAGTAATAAAATGGCTTTCTCATCAAATTCAACACGATGAAGTAAGTTATACTACAGCTCAGGCAATTCAATTAGTGATGGAATTAGAGCAATTATGGGGAGATAAATTGAATGATTTCTACCCTAAATTGTTAAAAGACATCGATATTACACAAGTGATACAAGCATTTAGTCATGAATAAAGCATTACCAAAAGCCATCTTTTTGATGGGACCGACGGCATCAGGGAAAACAAACTTAGCGATTGAATTGCGAAAACGTTTTCCTGTGGAGTTGATTAGCGTAGACTCCGCCCTTATCTATAAGGGTATGGATATTGGTACGGCAAAACCAAATGCAGAGGAACTTTTACAGGCTCCTCATCGTCTTATTGATATTCTTGATCCAACAGAGAGTTATTCGGCAGCGGATTTTCGTCGTGATGCTCTTAAAGAGATGGATGATATCGTTGCTCAAGGAAAGATCCCATTGTTAGTGGGTGGTACTATGTTGTACTACAAAGCACTTCTTGAAGGTCTTTCGCCATTACCAGCAGCGGATGCTGATATTAGAGCTCAAATTGAGCAAGAAGCGGAACAATTTGGATGGGAAGCCATGCATGATCAATTAAAATTGATTGATCCTGTCTCAGCTGAAAGAATTCATCCAAATGATCCACAACGACTTTCCCGAGCGTTGGAAGTATTTCGAATTTCGGGTAAAACATTAACAGAATTAACCCAGATTAAAGGTGATGCTTTGCCTTATGAGGTGCATCAATTTGCGATTGCACCAAAAGAGAGAGCAGAAATTCATCGTCGTATTGAACTTCGCTTTGCGAATATGATGGAAGAAGGGTTTGAAGCTGAAGCACGAGCATTATATGAACGTGATGATCTTCATGCTGATTTACCATCAATTCGATGTGTTGGTTATCGACAAATGTGGGACTATTTTGACGGGGAGGGGACATTGGATGAGGCGGTTTTCCGTGGTATCTGTGCTACTCGTCAATTAGCCAAGCGACAAATTACCTGGCTACGTAGCTGGAAAGAGTTAACTTGGCTTGATAGTGATGACATTGACGGCGCTTTAGAGTTGATTTCGACTCAATTAGAGAAAAAATAAGCACAAAAATGCTTCAATGTTGTTTAACTTAAGTGCGTTTAGTCATAAGCTAAAGGCTCATAGCTAAATAAAATTACAATTACAAACCAAAAAGGAAAATAAAAATGGCTAAAGGGCAATCTTTGCAAGACCCATTTTTGAATGCGCTGCGTCGTGAAAGGATTCCAGTATCTATCTATTTAGTTAACGGGATCAAACTACAGGGACAAATCGAGTCATTTGACCAATTTGTTATCCTACTTAAGAACACAGTAAACCAAATGGTATACAAGCATGCGATTTCTACTGTTGTTCCGGCTCGTGCTGTAAGCCATCACTCAGCGAGTGATCGCCCACAAGGCGAGCGTCCACAAGAAAAAACTGAAGAGTAATACTATTCTAGAGATAGTTAATCAGTTAAGGAGTTAACGCTTGTTTGACCGTTATGAATCCGGTGAACAGGCTATTCTTGTGCACATTGACTTTACCTATCAAGGGGAGATTGAAGATCTTAACGAATGTAAAATGTTAATTTCTTCTGCGGGGGTAAACACAGTAGGTGTTGTGACGGGAACCCGTCAATCTCCACTCCCTAAATATTATGTTGGTGAAGGCAAAGCACAAGAAATTGCCGATGCTGTTCGAGCTAATAACGCAGATATTGTGATTTTTAATCACGCATTATCTCCAGCTCAAGAACGAAATTTAGAACAATTATGTCAGTGTCGAGTAATAGATCGTACGGGTCTAATACTGGATATATTTGCTCAACGTGCACGAACTTACGAAGGTAAGTTGCAAGTTGAGTTAGCACAATTACGTCATATCTCTACGCGATTAATCCGTGGTTGGACTCACCTTGAACGTCAAAAAGGCGGTATAGGTTTACGTGGTCCAGGTGAGACTCAGTTAGAGACAGATAGACGATTGTTGCGTGAACGTATTAAAGCGATTCTTCGTAGGTTAGGCAAAGTAGCCAAACAACGTGAGCAAGGGCGTCGAGCTAGACACCGTGCAGAAATTCCAACCATTTCTTTAGTCGGCTACACCAACGCAGGTAAATCTACGTTGTTTAACCGGATTACAGAGGCTGGGGTTTATGCCGCTGACCAATTGTTTGCGACTTTGGACCCAACATTACGGAAAATAGAAGTTGCCGATGTAGGAACCTCAATTCTTGCTGATACGGTAGGTTTTATTCGTCATTTACCACATGATTTGGTTGCCGCTTTTAAAGCGACATTACAAGAAACACAAGAAGCTAATATCTTGTTACATGTTGTAGATGCGAGTGATGAACGTTTTCGTGAGAATATTGAAGCAGTAGATATTGTTCTTGAAGAGATAGATGCCAATGAGGTACCGACTCTTCTTGTAATGAATAAGATTGATAACTTAGAAGATCAACAGCCACGAATTGAGCGTGATGAGGAAGGTATACCTCGATGTGTTTGGGTTTCCGCGATGGAAGGCAAAGGCATAGAGTTATTATTCCAAGCATTAACAGAGCGCTTATCTGGACAGATGGTTGAGCATTCTTTGCTTTTACCACCTGATTGGGTTGGACGTCTTCGAAGTAAATTCTTTCAAATGCAATGTATTCTTAACGAAGAATATCAAGATGATGGCAGTTTGCTGGTTGATGTACGTATGCAGCAAGTTGATTGGTCTAAGTTGGAAAAACGTGAAGATGCTCCCTTGAGTGATTTTATTATCACTAAAGAGAGTGCATAGAATTCTTTATCTTCATAATTATCATGGAGTTTTCTAATGGCGTGGAATGAGCCTGGAAATAACAACAACAATAACGGCGGCGATAAAGACCCTTGGGGTAATAAAAATCGCGGTGGCCGTGATCAAGGTCCACCAGATCTTGATGAGGTGTTTAACAAGTTAAGCCAGAAGCTAAGCGGTAAGTTTGGTGGTGGTAATAACGGTGGAAGCAATAAAGGTGGCAGTGGTTTACCTTCATTTGGTAATGGTGGTGCAGTTGGTTTAGGACTGATTGCAGTTGTCGCTATTGCGATTTGGGTATTCTCTGGTTTCTATACTATTGGTGAAAGTGACCGAGGCGTTGTATTACGTTTTGGCCAATACGATCGTATGGTTGATCCAGGTCTAAACTGGAAACCAACCTTCATTGATCAAGTAACACCAGTAAACATTCAGTCTATTCGTTCTTTAAACTCAAAAGGTTTAATGCTAACAAAAGATGAAAACGTAGTTACTGTTGAAATGGGTGTTCAATACCGTGTTGCTGATGCTCATAAATACCTTTATACCGTAACGAATGCTGATGACAGCTTACGTCAAGCGACAGATTCTGCATTACGTGCTGTTATTGGTGATGCAAAAATGGATGACATCTTGACCAGTGGTCGTCAAGAGATCCGTCAACGTACTCAAGAAACACTTAATCGTATTATTGATAAATACGATATGGGTTTAATTGTCGTTGATGTGAACTTCCAATCAGCTCGTCCACCAGAGCAAGTAAAAGCGTCATTTGATGATGCAATTGCAGCTCGAGAAGATGAAGAGCGTTTCATTCGTGAAGCTGAAGCGTACAGTAATGACATTCTTCCAAAAGCGACAGGTCGTGCTGAGCGTTTGAAGAAAGAAGCTCAAGGTTATACTGAACGTAAAGTTAACGAAGCAATTGGTCAAATTGCACAGTTTGAAAAACTATTGCCTGAATACAATAAAGCTCCAGAAGTAACTCGTACTCGTTTGTATCTTGATACAATGGAACGTGTATACAGCAATACAAGCAAGGTTTTGATCGATTCAGAATCAAATGGAAATCTTTTATATCTTCCATTAGATAAAATTACGGGTAATCAACAGGGAGCGACAAACGCATCTCCTAAGACATCAACATCGTCTTCAAAAGATTACACGATTGAATTAGAGAAAAAGAACCAACCAACTACTACGAACTCTACTGGCCGTAACTCAACACGTGAAGGGAGATATTAATCATGCGTAAGTTAATGATCCCAACACTTATCGTTGTTGTTGCTATTTTCCTGATGTCACTGTTTGTGATACCAGAAGGTGAGCGCGGTATTGTTACTCGTTTTGGTCGTTTGATTAAAGAAGATAACAACATTACACGTATCTACGAACCTGGCCTTCACTTTAAAATGCCACTGTTCGATCGTGTAAACACGTTAGATGCTCGTATCCAAACAATGGATGACCAATCAGACCGCTTCGTAACGTCAGAGAAAAAAGACGTTATCATCGATTCATATGTTAAGTGGAAGATTAAAGATTTTGGTCAATTCTACCTAGCTACGGGTGGTGGTAATATCTTAACAGCGGAAGCGTTATTACAACGTCGTGTATCTGATGGTCTTCGTGCTGAGATTGGTAGCACGACAGTAAAAGAACTTGTTTCTGAAAAGCGTGAAGAGGTAATGGCAACAGTACTTCTAGATTCGCAAGATGGAACGGGTGATTTAGGGATTGAGGTAATTGATTTACGAATTAAGAAAATCAACTTACCAGAAGAGATCTCTGAATCTATTTACCGTCGTATGCGTGCAGAGCGTGAAGCTGTTGCTCGTAAACTACGTTCTCAAGGTCGTGAGAAAGCCGAAGTTATTCGTGCTCAATCAGAGCTTGAAGTAGCGACAATTATTGCTGAAGCAGATAAAACAGCACGAATTACTCGTGGTAATGCAGATGCAAAAGTTGCTAAATTGTATGCAGATGCATTTAATAAAGAGCCTGAGTTCTTTAGCTTCATTCGTTCATTAAGAGCGTATGAAAAATCATTCAATAGTAAGAGTGATATCTTAGTACTTGATCCTAAGACTGACTTCTTCAAGTACATGAATGATCCAAAAGGCGGAAAGTAAACATTCATTTGTTTAATTAACGCATAAAATAACAAGGTCCTTCGGGGCCTTGTTTTGTATTTAGCGTATAGAAATTTAATCGAATTAAGGATTGATAATGAGTAACGCAATTTGGTTAGCGATTGGTATGGTGTTAATTGTTGAGGGGTTGGGACCATTAGTTGCCCCTAATGGCTGGCGTAATATGGTCGCTCAATTGAGTGAACAGCCGGATAATACGCTACGTCGAATTGGTGGATGTTTAGTGGTCGCAGGGCTTGTTATTTGTAGTGTGATGCTTTGATTTTTTGTTTAAATATAAAATCGCAGACTAATTTCTGATTTTATTAGAAAAAGAAATAATAAATAACGGAATATTAATAGCGCTTTATAGTGAAAGTGAGATTTCGGTTAAAAATAACTGAAAGATTTTTCTATCAATGCTAGAATCCATTTTTAACTAACAAGCAGACTTGGAAAGATGGGAAATAACGTTGTCGTTCTGGGCACCCAATGGGGTGACGAAGGTAAAGGTAAAATCGTAGACCTTTTAACTGAAGATGCAAAGTATGTAGTTCGCTATCAAGGCGGCCACAATGCAGGCCACACTCTAGTTATCGACGGTGAAAAAACCGTTCTACACTTAATTCCATCAGGTATTTTACGTGATAATGTTGAATGCATTATCGGTAATGGCGTAGTGCTTTCACCTGATGCTTTACTAAAAGAAATGGCGCCACTTGAAGCGCGTGGTATTCCAGTTCGTGAACGCCTATTCATTTCTGAAGCTTGTCCTCTAATTCTTCCTTATCACGTTGCGCTAGACCAAGCGCGTGAAATCGCACGTGGTAACAAAGCAATTGGTACAACAGGTCGTGGTATCGGTCCAGCGTACGAAGATAAAGTATCTCGTCGTGGTCTACGTGTTGGCGATCTATTTGATAAAGTTGCTTTCGCAGAAAAACTAAAAGAAGTAATGGAATTCCATAACTTTGCATTAGTTAACTACTACAAAGTTGAACCAGTAAGCTACGAAGAAGTACTTGAGCAAGCGATGAGCTATGCTGATCTACTAACTTCAATGGTTATCGATGTTACTGATACTCTTGATGCAGCACGTAAGCGCGGCGACAAGATCATGTTTGAAGGTGCTCAAGGTACTCTTCTAGATATCGACCACGGTACTTACCCTTATGTAACATCTTCTAATACTACCGCTGGTGGCGTTGCTGCAGGTTCTGGTTTTGGTCCTCGTCACTTAGGTTACATCCTAGGTATTACTAAAGCATACTGTACTCGTGTAGGTTCAGGTCCATTCCCTACTGAGTTATACGATGGTTTAGAGAAGCAAGATCCAATTGGTAAACACCTAGGTACTGTTGGCCACGAGTTTGGCGCAACAACTGGTCGTCTACGTCGTACTGGTTGGTTTGATGCTGTTGCGATGCGTCGTGCAATCCAAATCAACTCACTATCTGGTATGTGTCTAACTAAACTAGACGTATTAGATGGCTTAGAAGAACTAAAAATCTGTACTGGTTACCAGATGAAAGATGGTTCTTTACTAGAAGTTTCTCCAATGGCTGCTGAAGCGTTTGAAGAAGCAACGCCAGTATACGAAACAATGCCAGGTTGGTCTGAAAACACATTTGGTGCGAAAACATTAGAAGAGCTTCCACAAGCTGCTCTAAACTACATCAAGCGTATTGAAGATCTAACAGGCGTGCCAATTGATATTATCTCTACAGGTCCTGACCGTAACGAGACAATCATCAAGGTACACCCATTCCAAGCTTAATTGCTTTGTGAATGAAAAAAACCAGCTCATGTAGCTGGTTTTTTTATGCCTGGTATTCTAGTTTCTAGTTTCTAGTCCCTAGTTTTTAGCCCCTAATTTCTAGCTCCTCTCCCCCTCAAAACCTTTAAATTTCATTGAATCAATAAGTTATAACTAGTGGGCAAAAAATTGCCACTTAGGGCAAATTTTGTCTAAAGATGTTGCCGCCAACGTCGATATAATAAATACAGTTATAAAGAGTTGATGAATTATGAAACTACGACACCTCGTAGCGGCATGTTTGGTGGCATTTGCTCCAACTTATGCAGCTAGCGAAGAGATCGGAGAGCCGATCCCAATTTATACCGAAAACCAATTATTTCGACTGTTTGATACCAATTCACACTTAAATCAGGTGAAGAACGTTGATAATTGTCAGTTAGTTCAAGATATCGTTGCGCGAGCAACTAAAATCGATTCACCTGCTTACGAGTTCCTTTACGGAGATATGCTTGCATGGGGGGTATGTGTTGATCGTGATGTCGAACTTGGCCTGTATTATATGGAAAATGCTGCGAGACAAGGCTTACCAGCTGCGTTAGAGCAAATTGGCCGTTATTATGCCAAAGGCACATTAGTTCAGCAGGATAGAGAGCGAGCAATTCCATATTTGCGCGAAGCTGCAGGCATGGGAAACATTAATGCGCGCATTCATTTAGCTGAGTTGCTACTTAGTGATTATGGTAGTCCATTAGATTACGAAGATGCGTATCGTTGGTTGTATAATTCTGTTACTGCTGATGGACGTAAACATAAGCGAATAGCTAATTTAAGAAATGGATTAGAAATGCGTATGCCAGGTAATGTGATAGCTAGGGCTAAGCGCCGCGACACTTTCTGGTAACCTGAAAGAAGATTCATTTTAGTCGATTGAGTTTCATCAACTCGAAAAACGCCCAATGATATAATCATTGGGCGTTTTGCATTTTTACTTTAAAAAATTAAAGCACTTTATGTGGCCCAAAGCATTCGTAATGAATACGGTCTTCGGAAACACCTAGCTCAACTAGTTGTTTGGCGACGTGTTGCATAAAGCCAACCGGCCCACAGAAATAGTAGTGACCATTGTCTGTAATGATTTCATCTTTAACTTCAGATAAATTCATAAAACCTGAGAAGTTAAAATGCTGAGCTAATTTATCTATTTCTTGTGGTTGGTTATACCAAGTGTAAGTTGAGATATGTGAATGTGTTTCTGCTAACGTATTTACATGCTCTCTAAAGGCATGCTGAGTGCCATTTTCTGTCGCATGTAACCAGTTCACGCTTGCGTTATGTTCTGTTAATGTTTCAAGCATAGAAAGGGTCGGAGTTAACCCTACACCTGCAGAAATAAGTGTGACTGGTGTTGATGCATCAACATCTAAGAAAAAGTCACCAGCAGGGGCTGCAAGATTTACTTTATCACCAATATTCAATTGGTCATGTAAATAGTTTGATGCTTTACCGCCATCTTCTCGTTTTACTGATATACGGTATGTTTTTTCTTGTGGAGCTGAAGATAAACTGTATTGACGAATTTCTTGGTTTTCAAACTCTTCAGGAGTTAAGTAAATTCCTAAGTATTGACCCGGTTTAAAGCGAGAGACAGGTTGATCATCTGTAGGCATAAAGGTAAAGCTTGTGATTAGCTCACTTTCTTTCTCTTTTGCAATAAGCTCAAACTCACGTAGACCACGCCAGCCACCTTCTTGGTTGTTATTCTCTTGATATATTTGTTCTTCACGTTGAATAAATACATTTGCAAGAACGCCATAGGCTTCACCCCAAGCATCTAATACTTCTTGTCCAGGGGAAAACATTTCATCAAGAGTGGCAAGTAAGTGACCACCAACAATATTGTATTGTTCTGCAGTGATCATAAAACTCGTATGCTTATGAGCAATCTTTTCAACCGCTGGTAATAGCACTTCAAGATTTTCAATATTCCCTGCATAGGCGCAAATAGCATTAAATAATGCTTCACGTTGATCGCCATTACGTTGATTACTCATGTTAAAAATATCTTTTAACTCGGGGTTATGTGTAAACATGCGATCGTAAAAATGCGCAGTTAAAGCAGGGCCAGTTTCAGCAAGTAATGGAATTGTTGATTTAACGATATCAATGGTGTTTTTGTTGAGCATATTGTTTACCTTTAAAGGTGTATTTATAATGTATGTTATAAGTTGTATCTAAAATATATCTTTTAGTCAAGAGAAGAATTACAATGAAAAAAGAGAAGGAGAGGATATGCAATTAACAAATTTCACTGATTTTGGCTTGAGAGCCTTGATTTATTTAGCGTCATTACCAGAAGGTGAATTGACCAGCATTACTGTGGTTACTGAAACCTTTGATGTATCGCGTAATCATATGGTGAAAATAATTAACAAGTTGGGCCAAGAAGGGTATGTCAAAACCGTTCGTGGTAAAAATGGTGGGATCTGTTTAGGAAAACCTGCGGATCAAATTATTATTGGTGATGTCATTCGAGCAATTGAACCATTACAAGTGGTTAATTGTGCTCCTGAGTTTTGCCATATTACACCAGCATGTCGTTTAAAAGGTGTATTAGCGAAAGCAAAGCAAGCTTTTTTAGATGAGCTTGATAAACATACGATCCAAGACATGCTTACCGATAACAGTGAATTACTCATTCTTTTGAAGCGAATTTAAGACTTGAATTCCAGATCCTTTCCTATCTGTTATAGGCATACTCAGGTACAATATAACTATATTTCTTGTCTCTCCGACTAAGCAGGTCAGCCTATGTCTAAGATTATTCAAAACGATCCTTTTCAAGATCGAGAAGCTGAAAAATACGAGAATCCAATTCCAAGTCGTGAATTTATTCTGGAATTTTTTGAAAAAGCCGATGCACCGTTAAATCGTAATGACTTATTCGAAGCCCTAGGTTTATCTGGTGAAGATAGCTATGAAGGTTTACGTCGTCGTTTACGCGCAATGGAACGTGATGGTCAGTTAGTATTCACTCGTCGTCAATGTTATGCATTGCCAGAACGCATCGAAATGTTAAAAGGTGTGGTATTAGGGCACCGTGATGGTTTCGGTTGGATCCGTCCAGAAGGTAGCCTAGGTAAAGATAACGATGTACTGCTTCCTTTCCACCAAATGAAGAAAGTGATTCATGGTGATGTGGTATTAGTACAACCAACGGGCACGGATAAACGAGGCCGAAAAGAAGGCCGAGTGGTTCGTGTATTAGAGCCTCGTAACGAGGGCATTGTTGGTCGATTCTTTATTGAAGATGGCATGGGATTCGTTGTTCCTGACGATTCTCGTATTAGCCAAGATATCTTCATTCCTAAAGAGCACAAAATGGGTGCCCGAATGGGTAACGTTGTTGTCATGGATATCACTGATCGTGGTAGCCGTGCTCGAGGTATGACAGGTAAAATTACAGAAGTTCTTGGTGAAAATATGGCGCCAGGAATGGAAATTGATATTGCACTTCGTACTCATAATATTCCACACGTATGGCCAACAGCGGTTGAAAAACAAGTTGAAGGGCTAGGTGAAGAAGTACCAGAAGAAGCAAAAGAAGGCCGTGTTGATTTACGTGAATTACCACTTGTTACGATTGATGGTGAAGATGCACGAGATTTTGATGATGCCGTGTTCTGTCAAGCTAAAGCTTCTGGTGGTTGGCGCTTATGGGTGGCGATTGCTGATGTAAGTTATTATGTTCGTCCTGATAACGCATTAGATAAAGAAGCGATTCAACGTGGTAACTCAGTTTACTTCCCTGCGCAAGTGGTTCCAATGTTGCCAGAGGTTCTCTCTAATGGGCTATGTTCATTGAACCCACAAGTTGATCGTTTATGTATGGTGTGTGAGATGACTATCTCTGCATCAGGTAAGCTTTCTGGTTACAAGCATTATGAAGCGGTGATGAATTCACACGCCCGTCTTACTTACAATAAAGTAAGTGACATTCTTGATGGTGATGAAGAGCTAACACAGCGTTATGAGCCTTTAGTTCCACACTTAAAAGAGCTTCACAACATGTATCAAGTGCTAAAAACAGCACGTGAAGCGCGTGGTGCGATTGAGTTTGAAACCATTGAAACCAAATTTATCTTCAATGCGGATCGTAAAATTGACAGTATTGAGCCAGTGATCCGTAATGATGCACATAAGATCATCGAAGAATGTATGATTCTAGCTAACATTGCATCGGCTACTTTTGTTGAAAAAGCCAAAGAGCCAGCTTTGTATCGTGTGCATGAATCTCCAGGAGAAGAACGCCTTCAAGGGTTCCGAGACTTCTTAGGGGAGCTAGGTTTAAGCCTATCTGGTGGATTAACACCATCACCAACGGATTACGGTCAATTGGTGCATGTGATTGCTGATCGCCCAGACAAAGAATTGATTCAAACTATGCTGCTACGCTCAATGAAGCAGGCGGTATATAACGCAGATAATGCTGGGCACTTTGGTTTGGCATTGAAACGTTACGCACACTTTACGTCACCAATTCGTCGTTACCCAGACTTATTGCTGCACCGTGCAATTAAGTATCTTATTGCAAAAGAAAAAGGTCAGAATAACGATCGTTGGACACCAACAGGTGGTTACCATTATTCATTCGATGATATGGATGTATTTGGTGAACAATGTTCAATGACAGAGCGTCGCGCTGATGATGCAACACGTGATGTATCTGATTGGCTGAAATGTGAATACATGCAAGATCATATCGGTGAAGAGCTTGAAGGTGTGATCGCTAATGTTACAGGCTTTGGTTTCTTTGTACGATTAAATGATTTGCATATTGATGGTTTAGTTCATATCTCGTCATTAGCTAATGATTACTACCAGTTTGACCCTGCTGGTCAGCGTTTAACGGGTGAAAGCTCGGGGCAAATTTTCCGCCTTGGTGATCAAGTTACGGTTAAAGTTGTTGCGGTAAACCTTGATGATCGTAATATCGATTTTGAGTGCACTAGCTCAATGCGTAAAGCTCGTGGTCATGGTAAAACAGCGAAAGATAATGCGAAAAAACGTGGTGCAAAAGAGCCGCGTCGTGATCCTAATTTCAAGCCGAAGAAAAAAGGTGATAAGTCTGAGCCTAAAGGTTTAGGTCAACTTGGCGAGCGAAAATCTAAGGGTAAAAAAGGTAAGGTAAAATCAAAAGCGCAAGCGATGGTTGAACCAACAAAACGCCCTGACAGCTCAACTGAAGGTGTGAAAGCTAAGAAAAAGCCGAAGCATAAGAAAAAAGTTAGAGCAAGAAAGCCAAAAGCAAATAAGTAATTTCGATAATGGGGCAGTTATAGCCCCATTTAGATAAACAAATAAGTAAAGAAAAGAAGCGACAGCATGAGTAATGATTATATTTTTGGTATCCACGCAGCCAAAGCAGTACTAGAGCGTGATCCTGCCCGTTTTATTGAAGTATTTGTATTAAAAGGTCGTCAAGACGATCGCTTATTACCAATCTTGAATGAATTAACGCAGTTGGGTTTTAAGATTCAAGAACTGCCACGTAAAACGTTGGATGACAAAGCGAAAGGTGCTAATCACCAAGGAATTATTGCTCGTGTAACACCAGCTAAACAACTAAATGAACATGATTTAGACGATATCGTATCTCAAACAGAGAACCCATTACTGCTTGTTCTTGATGGTGTGACTGATCCTCACAATCTAGGTGCATGTTTACGTAATGCTGATGCGGCAGGTGTTGCTGCGGTTATCGTACCAAAAGATAAATCTGCCTCAATGACAGCAACCGTAAGCAAAGTTGCGTGTGGTGCGGCTGAAACGGTTCCTTTAGTGCGTGTCACTAACCTAGCTCGTACAATGCGTGCATTACAAGAAAAGGGCGTATGGTTTGTTGGGACTGCTGGTGAGGCAACTCACGATGTATTCCAGTCTAAATTAACTGGTCCTTTAGCGATAGTGATGGGCGCTGAAGGGGATGGCATGCGTCGTTTAACACGTGAAACGTGTGATGACCTAATTAAAATCCCAATGGCTGGCTCTGTATCAAGTCTAAATGTTTCTGTAGCGTCTGGTATCTGTTTATTTGAAGCTGTACGCCAACGTGCGTTACAAGGCTAAATAAGTAGGCATTTAGGTGCTAATTACCTGATTAGCATTATGAAATAAGCTCAAAAAAGAGGATGTTTTTTCATTCTCTTTTTTTCTTAGCGAAGACGAAAATATTTTTGTGATTTAAGTATCTTTTTCTTGCTACTAGCGCTGTTTTTATATACTATCTGCCGTCCTTAATTCTCGGTCTTTTTTTTAGTTCCTTGCTTCCCTTGGATGACCGAGCCGTTCGTGGAAGCTGAATAATCCGTAAGGAGCAACCAATGCGTCATTATGAAATCGTATTCATGGTGCATCCTGATCAAAGCGAGCAAGTTGCTGGCATGATCGAGCGTTACACTGGTTCAATCACTGAAGCTGGCGGTACTATCCACCGTCTAGAAGATTGGGGTCGTCGTCAAATGGCTTACCCAATCAACAAGCTGCACAAAGCACACTACGTTCTTATGAACGTTGAGTCTGAGCAAGCTGTTATTGATGAACTAGAAACTGCATTCCGTTACAACGATGCTGTTCTACGTAACATGATCATGCGTACAAAAGCTGCGATCACTGAGCCATCAGTAATGATGAAAGCTAAAGAAGAGCGTTCTGCTAAGCGTGAAGACGCTGCACCACGCGCTGAAGAAGCTGCTGCTGAGTAATTGATTTGATGACCAATCGATTGGAGTTAAGCGGTGTTATCGCAAAGGCTCCGGTTCGAAGTCTAAGTCCTGCGGGCATACCTCATTGTCATTTTGTCATTGAGCATCGTTCGATTAAACAGGAAGCTGACTTATCACGACAAGTCTATTGCAGAATGAACGTGGTAGTGAGTGGACAAGGGTCACAAGCTTTAACTGCAAATTTAGCTCAAGGCAGTAACGTTACGGTAGGTGGTTTTATCACATACCAGACAGGCCGAAATGGTGTGTCGAGAGTAGTGTTACATGCTGAGCATATTAAACTAATTTAGATCTGGAGATAGCCCATGGCTCGTTTCTTCCGTCGTCGTAAATTCTGCCGTTTTACTGCAGAAGGCGTACAAGAGATTGACTACAAAGACGTAGCAACTCTAAAAAACTACATCACTGAAGCTGGTAAAATCGTACCTAGCCGTATCACTGGTACTCGTGCTAAATACCAACGTCAGCTAGCTCGCGCTATCAAGCGTTCTCGTTACCTTGCACTTCTACCGTACACAGATAAGCATCTGTAAGTCGTTAGTTGTTTAATTAAGTTTATAGAGGACTAAGATAATGCAAGTTATTCTACTTGATAAAATCGGTAACCTAGGTAGCCTTGGCGACCAAGTTAACGTTAAAGCTGGTTACGCACGTAACTTCCTTATCCCACAAGGTAAGGCTGTTATGGCAACTAAAGCTAACGTAGAGATGTTTGAAACTCGTCGTGCTGAACTAGAAGCTAACGTTGCTAAGCAACTAGCTGCTGCTGAAGCTCGTGCTGAGAAAGTTAACGCTCTAGAAGTTACAATCGCATCAAAATCTGGTGACGAAGGTAAACTATTCGGTTCAATCGGTACTCGTGACATCGCTGAAGCTGCTACAGCTGCTGGCGTTGAAATCGCGAAAAGCGAAGTTCGTCTTCCTGAAGGCGCTCTACGCACAACTGGTTCTTTCGAAGTTAGCATCCAACTTCACTCTGAAGTATTTGCTACATTGAAATTAGAAGTTGTTGCTGCTGAGTAATCAATAGCCAACTTATGATTTAAAACGCTAGCCTTGTGCTAGCGTTTTTTTTATCTTTAAATATCTTCCACTCTTTCTACTTCCTCATCTTATTTTTTCCATCTTGAAAAAAGCTCAATTACAACTTGAGAAAAATTCATAATCAGAACCTTGACTTTGAACTCCATTGCATACATTCTGTAGACATATAGACGTCTAAATGATGTCATCATGGATGATGAGATTTTGTAGTATCACCTTTTGATACTGCGGCAGGGAGAGCAAGACATGGCATATTCACACGCAAGCCACTTAGAGTCACTGAATCAAAATATTGCCGAATTAGACGGTAATATCAACGTATCTTTTGAGTTTTTTCCGCCAAGTTCAGAGAAGATGGAAGAAACACTATGGAATTCAATTCACCGTTTGAAAACACTAAAACCTAAATTTGTATCAGTAACTTATGGTGCAAACTCAGGTGAACGTGATCGTACCCACTCAATTATTAAAGAAATTAAAGAACAAACCGGTTTAATTGCAGCTCCTCATCTAACGTGTATTGATGCGAGTCGCTCAGAGCTAATTGATATTGCTAATGATTATTGGGCAAATGGTATTAAAGATATCGTTGCTTTACGTGGTGATATTCCTCCGGGTGGTGGAGCTCCTGAGATGTATGCTTCAGATTTAGTAGAGCTACTTAAGTCTCAACATGATTTTGATATTTCTGTTGCAGCTTTCCCTGAAGTGCACCCAGAGGCGAAGAGTGCTCAAGCTGATTTACTTAACTTGAAACGTAAAGTGGATGCAGGTGCAAGTCGTGCTATTACTCAATTCTTTTTTGATGTTGAGAGCTATTTACGTTTTCGTGACCGTTGCGTATCCGCAGGTATTGATGTTGAGATCATTCCAGGGATCTTACCGGTATCGAATTTTAAGCAAGCCTCTCGTTTTGCCAAAATGAACAATGTGAAAATTCCAGGTTGGATGGCACAACAGTTTGAAGGATTAGATGATGATCCTGTGACTCGCCAAATGGTTGGAGCAAGTCATGCGATTGATATGACTCGTATTTTGAGTCGTGAAGGGGTAAAAGATTTCCATTTCTATACGCTTAACCGTGCCGAGCATACTTACGCACTGTGTCATACATTAGGTGTTCGTCCAAAATAACATTTATCATTACTTATAATAAAAGTCGCTCACGGTAGCGGCTTTTTTATTTCTGATGCAGGCAAAGATAAAGCTAAAATAAAAAAGGCCACCGAAGTGACCTTAAATTAGGAAGGATTCTTTTTATCTGCGATAAGTTAACCCGTGTTACGCATACCTGCTGCAATACCCGCTATCGTCACCATAAGCGCTTCTTCAAGCTCTGGTGACGTCTCTTCTTGTTGACGAGTACGGAATAGAAGCTCTGCTTGTAGCATATTTAGTGGATCAACATAGATATTACGTAGACGAATGGATTCAGAACCCCATGGGTCACGTTCCATCAAGTGGTCATTGTTTTCTACATTTAGTACCGCTTTGATATCTGTCTGTAGTTGATTACGTAGACGCTCGCCTAATGGCCATAGAGACTTATCAGTTAAACGTTGATCGTAGTATTCAGACATCTGTGGATTACATTTAGTGTAAACCATTTCAAGCATACCAAGGCGTGTTGAGAAGAATGGCCATTCACGACACATCTCTTCTAATAGTTCTTGGTGACCCTTATCAATTGAATATTGAATCGCTTCACCTGCTCCTAACCATGCAGGAAGCACTAGGCGGTTTTGACTCCATGAGAAAATCCATGGAATAGCACGTAAACTTTCAACGCCACCATTTGGATTACGTTTTGCTGGACGAGAACCGAGAGGAAGTTTACCTAGCTCTAGTTCTGGTGTTGCTGCACGGAAGTAAGGTACAAAGTCTTTTTCGCCACGAACGACGTTACGGTAAGCTTCACACGATACTTCAGATAGCACTTCCATTAAGTCGCGCCATTCTTGTTTTGGTTCCGGTGGTGGAAGAAGGTTCGCTTCAAGAATTGCACTTGCATACAAATTAAAGCTGTTTACTGCTACCTCTGGAAGACCCAGTTTGAATCGGATCATTTCACCTTGCTCTGTTACTCGTAGACCACCTTTTAAGCTCTTAGGTGGTTGAGATAAGAGTGCTGCGTGCGCTGGTGCACCGCCACGACCGATAGTACCGCCACGACCATGGAAAAGAGTCAGTTCGATGCTTTCTTTCTCACAGACTTCAACAAGCGCTTCCATTGCACTGTACTGAGCCCAACCAGCAGACATTACACCTGCATCTTTAGCTGAATCTGAATAACCGATCATTACCATTTGATGGTTTTGGATAAACCCACGATACCAATCAATAGAGAATAGTTGTTCCATTACTTCTTTAGAGCGATTTAAATCGTCTAAAGTTTCGAATAATGGACATACATCCATACGGAATGGGCAACCTGCTTCTTGAAGTAATAGATGAACAGCCAATACGTCAGATGCAGTACGAGCCATTGAAATGACATAAGAGCCTAAGGCTTCTTTAGATTGTTCTGCAACTACTTTACAAGTATCAATAACTTCTTGAACTTCTGGAGACGGTTCCCATTTACGTGGAAGAAGAGGACGTTTTGAACTTAGCTCATTAACAAGGAATGAAATTTTATCTTGTTCACTCCATTGGTCATAATCACCAATGCCTAAGTAACGAGTCAGTTCAGATAATACATCTGAGTGACGGGTACTTTCTTGGCGGATATCTAAACGAACTAAGTGAGCACCAAATGCTTTTACTCGACGTAATGTATCCAGTAATGAACCATCAGCGATGATCCCCATGCCACAAGCATGCAGTGATTGATAACATGCGTATAGAGGATTCCAAAGTTGGTCAGCATCAGTCAGGATAGCTTTATTTGGTACTAGCTCACCCTTCATTTGTGCATCTAGGCTTTCAAGAGTATCGCCTAGTAATGTACGTAGTTGTTTTAGAATGGCACGATAAGGTTCGTGCTGATCCCCTGCCAGTTCACGAACTTCATCAGTACATTTAACCATTGAAAGTTCGCTGATTAGCTCATTAATGTCTTTTAAGTAAAGATCGGCCGCTTTCCAACGTGAAAGAAGCATTACTTCACGAGTAATTTTGTGCGTTACAAATGGGTTACCATCACGGTCTCCACCCATCCAAGATGACATGTGAACTGGACGCGCATCGATTGGAAGCCCTTCACCTAAGTGGCCTTCTAGGCGTTGGTCGAATTCACGTAAAAATTCTGGAATACCTTGCCATAGAGAGTTTTCAACAACAGCAAAGCCCCATTTAGCTTCATCTAATGGCGTTGGACGTTCTTGACGAATAACGTCTGAGTGCCATGCTTGAGCAATCAGTTGTTCTAGACGACGTTCTGTTTTATCTCGCTCAGAAAAAGAGATATCACCAAGCTCAAGTTTTGATAAACATTCGTTGATTTTAACCAACTTGTTGATCATGGTGCGACGTGCGATTTCAGTAGGGTGTGCAGTAAGAACCAATTCGATATTTAATTCACGAACGGCTTGTGCTGTATCTAGCTTACTTACGTTACTTTGGCTTAGTTTTGAGAATAAGGTACTAATAGCATCAGGTTCACATACATGTGCTTCACAATGGCGTGAGATAGTATGATATTGTTCTGCCATATTGGTAAGGTTTAGAAATTGGCTGAATGCTCGAGCAACAGGTGTCAGTTGATCGTCTGGAAGGCTTTTAATTTCTTCAATCAGTGCATTGCGGTCTTCGTCGCTTCCTGCGCGCGCTGTTTTAGACAGCTTACGAATGGTTTCAACTTTTGCTAATAGCTCTTCACCATGTGCGTCTCGAATCGTGTTACCAAGCAGGTGACCCAACATGCTGACATTGCTTTTTAAAGCAGCGTACTTTTCATTCATACATACTTCCTATACTTGTAATTTTGTTACATCCTGATTTTTTACTGCCTTCAATCTATCCGAATTTAAGGCTACTCGTCAAATATTGGTGAATATTTGTTGGTTTTTTGAACGCTAATTTGCCGTAGATCATCGAACCTTACTTTTCATATTGACGAGTTTTGTAAATTTATTTCAGCCTAAAAGCAGTGTTTGTACATTAATTTACTTAATACACTGATGGTTGGGTCTATAAAAGAAAAAGCCAGATACTCATCAGGTTGGTGAGCTTGTTCAATAGAGCCGGGACCAAGTACTAATGTAGGACAAAGATCTTGTAAAAAAGGCGCTTCAGTACAGTAGTTTACGGTTTCTACATCTTGCCCACAAATGTCAGCAGTGCTCGTTACTATCGGACTATCGGCGCTACATTCATAACCAGGAATGGGTTCATGAAGTGGGGTAATATCAATACGTCCCGGCCATTTTGCTTCAACCTCTTTTAGAGCATCTCGAAGCATATTATCGAGACCATCTAAACTTATGCCCGGTAGTGGACGAACATCATAATGCAGTTCACAGCAGCCACAAATACGGTTAGGACTGTCTCCACCATGGATATGACCGAGATTAAGGGTTGGATAAGGAATAGAAAACCCCGGATTATGGTATTCCTTAACTAATTTATTTTTTAATGTCATGAGTGCGAACATGATCTCATTCATGATCTCTAAGGCATTCACACCATGAGCGGGATCTGAAGAGTGGCCCGATTTACCTGTTACTCGAATGGCATTAGCAACATGTCCTTTATGTCCACGGATCGGTTTTAGACTGGTAGGTTCACCGATAATGCAATAATCGGGTTGAATCTTAGTATTTGATGCAAAGTGACGAGCACCGAGCATGGTGGTCTCTTCATCACAAGTTGCTAGAATATATAGAGGTTTAGATTGATCTTTCCAATTAATGTTTTTGATTGCTTCTAGAATAAAAGCAAAGAAACCTTTCATGTCAGCGGTGCCTAGCCCATAAAATCGGTCGTTAGCTTCAGTTAATGCGTGTGGTTCATAATTCCAACGTCCTTCGTCGTATGGAACGGTATCGGTATGACCCGCTAATAATAGCCCACCCTCACCAGAGCCTAATTTTGCTAATAGATTGAGTTTACCCTTTTCAATCTCTTCTATTTCAATTTCACACCCAAGATCTTCGCACCATTGTGCAAGTTTATTTATGACTTCTGCATTGCCTTCATCCCAACTTGAGTCAGTCGAGCTTATTGAAGAGGTTGAAATGAGTTGTTGATAATAATCTTTAAATTCCGGAAATTTCATTTATTCATACATCCACTGTTGACACAAAAGAGAGAATTCTGTAAAACACATATTAAATCACATTAAGTGAATAAAAATACAATTTAGTTAAGTTTGAGTGAATAACTAAATTGAGAGAAGGAAAGGATACCTTCAATATGGGCAACACTCACGTTACCCTGAATGGCTTTTCCCTTCAATAAGATTTAAGAGATAAAAGGGACGAATTATGTTGAAAACAGCCATTATTGGAGCGAGTGGATACACAGGAGCTGAATTAGCTCTGATGGTATTTAAGCATCCACATCTTTCTTTATCGGGTTTATATGTTTCAGAAAACAGTTTAGATAAAGGAAAAGCGATCAGTGAATTGCATGGTTCATTAAAAGGAATTGTTGATGAAGCATTACAGCCATTAATTAATGTGAACCAAGTTGCTAAAGAGTGTGATGTCGTTTTGTTAGCGACTGCTCATGAAGTCAGTCATAACTTAGCCACAACATTTTTAGAAAATGGCTGTGTAGTGTTTGATCTATCTGGTGCCTTTCGTGTGAAAAAAGAAGGCTTTTACAGTGAGTTCTATGGTTTTGAACATCAATATGAAGCGTGGTTAGATAAAGCGGTTTATGGTTTAGCTGAGTGGAATGCTGAAGCCATAGCGAAAGCGCAATTGATTGCTGTTCCTGGTTGTTATCCGACTGCGTCACAATTAGCACTAAAACCGTTAGTTAAATCTGAATTATTAGATAAGAATCAATGGCCTGTTATAAATGCAACCAGTGGAGTAACAGGCGCAGGACGTAAGGCAAGTTTAACCAGTGCTTTTTGCGAAGTGAGTTTACAACCCTATGGTGTGTTTAATCATCGTCACCAACCTGAAATTGCAGCTCATTTAGGTTGTGATGTGATTTTTACTCCTCATTTAGGTAATTTTAAGCGTGGTATTTTAGCGACAATCACCACGAAATTAGCGAAAGGCGTGACAGAAAAAGAAATTCAAGAAGCGTTTGAAGCGGCTTATACCCAAACCCCTGCTGTGCGTTTATTAGGAAACGAAATGCCCAAGATTCAATCGGTAGAGAAAACGCCTTTTTGCGATATTGGTTGGAAGATTCAGGGAGAGCATCTGATCGTTGTTTCTGCTATTGATAACTTGCTGAAAGGTGCATCAAGTCAAGCAATGCAGTGCATTAATATTCGTTTTGGTTTTCCGGTATTAACCGCATTGATTTAAGGATGAATAATAAATATGAATCAACGTCCATTGGTTATAAAGCTTGGTGGGGCAGTATTGTCTTCAATTGATACGCTCACGCTGTTATTTAAAACAATTTCAAACTATCAACAGCAAGCTAAGCGTTCTCTTATTATTGTTCATGGTGGTGGGTATCTTGTTGATGAGCTTATGGCAAAGCTTCAATTAGAAACAATAAAAAAAGAGGGGTTACGAGTTACTCCAAAAGATCAAATTGGCTATATCACAGGTGCGTTGGCGGGAACGGCAAATAAAATGCTACAAGGCCAAGCGATGAAAAATGGTGTGAAAGCGATTGGTCTAAGTTTGGCTGATGGTGGTTTATGTAAAATCACTCAGTTAAATCCTGAATTAGGTAATGTAGGTTTGGCAATCGCAGGTGATGCAAAGGTATTAGAGGCGATTTTAGCAACTCAAGTAACGCCCATTATTAGCTCTATCGGTATTACGAATGATGGTGAATTAATGAATGTAAATGCTGATCAAGCAGCGGTTGCAGTAGCTACTACTCTCGATGCTGATTTGGTTTTATTGTCAGATGTTCCCGGAGTGTTGGATGCTGAAAAACAGTTGATTAAGAGTTTAGATTCAGCTCAAGCAGAAATGTTAATTCAACAAGCTGTTATTACCGATGGAATGATAGTTAAAGTGCGTGCAGCTCTGGATGCAGCTCAAGAATTAGGACGAGCGATAGAAGTGGCTTCATGGCGTTCACCAGAAAAATTAGCTGAGTTGTTTATTGGAAACAGCATTGGCACACAATTTCAGCCTCAATAGGCAATGTGATTTTAAGAATACAGTCGCCGCGAGTATGCGGTTCAAGGAGAATAGAATGAGTAAGAAAGTAGAAGTAAACAAGGTTGTTGTCGCATACTCTGGTGGCCTAGATACCTCAGTGATCATCCCGTGGTTAAAAGAAAATTATAACTGTGAAGTAATTGCTTTTGTTGCGGATGTTGGTCAAGGCGAAGAAGAGCTTGAAGGTATTGAAGCTAAGGCAATTGCATCGGGTGCGACAGAATGTTACATCGCTGATTTAAAAGAAGAAATGGTTTCTGAATATATTTTCCCAACTCTAAAAACAGGTGCTTTGTACGAAGGGAAATATTTACTAGGAACGTCAATGGCACGCCCTATCATTGCTAAGGCACAAGTTGAAGTTGCACGTAATGTAGGAGCGGATGCACTTTGTCATGGTTGTACTGGTAAAGGTAATGACCAGATTCGTTTTGAAGGTGCTTTTGCTGCACTAGCTCCAGATCTTCATATTATTGCTCCGTGGCGTGAGTGGGATCTTGTGAGTCGTGAAGAATGCCTAGATTATTTAGCTGAGCGTAATATCCCTTGTACAGCTTCTCTTACTAAGATTTATTCTCGTGATGCTAATGCATGGCATATCTCAACGGAAGGTGGTGTTTTAGAAGAAACATGGAATGCACCAAATGACGATTGTTGGGCATGGACGGTTGATCCTGAACAAGCACCAAATGAATCAGAAACGATTTCATTAAAAGTAGAAAAGGGTGCGGTTGTTGCGGTTGATGGTAAAGCGATGACACCTTATGAAGTGGTTGTATACCTAAATGAGAAAGGGGCAAAGCACGGTGTTGGTCGTATTGATATCGTTGAAAACCGTTTGGTAGGAATGAAGTCTCGTGGTTGTTATGAAACACCTGGGGGCACGATCATTAATGAAGCGCTACGTGCAGTTGAGCAGCTTGTTTTAGATAAAACGTCATTTGAATTCCGTGAAGAGCTAGGCATTAAAGTCTCTCACCTTGTTTATGATGGTCGTTGGTTTACACCGTTATGTAAATCTATCTTAGCGGCATCTGAAGAGCTAGCAAAAGACGTGAATGGTGAGGTCGTTATTAAGTTGTATAAAGGCCATGCGACGGTAATTCAAAAGCGTTCTGATAACAGTTTATATTCAGAAGAGTTTGCTACTTTTGGTGCTGATGAAGTGTATGACCAAAGTCATGCAGAAGGCTTTATTCGTCTTTACTCGTTATCAAGCCGTATTCGTGCGCTAAATAGCAAATAAGTAATGCGTATTGTTTATTAAGAACAAGATTTAAACAATTTGTTTTACACTATGTCGAAGCTCGTTTTATATAAACGAGCTTCGATTTTTTGTATATAACGGTGAATATCAATCAAATATCCAATTGCGTTGATTAATATAATCCGAGTTAAATAAATTTATTTTGAATAAATATGTAGAAATAATGAATTTTTTCTTTATTTTTATCTGTAATTACCGTAAGTTAAAACCATCAAGAAAAATACTGAGTTTAATCAGAATAAAAGCAGTGAGCATTGTGCATTTAGGAGAGACAGCATGGCATTATGGGGCGGACGTTTTAGTCAAGCAGCAGACACCAGATTCAAACAGTTTAACGATTCACTTCGTATTGATTACCGCCTTGCAGAACAAGATATTGTTGGTTCGATTGCATGGTCTAAAGCATTACTTTCAGTCGGTGTTATTACCGAACTTGAGCAGCAAAAGCTTGAATTAGCACTAAATGAATTAAAATTAGAAGTGATGGAAGATCCTGAGCAGATCTTATTGTCTGATGCTGAAGATATCCACAGTTGGGTAGAAACTCAGTTGATTGGTAAAGTTGGTGACTTAGGTAAAAAACTCCATACCGGCCGTTCTCGTAATGACCAAGTAGCGACAGATTTAAAACTCTGGTGTCGTCAACAAGGACATCAACTGTTGCGTACACTTGATCAACTACTTAATCAATTAGTCAACGTAGCAAGTGAACACCAAGCGACAGTGCTTCCGGGCTATACACATTTGCAACGTGCGCAGCCTGTAACTTTTGCTCACTGGTGTTTAGCTTATGTTGAGATGATTGAGCGTGATTATTCTCGTCTTGAAGATGCCATTACTCGTTTGGATACTTGTCCCTTAGGCTCAGGGGCTCTTGCTGGTACCGCTTATCCTATGGATCGTGAAAAGCTGGCTCGTAACCTTGGATTCCAACGTGCAACACGTAATAGTTTGGACTCGGTATCGGATCGTGATCATGTCATGGAACTTATGTCGATCGCTTCCATTTCAATGTTGCACCTTTCTCGTCTTGCTGAAGACATGATTTTCTACAATTCAGGTGAATCTAATTTCATTGAGTTGGCTGATACGGTGACATCAGGCTCATCACTCATGCCACAGAAGAAAAACCCAGACGCACTTGAGTTAATCCGTGGTAAGTGTGGACGTGTATATGGTGCAATGGCTGGCATGATGATGACAGTAAAAGCATTGCCATTGGCTTACAATAAAGACATGCAAGAAGACAAAGAAGGTTTATTTGATGCACTGGATAGCTGGTCTGATTGTATTGAAATGGCTGCGTTATGTTTTGAAGGTATCAAGATTAATGGTGAACGTACGCTTGAGGCTGCAAAACAAGGTTATGCAAACTCAACAGAACTTGCAGATTATTTGGTAGCGAAAGGCATTCCATTCCGTGAAGCTCACCATATCGTTGGTGTAGCTGTTGTCGGTGCGATTGAAAAAGGTTGTGCACTAGAAGAACTTTCTATTGCTGAACTTAAAGCTTTCTCTGAAGTAATTGAAGACGATGTGTATGAAATCCTCACCATTGAATCTTGCCTTGCAAAACGTTGTGCATTAGGTGGCGTTGCTCCTGAGCAAGTTGCGTATGCCGTTGAGCAAGCAGGTAAACGTCTACAAGAGCGTGATAATGCTGGTGTGAAGGTTCGTCCAGCTCGTTTAACTGATCTAGATGCACTGGAAGGAATGGTTGCTTACTGGGCAGGGCTTGGTGAAAACTTACCACGTAATCGTAATGAATTAGTACGTGATATTGGCTCGTTTGCTGTAGCTGAGCACCACGGAGAAGTTACAGGCTGTGCTTCTTTGTATGTGTATGACTCAGGACTTGCAGAAATTCGTTCATTAGGTGTAGAAGCTGGGTGGCAGAGTCAAGGTCAAGGTAAAGCAATTGTTCAGCATTTAGTTGAAAAAGCACGGGAGATGGCGATTAAGAAAGTCTTTGTATTAACTCGTGTTCCAGAGTTCTTTATGAAACAAGACTTTATTCCGACCTCTCGTTCATTGTTGCCAGAGAAAGTGCTGAAAGATTGTGACCAATGTCCACGTCAACATGCCTGTGATGAGGTTGCATTAGAAGTGAATCTACAAGAGCAAGTGATCATTAAAAGCAGTGTAGCTTAGTTTGTATTGCAAATATTTATGCGATTGAGTTAACTAAATAAGCGGAATAAAAAAGAAAAAGTGGTGAACTTTTTAATTAAGTATTAGTCTTATTAATACTGCTTTTTCTTAGAAAGATTCTAAGAGGCCCCAATGCTTATATGGTATTGGGGCTTTATTTTATCTGCTCACTTACTATGATTGGTATTATTCAAACGGTAATAAGCCATGGCAATAAGATGTAAAACAAGTAATCCAGTAAAGGCTGAACTCACCATAAATGTGGCGATTGCTTCTATTTTATATGGTGTCATTTGAAAGAACTCCAACCAAGTCAACCATCCCCCAATAGAAAGAAATGTCAGTTGTTTCATACAACGCGTACAGCGACCTAGTTTTTGTTTGAAAATGTCTGAGCGACAAGTTTTACATGTCATGTATTGAGTTCTTTGATTGATAAGCGGGTGGAGAGAACTTTAAATGCAAAAAGACCAATGCGCAAACATTGGTCTTTTTATTTTTCAGTGACGCTTTAATTCGATTAACAACCTGGACCACAATCCATGCAGTGTTTGATCATTTCAGGTCCTAAATGTAATTTCGCATTTAAATCACGAAGGGCAGTACGAACCCCTTCTTCGATTACAGGGTGGTAGAAAGGCATATCTAGCATTTCAGAAACCGTCATCTTGTTTTGATGTGCCCATGCTAACAAGTGAGCTAAGTGTTCTGCGTTTGGTCCCATCATTTCAGCACCAAGGAAACGACCTGTACCTTGCTCACCGTATACATGAAGAATACCTTTATTGCGTAGCATCACTCGTGAACGACCTTGGTTTTCAAAAGATACTTCACCCGTTGCGAAACAACCACAAGTACCTAAACGTGTTGTGATTTCTTTATAAGTTTCACCAACCATTGCAATCTGTGGGTCAGAGAATACCGCTGAGATTTTCGAGCGGCGAAGACCTGCACGGATCTCTGGGAATCGGCCTGCATTATCACCGGCAATACGTGCTTGGTCAGCGGCTTCGTGTAATAACGGCAATTGGTTACTTGCATCACCAGCAATAAATACCGTTGGTAGTGATGTTTGAAGTGTGTAGAAATCGGCTGTTGGTACACCACGTTCATCTAATTCAATTGACGTATTTTCTAAGCCCAGTTTATCGGTATTTGGACGACGCCCCGTTGCTGCTAATACATACTCAACAATATTGATTTCTAATTCACCTTGCTTGTTGATGAATTGAATTTCAACGCGATTTTCTCCTGATTCTGTTGTAATGCGTTTCATGCTTTCAACTTTTACGTCCGCATCAAGGTAGAACTCTTCATTGAATGCTTTGTTCGCGTATGCCATTACTTCAGGGTCTGTAACTGGGCCTACTTGACCACCTAAACCAAACAGTTTGGTTTTAACACCTAAACGGTGAAGAGATTGACCAAGTTCAAGACCAATAACTCCAGGGCCAAATACCGCAACTGATTTTGGTAGCTCATCCCAGTTAAATACGTCATCATTAATGATCAAACGATCACCTAGTTCATTCCAAACTGCAGGGTAAGCAGGACGAGAACCAGTAGCGATAACAATACGTTTTGCATTAATGATCGTGTGATCATCAACTTGAAGCGTGTTGTCATCTAAAAATTTTGCGTAGCCAGAGATTTTATCTTCAGCAGGAATTTCATCAACGCCTTCTAAAACAAACCCAACAAAACGGTCACGCTCAAACTTAACGCGCTCCATTACTTCACGGCCATTAATTACGATTTCACCTTGAGGGTGGATACCAAATTTAGGTGCTTTTTCAATTTGGTGAACGCTTTCTGCTGCTGCAATTAATAGCTTAGATGGCATGCAACCAACGCGAGCACAAGTAGTACCGTAAGGACCGCCTTCGATCATGACAACACTGTCAGTATGTGCTTTTGCTGCACGGTAAGAGCCTAAACCTGCTGTACCACCACCGATAACAGCTACATCAACATTGACTTGTTTCATAATTCATATCTCACGTAGATTTATTTTAGAAGAAGAGTTTGAAATGGTAGCCCACGGTTTGTGGGCTACTTTTCATTAATGGTTAAGCTAGGAAAGCTTCTAGTTCTTCGCTACCACCGATGTGCTTACCACCGATGAATACTTGAGGAACCGTAGTGCGACCAGTGATAGCTCGTAGGCTTACTGTTGTTGCATCTTTACCTAGTACCACTTCTTCGTAGTTTAGGCCTTTGTCGATTAGGTTTTGTTTCGCTTTCATACAGAAAGGACAACCTGGTTTTGTGAATACTGTGATTGACTCTTGCTCTTTATGTTCAGGAGCAAGGTAGTTAAGCATTGTATCTGCATCAGAAACTTTGAACGGGTCGCCTGGTACGTCTTCTTCGATAAACATTTTTTCAACTACGCCATTTTTAACTAGCATGCTGTAGCGCCATGAACGTTTACCAAAACCAAGGTCGTTTTTCTCAACTAGCATACCCATGCCGTCTGTGAATTCACCATTACCATCAGGGATGAAAGTGATGTTTTCTGCTTCTTGATCTGCTTTCCATGCGTTCATTACAAACGTATCGTTTACTGATACACATAGGATGTCATCAACGCCATTCTCTTTAAATACAGAGTGTAACTCGTTGTAGCGAGGTAGGTGGCTTGAAGAACATGTTGGTGTAAAAGCACCTGGAAGACTGAATACGATAACTGTTTTGTCTTTAAATAGTTCTTCTGTTGTTACGTTAACCCAAGCATCACCTTGACGAGTAGGGAAAGTTACTTGAGGAACTGATTGACCTTCTTTAGATGTAAACATAATGATGTCCTTTAATTTAAATAATTTTGAATTTCTTTTTCGGGGTCTGCCCGTTTGATGTAGCTATTATGCAAAAGTTACCTTGATAGCTCTAATCGTTTGGTGTTATCGTTTCAATCGTTAAAATCTATCAATCAATATTTGATAATAAAGTGGTAAAGCTTACGGGAGTTTAATACATGAATATCCGAGATTTTGAGTACTTGGTCGCACTTGCTGAGCATAAACACTTTCGTAAAGCGGCAGAATCTTGTTTTGTTAGTCAGCCGACATTAAGTGGACAAATCAAGAAGTTAGAAGATGAAGTTGGTTTGGCTTTATTAGAGAGAACCAGTCGAAAAGTCTTGTTCACTGAGGCGGGGTTGCAGTTAGTCGAGCAAGCGAAAAAGATTTTACTTGAAGTAAAACGCTTTTCTGAACTTGCCAATCAACAAGGCAAGGAAATGACAGGCCCGTTGCATTTAGGGTTTATACCTACCGTTGGACCTTATGTGTTGCCATGGATTGTTCCAACACTAAAAGCACAATTCCCTGATTTAAATTTATACCTTCATGAAGCGCAGACACACCAATTAGTGAAAATGCTAGAAGAGGGGAAAATTGACTGCATGATTTTGGCTTCCGTCGAAGAGACCAATATGTTTATCGAGGTTCCTGTTTATGATGAGCCGATGGTACTTGCAGTGCCTAAAGATCATAAATGGGCAATAGAGGAGTCGATTGACATGTCTCGTCTGAATGGTGAGTCGGTTCTTATGCTAGGAGATGGTCACTGTTTACGAGATCAAGCATTAGGTTTTTGTTTTGCTGCTGGTGCTAAAGATGATGATCATTTTAAAGCAACCAGCTTAGAAACCTTACGTAATATGGTTGCTGCGGGTGGGGGTATTACATTAATGCCATACTTGTCGGTACCAAAAGAAAAAGAGCGTGATGGTGTGTGTTATTTACCTGCTCAAGATCCTGTCCCTCATCGTCAAATAGTTTTAGCTTATCGTCCTGGTTCACCATTAAGAACGCGATATGAGTCACTCGCTAAAGAGATTGAAAATAAAATGTCAGATGTTATCCATAGGCAAAAATCGGAATAATAAAAAAGGCACGCTATATAAGTAGCGTGCCTTTTTACTAAAGTGCTTTTAAAAGATTAGAACAGACTTTCGTCTTCCATTCCGTCACCATCTGCATCGTGTGATGAATAAATAGTGTCTTGGAAATCTTGTTCTACATACTCTTTTGGTTGAGTTCCACCAGCAAAATATTCCCACATACTGGTTTCATCATTTTTGTTGGTTAGTAGACCGGTTTCGCGATCTATCTTCACTTTAATGATGTTTGCCGGAAGCTGTAGCTTCTCTTCAGGAACACCTTCTAGTGCGACCTTCATGAAATTAACCCAAGCGTAAATAGCCGTTTTACCACCCGCTTCACCACCAAAAGACATCTCTTCTTTGGTCATGTTGTCGTTTTTGGTTGTGTAACCTAGTCGGTGCGACGGGTTATCAAAACCAACCCATGCTGTTGCTACTACATTCGGTCCATAGCCATTGTACCAAGCATCAACAGAGTCGTTAGTTGTACCTGTTTTACCACCAATATCACGACGTTTTAATACTTGTGCACGCCAACCAGTACCATTCCAGCCTGTACCTTTACGCCAACTACCGCCACCCCAAATGTTGCTGTACATCATTTGTTTAGTTAAGAAAGCATTTTGTGCCGAAATTACTTTTTTCGCATAAGGTGAATCTTCATCATTTTGATGAGAACAATCACGCTGACAAATGGTTTTTGGTGTTGCTTTGTAAACCTCATCACCAAATGGACCAGTAATGTGGTCAATATAGTAAGGTTCTACGTAATAACCATTGTTAGCGAATACTGCGAAGCCTTGTGCCATTTGAACTGGTGTTAAACTACCAGCACCAAGAGCGATGGTTTCAGAGCGTGGAAGTTCATCTTTCTTAAAGCCAAAACGTGTTAGGTAATCGATAGTTTCATCTAAACCAACATCACGTAAAACACGAACTGCCATTACGTTTTTAGATTGAGCCAAACCAATACGTAAACGAGCAGGACCAACATAAGTTGGTGGTGAGTTTTTCGGTCTCCATGCTGTACCTTGGCTCTCATCCCATGTATTAATTGGCGCATCGTTGATTAAACTAGCTAATGTTTTACCGTGGTAAAGTGCCGCGGAATAAATAAATGGTTTGATACTTGAACCAACCTGACGAACAGATTGAGTTGCTCGGTTAAATTTGTTATGAACAAAGTTAAAACCACCAACCAAAGAAGTAATTGCACCATCTCTTGGGTCCATAGCAACAAATGCTGTGTTCGCTGCAGGTACTTGGCTTAGTTTCCATACGGTTGTTGTTACATCGTCTGTTGTCTCTTGGCTTAATGGACGAACATAAATTTGTTCACCAACCGCTAAGATATCAGAAGCACGACGTGGTGCAGGTCCTTGGCGCTTATCTGTTTTAAAGCGACGAGCCCACTTTAGGCCATCCCAAGGAATAGTCGCGACGCCATTATTTTTAATATCAACCGTTGCCGTTTTACCTTTAATTGAAGTAACAACAGCAGGCATTAACTCACCGTATGAAGGTTCGTTTTTAAGATGCTTAGTAATTGCTTCTTCATCAAGAGGTGTTGCTTTTGGTTCCCATACGGTTTTAACCGCTCCACGGTAACCATGACGCTCGTCATAAGCTAATAGGTTATCAATTGATGCTTTATTAGCAGCAGCTTGCATTTTTGAATCTACGGTTGTGTAGATGTTCATGCCAGAAGTATAAGCCGCTTCTTCGCCGTATTTGTTTACCATCCAAGCACGAGCAATTTCAGCAATATATGGTGCTTGTAATTCGATTTCTGCGCCGTGGTATTTAGAAATAACCACCTCGGCCTTTGCATCATCAAATTCTTGTTTTGTTATGTAGCCTTCATCAAGCATACGAGCAAGAACAACATTACGACGTGTTGTTGCACGATCAACAGAATAAATAGGGTTCATTGTTGATGGGGCTTTTGGTAAACCTGCGATAATAGCAACTTCACCTAAGGTCAGTTGGCTCACTTCTTTACCAAAGTAAACATGAGCAGCCGCACCGACACCATAAGAACGGTAACCTAAGTAAATTTTATTTAGGTAGAGCTCTAAGATTTCTTGTTTTGTTAATAGCTGCTCAATGTGAACGGCAATAAAGATCTCTTTAACTTTACGCATAATTTTCTTTTCATTAGATAAAAAGAAGTTACGTGCAAGTTGTTGAGTGATGGTACTTGCCCCTTGCTTTGCAGAGCCAGAAGCTAATACAGCAAAGGCTGCACGAGTAATACCGATAGGGTCAAAACCATAGTGGCTATAAAAGCGGCTATCTTCTGTGGCAATGACGGCTTCAAGTAGATGAGGCGGCATTTCTTCCAGTTTCAATGGAATACGGCGCTTTTCACCAAATTGTGCGATTAACTTACCATCGCGGCTATATACCTGCATTGGTGTTTGCAGTTGAACATCTTTTAATGTTGCCACATCTGGTAATTCTGGCTTCACATATTGGTAGAAACCAAAAATTGTTGTGACCCCAAGAATTATGCAAACCAATGTAACTATTAGTAGTGCCTTTATGAACTTCACCTGATATTTCCCGTTTACTTTAATCTGTATTATCGTTTCTGACCCATAACTGAGTAGTATAAATATAACACAACAAAAAATAACGCAAATAAACGCTTAATTTTGAGATATTTATTTATTACTTGGAGTTAAATCAGGATGATCTACCCCACTATTACAGGTTTAGATGTAGGGCATCATAGCATTAAAGCCGTATCTGTAAGGTTAAAGAAAGGTCAATTAGATCTCGTTAGTTCTTTCGAAGTTCTATTGCCTGAATCTGTATTTGTGGATACCAATAATTTAAATGTCGAAGAATTAAAGCCTTACTTATCTCGAATAAAGAAACAGTTAAAGCTGAATCAAAAACAAATTGCATTTTCCATCCCGGATAGCAGCATCACTAGTAAAGTAGTGCAAATTGATAGTCAACTCGATGAACGAGAAACAGAATTTGCTATTGCTCATAATTTTGAACAGCACTCTTCTTTTTCATCTGATGATCTGAATATTGATTATGTGGCCTCTGAACATAGAGGAACAGGCAGCTTACAGACGATCACTTACCAAGTTTTTGCGACCCGCAAAGATTTAGTTAACTCTCGTCAGCGTTGTTTTGAATCTGCTGGACTTAAACCTGTGCTGGCAGATGCTCATTCAAATGCACTTTTAACCTTATGGCAGAGAGCGATAGCGGTTTATCCAGACAAAAAAAATTGGATGCTAATTGATATTGGTTATATGCAAACCGTTTTTTGTATTGCTTCTCCGAGTCAACATTTATATAGCAAGCACATAGCATTTGGTGCGGTTGCTCAAGAAAAAGAACAGGCGTCTAACACTGAAAATGCTTCAATTGATTTGTCTGCAGGGACGCTTTTTATTAAGCAGTTATCTGAGCATATTCATCGTCAAGTCACTCTTTATTCATCGGTTAATCAGCATAAGGTTGAAGGCGTATGGATTACTGGTGGTGGCTCAATGCTACCAGGGTTATCGGATTCTTTAAGTTATGAATTATCCTTACCAACGGTTGATTTAAATCTTCTTTCTTTATTTCAAACACCAAAGAAAAGAGTGGGATCGTTCCATGAACAAAAAAATCAATACGCATCGGCTCTTGGATTGGCATTGAGAGGGATCGAATGGCTTACCAAATAAACCTATTACCTTGGCGAGAAAAGCAGAGAGCAAGATATAAGCAACGTTTTATTGCATTACTTTGTGCTGGGGTGACGTTATCTGTCGGTATTCAATGGGGGATTGCGCAATATTTAGAGCAACAAGTTTCGATTCAGACACAACGTAAGCAATCGTTAGAAAAGCATATCTCTTGGTTAAACAATGAATTAAAAGATCTTAACGAAGTTGGAAAAGAGCATGAAGCGATATTAACTCGTCTTGATGTTGTCGAACAGTTACAGCAGAACCGAAACAAAACCACTCAGCTATTGAATATTCTACCCGACATCATCACTGAAGGTATTTATTTAAATAAAGTTCGCATGCATGAAAGGGAAGTTGAAATTAAAGGGTTCAGTGATAGTAACTCTCGGCTAGCAAGTATGTTGGATAAATTAGAGCGTTCCTCTCAAATTACTTCAGTAGAAATGCACTCTATTGTCTCTGGACAAAAAATATTTGGCCATGATGTCAGTAGTTTTGAAGTCTCGTTTAAATTACTTCCTCCAGTGAAAAAGGAACCGTCGTAATGGATTGGCGTGAATTAGATTTAGATGAAATTACGGAATGGCCGATTGTTCCGCAGCTGTTAGTGATTTTGTTGTTGTGTTTATGTATTCAAGGTGCTGGATATTGGTTTTGGTTACAACCAATACAAGAAAGTATCGAGCAGTCAAAATTGGATGAAATAAGCTTAAAAACAACGGTGAAATATAAATATAACCAAGTTGCTGCTATGCCCAAAATGAAAGATCAATTGAATGAATTGAATCTACGATATGAGTTTTTGTCGCAGCAATTACCTGCTCAAAAAGAGTTAGCAAGCATGCTTTCAGGTATCAACCAGGTTGGTATTCAAAACAAGCTTACTTTTACTCGGATTGACTGGGGCGAAAAACAAAATAAGACGTTTTTATATAAGTTACCTCTGAATATTGAGCTGACAGGGCAATACCACGACATTGGCTCGTTCTCTGAAGCCATGGCTGATTTACCACGTATTGTTAGTCTGGAAAATATTGATATTCAAAGGGTAAGTAAAGAGAGCAGTACATTGCACTTTCGTGTAATGGCTTATACCTACCAATTTAGGGGGGATCATGAATAGTCGGATGTTTGTTTCAGCCATTACATTGATGTTGATGGTTGGATGTAAAGCGAATAAGGACTCTCTTGATACTTTTTATACTGATGCTAAACGATCAGGGCATAAAGAGGTTGAAGTATTAGCTAATGTTGTACCTTTTGAGGTGGAAGTGTATGCCCAATCAGAAGCTCGTTCTCCCTTTGTTCTTCCTAAGCAACCAGAGCGGGTAACCCAACCGAAAAAGAAAAAAACGTGTTGGCAGCCGAAATACAGAAAAAAAACGGGAGCATTAGAGCGATATTCATTGCGTAAATTACGTTTAAAAGGCGTGATGGGAGCAGACAAAGACATTACCGCTTTAATACAAACACCGAAAGGGAGTGTGATTAAAGTTCGCAAAGGGCAGTACATGGGAACCAATAATGGTCAAGTGGTTGCGATTAAATCAAAACAAATTACGTTGAAAGAAACCCTGCCAGATGGAATGGGATGCTGGCAACAAAGATATGTAAAACTGGCGTTGAAACATTAATTGAAATAAAGGATTAGGAATATCTCATGTCGCTAGGACGCAATAAACTCATCAATTCATATTGTATTCGGTTATGTGCATTTATTATGTTCAGTTTCGTTCATTTGAATGTACTTGCTGAAGAGTCAGTGATGAATCAGCTTGTTGAAGTAGATTTTCAACTAAGTAAGAAAAAAGAAGGTGTCATAACAGTAGAGTTAGCCTCTGCAGCTGCGACGGTGGATTTACGCAAAGAAAAAGATAAGCTGATTATTGAATTGCATGACACCAAAGTCAGCGATGATAAATTGGTTATCTTAGATGTTGAAGATTTTGCGACTCTTGTTTCTCGTATTGAAACATTTAGAGAGCCAAGTAGTACCGTTTTATCTGTTGATGTTAAAGGTGACTATCAATATGACTACTTTTTGAAAGGGCCCTCCTTGCAAGTGGTGGTATCTCAATTGCCTGAAAGTGAGAAAAAATCGCCGATTAGCTCTAATAGTGAAGATAAAAGTAAGCCTATTTCGATTAACTTCCAAGATATTCCAGTCCGTCATGTATTGCAGTTGATCGCGGATTATAATGATTTTAACTTGGTTGTTGCTGACTCTGTTAAGGGGAATCTAACCTTACGTCTAGATGGCGTTCCATGGCAGCAAGTGCTTGATATTATTCTTCAAGTTAAAGGGTTGGATAAACGAGTTGAAGGTAACGTTGTTTTGATCGCTCCTAAAACCGAACTTGATGCACAAGAGCAGCAAGTATTAGAGCAAGCTCAAATGGCATCTGAATTGGCTGCGCTATCATCCGAGATCCTTTCTATTAAATACGCAAAAGCGTCAGATATAGCAGAACTTCTTGTTGGAGAGGGTGACATTACCATGCTATCTAGTCGTGGCAGTATTACGGTAGATGAGCGTACAAACTCTTTATTGTTAAGAGATCTTCCAGAGAATATTACGGTAATCAAAGACATCATTGATACGTTAGATATTCCAATTAAACAGGTTCAAATTGAAGCTCGTATTGTAACGGTGAATGAAGGTAATTTAGATGAGTTAGGGGTTCGTTGGGGGATAACTAATACCAATGGCAGTACAACGGTTGGTGGCTCTATTGAAAGTAATTTAGCAGCCGTTGGGTTGTATGATGGCGGTGGAAGTGATGATAAGAAGAGTGGCAATAATAGCCTTCCTGTCGATGATTTCTTAAATGTGAATTTAGGGCTAGCGAATCCTGCCGCTTCAAGCATTGCTTTTCAGGTGGCTAAATTAGGCTCTGATTTATTGCTTGATTTAGAACTTTCGGCACTTCAAGCTGAATCGAAGGCTGAGATTATCTCTAGTCCACGTTTGATAACGACCAATAAAAAACCTGCGTATATTGAACAAGGTACAGAGATCCCTTATTTAGAAGCTTCATCGAGTGGAGCGACATCGGTATCGTTTAAAAAAGCAGTATTAAGCTTGATGGTAACACCGCAGATTACCCCAGATAACCGATTAGTTTTAGACCTGACGGTGACACAAGATAGACCTGGACAAGTGGTTAAAACTGGTACTGGTGAGGCGGTAGCTATTGATACTCAACGTATTGGTACTCAAGTGTTAGTTGATAATGGAGAAACGGTTGTTTTAGGTGGTATTTATCAACATTCGTTATCAAATAGCGTTGAGAAAGTGCCTCTTCTTGGTGACTTACCTCTGCTTGGGGCGTTATTTCGTCGAAGCTCTGAAAATATAGGTAAAAAAGAATTATTGATATTCGTTACGCCAAAAGTTGTTATACAGTAATGAGATAGTATTCAAATTCAGCATGATTTATAGGAAAAAAAGCGGTAAAAAAAAATAATTATGCTGAACTTTTCATCTAGCTATTGCAATCACTACTAGTTAGCTGAGATAATTTTCGGTCTGATCACGAAATATCTGTGAGGAATATGGTGCCACAGGCGAGCGTCTATTAAAGAGACAACTGTTGGCAATGTCGTTAATGAACTTTGCATAATTTCTGAAAAATGGCTGAAAAACGAAATATTTTCCTTGTTGGCCCAATGGGCGCCGGCAAAAGCACAATTGGTAGACACTTAGCTCAACAACTTCATATGGAGTTTCTTGATTCTGATACGGTAATCGAAGAACGCACAGGCGCAGATATTGCTTGGGTTTTCGATGTTGAAGGTGAAGAAGGTTTCCGCAAACGTGAAGAAGGTGTGATTAACGATCTTACTCAAGAGCAAGGTATTGTTCTTGCGACGGGTGGTGGCTCTGTAATTAGTAAAGAGAGTCGTAATCGTTTATCTGCTCGTGGTGTTGTTGTATATCTTGAAACTACAATTGAGAAGCAGTTAGCACGTACACAACGTGATAAAAAACGTCCACTGCTTCAAACTGATGAGCCTCGTGAAGTGTTAGAAGCACTAGCGAAAGAACGTAACGCACTTTACGAAGAAGTGTCTGATTACGTTGTTCGTACCGATGATCAAAGTGCAAAAGTAGTTGCAAACCAAATCATTCAAATGCTTGAAGAGCGTTAATTTAAGCAATTAATAGACATAAAGTGGGAACGAATCATGGAAACGATTCATGTAGATTTAGCAGAACGTAGCTATCCCATCTCTATCGGCGCCGAGTTGTTTTGCAACCCGGCGCATTTTTCATCTGTAATACCTGCCAAAAAACGTGTTGTCGTTATCAGTAATGTGACGGTTGCGCCTCTGTATGCTCAACAAATTATTGACACTTTAAACACCTTTGAATGCCAAGTATCACTACTTGAATTAGACGATGGTGAACAATATAAAAATTTAGATACTTTTAACCAAATACTGACTTTTTTACTTGAAGAAAATCACAGTCGTGATGTGACGATTGTTGCTTTAGGTGGTGGTGTTGTTGGTGATGTTGTTGGTTTTGCTTCTGCTTGCTATCAACGAGGTGTCGACTTTATTCAAATACCTACCACGCTTCTTTCTCAGGTTGATTCATCTGTTGGCGGCAAAACGGCCATTAATCATCCTCTTGGTAAGAATATGGTTGGTGCTTTCTATCAACCAAAAGCCGTTATTATTGATATAAACTGCCTTAAAACATTACCTGAGCGTGAATTTGCTGCAGGAATGGCTGAGGTGATTAAATATGGCATCATTGTTGATAGAGAGTTTTTTGATTGGCTTGATGAGAATATGGATAAATTATACGCGTTAGATCATGATGCGTTGATTTATGCGATTTCACGTTGTTGTCAAATCAAAGCGGATGTCGTTGCTAAAGATGAAAAAGAATCAGGAATGCGTGCACTCTTGAACCTAGGTCATACTTTTGGTCATGCGATTGAAGCTGAAATGGGTTACGGTAATTGGCTTCATGGTGAAGCTGTTTCTGCCGGAACGGTTATGGCAGCGGTAACTGCGCAAAAAGAGGGATTAATCTCTCAATCTGATGTAGAACGCATTTGTTCTATCTTAGAAAAAGCCAAGTTACCATTAAAAGCACCAAAAGAAATGACAGTAGATGCGTTTATGAAGCACATGATGCGTGATAAGAAGGTCTTATCAGGTAAATTACGTTTGGTTCTACCAACTTCTATTGGTAGCTCTGAAGTAATTACAGGTGTTTCTGAGAGCGTACTTGCTGAAGTAATTGAGCAATGTAAGGCATAGAAAAAGATATGAGTATTGGTCATGATTTAACTGTTTTGGAATTAGAAAGCCAAATTGATGTGTTATCCCGCATTCAGTTTGTTTCTCGTTTTGGTTCTAATTTAGTTCACATAGAAGGAGTTAAAGGCTCTGGTAAATCGTGGCTAGCTCAGCGTTATCTTGAAAAATGGTGTGATGATGCAGATCAAGTGCTATTGATGTGTCATCCAAACCAATCTATTCAACAACAGCGTGGCATTATTTTAAAGCAAGTGGTTCGAGATCCGTTGTTTAATGAGTCTGATTCTGTTGTTGATAGTGTCGGTCGAATGCTTGCTGGTGAAAAGTGTAACTTAGTACTAGCGATTGATGATGCACACTTGCTTTCATCTGAGCTTTTAAGTGAGTTATGGCTACTGGTTCAAAAGGCGCAGTCAGCTCCAAATTGGCAAATTAATATCTTATTATTTGCTGAAAAAGGAAAGCTAACTCAAACACTGTCTCAAATGTCTTATGGACAGGATAATAAGCCTGTTGATATTGATATTAATTCGTTAACAGAAGAAGAAGCCGTTACTTTTGCTGAAATGTTAGTGGTTCGCTTTGCTGTCGATAAAGACGAAAAATCGCGTCTTCGTACTTTGGCTCGTAAATGTAATCGTCTGCCTGCTGAGCTAGTTGCTCTTGGGGAGAAGAAAACAGAGCGTCGCGTTATTATTCGTTCAGTGACGCGTTCTCCTGTTGGTATTTTAGGACTAGCGTCTGTTTTATTACTTGGTTCTGCTGGAGCATATTGGTGGTTAAATCAATCATCAACGATGCCAATTTCATCTATTGTCGATAACACATTAGAGCAAGATACTCGAGTTGCATTAGATTTAGATGGAAATCCAACGTCAATTGATACTGAAGTAGATAAGACGAATCAACCAGAAGACGATACGCATTCTATTCCGCCAGATGTCATTGATACTCCTGTTATTGCTGAGACAACAGAAGAAGAAGGCAAGCGTGTGGTTGTTCCTTCAGAGTTAGTTGATTCTTTAGTTACTGAAGATAAAGAAGTACAAGAGAAACCAACACTGGACGTTGAACCTGTTCAACCAGAAGAAAAGCCAACGGTTGAAAAAGCACCTACAGCGACGCAAGAAAAAGCGGATAAACCAAAAATAACATCTGAAAGTAAGAAACAAGATGAAAACCCATCGGTTTCTATAGTAACGACTGATAAAGCTGACGCCAAAATCACATTTACTTTAGCGGATAAAGAGCTAAAAGCGATTTCAAGTAAGCGTTATATATTGCAATTAGCGGCTTTGACTAATGAAGAAGCGGTGCAAGAATTTTTAGATGACCATAAAATAGAAGGTTCAGCTCGTATTTATCAAGCATTAAGAAATGGTTCTATTTGGTATATTGTTAGTTATGGTGATTATGCATCAATTTCATCCGCTCGTGGAGCAGTAAAAACTTTGCCAGCTTCGGTTCAAAGCTTGGGTCCTTGGGCTAAATCGTTAGTACAAGTCCATCGCGAGATTGATTCTGTAAAATAACCATAAGATAAACAGATCCTAGTTAAAAAATAGGGTACAATCCCCCGCTTTCTGGATTAAGGTAAAAAGGCGTAAAAGACGTATGAAAAAGCATCGCGCATTTCTCAAGTGGGCTGGCGGTAAATATAGCCTAGTAGAAGAAATTCAACGTCATCTCCCTGATGCTAGAAAATTGATCGAGCCTTTTGTTGGGGCAGGTTCTGTATTTTTGAATACAGATTATGATCATTATCTATTAGCGGATATTAATCCAGACCTTATCAATCTTTATAATCACCTTAAAGATGAACCGCAGCGTTTTATTGAAGACGCTCGCGCGTTATTTCAACCTGAATACAATAAGAAAGAAGTGTATTTAGCGTTACGTGTTGAGTTTAATCAGTGTACTGATACTTATCGCCGTTCGTTATTGTTTTTATACATGAATCGCCATGGTTTTAATGGGTTATGCCGTTATAACAAGAAAGGTGGTTTTAATGTGCCATTTGGTTCGTATAAAAAACCGTATTTCCCAGAAAAAGAGATGGTGTTTTTTGCTGAAAAAGCGAAGAAAGCAACATTTGTTTGTGAAGGGTATATGGATACATTTAAACGCGCTCGCAAAGGTGCGGTTGTTTATTGTGATCCTCCGTATGCGCCGTTATCAACGACCGCTAACTTTACCTCTTATGCTGGAAATGGCTTCTCATTAGATGACCAAGCTGCACTGGCTGATGTTGCAGAAAAAGCGGCATTTGAGCGTGATATTCCAGTATTGATTTCAAATCACGATACAACACTGACTCGACGCTTATATCATGGTGCGACACTTAATACGATTAAAGTGAAAAGAACCATTAGTCGAAATGGTGCTGGGCGAAATAAAGTGGATGAGCTTATGGCTTTGTTTCATGCACCTAAATGTACAGAATAAGTTAACTTAAGACTCTTTTTTCTTCGAACGCCAGATTTATGTGATTTGTGTCCCTTTATTCACATAAGACAGCCCCCAAAATATCAGGTAGAATTGCGCCGTCGATTTAATCGATTGCGCTATATCAATTTAGCGGTATCTAAATAATTACTAACCTGAGGCTCAACATGAAAGATTTTTTGATCGCACCATCTATTCTCTCTGCTGATTTCGCACGTCTAGGCGAAGACGTTGAAAAAGTACTAGCGTCAGGTGCTGATGTGGTTCACTTCGATGTAATGGATAACCACTATGTTCCAAATCTAACTTTTGGTGCTCCAATCTGTAAAGCATTACGTGATTACGGCATCACAGCTCCTATTGATGTTCATTTAATGGTGAAGCCTGTTGATAGTATTGTTCCTGAGTTTGCAAAAGCGGGTGCAACAATGATCACTTTCCATGTAGAAGCTTCAGAGCATATTGATCGTACACTTCAATTAATCAAAGAGCACGGTTGTCAGGCTGGTGTAGTTCTAAACCCTGCTACACCATTATCATGCCTTGAATACATCATGGACAAAGTGGATATGATCTTACTAATGTCTGTAAACCCAGGCTTTGGCGGTCAATCTTTCATTCCAAGTACACTTGATAAGTTACGTGCAGTACGCAAAATGATTGACGAGTCAGGTCGTGATATTCGTCTTGAAATTGATGGTGGCGTAAAAGTGGATAACATCCGTGAAATCGCAGAAGCGGGTGCCGATATGTTTGTTGCAGGTTCAGCTATTTTTAATCAACCAAATTACAAAGAAGTGATTGATGAAATGCGCGCTGAATTAGCAAAAGTGAAAGGTAACTAAGATTCATGTTTGAAGATATCAAACTGATCGCATTTGATTTAGATGGGACGCTACTTGATAGTGTTCCTGATTTAGCTCGAGCGGTGGATCTTGCGATGCAAGACATGGGATACCCTCGCGTTACATTAGAGCAAGCATCTCATTGGATTGGTAATGGTGCTGATGTACTCGTTTCTCGCGCGTTAAGTCAAAACTATATCGTGAAAGACGATCTTGATGCTGAATTAATAAAGCAAGCTCGTGCAAGATTAGATCAACATTATCATGACGGCGGTCATCAACTTAGTCACCTCTATCCTGATGTCAAAGACACGTTGGAACGATTGCATCAGCAAGGTTATACCTTGGCGTTGGTGACGAACAAACCGTCTCAATTTGTACCTGAACTTCTTGAGCAGCATCAGCTTACTCATTTATTTAGTGATGTGATTGGTGGTGATACGTTCGCCGAGAAGAAACCGAATCCATTTGCGTTAAATTGGCTGCTTGATAAACATGGTTTATCAGCATCTGAAATGCTCATGGTTGGGGACTCTAAAAATGATATCCAAGCGGCTCAAGCTGCCGGATGTCATAGCTTTGCGCTGACTTATGGCTATAATCATGGCGAACCTATCTCAGATAGCCAACCTGATGTGGTTAGTGATGAATTTAAGTATTTATTAGCCGTGTTGAGTGTGGCAAGATAGTATTCATTGATAAGTACAGTGACTAATAATGTTCAGGCTTATCAAACTATATAGAATAACCATTAAATGATCCCACAGTGGATCATTTAATTTTTACAGTTAAACAAGGAATCATAACCATGAGCAAGCCCATCGTATTAAGTGGCGTTCAACCATCAGGTGAACTAAGTATCGGTAACTACTTGGGTGCTCTACGTCAATGGCAACAGATGCAAGACGATTATGATTGTCAGTACTGTGTGGTAGATTTGCATGCAATTACGGTTCGTCAAGATCCTAAAGCACTGCATGAAGCGACACTAGATGCGTTGGCAATTTGTCTAGCAGTTGGTGTTGATCCAAAGAAGAGTACGCTATTTGTTCAGTCACACGTTCCAGAGCATGCTCAGCTTGGTTGGCTTCTTAACTGTTACACTCAAATGGGTGAGTTGAGCCGTATGACTCAATTTAAAGATAAATCAGCACGTCATTCAAATGATGTAAATGTTGGTTTATTTGATTACCCAGTGCTAATGGCAGCGGATATTCTACTTTATGGTGCACATCAAGTGCCTGTAGGTAGTGATCAGAAACAACACTTAGAGTTAGCGCGTGATATCGCAACACGCTTTAATAATATTTATAGCCCAGAAGCGCCAATCTTTACAGTGCCAGAACCTTACATTCCACAAGTGAATGCTCGTGTTATGAGCCTACAAGATGCGACGAAGAAAATGTCTAAATCAGATGATAACCGTAAGAACGTAATCACGCTGTTAGAAGAGCCTAAGTCAATTCTTAAGAAGATCAATAAAGCACAAACGGATGCAGAAATGCCTCCACGCATTGCTCACGATTGGGAAAATAAGGCGGGTATTTCAAACCTTATGGGTCTGTACTCTGCTGCGACTGGCAAAACGTTTGAAGAGATCGAAGCACAATACCAAGGTGTTGAAATGTACGGTCCTTTCAAGAAAGATGTAGGTGAAGCGATTGTTACTATGCTTGAGCCGATCCAAGAAGAATACAAGCGTATTCGTGAAGATCGTGCTTACATGGATGCTGTAATGAAAGCGGGTGCTGAGAAAGCGTCTGAGCGTGCAGCTGTGACATTGAAAAAAGCGTATGAAGCAGTAGGTTTTGTTACTCGCCCATAGCATCTTATTGTATTTAGGTATCATCAATTGCTCGTAGGTTGACCTGCGAGCAATTTTTATTTTATCCATCTTATAAAGTAGTTCTTTTATGCTATTAATGATCGACAATTATGATTCGTTTACTTACAACCTATATCAGTATTTCTGTGAATTGGGTGTTGAGGTAAAAGTCGTTCGTAATGACGAGATCGATATTGTAGGTATTGAATCACTAAACCCTTCTCATTTAGTTATCTCCCCCGGCCCATGTACACCAAATGAAGCTGGCATTTCATTAGAAGCCATTAAGTATTTCGCCGGTAAATTACCGATTCTTGGCGTATGCTTAGGCCATCAATCCATTGCTCAAGTATTTGGTGGCGATGTGGTTCGAGCTAAAAAAGTCATGCACGGTAAAACTTCAGCAATAGTTCACACTAGTCGTAGCGTTTTCAAAGGGTTAAATAACCCGCTTACGGTGACACGTTACCACTCACTGATTGTGAAAAAAGAGACACTACCAGAGTGTTTTGAAGTGACAGCATGGACAGAAACAGAATCAGGTGAAATGGATGAGATCATGGGATTTTGTCATAAAAGTTTACCTATTGAAGGCGTACAGTTTCACCCTGAGTCTATTTTGACTGAGCAGGGTCATGAGATCTTACGTAACTTTATCCAAAAATAATTATTACCTTACCAATGATGAGCGATCTAGCTCACCCTTCTTACTTTTTCTTTACTTTTATAACGCATTTATTTTGATGCAACTTTATTCATAAGCTAAAGCGTTTCTTTTCTTATAAGATCGTTTACATATCAAGCAAGCTGCGATAGCTTGAGTTTATAACTATTCTAAAAAACTGATTTATCAGTCATTAGTTTATGTTGGATAATGCTTTTTTAGTTCAAAAAAAGAATTTTGTGCTATTGAAAAGGTTAATGGTTTGTAAATATTATGCAGGATAACGGCATACGCAGAAGGAAAGTGTGATGACGACCAATTCACAAGTCGAACGTAAAGATTTTAATGATGTAATGGTACCTTGTTATAACCCAATGGAAGTGATTCCTGTTAAAGGAGAAGGTGCTCGAGTATGGGATCAAACGGGTAAGGATTACATCGATTTTGCTGGAGGTATTGCAGTGAGCTGTTTAGGTCACTGTCATCCTATCATGGTTAATGCGCTGCAAGAGCAGTCACAAAAGTTATGGCATTTAAGTAATGTTATGACCAATGAGCCTGCGATTCGACTCGCTAAAAAGTTAACTGAAGTCTCTTTTGCTGAAAAAGTATTTTTTGCTAACTCAGGTGCTGAAGCGAATGAAGCGGCGTTGAAGTTAGCGCGTCGTTGGGCTGTGGATGTTCATAGCGAAGAAAAGAGTGAAATCATTGCTTTTAAACAAGGCTTTCATGGTCGAACTTTCTTTACTGTAACCGTTGGTGGTCAAGCTGCGTATTCTGATGGGTTTGGTCCTAAACCGGGTGATATTACTCATTTAGAATACAATAACCTTGCTGAACTTGAAGCGCATATGTCTGATAAAACATGTGCGATAATGATGGAGCCATTACAGGGAGAAGGGGGGATAATTTCACCAACCTCTGAATTTGTAAAAGGCGTAAAAGCATTATGTGAAAAGTACAATGCGCTGTTGATTTTTGATGAAGTTCAAACAGGTAATGGCCGAACTGGTGATTTTTATGCTTATCAAGGTTTAGGCGTTACACCTGATATTCTAAGTACTGCGAAGTCTCTTGGTGGTGGTTTTCCTATCGGAGCGATGCTTACAACGACTGAACTGGCTCAGCATTTAAAAGTGGGTACTCACGGTTCGACTTATGGTGGTAATCCACTGGCTTGTGCTATTGCGGAAGCGGTGGTTGAAGAAGTATCAAAACCTGACGTTTTAAATGGTGTTAAAGAGCGTGAGCAATGGTTCCGTTCCGGTCTAGAAGCATTAAATGCCAAATATCATATGTTTTCAGAGATCCGAGGAAAAGGTTTATTGCTTGGTGCTGCTCTAAATGAAGAGTGGCAAGGTCGAGCTCGTGACATATTGGTGGCAGCAGGAGAGCAAGGTTTGATGGTACTTGTTGCTGGCGTTAATGTGGTCCGATTTACCCCATCATTAGTGATTACAAAAGAAGAAGTTGAGTTAGGTTTTGAGCGTTTAGACAAGGCGCTTGCTTCTCTAACGAAATAACGCTTTAAAGAATATTAGGCAACTCATGGTCGAGTTGCCTTTGTTTTTGGCATCGGAGGGAATATTGATGCTTGTTATTCGTCCTATTACTCAAGAAGATTATCCTGCTCTTCATCAATGTGCCGTTGAATCTGGACATGGGTTTACTTCACTTCCTGTTAATGAAGAACAATTAAGAAATCGTATCGATCACTCGATAGATAGTTTTCAGAAAGACGTGACAGAGCCGGGTGTTGAAGGCTACCTCATGGTTGGTCAAGATTCGGTTACTGGAGAGGTAACTGGTACAACAGGTATTGAAGCCGCTGTCGGTTTAGATTCGCCATTCTATAATTATCACATCAGTAAAGTTGTGCATTTTTCTCGTAAATTAGATGTGCATAATGTCGTGAAAGTGCTGACATTTGGCAGTAATTACACAGGAAGTACAGAGATCTGTACGTTATTTCTTCGTCCTGAATATCGAGAAGGATTAAATGGACGGTTGATGTCGAAAGCTCGATTTTTAATGATGGCAGAGCATCCTCATCGTTTCTCAGATACCATTTTTGCGGAGATGCGCGGTGTTTCAGATGAAGAGGGTGAATCGCCATTTTGGAAGTGGTTACAAAAACACTTTTTCTCTATTGATTTTACTGAAGCTGATTACTTAACTGGCATTGGCTACAAAGGCTTTATCGCAGATCTCATGCCGAAACTTCCTATTTATGTCAGCCTATTAAGTAAAGAAGCTCAGGCTGTAATTGGGAAAGTTCATGACAATACAAAACCTGCTTTAAAGCTACTAGAAAATGAAGGTTTCCGCTGTCGAGGATACGTTGATATTTTTGATGCAGGCCCAACGGTTGAATGTGATTTACGCAGTATAGAGTCTGTTCGTAATTCGTTTAAAGCCAAAGTGATTATTACTGAACATAGCAGTTCGCAGCAGTATTTGATTGCAAATACATCGTTCGAAAACTTTAGAGCAACGGCAACGACAGCTGCATACGATAAAGCCACGGATACTGTTCATTTAACACCAGAAGCAGCAGAAGCATTGCAAGTTGACGTTGATGATTACGTACGTTTATTAGCTCAATAGGGGACACAGGATATGACACATTGGATTGCAGGGGATTGGATTTCAGGCGAAGGTGAAACGATACAATCGTTAAGTCCTTATAACAGTGAGGTGGTGTGGAAAGGCGAAAGTGCTACTGAGGCTCAGGTTGAGTCTGCTGTTAATGCTGCTCGTAATGCTTTTATTGAGTGGAAGAAATTGCCATTTGAAAATCGCCAAGCCATTGTGGAGCGCTTTGCTGAGCTAGTGAAAGAGAATGCCGATTCAATTGCTGAAGTGATAGCAAAAGAAACGGGTAAGCCATTTTGGGAAACCAAAACAGAAGCGGGTGCCATGGTGGGTAAGATAGCGATATCGATTCGAGCTTATCATGAAAGAACTCCCTATAAAGAGCGTGAAGCTGCAGGAAATAAAATTGTACTCAGACATCGTCCATTAGGTGTTATGGCTGTCTTTGGACCGTATAACTTTCCTGGGCACCTACCTAACGGTCATATTGTTCCTGCATTACTTGCAGGTAACACCGTGGTACTTAAACCTTCAGAGCAAACCCCATGGACAAGCGAAGTGATCGTGAAACTGTGGCAAAAGGCTGGGTTACCTAAAGGGGTCATTAATCTCGTTCAGGGGGCGAGAGCAACGGGTGAGGCACTAGCCAACGCTAAAGGTATTGATGGCCTTTTATTTACGGGGAGTGCGAATACCGGCCATATCCTACACCGTCAATTTGCAGGTGATACAGGTAAAATGTTGGCTCTCGAAATGGGAGGCAATAACCCAATGGTGATATCAAAAGCATTCGGTGATTTAGATGCAACGGTATATACCATAGTGCAATCTGCATTTATTAGTGCAGGACAACGTTGTACTTGTGCTCGACGTTTGTATGTTCCTGAAGGAGAAAAGGGTGATGCCTTATTAGCACGTTTAGTTGACGTCACTAAAAATATTCATGTTGATCAGCCTTTTTCTGAAACGACGCCATTCATGGGGCCACAAATATCCATTTCTGCTGCTGAATTTATTTTAAATGCTCAGACTCATTTACAAGCATTAGGCGGTGAATCGTTACTGGAAGCGAGAAGTTTGGGTCATGCATTTGTATCTCCTGGGATAATCGATGCAACAAATGTCGCGGAATTACCAGATGAAGAATACTTTGGTCCACTATTGCAAGTGATACGTTACGCAACATTAGAGCAGGCGGTAGAACTGGCTAATGATACGCGCTATGGATTATCTGCGGGATTGGTTTCAACCGATGACAGTGAGTGGGATTATTTCGTTGAACATATTCGTGCAGGGATTGTAAATCGAAACCGTCAATTAACAGGAGCCAGTGGTGATGCGCCATTTGGTGGTCCGGGTGCATCAGGTAACTTAAAACCAAGTGCTTATTATGCAGCAGATTATTGTGCTTATCCGATGGCATCAATGGAAGGTGATGCGTGTGAGATTCCTGAGCAATTATCTCCGGGTTTAACTTTGTAGGAGTGCTGAAAATGAATAATGTAAACACACTTTTTTCATCATTATGGCAAGACTATATTACACGTTTGTCGCCATCAGCTGATAAAGTCCATCAATTGCTATCCAGTGATGGCGATATTGTGAATGACCACATTGCCTTAAGAACGTTTAATTTACCTAAGGTTGGTTTATCAACATTAGCCGCTCCCTTTTTAGCTATTGGGTATAAACCGTGTGATGAATATGAATTTTTTGCTAAAAAATTGAAAGCACAACATTTTGAGCACCCAGATCCTAATGCACCACTTGTATTTATCAGTGAGCTATTGGTTGAAAAATTATCTGATGAGGCTCAGACCATCATTAAATCATTAGTAGAACAAGTTCCTGCTCATTATTTTGCAACTCGTGACTTTCTGTCTTCAGGCAGACCGTGGTCTTTAAGTTTTGATGAATATAAAGTGCTAGCAAAAGAGAGTGAATATGCTTCTTGGTTAGCTGCCCATGGATATGGAGCAAATCATTTTACCGTGTACGTAAATCAACTTGATGGATTTGATGAAGTGGTTGATGTTAATCAGCACCTACGTAATGCTGGATTTAGTATTAATGAGGTGGGTGGAGAAGTAAAAGGCTCTCCAGAGGTTTGTTTAGAGCAATCATCTACTATGGCGGATAAAGTGATGGTGAAATTTAGTGATGGTGAGTTTGAGATCCCCGGTGGATTTTACGAATTTGCTAAACGCTATGAGTTACCAAACGGTGAGCTATACAAAGGGTTTGTTGCGGCTTCTGCGGATAAAATCTTTGAAAGTACTGACGGGTAAAACCGCCACTTTTAGATATAAAAAAACGCAGCTCAAGGGCTGCGTTTTTATTTGTTTAAAGTAAATGTTAAATTAACGAGTACCGTAAACTACAATTGTTTTACCGTGCGCTGAAATCAGGTTTTGCTCTTCAAGCATCTTCAAGATACGGCCAACAGTTTCACGTGAACAACCAACAATTTGACCAATCTCTTGACGAGTGATCTTAATTTGCATGCCATCTGGGTGAGTCATTGCATCAGGTTGTTTCGCAAGGTTCAGTAGCGTTTGAGCGATACGGCCTGTAACGTCTAGGAATGCTAAGTCACCTACTTTTTGGCTAGTGATTTGTAGACGAGTTGCCATTTGCGCAGAAAGACGCATTAGGATATCTGGGTTAACTTGGATAAGTTGGCGGAATTTCTTGAATGAAATTTCTGCTACTTCACAAGGGCTTTTCGCACGAACCCATGCTGAACGCTCTTGACCTTCTTCAAATAAGCCAAGCTCACCAATGAAGTCACCTTGGTTTAGGTAAGAAAGGATCATTTCTTTACCTTCTTCATCTTTGATAAGTACAGCAACAGAACCTTTTACGATGTAGTAAAGAGTTTCCGCTTTTTCACCAGCGTGAATTAGTGTGCTCTTTGAAGGGTACTTATGAATGTGACAGTGAGACAAGAACCACTCTAATGTTGGATCTGTTTGAGGTTTACCTAGAACCATACTTTATACTTCCTCTGCGTTTGCCAAGTAGGCGATGTCCATTTTAAAATAACTGAGCCAAATATCAGTTTGGCCTATACAATATGGTTATCGGAACAAGGCTGCATGTTCGTTGAGATAATTAACAAAATCATACCTTGTTTCGCAATTGATTTCTTGACTTTGATCGTATGAATTGTGCGACCAAGGGCACAGTTTCGTGAAATGGATCACGAGTTTTCCTTTTAAGTAGTAAAGAGGCTTTTATGAACGCTGAAGTTAAATGGATTGAGGGATTGTCTTTTTTAGGTCAATCTCAATCAGGTCACTCTATTGTTATGGATGGCAATGGGGGAGAAAAAGCACCAAGCCCGATGGAAATGGTCTTAATGGCTGCTGGAGGATGCAGTTCTGTTGATGTTGTTGATGGACTTAAATCGGCAAATCAAGAAGTCACAGCTTGTGTTGCTAAGCTATCTAGTGAGCGTCGCGAAATCGCACCAAAGTTGTTTACTTACATTAATATTCATTTTGAAGTAACAGGTAACAACCTAGATTCAACGGTTGTCGAGAAAGTCACTGCGGATTCATTGCAGAAATATTGTTCAGTGTGCTTAATGCTTGGTGAGGGTGTAAAAATGACGCACTCATGGGAGATTGTTCCTGCTTAAGCTTTAAATCTGTCTGGTTTTGTATTAGAAAAAAGCCTCGCAAGTTAATACCTGCGAGGCTTTATTTTTAAGTTGTAAGAGATTACAGAATGAAACGGCTTAGATCTTCATCAGCAACCAATTCACCTAGGCGTGAACTTACATACTCAGCATCAACAACTAAGCTTTCACCGTTCTTCTCAGAAGCATCGTAAGAGATCTCTTCCATTAGTCGTTCCATCACTGTGTGTAGACGACGAGCACCGATGTTTTCAGTGGTTTCATTTACTTGGAATGCAGATTCAGCAATACGGCTGATGCCATCTTCTGTAAACTCAACTTTTACATTTTCGGTCGCTAATAGAGCAATGTATTGTTCAGTTAATGATGCATTCGGCTCCGTTAAAATGCGTTTGAAATCATTTGCTGTTAGTGCTTCAAGTTCAACACGGATTGGTAAACGACCTTGTAATTCAGGGATCAAGTCAGATGGTTTTGCCATTTGGAATGCACCTGAAGTGATGAATAACATATGATCGGTTTTCACCATACCGTGTTTAGTACTAACTGTGCTGCCTTCTACTAATGGAAGTAAATCACGTTGAACACCTTCACGAGATACATCACCAGAGTGAGAGTTTGAACCCTTACAGATTTTATCAATTTCATCGATAAACACGATACCGTGGTTTTCTACATTGAAGATAGCTTGTTCTTTTAGCTCTTCAGGATTAACCAGCTTCGCACCTTCTTCTTCTGTTAGTGCTTTAAGTGCATCAACGATTTTCATTTTGCGTTTTTTCGTTGTATTGCCACCTGAAAGGTTTTGGAACATACCTTGAAGTTGGTTTGTCATCTCTTCCATACCTGGAGGAGCCATGATTTCAACGCCAACCTGAGGTGCAGCAACATCCACTTCGATTTCTTTATCGTCTAACTTACCTTCGCGTAATTTTTTACGGAAAGATTGGCGTGTACCAGAATCGTTATCGCCTTCTTCATTATTGCCCCAAGCGTCACGAGCTGGTGGCAGTAAGATATCTAGAATGCGATCTTCTGCGTGCTCTTCAGCTCGGAATTTTACTTTTTCAACCGCTTGTTGGTGCGTCATTTTGATCGCAACATCGGTTAAATCACGAATGATGCTTTCTACTTCTTTACCAACGTAACCCACTTCTGTGAATTTAGTTGCTTCAACTTTGATGAAAGGTGCGTTTGCAAGTTTTGCTAAACGGCGAGCGATTTCAGTTTTACCCACACCGGTTGGGCCAATCATCAGAATGTTTTTTGGTGTTACTTCTGTGCGCAACTCAGGAGCAAGTTGCATACGACGCCAGCGGTTACGAAGTGCAATGGCAACTGAACGTTTTGCTTTATCTTGACCAATAATATGGCTATCTAATTCGTGTACGATTTCACGAGGAGTCATCTCAGACATGGTAATTCCTTATTCTTGATTAAGCGTTCAGTTCTTCAACTGTGTGGTTGTGGTTGGTGTATACATCAATATCGCCAGCAATCGTCAGTGCTTTAGTTGCAATTTCGCGAGCGTCTAAATCGGTATTTTCTAACAGCGCTGTTGCTGCTGAACGAGCGAAATAACCACCAGAACCAATAGTTAATAAGTCATTATCAGCATTGATTAGATCACCGGTACCACTGATGATTAATGATGTTGTTTTATCTGCAACAATTAGCATTGCTTCAAGACGACGCAATGCACGGTCACTACGCCACTCTTTTGCTAGTTCTACTGCGGCTTTTGTTAGATTACCTTGATGCATTTCTAGCTTACGTTCACACAGGTCGAACAGAATAAATGCATCAGCTGTGCTACCAGCAAAGCCAACTAATACTGAGTCATTGTATAAGCGACGTACTTTTTTTACGTTGCCTTTTGCGATCATATCGCCTTGAGATGCTTGGCCATCGCCAGCAACCACGACTTTGCCTTCACGGCGTACAGAAACAATTGTAGTCACGAGTAAAACCTCTTTTTCGATGACGTCAATAAATGAAAGCAGACGACCATCTTCATGATTATTACTATTGTAATGGGGGAAGGTAAGGCGCTTTTCAAGATGAATAGATAGAAAAAAGGAGCACTAGATGTGCTCCTTTTATTAAATATGTGATGTGTTATTGATTTCGGATGATGGTTTTATTGATCTTTCCAAATCGCACAAGGTTCGATTTTTGCGCGTTGCAGTTTGTGACGATCTTTCTCTGCATCTCGTTTGAATTTATATGGTCCAAGAACCACTTTATACCAGCTACTACCTTCAGCATGACGGACGGTAGAGGTTATGCCTTGAAAAGCGATATTCATCTTACGTTCTTCAGCTTGTGAGCGGTTTTTATAAGCGCCACACTGCATAATGTAAGGGATCTCAGATACTTTTAATTCTTTTTGTTCAACGGTTATTTCTTTATTTGGCAGTTCATCCATGTAACTCCATTGCTCTTCTGGCAGTGGTGGGATGTCTTCTGTGGATGTTGTTTTCTTTGGTTTAACAGGAACAACTTCGGTTACTGGTGCTTTAACTTCTGGCTCTGGTGAGTCATTAAGAAAATAGAGTGCGTAGCCAAAAACCATAACTAAAAGAGCGGCAACGGCAACTGCTTTCCATGGCGTAGAGCCATTAGACATAGGTTGTTTAGCGCCTTTTTTCTTAGTTGTTTTTTTTGTCGCTTTCTTAGGAGAGCGTCCGCGTTTTACATAATCTTTATTGGCCACAATCTTTACTTTACACAAATTCACTGATGGTCGTTTATGGTAATCAGTTGTGTGAACTCATACCAGTATTTGTGTAAAAAAGTACGCAAAAAGTCACTATTTAGACAAATTGATTGTCTAGAGTTATGACTTTTTGGCGTTAACGTGGCTTAAAGAATGAATCGAGATGTTTTATTTGTTTTTTGGGGACGCCGTACTCTCTCTAACAATCAATGAGGATTCGAGTAATCGAGAGCCTGAACGAACATCATGGCCTTTTAATAATTCAAGTAGCATTAGCATAGATTGACGACCAATTTCATAACGAGGTTGCGAAATAGTCGTTAATGCAGGATCACAATATTGAGAGAATTCAATATCATCAAATCCCATGATGGAAATGTCTTGAGGCACTCTAAAACCCATTTGTTTCGCTTTTTGAATCGCTCCGATTGCCATAATATCGTTATGACAAAAGACGGCAGTTGGTGGCGTTGAAAGAGAAAGAAGTTGAGTGATTGCTTTTGCCCCCGCTTCGAAAGTGAAATCACCATATTGCACATAAGAGGCATTCATGGTGATCCCCGCTCGGCGAAGTGCTTGCTGGTAACCTTGATGTCTGAACTGACAGAGCGCGGAGCTCTCAGGGCCAGATAATTCGGCAACGTGCTTATGCCCTAACTTAGTAAGGTAGTTAACTGCTTCATAGGCCGCTGTAAGGTTATCGATATGAACGGTTGGCAGTTCTAATTCTGGTGCATATTCACACGCCATTACAAGAGGTGGTAAATTTTTTTGTTCTTGGCGACTAACGTTAAAAGGGAGATCTGAACCAAGTAATACCATGCCATCAACTTGCTTGGTATACACAAGGTTTACAAAGGAGTGTTCACGTTTTTTTTGCTGACTGCTGTCGCCCACTAAAATGACATAACCATTTTCAACGGCAGCATCTTCAATACCACGAATAATGTCACTAAAGTAAGGATCGCAAATATCAGGAACAATCGTCACAATGGTTTTTGACTCATTGCGTCGTAATGTTCGAGTTAACGTGCTTGGTGAGTAACCCGTTTCTAATACTGCATCTTCAACCCGCTTACGAGTGGATAATGATACTTTTTCTGGTGTCATTAGTGCTCGTGATACCGTTGCTGTTGACACTCCTGCCGATAAAGCAACGTCCTTCATTGTCGCCATAATTATCTTCTCCCCAATACTTTTATCTTAAAAGTAAACGATTGCTCTATTTGAATGAGAAGATATTTTATTCATAAAATAAAGATTTAAATACGGCTCGTTTAACAAAAATTACATCTGTATTGTGATTTCTCTCACATGAAGACCGATTGTTTCACTTTTTCAACAGGAAAATTGTTGATAAAACCGACATTAACTTAAATCTTGTGGCTCAATATCTAAAGTCCATCGAACTTTTTTTGCTAGGGGTAAAAGTTCGATGGCGGTTTTTGCACCGCGAAGCATTGATTGCATTACCGTCCGATTTGGTGCTTGAAATAATAATTGCCAGCGGTATTTACCAGCACGACGGGCTAATGGTGCAGGGATCGGCCCAAGTACTGGTGTTGCATCATGAAATTGTGGGTGGCTTTCTAAAATATCACGCACTTGCCGTAAGAATTGTTCCACGTTTTCGTTATTATTTGCTTCCGCTCTAAAAAGAGATAAATGGGTATAAGGTGGTAATTGAGCAAATTTACGCTCTTTTAAAGCGTGCTCTGCAAAATGCCCATAACCATGATGTAATAAGCTTTGTAGTAGTGAGTGCTCAGGGTGGTGAGTTTGTAGAATTACTTCACCTGGTTTACTTGCACGTCCAGCACGTCCAGCAACCTGAATAAATAATTGAGCCAATCGTTCAGGCGCTCGAAAATCACTACTAAACAGAGAGCTGTCTACGTCGATTAATCCAACCAAAGTAACGTTAGGAAAGTGGTGGCCTTTTGCCAGCATCTGAGTGCCAATTAAAATTTGGTATTCATTGTTCTTAATCGCTTCTAAATAGTCTTCTAAGCTGCCTTTACGACGAGTGCTATCTCTATCTATACGAACCGTTTTGTATTCGGGAAATAGATTGGTTAATTGTGTTTCTAGTTGTTCTGTACCAACACCGACAGAAATTAACTGTGTCGATCCACACCCCTGACATTGATGAATAATTGGCTGTTGTGAACCACAGTGGTGACAACGAATTTCATTTGAGTGTTGATGGAAAGTATAGAAAGCATCGCAACGTTTACATTCAGCCATCCAACCGCATTCATGACACATTAGTGCTGGTGAAAAGCCTCTGCGGTTTAAAAACAACATAACCTGATTGCCCTCAGATAAATGTTTTCTCATCTGAGCAATTAATGGTGCTGATAAACCACTATTAAGATATAAGCCTTTTACATCAAGAACACCATGACGAGCAGGAATAGCAGTACCTGCGCGTTTGGTTAGTGTTAGATGATGATATTTTCCAACATTCGCATTGTGTAATGTTTCTAACGCTGGCGTTGCCGAGCCTAGAATAATAGGGATGTTATCTAAGTTGGCTCTCATCACGGCTAAGTCACGTGCATGGTATCTCATGCTGTCTTGTTGCTTATAAGAGGCATCATGCTCTTCATCAACAATGATGATCCCTAAATCATGAAAAGGCGTAAATAGAGCTGAACGAGTACCAATGATGATACCGGCGTGATTATCTCTTGCTGCTAGCCATGCATTTAAACGTTCAGTGTCATTAAGTCCTGAGTGAATAACATCAACAGGTACATTAAAGCGACGCTTAAAACGATTAATGGTTTGTGGAGTTAAACCAATTTCAGGAACCAAGATAAGCGCTTGTCGTCCGGCTTTTAAAATTGGTTCTAGAAGCTGTAAATAGACTTCCGTCTTTCCTGACCCCGTAACCCCTTCTAATAGATAACAACCAAATTCACGATTCGCATTGACCGTAGCAATAGCGATAGATTGCTCTTCATTGAGTTGAGGTTTTTCTTGAGTGACTTTAACATCTCGATACCAGTAGCTTGGTGTCGGAGCGAGAGATACCTCTTCAATCCAACCTTTATCTGAAATCGTTTTTAGTGTGGCTGCAGTGACTTCTTCTTCAAGCATTTGCTCATGGCTGCATTGTTGATGCCTTACTAAATTGAGTGCTTTGGCTTGTTTGGGAGCTCGGGTTAGCTTATTTAAATCTTGATTCTTACCTAGCTCGGTAATTTGCCAAGCTTTTAACGAAGCAAAATTGGCTTCTCTTCCTTTTCTAAGCCATGAAGGCATTGCATTCGCTAAGGTATCTCCTAATGGATACTGATAATACGTACTGCTCCAATTTAATAATTTGTATAAATTGGTAGGCCATAAGCTTTGTTCATCAATGACGACATCAATGGCTTTTAATTTCTCACGAGCAAACTCAGATTCATTGCTGAGTTTTGTTACCACACCAATTAAACGCTGACGCCCAAAAGGAACTTTTACTCGTCCACCGATCACAGGTTTTTGCTCTGATTTAATAAGATAATCAAAGGTGCGATCAAGTGGAACAGGCAGTGCAACATGAGCGATTGAATAGGGCATGGTTAACATCATTAAGAAATTGGAATGAGAATAGTCTACCCTTAGATAGAAATATCGCAAATGGGTAAAAAAATCGGTGAAAAAAGTAACAGATCAGTTGATTGATCGCTCCAGATTCATTACTATACGCGACCTTAAGTAAGTGTAATCCATTTACGCTTATTATTTTTGTTAAACTACGTGTGGTGTCCGGCATTAGAATCGGATAGCGACACGGCCTAAACTATTAAGGTTTTCCCATGAAAGTAGGTATCCACCCAGAATACACAGCTGTTAAAGCTACTTGTTCTTGCGGCAACGAGTTCGAATTCAACTCTGCACTAGGCAAAGATTCAATCCACCTAGACGTATGTGACAAATGTCACCCGTTCTACACTGGTAAGCAACGTATCGTTGATACAGGCGGCCGTGTTGATCGCTTCAACAAACGTTTCGGTGCAATTGGTTCTAAGAAATAATTACCAATTTCCGATAAAAGAGGAGTCCAATAGGGCTCCTTTTTTTATGTCTGCAATTTACGATTTGTTCATTTCTGTATTCGATTATTCTTATTGTGTTTTTATTTTTTCTGTATTTAGTTGAATTATCACTAACTCAAATTTGTACGATAGCTCGGCATTTTTGTTGGTACGATCTGTAAGCAAAGGCTATGAAGTTTGAGCTAGATCAACTAATATAGAGGTTTACTATTTTGACGTTACCTTTTAAATCAGGAAACCATCATGTCTGAAGAATTTCGCAAGCAAGCTCTAGATTATCACGCTTACCCAACTCCAGGTAAAATTGAAGTTGCATTGACTAAACCAGCTGACACAGTAGAAGACCTTGCACTGGCTTACAGCCCTGGTGTTGCTGAGCCTGTACGTGAAATTGCAAAGAACCCTGATGATGTTTATAAGTACACATCAAAAGGTAACATGGTTGCGGTTATTTCAAATGGTACGGCGATTCTTGGTTTAGGTAACTTAGGTCCTCTTGCATCAAAACCAGTAATGGAAGGTAAGTCGCTTCTTTTTAAACGTTTTGCAGGCTTAGACTCTATTGATATCGAAGTAAAACACCGTACGATTGATGAGTTTGTTGATACGGTTGCCAATATTGCAGATACATTTGGTGGTATTAACTTAGAAGATATTAAAGCACCAGATTGTTTTGAGATTGAACGTCGCCTTATTGAGCTTTGTGATGTACCTGTATTCCATGATGATCAACATGGTACTGCGATCGTAACTGCTGCTGGTATGCTAAATGCGATTGAGCTGCAAGGTAAGAAGTTAGAAGATGCGATCATTGTATGTTTAGGTGCTGGTGCTGCAGCGGTAGCATGTATGGAGCTACTTATTAAGTGTGGCGCAATGCGTGAGAAGATCTACATGCTGGATCGTAAAGGTGTGATTCATACTCGTCGTGACGATATTAATGAGTATAAACAACGTTTTGCAAATAATACTGATAAGCGCACATTGCAAGATGTTATCGAAGGTGCCGATTTATTCTTGGGTGTATCTGGTCCAAATTTATTAGATGCAGAAGATCTGAAGTTAATGGCTGATAAACCAGTTGTTTTTGCATGTTCAAACCCAGATCCTGAAATTAAACCTGAATTAGCTCATGAAGTTCGTTCTGATCTAATCATGGGTACAGGCCGTTCTGATTATCCAAACCAAGTAAATAACGTACTTTGCTTCCCATTTATCTTCCGTGGTGCGCTAGATGTGCGTGCAAGTGAAATTAATGATGAAATGAAGTTGGCTGCTGTTGATGCAATTCGTCAATTGGCTAAAGAAGAAGTACCCGTTGAGGTATTAAAAGCCGCGGGCGTTGAATCGCTGACATTTGGTTCTGACTATATCATTCCAAAACCAATGGATCCTCGTTTACTTCCACGTGTTGCTAAAGCGGTAGCACAAGCTGCTGTTGATTCAGGTGTCGCTCGTATTGAAATGCCTGAAGGATACATGGAAGCGTAATTCGCTTTATCTTTCGTGTAGAAAAGGCTTCTAACTAATTAAGTTAGAAGCCTTTTTTTATTAAGGTAAGAAATTATTTTTGACTTTCTAAAGCTTGAACAAATGTATCTTGAGCATCTTTAATTCCCAACGCTTTTGCTTCCTCTAGTAGTGCTAATGCTTTAGGTATGTCGTTTGTTTTTACTGCTTCAACAATAGCCTCTTTATAGAAAGTGTGGGTTTCTGGTTGTGCTGATTTTATTGCTACTTTAGGTTGTTGAGCAGCTTGTTTATTCGCTTGTAATGAAAGCGTTTTTATCGATAGCTTTAGTTTACCAAAACGCTCATAAGCATAAGTTGGATCCGTTACCATTGGCATCGGTTCACCTAATTCTTCCGCTCTGATCCTTGCTGGGTGCTTCACCTTAATAGACTGACCTAAATACTCATTAGAAGAATAGATAATAAAATAAGGGGTCTTAGCTGCATCAAGTTGGAAATTTAATTGAAACTGAGTTCGAGTAAATGCATCGGATGGTTTGATATCAAATTGGTCTAAACTTGTTGTACTTACCACATTAAACTCATGATCGAGAGCAATGAGTTTTGGTGCCGCAACAGAGTCATTAATCATTAAACTAGAGAGACGAAGTTGTACTTTTCCTGAACGTTCAGCGAATTTGAAGGCATTAAAATAGCTGTTTCCATCAGAAAAATGACCAATAGGTGAATCTTTATCTAATTGGAAATCGATATCTTCCGTTGTCGCTAGTTGTATCCAAGGATATTGAGAAAAGTCACTACAGCATACTTGAGAGTTTGCGAGCGGTTCTATCGGCTGTTGTTGTATGGCTTCGGTTGAAGAACACGCAGTCACAGAGAGACCGATAAATAAACTAAGTAACAATTTTTTCGTGTTCATCACGATACTCCATTATTAAGGTGATAATAAACGCAAAAAGGCAGCCATTTGGCCGCCTTTCACTTTAACTCAGTTAGAACCAGATTTCAGTGTGTACACCGATAATTGTTTCTGACTTACCATCTTTAATGCCAATTTGTTTAGCACTTGCTTCATCATCAGCGGTAATGTAGCTCACGTATGGTTTGATTTGTGGACGGCCGAAATAGTCAGCGTTCACTGTAAATGCAGCTGCTAATTCAACGTTAATAATGTCACTCTTCAGATCATCACCTGTACGTCCCCAATAACCTTCAGCACCTTCTTCATGAGCGTAAGAACCTGTTGCTTCAAGACGAAGGTTATCGTTTACTTTGTATGATGGACGTGCCGCAACGATGTAACGTTTTAGATCTTTTGCACCAAATAATTCATCTAATGCCGCAAAATACGTTACTTCAGAACCCATTTGCCAGTTTTCAGAGATGTTTACCACACCACCAGAAGTGAAGAAGATAGATTCAGCATTGTCATCGCCGCCTGACCAGCTACCAAAGTTCACACCACGGTTTTGAGCTGCGCCTTTACCGTAAGCAATCGCTGTTTGTGACCAACCATCTAGGCCGTAGTAGCTAGAGTTTAATGTGATAGAAGCACCAATACCGTCATCATCTTGAACGTTAGCTTGAGTAATGTATTTGAAATCAAAGTCTAAGCTACCAAAGCCAACATCAACACCGTAGTAGTATAAATCATGTGAGGTTAGTGTTTGTCGACCATCAGCACCAGGGCCATTATTGATATCACCGTCTGTATCTGCAGCAACAATTGCAATACCTGCTGTGTTGCCTGCAATCTTAGTTTGGATACCAGCACCAACACCTGATGATTGTTTCCAGAATTCACCTGATAGTGCACTTGCAGAACGGTTTAGGTAACGTTGACCACCCCAGATAGAGGTATCTTCACCTAGGTAAGATAAGCCACCAATTTCAACATAGGTTTCTTTGATTTCAAATTGTGCTGTTGTGTTGGCTTTTTGGCTGCCTGGAGATGAGTAAGCGTAAGAGTTACCATTACCGTATTCTGAACGAACAACAAAATCAGACCAAACACCATTTGCGTGCTCAGTATGTTTTTTGATTACGAATTCAACTTGGTTAGTACTTTTTCCGTGTGTACCTGCGGTTTTGTAATCTGGCTTACCAAATTCAGTATCTACTGTTTCACCATCTACCATACGGAAGTTCATTGACGCGTAACCGTGTACTTCCCAACCATCTGAAATAACATCAGTTCCATTTACTTTTTCAACTTTTGGTGCAGCTTCGTCACCTGCGATGACATCCAGAGCAACATCGGTTTCAGCAAGTGTAGCGCCAGAAAATAATGCTGTAGAAACAGCAGCGGCAAGCAATGTGTATTTATTCATTTTCATCGTAAAATCCTATTTCCTTTTTTCAGGATATTTTGATTTGAAAACGTTTACTTAACTCATGGCAGTGTAGGGAAGTGAAGTAAACATCTGTCGTTATCGAACGAGACACAGATTAAAAATAAATAGGTATTTTGCCCTCCTCCTCTTTTTAAGGATGATAGGGCGTAGTACTAAGGAGGAGAAAAATGAATGGCAGGTCTTCTTTTGATAATAATCACACTTAGTAGGAGTGATTGAAAATATTTATGAGATAAGGCTCACGCCGAAAGATATTTTGAAATTGGAAATAATGAGGAAAATCGTAAAAGAGTGAAATTAAGAAATAATCAGAAATGTGATCTAACCAACAATAGACATTGTTGGTTAGAAATAGTTCATATTTTATTCATTAATTTAAGGTAAAGGAGGGGTTATTTACACCTAGAAACCATCATTGATTTTGGTTCTCCTTGAGATGTAAATTCTAAGCTCCAAACGTAGTTACCATCTTCAGGAAGATAAATGGCAGTGTCTTGGCCATAGCCACCAGTAATTAATTTATTTGATTTTCCCAGTTTTGGTGATAGTCCCTCTGCTGTGTATTGAGCTTCCCAGTTTTTGGTCGCATATTGCATTTTATAAGGGCCTCGTTTTTCATTGATGACCACTTGGTAAATGTTGTTTCCTTTGTATTGATAGGCTCTGGTTTCTTTATGGCTCCAGCGAGAGTCAGAGAAATCGCCAACTAAATATAAGGTATCTTGTAAAGGGGCATTGATGTCTGTGATCGTAGGGTTATTACATTGCGCCATAAAGCCGCTGCCATATAGTGCGATTTCTTTTTTCGCTATGATAGGTCCAGTACTATTTGGCTCTTCTATTTTTAAAAAGCGACTTTCAAAGTTGGGTAATGGAATGGTATATATTCCATTTATTGAAGTGAAAACCTGTCCAGTGATTAGATCTACAATGTGACCTTTCGAACCAAGCAGTTCTTCATTTAGAGAGAGAATTTGATCTTCCTCTTGAGTACTTACCATATAAATAATCGCATCATTTTGAGATTGCTTATGATCGATATAGACCTCTTTATTTGCCACTAGATTAACTCTTTTACCCTTAGATAGAGCTGGGTGCTTAATACGCAATTGCATTAATGTGGTGACGTAATTTTTTAAATCCGTTTGCTCTGGAGTTAGGTTAGCTGTAAGGCCATCAACTTTTGCTGATGATCGAGCAATGTGATCGTCACAAAGCCCTTTAATGGCGCAAGTGTCTTTATTCTCTTTTTTGGAAAATCCTTCTACTTGATCACCAATTTCATCACCATAGTATAGAGTTATTGGGCCTGTATAAGCGGCTTGAAAAGAGAGCGCCGCTTTGTGTCGGGTCCAATAGTTTTTGTCATTTGGATTAGCAATATCACCACGTTGAAGTAAATCACCAAAGCGAACGACATCATGATTTCCTAGCATTAAATTAGGCACTGCATGAGAAGGGTAAAGCTCGTGCATTTGCATACCTTGATTAAGCCAATCTCCCCCTTTTTGTCCTACACCACTTTCATTAACTGCAAAGGTTTCAGCAACGCGAAAACGCAGAGGGAAGTCAAAAGCCGAGCAAAGAGCTGGATTTTGTTCGCTGCCATATCCTGTTTCTGTTATGTAGTTTTCGTTATTCCAGATCTCGGCAACCATATAGCTGAGAGGATTTACTTGTTCACCTTTATTATTGGTATAAAAGGTCTCTTTTGAGGCGACGTCAACGGCTTTACGAATGTTCGTCCAAGATTGTGTTGGTACTTGGTAAGCTTGGTCTAACCGCCACCCGTCGATCTTTAGCTCTTTAATCCAGTAGGTTGCTACTTCTTTATAAAAAGCTTCACTTTCAGGGTAGCTAACAGGATTGTGCTCTCCAGCTGGAAGTAACCCTGTTGGGGATGGTTTAATCAGTCCTTTTTTATGGTGGCCAAACACACCATCAAATAATACGTAAATACCGCGCTTATGAGCTTCTTCAACTAATTCTTTGGCTTTCTCTAATGTGCCAAAGCGTGGATCTATTTTAAAAAAGTCAGTAGCAAAATATCCGGTGGCATCGAGCTTATCTGCCCAATGGTCTTGATTGTCGAGAGGGGCAGATTCAAAGACTGGAGTCATCCAAATAGCATTCATACCAAGCGATTGAATGTAATCTAATGAATCAATAATTCCTTGTAAGTCACCATTATGATGACTAGGACCGTAGCCTGTACCATGTCCAATAGTGCTATCGCCATCAACAAAGCTTTCGACCATGATTTGGTAAATTCGTAAGTCATCACTTTGTGCCATCATTTGTGGGTCACATTGATAAGCTAAAGGGGATGTTTCATTATTAGATGTTGAGCTACATGCGCTCAAAAGGGAGGTAATAGCAATAGCTATTGTGGTTTTTGCGATCTGTTTTTTCACAGTAAGTCCTTTATATTTATAAGTAGGGCACTGTGATTATTTATTAGCCAAGAGGGAATGTAATCCTCCTAATTTTATTAAAAGAAGGAGGAGACAAAAGGAGGAGGAATAAAACGTATTTACTCTTCGTCAAACGCTTCGAATTCGATCCCCATTGCCGTCATTAATGCTTTTGCTTCAGCTGGAATATCATCTGGACGATCTTTACGTAGATCTTCATCTGTTGGTAAAGGCTGACCAGTATATGCGTGTAGGAATGCTTCACACAATAATTCACTGTTTGTCGCATGACGTAGGTTGCTTACTTGGCGACGAGTACGCTCGTCAGTAAGGATTTGAAGTACCTTTGTTGGAATAGAAACAGTAATTTTTTTTACTTGTTCGCTTTTTTTACCATGTTCGGCATAAGGACTTAAATAGTCACCATTCCAATCAGCCATTGTTCACCTTCGTTCAGAATTATTGATGTATATAAGTAGAATAGGCGATTTTAGCGATATTTACCGCTAAAAGTAAAGACATATAGACGTCTAGAAGTGTTGACGTCTTATTTTGTGATGGTAAAGTAGACTATATACTTATGGATTAGCGTATATCAGTCATATTAATTATATGAGCGGGAAATTGCGAAGGAAAATTATCTATTATCAGAAATAAATTTCGGTAATTAATTTTATGTAATTATGAAATTTAAGACATGAAGATAAAGACATTCCCTTGTAAGCCTGTTTAGATAGTTTATATCGTTGGTATTACATTACTGCACCGCAGTTCGGAAGGGAAATTATGAGCGAAAGAAAACCTGCAACTATTGCTGTTCGTACCGGCATTGAAACGGATTCACAACATAATGCTGTTGTACCACCTATCTACTTGTCAACTAACTATAGTTTCCCAGAATTTGGGGATGTACCTAAGTATGATTATGCTCGTTCTGGAAATCCAACTCGAACTCAATTAGAAACCACACTTTCAGATTTAGAAGGTGGGGCTGGTGCAGTGGTCACTAATTGTGGAACATCCGCACTTAATTTAATGGTATCTGCATTACTTGGTCCTGATGACTTAATTGTTGCTCCCCATGATTGTTATGGAGGAACTTATCGATTGTTTAATACTCGAGCAAATAAAGGAGACTTCCAAACTTTATTTGTAGACCAATCTAATACTGAGGCTTTAGATGCTGCAATTGCTAAAAAGCCTAAACTAATCTTACTTGAAACCCCTTCAAATCCATTAGTACGAGTGGTGGATATTGCTGAAATTTGTCAAAAAGCGGCCCAAGTTGGTGCGTTAGTCGCAGTAGATAACACTTTCCTTTCCCCTGTATTACAGCAGCCTCTCTCTTTAGGGGCGGATTTTGTTATTCACTCTACGACTAAATATATTAACGGACATTCTGATGTTGTTGGTGGTGTACTTATCGCTAAAACAAAAGAGCATGCGGATGAGCTTGCATGGTGGGGGAACTGTATTGGAGCAACCGGTACTGCATTTGATAGCTACTTAACGTTGCGTGGTATTCGAACATTGGGCGCACGCATGCGTGTGCATGAAGAAAATGCAATGGAAGTTCTAAAATGTCTTCAAGAGCAGTCATTAGTTGGTACGATTTACCACCCAAGTTTACCTGACCATCCCGGTCATGAAATTGCAAAACGTCAACAAGCAGGCTTTGGTGCCATGCTCAGTTTTGAACTAAATGGCTCACTTGAGCAATTGAAAGTATTCGTTAAAGAACTGAAATACTTCTCTTTAGCTGAGTCTTTAGGCGGTGTTGAAAGTTTGATTGCGCATCCAGGAACCATGACACATAGAGCTATGTCTGATGAAGCTCAAGAAGAAGCAGGATTAGCACCAACATTATTGAGATTATCTGTTGGACTAGAAGATAGCCGAGATCTTATTTCTGATCTTCAACAAGCATTCGCGATTGCTGCAGAGGTGAAATAATGACAAAACCTTGTTCTCGTCAATTACATAAATTTGGTGGTAGCAGCTTAGCTGATCCTGAGTGCTATCGCCGGGTTGCCACCATTTTAAAAGAATATTCAAATAAACATGATCTGATTGTTGTATCTGCTGCAGGTAATACAACAAACCGTATTTTAGAGTGGATTGATAACCTTTCTAAAGATGGGCGTTTAGCTCATGAAACATTAGAGTCCTTGCGTACATACCAACAGGGACTGATAACTGAATTATTGTCTGCTGAGAATGCAGAACCTTTATTGACCGTTTTACACCAAGAATTGATTGCGATAGGGCAACTGCATGCACCGTTAACAGAGGTGCAGCAAGCTGATGTGTTAGGTCATGGTGAAGTGTGGTCTTCAAGATTACTTTCTGCGTATTTAAATCAAATTGATTTACAAGCAGCTCCTCTTGATTCTCGAACGTTTCTAAGGGCAGAGCGAGCAGCGCAACCAGAGGTGGATCGTGTACAGTCTTGGCCTTTGTTTAAAGAGCAGGTAGCTCAGCATCCGCATGGACGAATTGTGATTACTGGTTTTATGGCTCGTAATCAAAAAGGAGAAACCGTACTTCTTGGACGTAATGGTTCTGATTATTCGGCAACCATGATTGGTGCCCTTGGTGAGGTGTCATGCGTTACTATCTGGAGTGATGTTGCTGGAGTGTTCAGTGCTGATCCTAGAAAAGTTGAGGATGCGTGTTTACTGCCATTATTAAGGTTGGATGAAGCGAGTGAGTTGGCTCGTTTAGCTGCTCCTGTATTGCACAGTAGAACATTACAACCTGTAGCTCAAAGTGCATTAGATTTGAGTTTACGTTGCAGTTATCAGCCTGAGTCTGGATCAACCCGAATCGAGCGTGTATTGGCTTCTGGGCGAGGAGCAAAAATTGTCACGTCATTAGAAGATGTTTATTTGATTCAGCTTGGCTTTGGTCGTGGACAAGATTTTGAACGCGCTCAACAAGAAGTTCTTTCTTTACTTACTCGTTCTCAACTGCAACCACTGGCCTTAGAGCCTCAAGCTGATCAGTTTACATTATTGCTCGCTTATACTTCTGAAGTCGTGAATGAAGCGTTAGAAGTGCTACAAAACTCAGCGGTACATGCTGAAATTAAGCTAAAAGAAGGCTATTCAATGGTTGCTGCTGTTGGCGCGGGGGTTACCGCGAATGCCATTCACAGTCATGGTTTCTATCATCAATTGAAAAATTGCCCTCTTGAATTTGTGTACGCATCAGAATCGGGTTTAAGCCTTGTCGCTATTTTACGTAAAGTTGATACCTCATCGATCATTAATGCTATTCATAACAGTTTATTCCAAGCACAAAAACGAGTGGGATTGATCCTGTGTGGACATGGGAATATTGGTTCTCAATGGTTATCGCTATTTACTCAACAAAAACGTCAACTTGAAAAGCGTCATGGAATGCAGTTTTCACTCATTGGTGTTGTTGATAGAGAGCGTTGTTGGCTTGATTTTGATGGTTTAAACAGTACTGAAGTGGTTGCTAAGTTCGATGATGAAGCAACAAACTATACGGATTTTGATTGGATTGAAAAAGTTGGTGCCGTTCAAGGTTATGATGATGTTGTTGTTTTAGACGTAACGGCAAGTGCTGATCTTGCTAATCGATATACAAAAATTGCAGAACAAGGAATGCATCTGATCTCTGCGAATAAAGTTGCTGGTTCAGCGCCAAGTGCCGATTATCAAGCGGTAATTGATGCCTTTGCTAAAACATCGCGTCACTGGTTATATAATGCAACCGTTGGAGCAGGTTTACCTATTAATCATACCGTAAGAGATCTTCGTGAAAGTGGTGATGAAATCATCGCATTATCGGGCATCTTCTCTGGTACGTTATCATGGCTGTTTCAGCAATATAATGGCGATGTTCCTTTTACTGAATTAGTCGATTTAGCTTGGCAACAAGGATTGACTGAACCGGATCCAAGGCACGATCTTGATGGTTCAGATGTCATGCGAAAATTGGTGATCCTTGCTCGAGAAGCTGGACTTCATATTGAGCCTAATCAGGTAAAAGTTGAATCACTTGTTCCTAGTGAACTATTAGAAACCAGTCTTGATGATTTTCTATCTCAAGGTGAGGTGATTAATGAGCTATTGCTCGAACGACTAGCGAAAGCTCAAAAAGAACAGAAAGTATTGCGTTATGTGGCGCGTTTAAATAAAGACGGTAGCGCAACGGTTGGAATAGAGGCATTACCTGAATATCACGCATTAGCCAATCTACTACCATGCGATAATATTTTTGCTATAGAGAGTAAATGGTATAAAGATAATCCACTGGTAATTCGAGGTCCTGGAGCTGGACGAGAGGTGACTGCAGGAGCGATTCAATCAGATTTAAATCGTATTGCTTCGTTGTTTTAACATCACTTAGCCTGACGTATATTTATTAAGCCATACACATAGTATGGCTTTTTTGTGCCTATTGTCTTGAAATACGCATATTTTCAATATTTAGATTAATTTATATTTTTAGTTAACTGTTTGAATAAAAAAGCTTATGTAGCACTTAAAAACAATTAAGCATAAATTAAAATTAAAATAATTAACATGCTATGGATTTTGTAAATCTATTCAGTAATGATAATTGAAGTTCGATTAACATACGTCTGTTCAATATCTATAACAAAAATAAAATGTATGTAATCGTTTTCTTTATGATAATGATTAATTGCTGAGAGAGTAATACATGAATACGCCTGAAACTTCTTTATCTTCTGTTGCACGTACAGAACAAATACTACGTGGTGTTGATCTTAACTTATTGACTGTTTTTGATGCGGTAATGCAAGAACAAAATATAACAAGAGCTGCACAAAACTTAGGTATGTCACAGCCAGCAGTAAGTAATGCGGTATCACGTTTAAAATTAATGTTTAATGACGAATTATTCATTCGTCATGGCCGTGGTATTCAACCGACACAACGTGCTCGTCAGCTATTTGCACCGATGCGTCAGGCGCTTCAATTGGTTAAAAACGAATTACCAAGCTCAACATTCTCACCTGAAACATCGATGAGACAATTTAAGCTATCTATTTGCAGCCCATCAGACATTCGTTTTGCACCACGCATCATGAAAGATATTCAAAATAAAGCGCCGCATATTAGCTTAAAGCTTTCTGGTGAACATGAACCAGACATTGCTCAAAAGCTGCGTTATCAAGAAGTGGATTTTGTTATCGATTACGTTCGATTCGACGAACCTGGTTTTATGAGTACAGAGCTATTTACTGATGAGTTAGTTGTGGTTGCTTCTGTTAATCACCCTCGACTTCAAAACGGTATCAACAAAGAACAATTAGCAAGCGAAAAACATGCGGTTCCGGCTCGTATCGCAAATACTAAAGGTTTTGCTGACCACCTGTATGTGGATTCTTTGTATGAGCAAGCTTATAAAGGCGCAAGCATTAGTAATATTTTGTATGTTGTTTCTCAATCAGAACTGATCACTGTGGCACCAAAATGGTTAGTGAACTCAATGCCAAATCGTGATCAATTAATGGTTTTACCACTGCCAATCGAGTCAAAAGGCATTAGTGGCTATTTAAGCTGGCACGACTCTTACCAAAAAGACAAAGGTCACATTTGGATGAGAGATCAGTTGATGCTTATTTGTGGTGAAGAAGTGGTTGCATCAAGCAAAGGCATGATGTTTTAAGCTTTTAAAATAGACACAATAATAGAAAAAGGTTGCGTATTTTACGTAACCTTTTTTTTAAACACATTATTCTATATAACGAAAATGTAGATTATTAATAATAAAGTTGTTAATTGTGGTTCTCTGAAATGGGTTTCACACAACAATACTTACATTTTATACTGAGAAACAGTTGCCTTTTTTGTCACCAATTGTACACTTTGTGCAGATTATAGCTTACACCTGTAAGCCTAAAGGTGATACGAGATGACTATTCAAAACCTACATATTGTAAAAGAGATCCGCCAACATATCGCAAATAAGCCAAATGACACGGCAATGCGTGAGCGTCAATGTAGTATCTTAATCGATACGCAATGCTCTGCATGGAGTGATATTACGTGGGGGGAATTTGGTGAGCAAATGGATAAGCTGTCATTAGCTTTACTTGCCCATGGATTGAAAATACAAGAAAAAGTAGGAATTTTCTCTAACAACATGCCTCGTTGGACGGTTGCTGATTTTGCAACAATGCAATTACGTGCAGTTCCTGTTCCTATTTATCCTACGAATACTCCAACACAAGCGGCATACATTATTAATGATGCCGATATTCGTATTTTGTTTGTTGGTGAGCAAGCGCAATATAATGCCGCTGTTGTTATTTTTGAACAGTGTCCGCAGTTAACTCATATTGTTGCTTTAAGCGATGACATCGATTTAAACGATCATGAAGCAGGCATTTCATGGCATGATTTTATTGCAAAAGCAGATGAAGCCCACCAAAACGAGCTTGCGACTCGTCTTGATGACGCGCAAATGAATGACCTTCTAACATTAATATATACCTCAGGAACAACAGGTGAGCCTAAAGGGGTAATGTTAGATTATGAAAATATTGCTTCGCAATTAGAGGGACATAACACTCGCTTAGCGTTAACTGAACAAGACGTTTCTTTGTGTTTTTTACCGTTATCACATGTGTTTGAGCGTGCGTGGACTTTTTATGTTTTGTATAAAGGTGCGACGAATTGCTACCTACCAAATACAAACTTAATCAAAGAAGCATTAACAGAAGTTAAACCAACGGTAATGTGTGCCGTTCCTCGTTTCTATGAGAAGATTTTCTCAACGGTTCATGAAAAGGTATCTAGAGCGCCAGCACACCGTAAAGTGATGTTTACTTGGGCTGTTAACATGGGTGCTAAGATGTCGGTTTGCCAACAAGAAGGCAAAGAGCCATCATGGATATTGAAACAGTCTTATAAGGTTGCAGATAAGTTAGTCCTATCAAAACTTCGCATGATCTTAGGTGGTAATATTAACTTTATGCCATGTGGTGGCGCTAAACTGGATGTTACTATTGGCCGTTTCTTTCATGCTCTTGGCGTGAATGTGAAACTAGGTTATGGCATGACAGAAACAACCGCTACGATTTCATGTTGGGAGGATGGTAAATTCCACCCTGATTCAATCGGTACGTTAATGCCAGGCGCGGAAGTTAAAATTGGTGAAAATAGCGAAATCCTAGTTCGTGGCCCAATGGTAATGAAAGGTTACTACAATAAACCTGAAGAAACAGAAAATAACTTTACTGAAGATGGTTTCTTAAAAACCGGTGATGCTGGTGAGTTTGATGCTGATGGTAATTTGTATATTACTGACCGTATTAAAGAGTTAATGAAAACATCTGGTGGTAAATATATTGCACCACAAGTTATCGAAGGCGCGATTGGTAAAGACCATTTTATTGAGCAGATTGCCGTGATCGCTGATACACGTAAGTTTGTATCTGCATTGATTGTTCCTTGTTATGACGCGTTGGAAGAGTACGCAAAAGAGCTAAATATTGCTTATCATGATCGCATGGAACTGATTAAACACAGTGAAATTGTTGAAATGCTTGAAAAGCGTGTGGCTAATCTGCAAAAAGAGTTAGCACGTTTTGAGCAAGTGAAGAAATTTACTTTATTGTCTAAAGAGTTCTCTATGGATAAAGGTGAGTTGACACCAACACAAAAACTGCGTCGTAAAGTAATCAATGAGCGTTATCAAGACGAGATTGAAGAAATGTACGATGAAAAAAAAGAGAAGAAAGATAAGTAATATCAAACTCTAAATACGATTTAATCAATAAAAGCCAACTCGAAAGAGTTGGCTTTTTTTATTTGGTTAAAATTTCCCCTAGACCTGAGTGCTAATAAAAGGTTAAAGTTGTTTCGTAAAAGGTGGTTTTGTTACCTACATTCACCACCAACATAGGAACTTAATCTAATTAATTTCAGTTTAGGCTAAAAATAAGCCCTAACTATGTAAAACCGTTAATTTAGCGATAATTCACGTCGACTGTTTTAAGGTTTTCAGTGTCTGGAGAACAATATGGAAATGTTATCTGGTTCAGAGATGATCGTACAATCTCTGATTGATGAAGGTGTTGAGCACATATTTGGCTACCCTGGTGGCTCTGTGTTGGATATATATGATGCGCTGCACATGAAAAGTGATGTGATTCAGCATGTACTTGTAAGACATGAGCAAGCAGCAACGCATATGGCTGATGGCTATGCAAGAGCAACCGGAAAGCCTGGTGTCGTTCTTGTGTGTTCAGGTCCTGGTGCAACCAATACCATTACGGGTATAGCTACTGCTTATATGGATTCAATCCCAATGGTTGTACTTTCTGGTAACGTTCCTACTAATATGATCGGTAACGATGCTTTTCAAGAATGTGACATGGTTGGTGTCTCTCGACCGGTAGTCAAACACAGCTTCTTAGTTAAGAAAGCCGAAGATATCCCTGAAACCCTTAAAAAAGCCTTTTATATTGCTTCTACAGGCCGTCCTGGTCCTGTGGTAATTGATATCCCTAAAGATGTAATGAATCCTGCTATTAAGTTTTCATACCAATATCCTGAATCCATGAAGATGCGTTCGTATAATCCAACAACATCTGGTCACAAAGGACAGATAAAAAAAGGATTAAAAACATTATTAGAAGCTAAGAAGCCTGTTTTGTATGTTGGCGGTGGCGCAATAATTTCTTCTGCAGAAAAACAAATACTTAAATTAGCTGAGACTCTTAATTTACCAGTTGTCAGTACTTTAATGGGATTGGGCGCTTTTCCTGGCACTCATAAAAATGCGCTTGGCATGTTAGGTATGCATGGTAAGTATGAAGCTAATATGGCTATGCATAACGCAGATCTTATTTTTGGTGTTGGGGTTCGTTTTGATGATAGAACCACTAATAACTTAGAAAAATACTGTCCTAACGCCACGATCATGCATATCGATATTGATCCATCGTCGATTTCAAAGAATGTTCGAGTTGATGTTCCAATTGTTGGTTCTGCAGAGATCGTTCTTGATTCTATGCTAAAGCTATTAGTAGAGCAGGGAGGAACGAACGATGAGACAGCCTTAGCAACGTGGTGGGAAGAAATTGGGGTTTGGCAAGAGCGTAATTGCTTAGCTTATGAAACCTCTCCTGATCGCATTAAACCACAGCAGGTTATCGAAACACTTCATAAACTAACTAACGGTGATGCTTATGTCGCTTCTGATGTTGGGCAACATCAGATGTTTGCTGCTTTGTATTACCCATTTAATAAACCACGTCGTTGGATTAATTCTGGTGGATTAGGAACCATGGGCTTTGGTTTGCCAGCAGCTCTTGGGGTTAAGTTTACACATCCTGATGAAGTGGTGGTTTGTGTTACTGGTGATGGCAGCATTCAGATGAATATTCAGGAGCTATCCACAGCATTGCAATACGATATCCCTGTAAAAATCATTAATTTGAATAACCGTTTCTTAGGAATGGTGAAGCAGTGGCAAGATATTATTTATCAAGGCCGTCATTCAAACTCTTATATGAGTTCGGTTCCTGATTTTGCCGCAATTGCTGAGGCGTATGGCCATGTAGGAATTCGTATTAATCATCCTGATGAGTTGGAATCAGGTTTAGAGAAGGCTCTTTCCCTAAAAGATCGCCTTGTGTTTGTGGATATTAATGTTGATGAAACAGAGCACGTTTACCCAATGCAAATTAAAGGGGAAGCGATGGATAAAATGTGGCTAAGTAAAACGGAGAGAACCTAATGAGACATATTATTTCACTATTATTAGAGAATGAACCGGGTTCTTTATCACGTGTTGTTGGCCTATTTTCTCAGCGTGGATACAACATTGAATCTTTAACGGTATCTCCAACCGAAGATCAAACATTGTCGCGATTAAATATCACAACCGCCAGTGATGCAATGGAGTTAGAGCAAATTCAAAAACAACTTCATAAATTGATTGATGTCATCAAAGTTCAAGAAGTAACAGAAGCGGATCATGTTGAGCGTGAATTATTACTGGTAAAAGTAAAAGCAAGTGGCTTTGCTCGAGCGGAAGTTAAGCGTACCGCTGATATTTTCCGTGGTCAAATTGTTGATGTAACCAGCTCATTATATACCATCCAATTAGCTGGTACTTCTGAAAAGTTAGACGCGTTTATTTCGGCTGTATCAGAGGTTACAGATGTGGTGGAAGTTGCTCGAAGTGGTGTCGTTGGCATTGCTCGTGGAGACAAGGCGTTAAAAGTATAAATATACTTAACAAGAGCCCTCATCCTATAAATAAAACCCTTCTTAGAAGGGTTTTATTTTATCTTGTGTAATACAAAATGATTATATAGAATTCTGTACTGTAGCTTGTTCATGAAATCATAAGGTAAAGTATGCAATATAAAAAAACGAAAGCTGTAACCTATTCAGCCGCTGTATATATAATCTTTTCCTTATTTATTTTCTTATATCTATATGGTGATTATCAAAAAAAGAAATTGATTGCTGTTGAACAAATTCAGAGTGAATCAACACGTCAATTGGCTTATACACACAATGAATTTAATGAGTTATCGGTTCGAATATCTAATACATTAGAGCTTCTTGCTGACAGTCGACCTTTATATGATTATTTTATACATCCTTCAGAAAGAGTCACAAATACGGTCGAATCATCATGGTTGAAATTGGTGGCATTGGAAAAGTTTTTTTCCCGATTAGAGCTTATTGATGATAAAGGAAATTATTTACTTTCTATCGTTTATTCAAATGATAATAAGCAAGCAATGAAACAACTCCCTACTTCTCTTTCTGTTAATCATTCTTTGCTTGATAAGTTAACTCTATTACCTAAAGGGCAAGCTTTCTCTGAAGGCGTAAGATTAAATGAAGCATTAGCTGTTTCTGGAGTTTATGAGCCGCTAATGCAGGTTGCTATTCCTATTGATATATCAGGGAAGAGGAAGGGATATATTCTTGCAGAGCTGAATGCATCCATCATTATTAACGTAGTAAAGTTCTCTCCTACATTAAGTATTTCTCCTGCCATGATCAATCAAGATGGTTATTATCTTTTATCTGATGATAATCAGAACATGCTTGGTCATCTTGTTAATGAACGAGTGAGTAAAACACTAAAAATTCAAAAGCCTGCATTATGGAGTGTAATGTCGAAACAAAAAGAAGGAAGCTTATCACTTGATGATGGTATTTATTCTTTTTATCGTTTTGATATGGAAAAAAAGATTCCAAATAAAAAAATGTATTTTTTACTTTATTACCCTACCTATGAAGTGAATGTTTTATTTGAATTAATCCGTGTTGAAATAATGGAAGAGGCCGCAATTATTTTTCTATTATTAAGTCTTATCGTTATCCCTTTTGGGATCCTACTTAGTTTTTGGGATAACTCTAATTTAGAAAGTCAGTTAGCTAAATCTGCATTAGAAGGTATGTCTGCTGTTGTTATCACTGATAGATATAGAAGAATTTTAAAGGTGAACCCTGCATTTACTTCAATTAGTGGTTTCTCCGCAAGTGAAGTTATAGGAAAAAATACTTTCGATGTATTGCTATCTGAGAGTGAAAACGTTGATAAACGCCTAAATACATGGAAGCAAGTTGAAGATCTTGGGGCTTGGCAGGGGGAGCTCGATGTACTGAGTAAAAATAAGAAAAAGCTAAGCCTACTTGTTCGTATTCAATCAGTGAAAAGTAAAAGAAAAGCGACTCAGTATTATATTATTTCCTACATTGATATTACCAAGCGTAAAGAGCTAGAAAAAGAATTGCGTTATTTAAGCGAAAAAGATGTGCTTTCTGGTTGTTGGAATCGTAGAAAATTTGAATTTGAATTAGAGAATCAGACTTTATTAACTCAGCGTTATTATCCTGTGCACCAATGCTGTCTTGCCATATTAGATATTGATTTATTTAAACGAATTAATGATACAAAAGGACATGACGTTGGTGATCAAGTTATACGTTTAGTTTCTGATATCTTAAACAGCGGGAGTCGAGAAACAGATTTTGTGGCTAGGATTGGTGGGGAAGAGTTTGCCATTATAATGCCGCATACCACGTTGATGGATGCTGAAATGGTAATAAATAGATTGCGAGTAGCTGTTTCTCAATTAGAGGAATATCACGTAACAATAAGTGGTGGGCTAACTGATTTAGGTCGTTCAAAAAAAGACGCTTATAAGTGTGCAGATCTAGCGCTATATGAATCAAAAACGAATGGACGAAATCAAGTGTCGATTTGTTCTAGTTTGGAAGATCTAGCATAACGGATGAAATAAAAGACCTATTAGACTAAAGTCTAACCTTGTCTATACTTATGATTACCGATACATAAGTCTAATGGTGAAAGCATGACTCTAAGAGAGTGATGGAAGAGGACTGAGAATGAAGTGAGGTTGATATGTTTACTGATTTTTTAGTAAGGCTCACAGTTGGTAGTTTAGCTATTTTAGGTTTCAAACTAAGCGCAATTTATTTTTTATTAATGGTATTGTTGATCAGTACCCATAATAAAGAGTTTTTTGGGTGGTAACTGTTTTGCTAAAAGCCAGGCATCATGATGTCTGGCTTTTTTGTTTTTAAGCAGAAAAGTAACCCGATATAAGATCAATCGCCTTTGAATAATGGTTATTTAAATACTTTGTTGCTTGCTCTGAGTCGCGTGATAAAGTGAATTTCATCATAGTTTCATGCTCTTCTAAGTATTGAGCATAAGTTTCACTAATTACTTGAGGATTATTATTTAGATGTCGGTAACGTGTGATTTGATTCGATATATCTTGATAGAATTGATACATGATAGGAGACTTAGCACCCTCTAGCAGTGCATTGTGGAAGTGAGTATATCGCTCTTCCCATTCTCTTAGCTCTTCTAACTCTGCATCTTTTAATTCAATCTTACTTAGCTTATGGAAACTGGTTAATACATTTAATTCCCAATTTTCATTCCCATTAGCGATAGCTTTAGTTAATAAAACTTGGCCGATAGTTCGTAAGCTCTCAAACAGTTCTTTAAGTTCATCAAGTGAAATTGAAGCAACCCAACATCCTTTTTGAGGCTCAAGTTTGACGTATTTATTCCAAGATAATTGAACTAGAGCTTCACGAATAGGAGATGCTCCTACGTTATAACGTTCTTTTAGTTCAGCAACGACCAACTTCTGACCAGGTTTTAATTTCCCTGAGAGAATATCTTTGTAGATCATTTTTGAAACTTTATCTGTGAGAGTTAAGCTAGACATCTTATATACAATTTGGCGTGCGGTTAATATTGTTCGATAGTATAGCGTATTGTTTGTTTTGGGCAAGAAAATTTCATAAAAAAAGAGGGCGAAAGCCCTCTTTTTATTAACTAGTTGTATTCGTTTATTAATTCAATGAATTATAGAACGTGTACAGAAGCTGTGTTTGTAGTACCAGATGGAACTAGAGCACCAGAAACCATAACAACGATATCGCCTTTAGCGCCAATACCTGATTCAAGAGCTAACTCTTTACCACGTAGGTAGAATGCGTCAGTGCTATCGATTGAATCAACGATCATTGGAGTAATACCTTTAGAAAGACATAGTTGTGCAGCAGTCTTAGTATTAGTAGTTACAGCGATGATTTTAGCTGTTGGGAAGTACTTACGGATTGAACGAGCTGATTTACCAGCTTCAGTTGCAACAACGATAACAGGAGCGTTTAGTTTCTCAGCTGTATCTACTGCACCTTTACATACCGCTTCAGTGATACGTAGACGTGGGCTATCTAGACGAGAACCTAGTTCTGCTTTAAGAGCTGCATCAGTACGAGCACAGATTTGAGCCATGATAGTTACAGCTTCTACTGGGTATTTACCTTTAGCAGATTCACCTGAAAGCATTACAGCATCAGTACCATCCATGATTGCGTTCGCAACGTCACCCGCTTCAGCACGAGTTGGACGTGGGTTTTTGATCATAGAATCAAGCATTTGAGTTGCAGTGATTACAACTTTACGTGCACGGTTACATTTCTCGATCATCATCTTCTGAGCGAAGATTACTTCTTCAACTGGGATTTCAACACCAAGGTCACCACGAGCAACCATGATACCGTCAGAAGCTTCTAGGATTGAATCGAAGTTATCAACACCTTCTTGGTTTTCAATCTTAGAGATGATTTGAATGTTCTCGCCGCCATTAGCAACAAGTAGTTCACGGATTTCTTTAACGTCTTCTTCTTTACGGATGAAAGAAGCAGCTACGAAATCAACACCTTGCTCACAACCAAATTTAAGGTCAGCTTTATCTTTTTCAGATAGAGCAGGAAGTTGAACAGAAACGCCAGGAAGGTTAACACCTTTGTTTTCGCCTAGGTCACCGTTGTTAAGAACTTTACACTTAACTTCAGTTTCAGTTGTCGCAACAACTTCCATTTCGATTAGACCATCATCAACAAGGATAGTGTTACCAACTTCAAGGTCGTTTGCGAAACCTGGGTAAGTTACAGCAACAACGTCTTTGTTACCAACAACTGAAGTATCTGTTGTGAATGTGAAATCTTGACCTGCAACTAGAGCAACGTCGTCGCCGTTTTCTAGTTTGATTGTGCGGATTTCAGGACCTTTAGTATCAAGAAGAATAGCAAGTTGTTTGCCAGTGTTTTTCATTACTTGACGTACGTTATCAATACGTTGGCCGTGTTCTGCGAAGTCGCCGTGTGAGAAGTTTAGGCGCATAACGTTCATACCAGCATTTGCTAGTTCAGTTAGTTTTTCAACTGATTCAGTTTTTGGGCCGATCGTACAAACGATTTTGGTCTTTTTCATGTGAGAAATCTCTCCAGATGAGTATATTTAAAATGATAAACGCAGTAATGCCCAGCTAATGTTTGAAGTGTTGAAAAATTACAACAATTTTATCTTCAAATAACACGATAGCTAAGCATTGAAATTCAGTAATTACCTGTATTTTAGCTCGAAAAGAGTAATGGATTATTGATTCAGGTAAACAATTTGTACTTTAATCACAATATTAAAAACAAATTTACATTACTCGACATAATTTCGAACATGTCTTTTTCGTAAGTTTCTATCTATTTTGACGCAAATTCTAACAGTAAAACCAGTGAAGATCACTTTCTAGTTAGTATGATCTTCGTCAAATATTTATTTTATGACTCGAAATAAAAAAGGCACATTAAGTGCCTTTATATTATTGATTTTCAATTGGTTGATATGCTTTAAGTTTTTGCATGCCTTTCGCTAATTTAACGAACCAAGTACCAATAGCAAGTACTGAGATTACCGCACCAACAACTGGAATTGCAGCGTAAACTTTATCAAGGATAGAGCTATCTACCCAGTAATCGAGACCCGCAGCCATACCACTCATTGTTGCAGCAGTTACTGCCAAAACAACGAAAAATGTAAGAAAAAGGAAAAAGCTTTTTATGATCGCGTAGTAATGACTATCGATGACTTCATCATTAGTGCCTTTATTCATTTGGTAGCCCGCATAAATAATTGCAATAATACCTGAAACCATAAGAGTGATTGGAGTTAGTAGGCTTGCAATATAAGCAAACCAAATACCATTATCTGTTTTCTTTGACATAATATTTGTCCAGTAATGAAATGAATGTAGCAAGTATATACCTTATTTTTATTATGGGAATATACTTGCTGAGTAGTAGCGATTATTTCAGCATTCTTTTTAGAATTTTACCGGTTGCTGTCATTGGTAAAGCTTCAACAATATCAAGATGTTTAGGACATTTATAATCAGCTAAATGCTGACGACTCCATTTCATTAATTCTTTTTCTGAAATAGAGTGTCCTTCTTTTAGAATGACAAAGGCTTTCACTTCTTCACCAAAGCGAGGGTGCTCAACACCAATAACAGCCACAAGGTGAACAGAAGGGTGTGTCATATACACTTCTTCTACTTCTCTTGGGTAGATATTGTAACCACCGCTAATGATCAGTTCTTTTAAACGATCAACAACATAGATATATCCTTCATCATCAAAGCGAACAATATCACCAGTATGAAGCCAACCATTGACGATTGTTTTTGCTGTTTCTTGTGGTTTCTTGTAATAACCTTTCATTACGTTATGACCACGAATCACTAATTCACCTTCTTGACCGTTTGGAACGTCATGACCATTTTTGTCGACGACTTTCATGGTTACCCCCGGTAATGGTTGGCCAATACTTCCCGGCTTGCGTTCAAACTCTAGGTGGTTAAATGCAGCTACTGGTGAAGATTCAGATAAACCGTAACCTTCGATAACCGGTACCTGTAGTTTCTCTTCAAATTGTTTTAGAACTTCCACTGGCATAGAGGCACCACCGGAGATCGCAACTTTCAATGTTTGTGCAATTTCTTTAAGGTAAGCCCCCGGATGTTTTTCTGCATAGGCTAACAAGCCAATAAACATAGTTGGAACACCTGCTAAGTGAGTTACTTTATGCTCATGTATTTGCTGAACCACTGTTTTTGGAACAAAGCGAGGAATAAGAACTAAAGCACTGCCAGCAAGGATGGAAGTGTTCATTATTAATGATTGGCCGAAAGTGTGGAAAAGAGGCAAGATCGCAATACTTACATCTGTACCTTTTTGGTTCGTTAATGCTTGGCAAGCTTGAGCATTACATAGCATATTACTTTGGCTAAGCTCTGCTCCTTTTGCAGCTCCAGTTGTACCTGATGTGTATAGGATTACGCAGCTATCTTCTGCTGAGCGATAAACGGTTTCGAAGGTTTTTCTACCCGTTTCTAACCATTGATTAAAAGAGTGTGCTTCGGCTGGCTTTTCAGATACAGGAGCGGTTTCGATAAGAATAAAATGCTCACAAAAATCAGCTTTAGTATAGCCTTCGTAACCAAATTGGCCGATAGGCATCGCATCAGAACCTTGATATGAAATAAGAGCTACAGCATCTGAATCTTTTAAGTGATAAGCCACTTCTTCGCCTTTTAGCATGACATTTAAAGGAACAACAACGGCTCCTATTTTTTGAATGGCATAATAGGCAATAACGAATTCTGGTGTGTTAGGGCAAGAGAGGGCTATTTTTTCATTTGGTTTAATATTTAACTGACTTAGGTGATCTGCAATCGCGTTTACTTTTTGATTTAGTTCTTGGTAAGTAATTTTTAGCTCTTGAAAGATTAAAGCAATGTTGTTTGGACGAAAAGTCGCGTTACGCTCAAGATTATTGGCTAAATTGTACATAGATAACCTTTATTGTTATTAGTTAATGGTGAATATATGGAAGTGTATATCAAGAAAGAAATAAAAGCAGAAAGGAAAAAAAGATTTTATTGATTATATTAAGAATAAGAGCAAAGGATGAGATACCAATGCTCTATTTAATCATTAAAATTTATATGAAGCACCGACATATAAAGAGTCTAAGGCATATAAGTTTGTTTCTGTTGTTAGTCCTGTACCACTTTGATAATCAAGATATTCAACAGCATACATATCCATTTCATAAGCGGCTCTAAATTGAACTCCACCTAATGCTTTTGGGGTGTATTCAACGCCAAATCCAAACTTAAAAGCGGCTCCGCTATCGTCAGTGAGTAACTCTTCACTTTGATTCAAATCTAAATTCGACATACCAACGAGTCCAAAGGGTCTAATACCATTTGCAAAGGTATAACCTAAGTTTGCCGCTAAGGAAATAGAGGTGGGTTTCATTGAATAATTACCAACCTTCGCTTTAGCTGTACCATAGTTAGTGTATGTCCCTTCAATCCCGACAATTTTATTGAATTGGTACCCTAGATAGACTTTTGTTGAGTTACCATCCGCTTCTGCTGAAATAGGGTTATTACTATAGCCCCAAGAATCTTCTTCAGAGTAACCAAATGAACCAAAACCTACCCCGGCATAAAAGCCGCTGATTTTGGGCTGAGATATGTCCATATTATCGTTAGCAAGCGTGTAGAAAGAGGTGGTAGAGATAAGGAGAGGAAGAAATATTCGTTTCATTGATAGCTCCATAATCAAAGTAATTATCAATCAGTATAGGTAGCTTTATTTAATATCCAAATTATTAATGACTTTTTGTGATCTATTGATAGTGCAATTGGTTCTTTGATAGTGCGATTAGCTATTTTTCATTATTGAAAGGATCTTGAATAATAGTCTTTGAGTTATTTCTAGGATGGAGTATATGAATAAAAAAGGATTATTGGCGATTGTTACTATATTAATTATTGTCGCAGTATGTACTTCAGGTTTAATGAGAGCGGTGATAGAACTATCAATATTTTTACTTTTGATGGGGTACTTATTCATCGTCAAAAAAAAAGAAGATAAAATAAAAAGCAAAAAGGCTGATAAGTAAAAATACTCATCAGCCTTTTTTAATTTGGTGGCCCCTCCCAGACTTGAACTGGGGACCGAACGATTATGAGTCGTGCGCTCTAACCACTGAGCTAAGGGGCCTTTGTAGGTGGTCGATTATAGGGGAAGATGAAAACAGTGTCTAGACATAAGGCGACTGCTTTTTAATCAGTTGATTGAAAATATGCGTTCAGATCGAAAAAAGGTGAGCCTAAGCCCACCTTTTTGATTCTATTAGCAAATAATTGTGTTTAATTATTCGTCTAAGAAGCTACGTAATACTTCAGAGCGACTTGGGTGACGCAATTTACGAAGCGCTTTTGCTTCGATTTGACGAATACGTTCACGTGTAACGTCAAATTGTTTACCCACTTCTTCTAGAGTATGGTCTGTATTCATGTCGATACCAAAACGCATACGAAGTACTTTTGCTTCACGAGGAGTTAGACCTGCAAGAACGTCATTTGTAGCAAACTTCAAGCTAGTTGATGTAGCTGAGTCTACTGGTAGTTCAAGCGTGTTATCCTCGATGAAATCACCTAGGTGAGAATCTTCATCATCACCGATTGGTGTTTCCATTGAAATAGGTTCTTTAGCGATCTTCAGCACCTTACGGATCTTGTCTTCTGGCATTTGCATGCGCTCAGCAAGTTCTTCAGGTAGTGGTTCACGGCCCATTTCTTGTAGCATTTGACGTGAGATACGATTCAGTTTGTTGATCGTTTCGATCATGTGAACTGGAATACGGATCGTACGTGCTTGGTCAGCGATCGAACGAGTGATAGCTTGACGGATCCACCATGTTGCGTAAGTAGAGAACTTGTAACCACGACGGTATTCAAATTTATCTACTGCCTTCATTAGACCAATGTTACCCTCTTGGATAAGATCTAGGAATTGAAGACCACGGTTTGTGTACTTTTTAGCAATAGAGATTACAAGACGTAAGTTTGCTTCAACCATCTCTTTTTTCGCACGGCGAGCTTTTGCTTCACCGATAGACATACGACGGCTGATGTCTTTAATATTCTCTACAGGTAAACCTGTTTCTTTTTCGATGCTATCTAGTTTTGCGATAGAGCGACGGATATCTTCTTCGTAACGCTGTAGACGCTCAACGTATGGCTTATCTGAAGCCATAATTTCATTGAACCACTCATCAGAAGATTCATTACCTGTGAATAGGGCAATGAATGATTTCTTAGGCATTTTACCGTATTCAACACACATACGCATGATTAGGCGTTCTTGTGTACGAACACGATCCATACCATCACGCATTTCTTTTACTAGGTAGTCGAATTGTTTAGGGATCAGTTTAAATTCACGGAAAATATCCGTTAATTCACCAATCGCTTCGCGTGATTTTGCATCATCACGGCCAAATTCTTCAAATGCTAACTGCATATTATGGTAAGAAGTACGAAGCTCTGTGAATTTCTCTAGAGCAAGTTCAGGGTCAATACCTGCATCTTCTTCTTCTTCCGTTTCAGCATCTTCTGCTTCATCATCTTCATCATCAAGCTCAGCTTCGCTTAATTCAGAACCGATATGAGTCGCTGTTGGTGCAGATGAACCGTCATCATTTGGATCAACAAATCCTGAAATAATGTCAGTTAAACGAATTTCTTCTGTTTGTACTTTGTCAAACTGTTCTAGTAAGTATGAAATAGCGCCAGGGAATTCAGCAACAGAACACTGAACTTCGTTGATACCTTCTTCAATACGTTTAGCGATGTCAATTTCGCCTTCACGAGTAAGAAGTTCAACTGTGCCCATTTCACGCATGTACATACGCACTGGGTCAGTTGTACGGCCAATTTCACTTTCTACACTTGATAGTGCTGCTGCAGCGGCTTCTGCTGCATCTTCATCAGTTACGGCATCATCATCATTTAATGACATGTCATCAGCATCAGGAGCGGTTTCTACCACTTTGATACCCATGTCATTAATCATTTGGATAATATCTTCAACCTGCTCAGAATCGACAATCTCTTCTGGTAGGTGATCGTTAACTTCTGCGTAGGTCAGGTAGCCTTGTTCCTTGCCTTTGATTACAAGTAATTTTAGCTGTGACTGCGGATTTTGATCCATAGACGGTATCCTACTTCTGGTCTGTGTGACGGAATTAGTATGCGATATGCAAACCACTAATAATAACAAATTTTTTCATTGATGACGACAATTTGGGTTCTACGCTTTTAATTCTAGCATTAAGGCTAGCAGCTCCCTTTTTTCTTCGACTGATAAGCCAAGTGTTCTTTCTTTCGTCTGCAAACTTTCAATTTGTTGATTGATGCACTGGGCTAAAACGCTGTCCAGTGAATCCATGAATACATCTTGTATATTGTCTTGGTCTATAGGGAGTTCCCATGCTGCCAAGCGTGATAATAGTTTTTCATTTTTATCACCGCGCCAATGTTCTAATAACAGGCCTGTGGTGATATGGGGATTATGTCGACAACTTTCAAGTAGCTGAAGAAATAAACTTAAACCAGGAAGTGGAATTTCTTTAACACTTTCTAGATCTGGTACTAATTGAGCTAATTCTGGGTTTTGTAATAATAAGGTTATTACTTCTCGCATAGCCGTACGTTTTATTTCTGGTTGCGCAAGGCGTTTAGGCTCTACAGCTCCTTGTTTAGATATTAGTTGCTGTAATTGACTTTCATCGAGAATTCCAAGCGTTTTGCCAAGTTGCTCACGTAAATAAAGGCGTAATGTTCCACCAGGCACTTTATCTATTAGTGGCACTGCAAGTGTTGTTAATTTTGCTTTCCCTTCACGCGTGCTGGTATCAATTTGGTCAACCAGAGTTCTGAACATAAAGTTAATTAATGATTCAGCATTGGCCACTTCTTGCTCAAATGCTTCTTTTCCATATTGACGGATATAGGTATCAGGGTCTTCACCATCAGGTAAGAACATAAATTTAAGTTGGCGCCCATCATTTAAATAGGGAAGCGCTTGTTCCATTGCTCGCCATGCTGCTTCTCGACCAGCTCGGTCACCATCATAACAACAGACGACAGTGCTCGTTTGACGGAAAAGAAGCTGCATATGATCGCCAGTTGTTGCTGTTCCTAGAGAGGCTACGGCATAATCAACACCATATTGCGCTAGAGCAACTACATCCATATAACCTTCAACAACGAGTGCTTGTGGTAGGTCTTTGTAGGCTTGCAATGCTTCATATAAACCATAAAGCTCTTTGCCTTTATGGAAAATAGGCGTCTCAGGTGAATTTAAATATTTGGGAGTGCCTTCACCAATTACGCGTCCACCAAAGCCTATAACGCGACCACGACGATCTCGAATTGGGAACATGACTCGACCACGGAAACGATCGTAACGGCGTCCATTATCGCTTTCAATTAACATCCCACCGCTGACAAGGGCATCTTGTGATGCTTTATCGCGGCCAAAGTTATTTTTAACTAACTCCCATTCATCAGCAATATAACCAATACCAAATTTTTGGACTATCTCACCAGAGAGACCTCTATCTTTAAGATAGTTGATTGCGTGAATGTTTGCTGCAGATTTTAATTGGGAGCGATAAAACTGACTAATGCCGCCCATTAAGTCATACAAGCTGCGTTTTTGTTCTGAATTCGCAGTTGGACCTGATGATGGAGCATTAAAACCACTGCGTTGTTCTCGAGGTACATCAAGACCAAGCATTGATGCTAGTTCTTCGATAGCCTCTACAAACTCAAGTCGGTCAAACTCCATAAGGAAGTCAATGGCGTTACCATGAACACCACAACCGAAGCAGTGATAGAACTGTTTTTCTTGGCTTACAGAGAAAGAAGGGGATTTTTCATTATGGAATGGACAGCATGCACCGTAGTTTTTCCCTTGTTTTTTCAGTTTTACTCTTGCGTCAATGATATCGACAATGTCGTGTCGATTTAAAAGCTCATCTATAAAACTGCGAGGGATATGTCCAGCCATCTTTTCTTTTCCTGTAGATACAAACAAGCCGTGCAATCAAAGATAGCACGGCTTGTTTTATAAATAGAGTATTATTAAGCCAGTTTAGATTTAACTAATTGGCTTACTTTACCCATGTCAGCGCGGCCTTGGATTTGAGGTTTTAACACACCCATCACCTTGCCCATATCTTGCATACCAGCAGCACCTGATTCAGCAATTGCTTTGTCTAATAACTCAGCAACTTCTTCATCGGTTAATGCTTGTGGCATGAAATCTTCCAGTACTGTAATTTCAGCACTTTCTTTTTCAGCAAGATCATCACGACCAGCAGCAGTAAACTGCGAAACTGAATCGCGACGTTGTTTAACCATCTTCGTTAAAACAGCAATGATTTCGTCGTCAGACAAAGTTGTTTGACCATCGACTTCACGTTGTTTAATTTCAGATAAAGCTAAACGAATAGTGCCAAGGCGTAATTTATCCTTGGCTTTCATCGCTAACTTTTGCTCTTCTTTGAGTTGTTCAATTAGAGCCATAACTTAGTCCTAAATAGTTAGGTAAGTTATTAGTACAGGCGAACGCGACGTGCGTTTTCGCGAGACAGCTTCTTAGCGTGACGCTTTTGAGCTGCTGCTTTAGCGCGTTTACGTACTGTAGTAGGTTTTTCGTAATGTTCACGACGGCGAACTTCAGAAAGAATACCTGCTTTTTCGCAAGAGCGCTTGAAACGACGTAGTGCAACGTCGAACGGTTCGTTTTCACGTACTTTAACTACTGGCATATGCCTTTCACCTCAGGTGTTAGTCAATTCGCTGGTAGTTATAATTAACCAGCTATTATTCAAATTGGTGCCGAATTTTAATCCGATCTAGTCTCTTTGTAAAGCATTCTTGATTAAGAATTGAGTAATTTCTTTGTTTATTTTGTCTTCTTAAGGCATCTCCTTGCTTGAGGTAGCTCAGGGATGTAGGTAATATGGCGATAAATTAACAGGTAGCTGAGAAAAATATGCGAATTTTAGGCATTGAAACCTCGTGTGATGAAACGGGTGTTGCGATTTATGATGATGAAAAAGGGTTATTAGCTCATCAGCTGTATAGCCAAGTAAAACTGCATGCTGATTACGGCGGTGTAGTGCCTGAATTGGCTTCTCGTGATCATGTTAAAAAAACCATTCCTTTGATCAAGGCGGCACTGAATGATGCTGGTTTAACCAAAGATGATATCGATGGTATTGCTTATACCGCAGGCCCTGGTTTAGTCGGTGCCTTACTAGTGGGTTCGACGATTGGTCGAAGCATCGCTTATGCATGGGATGTTCCTGCAATTCCTGTTCATCACATGGAAGGACATCTGCTTGCTCCAATGCTTGAAGATGTGCCACCTGCGTTCCCATTTGTTGCTTTACTTGTTTCTGGTGGTCACACCATGATGGTTGAAGTAAAAGGAATTGGTGAGTATCAGATCCTTGGTGAATCGGTAGACGATGCAGCAGGCGAAGCATTCGATAAAACTGCAAAACTGATGGGCTTAGATTATCCTGGTGGACCATTGCTTTCGAAATTAGCAGAGAATGGTACAAAAGGACGTTTTAAATTTCCGCGTCCAATGACCGATCGTCCTGGTTTGGATTTTAGTTTTTCAGGTTTGAAAACATTTGCAGCAAATACGATTCGTGCTAATGAAGATGATCTGCAAACACGAGCTGATATTGCTTTTGCTTTCCAAGAAGCGGTAGTTGATACATTAGCAATTAAATGTCGTCGTGCTTTAAAACAAACAGGCATGAAACGTTTAGTGATGGCTGGTGGTGTGAGTGCGAATAAATACTTACGTCAAGAACTTGAAGTGGTGATGAAGAAAATTGGTGGAGAGGTATATTACCCTCGTACTGAGTTTTGTACCGATAACGGTGCAATGATTGCTTATGCAGGTATGCAACGTTTGAAAAATGGTGAAACGACAGATTTAGCTGTTCAAGCTAAGCCTCGTTGGCCAATCGATCAATTAGCGCCAATCAAATAGTGATCTATTTGGATCACAAAAGATCGTCATCTATATAAAGGGGCTAATTAGTCCCTTTTTCTTTGCCAGATTTTTGTTTCTTTTCCTTCAAAGAAGCGTTTTATGTTCTCATGGTGTTTTAAAACGATTAAGCAAGAGAGCATGGCAACAGGCAAAGTGTATTGAGGTTTTACAAGCCAAGTAAATAGAGGGGCAAGTAAAGCGGTGATCATTGAGGCTAATGAGGAATATCCAGTTACTAATACTGTTACGACCCAGCAACCAAATAACATACCTGTTAAATCTAATCCTATCGGGGCTAATGCTCCAAGAGCGGTTGCTACACCCTTACCACCTTTAAAGTGGAAAAATAGCGGGTACATGTGACCTAAGCAAGCTGAGATGGCAATGACACCAAGCATAAAAGGGTTTATTTCAAGAAAATAGCCACCCCATACAGGTAACATTCCTTTGAGGATGTCGCATAAAAGAACTAGCCCAGCAGCACTTCTTCCACCAATTCTAAATACATTCGTGGCGCCTGGATTATGTGACCCAGAAGTTCGAGGGTCAGGTAACCCTTTTAATCGGCAAATTAAAACCGCACTAGAGATCGATCCTAGCAGATAGGCGATGATGATCATAATTAGTGCAAGAGGGGTCATGAATGAGCCTTAATTTAAGCGATCGAGAGCGATCAGAAATCATTTTTATAGTATATTGCTCGACACATTGAGCAAAGTAATATCAATATTACGTTGTTTTTCTTTTGATGGGTATCCGACCTCTTAATAAAAAGTGTGATCAAAGATGGATTTAGTATTTATAAAACAGCTTGAAGTAATTACCACCATTGGCGTTTATGAATGGGAACAAGGAATTAAACAAAAGCTCGTATTAGATATTGATATGGCTCACGATAACAAACCAGCGGCAAAATCGGACGATGTTGAGTATTGTTTAAATTACGCTGAAGTGAGCGAAGCAGTAACAGAATATATTCAAAATGGTCGATTTCTATTGGTTGAACGTGTTGCTGAAGAAATTGCCGAGTTAATCATGACTCGTTTTTCTGTTCCTTGGGTTCGAATTCATTTATCTAAGCCAGGTGCAGTTGTAAATGCGCATAGCGTCGGCGTTGTGATTGAGCGAGGAAATAAATGATCACAACCTATATTGGTATTGGCTCCAATATTGAACCAGAAAAGCATGTAAAGGCTGCGATAGATGAGTTAAAGCTGTTAGGAAATATAGCTCAAATATCAACCGTATATGAGGCTGAGCCGGTAGGCTTTTCAAGTAATAATTTTTTTAATTTAGTCGCTGAATTAGAAGTTACGTGTTCATTAAGTGAACTTGCAACTCAATTACGTGCGATTGAACTAAAATGGGGAAGATTACCTGATGCACAAAAGAATCAAGATCGTACTTTAGATCTGGATATCTTGTTGTATGGTGATGTGATCTCAAATAATGATCCTAAATTACCTAGAGAGGATCTATTTAAGTTTGCATTTGCTATTTTGCCTCTTGTTGAGCTTAACCCTGATTTAATTGTACCTGGTACAAAAACCACTATTAGTGAGATATGGAACCATTTCACTCACAGTCAATCACTTAAACCCGCGTTAATTAACTTAAGGTCTTAATGGAATATCATGACGTACTTTGAAGCTTTCTTTCTTGCTCTTCTGCAAGGATTCACAGAGTTTTTACCTATTTCAAGTTCAGCTCATTTAATTTTACCTTCTGCAATTTTAGGTTGGCCAGATCAAGGTCTAGCTTTTGATGTTGCAGTTCATGTTGGCACATTAGCTGCCGTGGTTATCTACTTTAGAAAAGAAGTGGTGACATTATTAACAGCTTGGGTAGGCTCTATTGTAAAAAAAGAGCACAACAAAGAATCAAATTTGGCTTGGTTAATCGTGTTAGCTACGATTCCTGCAGCTTTATTTGGTTTACTATTTAAAGATTTTATCGAAGTGTATTTACGTAGTGCATGGGTTATTGCTACGACTACGATTGTTTTTGGTCTATTGCTTTGGTGGGTAGATAAAAATGCAACGTTAGCAAAAGATGAATACCAAATGACGTGGAAAAAAGCGTTATTTTTAGGTATCGCTCAGGCAATGGCGATGATCCCAGGTACTTCTCGATCAGGAATTACAATTACCGCAGCTTTGTATCTTGGCTTTACTCGTGAGGCTGCAGCTCGATTTTCTTTCCTAATGTCCATTCCAATTATTACACTTGCTGGATCTTATCTTGGTCTTAAATTGGCGATGAGTGATATTTCAATTCACTTAGGCCTATTAAGCACCGGAGTGATAATTTCTTTTATTAGTGCTTATATCTGTATTCATTTCTTTTTGAAGCTGATTTCAAGTATGGGGATGATGCCGTTTGTTATCTACCGTATCTTATTAGGTTCAAGTTTATTGGTATGGTTAGCTTTGCACTAGAGACTAGAGACTAGAGACTAGAGACTAGAGACTAGAGCGAAGCGTTCTAGTCTCTAGTTAGCGTGCGTATAGCTTATTTGATATTCAACTTATCCTTCACTGCTTCAATTCGTCTTTTACTCAACTCGTCTCTAATCTCCGGCCCTTTAAATCCTGCTGCAACCACTTCTTTCACTTCCACATTTTTTGCTGCATCAAATGCCGTTTCAAAACGTTGTTTTTGTGGGTAAGGTTGAGTTTCTAATCCCAATCTTCCAGCATGATCAGCTTGGCAACAAAGTAAAATTGGCTCTAAGCGTTCTGGTTTACGCCACACATCCATTTTATCGAATATTTTAATGAAGGTTTGTGCTCGTAATTCTGGGGCTCTATGGATATTTGAGTGATGTTCACATACTAATAGAGCAAGATCTCGATAGTCATTTGGTACACGAACACGATCACACAATCTTTTAATCAGTTTAATGCCTGTATGGCAATGCAGTTTATGGCTTGGCCATTCTGATTCTGGTGTAACGCCTTTTCCAAGGTCATGTACTTGTGCTGCGAAACGAGTCGGTAAGTCTTGGCTTAATAGGGCGGCTTGCTGAGCAACCATTAGGGTGTGGATCCCTGTATCAATTTCAGGATGCCATTTTTCTGGTTGTGGTACACCAAATAAAGCATCGATTTCAGGCAATACAATAGCGAGAGCACCACACTCTTTTAGTGTAGAAAGAAAGATTTCAGGATGTTGACTAGATAATGATTTTTGCCATTCTTGCCATACTCGCTCAGCAGTTAAATAAGAGAGTTCACCACTATCCACTAACTCTCTCATTAAGTCCATGGTTTCAGGGGCAACCATAAAGCCTAGATGGTGAAAACGAGCAGCGAAGCGGGCTACACGTAGTACTCGTAGGGGATCTTCAGTAAAGGCTTCAGATACATGGCGAAGTGTTCGATCTATAATATCTTGTTGACCATTATAAGGGTCGATGAGTTCACCATTATCAGCTTGAGCGATGGCATTTATGGTAAGGTCTCGACGTAATAAATCTTCTTCTAAAGTAACGTCTGGCTCTGCGTAACAGGTAAATCCTTTATAACCTTGACCACTTTTTCGTTCGGTTCGTGCAAGTGCGTATTCTTCTTTAGTTTTAGGGTGCAGAAATACAGGGAAATCTTGTCCAACGGTTTGATAACCTAGAGCTCCCATTTCTTGTGGAGTGGACCCAACAACAACCCAGTCCTTATCTTTTACGTCAATATTGAGAAGTGAATCTCGAACTGCACCACCAACTAAATAAATTTTCACGTTTTGTCCTAATCGCTGCCAAGATAAAGAGAACTTTCTTTACTTTCTTACATCCAATGATACCGTGCAAATAGAGTTTTTCGACTTTTTATTCCCATGCTTTGTTTTTGTTGAGCCGATTAGGATAGATTTAACCTTATGTACCAAGATTTTTTTGGCTTTGATGAGCTGCCATTTTCAATGACACCAAATGCGCGATTTCTTTATTTAAGCGATCGTCATAAAGAAGCATTGAATTACTTATTGTCTGGTTTAGGACAGGGTGGTGGCTTTGCACTATTAACAGGGGAAGTTGGCACAGGAAAAACAACGGTTTCAAGAGCGCTTTTTTCACAGTTAGACGAAAAGGTAAATTTGGCTTTAATTTTAAATCCTATGTTTAGTGCTCAAGAGTTATTGGAAGCGATTTGCGATGAATTTGAAATTGCTTATTCTTCTCTTGCTTCATTAAAGCAGTTGACTGATAACATTGTTCATTACTTAAAAAGTGAAAATGAAAAAGGCTATCAGACCATTGTTGCGATCGATGAGGCTCAACACTTAGGCCCTGATGTTCTCGAACAATTGCGACTATTAACAAATTTTGAAACTGATAGCGATAAGTTATTAAAAGTATTATTAATTGGTCAACCTGAGTTACAACAAAAACTCCAACAAACTAACTTACGACAATTAGCGCAGCGAATTACGGCAAGGTATCATTTACTGCCTTTAACACCTCAAGAAATTGAGCATTATATTACTCATCGTTTGAATGTTGCTGGCGGAGATACCACACTTTTCTCTCCCTCATTAATTAAAAAAATTGCTCAGCATTCAAATGGGGTTCCTCGTTTAGTTAATTTATTATGTGATAAAGCATTATGGGTTAGCTATCAAAATGGGAATCCCAAAATAGATCAAGCTGCAGTTAATAAAGCAAGTGAGTTGGTTCTTGATTGGCAAGTTGCTTCTAGTACTGAACGTTCATCTATAAATACTCAAGCGCGTCGCTTTATTCCGTTAGTCGCTATCGGTGTGTCGGCTTTGTTGTGCTTTGGCATTTATTCTATGCTGCCTAGTTATTTAGATAAGCATTTTCCAATACAAGAACCAGTTGTTGAAGCGCCTTTAGTGGGGTTTCATGATCAATCTGATGCATTTAAACAGTTACTTTCCGTATGGGGCTACTCTGTTAATTCATTCCAAGCTAACTGTACCAATGCAAAACGTGCGCAATTATATTGTTTAGATGACAATGGATCTTTAAATGATTTGCTTGCTGTGAATCGTCCGGCGGTTGTTTGGTTACAAGAATATTCTGGTGAAGGCCTGTTAGCTATTGTATATCGTGTGAGCTCTAAAGGTATTGAGTTGTTGCTTCCTTCTAAGCGTGTGGAAGTATCACACCAATGGTTTAGTCGCCACTGGAATGGGGCATACGTGCAATTATGGCAAAAGCCAATAATAACAGAACGAGCAATGAGAAAAGGAGACGAAGGTGAAGCTATTTTTGCTTTAAATCACTTACTTTCAACCGCATTAGAGCAGCCAATGGTTGAGTCAGATCGATTCGATGAACAAACGGAACAACAAGTAAAACAATTTCAGGAAATTTTTGGTTTGAAAAAGGATGGAATTGCGGGTTCTAGTACCTTGATGTGGTTAGATAGTGTTACCAATGCAAATGCACCGTTATTACAAGGAGAAGATTAATATGTTGTCCAAATCGATATCTCCCGTAATCATTGGAGCAATTATTATTTTACCTCCGATATCACTTAGTGCGTATATAGCTTGGCCTTATTATCAAGCTCAGCAACAAGAGATAATTATGTCACCTTCGACTTATACAGAACTTTCATTTCCAAAGGTAGATACTCAAAAATTACCTATTCAGGCAACGAAGCTCGCATTGATTTCATCTGTTAAAAGTAGGGGCAATACGATTGAATCTTCTTTGGTTTCAGAACCTGAAACAAAGGCGCCTATAAAAAATAAAAGCATGGGAGATTCTGGTGATTTCAATGTAAATGAATTGGATCTGTCTGGGTTATCTCCAGAATTAGCCGCTCGATTTGAGTCAATATTGAATGATCCTGAAAATGATTATGTTGAGTCAGAAGCTGAAGAGTCGTCAGATACTTATTCTGGCGTTGTCGCATTAGATAAAAATGCAGCTCAATTTATCGGGCGCTTGCCTGCGATGAATTTTCAAACGCATAACTACACGTCTAAGCCTAGCCGTCGATGGGTTAAAGTAAATGGAAAAGAGGTGAATATAGGCGGACATATAACGTCAAATATTTCCTTATTAGAAATTAACCCAAGAAATGTGGTCGTTGATTTTAAAGGACAGAAAATTGAAATCCCAGCACTGTATGAATGGAAAGGGTAATTTGTAATAAATAAAAAAGCTCAGAATATTCTGAGCTTTTTTATTATATGAAACTTGTCGATTAAGACCAGCCGTTTGGTTTCTTCTTACGACTTGGGATCATGTGTGGAAGTAGTAAACCAAACAATAAACCGATACCAGCAACACCACCACCGTACATAAAGTATTTTAGTAGTAGGTCTTCTTTTTGTGTATCAAGTTTAGCTCGTAGTTCACGAACTTCTGTTTGAGAGCTAATTAGTTGATTATTTACATCACTGTAGCTTTGCTCTAAATCTTGAATTTGTTTATTACGTTGTTCCAAGCTATCAGCTAACCCGGCTTTTTCATTGTTAGCCGCTTTACGAGCGTTAGCCAGTTGTGTTTTAACTGTAGCCAGTTCTTGTTCAACCTTTGGTAAACGCTCACCTAAACCTGGTTGACGAGAAACAAACTTACTTTCAACCCAGCCTTTACGACCTTTAGTATCTACGATTTGCGTAAAACCAGTACTTCTGTTACTTGCCAATTGAGTGATTCGATCACCCGCATTAACACTACCAATAATTTTGTATTGGTTGCTTGGACCTGAATGCATGTAAGTAAACAGGTTATCAGAAATATAACGAGTTTGAGCTTGTGCTGGCGCAGCAATAGCCCAAGCAAGTAGAATCAGGCTAATAAAATGCTTCACAATAATATTCCTTTGAAAAATGGACCCTGAATCATTTTGAGATCATCAAGTGCTGATATCTTATCGATTCAAACGAAGCTATAGATACTAAAAATAATTGGGCCCAGATGCAAGAAAAGAGGAGATATTACTCTCCTCTTTGTGCCATTGTTGCAAAATTGATTAAGCTTATGCGCCGATACCAAAGATCGCTTGCATTGCGTAGTAGAAAACTACCGCTAATAACGCACCTGCAGGTAGGGTAACAACCCAAGATGCAACAATGTTACGAACCACACCTAAGTTTAGTGCGCCAATACCACGTGCAAAACCTACACCTAGAACCGCACCAACTAATGTTTGTGTTGTTGAGATTGGAAGACCAGTACCTGACGCTAATACAACCGTTGATGCTGTCGCTAATTGAGCAGCAAAACCACGGCTAGGAGTCAGTTCTGTAATACCAGTACCAACTGTTGCCATTACTTTGTGACCTAAAGTCGCAAGACCAACAACAATACCAATACCACCTAATGGAAGAATCCACCAAGCGATGGTGCTTTTCGCTGTGATTTCGCCCATGTGCTCAACCGTTGAAACAACCGCAGATAGAGGACCAATCGCATTAGCAACATCGTTTGAACCGTGAGCGAAAGCCATCGCACACGCTGTGATAACCATAAGCGTACTGAAGATACTTTCTACGCCAGTAAAACCACGGCTGTCTTTCTCATCGTTTACAGTATTTGCAAATTTACGAGAAATATACATGTAACCACCAACCATTACTAATGCAGAGATACCTGCAGAAGCAATCCATGCCTCACCATTACTTAGGTGTAAGCCAACATGTTTTAGACCTTTTTTGATCGTAACAAGAGCGATAACCATAGTCGTAATGAACATGTAAACAGGAACAAAACGTTTCGCATTCATCAGTGGCTTATCTGTATCGAATATCAGTCGTTGAGCACTGATAAAGATCATATAAGCAAAGATACCAGAGATAAGCGGGGTAACTAACCAGCTACCAACGATACCTTGAACTGAGCTCCAATCAACCGCTTCTGTACCAACAGCAACACACGCGAAACCAATGATAGCACCAATGATTGAGTGAGTTGTTGATACTGGCCAGCCCATGTAAGAAGCAAGTAATAGCCAAGTACCAGCAGCAAGTAGTGCTGACATCATACCGTAAACTAAAACTTCAGGTTGGCTAGCGAATAGAGAGGTATCAATTACCCCTTTGCGGATTGTATCTGTAACCTCACCACCTGCAAGGTATGCCCCTGCAAATTCGAAGATCATAGCAATGATGATTGCTTGTTTTACTGTTAGTGCTTTAGACCCTACAGATGTGCCCATTGCATTGGCAACATCATTTGCACCAATACCAATAGCCATAAGGAAGCCAAAGAAGGCTGCGATTAAAATAAGGGTCGTGCCGTAGTTAGCAAGAATATCCATTGTATTACCTGTTACTGAATCACAAACTTATGAGCGAGATAGCATTAGTTCTAAACGAGAACCAACACGTTGTGCTTGGTCGGCAATGCCACCAACCCACTCAAGGATTTTATAAAGGAACATAACATCGATCGGATTGTACTTGTGTTCGATGCTCATGAGTTGTTGGCGCAGTTTAATTTGCAATTCATCAGTATCATCTTCAATGATATCTAATTTATTGATCATTTCTGCAACCAAAGTGACTTCACGTCCTTTAAAGCCTGTTTCCAATAGCTCGTCCAATTCGCTGATTACTTCTTGTGCTTGACTAGCAGCATCTAAACAGCGTTGAACATAAGCTAAAAATGCATCCTGCATGGAGCTTGGAATTTCAAGTTGGCGACCAACAACGCGGCCAGCAATATCTTTAGCTAAGTTAGCAAGTTTATCTTGCTGAGTTAAAAGACCAAGCATATCGGTACGATCAACTGGCATGAATAAACCGCGTGGAAGCTTCAAACGGATTTCACGTTTTAATACATCCGCTTCTTTCTCTAAATGAGAAATCTGCGTACGAATTTCATTCGCTTTTTCCCAATCACCTTTTGTGCACGTTTCGAAAAACGGAACAAGAAGTGAGCAGCATTCATTGACACAAACAACGTGACGCTGCAAAGGTTTCATAGGGGACTTTGCGAATAACCCCATAATAGTATTTACTGGCATGGTTTCTTAACCTATAAAACAAGCACCTAATGGTGATTTGTTAGACGATGGCCATAAAGGCGCGAATGTTAACCCAATCCTAGACTCAATAAAACTACTTTAGATCATGGTTTGGGCATTATTTCTTGCTTGATACCGAACAGTTTAAGCCATATCCTTGGAAAGACAACGGTTATGAGGTCATTATGGAAACTGAAATAGAATTGAAATTTTTTGTATTTCCTGAGTTTGTAGACACTATTATAGACAAAATTTCAGGCGCGAAAGTCATAGAACAAAGCTGTCTTAACCTAGGAAACATCTATTTTGATACTCCTGAACAGCATCTTCGTAAGCATGATACTGGACTTAGAATCCGACGATTTAATGATGAACGCATTCAAACATTAAAGACTGCGGGAAGAGTTGTTGCTGGTTTACATCAACGACCAGAATACAATGCAGATCACGATTCTGACATTCCAAATGTTTATTTACATCCTTCCGATGCATGGCCAGATGACATCACTTTAGAAGATCTTCAGCAGCAACTTTCTCCTCTTTTTTCTACCAATTTTGTTCGTCAACAATGGTTAGTTGCTATGCCTGATGGCAGTGAAATTGAATTGGCATTTGACCAAGGTGAGGTGATTTCGGGTGATAAAACCACTCCGATTTGCGAAGTTGAACTTGAACTTAAATCAGGTCAAACCGATGCATTATTTACCCTAGCGCGTGATTTGTGTAGCTCTGGTGGAATGCGGTTGGGCAACCAAAGTAAAGCGGCAAAAGGGTATCGTTTAGCGATGGATACGCCTACGGATAGCGTAAAACCATTAACCTTAGTAAGAACCGAATCAAGCGATAGTGTAGAAACGTGCTTTGTTAATTCGTTAGAGCATGCGTTGTCACATTGGCATTATCATGAACAAATTTATGTCGATACTCAGGATAAATTAGCACTACAAGAAATTCGCATTGCTATCGCATTCTTGCGACAAATCTTCTTGGTGTTTGGTGAAATGGTACCTAAACGAGCCAGTGAATTATTACGCCAAGAGTTAAAATGGTTAGAAGAAGAGTTGCATTGGCTGGATGAATCTGAACACCTTGAGTATTTAATTGAAGAAAAAGGCAATGTATTAAGAAAACTGGATGCTCGTAAGTTTTTAGTTGCCAGCTTAAAAGAGAGTGCAGAAGCATTACCTACAACTGATGAGATGATGAAATTATTAATGTCAGCTCGTTATTGTGGTCTTTTACTCGATTTAAGTCGTTGGATATTAACTCGTGATTGGCAGCCTTTCCTTGATGATAAAAAACGTCAAGTGTTGCAAGAATCTATCGATAGTCACTCTGGCATATTGCTTGATCGTACGTGGGAAGCGTTAGATTCTGCATTCTCGACAGAGAACCAATTATTACCTGTGGACTACTTTAAACAGAAAATGCGTTTGCGTCGTAATTTGATGACAGGTACTTGTTTTGCTCTTATTTATGATGAAGAGCGAAGAAAAGGGTTCCGTCTGCCTTGGTTAGATTTATTACAAGGTATTGGTGACTTGATGAGTTTAGAGCCATTACGTTCGCGAGTGCAGCTTTTGGAAGATAACGAAGAGCGAGAGCAACTTGAACGTTGGCTACTTCGTCAAGAACGCTCAATTCTGCACGCCATGGAGCAAACTCGTCGAGCTGGGCTTGAATATCCTCCTTATTGGCAATAGAGGTTTACATAACTCTAATTTATTGAGAGCCAGTTGCAGTTGTAACCAAGAGAGAAGGAATTAGCCTAAGTAGGTTTAATTACTTCTCTTTTTTATTTTCTATGAGCTCAATCTTTTTCAAAATCTCGGCTTGCTGTTGTAAGAGTAAATTGAGTTTTTCATCTCTTTCTCGCTTTTCTTGTTGCTCATGTCGTCTCTGTTCTAGTTTCGCTGGCTCTGTGATGATTGATGTTATTAAGCCTGAGATCATACCGAAAATACCAACGCCAGATAAAATAATCATTACCGCTAAAATTTTTCCTGCCACCGTTATTGGATAATGATCGCCATAGCCAACCGTTGAAATGGTCACAAAGGCCCACCATATAGCATCCCCTGCGGTTTGTATGTTTGCATTAGGATTATTACCTTCAAACATCAGCATAAAGACAGAACCTAAAGAAATAAGGGTGACCATCAATACTAAAATGGAGGCAATAGTGGCTTCTTTACGGTTTGAGCGGATTTGTTTTAGTAATGATTGGCTAGATCGTAGTAAGCGGAAAACACGCAGAATGTGAAAAATACGAGCATAACGAACAGGTTCAATAATCGGAATGCTAGCAACAAAATCTATCCAATGATCTTTTAGATATTGTGTTTTATGTTTTGTACGGAATAAGTCTAGAGATAGTTGAAATAAAAAGAGTGCGCAGATAATAGTATCAAGTGCGATCAGTATGGTGCGACTATTATGTTCTAGTGGTACAAACAGTAGGCTAGAGATCACAATTAACGATAAAAAGGAAAGTATCAGTGACATTAAGCTCATTGGTTTAAGGTCAACTTTGTTATTATTCATCATAATTATTTATGTATTTCCGTTAAAAACAAAAGTGATATGTGTATCTGCATGAAGCGTTTTCATCATGCACTAAAAAATTTAATTCTGAAAGGTTGCGGGAGAAACTATGTCAGTAATAACGTTTAAGCCATGGGAAAGGCTAGTCACCGATATTAAATTGGTACCAAAATTGGTCATGTTAATGGTATTTAGTACCATATTGTTGGTAACGAAACAGTTATGGGATGCTAATACATTTTATCAATCCGTTATTACTATTCAGAAAGAGCGAGCACAAGAATCTGCAATGGCGAATGCTGAACTTGTAAATCGTCTACTAAATTATAACGCTGAAGGAAAAGAGTTAGCTGCAGAAGCCATCACAATTCAAGCTAAGGGCTGGAAAGACGGTAACTACATTTATGTAATTGACCGTGACACAGGTAAAGTCTTTGGACATCAATCAGCAACATCGCTTTCATCGTTAACTCAAACGTTAGATGAAGGGGCATCATTACAGCAAGTATTTGAGCAACTCACTTCTAATAAAACCTATTCATTACTTGATCACACTCGATATGAGTCAGCGGTGAAAGTTCCAGACCATAACTGGGTTGTTGTGGCTTCTCAATCAGCTAGTGTTGCAGAACAATATTATCAAGATTATCTCACTCAAGTGATCTGGCAAACTTTGGCAATGATTGTGTCATTCATGGTTATTTTACTTGGTGCTTCAAGCATTATGCTACGACAAATGAAATACTTGAATACGTCAATGAAGCAGATCGCGGAGCAAAATTTATCAGAGCCAGTAGAGATGAACTGTAAAGATGAATTTGGTGATTTAGCAAGAGAGTTGAATAAAACACGGTTACAACTAAAGAGTGTTGTTGAGACTCAGTTGTCAGCATCTCAAGAGCTCGCGGGTTTAACTGAAGTCATGACTATCAGTATGGAAGGTACAAAGGAAGCGGCTCAAGAGGAGTTTGCAGAAATTGACCAGTTAGCAACAGCGATGAGTGAAATGAACTCAACGGTTCAAAATGTTGCTGAGAATGCACGTAATGCTTCAATTGGAACTGAGCAAGCTCAATCTCAAGCGAAAATTGGCCAAGAGTTTGTAGAAGGTACAATTGTTAAGATTCAAGCATTGTCAGGTGATATTGCTGCCTCAGCAGAAGTGGTAAATCAAGTAGAAGAGCGAGTGGTTTCTATTAGCTCTGTTGTTGAGACGATTCGTGGTATTTCAGAACAGACTAACTTACTTGCTCTTAACGCGGCGATTGAAGCGGCACGTGCTGGTGACGCTGGTCGTGGTTTTGCTGTCGTTGCTGATGAGGTAAGAAACCTTGCGCAGAGTACTCAAGGGGCGACAGTAGAAATTCAAGATATGATCACGCAACTTCAAAACAGCGCTAATCAAGCGGTAGAGTTGATGGAAAAAAGCGTAGTTGAAGCCGCGGAAGGTGTTGAGCTTGTTACGAATGCAGGGTCTGAACTTGATCGCATTGTTGAACAAGTAAATAAGATTAATGAAATGAACTTCCAGATCGCAAGTGCTGCAGATCAACAAAGCAGCGTAGCGGAAGAAATGGATCAAAACCTAACTAATGTTAGAGAGTTGGTTGATGCTTCTGTTGTGGTGATGACTGAATTAACGGAAACCTCAGAAGAAATGCAGAAAAATGCAGAAGAGTTAGAGTCAAAAATGAAGGTTTTTAAAATCTAACTTATCCTGCTTTAAAATTAATAACGCCTACACTCCAGTTGTAGGCGTTTTTGTTTGCGGCTAAAACTAAAATTTGGCACAGTGTTATTTGCTCTGTGTACTATGCTACTAATCCAAATAAGTCTATGGCTATTTTGCTTGTTAACATAACCGATTCATTTATTTGCTCGAATTGGTATGAATGGAACTTTCGATAAGGAATATCATGTCTTTGCCATCATCTCTACTTTCTCTCGCTGAACATCGTTTTCAAGAGCTTACATATATTGATCATATTCAATCGTGGCCAGAAGCGTTTAAAACTCAATTAATGATAGCTTTGGGATGCAGTGACTTTCTTCATGAAGCGTTTGAACAAGATGAATATCTTTGTCAGCATTTTCCAAACTTATTCGAAGTGGAGTGTCGTAGTGAACAATATCGAGAGTTATTACAAACTCAGTTAACGAAATGCACCGATGAAAATAGTTTAATGAGGGAACTTCGTTATTTTCGTCGTCGAGAGATGAGTTACATTGCATGGCAGGATTTTAATTTAGCTCACAATGACACCTCCAATTGGTCATTAAAGCAAAGCTTATCTCACCTATCGTTACTGGCTGAAGCCCTAATTGTTGAGTCGTATCAATGGTTATATAAGCAAGCGTGTATTGATTGGGGTACACCTAAGAACGAGAAAGGTGAGGATCAACCCATGCTCATTATCGGCATGGGTAAATTGGGTGGTGGAGAGTTGAATTTCTCATCCGATATTGATTTGATTTTTACTTATCCTGAAAACGGGGAGACCGAAGGCGCTCGTCGTAGCATTGCCAATGCACAATTTTTTACTCGATTAGGCCAAAAGCTGATTAAAGCGTTAGATCAAAAAACATTTGATGGTTTCTGTTATCGAGTTGATTTACGACTTCGTCCATTTGGAGACAGTGGACCGTTAGTCATGAGTTACGCAGCGTTAGAAGATTATTATCAAGAGCAAGGGCGTGACTGGGAGCGTTACGCAATGATAAAAGCGCGAGTAATGGGTAAAGAAACGTATAGCCATTATCAAGAACTTCGCCAAATGCTGCGTCCCTTTGTTTTTCGTCGCTATATTGATTTTGGTGCCATTCAAGCATTACGTCGAATGAAATCCATGATCACCAGTGAAGTTCGCCGTCGTGGATTAAGTAACAATATTAAATTAGGCGCAGGTGGTATTCGAGAAGTTGAGTTTATTGCTCAAGTATTCCAACTTATTCGTGGTGGACGTGAGCCATCATTGCGTGGTCGTGGGTTACTAGAAACCTTATCTGCGATTAAAGAATTAGGACAACTTTCTGTTTCAGATGTTGATACCTTAATGGTGGGGTATTGCTTTTTAAGACGTTTAGAAAACCTGTTACAAGCTATCAATGACAAACAAACGCAGACGTTACCTGATGATGAAAGAGATCAAATGCGTTTAGCTTTTGCGATGGGAATGCAAGATTGGTCAACCTTGTATACAGAAATACAGCAACACATGACGTCAATTCATGCGGTATTCCATGACCTGATTGGTGATGATGACGATGAGTCAGAAAACAGTATCGATTCATCTTATCGTGAGTTATGGGATATGGCTCATAACAAAGAAGTATTAGAGCACATTCTCGAAGAGCTCAATCCAGAGCAATCAGTACAACTCACTAATCAGATTATTGACTTTAAAGGTGAGCTTAAAAAGAAAACCTTAGGGCCAAGAGGGCGAGATGCGATTACGCATTTAATGCCGAAATTGTTCAATATTGTGATTAAGCGAGAAGACGCAGCTGATACTTTACCTCGCCTAACTAAATTGATTCAGGCCATTGCAACTAGAACAACGTACCTTGAATTATTGGATGAACATAATGGTGCACTGCAGCATTTAGTTCGTTTGTGTTCAGCAAGCCCAATGGTTGCAGAGCAATTAACGCGATATCCAATATTATTAGATGAACTATTGGATATTAACCAACTCTATAATCCTATTGAATTAAGCCAATATAAAGTCGAATTGCGTGAGTTTTTAGCTCGTATTCCTGAAGATGACATGGAACAGCAAATGGAAGCTTTGCGCCAGTTTAAGCAAATATGCTTGCTTAGGATTGCTGCATCAGACATTGCTGGTGGTTTATCGTTGATGAAAGTGAGTGATCACTTAACTTATCTATCAGAAGCAATAGTAGAGGCGGTTGTAAACCAAGCTTGGTTACAAGTAACTGAGAAATTTGGTGAACCCTCTCATTTAGAAGGTAGAGATAGTAAAGGTTTTGCGGTTATTGGTTATGGTAAAGTAGGCGGATGGGAGTTAGGTTATAACTCCGATCTCGATATCGTATTCATGCACGATTGTGATGTTAATACGTATACCAATGGTAAAAAAGAGATTGATGGTCGCCAATTTTATTTACGATTAGCGCAGCGCATTATTCATATTTTTTCAGTTCGTACTGCATCAGGCATTTTGTATGAAGTGGATACTCGTTTACGTCCATCTGGCGCATCGGGTCTGCTCGTTAGTACGAGTGAGGCGTTTGATGAATACCAAAGAGAGGATGCGTGGACATGGGAACATCAAGCTTTAGTTCGAGCTCGTATGATTTATGGTGATGAACAATTACAACAAGCTTTTAGAACTACACGGCATGAGATTTTGTGCTTAGAGCGAGAAGATGAAAAGCTAAAACAAGATGTTCTTGATATGCGAGAAAAAATGCGTGATCACCTTGGTGGGAAAAAAGCGCATCGTTTTATGATTAAGCAAGATGCTGGGGGAATTACAGATATTGAATTTTTGGCACAATATCTTGTTTTGAAATACAGCCATACACTTCCCAAGTTAACCCATTGGTCAGATAACGTTAGAATATTTGAAAGCTTTGCTCAGCAAGATGTGATGGACAATGGTACTGCAAATGAGCTCGTTGAGGCTTATTGCACATTAAGAAATGAAATACATCACCGTAATTTACTTGGTTTTGATGCCGACGTTGAAGACGATAAATTCAGTGATGAAAGAAACGCCGTAATAAAAGCTTGGGAGCATTGGCTTAAATAATAGTTAACGTTAGGTTTAAAACGACTAAGTTGGCGTAGAACTTGCGTAAATGCTACCATTTGTAACAGTAGATTTTTTATAAATAGCTCGAACCAATAATGGTGGATAGTTTGCTATTTATTGCCGGAGAAAAGAATGAAACCGACACTTCCAAATTATGATCAATCAAGCGTATTGATTGTTGGTGATGTGATGCTTGACCGTTACTGGGGTGGCCCTACGAGTCGTATTTCACCAGAAGCACCAGTACCTGTTGTTAAAGTTGAAAAAATTGAAGAACGTCCAGGTGGTGCAGCAAACGTAGCAATGAATATTGCTGCATTAGGTGGTGATGCACACTTAGTTGGATTGGTTGGTGAAGATGAGCCAGCACAAGCGTTAACAACAACATTAGAGTCATTAAAAGTACATTGTGATTTTGTGGCTCTTCCTGAATTTCCAACTATTACTAAATTACGAGTGATGAGTCGCGGTCAGCAACTTATTCGTTTGGATTTTGAAGATAGTTTTCATGATGTTGCTGCTGAACCAATTATTAGTCGTATGCAACAAGCACTATCAAGCGTAAAAGCAGTTGTTCTTTCTGATTATGCGAAAGGCGCTTTAGAGCACGTTCAGTTGATGATTCAAGAAGCACGTAAAGTCAATGTACCTGTGTTTATTGATCCAAAAGGTGCAGATTTTGAGCGTTACCGTGGTGCAACGTTATTAACGCCTAATATGCTTGAATTTGAAACGGTAGTTGGCAAAGTTAAAGATGAAGATGATCTAGTCGCAAAAGGTCAACAGATTATCGAAGAATTTGATTTTGAAGCATTACTTGTTACTCGTAGTGAACACGGTATGACATTACTACGCCGTAATATGGAACCATTGCATTTACCGACTCAAGCACGTGAAGTGTTTGATGTGACAGGTGCTGGAGATACGGTTATTTCAGTATTGGCTGCATCAGTATCAACAGGTAAACCGTTAGATGAAGCGTGTGCATTAGCAAACGCCGCTGCGGGTGTTGTTGTTGGTAAATTGGGTACTTCTACGCTATCAACCATTGAACTTGCAGAAGCGATTCATGGTAGCCAAGATTCTGGCTTTGGTATTATCGGTGAAGAACAGCTGATCAGTGCAGTAAAACAAGCTCGTGCTCGTGGCGAGAAAGTTGTTATGACAAATGGTTGTTTTGATATTTTACATGCAGGTCATGTTTCTTATTTAAATCATGCTGCTGAACTGGGTGATCGTTTGATTGTTGCTGTAAACACTAATGAGTCAGTACAACGATTAAAAGGTCCTGGTCGCCCAATTAACCCAACAGATCGTCGCATGGCGGTATTAGCTGGTTTAGGTGCGGTTGATTGGGTAGTTCCTTTCTCTGAAGACACACCGCAACGATTAATCTCACAAGTACTACCATCACTATTGGTTAAAGGTGGTGACTACGCGATTGAAGATATCGCAGGTGGTGCTGAAGTGATTGCTGCCGGTGGCGAAGTGAAAGTATTAAACTTTGAAGATGGCTGTTCAACAACGGGTATCATTGAAGCCATTAAAGGCGGTCGCGGTTAATATCCCTAACGCATAAAAGAAAAGCCACATTATAGTAATGTGGCTTTTTTGTTTGTGTACCCATAATGTGACAATTACATAATGGGCATAAACTTATTTGGTTTGCGTTGTCTTATTCGCTTTTAAACCCATATTGATATCCATGATATCTTGTTCGCTTAGTGTACCAACCGCTTGTTTTAGCTGAAGTACGCTAATAATGTAATCGTAACGAGCGTTTGCTAAGTTACGGTTTGCATCATATAAACGACGAGTAGAGTCTAATACATCAACAATAGTACGAGTACCAACATCAAAACCAGCTTCTGTTGCTTCTAATGCTGATTGTGCAGAGATAACTGTCTGTTCGTATGCTTTTAAAGCACCAATTGACGCATTGATGTTGTTATTAAATGCACGTACATTTTTAGTTACATCACGGTACGTTGCTTCTAGCTCTTGGCTTGCTGCTACATATTGGAATTCAGCTTGGCTTGTTAGTGAGCTTGTATTGCCACCCGTGTACAGTGGAATATATAGGTTAATACCCGCATTGATATCGCCATAGCTTCCATCATTTGCAGAGATACCAGAGTTACTTTGGTCTGTGTAATTATAACCCGCATCAAAAGTTAGAGACGGCATATGACCTGAACTTGCTAGAGAGATATTATCTTTTGCTACATCAGCGCTAATACGAGCGGCTAATAAGCTTAAGTTTTTCTCTTGTGCTTCTTCAATTAGGCTATCAGATGTTTGCTCTGATGGGCTTGCTGAAAAGCGTTTAGTATCAAGTACACTTAGGTGAGTATGGCCTTGGCCTGTAATTACTCGTAAATCTTCGTAGCTATTGACTAATTGGTTTTCTGTTAATACTTCATTTGCTAATACGCTATCGTATTGAGCTTGAGCATCATGTACGTCAGTAATTGCTGATAAACCAACATCAAAGCGTTGTTTGGTTTGTTCAAGTTGACGAGCAACGGCTGCTTTCTCTGCGCGTACAAATTCTAGATTATCATTGGCACGTAATACGTCAAAGTAAGCTTGTGCAACACGTAGAATGACACCTTGCTGCTCTGCAGCATAGGCTGAATCTGCTTGGCGAGCACTTTTCTCAGCAATGTCTAGGCTAACCCAACTAGATTGTTGGTATAGCTCTTGAGAAAGGTTAATACCAGCAGTTAAACGGTCGTTATCGCGACGATCTTCGTCACTACGTAAAATATTGTAGCCTGCTGTTAAATCGATTTGAGGTAACAATGAACTTTGCGAAGAGTTTACCGCTTCAAACGCTGCGTCTTTCGTTGCAGCAGCTCTTAATAGCTGAGGGTCATTTTCTTTAGCTTGGTTATAGACTTGTGCTAGATCATCGGCAGCAGCTAAAGAGCTGAAACTACCTAGTGCCATTCCAATAAAGAGTGGAAGCAGTTTTCTCATGGTGGTTTGTCCTGCAAAAATTGTTTTATATAATATAGTTCATAGAGTGTACCTTATCTAGACACTCTCTGGCTCTAAAGATTACGTTTTTTTACGTTTTATAAGCATTACTTCAAACAAATATAATGGAAAGCTTATAAAAAAAATGTAAGCATTATCAAAAAAGTTGAGTTAATAAATTGTTGCTCGTAAAAATGAGTGATAAAACAGAGCGAGAAATTGAGAGGAATCGATGGTTTTATCATCAAATATGGACCCTGTGAATCAGTTTAATTCTAAAGATGTTGAAATAATATCGAAAGAGCCTTTGTTTAATGGTTTCTTTAAAATGACAAAAGTTGCTTTTCGTCACCAATTGTTTAGCGGCGGTTGGAGTGAAGTCATTGAACGAGAGCTTTTTGAGCGAGGTCATGCGGTTGCATTATTGCCTTATGATCCTAAAACGGATCAGGTTGTATTAATTGAACAGATCCGAGTTGGGGCATTAGAATCTAACGCGCCTTGGCAATATGAAATTGTCGCAGGCATGATCGATAAAGATGAATCGGCAGAACAAGTAGCAGTACGTGAAGCCAACGAAGAAGCTGGTATCTCCGTTGCGCATTTAGAAAAGATATCGCATTTTTATCCATCTTCGGGTGGCTGTACTGAAAGAATCGATGTTTTTGTTGGGTGTGTTGATGCGTCTAAAGCCGAAGGTATCCACGGTTTAGAAGATGAAAATGAAGATATTCAAGTACATGTTGTTTCTCGTGAAGAGGCGTATGCTCTTGTTAATCGTGGCATAATTGAGAATGCAGCCTCAATTATTGCCCTTCAATGGTTAGAATTAAATGTTTCGCGTTTGCGATCACAGTGGAATGCGCAATAACATGCGTAAATACCATGTAGATTTAGCAAGCTTGATGAGAGTATATGAAACTAATTACGCTAAATTAGTGTCTCTTTTACCAAAGAAAGAAAATATAGGTGCATTAGCAAGCTATCAAGTGTGCCAACAGCAGTATCAGATAAAAGTCTTGGAAGTCACGGTATATACCACCTTGGTTGAGGTTTATCAGATTGATGAACAACCGATATATCCGCTTCCGAAATTAACGGTTCGACTTTATCATGATGCGAGAGTTGCAGAGGTATGTGCGAGTCAGCAACTTGCTTATATCAAAGCAAAATATGATTATCCAAATGGAAAGATGCTTCAGAAAGATGAAAAGCATCAATTAAACCAGTTCTTAAGTGACTGGCTGACGTTTTGTTTAAAAAATGGGATAAGCCAAGAACCCATTTTTTTAGAAAAGAATTAAAAGGTTGTAGCTATTTTGCTCTCTGAAACATTACTTAATGAAGAAAGCGATTCGATTCGCTTGTTACAGATAACAGATACCCATTTGTTTGCGCCAGAAGATGGAGCATTACTTGGCGTACCTACACGAAAAAGCTTTCAAAGCGTTGTAGAACAAGTGCTACAACGAACTCCTGATTTTGATGCCATTCTTGCTACGGGTGATATTTCTCAAGATCATACCGTTGAATCTTATCAGCACTTTGTTAAGGGAATAACACCTCTAAAAAAGCCTTGTTTTTGGCTTCCTGGTAATCATGACTATAAGCCAAGCATGGGCGGTGTTTTGCCTTCTCCTCAAATTAGTGCGTGTGAACACTTACTTATTGGTCAGCATTGGCAAGTGATTATTCTGGACAGTCAAGTTGTAGGTGTTCCTCATGGTGCATTATCTGATGAACAATTAACATTATTAGATAACGCATTATCTCAACACCCTCAACGTCACTCGTTGGTATTATTGCATCATCATCCATTACCTGCTGGAAGCGCTTGGCTAGACCAACATCAACTTAAAGAAAGTGACCAATTTTGGTCTGTTTTAGCAAAACATCGCAATGTGAATGGGATAGTTTGTGGACATATTCACCAAGAGCTAGATCGTATCGTTAACGGTGTTCGCTTATTAGCAACGCCATCCACTTGTGTTCAATTCCTACCTGATTCGGATGATTTTGCTTTGGACTCTCAAGCTCCAGGTTGGAGGACGTTAGATTTATTACCAAATGGTGATATTGAAACTCAGGTGCATCGCCTTAAAAATTGTGATTTTTCAGCGGATAGTGAAGCAGGAGGCTACTAATGAGTAAACCAAGTTTGCTTTTGTATATCCATGGTTTTAACAGTTCCCCTTTGTCGCATAAAGCACAAGTTATGGCGGAGTACTGCAAAGTACATCGGCCTGATATAAAGGTCATTGTTCCTCGATTACCTTCTTATCCTTCACAAGCTGCTGAATATTTAATTCAACTTGTTGAAGAATATAAAGATACTTATCAGATTGGTTTAGTTGGTAGTTCTCTTGGCGGATATTTATCTACTTGGTTGAATCATCGATATGGTTTTAAAGCCGCTTTAGTTAACCCAGCTGTTAAACCTTATGAATTGCTTGTTGATTACCTTGGAAAACAGATAAATCCATATACTCAAGAAGAATACTTTCTTGAGGAAAAGCACATGGCTGAGTTATTCGCTTTACAAGTAGAAACTATCCATTCAGTAGATGACTTATGGCTATTGCAACAAGAAGGCGATGAAGTCCTTGATTATCGACAAGCCGTAGATAAGTATTCAGCTTGTAAACAAACAATAGAAAAGGGCGGCGATCATAGTTTTGTTAACTTTGAACGTTATCCTGAACAAATTATTCAATTTCTAAATTTATAGTTACTGTTTCTCTACGCACGAGACACAGTATCTATACAATCTTTAATACAAAGCCACATATTTAGAGTGGAATAAGGGCGTTTGCTTGACTTTCTTTCCTCGCTTTCAGACTATGTGACAAATTTTAAGAAGCCTTCCGAGATATGACTGAACAATATAATGCAGGAGCCATTGAGGTTCTAAATGGCCTTGAGCCCGTTCGTCGCCGTCCTGGTATGTATACCGACACTGTCCGTCCAAACCATTTGGGCCAAGAAGTTATTGATAACAGTGTCGATGAAGCCCTAGCCGGACACGCGAAAAAAGTTGAAGTAATTTTACATGCCGATCAATCACTTGAAGTTATTGATGATGGGCGTGGTATGCCTGTTGATATCCATCCAGTAGAAAAAGTATCAGGTGTTGAACTTATTTTGTGTAAGTTACATGCTGGTGGTAAATTCTCAGGTAAAAACTACGAATTCTCAGGTGGCTTACACGGGGTTGGTATCTCTGTAGTAAATGCCCTGTCAAAACGAGTTGAAGTAACGGTTCGTCGTGATGGCCAAGTGTATGAAATTGCATTTGAACACGGTGATAAAGTATCTGATTTAACCGTAACGGGCACTTGTGGTCGCCGTAACCGCGGTACCAGTGTTCATTTCTGGCCTGATGCGAGCTATTTTGATTCTGCAAAATTCTCTGTTACTCGTCTTATCAATAATTTAAAAGCCAAAGCGGTACTTTGTCCTGGCTTAGAAATTGTTTTTAAAGATAAAGTTAACGATAAAGAGCATAACTGGTGTTATGAAGACGGTCTTAAAGATTATCTTCTTGAAGGTGTCACTGGCTTTACATTATTACCAGAAATTCCATTTACAGGTGCTTTTTCTGGCACTGGTGAAGCGGCAGATTGGGCGGTAACTTGGCTACCAGAAGGCGGTGAGCTAGTTGCTGAAAGTTATGTAAACCTTATTCCTACAGCACAAGGTGGTACACACGTAAATGGCATGCGCCAAGGTCTTCTTGATGCAATGCGTGAGTTTTGTGAATTCCGTAACCTTGTTCCTCGCGGCGTTAAGTTAACTGCTGATGATATTTGGGACCGTTGTGCCTACGTCTTATCGGTGAAAATGCAAGATCCACAATTTGCAGGTCAAACTAAAGAGCGTTTATCTTCACGTCAGTGTGCGGCGTTTGTTTCTGGTGTGGTAAAAGATGCATTCAGTTTATGGTTAAATGAGAAACCACAAATTGCAGAGCAACTTGCTGAAGCATGTATTGCGAATGCGCACCGTCGTATGCGTGCAGCTAAAAAAGTGGTTCGTAAGAAAATTGCTTCAGGTCCAGCTCTTCCGGGTAAATTGACCGATTGTTCTGTTCAAGATTTGGCTCGTACCGAACTTTTCTTAGTGGAAGGGGATTCGGCGGGCGGTTCTGCAAAACAAGCCCGTGATCGTGAGTTCCAAGCGGTTATGCCACTGCGTGGTAAAATTTTGAATACATGGGAAGTATCAGCTGACCAAGTATTAGCATCTCAAGAAGTACATGATATCTCTGTTGCTTTGGGTATTGACCCTGACTCTGATGACTTATCTGGTTTGCGTTACGGTAAAGTATGTATCCTTGCCGATGCTGACTCCGATGGTCTTCACATCGCAACCCTGCTATGTGCACTTTATCTAAAACACTTCAAAGCATTAGTTCAAGCTGGTCACGTTTATGTTGCCATGCCTCCTTTGTATCGTATTGATTGCGGTAAAGAGGTGTTCTACGCACTTGATGAAGAAGAAAAAGAAGGCGTATTAGATCGTCTAAGCAATAAGCGCGCAAAAATTAACGTACAGCGATTTAAAGGATTGGGTGAGATGAACCCACTTCAATTGCGTGAAACGACGATGGATCCAAATACACGACGTCTTGTTCAACTGACGATTGATGATGATGAACAAACCAATGAAATGATGGATATGCTTTTAGGTAAGAAACGTGCAGACGATCGTCGTGCTTGGCTACAATCTAACGGCGATCAGGCAGAGGTATAAAAATGAGTACAGAAATGTCCTTAGAAGGTGTTGAACAGCTGCCACTGCGCAAGTTTACAGAAGACGCTTATCTAAATTACTCCATGTACGTAATCATGGACCGTGCATTACCGTATATTGGTGATGGTTTAAAACCTGTTCAACGTCGTATTATTTATGCGATGTCTGAGCTTGGTTTATCAGCAAATGCAAAATATAAGAAGTCAGCACGTACCGTTGGTGATGTATTAGGTAAATACCACCCACACGGTGACTCTGCGTGTTATGAAGCCATGGTATTAATGGCCCAGCCTTTCTCTTATCGCTATCCATTAGTTGATGGTCAAGGTAACTGGGGTGCACCAGATGATCCTAAATCATTTGCTGCAATGCGTTATACGGAATCAAAACTGTCTAAGTTTGCTGATGTATTATTAGGCGAAATTGGTCAAGGTACAGTTGATTGGCAGCCAAACTTCGATGGCACAATGAAAGAGCCAACGATATTACCTTCACGCTTACCTCATATTTTATTGAATGGTATTACTGGTATCGCAGTTGGTATGGCAACAGATATCCCACCTCATAACGTGCGTGAAGTAGCGAATGCGACTGTTCACTTATTAGAAAATCCAAAAGCGGATTTAGATGAGGTGATGGATTTTGTAAAAGGTCCAGATTACCCAACCAAAGCTGAAATTATTTCACCATCAAGTGAAATTAAAAAGATTTACCGTTCAGGTAGAGGCAGCATTAAAATGCGTGCGGTGTGGCATAAAGAAGAGGGGGATATTGTTATTACCGCTCTGCCACACCAAGTTTCTGGTAGTAAATTATTAGAGCAAATCGCAAACCAAATGCGAGCGAAGAAGTTACCTATGGTAGATGATCTTCGTGATGAATCTGATCATGAAAATCCAACACGTATCGTTATCGTTCCTCGCTCAAACCGAGTGGATGCGGAACCATTAATGAACCATCTATTTGCTTCGACAGATCTTGAAAAAAGCTACCGTGTTAACTTAAACATGATTGGTTTGGATCAGCGCCCTCAAGTGAAAGGTTTGGTATCTATTCTTTCTGAGTGGATTGAATTCCGTCGTACAACAGTGCGTAAACGTCTTCAACATCGTTTAGATAAAGTGCTAGCTCGTCTACATATTTTAGAAGGTCTTTTAGCGGCTTACTTAAATATCGATGAAGTGATTGAAATTATCCGTACTGAAGATGATCCAAAGCATGAGTTAATGACTCGCTTTGATTTATCTGAGAAACAAGCGGAAGCGATTTTAGAAATTAAACTTCGCCAGTTAGCTAAACTGGAAGAGATTAAGATCCGTGGTGAACAAGATGAATTAGCTAAAGAGCGTGATTATCTTGAGAAACTATTAGGTTCAGAGCGTCGCTTAAACACATTAATTAAGAAAGAAATCTTAGCTGATGCTGAGAAGTTTGGTGATGATCGCCGTTCTCCATTGGTTGAGCGTGCAGAAGCTAAAGCGATGACAGAGCGTGATCTTATTCCGAGCGAAGCGATTACGGTTGTTCTTTCTGACAAAGGTTGGATTCGTCATGCTAAAGGTCATGATGTTGATCCAACAACATTGAACTATAAATCAGGTGATAAATACTTAGCCCATGCGCGTGGTAAGAGTAACGCGCCAGCTGTCTTTATGGGCAGCAATGGTCGAAGCTACGCACTTGAATCACATACATTACCTTCAGCAAGAAGTCAGGGTGAGCCAATTACGGGTCGTCTAAATATTACTGCGGGCAGTCAAATAACACATGTGGTTATGGGTGAAGAAGAACAGACATGGTTAATCAGCTCTGATGCTGGTTACGGTTTTGTTTGTAAGGGTGCAGATTTACTGTCTAAAAATAAAAACGGTAAAGCACTGTTAACTCTTCCTGAAAACTCACAAGTAATGAACCCTGAAGCGGTATCTGATTTAGAAAGTGATGAGATTTTAGCTATCACTAACGAAGGTCGAATGCTTTTATTCCCTATTAAAGATTTACCACAATTAGGTAAAGGTAAGGGTAATAAGATCATTAATATTCCAGCAGCACGTTCAAAATCTCGTGAAGAATTTTTGTCTCACTTATTGCCATTGCCTCAAGGTGCAACCATTACCTTGTATGCCGGTAAACGTAAGTTAGGATTGAAACCTACGGATTTAGATAATTTCCGTGGTGAGCGTGGTCGTCGTGGTAGTTTATTACCTAGAGGCTTACAACGAGTCACTCGCATTGATATTAATGGTGAGAGTGCAACGACTGAAGAAGAAAGTGAATAGCCTTTAGTCATTGCTTAGATACAAAAATAGCGCATTTTTTAATGCGCTATTTTTTTATTCATTACTTGGGTCTTCTTCAATTGTCACTTTAATTGTTTTGGTTATTCCTTTACGGATCACATCGACATCTACTTCAGTACCCGGTCTTAACTCTGTTACGATATCAATGACACTTTGTCTATTGGTTACACTTTTACCATCGATACTGGTAATTATATCTTGAGTAATAATACCTGCTTTTTCTGCTGGGCTATTTGGTGAAACACCTAAAACTAAAATACCGTTGATATTATCCGCATTCATTAATCTTGCCATGGCTGGGTTAATGTCTCTTCCATCGATGCCGATGTAGCCACGAATTACTTGTCCATCCGCAATCAATCGACGCATGATTTTATCTGCAAGAGCATAAGGAATTGCAAATGAAATACCATAAGTTTCTAGCTCAGTAGCTTGTTGAAATGAGGCTGTATTGATACCAACGAGTTCACCTCTGGTATTGACTAGAGCACCACCAGAGTTACCCCTGTTGATTGCAGCGTCGGTTTGGATTAATCCTTGTGTTCCATCAGCACTCAATGCAGCTCGACCTGTTGCTGAGATAATGCCAAAGGTTGTTGTTTGTCCTAGGTTGTATGGATTACCAATAGCCAGCACAACATCACCAATATCAGCTTGATAGTTTGGGTTTAATGGAATAACAGGTAGGTTGGTATCTTTAATTTGTAATACAGCTAAATCAGTACGTTTATCTTTACCAATTAATTGAGAGTTAAATAGGCGTCCATCTTGAAGAGCAACAATAACTTGATCGGCATCGGCAACAACGTGGTAGTTAGTAATAATGTAGCCTTTATCGCTAACGATAACACCAGAGCCTAAGCCTTCTGTATCTAAACGTAGACGGTCATTATCGTTGTATTTACGGCTATAGATATTTACAACCGCAGGGGCTGCACGACGAACGGCATAATTAAATGAAATTTGGTTACTGATTTGAGAGGTTTGTTCTATCGTATTTTGCTCAGGGGTGATGCTTGAGCGTAGGTTAGGGAATGCAAACAGCAATATCGCAGCTGTTGCGATACCTATCATAGCTGAACGCAATAAGAATGAGAGCATTGGCTTCCTAACCTTGATGAATAAAAAAATAATTGATTAGGATAACATTGAATCTAGTGAAAAAGTAGAGGATGAAAGGGCAAGCACTCAAAGAATGAGTGCTTGCTTCTAGGTTACTTAATAACTAGATAAAGTGAGTGTTCACCACGCTGGATGTTTAATGCGAGTACAGGTGGTTTACTTTCTAGTAGCTTTCTAAATTGCTGTAAATTTTTCACAGGTTTACGGTTAACACCGATAATAATGTCGTCTTTTTGTAAACCGTAGCGTTGTGCCATGGATGCTTTTTCTATATTACTGATTTTCACACCTTTTACTGGATCTGATTGAGAGGTGTTTTGTAGTTCTGCTCCCTTTAGGCCGTCATGAAGATTTTCAGCTTGTGCTTTAATTTGCTCAGCTTCTTTTAGTGTTGCAGTAACGGTTTTTTCTTTTCCATCGCGGATTAGGCCTAAGGTCACTTTTTTCCCTGCACCTAAAGTGGCGACTTTTGCACGTAACTCACCAAAGGTTTGAATCTTTTTAGCATTGATAGAGATCAGTATATCACCCGCTTGAATACCCGCTTTGTCAGCTGCGCTATCTGGTACCACTTGGCTAACAAAAGCACCATGATTGGTTTCATAGCCGAATGCTTCTGCGAGTTCTGGTGTTAACTCCCCTCCTTGAACGCCAAGAATACCGCGCTTAACATGCCCAAACTCTAAAATTTGTTCTGATAAATTACGAACCATATTTGATGGGATAGCAAAGCCGATGCCTACATTACCGCCATTTGGTCCTAGTATTGCGGTGTTAATACCAATTAAATCACCATTTAGGTTTACCAGCGCACCACCTGAATTGCCGCTGTTTATTGCGGCATCAGTTTGAATAAAGTTTTCAAAGTTATCTAGGTTTAATCCACTGCGACCTAAGGCTGAAATAATGCCTGATGTTACGGTTTGACCAAGACCAAAAGGATTACCAATCGCAACACTAAAGTCCCCGACACGTAAATTGTCAGAATCAGCTAATTTTATTTCGGTTAGGTTTTTTGCTTCTTCAAGTTTAAGTAAAGCGATGTCAGATAATTCGTCACTGCCAATTAATTCGGCAGTGTATTCACGTCCGTCGTGTAACTGTACCAGTATTTTTTCTGCGTTATTAATGACGTGATGATTAGTAACAATATACCCTTTTTTAGCATCGACAATAACGCCGGAACCTAGTCCTCTAAAAGGTTGCTCTTGAACTTGTTCTGAAGGAAAGTCTGGACCAAAAAAGAAACGAAACTGTTCGGGTATATGACGCTTAGATACTTGGGTACCTTCTACGGCAATACTCACGACAGCTGGAGTGATTTTCTCCAACATAGGTGCAAGGCTTGGTAATTGTTGTGAATTCACCGCAAGTGGTAAGGCTGCTTGGGATTGAATGGGGGTAATTATCGCACTGATGCTTAAAGATAAAGCACCTAAAACGAGCAAAGGTTTTTTCATCGAAATGTACTCTTAATTAAACAAAGTGTACTTATTCGACTCAAAAACCTTTGAGAAAGTTCATCGATAACATCGTATTTTAAGCGATTTTATCTTCTTTTTTTGCGTTGATATCAACTAGGTGCTCATCCTTTAAAAGGCCTGTTGCTCCATTAGCGTAATCTTTAGGTTGCTTACTAATTTCATCTTTTACATGAGCCACTTTTTTGTTTAGCTCTGGTGAAAGAGTCATTTCTCCTAGACGCGCTGAAAACGGGTTGTCTTGTTCAGGAAGATTAGGCATCAACTCTTTTGATGTTGAAGCCATGTGGTCATACATCTTATTAAAGTCTTTTGCTAACGCTTCTAGCATTGTTGCACTTGTTGCGAAGTGATCAACCAACTCTTGACGGTATTGCTCCAATTCATATTTGGATTTTTCTAAATCTTGTTTTAATGATTTTTGGTGTTTAATACCGGGTACTGTAAAACGAGAAATCATAAAGCCAATGGTAATACCAACAGCTAAGCCAATTAAAGCGTATGTCCACGCCATGAAATACTCCTTACCGTTTTTATTAATATGGGTAGGCATAACTGTGAGTTAGCCCACTCATAGGGTGTGTTGAGAACATGCTACTATGAAGGGAGTCAATCAACAAAAGAAAAGATTAAAAGTGATGACACCATTAGAAAAATATCAGCAAGACCTCAATCAAGAGGGGTTTATGCATGATAGCGCTCAACAAAATGCTGTAGAACATCTTGATGATTTATATCGACGTTTTTTAGAATTAAAAGTTCCTCAACAACCAGTAAAAAGATCCTGGAAACACTTTTTTATAAAAGCAGCACCACCAAAGTTAATTCCCGAAAAAGGGTTGTATTTTTGGGGTGGGGTCGGTCGAGGTAAAACCTATTTAGTTGATACCTTTTATGATGCATTACCCACCCAAAGAAAAATGCGAGTTCATTTTCATCGTTTTATGCAGCGAGTTCATGATGAACTAGGCGACTTAAAACAGCAGTCTGATCCTTTGCTTATTGTTGCTGATAAATTTAAACAAGAAACCGATATTATCTGCTTTGATGAGTTTTTTGTTTCAGATATTACTGATGCGATGATCTTAGCAACTTTATTGGAGGCTTTATTTGATAGAGGGATAACGTTAGTCGCTACGTCGAATATATTACCTCAAGACTTGTATCGTAATGGGTTACAGCGAGCTCGCTTTTTACCTGCTATTTTTCTAATTGAGCAGCATTGTGACATTATCAATGTCGATAGTGGTGTTGATTACCGCCTTAGAACGCTAGAGCAGGCAGAAATATACCACTACCCATTAGATAGCGATGCCGAAATTAATATGAAAGGTTACTTCTTACAGTTAGTTTCTGGTTGCGATTACGAATCGACTCAAATAGAAATTAATCATCGTCTCTTAGAGGTAAAAGCCGAAGGGGATGGTGTGGTTCATTTTGATTTTGCATCTCTATGTGAAAGCGCTCGTAGTCAGCATGATTATATTGAGCTCTCTCACTTATATCATACGGTCTTGCTATCTAATGTGAAAATCATGGGGGAGCTAAATGATGATGCGGCTCGCCGGTTTATCGCTATGGTTGATGAGTTTTATGAGCGAAATGTAAAATTAATCATCTCTGCAGAGACAGATTTAGCCTCTATATATCAAAAAGGTCGTCTAACGTTTGAATTTAAACGTTGTCAGTCAAGGTTGATTGAAATGCAAAGTCATGAGTATCTAGCAAAAGAACATTTATCTTAATAAAAGAGAGTCATTTTTTGATGATTTAAGAGCTTCATTTACTGTGATGAAGCTCAAAACTTGTTTTTTTTAAACTTTTTGACCGATATGTGAAATATCTTCAAAAAAAAGGTGATTTTTTCTTCATGCTTCTCTATAATCCTCCGACCCACCGTTACTGTACTGGCTTAATTGCCAAGAGTGCCAACCACTCGAAGGGGTGATGACTGGGCTCAAAAATATACAGTGGGAGCGAAAGCTCCTAATCAGTGAAATTATTTAATAACGGGTATCATTAGCATGAAAACTTTCGTTGCTAAACCAGCCGCTGTAAAGCGTGACTGGTATGTTGTAGACGCTGAAGGTAAAACTCTTGGTCGTATCGCAACTGAAATCGCATCTCGCCTACGCGGTAAGCATAAAGCAGAATACACTCCTCACGTAGATACTGGTGATTACATCATCGTTATCAACGCTGAGAAAGTACGAGTAACTGGTAAGAAAGCATCTGACAAGATCTACTACCGTCACTCTGAATTCCCAGGCGGTCTAAAATCTATTTCTTTCGAGAAACTGATCGATCGTAAACCTGAAATGGTTATTGAATTAGCTGTTAAAGGTATGCTTCCACGTGGTCCTCTTGGTCGTGCTATGTACCGTAAACTTAAAGTTTACGCTGGCGCTGAGCATAACCACACTGCTCAACAACCACAAGTACTAGACATTTAATCGAGGATTATGGCAATGGCAGAGAATCAATACTACGGCACTGGTCGCCGTAAAAGCTCAGCAGCTCGTGTTTTCATCAAACCGGGTACTGGCAACATCGTAATCAACAAGCGCAGCCTTGAAGTTTACTTCGGTCGTCCAACAGCACGTATGGTTGTTAACCAACCTCTAGAGCTAGTTGAAATGACTGATAAACTAGACCTATACATCACTGTTTCTGGTGGTGGTATTTCTGGTCAAGCTGGTGCGATCCGTCACGGTATCACACGTGCTCTAATGCAATACGATGAATCACTACGTCCTGCACTACGCGCAGCTGGCTACGTTACTCGTGACGCACGTTGCGTTGAACGTAAGAAAGTTGGTCTACGTAAAGCACGTCGTAAACCACAATTCTCTAAGCGTTAATTTTACGCTTCCAAGGAGTTTTGTTTCAAAGCTCCTTTGGTATTGTGGTCAAAAGCCCAGCATTTATGCTGGGCTTTTGTTGTTTTTGTGAGCTTAAAACATTTTTAAGTCTTGAATTCCTTTCTCTTTTTTTATCCTTTCTCCAATCTCACTACAAAAACTCTACATATCTCACAAATGTTGCAAAAAAGTAGCTTTATCTTGTCAAAAAGTAAGGTTTTCTTTATCATTTATGGGTTAAAACAGCAGCTTAATAATATATGAATTAATTTTGAGCCTCTTTAGAGCGTTTGGAATAGTAAAGTTCTGTTGTATCACACCATTGAAAGTTAGCCGTAGCTCGTAAATGTATGGACATAATAAAAACCGCATAGAGCAAATGGGAGAAAGTTGGATGAGCAATGCGCCAGTGAGTAATGGTCGACGTCGTTTCTTAACCGCCACAACAGCTGTTGTTGGTGGGCTAGGAGCTGCTGCGGTGGCCGTACCTTTTATTAAATCTTGGAACCCGAGTGCAAAAGCGAAAGCTGCTGGTGCTCCGGTTGAAGTCGATATCAGTAAGCTCGAGGATGGGCAAATGGTTCGTGTTGAGTGGCGAGGAAAGCCTGTATGGGTTGTTCGTCGTTCAGAAGCACTTTTACAATCATTAACTGAGATTGAGGGTCAACTTCGAGACCCGTCTTCTGGAGAAGAACAACAACCTGAATATGCCCAAAATGCATATCGCTCAATTAAGCCAGAAATCTTTTTAGCCGTTGGCATCTGTACTCACCTTGGCTGTTCACCTACCTATTTACCTGACAGTTTTAGTGAACAAGTTGAAGGGGTTAATTCTGGTTTCTTCTGCCCATGTCATGGTTCTAAATTTGATATGGCTGGTCGAGTATTCCAAGGTGTACCTGCACCTTTGAATCTTGTTGTTCCTAAGCACATGTACCTTAGTGATACTCGTATCCTAGTTGGGGTTGATGAAGGAGGGGAAGCCTAATGCAACCGTTACTTGATTGGGTAGAAAAGCGTCTGCCTGCGATGAATGCATATAAAAAGCATTTATCTGAGTACCCAATGCCAAAAAACTTTAACTTTTGGTATTTCTTTGGCTCTTTGGCCATGTTGGTTTTAGTTAATCAGATCGTAACTGGTATTTGGTTAACAATGAATTACGTTCCTTCTGGAGAAGGAGCATTTGCCTCTGTTGAATACATCATGCGTGATGTTGATTATGGATGGTTACTTCGTTATATGCACTCAACTGGGGCGTCTGCCTTTTTTGTTGTTGTTTATCTGCATATGTTCCGTGGTCTGATTTATGGTTCTTACCAAAAGCCGCGTGAACTGTTGTGGTTATTTGGTATGTTGATCTTCTTAGTTTTAATGGCTGAAGCATTCATGGGGTACTTATTACCGTGGGGGCAGATGTCTTATTGGGGAGCTCAAGTAATTATTTCTTTGTTTGGCGCAATTCCTGTTATTGGTGATGATCTTACACTTTGGATCCGTGGTGACTATGTTATTTCGGGTGCGACGCTAAACCGTTTCTTTGCGCTTCATGTTATTGCACTACCAATTGTTTTGTTACTTTTAGTGGTACTTCATATTTTAGCTCTACATGAGGTTGGCTCTAATAACCCTGATGGTATTGAAACTAAGCTACCAAAAGCAAAAGACGATAAAGGTGAGCATAAAACACAGTTTAAGTTCCACGAATATTATACAAGCAAGTATAACATCATTGATTCAGTGCCTTTCCATCCATATGGAACGGTTAAAGACATGATTGGTGTGGCTGGTTTCTTATTTTTCTTCTGCTACGTGTTGTTCTTTAATCCTGAAATGGGAGGCTACTTCCTTGAGCCGCCTAACTTTGAAGCAGCAAACCCATTAAAAACCCCTGAGCACATTGCGCCTGTTTGGTATTTCACACCATTTTATGCCATCTTGCGTGCTGTTCCTGATAAATTATTAGGGGTAGTAGCAATGGGGGCATCGATAGTCGTGCTGTTCTTACTTCCATGGTTAGACCGCTGTAAGGTTCGCTCTTATCGTTACCGTAGTAAGTTACACTTATTGAATATTATCCAATTTACTATCAGCTTTATTGCATTAGGTGTATTAGGTGCATTACCTGCAACACCAACTTATACGCTGTTAGCTCAAATCTTTAGTCTGATGTACTTTATGTTCTTCGTTATTCTGTTTATTTACAGTAAAAATGAAGCCACAAAACCATTACCAGAGAGGGTGACATTCAAATGAAAAAGTTGATTTTAGTGCTTTTTGCTTTGTTGCCATCAATGGCGATGGCAGCAGGTGCAAATGTATCATTAGATAAAGCGAATAATGATATTAGCGATCAAGCATCTTTACAAAATGGTGCAAAGATCTTTATGAACTATTGTGCGGGTTGTCACTCAACACAATACCAGCGCTATAACCGTGTTGCAGAAGATCTAGGTATTCCACCAGATTTGATGATGGAAAACTTAGTGTTTAATCCTGATGCGAAGATCGGTGACTTAATGAAGAGTGCAATACCTGAAAAACAAGCCGCAGGCTGGTTTGGTGCTCCTCCACCGGATTTAACGCTTGTTGCTCGTGTGCGAGGTACCGATTGGTTATATACCTATTTACGTACTTTTTATGCCGATCCAACGCGTCCATTTGGTGTGAATAACATGGTATTCCCAAGTGTTGGTATGCCTCATGTTCTTCAAGAGCTACAAGGTGTAACTACACCAGTTTATGAGACAACAATTGTTGATGGTGTTGAGCATAAAGTTGTTGTTGGTGTTGAGTCAGATGGCACTGGAGAGCTTAGCTCAGGCGAATACGATATGGCAGTTCGCGATTTGGTCAACTTTTTAGAATATTCAGGTGATCCTGTAAAACTTGAACGTCATCGTTTAGGTTGGTGGGTTATGGGCTTTTTAGTGATATTTGCCTTTGTTTCTTATTTACTTAAGAAAGAATATTGGCGTGATGTCCACTAATCGTGATATTCTAGATCGTTAATTGTACGCAATGGAGGCTTAGCCTCCATTGTTTTTGTGTCACTATTATTTTAATAACAATAATAGATGACGGCACCCTAAGTGTGGTGCTTTTGCTCCTAGATAAATACCGGAGGGCTCAATGGCTGTTGCTGCCAACAAACGCTCAGTAATGACGCTTTTTTCAGACGCTTCTGACATGTACAGTCATCAAGTACGTATCGTACTTGCTGAGAAAGGAGTAAGTGTTGAAGTTGAATTGGTTGATCCATCCAACTTACCTGCAGAACTTGTAGAATTAAACCCTTACAAAACTGTACCTACACTAGTTGATCGTGAGCTTGCTCTATACAACTCTAACATCATCATGGAATACTTAGATGAGCGTTTTCCTCATCCACCATTGATGCCTGTTTACCCTGTAGCTCGTGGTAACAGCCGTCTAATGATGCACCGTGTTGAGACAAACTGGTACTCACTAGCTGAGAAAGTAGTTAAAGGTTCATTCGAAGAATCTGAAGCTGCACGTAACAAGCTACGCAATGACCTACTAATGTTAGGTCCAATCTTTGCTGAATACACATACTTCATGAGTGATGAGTTTAGCTTAGTGGATTGTTACTTAGCTCCGTTATTATGGCGTTTACCATCTATGGGTATTGAATTATCAGGCCCTGGTGCTAAAGAACTAAAAGTATACATGAACCGAGTATTTGAACGTGATTCATTCCTAGCTTCTCTAACAGAAGCAGAACGTGAACTACGTTTAACAAACTAATGGATATTCGTTCAATGATGCCGCGTCGCCCTTATTTGTTACGAGCATTTTATGAATGGATCGTAGATAACGAGTTGACGCCTCATCTTGTTGTTGATGCAACAATGAATGGTGTTCGAGTTCCAGAAGAGTTTGTTCAAGATGGCCAAATCGTTTTAAACGTTGCGCCACACTCTGTTGGGAACTTGGAGATGGGCAACGAGGCCGTGACATTTAATGCACGTTTTAGTGGTCGTCCACATTCAATTATTTTACCTCTATATGCGATTCAAGCAATTTACGCACGTGAAAATGGTGCTGGAACGATGTTTGAACCAGAAGAAGCATATGAAATGACGGAAGACGAAGGTATTTTTGAAGAAGAGGTGACATTAAATGCTGTCTCTGAAGAGAGTCCTTCGCCAGACGATGAGCCTGAACCTCCGCGTCCAAGTGGTCGTCCGAGCTTAAGAGTCGTTAAGTAAAGTGCAACAATTGAATCCTACTAAAAAGCCTACAGAAATGTAGGCTTTTTTATTGTGCTTTGGTTTTAACTATTGCTCGACACTGCCACCTTGGCCGTATTCAAATGCTTTAATTACGCCTTTTACCCCTTTAATATTACGAGCAACGTCTGCTGCAATATTGCCTTGTTCTTCAGTTACAAAGCCAACTAAGAACACTTCTTGAGCTTCAGTAAATACACTTATTTTGATTCCATTTAGCTCACTTTTAGCGAGCAGTGAAGATTTCACTTTTGTCGTGATCCAACTGTCATTATTGATTTGAGTAAAAGTGAGTAGTGGGCGAACTCTAATTTGGTTATAAACCGTGTTAACCCCTTTCATATCTTTTATTTTTTTCTCAAACTCTTGATTCATTTGAGCATCTTTTGCTTGTCCCATTAATAGCACTTTACCATCATAAGTAACTGCATTTACTCGCATGTTGTATTGGTAAGGTGCTTTATTCGCAAGCCCTGTAGCTTCTAAAGAGAGGTTTTTATCTGATAGTTGTTCTTTAACTGTGCGGTTATCTGTTACAACAGACGCGGTTGTTGCAGCGCCAGCAATGAACAAGCCAGCACAACCTTGCAGTAATACCGCAGAAAGCAGTAAAGCACTTAATTTCACTAATTTCATATTATTACTCGGTGTGTTGTGGAAAAAGGACCTGATCAACAAGATCACAAATACAATGCAATGTTAATAGGTGTACTTCTTGAATACGCGCGACACGATGGGAAGGAATGCGAATCTCAACATCCGATTCACCAAGCAAACCTGCCATAACGCCACCATCCATGCCTGTTAAGGCAATAATCGTCATGTCACGACTTACCGCAGCTTCCATCGCTTTTAGGATATCTTGGCTGTTTCCACTTGTTGATATTGCTAATAAAATATCGCCAGGTTGACCTAGTGCTCGAACTTGTTTTGAAAAGATTTCAGAGTAATTGTAATCATTAGCAATCGCGGTCAATGTTGAGGTATCAGCAGTAAGAGCCATCGCTGGAAGGCTAGGGCGTTCAGTCTCAAATCGATTTAATAGACAAGAGGCAAATTGTTGGGCGTTTGATGCTGACCCACCGTTACCGCAACATAGAATTTTGTTACCGTTTAGCAAAGTCGCTACCATTGCTTGAGAAGCATGCATAATATGATCTGGTAGAGCTTCCGCTGCGGCAATTTGGATTTGAATGCTTTCAGTAAAGCTTTCTTTGATATTTTCTAGCATTGTTTACCCTTCAACAATAGCATTTTTGATCCAGTTGATTTCCTTACCTTGAGCATGGATAGCAACGACATCAAATCTAAAAGATGTATGTTCAACAGAGAGCTTATTCTTCATAAGCCAGAAGAGAGCGGTTCGTTGTAATTTGCGCTGTTTTTGCCATGTTACCATTTCTTGCGCAGAACCGAAATTTGAAGTGTTACGGTATTTTACTTCAACAAACACAAAAGAGTCTTGATCTCGCATGATGAGATCAAGCTCTCCGGTTTTTGACTGGAAATTGCGGGCAATGAATGTGAGTTGATGTTGCTCTAAATAGCGTTGTGCCATCAACTCATAAAATTCGCCCTTTGCTCGCTTATTCTGTTTCTTCTCCATGAACAGCCCAGCTCATTTTACGTTGGATTACGCACTCTTGGTTAAGGCTTAACTCACCCGTTTTACCTTCCATACGATAATTATCAACGGCTTTCATTTGAGGTAGTTCAGCAACCAGCTGATAAGCGTCCATACCTAGAGCATGAAGTCGAGTTTCACCGTTGCTACTTTTTGGCCACAGTTCATCGTATTGTGCTTTGAAACTGTGGTTTTCATTCGTTAATAATGGAATATCACTAAACTCAATGCCTTTAATTTCAACTAACTTAGTTTGACGGCCACTGTTACTACGAGAGCTTGCATACAGTTTTGGTGGTTTGATTCCAGGGTTAATTGCAACTTCAATAAAAGGCTTTAATAGAACCAATTCACTGCTTTTAGCAACCATGTAAACCGCATCGATGTCACGACGACTACGTGGCTGAGCTTCTAATTCCATGTTCGCTAATGCGTTCATTTGGTAGATACGTGCTTGGCTACTTTCAATGCCAAAAACACTGTTTACCTTTTGTTGTAGTTGCGCTTTTGAGCCAAAGTAGCTGATTGATGGACGTTTTGCTGTTAGTTGGAACCATTTGTCACTGAACGCTTGGCTTAGTCGCTCACCCATAGTGCCTTGAGGTGCAAGGTATAATGGGTGTTTAAAGCCTTGTTTAAATAAATGTACAGCCGCTTGCTCAGCTTCTTGTTCTGGCGATAAAGTGAAATAACAACTGTTTATATCAGTATCAATTTCACTTGGGATATTAAGAGCTAATTGTGCAATCTCTGTTGAATTTAAAGACTGGAACTCTTCAATTTTGCTACGAACCAAAGGGCCAACAACAAATTGAATTTGTTCTTTTTCTAAGGTTGCCATTATTTCTGTCATTGATGTCGCTTGAGTGTCGATGATTTTAAGTTTAGTAAACTCATCTCGCTCTTTATCTTCCATCATGGCATTAATGAAACCATCTCGAACACGAATACCTTGAGGACCAAAACGACCACTCAAAGGTAGTAATAGTGCAACGTTTTCAGGACGAACAATCTCAAGAGCAAGAATATCTAAGATAACTTGAGGTGTGTATGTCGCTGCTGGATGAGTTGGGTTTGCAAGTAACCACTCATTTAAGGTTTCTTGTAATCGCATCGGTGAATGCTTCAATGTATCTAGGTAAGTTGCAAGCTGCACCCAACCATGTAGGTTAGTTTCACTTTCATCAAGTTTTACTTCTTCAAGAGCTGTGCTGTTTAATGAAGAAACACTTGTCCAAACTTGAGTCCAAAGTTGAGCTTTTTTGTCTTCAGCTGTGAATGGTTCTAATTTAATTAGCTCACGGGCTGAATTTAGATTATCACCACTTAGTAAATATAACTCATGGCGTAACTTGTGATAGTCGACCCATTGGCTGTCTTCTAACTTCCACCATGCCTCAAAATTTAGCGTTTGTAGTGCCTCTTCGTACTGACTTTGTGATTTCAGCATTTTTGCATGGGAAAGTTGCATTTCTGCGGTTTGTGCTGGAGACAGCTGCATTGTTGCTAGGCGTGTTAATAGCTTATCTGCAAGATCAAAGTTCTGTTCTTGCACTGCAGCTTTTAATGCCATGATTAAGAAATCAGCTTCAAGCGCCCCTTGTTGTTGGTCTGCTTTTAAAATATATGCGTTACTCGTTTCAGTTGGAGATTGAGTAATATCCAGACGTTCAGGTGCTTTTGGTGAGCTTGAACAAGCAGCCAATGTTAGAGCTAAGGCTACAGGAGCAATCAAGCGTGTTACACTGTTCTTTCTCGGGGTCATATTTGCCATGGGTAATATACTGGTCCTACTAAAAAGGGCTGTTGTTACTATGGATGCTCATCACCCAAACAGCTAAAATATATTTTTGATTATAGTGATTGCTTAGTCTAATACCTAATCTATGAAACAATTTTTCAGTAAGATTGGTATTATTCCCTATATTAATCGCAGAAGAGATAGTAAACAAATGACAGAACACAATTTATCTGTGGTGAATACTGCAACTTTGTACATTGTTCCTACACCAATCGGTAATTTAGGGGATATCACGCAGCGAGCCATCGAGGTTTTAAAGTCCGTTGACCTTATTGCCGCGGAAGATACACGACATACTGGTAAGTTATTGTCTCATTTTGGTATAGCGAGTCAAACATTTGCGCTGCATGATCATAATGAACAGCATAAAGCAGACTTATTGATCAGTAAATTGCAGCAGGGCTTATCTATAGCTCTTGTCTCAGATGCGGGAACACCATTAATCAGTGATCCAGGTTATCATTTAGTCAATCGTTGTCGTCAAGCGAATGTAAATGTTGTGCCATTACCTGGTGCTTGTGCCGTTATTACAGCACTTTCAGCCGCTGGCCTTCCTTCTGACCGCTTTAGCTTTGAAGGGTTTCTCCCTCCAAAAAGTAAAGGCCGTCGTGATAAATTTGAAGAGATTGCACAAGCAGAGCGCACTTGTATTTTCTATGAGTCTCCACACCGTATTATGGATTCATTGGATGATATGTTGACGGTTCTTGGGCCTGAGCGACAAGTTGTATTAGCTCGTGAGCTAACAAAAACCTATGAAACGATTCATGGTGCACCATTAGGTGAATTAATTGAATGGATAAAAGAAGACGATAATCGTAAACGTGGAGAGATGGTTTTACTTATCCATGGTTTTAGAAGCGAAGCAAAAGATGAACTGCCATTTGAAGCGACGCGTTCACTTTCTATTCTTGTAAAAGAACTTCCGCTTAAAAAAGCAGCGGCAATGGCGGCTGAAATACATGGTGTGAAGAAAAATGCGCTATATAAATGGGGTTTAGAGCATTTAGATTAAGAGAATTGAGAAAAAGGGGTGGTAAGTTATAACTGACTCTTATATCATTCACCCCATGAGCTGACTCGGTAATCGCTGCTTCATTGATGTCCTTAGGGAGACTGATGGAGGGGAGGAAAGTCCGGGCTCCATAGAGCAGGGTGCCAGGTAACGCCTGGGGGGCGCAAGCCTACGACAAGTGCAGCAGAGAGGAAACCGCCGATGGCTTAATCTTCTTTTATTCTTCGGAGTAGAGAAGTAAGCACAGGTAAGGGTGAAAGGGTGCGGTAAGAGCGCACCGGACGTCTAGTAATAGGTCGTTGCAAGGTAAACTCCACCCGGAGCAAGATCAAATAGGCCCTCGCATAGCACTGCTCGTGTTTGGGGGCGGGTAGATTGCTTGAGCCTGTGAGCGATTGCAGGCCTAGACGAATGGTTACCACCGCGCAAGCGGGACAGAACCCGGCTTATATGTCGGCTCTAACTTAGCCCACCATAGTACTATTTCGGTAGTGTTATGGTGGGCTTTGTGCTTTCTGCTACATTGGTTTAGAATTATCACTAATTTGACACACATTCCTGCATTTTTAGGTTAAGCTTTGGCTTAATTTTAACTGCTTATTCATATAATTACGGTAGTAAATACTCACTATGTCTGAACAATTCCAACACGTATCCGTTCTTCTTCATGAATCTATTGATGGTTTAGCTATTAAGCCTGATGGCATCTACATCGATGGTACGTTTGGTCGTGGTGGCCACAGCCGTCAGATCTTATCTCAGTTAGGTGAGAATGGTCGCTTGTATAGTATTGACCGTGATCCTCAAGCCATTGCAGAAGCAAAAACGATTACTGATCCTAAATTTACCATCATTCATGGCCCATTTTCAGGTCTGAAACAATATGTTGAAGAGCTTGATCTTGTTGGGAAAATTGATGGGGTTCTACTGGATTTAGGCGTGTCATCTCCACAACTTGATGATGCAGAACGTGGTTTTAGCTTTATGAAAGATGGCCCACTGGATATGCGTATGGATCCAACATCAGGCATTCCGGTATCTCAATGGTTACAAGAAGCTGATGTTGAAGATATCACTTGGGTGATCCGTGAGTTTGGTGAAGATAAACATGCGTGGCGTATTGCTAAAGGTATCGTTGCTTACCGTGAAAATGAAGAAAATGAACCTCTAACTCGTACTAGCCAGTTAGCTAAATTGATTTCTGAGGTTGCACCTAAGAGCTTTAAAGAGAAAAAACACCCAGCGACGCGTGCATTCCAAGCATTTCGAATCTACATCAACAGTGAGTTAGATGAGATTGATACCGCTTTAAAAGGAGCGTTGGATGTATTAGCTCCAGAAGGGCGTTTATCAGTGATCAGCTTCCATTCATTGGAAGATCGTATGGTTAAGCACTTTATTCGTAAAGAAAGTAAGGGACCACAAGTACCTCATGGTCTGCCGCTAACTGAAGAACAAATTAAAGCATTAGGCAGTGCAAAAATGAAACCTGTTGGTAAAGCGATTAAACCAACTAAGAATGAAGTGGATGTTAATGTGCGTTCACGCAGTTCTGTTTTACGTATTGCTGAGCGTTTATGAGTAAAAATACCGCTTCACAACCAAGTCTTACAAAACTTATCGGCCTAGACATTTTTGGTGTAGGCCGCCTTCATGCAATTCTATTAATTTGTATCTTTTTAAGTGCAATCGGTGTGGTATTAGCTACTCACAATACTCGTCAAATGACGGTTCAACGTGAAAACTTATTACTTGAAAAAGATATCTTAGATGGTGAATGGCGTAATTTAATTTTAGAAGAAAGTGCGCTTGCTGAGCATAGCCGAGTTCAATCTCGTTCTGTTCGTGAATTAGATATGGAACGTCCAGCGCCAGATAAAGAAGTAATCATAAAACTACGATGAAATTACCAAATAGAAAAAAAAACAATAAGCGTATAACTAAAGCGCCGCCAACTTTTATCCAGTGGCGCTTTGGCGTTATTGTTTTCTTTGTCTTTCTTGCCTTAGCTATTCTTATTGCGCGAGCCGCTTATATCCAAGTTATTGAACCAGATAACCTTGTTAAGCAAGGTGATATGCGTTCTATCCGTGTTAAATCTCTCCCTTCTGCCAGAGGTATTATCTCTGATCGTAATGATGAACAGCTTGCTGTAAGTGTGCCTGTTGATGCGGTTTGGGCTGATCCAGTGACGATCTATAAAGAAGGTGGCCTTGTTGAGATTGAACGTTGGTATGCACTTGCGGATGTATTAGGACTTAAGCGTAAAGAGTTAATTTCTAAAATTGAAAAAAACAAGAAACGTCGTTTTATTTATCTTCAGCGTCAAATATCCCCAGCGGTTGCTGCTTATATTAAAAAATTGAAATTAGCTGGTATTGGTTTAAAAGCTGAATCACGTCGTTATTATCCAACTGGTGAAATCAGTGCGCATGTTATTGGTGTAACAGGTATTGATAGTCATGGCCTCGAAGGAGTAGAGCGCAGCTATGATGGTTGGTTAACTGGTGAGCCGGGGCGTCGAACTGTACGTAAAGACCGTTATGGCCGAGTGGTTGAAAATATTTCTCTAAAAGAGAAACAAGAAGGGAAACCATTAACTCTAAGTATCGATCAGCGTTTACAGGCGATTGCTTACCGTGCAATTAAACAAGCCGTATCTGACTTTAGAGCGATGTCTGGCTCCGTTGTGATGATCGATATTAAGACGGGCGAAGTACTAGCAATGGTTAATGCGCCTTCTTATAACCCGAACAATCGTGAGCAGTTACAAAGCTTTAGAATGCGTAACCGTGTGATTACCGATACGTTAGAACCGGGCTCTACAGTAAAACCTTTTGTTGTATTAGCTGCTTTAGATGGTGGAACTGCGAACTTAGATACGATTATTGATACCGGTAATGGCATCATGCGTATTGGCGGTAGTCGTGTCCGTGATAGCTCGAAAGTTGGTAAAGCCGATCTCACTACTATCTTGAAGAAATCAAGTAACATCGGTGTTGCGCACTTAGCGTTGGGAATGCCTTTGCAAGAGTTGTTAGCCGAGTATGCTGCCGTTGGTCTTGCTGATCCATCAGGTTTAAATCTAATTGGTGAAGCAACAGGTATTTTCCCTGATCGTCGTCGTTGGTCTGATTTCGAGATCGCCACATTAGCCTTTGGATATGGTTTGTCGGTTACGCCAATCCAGTTAGCGCACGCTTATGCCACATTAGGGGCTTATGGTGAATATAGACCACTTTCAATTTTGAAAACTACTGGACCAACACCGGGTAAGCAAGTGGTTAATCGACAGCATGCAAAAGCGGTATTAGAAATGATGGAAACCGTAACTCAACCAGGCGGTACAGCAACAAGAGCAGCTGTACCTGGCTACCGAGTTGCGGCTAAAACCGGTACGTCACGGAAAGCGGTTCGTGGTGGTTACAGTGATGAATACATGACAGTGACAGCAGGTGTTGCACCAGTCAGTAACCCTCGAATTGCGTTAGTTACTATCGTGAACCAACCACAAGGTGATGAGTATTACGCAGGTCAAGTTGCGGCACCGATTTTTGGTCAGGTAATGAAAGATGCGTTGCAAATTCTAAATGTAGCGCCAGATGAAAGTACCGTAAAACATATCGATGTATTGAATTAGGAAAGTGATGATGCAGTTATCTGAATTACTGTTGCCTTGGTGCGATTTAAATCAATCTGTGGCAATTTCATCTATGACATTGGACAGTCGCCAAGTTTCTCCTGGCTGTTTATTTGTAGCGATTAAAGGCCATGCAGTGGATGGTCGCCAATTTATTTCATCAGCAATTGAACAAGGTGCTGTTGCGGTTATTGCTGACGCTGATGAAGAGAATACCGTAGGGACGGTAAAGGTTATCGATAAAGCGATTGTTGTTTATATTGATTCTCTTTATATGCAGTTAAGTGCGATTGCAGGCGCTTTTTATCAAGCGGATAAGAGATGCATGCAACTCGTCGGTATTACTGGTACTAATGGTAAAACGACGATTTCTCAGATCATTGCTCAATGGACGACATTATTAGACCAACCTGCTGCCGTAATGGGAACAACGGGCAATGGCTTACTGTCGGATCTTAAGCCAGCCTTGAATACAACTGGCAGTCCAATTGAAATCCAACAAACACTGACAGAGCTTGAGAATATTGGAGCTAAATTGACGGCATTAGAAGTGTCGTCTCATGGTTTGATTCAAGGGCGTGTTAATGCGTTATCTTTTGATGCAGCAGTATTTACGAATTTAAGCCGTGACCACCTTGATTATCATGGTGATATGGAAAACTATGCTGAAGCTAAAAAGTTACTTTTTACTTCTCATAATCCAAAACATTCAATCATCAATGCGGATGACCAAGTGGGCTGCCAATGGTTAAAAGAGATGCCTCATGCCGTCGCTGTTTCTTTAAATGAAGAAAACATCTCTTTTCATTCCGGTAAGAAGGTATTTGCGACATCGGTTGTTTATTCAACCGAAGGCATTCAACTTTCCGTTTCTTCAGATTGGGGAAATGTTGCTTTTTCAGTGCCTTTAATTGGAGCATTTAACGCGAGCAATATTCTCGTTGCTTTCGCGACACTTCTTTCTTTAGGTTATGACATCCAAGCTTTAGCTCAAACGGCATCTCAGCTGAATGCAGTTATTGGCAGAATGGAGTTGTTTACTGCAAATAATAAAGCCAAAGTAGTTGTCGATTATGCGCATACGCCTGATGCTTTAGATAAAGCGTTGCAAGCATTACGAGTTCATTGTGAAGGTAAGTTGTGGTGTATTTTCGGCTGTGGTGGCGATAGAGATACAGGGAAACGACCAATGATGGCAAGCATTGCTGAGCAACAAGCAGATGTGATTATCTTAAGTGATGATAACCCTCGTTCAGAAGAACCAAGCTTAATTACTAATGATATGCTGGCTGGATTAAAAAATTCTGAATCTGCACATGTTATTCATGATCGTTTTGAAGCTTGTCAGTTTGCATTATCTCAAGCAAATGAGAACGATATCATTTTACTTGCCGGTAAAGGGCATGAAGATTATCAAGTGTTAGCGGATAAGACCGTTCATTACTCTGATCGTGAAACCGCACAAACATTATTAGGGCTACAATCATGATAACTATGTTACTTAGCGAAATAGCAAAAGCGTGTGATGGGCGTTTGGTTGGGGCTGATTGTCAAATATCGTCAGTATCAACAGACAGTCGACACATTGATGAACAAGGGCTTTTTGTTGCTCTTATCGGTGAACGCTTTGATGCCCATGATTTTATACCAGCAGTACAAGAGCAAGGAGCTACCGCACTTCTTGTATCAAAAGAAGTCGATACAACACTTCCTCAAGTAATTGTTTCTGATACACAAAAGGCGTTAGGCTTAATAGCGAAACATGTACATCAAGTTTGTCATACTTTTACATTTGCCTTAACGGGTAGTTGTGGCAAAACCACAGTAAAAGAGATGCTCGCTTCTATTTTAACTCGTTCTGGCGAAGTGTTAGCAACCGCAGGTAACTTTAATAATGAGATCGGCGTTCCGTTAACGTTATTACGCTCTCAACCAAGTAATGATTTTGCCGTTATCGAATTGGGTGCAAACCACCAAAATGAAATCTCATACACCACTCAGTTAGCACAACCTAATGTCGCATTGGTCAATAATATTGCAGCGGCTCATTTAGAAGGTTTTGGTTCTATTGAGGGGGTAGCAAAAGCAAAAGGCGAGATTTTTGAAGGGCTACAAGAAAACGGTATTGCTATTTATAATCTAGATAGTAATGGTTTACCAAAATGGTCATCATTATTTGAAGGTAAACAAGTGTTTAGCTTTGCTATGGATGACTCTAGTGCTGACTTTTATGCATCAAATATTGAAGTAAATGAGATTGGTGAACCTAGTTTTCAATTAAATACGCCTAAAGGTAGCATTCAAGTTTCTTTAGGGATTATTGGTAAGCATAACGTAGCGAATGCCGTTGCTGCTGCTGCTTTAGCTATTCAAGCGAATTCATCATTAAATGATATTCAACAAGGGCTACAAGAGTTAGGTTCTGTGAAAGGGCGTGTTGCAGTCGAAACATTAGCATCTGGATTGAAGGTTATCGATGACACTTATAATGCCAGTGTTCCTGCTATGAAAGCTGCAGTGGAGTTACTTGGTGGATTTCAAGGTCAGCGTTGGCTTGTTTTAGGGAATATGGCTGAGCTAGGTGAAGAAAGCCTTGCACTTCATCGTGAAGTTGGGGAATATGCTGCCCCATATCAATTTGAGCAAGTAGTGACATTTGGTGATGACACAAAAGTGATCAGCGAGCTATGTAATGGCCGTCATTTTGAAACACGTTCTGATTTGAATGCTTACTTACTTAAAGAATTACAATTAATTAAACATAATGAGGTTACCGTGTTAGTTAAAGGTGCCAACAGTTCACGAATGAGCGAAGTGGTTTCAGCTCTTAAGGAGTGTCAGTAATGATTATTTGGTTATCCAATTTTCTAGAGCAATATTTTCCATTTTTTCGCTTATTTGAATATTTAAGTTTTAGAGCCATCTTAAGCATTATTACGGCATTAACGATCTCATTATGGATGGGACCAAAACTGATTGCTTGGTTGCAAAACCTTCAAATTGGTCAAGTGGTACGTGATGACGGTCCTGAATCACATTTTAGTAAGCGTGGTACGCCAACGATGGGCGGCATCATGATTTTAACTGCAATTACAGTGACTGTGTTCTTGTGGGCAGATTTAACTAACCCTTATGTTTGGGCCGTTATGTTTGTATTGCTAGGCTATGGTGCTGTTGGCTTTGTGGATGACTACCGTAAAGTCGTTCGTAAAAATACAGATGGTTTAATCGCTCGTTGGAAGTATTTTTGGCAATCTTCTATCGCGCTAGTTGTCGCTTTTGCTCTTTATGCTTATGGAAAAGATACGGCAGCAACGCAGTTAGTTGTTCCTTTCTTTAAAGAAGTGATGCCTCAACTTGGCCTTGCTTATATTCTTCTTACCTACTTTGTTATCGTAGGAACCAGTAATGCTGTGAACTTAACCGATGGTCTTGATGGTCTTGCAATCATGCCTACGGTATTTGTTGCTGCAGGTTTTGCCTTTATTGCTTGGGCAACAGGTAACGTGCAATTCGCAAACTACTTACATATTCCGCATATTCCGTTAGCGAGTGAGTTAGTGGTTGTGTGTGCTGCGATTGTTGGTGCTGGTTTTGGTTTCTTATGGTTCAACACGTATCCAGCACAAGTATTTATGGGTGATGTAGGCTCACTGGCTCTTGGTGGAGCACTAGGTACGATTGCAGTGTTAGTTCGTCAAGAGTTCCTATTGGTTATCATGGGTGGTGTATTCGTTGTTGAAACGTTATCGGTAATCTTACAAGTGGGGTCATACAAACTACGTGGTCAACGTATTTTCCGTATGGCACCAATTCATCACCATTACGAATTAAAAGGTTGGCCAGAGCCTCGCGTTATTGTGCGTTTCTGGATTATTTCTATGTTATTGGTTCTTATTGCATTAGCGACATTGAAGGTACGTTAATATGAGTGGTTTTGGTGGTGTAAAAAATGTTGTCGTAGTTGGCTTAGGTATGACAGGTTTATCTGTTGTTAAGCATTTACTAAGACAACCAGAAGCGTTAACAATTAAAGTGATTGATACTCGTGATACACCGCCAGGCCATGACCAATTGCCTGAAAATGTAGAACTGCATTCTGGAGGGTGGCAACAAGATTGGTTGATTAAGGCTGATTTGATTGTAACGAACCCTGGAATCGCTTTAGCGTCACCTCAACTTAAGCCTGCGATTGATAAAGGAATTCAAATTGTTGGTGACATCGAGTTATTTGCTTGGGCAGTGAATGCACCTGTTATTGCGATCACCGGTTCTAATGGCAAAAGTACGGTGACTGATCTAACAGGGGAAATGGCAAAAGCGGCTGGTGTAAAAGCAGCTGTTGGTGGAAACATTGGTTTTGCGGCTCTTGATTTACTCGAGCAAGATGCGGAGCTTTATGTTCTTGAGCTTTCGAGCTTCCAACTGGAAACAACATCCACATTAAAGCTGAAAGCCGCTGCCTTTCTTAATCTGTCTGAAGACCATATGGACCGTTATCAAGGCATGGCGGATTATCGCCAAGCTAAGTTACGTATATTTGATCATGCAGAAGTATGCATTGTTAATCGTGACGATAAACAAACTTACCCTGACGTTGAAAAAACATTAAAAAGCTTTGGGTTTGACCAAGGCGATTATGGCTGTATTGAAAAAGATGGCATTGAGTATTTAGCTAAAAATACAGTGCCACTGCTTGCTGCAAATGAATTAGGCTTAGTCGGAAAGCACAATATTGCAAACAGCCTAGTAGCAATTGCATTACTTGATGCCGCTGGTATCAATTTAGATGCCACACTAGATACATTAAGAACTTACAATGGATTGACACATAGATGCCAAGTTGTCGCAGATAATAATGGTATTCGCTGGGTCAATGATTCAAAGGCGACAAACGTAGCAAGTACATTGGCAGCTTTATCTGGTTTACAACTTGAAGGTAAATTACACCTACTTGTTGGTGGTGTAGGTAAAGGTGCTGATTTTTCAGAATTATCACCAGCGCTGCATGATTTAAATTTAATGATGTATTGCTTTGGTGAAGATGGCGACCAATTTGTATCACTTGATCCTCGTTCACTCTTATGTGAAACCATGGATGAAGCCATCGCTACTCTATACCCGACTTTAAATAAAGGCGATATGGTGATGCTATCTCCAGCATGTGCAAGCTTCGACCAATACGCAAATTTTATGGCTAGAGGGGATGCATTCACCCAGTTAGCAAAACAGTATTCAATTGAGAGTTAATTTTGGCATTTGAGCGAATTAAACAAGGGATCTTTTCCATTCAAGATTGGTGTTTAACACCGTCACCTAAAGTCATGTTCGATCGTCAGTTGATATGGATTTCTTTAGGTTTAATGCTTACTGGATTGATCATGGTAGGTTCTGCGTCGTTTCCTATTAGTACACGCTTAACTGATCAGCCTTTTCACTTTATGCTTCGTCACATGCTATTTGTGTGTTTGGCTCTTGGTGCCTCATCCGTTGTATTGCGAATCCAATTAGATACTTGGTTAAAATACAGTGGCAAATTTTTATTTGTATCCATCTTATTATTAATCGCTGTGTTGCTGGTTGGTAAATCGGTAAATGGTGCTGCCCGTTGGCTACCTCTTGGTATCTTCAACTTGCAGCCAGCCGAAGTTGCAAAACTTTCTTTATTTATTTTTATTTCGGGATACTTAGTTCGCCGCCATGGTGAAGTGAGAGAGAGTTTCAAAGGTTTTGTTAAACCATTAATCGTACTTATCACCCTAGCATTTTTCTTATTATTGCAGCCCGATTTAGGTACCACGATCGTAATGTTTGTCACTACTATCGGTATGCTATTTATTGCGGGTGCAAAGCTTTGGCAATTTATTGCTTTAGTGATGAGTGGCATTTCATTAGTGATTGTTCTGATCATTGCTGAACCTTATCGTATGCGCCGTGTCACTTCTTTCTTAGACCCATGGCAAGACCCATTTGGTAGTGGTTACCAACTAACTCAATCTCTTATGGCATTTGGTCGTGGCAGTTGGTTTGGTGAAGGTTTAGGTAATTCGATTCAAAAGCTAGAGTACCTACCTGAGGCACATACTGACTTTGTATTTGCTGTGGTTGCTGAAGAGTTAGGTTTTGTTGGCGTCACTCTGATCTTAGTTTTAATTTTTGCTTTGGTATTAAAAGCATTACTTATTGGCCGAAAATGTCTTCAACATGATCAACGTTTTGGTGGATTTTTAGCATTTGGTATTGGTATTTGGTTTGCATTTCAAACTTTGGTCAATGTTGGTGCAGCAGCAGGTATTGTTCCGACAAAAGGCTTAACACTACCACTTATCAGTTATGGTGGTTCCAGTTTGATTATCATGTCAGTTGCCGTATCGTTATTAATCCGCATTGATCATGAATGTCGTCTCTATTTAGAAAATGAGCCTCCTCGGAGTGAAAATGAAGAACAAAAATAAACGTTTATTAGTGATGGCTGGTGGTACTGGCGGTCATGTTTTCCCTGGCCTTGCTGTTGCAAAGCAATTACAAAGTGAAGGATGGGAGATCCGTTGGTTGGGTACAGCTGATCGAATGGAAGCAGATTTAGTTCCTAAACATGGTATTGAAATTGATTTTATTAAAGTCAAAGGTCTTCGTGGGCAAGGACTTAAAAAGTTAATTGCTGCACCATTTCAAATCTTAGGGGCAATCTCTCAAGCGAAAAAACACATTAAAGCATGGCAACCAGATGTAGTACTAGGAATGGGGGGCTATGTAAGTGGTCCTGGTGGTATCGCTGCTTGGTTATCAGGTATTCCTGTTGTATTGCATGAACAAAATGCGGTTGCTGGTTTAACTAATCAATGGTTATCTAAAATAGCAAAACGTGTGTTCCAAGCATTTCCTGGCGCTTTTCCTAATGCTGAAGTTGTAGGGAACCCAGTTCGTGAGGATGTGTGTCAATTACCTCATCCAAAAGAAAGATTTGCAGAGCGAACTGGCCCTATACGTTTATTAGTGATGGGAGGGAGTCAAGGTGCTCGTATTTTAAATACGACATTACCAGAAGCATTACCTCAATTAAGCCATGAGATTGAAATCTGGCATCAAGCAGGTAAAGGCTCACAAGAAACAGTAGAACAAGCGTATCGTGATAACGGTATTGCTGATGCGAAAGTAACTGAGTTTATCGATAATGTTGCAGAAGCTTATGCGTGGGCTGATTTATTGGTTTGTCGTTCTGGTGCATTAACGGTTTCGGAAGTATCTGCAGCTGGTGTTGGTTCTATATTTATTCCATTTATGCATAAAGATCGCCAGCAAGCATTGAATGCTGATCACCTAGTACAATGTGGCGCAGCGCAAATGATTGAACAACAAGATTTAACAGTTCAGGGATTGGTTGATACACTGAACGGTTTAGAGCAAAAACAATTACTCGAAATGGCATGTAATGCTCGAGACGCAGCAATTATCGATGCTGATGTGCGTGTTGCTAATGCAATAAAAAGCCTCGCTAAATAAGAATTGAGATTAAGAATGACAAAAGAACAGAAACTGCAATTAGCTGAAATAAGAACCATGATCCCTGAAATGCGTCGTGTTGAGTGTATTCACTTCGTCGGTATTGGTGGCGCGGGAATGAGTGGTATTGCGGAAGTACTTTTAAATGAAGGTTATCACATTAGTGGTTCCGATATGGCTGAGAACACAGTCACTGTTCGTTTAGCACAAAAAGGTGCTGAGATCTTCTTTGGACACCAAGCAAGTAATGTTGCAAAAGCGAGTGTGGTTGTTGTATCTACCGCTATTGATCCAAGCAACCCTGAAATTGTAGCGGCGAAAGAAAATCGTATTCCTGTTATTCGTCGTGCAGAAATGTTAGCAGAATTAATGCGTTACCGTCATGGTATTGCTGTTGCTGGTACGCATGGTAAAACCACAACAACCGCGTTAACAACTCAAATTTATTCAGAAGCAGGGTTAGATCCAACATTTGTAAATGGTGGATTAGTTAAAAACGCAGGTACAAATGCACGCTTAGGCTCAAGTCGATTCTTAATTGCTGAAGCGGACGAAAGTGATGCGTCATTCTTACACTTACAACCAATGGTAAGCATTGTTACGAATATCGAAGCGGACCATATGGACACGTATGGTGGCGATTTTGAAACGTTAAAACAAACGTTTATCGATTTTTTACATAACCTTCCATTTTATGGTCAAGCGGTAATGTGTGTTGATGATCCGGTTGTTCGTGAATTATTACCACAAGTCAGTCGTCAAGTTATCACTTATGGTTTCTCGGATGATGCAGATGTACGTCTAATTAACTATCGTCAAGTTGGTCAACAAAGCTTCTTTACGGTTCAAAGAAAAGATCGTACTGATTTAGATATTGTATTGAATATCCCAGGTAAACATAACGCATTGAATGCTACTGCTGCAATTGCTGTAGCGACAGAAGAAGATGTTGAAGACGAAGCAATTCTTACTGCGCTATTAAACTTTGAAGGTGCTGGTCGTCGTTTCGATCAACTTGGCGAATTTGAAACTGGCAATGGCTCAGCAATGTTAGTAGACGATTATGGTCATCACCCAACAGAAGTTGATGTAACGATTAAAGCGGCACGTGCTGGTTGGGCTGAAAAGCGCTTGGTTATGATTTTCCAACCACACCGTTATAGCCGAACTCGTGATTTATATGATGACTTTGCCAATGTATTGGATAATGTTGATGTATTAATCATGCTCGATGTTTACTCTGCGGGTGAAACGCCAATTGCAGGTGCTGATGGGCGAGCGTTATGTCGTACTATCCGTGGTCGTGGAAAAATAGATCCAGTATTTGTACCGACAATTGATGCATTACCACCTGTTTTAGCGAATATAATTCAAGAAGGTGACTTAATCCTGACGCAAGGCGCTGGAGATGTTGGTAAATTAGCTAAGCAATTGGCTTCAATGAAATTAAATATTGAAACAATGAAAAAGTTAGGATAATTATTGTTTAATTAGTTAGAACTTCTAATAAAAAAACGAATAATGGGATAGAATCCTCATTGTATTAATAATATGCTATCAGAGTTTGGATAGAGGGTTTTTGCACCCTATAATTATTATATAAATTAATTGAAATGTTATATCTCTATTTTTATTGGTTAAATTGATTGATATGACATTATTTTTGGCATTGTTGTGACGTTAATATGATTAAAGCTGTCAAAATGAATACTTCATTTGATAAAGAAAAAGTAAGAAAACATCTACCAGGTGCTATTTTTCTTTCTTTAGTCGTGATTACTTCGCTTTGGTTGGTTATTTCGACGATAAGTTGGATGACAGATGAAGACCGATTGCCATTATCACATATGATTATTCAAGGGCAGTTGAAGCACATTACGGCTGATGACATTCGTGAAGCAATAGATTCTATGGATTCCATCGGCACTTTTATGACGCAAGATGTGAATAAACTGCAAGATGCTTTATTATCTTTGCCTTGGATAGCCCAAGTATCAGTACGTAAACAGTGGCCTGAAACTATTAAGGTTTTTGTTGTTGAGCATCAGCCAGAAGCGACATGGAATAATCGAGTTATCGTTAATCCAGAAGGTGTTGTTTTTAATGCGCCTATGAGTGATTTACGCGAGCCTAAACCTGCGTTATTTGGCCCTGAAACCAGTAGTAAAGATGTACTTGATTTTTGGCACCAATTACAAAAGCAATTTGAACCAATACATGTAACCGTTCATAGCGTAGCATTGACTGAACGATTATCTTGGCAGGTCGTTCTTGATAACGGTATCCGTTTAGAATTAGGGCGTGACTCAAGAGAAGAACGAGTTGAGCGTTTTATTGCTTTATATAAACAATTAGAAAGTAAAAAAGATTCGATAGATTATATAGATCTTCGTTATGACACTGGTGCTGCCGTTGGATGGAAATCCGATGATGTAGAAAATAAAGAAGAGAATTGACATGAGTAAAACGCCAGAAGGCAGTATTATTGTTGGTTTAGACATTGGTACAAACAAAGTTTCAGCGTTAGTTGGCGAAGTTTTACCTGATGGCCAAGTGAGTGTTATCGGCTCTGGTTCATGTCCATCTCGTGGTATGGATAAAGGTGGTGTAAACGACCTAGAATCGGTTGTAAAATCGGTTCAAAGAGCGATTGATCAAGCTGAATTGATGGCTGAATGTACCATTACATCAGTGTTTATCTCTCTTTCTGGCAAACATATTGCTAGCCAAATCGAGAAAGGTATGGGGTCAATTTCTGAAGAAGAAGTGACTCAAGATGACATGGATAGCGTTATTCATACTGCAAAATCTGTTAAGATAGGTGATGAACAGCGTACTTTGCATGTAATTCCACAAGAATTCTCTATTGATGTTCAAAAAGGGATTAGAAACCCTATTGGGTTATCAGGAATGAGAATGGAAGTTAGCGTTCATCTTATTACCTGCCATAATGATATGGCACGTAATATAGTGAAAGCAGTAGAACGTTGTGGTTTAAAAGTTGAACATATTATTTTTTCTGGTTTAGCTTCAAGTAATGCCGTTATTACAGAAGACGAGCGTGATTTAGGTGTTTGTGTTGTTGATATCGGTGCAGGCACAATGGATATCGCAATTTGGACTGACGGTTCATTACGCCATGCTGAAGTATTACCTTATGCCGGAAATGCAGTAACAAGTGATATAGCTTATGCTTTTGGTACGCCATTTAACGATGCTGAAAAATTAAAAGTAAAATATGGTTGTGCGATTAGTGAACATATTAATCGAGATGAAACGGTCAATGTTCCAAGTGTTGGCGGACGTCCATCTCGAAGTTTACAGCGAAGAATGCTAGCAGAAGTTATCGAACCAAGGTATTCTGAACTGCTTGGTCTTGTAAATCAGCGAATTGTCTCAATTCAAGACCAATTACGCGCTGAAGGTACAAAACATCATCTTGCTGCTGGTATTGTATTGACTGGTGGTGGGTCACAGATTGAAGGTTTGGTTGACTGCGCTGAGCGTGTGTTCCAAACTCAAGTTAGAATTGGTCAACCTTTAGAGGTGACAGGCCTAACAGATTACGTAAAAGAACCTTATCAAGCGACAGCTGTGGGACTTTTACATTACGGTAAAGAAAGTCAGCTACATGACGATGAAGATTATGTGCCAAGTAAGAGCCAATCTTTTACTACCGTAATAAAGAAATTTAAAAATTGGATACTAAAAGAGTTTTAACCTGAGCGAACAGGAAGAAACGGAGAGAACAAATGTTTGAGCCGATGATGGAAATGTCCGACGACGCAGTAATTAAAGTTGTTGGTGTAGGTGGCGGTGGTGGTAATGCTATCGAGCACATGGTACGAGAATCAATTGAAGGTGTTGAATTCATCAGTGTAAATACTGATGCACAAGCGCTTCGTAAAACGAGCGTAAATACCGTTATTCAAATTGGTGGCGACATCACTAAAGGATTAGGTGCTGGTGCAAACCCGCAAGTAGGCCGTGATGCAGCTCTAGAAGACCGTGAAGCACTGAAAGAAGTGTTAGCGGGCGCTGATATGGTATTTATCGCAGCTGGTATGGGCGGCGGTACAGGTACTGGTGCAGCTCCTATTATTGCTGAAGTTGCTAAAGAATTAAATATTCTAACAGTTGCTGTGGTTACAAAACCATTTAGCTTTGAAGGTCGTAAGCGTCTTGCTTTTGCTGAGCAGGGTATCGAAGAGTTATCAAAACATGTTGACTCATTAATTACGATTCCAAACGAAAAATTATTAAAAGTTCTTGGCCGTGGTATTACGTTATTAGAAGCATTTGCAAAAGCGAATGATGTTCTTCGTAATGCTGTTCAAGGTATCGCAGAACTTATTACTCGTCCAGGTATGATCAACGTCGATTTCGCCGATGTTCGTACAGTTATGTCTGAAATGGGACATGCAATGATGGGTAGCGGTATCGCAGTAGGCGAAGATCGTGCAGAACAAGCAGCAGAAGAAGCGATTTCAAGTCCGTTACTTGAAGATATCGATCTTGCTGGTGCTCGTGGTGTTCTTGTTAACATCACTGCAGGCTTAGATATGCGTCTTGATGAATTTGAAACTGTTGGTAATACAGTGAAAGCATTTGCATCAGATAACGCAACGGTTGTTATTGGTACTTCTCTTGATCCTGATATGAGTGACGAAATTCGCGTAACGGTTGTTGCTACAGGTATCGGTACTGAAAAAAAGCCTGAAATCACGTTAGTGACGAATAAAGCAGCGGCTCCTGCTCAATCGGCTCCAGCAGCTCAACCTGCGGTTCAAGCACAAGTAAAACCAAAAGTTGAAGCTCCAGTTGAACCTGTGGTTGAAAAAGCGGCACAAAACGTGCAAGTAACTAAACCAGCAGCACAACCATCTGCGCCATCTACATCACCAGCGGCTGGTGTTCAGAATGCGGGTGCGGCACAAGCTAAGCCAGATCAGAAAGAAGATTACTTAGATATCCCAGCGTTTTTACGACGCCAAGCTGACTAATTAATCATCAAACGATTTGGTTTTATGAAAAATTGTGTGCTAGAATGTCAGACCAGTTCTTAGAATTGGTTTGAAATTAAGCATATTTATAGTTGAGATGAGCATATGATCAGACAACGTACACTGAAAAGTATCGTACAAATGACAGGCGTGGGTTTACACTCAGGCCGTAAAGTTACGCTTACTCTTCGTCCAGCAGCTGCGAACACAGGTGTGATTTATCGTCGTACAGACCTTAATCCGCCAGTTGATTTCCCTGCGGATCCAGAGTCAGTTCGTGACACGATGCTATGTACAGCGTTAGTTAATGATGAAGGCGTACGTATCTCAACGGTTGAGCACTTGAATGCTGCTTTAGCTGGCATGGGCATTGATAACGTTGTTATCGAAGTTGATGCTCCTGAAATTCCAATTATGGATGGCAGTGCAAGTCCTTTTGTATATCTTTTACAATCTGCAGGTATTGAAGAACTTAATACAGCGAAGAAATTCATTCGTATTAAGAAACCTGTTCGCATAGAAGATGGTGATAAGTGGGCCGAAATTCGTCCTTACAACGGTTTCCGTTTAGATTTCACTATTGACTTTAATCACCCTGCGATTGAATCAGATGACCAAAAGCTAGTGTTTGATTTTTCAAGCCAATCGTTTATCAAAGATATTTCACGAGCTCGTACTTTTGGGTTTATGCGTGATATCGAGTACTTACAATCGCAAAACCTATGTTTAGGTGGTAGCTTTGATTGTGCAATCGTACTTGATGATTACCGAATCCTAAATGAAGACGGTTTACGCTTTGATAATGAATTTGTAACGCATAAAGTTCTAGATGCTGTGGGTGACCTATATATGTCAGGTCATAGTATTCTAGGTGAGCTTCGTGCATACAAATCAGGTCATGCTTTGAATAATCAGCTACTTCGTGCAGTTCTTGCAGATCAAGAAGCATGGGAGTGGACGACCATTGAGGATGAGCAAGAGTCTCCAGTTGCATTTATGCAACCAGGAATGGTACTTGCGTAAGTAACACATCATCAAATTAAAAAAGCCAAGCGAATGCTTGGCTTTTTTGTATCTAATATATTGTTATACCAATCTACATAAGTATTTGATCATTCTTGCTTGCTATAATCGATTTTTCCTACGCAATTATCTGAACAACTACTTATCCAGAATGGTATTACTTCTTATTTGCTAAAGCGGCTAAACTTTCTAAACGTTTTTTGAGTTTAGGTGAAGCCGTTTCTGCCACCATTTCTAATGCGCTTGCTGCTGCCGTAGATAATTCACGTCTTGCTTGTTTTTCTGATTTATAAACAGCGGGCTTTTCCCCAACAAAAGATCGAGCAAGATCTGGATTGATCTTTACTTCTAAGTTAGAAAGTCCAGGTAAGCCGTGTTTACGAAAAACAGACAATAAAGTTAATCTTTCGTAATTAATTCTTGTTGCCCAAACACTGCTTGATACCTCGATCACCAATGATCCTTGGCGATAATTTGCCACACGGCAATGATTTTCACAGCCTGTAGGTAGCGCATCTTCAAGTACATGAGATAGCTTTGACAAAATGATCGCTTTTTCTTGCAGATCTTTAAAACGAGTATTATTGAAAAAATCGTTTGCCGGTTGTGGTCTATGGTCTCGCATCACTAAAAACTCTTATAAATCGTGCGTTATTTGGTGGTGAGTACTAAAGAAAAAGTAATAAATGCCAATTAGATCTGAATTTTTCAGAATTGAAATCAAACTCTACAGATTTACCTTAGGATTGCTTCACGTTATCGCTTATACTTTCTTAATTATTACTTATGATGACAAGCAACACAACTATCTAATGTGGCCTTGAAAAATCAAAGTCTCATCCCCATAAGGTAAGTATATAAAAGAAGTATTTTTCTTAGAGTAAACTCTAGGCGATTGATTCACATTTCAGATTAAACCAGATCATTAATGATCAAGAGATAAAGAGAAGCAACGGAATCATGTTTTCTAAAATTCTAACTAAAGTTATTGGTAGCCGTAATGATCGTACATTACGTAAGCTACGTAAAATCGTAGACCAAATTAATAAACTTGAACCACAATTCGAATCACTACAAGATGAAGAATTAAAAGCGAAAACAATCGAGTTCCGTGCACGTTTAGAGCAAGGTGAAGATTTAGACAATTTACTTCCAGAAGCATTTGCTACAGTACGTGAAGCATCTAAGCGTTTATATGGTATGCGTCACTTTGATGTTCAAATGATTGGCGGTATGGTACTAAACGATAGCCAAATTGCAGAGATGCGTACCGGTGAAGGTAAAACACTAACGGCAACACTGCCATGTTACTTGAATGCGTTAACAGGTAAAGGCGTTCACGTTGTTACCGTGAATGATTACTTGGCTAAGCGTGATGCTGAAACAAACCGTGAGTTATTTGAATTCTTAGGTATGACCGTTGGCGTCAACGTTCCAAATATGCCACCTCAAGAGAAGAAACAAGCTTACTTATGTGACATTTTATATGGCACAAATAACGAATTTGGTTTTGATTATCTGCGTGACAATATGGCTTTCCGTGCGGAAGATCGTGTTCAACGTGAGCGTTATTTTGCGGTAGTCGATGAAGTGGATTCAATCTTAATCGATGAAGCTCGTACTCCTCTAATTATTTCTGGTCCTGCTGAAGATAGTTCTGAACTGTATATCCGTATCAACACTCTTATCCCTCAACTTGTTAAGCAAGACGAAGAAGACAGTGAAGAATACCGTGGTGAAGGTCACTACACACTAGATGAAAAAGGCAAACAAACGCACTTAACCGAAAACGGTCAAGAGTTTGTTGAGCAACTACTTAAAGATGCAGGCTTAATGGAAGAAGATGATACGCTATATTCTCCAGCAAATATTAGCCTACTTCATCATATTAATGCTGCTTTACGTGCACACGTATTATTTGAAAAAGACGTTGATTACATTGTAAAAGATGATGAAGTAATCATTGTTGATGAGCATACCGGTCGTACAATGCCTGGCCGTCGTTGGTCTGAAGGTTTACACCAAGCTGTTGAAGCAAAAGAAGGTGTTAAGATTCAAAACGAAAACCAAACATTGGCTTCAATCACGTTCCAAAACTTCTTCCGTTTATATGAAAAACTGTCAGGTATGACAGGTACTGCGGATACAGAAGCATTTGAATTCCAATCAATCTATGGTTTAGATACGGTTGTTATTCCAACTAACCGCCCAATGGCTCGTAATGACATGGGTGATTTAGTTTATATGACAGAAGCAGAAAAATTTGCGGCTATCATTGAAGATATTAAAGGCTGTTCTGAACGTGGCCAACCGGTTCTTGTCGGTACGGTTTCGATTGAAAAATCAGAATTGCTTTCAAATGCACTGAAAAAAGCAAAAATTAAACATAACGTACTTAATGCGAAATTCCACGAACAAGAAGCCGATATCGTTGCTAATGCAGGTACAGCAAGCGCTGTAACTATCGCAACTAACATGGCTGGTCGTGGTACAGATATCGTGTTAGGTGGTAGTTGGCAGGCAGATGTAGCTAAACTATCAGATCCAACAGAAGAGCAAATCCAAGCGATAAAAGCGAAATGGAAAGAAGCACATGATGCTGTTCTTGCTTCTGGTGGTTTACATATTATCGGTACTGAGCGCCATGAATCTCGCCGTATTGATAACCAATTACGTGGTCGTGCTGGTCGTCAAGGTGATGCTGGTTCTTCTCGTTTCTACCTATCAATGGAAGATGCACTAATGCGTATCTTTGCTTCGGATCGTGTGTCTGGCATGATGAAGAAGTTAGGTATGGAAGAAGGTGAAGCAATTGAACACCCATGGGTAACTAAAGCGATTGAAAATGCACAACGTAAAGTTGAAGGTCGTAACTTTGATATTCGTAAGCAACTGCTTGAATACGATGATGTAGCAAATGATCAGCGTAAAGTAGTTTATGAACTGCGTGATGAGTTAATGAACGTTGATGATATCAGCGAAATGATTGGTTACAACCGCCAAGAAGTTCTTGAAGGCCTATTTGGTCAATACATTCCACCTCAATCTTTAGAAGAAATGTGGGATGTTGAAGGGCTAACGACTCGTCTACGTGCTGATTTTGATTTGGATCTTCCGCTTCAAGAATGGCTAGATAACGATGATAAACTTCATGAAGATAACCTACGTGAAAAAATCATCGAAGCTGCAGTTCAAGTTTACAAAGAAAAAGAAGAGTCTGTTGGCGAATCAGTTCTACGTAACTTTGAAAAAGCGGTTATGTTGCAAACGCTTGATGGTCTATGGAAAGAGCACTTAGCTGCAATGGATCACTTACGTCAAGGTATTCATTTACGTGGTTACGCTCAGAAAAACCCGAAACAAGAGTATAAACGTGAGTCGTTTGAACTGTTTGAAGGTTTACTTGATACGCTAAAATTTGATGTTGTTTCGATCTTAAGTAAAGTTCGAGTTCAACAGCAAGAAGATGTTGAGCGTATGGAAGAGCAACGTCGCTTACAAGCTGAAGAAGCCGCTCGACGTCAACAGCTACAACATCAAAATGCTGAAAATCAGCTAGATGATGGTGAAGGTGCTGAAGACGCTCATTCTCCAATGGTTCGTGAAGAGCGTAAAGTGGGTCGTAATGAACCTTGTCCATGTGGTTCAGGTAAGAAATACAAACAATGTCACGGTAAGATCTAGTTGATACTTATTGTTATTAATTGAAAAATAAAAGCCGCTATCATTTAGCGGCTTTTTTATAAGCATGATATGGGTATATAAAGTAAAAAATGAAACGATTACATATAGTTACTGCAATCATTTTAAATGCAGAAAAGAACCAAGTCTTTATTACTAAACGTCCAGATAAAGCACATAAAGGAGGCTTCTGGGAGTTTCCTGGAGGTAAAGTTGAAGCGGGTGAAAGTGCAGAACAAGCTTTGATAAGAGAGTTGAATGAAGAGGTTGGCATTAATTCAACTGAGCTCGATATATTTGAATCTTTATCTCATGACTATCCTGATAAATCGCTTTATTTTGATTTTTTTACTGTAACCCAGTTTGACAATCAACCTTACGGTAAAGAAGGCCAAGAAGGTTTGTGGGTACCTATTTCCTCACTTAAAGAGTATGAGTTTCCAGAAGCGAATGTACCTGTATTAAATAAAGTTGTAGAGAAATTTAGTTCATAATTCTCTGACTTCATATAATAGACATAAAAAAAGCGATCATCATGATCGCTTTTTTATTGGGAATCGGTATCAGTATTGATCTTCAGACCAACCATCAGAGTCTGACATATCGGGAGCTCCTGGAATCGATTTTTCTTCATCTGCCCATTCACCAAAATCAATCATTTGGCATTTTTTACTACAAAATGGGCGAAATTGACTTTCTGAATTCCAAATTACAGCGGATTGGCATGTTGGACATTTAACGATAGTTGGCTGCTCTGTAGTTGATTTTGTCATAGTTTCCTCAGCAGACAGCAAGTGTAAACTCGATGTCTTTTTCGCAATTCTTATTGGTTTCAAAAGACATAAAGCGTAACGCAAAACGACTTTTATGCCCAGAGATCATTGGATAAACACCTTGATCAATTGGTATTTCAAGACGAAGTAAATTGGCATTTTCCATTTCACTTTGCATGAATCCATTACGAGCAATCTGAGGTTCAAAACGAGCTGTTTCTCTTGTTAATCTTAACCATAAAGATAAGGCATCAGAAAGAGAAAGCAGTTGTGCCATCCAATTATGCGTATTACGGCAGCGCACTTCTAATGGCAAGTGTAGCCAATGATGCAGAGCCGGTAAGTCAAAACAGCAATCTCCACCCGGAATAAAGAAGCGTTGTTTTAATGCAGAAAGAAAACGATCTTCTTTTAAAGAGTGGCCTGGACGTGTTGTTTGCATTAAGTTTTGATGTACTTGACTAATTTGCTCAAGTACAGAAAGTAGGGCTGATTGATCAACACCTTCAATATCCATCCACGCTCGGTACTGTAAGCGAAGTTTTTCTAGATCTTTACCTAGTTCTGCTTTGACTTGTACTTGTTCCAAAATATCAAGCATATTAAACAAAGAGCTGAAAAAAACTTGGTATTCAAATGGTTGTGTTAAATCCGCGGAATGCCCTAGTTTACGAAATAGCGATTCTATTCGTAAATAAATTCGAGTCCTTTCATTTAAAGGGTGTTCAAATTTTTGCATACCCAATCCATTCATAGTCGTTATTCATTCTCTTTATTTATAGATGCCAGAGACAATAGCAGATATTTCTCATGTAGCAGAGATATTTTCATATCTAAGTCATTATTTTGCTGATCATTATTAATTATATCATCAGCGATAGCTAAACGTTCTTCTCTTGATGCTTGTGAAGCAAGAATCGCTTTAACTTGTTGATGATTTACTTTATCACGATTTATGGTGCGATTAATTTGAGTTTGCTCCAAAACATCAACAACAAGCACACGATTTGCTAAATATTGTAACTTATTCTCAACTAAAAGAGGCACAACAAGTAATGTGTACTCTGAAGTGGATAATGCTATTTGACGTTGCATCTCTGAACGGATCAATGGGTGTAATAAATCATTGAGCCACTGTTTTTCACTTGGTTCAGAAAAAATACACTCACGCAATTTTGCTCTATTTAAATGACCATCGTCCAATAAAATCTGTGGTCCAAAATGCTGCTCTATCTGGATTAATCCTTCGGACCCGGGATTCACGACTTCACGAGCAATGATGTCTGCATCAACAATATTGATGTTATAGAGCGCTTGAAAGCGATCGGCAACGGTGGTTTTTCCACTACCAATCCCACCAGTAATAGCTACGACATAACTCATAGTGGCAAACCCAGGATGTGATTAAAATACCATTGGCTAATGTTTTGTCCCCATAATAAACAGACCCAACCGGCAATGGCTAAATAAGGACCAAAAGGAATCGCTTTATCAAACCCTTTCTTCTGGGCTGTTAGCATGATGACGCCAATGATTGCTCCGACAACAGAAGATAATAGAATGATTAATGGCAGCTGCTGCCAACCAAGCCATGCACCAAGTGCTGCGAGTAATTTGAAGTCACCGTAACCCATGCCTTCTTTACCTGTAAGCAGCTTAAAGCCCCAGTAAATAGACCATAAGATCAAATAGCCTGCCATTGCACCAACAACGGAATCAACTAAGCTTATTGGACCCCAACCCACTAGAGCTAAGTATAGACCACTCCATAGTAGAGGTAGAGTGATTTGATCTGGCAATAACATAGTATCGATATCGATAAAAGTTAATGCGATCAAAACTAGAGTAAATAGAACGGCAGCAATAGCAAAATACGAGAAAGGTAATAAGTACGAAACGGCAAAACACATTGCGCCTGACAGTAGTTCAATTGCAGGATATCGAAAACTGATAGGGTTACTGCATTTACGACACTTTCCTTTTAATAAAAGCCAACTAATGACAGGAATGTTGTCATAGAATTTAATTTGAGTTTGACACTTTGGACAGCGAGAGCGAGGAACACTTAAATTAAAGGTTTCTTCTTTTTCTTCATTGGTTTTTTCTGGGGCAAGATCTGGAAAGCAATCAATGCAGTCTTTTTTCCATTCCTTTTCCATCATGATGGGTAAACGATAAATTACGACATTTAAAAAACTACCAACAAGCAAACCAAATAGGGTGGCAAACAAAGGAAAAAGCCAAGGGTAATAATCAAAAACAGCCATGTAAAAGCGTCCAATATCAGTAATTAACGTATTTAGCTGATGGTATCAGAATTCATTAAAATGAAGTAGTTAAGAGTATAAACTTAACGCACTTATTACACGTTTTAGCCAATAACACTCATTAGGTTAAAGATTGGAAGATACATAGACACCACTAAACCACCAATCATGGTACCAAGAAAAACGATAATAAACGGCTCTAGAATTTTACCTAAGTTATCGACGGTGTTATCAACATCTTCTTCATAAACATGGGCTATTTTATTTAGCATATCATCTAGCTTTCCTGATTCTTCTCCAATCATAACCATTTGTAGTACCATTTCAGGAAAGGCTTCTGTGTGTCGCATGGCAATGTAAAGCGGCATACCTGCGGCGGTGTGCTGTTGTACAGATAAGATCGCTTCTTGATAGTAAAGATTACCAGCGGTTTTACTGGTGGTTTGTAAGCTATGTAAAATCGGTAAACCTGAGCTAAAACTGGTTGCTAAGGTACGGGAAAATTTAGCAATGGCCGCTTTAGACAGTACGGTACCAATGATGGGAATTTGCAAGCTATGACGACTCACTTTCATTCTAAAAAAGTAGGATTTCTTTTTTAATGCACTGAAAATTAAGATGGTGAGCATAATAAGTAAAAGAATGTGTAGACCATACTCTTGTAAGTTATGAGAGATATTAATTACCTGTTGAGTGAACCAAGGTAATTCAGCCCCAAAGCCTTTAAAAATATTCTCAAATTCTGGGATAACAAAAGTAAGCATTAAAATAGTCACAGTGATCGCAACTAAAAAAACCATGGTTGGATAAATCATGGCTTTGATTACTTTGGAACGCAAAGCATCACTTTTTTCTCTATACTCTGCCAAGCGAGCGAAGGCTTGAGCTAAGCTGCCAGTCTCTTCACCTGTAGCTATAAGATCGATGTAAAATGAATCAAAATGAGAACAACTACTAGAAAGCGCTTTAGATAATTGAGTGCCCGCTTCGATGGATAAGCAAACTTGGTGCAAGATGGATTTCATTTCCGCTTTGGTGTTGTTTTCTGCGATAAGCTGTAGCGATTGAACAACAGGAACACCAGAGGCAAGCATAGTAGAAAGTTGTCGAGTAAAAAGCGTGATGTCTTTGCGCTTAACTGCATGCTTCATTTTTTCAAAGCTAGAAATACTGCGTTTTTTGATTTTTTTAATCTGGATATTCTGCTCAGTTAATTTTGTTCTGACTTCAGCATCACTTAACGCGAGCTGTTTTCCAGACACCTTTTTTCCTGAACTGTTAATGCCACGCCATTGAAAGCTTTTTAGTACGACTGCTTTGGATTTCTTTTTTGTTTTAGGCATTTGAATTATCTACTTATCTTTAAAAATAGAGTACACGGTTTAGTTCTTGTAAGCTGGTGGTGCCATCTTCTAATCGTTTAATTCCTGAGGTTTTTAGGTTATCCATACCTTGTTGAATGGCAATTTGTTCTATTTGTCTAACGGTCGCACCTTTTAAAATGGCAACAGACAGCTCTCGGGTAAACGGCATCACTTCATAAATACCGATACGACCTGAATAGCCATGAGTGCATTCATTACACCCTTCTTTATTGGCTTGATAAATAATGGTTGAAGGTGCAATGTTATATTCTTCTCGTAACTCATCACTTAAATGATCTTCTTGTTTGCATAGATTACAGAGACGACGAGCCAATCGTTGAGCAATGATCAAACTAAGAGAGGAGGCTAAGTTGAAGTTTTCAATCCCCATGTTGCCTAGCCGAACGACGGTTTCTGCTGCGGAATTTGTATGTAGAGTAGAAAGAACTAAGTGCCCGGTTTGAGCTGCTTTGACCGCAATTTCAGCTGTTTCGAGATCTCGTATTTCACCTACCATTACGATATCTGGATCTTGACGTAAAAAAGATCGTAAAGCGTGAGCGAAAGTAAGGCCGATTTTAGGGTTAACTTGAACTTGGTTGATCCCATTCAAGTTGATCTCAACTGGATCTTCCGCCGTTGAAATATTTTGTTCTGTAGTGTTGAGAATATTAAGACCAGAATAAAGAGAGACGGTTTTCCCACTGCCTGTCGGACCTGTCATTAATATCATGCCCTGAGGGCGTTTTAAGGCTTCTAAATACAGTGCTTTTTGTTGATCGCTGTAGCCTAGTTTATCAATATTTAAATTAGCGGCACTGCTGTCTAATAAACGCAGTACGATTTTTTCACCCCATAAGGTTGGTAGTGAAGAAACACGCATATCAATTGAAGTGGTACTGTTTAATTTGAGCTTAATACGCCCATCTTGTGGTAGACGACGTTCTGCAATGTCTAATTTTGCCATGATTTTTAGGCGAGCAGATAAACGACGGCTTAAGTGAGCGGATGGACGGCTGTTTTCCACTAAGATCCCATCGCAGCGAAAACGCACACGATAATTATCTTCATAGGGTTCAAAGTGAATATCCGACACTCCTTTACGCACCGCTTCTAATAAAATTTGGTTAATAAAGCGAGTGACGGGAGCATCGTCTTGGCTGAGATCTTCTGTAGCGCTTATTTCATCAAGTGAAACATCAACCAGTGAGGCTAACTCATCTTGGGTTATTTCTTTGTGTTGATTGTCATTTACAGATAATCCTGCACCGTAGGCTCGTCGAATAGCTGCTTGGATTTGTCCTTGATCCGCAAGCACTAATTCAATTTGTTTTCCGCTAGTAAAACGAAAATCATCTTCTATTTGAGCAATACTTGGATCAGCCACGGCAAGACGAATCGTGCAACTGTCGTGACTTACAGGGAGGGCTTGATAGCGGGTGATGAGATCGCGTAGTCCCAGCTTTTGACAAGTAGCAGCATAATCAAATTGAGTCACGTTGATCACCTCAAGTCCAAAGATTTGAGCAAGGTGACTCACTAGTTCATCGGGGGTAAATATCCCTTGAGCTAAAAGAGCAGAAGGCACGGTGTGCGTTTCTGCTTGAACTGACTCTATGATACTGCTTTCTTGCGTCGCACTGATTAGCTCAGCTTGACGCAAGATAGAGGCGAGGTTGGTGTGCATTTATTATGAACAGCCTTCAATATCGATTGCGCTAAGCTTTGTACCACTTTTAACACAGCTCCAACCGGTATTACTATCACGTTTCATTGTCATTGAATCTGAGTTTAGGTTTCCGCCTACAAATTCGAATTTAATCTCTTTATTATCCACGATACTTAAGGTACCTAAAGTATTTGAGCCTGCGGAAATACCAAGCGAACTTATTGCACTACTAAGAGTTCCTTCTTCTTGAATAATCAATTCTGCAGGAGTAACTAATGATTTTAATGTAGCTAAAGCCGAAGCTGCTTGGCTTTTTGATACATAGTCTTTATATGCAGGAATTGCGATTGCTGACAATACACCAATAATTGCAACTACAATCATTAATTCAATTAGGGTAAAACCTTTCTGTCCTTGACGCTTTTTCATTTTTCTCTCCAAGATGAATCGGGGTGATTCATGTTTTATTTGATGCGTAAAATAATAAAACGAATAGAGAGATATGGTAGGGAGAAAAGAGAGCCTTTCGAGTGAGTAATAAATTTATGCTGTGATAAATGTAAGCAGCAAAATCAAATACGATTCACTTCAAGAAGTCATAAATTAAACCTTGTTGCTGATCGCAAGTCTTAATTTAGATACGGCTGTTTAACTTGTTAGGTGAGTTGTTGATTATGTGAATAGTATCAAAGATATAAGAGAGTAGTTGTGTACTAAAAATAAAAAAGCCAGCAAATTTACTGGCTTTTTGTTTATCGATAATTCTGCAATTTATTTAAAACGCATCGATAAATCCATGGCTTTAAGGTGCTTGGTTAATGCACCAACAGAGATGTAATCAACGCCTGTTTCAGCATATTCAGCAATCGTATCTAAAGTCACGTTACCTGAGTTTTCTAGTGCGGCACGACCTGCGTTAATTCTTACTGCTTCACGCATCATGTCTGTGGTGAAGTTATCTAGCATAATAATGTCAGCACCAGCATCAATCGCTTGCTGTAGCTCTTCTAGACTTTCAGTTTCAACTTCTACTGGTTTACCAGGGTTCAGCTCTTTTGCTGTTGAGATGGCTTTTTCAATTCCGCCACACGCAATGATATGGTTTTCTTTAATTAGGTAAGCATCGAACACGCCAATACGGTGATTGAAGCCACCGCCACAGGCTACGGCATATTTTAATGCACTGCGCAAACCTGGAATGGTTTTACGAGTATCAAGAAGACGACAATTTGTGTGTGCAATTTTTTCAGCATAGGTTGCAGTTACTGTTGAGCAACCAGATAGCGTTTGAATAAAGTTCATTGCATTTCGCTCACCAGTTAATAGTGTGCGAGCAGGCCCCGTTAAGGTACACAGTGTTTGGTTTGGTTCAACTTTATCGCCATCTTTAACATGCCATTCAATGCTTACTGTGCCGCCCAGTTGTTTGAACACTTCATCAGCCCACATTTGGCCACAGAAAACACCATGCTCACGAGTAATAATCGTTGCAACAGATTGCGTGTCTTCTGCAATTAGGCTAGCTGTGATGTCTGTACTTACATCTAATGTACCGCCTAAATCTTCACGTAGGGTATCTGCAACGGCACGAGTAATTTCAGTCGGAAGTTGCTGTTGTAAATATTCAAGACGAGATGCGCTGTCGTGAGTTTTGATCATGATGAAGTCCATTGAATTATTTGAAATACGTTTATGACAATAATAATACTCGCGCTAGAGTAGAATTTCATCATAAGATACTCAAAGTTACTTCAATTTACGCAGGAATGAACATGAAATTTACTTTATCAGCAGATCACTGGCTAAACGAAGCAAAACATGTTGCCTCTCCTTTTTATGACGAACGTTCTGATGAAGATGATATTTCATTGCTCGTTGTACACAATATTAGCTTACCACCGGGGCAGTTTGGTGGACCTTATATCGAGCAATTATTTACCGGTAAGCTTGATCCAAATGAACACCCTTTCTTTAAAGTCATTCATCAATTCAGAGTGTCTGCCCACTGCCTAATTCGCCGTGATGGAAGCGTTATTCAATTTGTTCCATTTAATGCGCGGGCATGGCATGCAGGAGTTTCTTCGTTTGCAGGGCGTGAGCGATGTAACGATTACAGTATTGGAATTGAGTTAGAAGGAACGGATTTTGTTGCTTATACCCAAAAACAATATGAAGTGCTTGCGGTTGTAACAAACGTGCTACAAGCCGCTTACCCACAAATAGTTAATGAGAGGATTACGGGACATCAATATATTGCACCATTGCGAAAGACAGATCCTGGCCTTTCATTTGATTGGGAAAAATACCATAAGTTAAGGAAATAAAAGGATTTACTTTAAAGTAGAGAATTTTGTTTTTCTTAATTATGACACGACACATTACCTCAAACCTTCAAATTGGTCTTACCAATTATTATTAGCGCGTACAGTGAATGTTAATTAAATGTATGCGCTAAACCCTTTCTATGATTCAAATCAATTTTTATCTAGACAGTATCCCTTTTTTCATGATAACTTTTGCATCAAATAAAATTGGTAATACCAATTATTAAAGTGACGAATGACTCACGGAAATGTGGGAAGTAATCAACTTAAATTAGGTTGAGCTACGATGACATATCAAAGGATACGCCAGCCAAAATTGTCCGATGTAATCGAACAAGAGTTAGAAAGGCTGATATTAGAAGGAATCCTTTCTCCTGGTCAGAAGTTACCGGCAGAAAGAGAGTTAGCAAAACAGTTTGATGTTTCTCGGCCGTCAGTTCGAGAGGCGATACAACGTTTAGAAGCGAAGCATTTATTGACTCGGCGTCAAGGGGGCGGAACCTTTGTAAATAAAGGGTTATGGCAAAGTTTTTCTGAGCCTTTGTTGGATTTATTAGCTACTCACCCTGAAACGCAATTTGATTTACTTGAGTCACGCCACGCATTAGAAGGTATTTCAGCCTACTATGCCGCTTTACGTGGTAACGAAGAAGATTTTAAACGGATCAAAGAGTCACATCGTTTGATCCAACAAGCACAAAAAAATGGTGATCTTGAAGCGGAAGCTTCTGCGGTTATGCACTATCTTATAACAGTAACCGAATCAGCGCATAATGTGGTGCTGCTCCATATGGTTCGTAGTCTGGAACCTTTGCTTGAACAAAACGTATTACAAAATTTTACCTTATTAAATCGTCGAGAATCGGTGGTGGAGAAGGTAAGAGAGCACAGAGCTGAAATTGTAGAAGCTATCGTGTCAGGTAAGCCTGAAGAAGCACGTTTAGCCTCACACTCTCATCTCGCTTATATTGAAGAAACGTTGCTGGAATTGACCAAAGAGGAATCACGACGTGAATGTTCACTTCGTCGAATTCAGCAAAATAACGATATGAATTAAGTAAAAGAATATCGTTGATACCCTATTTGAACCAACAAATAAAAGGATAGCTCGCATGTCTGACATGAAGCATGACGTTGATGCACTAGAAACTCAGGATTGGTTAGAAGCTCTTGAGTCTGTTGTACGTGAAGAAGGTGTTGAACGCGCCCAGTATCTATTAGAGCAAGTTCTTGATAAAGCTCGTTTAGATGGCGTTGATATGCCAACAGGTATTAATACCAACTACATCAATACCATCCCTGCAGCACAAGAGCCTGCTTACCCAGGTGATGTTACTCTTGAACGTCGTATCCGTTCAATTATTCGTTGGAACGCAATCATGATCGTTCTACGTGCTTCGAAGAAAGATTTGGATCTAGGTGGCCACATGGCTTCTTACCAATCTGCAGCTGCATTCTACGAAGTATGTTTCAACCATTTCTTCCGTGCTCCTAATGAGACAGATGGCGGTGATTTAGTTTACTACCAAGGTCATATCTCTCCAGGTATCTACTCTCGTGCATTCGTTGAAGGCCGTCTAACTGAAGAGCAGCTAGATAACTTCCGTCAAGAAGTTGATGGCAAAGGTATTCCTTCATACCCACACCCTAAACTAATGCCTGAATTCTGGCAGTTCCCTACAGTATCTATGGGCCTTGGTCCAATTTCTGCTATCTACCAAGCACGTTTCCTTAAGTACCTTGAAGGTCGTGGTCTTAAAGATACTTCTGCTCAACGTGTATACGCTTTCCTAGGCGACGGTGAGATGGATGAGCCAGAATCACGCGGTGCAATTTCTTTCGCTGCACGCGAAAAACTGGACAACCTATGTTTCCTAATCAACTGTAACCTACAGCGTCTAGATGGTCCTGTTATGGGTAACGGTAAGATCATTCAAGAACTTGAAGGTCTATTCAAAGGTGCTGGTTGGAACGTTGTTAAGGTTATCTGGGGCAACAACTGGGATGCTCTATTAGCTAAAGATACAACAGGTAAGCTTCTTCAGCTTATGAATGAAACTATCGATGGCGATTACCAAACATTTAAATCTAAAGATGGCGCATACGTACGTGAGCACTTCTTTGGTAAGTACCCAGAAACAGCTGCATTAGTTGCAGATATGACTGATGACCAAATCTTCGAATTGAAGCGTGGTGGTCACGATTCTTCTAAACTGTTTGCTGCATTTAACAATGCAAAAGAAACAGGTGGTAAACCAACAGTAATCCTAGCTAAAACAGTTAAAGGTTACGGCATGGGTGATGCTGCAGAAGGTAAAAACATCGCACACGGTGTTAAGAAAATGGACATGACTCACGTACAATACTTACGTGATCGTCTAGGTCTACAAGACATTCTTTCTGACGAGAAAGTAGCTGAGCTTCCTTACTTGAAACTAGAAGAAGGTTCTGCTGAATACGAATACCTACACGCTCGTCGTAAAGCACTACAAGGTTACACGCCTAAGCGTCTACCTAAATTCACTCAAGAATTTAAAGTTCCTGAGCTTGAAGAATTTGCTCCTCTACTAGGTGAGCAAAAGCGTGATATCTCTACAACGATGGCTTACGTTCGTACGTTAAACATCCTACTTAAAAATAAGAACATCGGTAAAAACATTGTTCCTATTATCTGTGATGAAGCTCGTACATTCGGTATGGAAGGTCTGTTCCGTCAGATTGGTATCTATAACCCACACGGTCAAGAATATACTCCTGAAGATAAAGGCATTGTTTCTTACTACAAAGAAGCTACTTCAGGTCAAGTTCTTCAAGAAGGTATCAACGAATTAGGCTCAATGGCATCTTGGGTTGCTGCTGCAACTTCTTACAGCACAAACGATCTACCAATGATCCCATTCTACATCTACTACTCAATGTTCGGTTTCCAACGTATTGGTGACATGGCATGGTTAGCAGGTGACCAACAAGCTCGTGGTTTCCTATTAGGTGCAACGGCTGGTCGTACAACGCTAAATGGTGAAGGTCTACAACACGAAGACGGTCATTCACACATCATGGCAAACACAGTTCCTAACTGTATCTCTTACGACCCAACGTTTGCTTACGAGCTAGCGGTAATCATGCAAGACGGTATCCGTCGTATGTATGGTGAGAACCAAGAGAACATTTACTACTACCTAACAGTAATGAATGAAAACTACGCAATGCCAGCAATGCCAGAAGGCGCTGAAGAAGGCATCCGTAAAGGTATCTACAAGCTTGAATCTCACGCTGGTGCTAAAGGTAAAGTTCAGCTAATGAGCTCTGGTACTATCATGAATGAAGTGCGTAAAGCAGCACAAATTCTAAGTGAAGAGTACGGCGTAGCATCTGATATCTTCTCTGTAACGTCTTTCAACGAGCTAACTCGTGATGGTCAAGATGCAGAGCGTTACAACATGCTACACCCAGAAGCAGAAGCGAAAGTACCGTACATCACAACCGTTCTTGGTAACGAACCAGCAATCGCTGCGACTGATTACATGAAGAACTACGCTGAACAAGTGCGTGCGTACATGCCAACTGAATCTTATAAAGTACTTGGTACTGATGGTTTTGGTCGTTCAGACAGCCGTGAGAACCTACGTCGTCACTTCGAAGTTAACGCAGGCTACGTAGTTGTTGCTGCTCTAACTGAATTGGTGAAACGTGGTGATATTGAGAAATCTGTTGTTACAGAAGCAATTGCTAAATTCAATATCGATACAGAAAAAACTAACCCGCAATACGCATAAGACTTCCATTAATTAAGGAAACAAACAATGACAATCGAAATTAATGTACCTGACATCGGTGCAGATGAGGTTGAAGTAACTGAGATTCTAGTTAAGGTCGGTGACCGAGTTGAAGAAGAGCAGTCACTGATCACTGTTGAAGGCGATAAAGCTTCTATGGAAGTTCCTGCGTCTCAAGCGGGTATCGTTAAAGAGATCAAAATTGCTGAAGGTGATTCAGTAACAACAGGTTCTCTTATTATGATCTTTGAAGCAGAGGGTGCTGCAGAAGCACCTGCTGCTCCAGCAGTTGAAGCGGCACCAGTTGCTGCTCCTGCTGCATCAGTTGCAGAGCTTAAAGAAGTTCACGTTCCTGATATCGGTGGTGATGAAGTTGAAGTAACTGAAATCATGGTTGCTGTTGGCGATACAGTAGAAGAAGAGCAATCTCTTTTAACTGTTGAAGGCGACAAAGCATCGATGGAAGTTCCAGCTCCATTTGCAGGTACGGTAAAAGAAATCAAAATTGCTTCTGGTGACTCAGTATCAACTGGTTCTCTAGTGATGATCTTTGAAGTTGCAGGTTCAGCACCAGCGGCTCCAGCAGTTGAAGCGGCTGCGCCAGTTGCAGCGGCTCCTGCGGCATCTGCAGAGAAAGAAGTGAACGTTCCAGATATCGGCGGTGATGAAGTTGAAGTAACTGAAATCATGGTTGCAGTTGGTGATACAGTAGAAGAAGAGCAATCTCTAATTACTGTTGAAGGCGACAAAGCATCAATGGAAGTTCCTGCACCATTTGCTGGTACAGTAAAAGAAATCAAGATTGCAGCAGGCGATAAAGTATCGACTGGCTCTCTAATCATGACATTTGTTGTTGAAGGCGCGGCACCAGCGGCTCCTCAAGCGGCAGCAGCTCCAGTTGCACAAGCAGCTCCTGCTGCGGCACCAGTTGCAGCCGCTTCTGCTCCTGCATCAACAGGTGAATTTGAAGCGAACAACGATTACGCTCATGCGTCTCCAGTTGTACGTCGTCTTGCTCGTGAATTTGGTGTAAACCTAGCGAAAGTTAAAGGTACTGGCCGTAAGAACCGTATCCTTAAAGAAGATGTTCAAGGTTTCGTTAAAGATGCACTTAAGCGTCTTGAATCTGGTGCAGCGGCATCTGGTAAAGGTGGTGACGGTTCAGCTCTTGGTTTACTTCCTTGGCCAAAAGTTGATTTCAGCAAGTTTGGTGAAACAGAAGTTCAGAAACTTTCTAAGATCAAGAAGATTTCTGGTGCAAACCTACACCGTAACTGGGTAATGATCCCTCACGTTACACAGTGGGATAACGCAGATATCACTGAGCTAGAAGCATTCCGTAAAGAGCAAAATGCAATCGAAGCGAAAAATGATACAGGCATGAAGATCACGCCACTTGTATTCATCATGAAAGCGGTTGCTAAAGCACTTGAAGCGTTCCCAGCGTTTAACTCTTCTCTATCTGAAGATGGCGAAAGCATCATTCTTAAGAAGTACGTAAACGTAGGTATCGCAGTTGATACGCCAAATGGCCTAGTTGTTCCAGTATTTAAAGACGTGAACAAAAAAGGTATTTACGAGCTATCTGAAGAGCTAATGGCTGTTTCTAAGAAAGCACGTGCTGGTAAACTAACAGCTTCTGATATGCAAGGCGGTTGTTTCACAATCTCAAGCCTTGGTGGTATCGGTGGTACTGCATTTACACCAATCGTAAATGCACCAGAAGTTGGTATCCTAGGTGTTTCTAAGTCTGAGATTAAACCTGTATGGAATGGCAAAGAGTTCGCTCCGCGTCTACAACTTCCACTGTCGCTGTCTTATGACCACCGTGTTATTGATGGTGCAGAAGGTGCTCGTTTCATTACTTTCTTAAACAGTGCATTATCAGACATTCGTCGTCTAGTACTGTAATTAGCGGTTATTGAAACAAACAATAAGGTGGCTAATAGGTCACCTTATTGCTTAATAAGCTTAAGGATTTATTCCTTACATTATATTTATTAAAGCAATTTGCAGTTTTTTTTAATGTTCCAAGAGGAGCATGCTGAATGTGAATTGTTGTCTAGCTCACAGGCTAACCCCAACTTGCTTTCACACTGTTAACATATATGTAAAATGAATGCGGTTTGAAAACAATAATAGAACATCTGTCAGCCTGTTAGGGAAATGACTATAACGAGGTCAAAATGAGCAAACAAGTTAAAGCCCAAGTAGTTGTACTTGGTTCAGGTCCTGCTGGTTACTCTGCTGCTTTCCGTTGCGCAGATTTAGGTCTAGAAACAGTATTAATCGAGCGTTACAGCACTCTTGGTGGTGTATGTCTAAACGTAGGTTGTATTCCATCGAAAGCTCTTCTTCACGTATCTAAAGTAATCGAAGAAGCAAAAGCAATGGCTGAACACGGTGTTGTTTTTGGTGAACCACAAACTGATATTAATAAGATCCGTATCTGGAAAGATAAAGTTGTAACTCAACTGACTGGCGGTCTTGGTGGTATGGCTAAGATGCGTAATGTTACTGTAGTAAATGGCTACGGTAAATTTACAGGCCCTAACACAATCGAAGTTGAAGGCGAAGAAAACACAACAGTTACTTTTGATAACGCTATCATTGCAGCTGGTTCTCGTCCGATTAAACTTCCGTTCATTCCGCATGAAGACCCACGTATTTGGGATTCAACTGATGCGCTAGAACTAAAAGAAGTACCAGAAAAATTACTGATCATGGGCGGTGGTATCATCGGCCTTGAAATGGGTACGGTTTACCACTCTTTAGGTTCTAAAGTTGAAGTGGTTGAGATGTTTGATCAAGTTATCCCAGCAGCGGATAAAGACATCGTTAAAGTATACACAAAACGCATTAAAGACAAATTCAAGCTAATGCTTGAGACAAAAGTAACAGCTGTTGAAGCAAAAGAAGACGGTATCTACGTTTCAATGGAAGGCAAAAAAGCACCAGCTGAAGCTGAGCGTTACGATGCAGTTCTTGTTGCTATCGGTCGTGTACCAAACGGTAAACTTATCGATGCTGAAAAAGCAGGTATCGAAGTTGATGAGCGTGGTTTCATCAATGTTGATAAGCAAATGCGTACTAACGTTGCTCATATTCATGCGATCGGTGATGTTGTTGGTCAACCAATGCTTGCTCACAAAGGTGTGCATGAAGGTCACGTAGCTGCAGAAGTTATTTCTGGTAAGAAGCATTACTTCGATCCTAAAGTAATTCCTTCAATTGCTTACACTGAGCCAGAAGTTGCTTGGGTTGGTAAAACAGAGAAAGAAGCAAAAGAAGAAGGTCTAAACTTTGAAGTTGCTACTTTCCCATGGGCTGCATCAGGTCGTGCAATCGCATCTGATTGTGCTGATGGTATGACTAAGCTTATCTTTGATAAAGAAACTCACCGTGTAATTGGTGGTGCTATCGTTGGTACAAACGGTGGTGAACTACTTGGTGAAATCGGCCTAGCAATCGAAATGGGTTGTGACGCAGAAGATATCGCTCTTACTATCCACGCTCACCCAACTCTACATGAGTCTGTAGGCCTAGCAGCGGAAGTATTTGAAGGTTCAATCACTGACCTTCCAAACAAAAAAGCTGTTAAAAAGAAGAAGTAATTTTTACTCACTTCTTTATTTAAACATAAAAAAACCGCTGAGAAATCAGCGGTTTTTTATTATCATTTCCTGAATCCTGAATCCTGAATCCTGAATCCTGAATCCTGAATCCTGAATCTATTTATAAATACACAGCATATTTAAGAAGCAATTTGCCGTTTCTTCCATTTCTTCAGGTGAACTATTACGGTTAGCCTGAATGAAAACAGAGTAACAAATACCATGAAGCATTTTTGTTAGGTTTTCAGGGGTATGGTCGTTACATACTTCGTTACGTTCAATACCTTCTTCAAACATAGTTTTGATAACTTGATTTGTATTTGAGTGAGTACTTAAGAAAAGAGGCCATACTTCATCACGAGTCGAGGTACTCCATTCAAACCATACTTTGATCCACTTATTACCAGTTTGAACACTGTCAATGATATTCAGAAGAAGAGTGTTAAGGTTAGAACGAACATCAAGATCAAGAGAAATTGAATTATTGATGAATTGGTGAAATTCGTTTTCAACTTTATTTAATACGTCATCAACAAGATCTTCTCTTGTTGGGAAGTAATTAAACACGGTAGCGACAGAGACCTGAGCGATTTCTGCAATATCAGCATGACCATCGCGACCAATGCCACGTTGTGAAAACACTTCAATTGCGATATCAAGTAATTGTTCTTTGCGCTTTTCTGGAGATAGCCTTGTTCTAGGCCTTTTTTGGATTGTATCCATTATATTTATATCCTTGCCAACAAATTATTATTTTATATAGGGTTTTATTATTATTATTCTCAATAACTTTACATAAGGCTGCTTATATATTCAACAGTTATTCAGCTGATCAATGAAATTTATGACGAACTTAAAGAATTTTTTTTAATATTGCATATATTTACGCAATAAATAGAAAGTGAAGTTTACATTTTGAATGTGGTTATTGCCAAGTGTTGATTATCTCTTTACATCATAATAAACGCGTTAACAGCCATTTCTTAATCTCAGTTCAAAAAACTTTTATAATTACTCACGTTTCATTTTCTATTTTGCTGTAAACTGTGTCGGTCTAATCCTACTCTTAGTAGGTTCAACGAATAAGTGAGATAGTATGAAACATACAGTAGAGGTTATGATCTCGGAGCAAGAGGTCAACCAACGTGTAAAAGAACTAGGTCAACACATTTCAGAACACTATAAAGATTCTGAAGGGTTAGTAATGGTTGGTTTATTACGAGGTTCATTCGTATTCATGGCTGATTTAGCTCGAGCTATTGATGTACCAATGACTGTAGACTTTATGACGGCATCAAGCTACGGCAACAGTATGGAAAGTACTCGTGATGTACGAATCTTAAAAGATTTAGATGACGACATTAAAGGTAAAGATGTTCTTCTAGTTGAAGATATTATTGATACAGGTAATACATTAAGTAAGGTTTGTGAGATCTTATCTATCCGTGAACCAAATTCAATTACGATTTGTACATTACTGGATAAACCTTCTCGTCGTGAAGTAGAAGTAAATGTTGATTGGATTGGTTTCTCTATTCCTGATGAATTTGTGGTTGGTGTGGGTATTGATTATGCTCAGAAGTACCGCAACTTATCGTACATCGGTAAAGTGGTACCACAAGAATAATTTTTGAATGAATGCTGAAGCGTTGTTTATTCAGATAGATATTTGATTCAGTATTAACTATAAATAAAGCCAAAGAAAATATAACTTCTTTGGCTTTTTTATTGATATAACTATTATCTATTTTATATAGCGAAAAGTATGGAACTTAACTGTTTTTTATTCTTTTTTTAGAATGAATTATAATCAGATAAAGTATTTCAATGTGTTTATTTTGTTTTTTAAATGTTTCAAATTTGTGGTTGAAAAATAATCAGTGGTGGTTACAATTTAACCGTAAATAAAATTTACATCTTACCATTTAAAGAATTAATTTTACGTTTTAGGAGGTCAACATGATGATTATTCATATGTACAAACAATGTTGTACCATCAATACCTCGTTTGCACCTGTAAGCGATCGAAACGATTAATTAATTCGTAACCTTCTAAGGCTGCGAATATTGCGGCTATCTTTAGAGGGGACTCTTTGTATATTCTTCTGGCATTAGTCGCAATATCTCTCACATATAAATATTTGGAGAAATATTATGCGTCATTCAATATACCTACGTTTAGCGACTTTACTTATTAAAGCGGATTTAGCTCGTGAGGAGAGAGAGTGGAAACGTGCCGTACGTAAAGTACAATATGAAATTCCATGGGGAAATGAGTATTTACTAAAAGATATAGGCTTACATCTTGATGGTCGAACTATCAGCGATCTTGAACAACCTGTATTTAAAGCCGAGCGCCAAGTACGTCATCTCCGTCGACTCATACGCTTGAGAATAGCAACGTAATAAATAGCCAGAGAAAGTAAGTGATGAATGCTTTCTCTGGCAACTTATATTAGCCGTACTATTAATAGTGCGGCCTGTATATCTATCCTGATAAAGGGGTAAAAGTAATTTCTCTTTTATTATTCATCACCAACATTGGTAATGTTAGACATTGCGGCTTGATATGAGATCTCTAATGATTCGCGACTGTGCCCTTTAACACCAAGATCATTTAACACGCCATCCCCCATGCCATAAACAACACCATGAATTTGAACGTCTTGTCCACGTTCCCACGCATTTTGCATAACGGTTGAGTTACCTACGTTATATACCTGTTCTGCGACATTAATTTCACACAGTTTATCACCCCATTTTTCACGAGGTAACTTACCAAATACCGTTCTATGTTTTAGGAATAGATCTCTAATATGCAGTAGCCAGTTATTGATTAAGCCTAAAGGTGGATTATCGATAGCCGCATTAACCCCACCACAACCATAGTGACCACAAACAATAATATGCCTGATCTTTAAAACATCTACAGCGTATTGAAGTACTGATAAACAGTTTAAATCGGTATGGATAACTTGGTTTGCAACGTTTCGATGAACAAACAGCTCACCTGAATATAATCCAGTTAAACGTTCCGCTGGTACTCGGCTATCAGAGCAACCTATCCATAAAAAACCTGGATGTTGGCCTTCTTCTAATTTTGCAAAATATTCAGGGCGTTCAGCTTTGATTGATTTAGCCCATTTAGAATTGTTTTCAAAAAGCTCTTTAATTTCTGGCATTTTAAATTTTTCATCCCTTAAATACATAAGAAGGAAGAGTATTACCTAAACTTCTTTCTGTTAAAAACCTCAACAGGTTTATTTACTATACACAATGTTACAATTTCAATCTGCTAAAAAATGGTTTTAAAAGTACTCATCTGACGAGTTCATGCTTATAAAAAACGCTTTTTAGCATTTATTAATGATTAGGACATAAGTAGTAGTGATTGGTTCTAATTAACTATTATGAGAGATGAATAACATTTGTTAAATTAATGAGGTTAACGTGTTTATAAACAAGGAGCTAACGGTGTTTGGTCAACGGTTTGACAATATTAATTTAAAAGGCGATCTCTTTGGTGGGGTTACCACGGCCATCATATCGCTTCCACTTGCTCTGGCTTTTGGTGTGGCATCTGGAGCGGGAGCTGAGGCTGGTTTATGGGGAGCGATCATGGTGGGGCTTTTTGCTTCATTGTTTGGTGGGTCTTCGACGTTGATATCTGAACCAACAGGACCAATGACGGTAATTATGACCGCCGTTTTAACAAGCATGGTTGCAAAATACCCTGAAACGGGTATGGCAATGACGTTTACTGTTGTCATGATGGCCGGTGCTTTCCAAATTTTACTCGGTACATTAAAACTGGGTAAATACATTACCTTAATGCCTTATAGTGTTATCTCTGGCTTCATGTCTGGTATAGGTATTATTCTTATCATTCTTCAACTCTCTCCTTTATTAGGGCATGCAGCACCTGCAGGCGGAGTAATAGGAACTTTATCAGCATTACCTGACACATTAGCTAACTTGGACATTAAAGAATTATTTCTTGGGTTATTAACTCTTGGGGTTTTATTTTTATTTCCTGATAAATATCGTAAATATGTTCCAGCTCAATTGGTTGCACTTGTTGCTGTCACTCTACTATCTATGCTTTTTTTTGATATGGAATCTATTCGTCGTATTGGTGAGATACCTGCTGGCCTTCCTTCTTTAGTTATTCCAACGATTAATTTTGAAATGTTTACCACCATGGTTATTGATGCTTTGGTTCTTGGTACATTAGGTTGCATTGATACTTTATTGACTGCCGTTATTGGGGATTCATTAACACGTAAAGAACATGACTCAGATAAAGAGCTACGAGGCCAAGGTTTGGCTAATATGATCTCTGGATTATTTGGTGCTTTACCTGGCGCAGGTGCCACAATGGGTACGGTAACCAATATCCAAGTTGGTGCTCGCTCACCGCTATCTGGAGTGTTTAGGGCGGCAGTACTCGCTTTAGTCGTATTGGTTGCTGGTGGATTAACAGAACCTATTCCGATGGCAGTATTAGCCGGTATCGCTGTGTATGTTGGCTTTAATATATTGGATTGGAGTTTCATTCAACGCGCTCATAAGGTTAGCTTTGCAGGCATGGCCATTATGTACGGTGTTATGTTATTAACCGTATTTGTTGATTTAATTGTGGCGGTTGGTCTTGGTGTTTTTATTTCTAACATTATTATTATTGAGCGCTTAAGCCGAGAGCAAGCAAGGCAAGTAAAAGCGATCAGTGATGCGGATGAAGATGATGTTCCTTTAACGGACAGTGAAAAAGCACTATTAGATAAAGCTAATGGTAAGGTGCTTTTCTTTTACTTATCGGGCCCAATGATATTCAGTGTATCTAAAGCCATTTCAAGACAGCACAGCAGTATTTCTGATTATGAAGTCATGATACTTGATTTAACTGATGTACCTATGATTGATGTGACCGTTGGTTTAGCGTTGGAGAATGCGATTAATGATGCATTAGATGCAAATTGTAAGGTGTATCTATTATGCCCAAATGAGCAAACTAAAGAACAGTTAGAGAAGTTTCATGTTACGGATTTAATTCCGAGTGAAAACACCTATAAGTTTCGTTATGAAGCGCTTAAGTCCGCAATTAAATATGTTTCACCGAATGAAGAGTAACGTATTAACTTAATTGAAATAGATCAGACCGCAGGGTGAATCACTCTGCGGTTTTTTATTATCCATTGAGGACGCTAATTTGCATTCATCGTAATTTAACGATAGTCTAGCCCAATTATTAGATATTTGCTTCCAGATAACAGGTAAACAAATGTACGCATTAGAAATTGAACAATTAAGAAAAACCTATGCAGGTGGTTTCGAGGCGCTTAAAGGAGTGAGCTTGACCGTTGAAAAAGGAGATTTTTATGCCTTACTTGGTCCTAATGGGGCAGGTAAATCGACGACAATAGGCGTGATTAGCTCTTTGGTAAACAAAACATCAGGTAAAGTACAAGTATTTGGCTATGACATTGATACCCAACTAGTACAAGCAAAGCAGCAAATAGGTTTGGTTCCACAAGAGTTTAATTTCAATCCATTTGAAACCGTATTGCAAATTGTAATTCAGCAAGCTGGCTATTATGGAGTTTCTCGCACATTAGCAAAAGAGAGAGCCCAAAAATATTTAACTCAGTTGGATCTGTGGGAAAAAAGAAATGATCGTGCGCGTAACTTATCTGGAGGTATGAAACGTCGCTTAATGATCGCTCGTGCTTTAATGCATGAACCTAAATTATTAATTCTTGATGAACCGACAGCTGGTGTAGATATTGAGCTTCGTCGTTCTATGTGGGAGTTTTTAAAGCAAATTAATGAGCAAGGTGTGACGATCATATTAACTACACACTATCTTGAAGAAGCTGAGATGCTTTGTCGAAATATAGGAATTATTAATAAAGGTGAGGTAATAGAGAATACCTCAATGAAGTCATTATTGAATAAACTTCAAGTTGAAACCTTTATTTTGGATCTTGCTGAAAATAGCCCTACACCTGTTTTAGACGGTGCAAAAATAACCAGTTGTAAAGATGGCTCTATCGAAGTTGAAATTGATAAATCTCAGGGGCTTAATTACCTTTTTGAACAGTTAAATCATCAAGGTATTAATGTGCTATCTATGAGGAATAAAGCAAATCGATTAGAAGAATTGTTTGTCAGTATTGTTCGTTCAGGAGAAGCAAAATAATGATGAATTTATATTGGACAGCATTTAAAAGCCTTATCTCGAAAGAAATAAACCGTTTTGTTCGTATTTGGGTTCAAACATTAGTTCCACCTGCGATAACCATGACGCTCTATTTTATTATTTTTGGTAATTTAATTGGGTCACGTATTGGTGAGATGAGTGGTTTTAGCTATATGGAATATATTGTTCCTGGTTTGATTATGATGTCGGTTATTACCAACTCATATTCAAATGTAGCTTCTTCTTTCTTTAGCTCTAAGTTTCAAAAGAACATAGAAGAGTTACTTGTAGCTCCTGTACCTAACTATATTATTATCGCAGGATTTGTTGGTGGTGGTGTTGTTCGAGGTTTATTGGTTGGAGCACTAGTTACTTGTGTTTCTTTATTCTTCGTTGATATTCAAATTGCTCATCTTGGCGTGATTATGCTGACGGTATTAATGACATCCATTGTATTTTCATTAGGTGGGTTGATAAATGCCGTTTTTGCTAGAACATTCGATGACATCAGTATTATTCCAACATTTGTGTTAACACCATTAACGTATTTAGGTGGTGTCTTTTACTCGATAAGTCTATTGCCTGAATTCTGGCAAGGAGTATCTAAGTTAAACCCGATAGTTTATATGGTAAATGCGTTTCGTTACGGTTTTTTAGGTGTATCTGATGTTGGTATCGGTACGGCATTTACTGTGTTGTCAGTATTTATTGTTGTTTTATATGGTATTGCTTGGCACTTAGTCTCTAAGGGAATTGGCTTAAGAAGTTAATTGCTACATTACTATCATATGTTACATATAAAATCATAGATAAAAAAAGGGCTGAAGATAGTGATTATCTTCAGCCCTTTTATTTTTCTTTTAGAAAATATTACTCTTCTTCGTCGCTCGATGTCGCCGATAATTCAACAACTAAGTTATCAATTAAACGAACTTGACCAAGGAACGCCGCCATTAGAATTACGGCTTGAGTTGTTTCTTCTGTTGGCTCTTGTAGCGTTCTTGCGTCACGAATGAAGATCTCATCCGGTTGCAGATCCGCTGCGCGTAGTTGATCACTAGCATCTTCAATTAGAGATAGGTAATCATTACGACCGCCACGCATTTGGCTGCTTATCCAACGCATAGTGCGAGCTAAAACGGGTGCACGTTGACGCTCATTAAGCGTTAATAGGTTATTGCGTGAGCTCATTGCCAATCCATCCATTTCACGAACGGTTGGTACGCCAACGATTTCAACATCTAACGCCATATCAATAACCATTTGACGAATAAGCGCAAGCTGTTGGAAGTCTTTTTCACCAAAGCAAGCAACATCAGGTTGAACAATATTGAATAGCTTATTAACAACCGTCGAGACACCTTTAAAGTGACCAGGGCGAGAAGCGCCTTCTAAAATGGTAGAGATAACAGGAACGTCAACGGTTGTTTGTTTCTCTAACCCTTCTGGATACATGATCTCAGGGGTTGGAGTGAAGACAAGATCAACGTTTTCAGAAGTCAGTTTTTCAACATCTTCGTCCATTGTTCTTGGGTAGTTAGTTAGGTCATCAACATTGTTAAATTGCATCGGGTTAACAAAAATACTAGCAACAACAATATCAGCATGTTCGCGAGCTGTGCGAATTAGGGTTAAATGACCTTCGTGCAGATTTCCCATTGTTGGTACGAAAGCTATGCGTTTACCTTCGCGTTTCCAAGCTTTGATCTGCTCGCGTAATGGTAAAATTTCAGAAAAAATGTCCATTACGTTTCCTTAGTTAAATGTATGTTCAGCAGCAGGGAATGTACCTTGCTCAACATCTTGAATATATTTAGTGACGGCTTTACGCATATCACCAGTTTCTGCCAAAAAGTTTTTAGAGAATTTAGGCATGTAGTTAGCTGAAATACCAAACATATCGTGCATTACAAGGATTTGGCCATCCGTTGCATTACCTGCACCAATACCAATAACAGGAACGGTACAGGCTTTTGTGATGCGTTCAGCAAGAGAAGCAGGAACACACTCTAATAGGATAATTTGAGCACCAGCCGCTTCAAGTGTTAGTGCGTCTTTTACCATTTGTTCAGCTTTAGCTTCATCACGACCTTGAATGCGGAATCCACCAAAAATATTAACTGATTGAGGTGTTAAACCAAGGTGTGCACAAACTGGTACAGCGCGCTCAGCAAGGATGCGAACGGTCTCAGCTATCCATTCTCCGCCTTCAATTTTTACCATGTTAGCGCCCGCTTGCATTAGCTTGCCTGCATTTTCACACGCTTGCTCTGGAGTAGCATAGCTCATGAATGGCATATCAGCCATAACTAAACTATTTGGGCTACCAGCACGTACACAACGAGTATGGTAAGCGATCTCTTCAGTGGTTACAGGTAGTGTATCGCTCTTACCTTGTAAAACCATACCCAATGAATCACCGACTAATAGAACAGGGACTTCTTGCTGTTCAAATAGTTGTGCGAAGCTAGCATCATATGCTGTAACAGTGGCAAATTTTTTGCCTTCTTGCTTCCACTTCATTAAGTCATGAATAGAGATTTTTTTCATAAAACATCCTTACTAGAAGCGATTAATCTTCCCAAATAGACAAACCATTTCTATCTACAGTTTTTAATAACTGAGAGAGGGTTGTGCCATCAGGTAAAGTTAAATCATTATAAATTTCAGCGAGCGGATAAAGAACAAATTCACGTTCTTTCATGCCGTAATGAGGCACAGTTAATCGCTCATTGTCGATCGTTTGATCGCCAAATAAAATAATATCGAGATCTAAAGTTCTTGGTCCCCAGCGTTCTTCTTTACGCACGCGGCCTTGCTCAAGCTCAATCTTTTGAGTGAGATTCAGTAATTCCATTGGAGCAAGGTTGGTTTCAATTTCAACAACAGCATTAATATAATCAGGTTGATCTTGAGGGCCCATAGGTGAACTGCTGTAAAGCGATGATACCGCTGTTACTTTGGAGTCCGGAAGCTGATGCAAGGCATTGATAGCCACTTTTGCTTGAGCTACGGGATCTCCAAGGTTACTCCCAATCGCAATAATTACTTTGATCATGAGTCGTTATTTGCTCTTTTTTTCTTACGATATGGGCTGCGACGCTTACGAGGACCACCAGAACGGCGACCACCGTTTAAATTTTGAACCATATTATTACGATGTGGTGCTGGTGCATCTTGGAACTCAGTCCACCAGTCACATAAATCTTTGGTTTCGCCGCCTTCAACTTTGCCACGCATTTCTAAGAAATCATAAGCGGCACGGAATTTTTGTTGCTCAATAAGTACAAAAGCTCGTTTACCTGTACGACGAGGCAGACGTAACTGAAGTTGCCAAATATCACGAATCGTTGCAGTTAAACGACGTGGGATCGCAGTACTTCTTACTTGAGTATCCAAAATTAGATTAGATGCTTCCATTATTGATTCGTAGTGATCAAATTTTGGATTGTCATCTTGGATTTCTTGCGCTTTTGCGGTTAATGGATACCAAAGCATCGCTGCAAACATAAATGCAGGGTTTACACGCTTACCGCTGTTGATTCGCTTATCGGTAGAGCGTAATACAAGCTCAATCATTTGTTCTGCTGGACTATTTCCCTCTTCCGTTAAGAAAGGAGTTAGCACAGGGAACAATTGTTGGAAAAGATTAAAATCTCGTAGCATCCAGTAAGTATTTAATCCATTACCGGTTTGCAGTAGCTTTAATGACTCTTCAAATAAACGTGCAGCAGGAATATCTCTTAGTAGGGGTGAAAGTTCAGCAATTGGTGCAGCTGTTTTATCGCAAATGGTCATATCCAACTTTGCAGCAAAACGAACAGCACGAAGCATACGAACGGGATCTTCGCGATAACGAGTTTCAGGATCACCAATTAAACGGATAATGCCATTTTTTAAATCTTCAATACCGTTAGCGTAATCGTGTATCGAGTAGTCTGCGATATTGTAGTACATCGCATTAACCGTAAAATCACGACGCTCAGCATCTTCCTCTACTGTGCCATATACGTTATCGCGTAGTAGCATCCCTTCGTCAGATTGAGCTGAGATATTCTTTTTCTCATTATCTTCTTTGTGGTGACCGCGGAAGGTAGCAACTTCAATGACATCTCGACCAAAAAGAATATGCGCTAGACGGAATCGTCGACCGATTAAGCGACAATTTCTGAATAGTTTTTTGATTTGCTCTGGAGTTGCATTGGTTGCAATATCAAAGTCTTTAGGTTCTTGACCTAATAGAATATCGCGCACACCTCCGCCTACCAGATAAGCGTCATATCCAGCATTACTTAGACGGTAAAGAACTTTAAGTGCATTATCACTTAAATCTTTACGTGAAATATTATGTTCTTGGCGTGTGATAACGTTCAGTTTCAAATCCTCTGTTGAGCAAATATCACTGTTGTTTTTGAGTAAATTACGACAAAAACGGGCAACTTGATTAAAGATAATAACCTCGATATTCAAGTGAGCAGTCAAAAATAGGCGCACATCATAGCTTAAATTGAGGGTTTTGAGAATGGGGTAGTGATCTCGAGCCCAGTTGGAAGCTGATTTAATTGCCAATGTTGGATTGCCCATTGAAGAATTTCATTCAATGTAGCTTGTTTTACTTCTAATGGAATTATAAACCCTAAAAATGCTAATGCAGCTAATAGTGTTGGTTTAGGGTTACTATTATCAATAGCGGGTGCATAGTTTTGTTTAGAAAGTTTATTGCCTTTTTCATCAACAGCAAGGGGTAAATGAAGGTAGCTAACTTCATTCGCACCCAATTGACGGTAAAGTGATATTTGACGTCCTGTCGGTTCAATGAGATCGGCACCACGAACCACCTCGGTAACCCCTTGGTCTATATCATCAAGAACCACGGCGAGATTATAAGCAAATAGTCCATCTCGACGTTTAATAATAAAGTCTTCTTGTGCAAGTTGGTTTGGGATTGAAATGGTACCATGTTTAATATCATTAAATGATTCAACAGGATGCTGCATAACCAAACGAACAGCGGAATTTTTTTCTGAATGGTGCTTATCTCTGCAGTGACCTAAATAGAAACCACCGTCTTCTTTTATTTGTTTACGTGTGCACTGGCAATAATAAGCGTTATTTTCTTTAAGCCATTGATCGATTTGAGATTGATATAAATCGTGTCGTTGACTTTGGTATACAATTTCTTCGTCCCATTCTAGACCGTAATTCTCTATGGTTTGAATGATTAACGAAGCGGCGCCTGGTACTTCTCTTGGAGGGTCAATATCTTCAATACGAAGGAGCCATTTTCCTCGATGAGATTTAGCTTGTAAGTAGCTTCCTAGCGCGGCAATAAGAGAGCCAAAGTGCAATGGGCCAGAGGGCGATGGTGCAAAGCGACCAATGTATTGAGTTGTCATAAACATTCACTATTTAAACGTAAAAAAGGGAGCGAATGCTCCCTTTTTTATGATTTGATAGGTATTAACCTGCCATTTGCTTTTCTTTGATTTCTGCAAGAGTTTTACAGTCAATACAAAGATCAGCGGTTGGACGTGCTTCTAATCGACGAATACCGATTTCAACACCACAAGAATCACAGAAGCCGAATTCTTCTTCTTCGATTTTTGTTAGTGTTTTCTCAATTTTCTTAATTAAACGGCGCTCACGGTCACGATTACGCAGTTCTAAACTAAATTCTTCTTCTTGAGCCGCGCGATCAACTGGATCTGGAAAGTTCGCTGCTTCATCTTTCATGTGGTTCACAGTGCGTGCAACTTCTTCCCTAAGTTGGTTACGCCAAGCTTCTAGAATCTTTGTAAAGTGTTCAACTTGGGCTGGGCCCATGTATTCCTCACCGGCTTTTTCCTGATAAGGTTCAACACCAGCGATAGCTAGAATTCCTAGCGTTCTTTTTGTATTGCTCTCTGGCATTACAGCTTCTCCTAAAACGTCTTTGACTCTCACTAGCCAAATGAGGGCGCTATCTATAGCAGAAAGAAAAGAGGCAATCAAATATTGATTTCATCAATTGAGATCCAGTAGCAAGAACGTAGCACTTTTCTTAAAAAGAATGTATTTATTACACTAGTGAAGTGACTAAATACTAAAAGGTAGCTTGCGTACGATCTTCATCTCTTTTGATGACATCTCTGCTTGGTAGCAGAGAATATTGACCCCATTTTCAATCGCATCAATTAATAAAGAATGATATTGCTGGTCTATATGGTGTGCGATTGAGACTTTTTCAATACCTGAATGTAAAACAGCGAAAAATAATACGGCTTTATGGCCAAGTTGTGCCATTTCGCTTAATTCCCTTAAGTGTTTTTGGCCTCGAGTTGTAACGGCATCTGGAAAGAAACCTTGACCCGATTCACTTAGTAATGTGACGCTCTTCACTTCAATATAGCAGTCAGGTAACGATTTACCAGTAAGTAAAATATCAATTCGACTGTTCTCTGAGCCGTATTTTACTTCGGTTTTTAGCTCGTTATATTCAGTCAGTTCTTTTATGTTCTGATCTTGAATCGCCTCGACAACTAATTGATTAGCTCGAAGGGTATTAACGCATATTGTGTGATTGTTTTCTGTGACGCTGAGCTCCCAACTGTTAGGGTATTTGCGCTTGAGGTTACTGGATGTTGAAAAAAACACCGTACTGTCCGGTTCTGCACAGCCAGTCATTGCTCCAGTGTTAGCGCAATGAATTGTGCGCTCACTATTATCGTCAAGTTTAATATCAGCTAAAAAGCGTTTATAGCGTTTTATTAGCTTCCCAGATTCTAATTCAGGTTCAAATTTCATTTAACTACTGTTTTTTTGTACAATGGTTTAATTCGAGATAATGCCATAAGGCGAACCCATTGTCACAGTTACCTATTGAAACAGTGATCCCATCACTGATTGAGGAATTAAAGCATCACTCTCAGCTTATATTAAAAGCGTCGACAGGTGCTGGTAAGTCTACTTTTTTGCCGCTTACTTTATTAAGAGAGAATCTGATTAACGGCAAAATTATTATGTTAGAGCCAAGGCGCTTAGCTGCCCGTAATATTGCGAATTACTTAGCATCTCAATTAGGTGAAAAGGTGGGGGAGCAAGTTGGTTTTAGAGTGCGTGGTGAAACAAAAGTCAGCTCTAAAACTCGTTTGGAGATTGTAACAGAAGGGATCATGACTCGTATGATTCAATCTGATCCTGAATTATCAGACGTAGGGTTACTTATTTTTGATGAATACCATGAAAGAAGCATTCACGCAGATACTTCTTTAGCTTTTGCTCTGGAAGTTCAAGATGCTCTGAGGGAAGATCTAAAACTATTGGTGATGTCAGCAACATTAGATCAAGCAGCGTTGCAAAAATTATTACCTAATGCGGCCTATTTAGAGTCAGACGGGCGCTTATTTCCAGTCGAAACACGTTATCAGCCATTAAAGGCGAATCAAAAATTACTTGATGCAACAGAGAATGCTATTCGACAAACCTTGATTAATGAAACTGGCTCAATTTTGGTTTTTCTTTCTGGAGTCGGAGAGATTAAACAACTGGAAGAGAGGTTAAGTGACCTTTCATCAGAGGTGATTCTTGCTCCTTTGTATGGTCAACTGGAAATAAGAAAGCAACAACAAGCATTAATGCCTGCACCTATAGAACAAAGAAAAGTTGTACTTGCAACGAATATCGCTGAAACCAGTTTAACGATTGAAGGTGTTCGAGTCGTTATCGATAGTGGGTATGAAAATAAGGCGAGCTTTGATGCGAAAACAGGAATTACAAAATTAGAAAAAAAGCGTATAGCACAATCAGCATCAGAGCAAAGAAAAGGGCGAGCAGGACGTTTAGAATCAGGTATCTGCATTCGACTGTACAGTGAGTCGCAATTCAAACTACAAGCATTAGTTCCTACTCCTGAAATCGAATCGTCAGATCTTAGTTCTTTGATTTTAGAGTTAGCTAAATGGGGAGTAACACAACCATCGGATTTACAATGGTTAACATTGCCACCCAAGTCTAATGTTCAACAAGCAAAAGAATTATTAAAGCAATTGGGGCAAGTAGATACCCAAGGGCAATTGACAGTTTTTGGTGAACAATCACAACACTTAGGTATGGATCCTCGACTTTCTATGATATTGCTTCGTGCAAAGGAAATGTCATTGGCTCATCTAAATACGGCATTATTTCTTTTGCCGATTATTGAAGAACCTGCTAAATCGATAAAGTCAAAAGACGTAAGTTACCATCTTTCTTTGCTACTGGATGGGAAGTATCCAAAATCAAATTATTACCATCAAAGAGCTCATCGATTAGCTAAATTACTCTTAGTTAATGAAGATAAAGAATTGGCATCTCCTAATTATGTAGAAGAAGTATTAGTTAATGGTTTCCCTGATAGACTTGCAATGGCCAAAGGTGAGTCCGGTCAATTTCAATTATCTAATGGGCACGGGGTTCAAGTTGATGAACTAGAAAACCTTGCTCAAAGTGATTATTTGGTGGTGGTTGATTTATTAAAAGGCGTAAATAACCGCAGTCAGGTTTTACTTGGTGCTTCTTTAACACTGTCATCACTTTTAGATTCCTGTTCTGATTTACTATCTGAAGTAGAGTATGTTGATTGGGATGAAAAAAATGGTCGCATGCTTGCCGAACAACGGACTCAGTTAGGACAGTTGGTGATTAAGCGCCAACCAATAAAATCGCCAGATGAAAGTAAAATATCAGAAGCATTGTTACGCATGGTTCAGAGACAAGGATTATCTAGCTTAAATTGGAGTGACACAGTCGAAGCATTTCACTCTCGCTTGTTATGTGCATCAATATGGTTGCCTGAATTGGGTTTACCTTTGTTAGATGAAACCCATTTATTAAATGATATCAATAAGTGGCTACAACCTTTTATGAATCACATAAAAAGTGATAAACAACTAAAAGCACTGAATATTATGGAAGCATTAGAGGCTTATGTTGGTTGGAATAATATGCAGTTAATTAATGAATATTTACCTAACCATTACGTATTGCCGACAGGAACAAAAGCAAAGATACAGTATCAATTACAATCAGAACCTAAGATCTCGGTTCGAATGCAAGAAGTATATGGTGAGGCTGAAACACCATTATTAGCAAAAGGAACAAAAAAACTAATGATGGAGCTACTGTCACCAGCGCAGAGACCATTACAAACAACAAGCGATCTTGCGGGTTTTTGGCAAGGTTCTTATAAAGAAGTACAAAAAGAGATGAAAGGACGTTATCCAAAGCATATTTGGCCAGATGATCCTGCTACGCATCAAGCAACCAAAAAAACAAAACGTCACTTTAACTAATATTCATAATTTAAAAGATTTCTCATGGCTGAAAAGAAAAAAACACCAACAAAAGCTGCCTCTAAAAAAACGACAGCAAAGAAGAAAGCACCAGCGAAAAGAAAAACATCGCCTAAGAAAAAAGCGCAATCGTCTCGTCCTTTTTGGAAGAGTCTGATGATTTTAGGCTTTAAATTAAGCTTGGTTGTTTTAGCTATTCTTGTTATCGCCGGTATTTATCTTGATACCGTAGTTAAGAAACGTTTTGATGGTCAATTATTTAGTTTGCCGACGGTTGTTTATAGCCGAGTGCTAACGTTATCTCCTGGGCAAAATATCAGTTTAAAAACGGTTCAAAATGAGTTGGATTTACTTAAATATCAAAAAGTACGTCAACCTCAACGCCCTGGTGAATATTCATCATCATTAACAAAAATTGAATTAATTCGTCGTCCTTTTGAATTTCAACAAGGACCAGAGCCAGATCGTCACGTCATGCTTTATTTTAATTCTGAAGGACTTCAGAAAATTGAAAACAGAACCGTCATGAAGCAGATGGGCTTTTTACAAATAGAACCTCAGTTTTTGGGCATGCTTGATGCCGATGATGATCAACAACGTTTATTTTTACGTAGAGAGCAATTCCCTGAGGTGATGGTTGATGCTTTATTAGCGACGGAAGACCGTGATTTTTATCAGCATGATGGTGTTTCTCCTCTTGCTATTGCTCGAGCTATGGTGGTGAATGCGAAGGCAGGACGAACAGTTCAAGGTGGTAGTACGCTGACTCAACAATTAGCGAAGAACTTATTTCTTTCTCGTGAACGTACATTATGGCGAAAAGTTCGAGAAGCGTATCTTGCATTAATTTTAGATTATCGTTATAGCAAAGACCGTATTTTAGAAGCGTATTTAAATGAGGTGTATTTAGGGCAAACTGGTGGAGAGGCCATTCATGGTTTTGGCTTGGCTGCACAGGTGTATTTTGGTCGACCAATAGAAGAGTTGCGTATTGATCAACTAGCGATGTTAGTTGGTATGGTGAAAGGCCCGTCTTATTACAACCCGATGCGTTTCCCTGAACGAGTAAAAGAGCGCCGTGATTTAGTTCTTCGATTAATGATGCAAGAAGAGATCTTGTCGCCACATCAATATGAAATGGCTGCTAGCCGTCCACTTGATGTAAAAAAACGAGCAACTATAGCGACAAGACAACCGGCTTATTTCCAACAATTAAAATGGGAACTAAAAGAGAAAGCAGGTAAGGCATATCAGAAAGGGGAAGGGTTACGAGTATTCACTACTCTGGATCCTCTGTCTCAGCAAAAAGCAGAGCAAGCTGTTGAAAGAACAGTACCTCAGTTAGAAAAAAGAGCTGGGAAAGGCTTGGAAGCTGCAATGGTGATTGTTGATCGTCAAAGTGGTGAAATTCGAGCAATGATTGGTGGTAGCCGAACTGGATTTGATGGATTTAACCGAGCGATTAATGCTAAACGACCAATTGGGTCACTAGTTAAACCTGCTATCTATTTGAGTGCATTAGAAACACCAGATAAATTTTCATTAGCAACCACGTTAGATGATAAACCGATTGCACTAAAAGGAAGTAAAGGTACAACTTGGACGCCAAGGAACTTTGACCGTAAATTCAGAGGAGAGGTTCCTCTTTATTATGCCCTTTCTCGTTCTTTAAATGTACCGACAGTAAATCTTGGTTTAATGGTTGGTTTAAGCAAAGTGACTGACACTTTAGTTAAATTAGGGGTTGATGCAAATGAGATTAATCAAGTGCCATCAATGCTATTAGGTTCCATCAATTTATCACCATATCAAGTAGCTCAAATGTATCAAACAATTGGTAACGGTGGGAGAAAAGCCGCTTTAACAGCACTTAAGGCAGTTGTAGATAATGATGGAAACTTACTTTATGAAAATTTCCCTAAATCAGCTGCAGTCGTTCCTGAACAAGCAACGTGGTTAACTGTGTATGGAATGAAAAGAACGGTGAGTGAAGGAACGGCTCGGTTCTTAAATAGTAAATATAGTTGGGCGGCCTTAGCGGGTAAAACGGGAACAAGTAACGATTCAAGAGACAGTTGGTATGCTGGTATTGATGGCCGAGAGGTTGCCATTACTTGGTTAGGTCGTGATGATAACAAACCAATGAAATTGACAGGTTCAAGTGGTGCGTTACGAGTTTATGCTGATTATCTAAGTATGCGCTCTCCTGAGGTTCTTCAATTACCGTGGCCAAATGAAGTAACAACCGCTGGATTTGATTTACAAAGTAATAAAACATTAGAGCCAGACTGTTCGGGCAGAGTGAAGTTACCAATTTGGGATCAAAAAGGGCAGTATAAAGCCGAGTGTGAAAAGAATAAACCAGCAGCTTGGTTAACTGATATTTTTGGTTTTTAACGGTTAACAAAGAGATCCTCTCTTAATTATCAATTCATACTAGATAAGTAAGAGAGGCATACAGCTTTACTAATTATTGAATGAGAGTTTAAAGGGGATATATTGAATAAAGTCGATTATCTTTTGATGAAAATGTTATAAAATCGACCGTTGCGAGTATATTTTCACCAAACAATCCTTTTTTTGTAATTAGTTGTTGACCCTGAAACTAAAAAGCATTCTAATACACCTCGTTGCCCGGATAGCTCAGTCGGTAGAGCAGAGGATTGAAAATCCTCGTGTCGGTGGTTCGATTCCGCCTCCGGGCACCATATTAATTTGTTGGTGTCTAACGTGATTAGCACGAGCAATGAAATTAAGTGTGCCGACTTAGCTCAGTAGGTAGAGCAACTGACTTGTAATCAGTAGGTCACCAGTTCGACTCCGGTAGTCGGCACCATCTCTTCTCTTTGAGAATAAAAATCTGTTCCCTTTTAGTTCAGTCGGTAGAACGGCGGACTGTTAATCCGTATGTCGCTGGTTCAAGTCCAGCAAAGGGAGCCACTTTTTAAAGCCTCGTCAGAAATGACGAGGCTTTTTTTATACTTGAAATTTGTACTCCTATCTCGTCTTAATCAAATTGATAGCACAAAAAAAGCATGCTGTAGTAGCATGCTTTCAAAGAGTAGTGGTGGGGTTAAATCTAATGTTTAACTTGGAATTTATTTAACCAAGTCTCAAGATCATCTGCAAGTTCTGTTAATGTTTGAGTGCTGTTTTGGCTATCAGCGACAACTTTCGCTAATTGTTGACCACTTTCTTCAATGATATTCACTCGTTGTGTAATATCTTCACTAACGTATTTCTGCTCTTCAGATGCACTTGCTATCTGGTGGCTCATGCTAGAGATTGTTTCAAGAGCCGTTACAATTTGTTGTAAAGCATCAGAGGCATTTTTGGACTCGGATACTGTGCTCTTACTTGTCTCAGCACACACTTCCATCGTAGAAATAGCATTATGTGAACCTTCTTGGAGATTAGAAATCATTTGTTGAATTTCTTTAGTGCTACCTTGAGTTCGGCCTGCAAGATTACGAACTTCATCAGCAACAACGGCAAATCCACGTCCTTGCTCTCCTGCTCGTGCTGCTTCAATAGCTGCATTTAATGCTAATAAGTTTGTTTGCTCTGCAATATCTCCAATTACATCTAGCACTTTAACAATACTATTTACTTCATTATCTAGCTCAGCTACGGCTGTACTTGCAGTACTCAATTGCTCAGCTAAACCTTCAATGTTTGATACGGTGGCATTAATTAACTCTTGTGTACGTACACTTTGTTTGTCTGCATTATCTGTATTGATAGCCGTTTGCTGTGCTGATTCTGCTACGTTGTTTGCAGAAGATGCCATTTCAGTTATAGCTGTAGCAATCATTTCTGTTGATTGGTGCTGATCTTCAGTCAGTTGACTTACGGTACCTGAACGAGAATGTACATCAGATAACTCGTCTTTCAATGCAATCATTGATTGGGTTAAATGCTCAACAAGTTCAGCTAAAGAAAGGTTCATTGTTTGAACTGCTTGATAAATACTACCTTCAGGAGCTTTAGTCTCAAATTGAGTGACGATTTGCCCAGCTGCAACTGTTTGAATTGCAGATCGTACATCGTGTGGTTCGCCACCAAGCAGTGCAAGCATACGCTTAATTGCAATCATTAAAATACTAAGTATTAAGCTAGCAATGATAAAAGCCAATCCGAATTGCCATTGTGCTGTTGCCCAAAAGCGTTCATTTACTTCTGTTTCGCCAATACCAGTACCGACAATCCAATTCCATTTATTTGTTTTTTCAGCAATAGATAGCTTTTTATCAATACTGCCATCTGGCATTTTTAAGGACCAAGTATATTCAGCCATACCATTTGGATTTTGATTAATGGCATTTTCTAAAATTTGTCCTACGCTACGCCCTTCACTATCTCTAAATTCATGAAAACTTGTGTCGTGTAACTGAGGATCTAAAGGTGCAGCAAGAAAAGTTAAATTTTCATCAGCAACATAAACGTATTCATTATCTTTATAAATGTTATTACGTAATATAGTAATAGTGAGTTCTTTCGCTTTTGATTCTTCAATCTTTCCTTCTTCTACCATATTTTCCATATTGGTAATTAAGTTATAGGTAGTTTGAAAAATCTCAGTTACTCGAGATTTGTTGTCTATTGTACTAGCAACTCGTAAAGTCCATAATCCTGTTGCTGTCATTAATATAAGAGAACAAAAAATGATGGTAGCCAGAACGTAAGATTGGTTTTTTAGCTTCATGCCTTGTGATCCTTGATTATTAGTCTGATGTATATGTATCGGCAGAATGATTTATAAGTTTAATAAATACCACTTTGGAGTGGGATTTTCGCGCTTTATATAATAAGAAGGGAATAAATAACAAGAACTAGTTCACTATTTATTAAATATCACTGGTATTTATAATAGGAAAGCTTAGGTTTTAATCAGCTAAAGGCTATTTTAATAAGTTTCATGGCTTCATATTGAACATTTTGTTTATATTCTATTCATTTGAATTAAATCTTAAATAAAATGCTTGCCAATATGAATTAGGTCTCTATAATGCGACCTCACTGACACGGAGGCTTATCCAGTAAGGGTTTGCAATCGGATTAGACTGGATGGAAATTTAAAATTAGTTTCAAATAAGTGCTTGACACTGAAGCTTAAATGAATAAAATGACCATCCTCTTCGAAAGAAAGTCTTAATGGCTTAAAAGTAGAAGAAAAGCTCTTTAACAATTTAACCAAATCAATCTGTGTGGGCACTTGTGAATTGATAATCAAACCAGTTTGTTTTCATTTTTTTAAAATGAAAGTAAAC
>NZ_WOBR01000019.1 GCF_009727955.1 Aliivibrio fischeri | reverse complement strand
GTTCAAATTTTTCTTTAGACATGGATAGTCCCTCTAGGTACGGATATTAGTGGCTTTGAATGACCACGTAACCAAATATAGATTGAATATATGATTTTTTAAAAGGAGAAATAGGCAATCTGGTGCTAATACCCAGATTTGAACTGGGGACCTCACCCTTACCAAGGGTGCGCTCTACCAACTGAGCTATATCAGCGCACAAAAGATATGGAGCGGGCAGCGGGAATCGAACCCGCATCATCAGCTTGGAAGGCTGAGGTAATAGCCATTATACGATGCCCGCACACGTAACTCGATTGAGCTATTTAACCTGAAATATGGTGGAGGGGGACGGATTCGAACCATCGAAGCTTTCGCGGCAGATTTACAGTCTGCTCCCTTTGGCCACTCGGGAACCCCTCCAAATTTTACTTCTACCTTTCGAAAAAAGTAAAAGTGGTGCCGACTACCGGAGTCGAACTGGTGACCTACTGATTACAAGTCAGTTGCTCTACCTACTGAGCTAAGTCGGCACAATTGGTGCGCATTCTAGTGAATCTAGAAATATCATGCAACTGAAAATTCAAATAAAACGTTTTTTTTTGCTTTTTTACTCAAAAAGTTGTCTATCTCATCAAATCCATAACCAAAAAGTAATAAGACCGCTTTTTTCTTAAAGAGGCTTATTGTATTGTTCAACATTCATTAATCCATTAGGTAAGTCATGTGAACTCTTATTTAACATTTACTCGTGAGCATTGGGCTGAATTGCGAAAATCGACGCCTATGACACTTACAGAAAAAGAGTTAACGAGCTTACGAGGCATCAATGAAAATATAAGCATTGATGAAGTGAGTGAAATTTATTTGCCTTTAATTCGCTTATTGCAATTACATATTGATAGCCATCGCGAAAAAAACATTATTTTAGAAAAATTTCTTTCACACCAAGATATAAAATCCCCTTTTATTATTGGTATAGCGGGAAGTGTTGCAGTAGGAAAAAGTACAACAGCAAGAATCATTCAGACTCTGCTCAAACAGTTATTACCAAACTTAGATACTCAACTGGTGACAACAGATGGTTTTCTTTATCCTAATGAAGTTCTAAAAGTTAAGAACATCATGCATAAAAAAGGCTTTCCAGAGTCTTATGATACCAACTCATTGGTTTCTTTTGTTTCTGATGTAAAATCGGGAAAAAAATCGGTATCGGCACCTTTATATTCACACCTGACTTATAACGTAACCGGTGAGCGAAAAGTTGTTGAATCACCAGACATCTTAATCATTGAAGGTTTAAATGTACTTCAAAATAGTAACGATTATCCTGACGAACAGCATCACCGTTTTGTGTCAGACTTTCTTAACTTCTCAATATATGTAGACGCATCGGCAGAACAACTTAAAGAATGGTATGTCGAACGTTTTTTAAAATTACGAGAAAGTGCCTTTAAAGAACATGGATCTTATTTTTCGCACTACACGGAATTGTCTACAGCAGACTCAATTAAAAAAGCTCAACATATTTGGGATACGATTAATGGTCTCAACCTTGAGGAAAACATCTTACCAACAAAGAATCGAGCTAGTCTTATTCTTTCAAAAGGTGAAAACCATTCAATTAATCAAGTAGCAATAAGAAAGTAGCTATTATTTCTTTATCGATATTTCACCACCATTATAAGCCGTTAGGCCATCAGCATTGATAAGTAGCAGTGCACCTTGAGCATCAATACCGTTGCAAACTCCTGTAACGGTACCATTTCCTAATTGAAGCGAAATTTCTTGGCCTTTAAAATTGTCATATCTATTCCATCTTTCAATAAAGTGGGATAGTCCAAAACATTCAAACGCTTTCATCGTTTCTTCAAGCGAAACCAATAATGTATTCGCTAATTTATTTCTAATGTGGCTTTGGCCAAGAATCGTTTTTAAATCAACCCAAGGTTGGTCTATTTCAGAAGTAAATCTTTCACTAAGATCAACATTAATTCCGATACCTATGACCACATGGGCGGCACCACCTGATTGAGCCGAAAGTTCAATAAGAACACCGCCTAGCTTTCTGTTATTCCAATAAATATCATTAGGCCACTTTAATTTAAGACCACTACAGCCTAAGTTTTCTAGGGCTTCAACAACAGCAATACCAACAGCTAAACTTAATCCCATCGTAGCAGCAAGACCATCATCTAATCTCCAATAGAGAGACAAATAGATATTTCCACCAAATGGAGATACCCATGAACGCCCTCTTCGGCCTCGTCCAGCAGATTGATATTCAGCTATACAAGATTGTCCGCACTCAAGAGAGGTCATATTATTTAGCAAATACTGATTTGTTGAATCAACAACGCCAAGAACTTCAGGTTTCGGTAGCTTATTATGAGAAACTAACTCTTGTTGTAATAACTCAATAGAAGTTGAGAGTGAGTAACCTTTACCTTTTACTTTGTAAATCTCAAGTCCCCAACTCTGAATCACATTAATGTGTTTGCTTATTGCGGCTCGAGAGATATTAAGTTGTTCACCCAACTCTTCACCTGAATGAAAGTGTCCATCACTAAGCAGTCTTAAGATCTCAAGTTTTTTAGTGTGTTCTTTCATCAAAGAGCTCCGATAAAAAAGATTCTTCACCATTTAGATAAAATCTAACTTCATGTTCAAGTTCAATATCATACATATCTAAGACAATGTTTTTTACATAATTTGCTAACTCTAAAATATCTTCAGATGTCGCTGTACCAGTGTTAATTAGCACCAACGCTTGTTCTTGATGTACTTGGGCTCCATTAATTTTGAAACCTTTTAAACCAGCATTATCAATAAGCCAACCAGCAGCTATTTTCTTCCCTTCAGTGACATCATAAGCAGGTAAATTAGGGTAAGTTTCACATAAGGCTAAATAGTGCTCTTCTGATATAACAGGATTCTTAAAGAAACTACCTGCATTTCCAATCACATTTGGATCAGGGAGTTTTTTACTTCGAATTTCACAAATTTTATCAAATACGTTCTTAGGTGTGGTTTTACTATTTCGTAAATCACTCAATGGGCCATAAGCAAGAACAGGCTGCCATTGTTTATTTAAACGAAGTGTTATCGCTGTAATGATGCAACGATCTTTGAGCTCGTGCTTAAAAATAGATTCTCGATAACCAAATAAACATTCTGAATTCTTCAATGTTTTAATTTGAAGTGTTTCAAGATCCAAATATTCAACAGACTCACATATATCTTTTAGCTCAAGACCATAAGCACCGATATTTTGAATAGGAGCAGAACCTGCACAACCTGGAATCATTGCTAGATTCTCAATGCCGGCGAATCCATTATCAACACACCACTCAACTAATGCAGGCCAATCTTCTCCACTAGAAATTTTCAGCAAATAATCAGTATCCGTTTCTGTTACTGATTTTCCGAAAAGTCGATTAAGAACAACGACACCATTAAAGTGATTACAAAATAAGGTATTACTCCCTCGCCCTAAAGGTAGTTTTGTCATGTCTGTGTATTTTTTATCAGACCAAATATCAATTAGATCCTGTATAGAATCAGCTTGAATGATTAAATCAGCACTTTCGTTAACTGAAAAACTATTATAAGGCTTAAGTGTTTTATTAAGTAAAATCTGCATAGTGCTGTATTTAATTGATTAGATTAAGTACATTCTAACTTAATACATAACAACTATATAGAACAGAGCTAATGAATCTTACCGTTTCTCATCTAGACAAATTACGCCTTCCTTTATTACATAAAATCTACAAGGAAAACTACCCGTCAGGAAAGCCTAAGGGAAAAGAAGAAATAATAGTAATAGAGGGGGATAAGAAAATCTTAGGGGCTATGCGTATAAAGACCTATGAAGAGTGTCATTTTTTAACAGGAATGATGATAATCAAAGAAAGAAGAGGCGAGAGTCTTGGAAGCCAACTGTTATTTAAGTTAAATGAATTTTTATCATTAGAACACTGCTATTGCTTTTGTGAACCTCAGTTAAGTGAGTTTTATTTAAAAAACGATTTCATTCATATAGACAAAAAGAATATTCCTCATGTACTTAAATCTAAGCATGATAGATATACAAATACTGGAAAAGAATTGGATATCCTTCTCTATAAAAAAACTAACAATTAGATATTACTCTCGGCAATACCCATGAAGTTTGCTAAAATCTATCCCCTTATATTGATTATTTAATGATTGGTTATGAATTTGAAACCTCAAGAAAGTAAAGAACAGCTATCTAAGCTCCCAATGTTGTCTCAAAATCCTGAGAATATTAAGATTCTTCACACCGCTGCAGATTTTCGGTATGAACTTCTTAAACAAATAGAAAATGCACAACAACGCATTTATATAGTTGCACTTTACTTAGAAAATGATGATGCTGGCAGAGAAATCTTTACCGCTCTGTATGAAGCTAAACAGAAAAATCCGACACTAGACATTAATGTTCTTGTTGATTGGCATCGAGCTCAAAGAGGACTTATCGGTGCTGAAAAGAGTGATGGTAACGCAGCGTTATATCGAGAATTCTCTGAAAAATACGAGCATTCAATAAATGTCCTTGGTGTTCCAGTAAGAAATAAAGAAGTTTTCGGCGTTTTGCATCTAAAAGGTTTTATCTTTGACGACACCGTTGTTTATAGCGGCGCTAGCTTAAATGATGTATACCTTGCCCATAAAGATAAATACCGCTTCGACAGATACCACGTTTTAAATAATGCTCTTCTTGCTAATTCAATGGTTTCATTTATTAAGAAAACATTGATTGCTAGTCCTGCTGTAAATTGTTTATCACAACAAAATAGACCAGAAACAAAATCCCTTAAGCCGGAAATTAAAGAGTTAAGAAAGCAGCTCGGTTTAGCAAACTACCAATTTACGTCTCAGACAAGAAAAGAAGGTGAAGTTGGTATAACACCTCTTGTTGGCTTAGGAAGAAAAGGGAATAAATTAAATAATTATATTCGCACTCTTTTAGCATCAGCCACATCTGAAATTACAATCTGTACTCCTTATTTCAACTTCCCTAAACCTATTGCAAAAGAACTAAAAAAAGCACTACGACGAGGAGTGAAAGTAACAATTATTGTCGGTGACAAAACTGCTAATGATTTCTACATTTCACCTGAAGAAGAATTTAAGACTATTGCAGGGTTACCATACCTATATGAGATAAACCTAAGAAACTTTGCTAAAGCTAATGAGACTTACATTGCTAGCAGACAATTATCTCTTAACTTATGGAAACATGAGAACAACAGTTTTCATCTAAAAGGTATGTGGGTAGATAAAGAATACACACTAATTACAGGTAGTAATCTAAACCCAAGAGCCTGGAAACTAGATCTTGAGAATGGACTATTATTGCAGGATCCTGAACAGTTACTTGTAGATACGAAGCAAGCTGAACTAGATGTAATCTTAGAACATACACAATTAATTGGTTCATACAAACAAGTAGACAAGCTTGATAGTTATCCTGTTGAAGTAAAAAAATTAATCAAAAGAATTAAGCGAATTAAAGCAGATCATATACTGAATCAAATTCTATAATTAAGTTATGGGTGTGCATTAATACAGTGCATACCCATTTTGATATTTCCCCGCCTCTATTCATCTAAAATTACACGTCCTTAGAGTCTCCATCATTTAATTATCTCAATATAAGTAACTATATTTACCTGCTTTTTATCAAGTTTAAGAGCAACACGTCCCCGAACTGACAACCGCTAAGATCTCTAATAGAAAGCCTAACCAACTGAACTACCATTTCGCTCTGCTTATCTCATTCCGTTTTCTACAGATGCAAAAAAGCCCTAATCTTTTGATTAGGGCTTCTTAAATAAGTGATTACGTTAACGGGACTTTCTATCAATCTTGAAAGCGATACGCCCCTTGGCGTGAGGCCGCTAAGCTCCCCAATAAAAAGCCTAACCAACTGAACTGCCACTTAGCTCTGTTTATCTCATTCAATTTTCTACAGATGCAAAAAAGCCCTAATCTTTCGATTAGGGCTTTTTCAAATAAGTGGCGGAGTGGACGGGACTTTCTATCAACCTTGAAAGCAACACGTCCCCCGGCGTGATAGGCCGCTAAGCTCTCCAATAAAAAGCCTAACCAACTGAACTACCTCTTCGCTCTGCTTATCTCATTCAATTTTCTACAGACGTAAAAAA
>NZ_WOBR01000018.1 GCF_009727955.1 Aliivibrio fischeri | reverse complement strand
TTTTTACGTCTGTAGAAAATGGATGAGTGAAGGTAGACACTGTGAAGTGGTAGTTCAGTTGGTTAGGCTTTTTATTAGAGAGCTTAGCGGCCAGTCACGTCGGGGGACGTGTCGCTTTCAAGGTTGATAGCAAGTCCCGTTAACGTAGCTACTTATTTAAAAAAGCCCTAATCGAAAGAGTAGGGCTTTTTTACATCTGTAGAAAATGGATGAGTGAAAGTAGACACTGCGAAGTGGTAGCTCAGTTGGTTAGGCTTTTTATTGGAGAACTTAGCGGCCAGTCACGTCGGGGGACGTGTCGCTTTCAAGGTTGATAGCAAGTCCCGTTAACGTAGCTACTTATTTAAAAAAGCCCTAATCGAAAGAGTAGGGCTTTTTTATGTTTGTAGAAAATGGATGAGTGAAAGTAGAACACTGCGAAGTGGTAGCTCAGTTGGTTAGACTTTTTATTGGAGAGCTTAGTGGCCAGTCACGTCGGGGGACGTGTCTCTTTCAAGGTTGATAGCAAGTCCCGTTAACGTAGCCACTTATTTGAAGAAGCCCTAATCGAAAGATTAGGGCTTTTTTACGTCTGTAGAAAATTGAATGTGAAAATAGAGTTTGCTCATTGTCAGTTCTTGCTAGTTAGGCTTTTTATCTCTCTCATCATCCTGTATTCTTTTTATATCAATATTTCAAGGATGATATTATGCGCTTTAAGCCATTCATGTTTTCTTCTGTATTTCTCTATCTATTTTCTTCTATTGCTGTTGCTAGTGATGAATCTCGTCCAAAAATCGGACTTGTTCTTGCTGGCGGTGGAGCCAAAGGGGCTGCACATATTGGTGTATTAAAAGCATTGGAAGAGATGCACATACCTATTGATTACATTACTGGTACAAGTATGGGGGCCTATGTTGGTGGTTTATATGCATCAGGAATGAGTGCAGATGAAATAGAAGCATTTATTGATACTGTTGATTGGAATAGCGGCTTTGTTGATAAAGTTGAGCGTAGTGAAAGACAGATCAGAGATAAAGAATATGAAGACCGTTATCAAATAGGTACGGATATAGGTTTTTCATTTACAGAACTAAAAGCCCCAAAAGGTTTTGTACAAGGCCAAACAATGGCCAAAATACTTAGAACCACATCAGATAATATTCCTTATTTAAATTCCTTTGATGAATTACCGATTCCTTTTCGTGCTGTTGCAACAGATATTGAAAAACTTGAACCTGTTGTTTTAGATAAAGGTAACTTAGCAGAAGCCATGATGGCAAGTATGTCAGTTCCTGGCGCACTTCCACCAGCTGAATATGAAGGCCGACTTCTTGTTGATGGTGGCGTTGTAAACAATATGCCTGTTGATGTTGTCAGAGAAATGGGAGCAGATATAGTCATTGCTGTAGATATTGGTTCTGATTATTTAGAAGCTGATGATATTTCTAGTTACCTTTCTGTCATGGGGCAGTTGACGAACTTTATGGTGAAAAATAGCACCAAACAGCAAGAAAAGCTTCTTGATGATAAAGACATTTTACTTGCGCCACATGTGGGGAAAATGGAAACGGCGGAGTTTGATAAAATGCCGTTTGCTTATGGTAAAGGTTATGACATCGCTTACGAAAAGCATAAAGCATTAGATAAATTAGTATTATCAAAATCAAAATACCAAGAATACCTAAAACAGAAACAGCAAAAAGCTTCTGGTTTACTTAGAGGTGATGAGCTGTATGTAAATAAAATAAAGATAAAAAACGATAGTTTATATACAGAGAATATGCTGTTAGATCGTTTAAATTTAAAAGAAGGGCGGTCTTATAGTGCCGATGAGCTAGAAGAGCATATTCGTGATCTTTATGTGATTGATCGCTTTGAGAGAGTGGATTATTACTATAAAGAAAATGATGAAGGCACCCATGACTTAGTTATTGAAGTTAAAGAAAAAAGTTGGGGCCCTAATTATTTGGATTTTCGTTTTGCTTTAGAAGATGATTTTGATAATCAAAGTAAATACTCTCTTGGAATGTCGATCAATTTTACAGATATTGAATTAACGGGGTTGAGAGATAATCGTTCTGAATTACGAACAAACTTTGAATTAGGTACTGATAAATTGGTTTCAGCTGAGCTGTATACTCCATTTTTAGTTAACCAACTTTTATTCACATCGATTAAATCTGTTTATAGTGTTGAGCAAAAGAAATTCTCTCTATCAGGTAACGAATTAGGGTCAATAGATAATGACTTTCCATTGGAATACAGTGATTTAGTTTTTGAGGCTGCAGTTGGTCTACAAGGTCATTTATGGAGTGATTTTCGTGTTGGTGGCCGTTATACAAAAGGTGAAGTCGCATTTACAAGTTTGAGAGATTTGAATGCAAGTTATAGTCGTGAGGGAGTGTTCGCACAATATAGACTCGATACCTTAGATAATTTTACCTTCCCAACCAAAGGCTTTTACGTAAATGCTGAATATCTATATTCGCATGATAATGTTGAAGATAGTGTTGTTGATATTGAAGCAACTAAAGATTCTGTTATAGAAATATCATTAAACACAAGAGCTGCATGGACTTATTCACGTCATACTTTCGTCGGTAATTTTGAATATGGTGTTGTTGAGAATAAAAAGGGAGATTTACAGTTAGAACCTAAATCTCTTGGTGGTTTTTTACGCTTATCTGGTACACCTAAAGACAGTTTAACCGGACAAAACTTGGTTTTTGGTAGTTTAGTTTATCGTTATCGATTAATGGATAACGACTTTGGTTTGTTCCAATCGCCTATTTATTTAGGGGCTTCATTAGAAAATGGTGGTCTTTGGAATCAAGATAGTATTAAAGATGCTCCTCTTTATACTGCTGGGTCTGCTTTTATCGGAGTTGATAGTCCGATAGGTCCTATTGTTTTGGCTTATGGTCGAACAGAGCAGAATCATGAATCAGTATATTTAAGTATTGGAGCTGTTTTATAGTTCAAAAGTGCGCCATAAGTCGTATGTTGTTTGTTGTGGGTAGATTTTAATTTTAAGTTAAATTTGATATCATCTCGCCACAAATTTAGTCTATGCCGATACATATTCTCTTGTTTTATTGAGATTTATAACAGAATTAAAAAGTTAACGGATATAAACTGAATCGTTTCCAAGGATGCTAACTTATCAAAAGTTGGCCAAAATGTGAGGAATTAAGTCGTGCTTGAAGCTTATCGTAAACACGTCGAAGAACGTGCTTCAGAAGGTGTGGTCCCAAGACCACTGGATGCTGAGCAAGTAGCAGCATTAGTTGAATTAGTTAAAAATCCGCCACAAGGTGAAGAAGAAGTCATTCTTGATTTACTAGAAAATCGTATTCCCCCGGGTGTTGATGAAGCGGCTTATGTTAAGGCGGGCTTCTTGACTGCAATCACTAAAGGCGAAGTATCTTCTCCACTTGTTAGTAAAGAAAAAGCAGCAGAACTACTTGGTACAATGCAAGGGGGTTATAATATAGAACCTCTTGTCTCTTTATTAGATGATGCTGAACTTGCACCTATTGCAGTTAAAGCACTATCGCATACGCTTTTGATGTTTGATGCTTTTTATGATGTAGAAGAAAAAGCAAAAGCAGGTAATGTTTCTGCGCAGCAAGTACTCCAATCATGGGCGGATGCTGAATGGTTTACATCAAAAGAAAAAGTTGCAGAAAAAATTACCGTTAAAGTATTTAAGGTTACAGGTGAAACAAACACCGATGATCTATCTCCTGCACCTGATGCATGGTCGCGTCCAGACATTCCCGTACACGCAAAAGCGATGTTAAAAATGGAACGTGATGGCATTACTCCTGATGAACAGGGTAGCGTTGGTCCAATCAATCAAATTGAAGAAATGCAAAAAGATGGCATTCCACTGGCTTACGTTGGTGATGTTGTTGGTACAGGTTCTTCTCGTAAATCCGCAACAAATTCAGTGCTTTGGTTTATGGGAGAAGATATCCCATTCGTGCCAAATAAACGCACTGGTGGTGTTTGTTTAGGCGGTAAGATCGCTCCAATTTTCTATAATACGATGGAAGATTCTGGCGCACTACCGATTGAGCTTGATGTTCAAAACATGAATATGGGAGATATTATTGATATTTTCCCTTATGAAGGTGTTGTTCGTAAAAATAATGAAGAGATTTCTAGTTTTAAACTAGGGAAAGTATTACTTGATGAAGTTCGTGCTGGAGGCCGTATTCCACTGATTATTGGTCGTGGGTTAACAAGTCGAGCGCGTACTTCTCTTGGTCTAGAAGAGACGGATCTATTCGCTAAGCCAATTGATCCATCCGCATCTGATAAAGGTTATACATTAGCTCAGAAGATGGTTGGTAAAGCATGTGGTGTTGAAGGCGTTCGTGCTGGTCAATACTGTGAGCCTAAGATGACAACGGTGGGTTCTCAGGATACGACAGGTCCTATGACGCGTGATGAGCTTAAAGATCTTGCATGTCTTGGCTTCTCTGCTGACTTAGTGATGCAATCTTTCTGTCACACATCAGCATATCCGAAACCAGTTGATGTAAACACCCATCACACACTACCTGATTTCATCATGAACCGTGCAGGTGTTTCACTACGTCCGGGCGATGGTGTTATCCATTCATGGTTAAACCGTATGCTTCTACCTGATACTGTAGGTACAGGTGGTGACTCGCATACTCGTTTCCCTTTAGGTATTTCGTTCCCTGCTGGGTCTGGTCTAGTCGCATTTGCGGCAGCAACAGGTGTTATGCCTCTTGATATGCCTGAATCTATTTTGGTTCGTTTTAAAGGTGAGATGCAGCCAGGCATTACGTTACGTGATTTAGTACATGCGATTCCGTTATACGGCATCAAGCAAGGCCTACTAACGGTAGAGAAAGCAGGTAAGATCAACGAATTCTCTGGTCGAGTACTAGAAATTGAAGGTGTTGAACATTTATCTGTTGAGCAAGCATTTGAGCTTTCTGATGCATCAGCTGAGCGTTCAGCAGCAGGTTGTACAGTTAAACTGTCTCAAGAGTCTATCGAAGAATACCTGAATTCAAACATCGTTATGCTTAAGTGGATGATTGCTGAAGGTTACGGTGATGTTCGTACGATCGAGCGTCGTATTACAGCAATGGAAGAGTGGTTAGCTAACCCTGAATTACTGTCTGCTGATTCTGATGCTGAATACGCTCACGTTATCGAAATTGACCTTGCCGACATCGATCAGCCAATCCTATGTGCACCAAATGATCCAGATGATGCTCGTCTTCTTTCTGACGTTCAAGGTACAGAGATTCAAGAAGTATTCATCGGTTCTTGTATGACTAACATCGGTCACTTCCGTGCAGCTGGTAAGATGCTTGAAGAATTTAACGGTTCTCTAAGTACTCGTCTATGGGTGGCTCCGCCAACTAAGATGGATAAAGATCAACTGACTGAAGAAGGGTATTATGGGATCTTTGGTCGTGCTGGAGTACGTATTGAAACTCCGGGGTGCTCATTGTGTATGGGTAACCAAGCACGTGTTGCAGACAAGTCGACTGTTATGTCTACGTCTACTCGTAACTTCCCTAACCGTTTAGGTACTGGTGCTAATGTTTACCTAGCATCTGCTGAACTTTCGGCTGTTGGTGCGATTCTTGGTCGTATTCCAACTAAGGAAGAGTACCTAGAGTACGCAGATAAGATTAATGCAACCGCAGCGGATACCTATCGTTACCTGAATTTCCATAAGATGGGAGCATATACAGAGAAAGCGGATACGGTTATTTTCCAAGAACCTGCTTAACCTTATCTTCATAAATACAAAAAGCAGCCAATTGGCTGCTTTTTTATTTATAGGGCTGGATGCTTACCTATTTCATTGAATATATTGCTGCAACATTACGAGCGGTATTTTCTACGTTAATAGCGGCCTCTTTTAATGCAAGCTCAAGAGAAACTGAGCGAGGTACAACACTAAATACCGCATCAATACCATACTCATGAACAATTGCACAATCATCAGATAAACAACCAGCAATACCAATAACAGGTAAATCAAATTTTTTCGCTGTTCTTGCTACGCCAATCGGTGTTTTTCCATGAATAGTTTGGCTATCGATTCGACCTTCTCCTGTGATAACAAGATCGGCGCTCGATACTACATCTGATAGGTTTACGGCATCCATTACGATTTCTATACCAGGGCGCAGGGTTGCATTAAATAAACCAAGTAAGGCTGCACCAAGCCCACCAGCAGCGCCAGCTCCGGCTGTATCTTTTACGTCTTTACCAAGTTGAGCTTTCATTATATCGGCATAATGGTTTAGGTTGTTATCTAACGTGCTAACCATCTCAGGAGTTGCCCCTTTTTGTGGGCCAAATACGAAAGAGGCACCTTTAGGTCCACACAGTGGGTTATCAACATCGCATGCAACTTCAAGTGTAATTTTGTCAAGACGAGGATCTTTATTTGATGTATCGATCGTTGCAAGCTGTGCTAATGAACCGCCACCAAAAACAAGATCGTTACCATCTTGATCCAGTAACTTAATACCAAGCGCTTGGGCCATACCGATCCCGCCATCATTCGTAGCACTGCCACCAATACCTACAATTATGTGTTTTACGCCTTTATCGAGTGCGGCTTTGATTAGCTCGCCAGTACCATAAGTGGTGGTATTTAGAGGGTTACGTAAACTTGGGTCAACAAGATGTAAACCTGATGCTGCTGCCATTTCGATAATGGCCGTTTGTCCATCGCCAAATAATCCATAAAAACCGGTAACTTGTTCACCAAGAGGCGCTGTCACTGTGTGCTCGATAATAGAGCCTCCAGTGGCATCAATCAGTGATTGAACCGTACCTTCGCCACCATCGGCCATAGGTAACTTTATGTATTCAGCATGAGGTAATACTTGTTTAAATCCAGCTTCAATGGCCGTAGCGACTTCCATCGCTGTTAAACTTTCTTTATAAGAGTCAGGAGCAATAACGATTTTCATAATATAGCCTTATTAAACAAATAAACCGAAGACGCCAAAGATGAGAGTTGAAACAGTTGCGATCATGAGACCAACCGCTGATTCGTATGGGATAAGTTTTAAACGTTCTTTAATATCCATGTGTACAGCGCCACCAGTTGCATGGAAGAAACTACCATGCGGCATGTGATCTAATACGGTAGCACCAGCATGAATCATTGCTGCACCGGCAAGTGCGGGAACACCAAGCTCTAAAATTGTGTGACTAAATACACTCGCAGCAACGGCTGTACCTGCGGTTGTTGATGCTGTTGCTAGAGACATCATTGCACCGGAAATCGGAGCAAGTAGATAAGATGGAAGACCAGAAGCCGTTAAAATATCGATAAGACCTGATTTTAATCCAGAGTTTGCAATGATGCCGGCTAATGTACCTGTACCAAGTAACATCACTGCAACGGGTGCCATACGAGTTAAACCTGATACTGCAAAATGATTGGTATCTCTAAAGCGTCCCATTGCAACAGCACCTAGTAGGCCACCTAAAGGAAGTGCAATGAGAGGATCGACATTAATACCTGCTATTGGGCGCAGGGCTAAAAGACTGATAGCAACAAGAGGAGCCACGATAGAAGTCGTAAAACTAGGTAGGCGAGAATGATCAACAGAAACTACTTCATGAGCTTGGACTTTGCTGCCTTTATTAACGAGTTTTTTAGCGATGAAATAAGCAAAGACTAACCCAAATAATCCAGGAATAACACCAGCTGCCATCACTGAAGTTAAAGGCACATTAAAAGCATCGGCTGCCGCAATCGCATTTGGGTTAGGCGACATTACGTTACCAGCTTTACCGCCGCCAACCATAGCTAATAAGATAGCCATTTTAGATAGGTCAGCACGCTGAGCAATCGCAAGTGCAATAGGTGCAACAGTAATTACAGCAACGTCTACGAAAACACCCACAGCCGTTAAGATCATAGTTGCAACTGCTAATGCTAACAGTGCTCTGGTTTCGCCTACTTTTTTTACTATGGTTTCTGCAATAGAGGTTGCGGCACCTGATTCAATTAATACACCAGCAAGAACACCAGCAGCAAGAATTCGTAAAACAGCGGTAACAATTCCTTGAGCACCACCGATCATCAAGTTAACTGTATCTGTTAATGAAACGCCACCGACAATACCACCAATTAAAGCACCTATTATCATGCCATAAGCAGGCGGGACCTTTTTAAGGATGAGGGCGATAGCAACAACGAGCGCTGAAATAGCGCCTAAGGTAGATACTTCGATCATATTAACGTTCCATTTAATAATTAAGATGTCGGTAATCTAACGTTATCGTTATCAATATGCTTTAGTCGAATGCCCAAATTTCATGGGTTAAATATTTAAATTATTGTGCAATTGCACAAAATGAGTGTTATTTATTACTCATTAATGAAGCAAGGTATAAATAGGTAGAATCATTTATCTTATTGATATCTAAGCTTGTTTCTTTGTTTATTTTATCCAGCCTGTAGCGAAGAGTATTCCGATGAATATGTAATGATTTACAGGTTTGAGCTGAATCACAATTATGATTAAAAAAGGCTTTAAGGGTTTTGAGTAATATCCCTTTAGGATCTGATTTTTGAAGATTAACGATAGGTTGCTTTAATTGCTCCATGCGCCAAGTATCGGATTTTAGTCCATTAATTAAAACGGGTAGCTTGTTATCTTGGAAAAATAAAATGCGATGTTTAGTATTAGCTGTACTCATGGTCGCTTTTGCTGTCATGTAAGATTGTGCTAACCCTTCGAGATTTGGAAAGTAATCCCCCAGCGCTATTTTTATTGTGAATTTTTCATCGTGAGAGATGCGTTGAAATAATTGGCGGATCCTTTTTTCTTCATGGCTTCTATTCCATCCGGTATCCGTTAATGTAATTGGTTTTAATACCACAACTTCGTTTAAGGTCACGGAGCTGATTGCCACTAAATTATCGCGCTCTGGATATTCTAATAAATGAACTAATTTTTGAAGATGACTGAGAGAAAGGTTTTCACCATTAAAAGAATCTACCTTAATGATGGTTGCGATTCGTGGTTGATTAAGATCGAGCTCTAGTCGTTCAGCAATAGAATAAAGTTGCTGTGTATTTAAGTCTGATGGTTGAATTAATTGTAGAACTAATTCTTCTTTGTGACGTTTAGACCATTGAATTTCAGTCATTAAAGCGGCTTGCTCAATGATAAGTTCAGCGGTCATTTTTACTAACTCACCGTATTGCTGGATCTCTGAAGGTTTTCCTGAAATACCAACAACCCCAATAACCTTATTTTGAAACACAATGGGTAAGTTAATTCCAGCCTTTACACCACGTAATTGTTGGGCTGTAGAGTAATCGATTTCAACTTCTCGATTTTCATTAATAGCAAGTATCGCCCCCTCATGGCGACAGTTTAATCTTGATGGATCTCCTGAACCAATAATCACACCATACTCATCCATCACATTGACAGAGTGCTTGATAATTTTCATTGAACGCTCAACAATTTGTTTGGCGATCATTGTGGTTAACTGCATCTTTAAACCTTTTTAGCTATTAAGAAAGGAGGGAGTTAGCTATAAAAAAAATAGGGATAAGATTATACTGGAGTAAAAGAGAACGGCATTGCCTTTGATCCAAAACGTGTGAGTTAACGCCGATATAATTGTTAGGATATCCGATGGATTACGAATTTAAGAAAAATACCCTTGAGGGTACATACCATGCGAATTTTTCTATGGGGCATGAAGCCATGGGACGTTGGTTAGTTGAAGATGTAGCGAAAAATACGGATTTACTCGCAGAAATATATAAGCAAATTGCTTTAATTAAAAATACACAGGATGAGTGGACATTATCAGGCAAGGTGATGACATTAGTATTGAGTGATCAAGAAGTCATTGTTCAAGAGAACGCATTGTTTGAACAATCTGATGAAGAGTTCGAAGAAGACATTCATATGTATGATGATGAATGTATATCAGTATGTGGATTAGAAGATTTTGAAATCATGCTTCAAAGTTGGGAAGCATTTATTAATCGTTTTTAATCTAATGCTCATTGATAGGGAAAGGCTGCACTATATTAGTGCGGCCTTTTTTGTTTTTTTACCCTGCTTACTTCTATCTCTTTGAATAATAATTATTTTTAATATTGGCATACTGATTGAATTGTTAAGAATAAGTAACAAATAAATTCAAGGGATTGAGCTATGAAAATAATTAACGCCATCATTAAACCATTTAAATTAGACGATGTTAGAGAAGCGCTTGCCGATGCAGGAGTGGATGGAATGACCGTTTCAGAAGTGAAAGGGTTTGGACGTCAAAAAGGTCATACTGAGTTATATCGAGGGGCTGAGTATCAAGTCGATTTTCTTCCAAAAGTAAAATTAGAAATAGCCGTTCAAGCGGAAGGGGTTGACCGTATTGTTGAAGCAATAAGCAAAGCGGCGCACACAGGTAAGATTGGTGATGGAAAGATTTTTGTTTATGACCTTCAGCAAGCTGTGCGTATTCGTACTGGTGAAACCGATACCGAAGCACTTTAAGGATAGAGGACAATATTATGGAACTTTCAACAACAGTATCAGAACTTCGTTATGCGTTAGATACCTTCTTCTTTTTGATGTCAGGTGCATTAGTTATGTGGATGGCAGCAGGCTTTGCCATGCTAGAAGCAGGTTTAGTTCGTTCAAAAAATACAACAGAGATTCTAACTAAAAATATTTGTTTATATGCCATCGCTTGTACAACGTATTTAGTGGTTGGTTATAACATTATGTATGTTGATAACGGTTCTGGTGGTTTTTTACCTTCTATAGGAACCTTAATCGGTACACAGGCTGAAGGTGCAGATCATTCATTAGAATCAGATTTTTTCTTTCAAGTGGTGTTTGTTGCCACAGCGATGTCAGTGGTTTCAGGAGCTGTTGCAGAGCGTATGAAGTTATGGTCATTCCTTATCTTTTCAGTGATTTTAACTGCTTTTATTTATCCAATGGAGGGGTATTGGACATGGGGTGGTGGCTTCCTATCAGAAGCAGGATTCAGTGACTTTGCTGGCTCTGGTATCGTTCATATGGCTGGTGCATCTGCTGCGCTTGCTGGGGTTCTATTACTAGGGGCTCGCAAAGGTAAGTACGGTAAGAAAGGTCAAATATATCCAATTCCTGGTTCAAATATGCCCTTAGCTACACTGGGGACTTTTATCTTATGGTTTGGTTGGTTTGGTTTTAATGGCGGCTCTCAGTTAATGGTTTCTGATTTTGAGAATGCAACTGCGGTTGGTCAGATCTTTTTGAATACAAATGCAGCGGCGGCGGCTGGTGCAATTACGGCACTATTTGTATGTAAGAGCACATGGGGTAAAGCTGATTTAACTATGGTATTAAATGGAGCATTAGCAGGCTTAGTCGCTATAACAGCAGATCCGTTATCGCCATCACCATTAGCAGCTGTAAGTATTGGTGCAGTAGCTGGAGCACTGGTTGTATTTAGTATTGTTGGTTTTGATAAAATTAAAATTGATGATCCTGTAGGTGCTATTTCTGTTCATGGTGTGTGTGGCTTCTTTGGTTTAATGGTGGTTCCTTTAAGTAATTCTGATGCCACATTTGGATCTCAATTACTTGGCGCGGTCGTGATTTTTACATGGGTATTTGGTGCAAGTTTAGCTGTGTGGGCAGTGCTGAAAGCAACCATTGGTATTCGAGTAACTGAGGAAGAGGAGCTTGAAGGTATGGATGTACATGATTGTGGTATCGATGCTTATCCTGAGTTTGTTAGTGTGAAATAGACATTTAATATTTCCTTACAAATTCAAGAGCCCTAATGCGAACGTATTAGGGCTTTTTTTAATAAAAATGAAATTGGATCATTGCCATTTTAAAATCTCTTCGTATAATGTCGATATTGATAATTATTCTTATTAGCATTTATAAGTAAAGATTTTAAAGGAATAACATGAAAAAATTACTATCAGTTTCTGCTTTAATTGCAGGTATGTTTGCACCAAGTGTTATGGCTGCTGAAGAAGTTAACGTTTACTCTTACCGCCAACCTTTCTTAGTTGAGCCTATGTTTAAAGAGTTCACAAAAGAGACCGGTATTCAGGTTAATGTTAAATTCGCTAAAAAAGGTCTAGCTGAGAAATTGGCTCAAGAAGGGGAATTAAGCCCTGCTGATGTTATTTTAACAACTGATATTAGTCGTTTAGCTGAATTAACAAATAAAAATCTGGTTCAACCTGTTGATAGTAAAGTTATCGATGCAAATGTTCCTGCACAATATCGTGATGCTGAAGATGAATGGTTTGCTCTAACACTTCGCGCTCGTAATGTTTATTCATCTCGTGATCGTGTGGGTAAATTAGGCGCTGATTTTGATTATGCTGATTTAGCTAAGCCAGAATGGAAAGGTAAGATTTGTACTCGTAGTGGTAAGCATCCTTACAATGTCTCTCTTGTTTCTTCAATGATTGCTCATCATGGTGAAGCAGAAGCGAAAACGTGGTTAGAAGGCGTAAAATCGAATCTTGCTCGTAAGCCTCAGGGCAATGACCGTGCACAAGTGAAAGCGATTAAAGAAGGTCTTTGTGATCTTGCTTTAGGTAACAGCTACTATTTAGGCAAAATGGTTAACGATCCAAAACAAGTTTCTTGGGCTGAGTCGGTATACATTAACTTCCCAAATCAAAATACTGATGGTACACATGTGAATGTGAGTGGTATGGCGATGGCAAAATACGCACCAAATAAAGATAACGCATTAAAATTAATGGAGTTCTTAACTGGTGATGTAGCACAAGGTATGTACGCTGAAGTTAACTATGAATACCCTGTAAAACCAGGTGTGAAGCGTTCAGAATTAGTAGCCTCTTGGGGTGACTTTAAAGCAGATACACTGTCTTTAGATGAAATCGCAGATAACCATACAAAAGCGATTAAGCTTTTAGATGAAGTTAAATTCGATCTTTAATTTGATATTTAATAATGGTGAGGTAACAATACCTCATCATTTTTATAAGAGCCTTGCAGTTTAGGCAATGAAAGAAAAATTATTATTCTGGAAAACCAGTAGCTGGAGTCTTTCTCTATTACTGGTTTTGCCGATCTTAGCGATCCTATATACAGCACTCGGTAATACGGATGATATATTTACTCATTTGTTTGATACCGTGCTTCCTACATACACGCTCAACACCGTTTTATTAGTGTTTGGTGCGATGTTCTTCTCTCTTATTTTAGGTGTCCCTTCTGCCTGGTTTATGGCTATGTGTCGTATTCCCAGTTCTTCCATTTTGCAATGGGCTTTGGTTTTGCCTCTTGCAATGCCAGCGTATATCGTCGGTTACATCTATACGGATTGGTTAGATTTTGCAGGCCCAATACAAGTGTTATTACGGGATATCTTTGGCTGGCAGTCTTATAGCGATTATTGGTTCCCAGATATTCGTACATTAACTGGAGCCATCTTAGTGATGTCTTTAGTTTTGTATCCTTATGTATATTTATTAGCTCGCGCAGCTTTTATGGAACAAAACATCAGTTTGTTACAATCAGCACGCTTACTAAAATGTACACCTTGGGAAAGTTTTAAACGTATTTCTTTACCTCTTGCTAGACCATCGATTGCTGTTGCACTGTCATTAGTTGCAATGGAGGCATTAGGGGACTTTGGTACTGTGAGCTACTTTGCGGTTAATACGTTAACGACGGCTGTTTATGATACTTGGCTTGGTTATTCAAATTTGAATGCGGCAGCTAAGGTTTCTGCTTTTATGCTGATGGGTATTTTATTGTTGATCAGTGGTGAACGTTATAGCCGCCGTAAACAAAAAATGTTCCAAGAAAAATTTAATACTAGCGAGGAATTCCAATATCAATTGCATGGTTGGAAAAAGTGGGGGGCATTAATTTGGTGCTGGGGGCTTGTGTCGATAGCTTTTATTTTTCCATTAATGCAATTAATCAGTTATGCAATTGATTACTTTGAGCAAAGTTGGACTGCTGAGTTTCAAGAATACGCCATCAATAGTTTATACGTGTCTAGTGTTTCTGCCGTTATTGCCGTAATTATAGCCGTTGTGGTGAACTTCTTACGTCGTTTGCAACCTGCTAGTAAATGGAGCGTTGTTCCTATGCGTTTGGCTTCATTAGGTTATGCGGTTCCGGGAACCGTTCTAGCTATTGGGGTGATGTTACCCATGATTGGTTTGGATCATTTTATTAATGATGTATCAAAACAACTTGGCTTTGGCGTTATTGGTCTGGTTTTCTCTGGCTCTATTTTTGCGTTAATTTTTGCTTCAGTTACTCGATTTTCAGCGGTGGCTATCGGCTCTATTGAAAGTAATCTAAATAAGATCCCACCATCATTAGATATGGCTTCTCGCACACTAGGATGTGGGACTTGGTCAATGCTGCGTCGAGTGCACTTTCCACTGATTCGTCGTGGCTGTTTAATTGCCGGTCTTTTGGTCTTCATTGAAACAATGAAAGAGCTTAATGCGGCGTTATTATTACGCCCATTTAATTTTGAAACACTGGCAACTTATGTGTTTAATTTTGCTTCTGATGAGCAACTGGAAATCGCAGCGATGCCTGCGGTGCTATTGGTTTTAGTGGGGTTAATTCCATTAATTATCGTTAACCGTTCTTTGGAGCAACATCATTAATGAAATCTGCATTATCTATTTCAAATTTGACTTGTCGCTATCACGATCAAGATATCTTATCTCAGCTTTCATTAAATGTTGAACAAGGTGAGATCGTTTGTTTACTTGGTGCAAGTGGTTGTGGAAAAACGACGTTACTAAAATCCATAGCGGGTTTGTTGCCTTTATCGTCTGGAGAGATGAACTTAAATGGTAAGGTGATAACGGATAACAATACTTGGTTACCACCAGAGCAAAGAAATATCGGTATGATATTTCAAGACTATGCTCTTTTTCCTCATCTGACGGTTAATCAAAATATTGGTTTTGGCTTAAAAGATTGGGATAAGAAAAAAGCTGACGATAAAGTTGAGTCGATGCTGCATCTCGTTCATTTGAGTGGGTTTGGTGATCGTTATCCTCATCAATTGTCTGGTGGACAACAACAGCGTGTTGCGATTGCGCGAGCGTTGGCGAGTGAGCCTGATTTACTTTTACTTGATGAGCCATTTTCAAATATTGATACTCAAGTACGCCATGACTTGATTAAAGAGATCCGTCGAATTTTTAAGGCACAAGGTGTGACGGCTATTTTTGTTACTCACAGCCGTGAAGAAGCCTTCGCTTTTTCAGATAAATTAGCAGTAATGAATCATGGTGTGATTGAACAGTTTGGTAGCTCTAACGATTTATATTACTCCCCTAATAGTCGCTTCGTAGCTGATTTTTTAGGTGGTGGATCTTACGTATCAGGTACGATTAACCAAAACGGAAATATAGATACTCAAGTTGGTTTCATCTCTTGTGGTAGAAGTACGACGGAAGCCGATAAAAAAGCGGAAGTGTTATTACGACCACAAAATATTACGTTATATCGTGATGTAAATGGTGAAGCTACAGTGAAAGAGCTGCAATTTATGGGAGATACGTGTCGTTATGTTATTGATAGTGAAGGTGTGGAATTAATCGCCGTTTCTAATGATTCATTAACGATAGGTGAAAAAGTGAAGTTTGAAATCAAACCACATTGCCCAATTGTTTTTGTTCAGGATTAATAGTGTAAAAAGAACCCAGCTAACAGACTCTTATATTAGCTGGGTTAATTCTTTAGAGCTCTTGTTTTAATTAAAACGTAGAAACTAAAGAGAAAGGAAAGCTTTCATTTCATTAAGTACTTTTTCTGCCGTTGGTTTGTCTTCCATTTCAGCAAAAATACGTAGTAATGGTTCGGTACCAGAGAAGCGAGCAATGACCCAACCGCCATTTTTAAAGTAAACTTTAGCACCATCTTCATAGCTTACTTTTTCTATTTCATATTCAAATTCAGGCAGTTGCTTCTCTACATAAATTTTATTATATAGGGCTTCTTTTTCTGCTGGTTTAAAGGTGCAATCGCCTTCCGCTGTATAGGCGTAACCGTATTTAGCGTAAATCTCATCAAGCATTTCAGATAGTTTTTTACCTGTCACACTGATCATTTCAACTAATAAGCTAGAAGCGAATACGCCATCTTTACCTTTAATGTGTCCACGAATGGTTAAACCACCAGAACTCTCACCACCGATTAAAGAGTCATCCGCTTCCATTTGAGAGCTGATGTGCTTAAAGCCTACAGGAACCTCAAAGCATTTTTCACCATGATCTGCAGCGACTTTATCAAGTAAGTGGGTCGTCGCAATGTTACGAACCACTGACCCTTTCCAGCCTTTGTACTCAAGTAAGTAGTAGTAAAGGAGAATCAGAACTTCATTAGGGTGAATAAAATTACCTTTTTCATCGATAATACCTAGACGGTCAGCATCTCCATCAGTACCAATACCAATGTCATAACCTTCGTGTGCAACTAAGTGTTTTAAGCGATACAACGTAGCGGCACTTGGCGATGGCATTAAGCCTCCAAATGCAGGGTTTTCACCATCGTTGATAACGTCAACATCGCAACGACCATTAATTAAAACCGTTTGAAGCGCATTTTTTGCTACACCAAACATTGGGTCGATAAGTACACGTAAGTTGGCTTTTTTAATTGATTCGATATCAATAAAGTCGATGATTGAGTCAACAAATGCGTTCATTGGGTTAATGATTTCAATTTTTCCCGCAGTAACTGCTTCTTCAAATTCTAATGCATTAACATCTTGTTGAGTTAAATGAGCAATTTGTTGTTCGATTTTTTGGGTAATGATTTCATCGGCGTCACGACCACCCTCGATGAACACTTTCACACCGTTGTAATCTGCAGGGTTGTGAGATGCAGTGATACAAGCTGAATAGATACAACCCATCTCTTTTGTTTGGAACATAACGATAGGGGTTGGAACAAACTTATCAATAAAACTTACTTTAATGCCATTGGCTGCAACAACTTCTGCAAACCATTTTCCTGCTTTGTCTGATAAGAAACGACGGTCAAAACCAATAACAAACCCTTTATCTTGGACTTGTTCGTTAATCATAATATTTGATAGTGCTTGAGCAACAAGACGTACGTTGTCTTTGGTAAATTCTTCACCAATAAATGCGCGCCAACCACCGGTACCAAATTGAATCATAGTAAATTCCTTTTATAGTAAGGCACCAGAATAAGGTGCCTTACTTTTGTCTATAAAACTGAGCTCATCATTAAACGAGCTTAGCCCATAATTACGACAACTTCGTTAATAGAACCTTCGGCTTGAACCGGTACTGAACCCACAACTTCTGTACCATTAAGCGTAATGCTTTGAACCCCTTTACTTACAGAATTCGGGTTTTTCACCTGAATGTGGTAAGTAGCGCCACGCCATTGACGAGTAACGGTAAATTCAGGCCAGTTTGTTGGAATACATGGATCAATCGTTAATCCATCAAAACCAGTACGAACACCTAAGATAAAGTTAGTTACTGCAAAGTAAGCCCAACCAGATGTACCAGTTAACCAAGGGTGGTTTGCACGACCATGATCTTGGTGATCTTTACCCATAATGAATTGAACGTATGAGTATGGTTCAGCAATACGTTTTTCAATGATGTCATTTTGGTTGTATGGGTTAAGTGCATCGTAGAACTTCATCGCACGGTCACCGCGGCCAAGTTTTGCTTCTGCTACCCAAGCCCATGGGTTTGGATGAGAGAAGATTGCGCCATTTTCTTTTACACCTTGATAAACACGAGTAACAAAACCGATATCATCATTTGGTGTTGCAAATGATGGTGAATTTAGGTGAAGACCGTATTCAGAGAATAGGTTTTCATCAACCGCATCCATCGCTTTCTCGCCACGTTCTTGAGATACCGCACCAGAAAGTACCGCTAATGTATTTGACTCAAGATGCACTCGACCTTCAGTTTGTTGTGCTGTACCAATTTTGTCGCCATCTTTTGTTAGGCCACGAATGTACCAACCGCCTTCGTCATCCCAAAGGTGTGTTTCACATGCTTCACGAACATTTGCTGCCATTTCTGTATATTTTGTTACGTCAGCATCGTTATTACGGAATTTAGCTAAATCTAGGAACTCTTGAAGTGCCCAGAAGTGTAAGAATGAAACCATTGATGATTCACCACCACCTAGGTTTAGACAGTCATTCCAGTCAGCTCGTAAACCTTTACAGATACCTGTTTGACCAACATATTCTGCAGAAAAATCTAGCGCAGCTTTCATGTGTTCGTAAACCGTAGCATCGCCACCATCAGCATATGGGATCACTTCATCAAAGAAAGAATGCTCACCGGTTTCCATTACGTATTTGATAATAGTAGGAACGATCCATAAGTGGTCATCAGAACACGTATCTTCAATACCGTGGATCTTGTCGTCGTCAGATGGTGTTGGAACCACTGTCGGTGATTTAGATGGTTTAACATCTGCTTTTTCTGGATCAAACCAATCAGGATCGAATAGGTGTAGACCGTAACCTGCTTTTACTTGTCCGCGTAGTAAATCCACAATACGTTTGCGAGTCATTGCTGGGTTAGCGTGAGGTACAGAAATCGCATCTTGAGCAGTATCACGATAACCAAGACCTGTACGACCACCCACTTCAATGAAAGAAGCAAAGCGAGACCATACAACACACGTTTCAGCTTGGTATAGCGTCCATGTGTTGATCATCGTATCTAACCCTTCGTTTGGCGATGATACTTGGAATTTTTCGCAGCGCTCATTCCAGTGATTTTTAATTTCTTGGAATGCCGCATCCACATTTGCTACGTCTTGGTATTTTTCACGTAGACGTTCGCCATTGCCTTTACCAATACCTAGTACGTAAGCAAAACGCACTTCTTTACCTGGTTGAATCGTGAATTGTTTATGCAGAGAACCACAGTGGTTATAACACGTTTGCGCTGAGTTTGAACAACGTCCTTTTTCAACGGCAATCGGATTTGCTTCATCACGGTATAGACCAAGGAATGTATCACGTTGGCCATCATATGAATCAGGGTCAAACGTTGAAGCTAGGTAGTAGAAGCCTTCAAAGTCATTAGTGTTGTAATAAAGATCGTATTCAAGCACACCATTTTTGTATTCTGTACCCGCAGAGTAAAGAGACATCTGGTGGTTTTGGTTATCAGATTGAATGTGGCTAAATGAAAACTCAACAAATGAGAACGTTGAGATAGTGCGTGGTTTATCGCTCGTATTTTTAATCACGACATCCCATACTTCAGCATCTTCACCTTTTGGTACGAATAACGTTTTTGTTGCTTCAATACCGTTGTAATCACATTTGAATTTTGAATATGAAAGGCCGTGGCGAACTTCATAGTTTGCTTCGTCTAAACTTTTTGCTACCGGTTGCCATGAGATAGACCAGTAATCACCAGTTTCATCATCACGTAAGTAAACATAATGTCCTGGGCGATCAAATGTGCCGTTTGGGCGGAACTTAGTAACACGGTTGTACTCTGGAGAGTTATAGAAAGAGTAACCGCCAGCATTGTGAGAAATAACCGTACAGAACTTTTCTGTACCTAAGTAGTTAGTCCATGGTGCTGGTACGTCAGGGCGTGTGATGACATATTCACGATTGTCGTTATCGAAAAAACCGTATTTCATTTTTTTATCCTTAACTAAAATACTAATAAATGGGTGACTTATGGTTGACGGAAATTAATACCCTGACGTGTTAGGGTTGGTAATCGTCCATTTAACCTTGCTAAAAAGTCTGTCCAGTTTCTGTGTTGTTTTTGTGTCCACATTCCTTCAGATATTGCTAAAAGACGTGGGAAAATCATGTAATCCATGCGCTCTTGGTTATTGATGATTTCACACCAAAGTGCACATTGAATTCCGAGAATGCGTTTACGAATAGGGTCGTTATCAGCTAATTCAGCAAGAGGTTCGTAGTTATAAGCCTCTTCAAGAGGAAGAACATTTGCCCAATCTACTCCAGGTTCTTCAGGAGCATAATCTTGTGCCATATCTAAATAGGTCGTTTGACCGGGTTGGAGTACGACATCAAAACCTTGTTTGGCACAATTTAATGCAGCCTCTTCACTCAACCAAGAGTAAATAACGGTATCTTTGCTGACTTTATTACCATGTTGAGCTTCTTCCCAACCAAGCATCTGTTTGCCTAGTTGTTTTAATTTGTTTTCAGCATGACGAAGTAGATGACCTTGTAGTTCAACAGGGTCGCTATAACCTTGCTCTTCCATCAGTTTTTGACATTTTTTACTATCAGTCCAAACGCCTTTTGGAACTTCATCGGCACCAATATGAACGTAAGGAGCAGGGAAAAGATCTGCAATTTCTTCGAGCACGGTATCAATAAACTGGTAGGTACCTTCGATTGCTGGTGATAGCACATTATCTGTGTAGTGTTGAATACTGCGATAAACCGAATTATCGTCAGAATCAATTAACAAATGAGGTAATGATTTAATAGCTGCACGGCAATGACCTGGAATATCGATTTCAGGTATTACTGTTATTCCACGTTGTTCTGCATAAGCAATGACGTCTTTAATCTCTTCTTGAGAATAATAACCACCATGCTTTTCAGCTATATGAGTGTATTGTGGCTCAATCACTTCTTCTGGCCCACGCCATGCACCAATTTGTGTTAATTCAGGAAAGGCTTTTATTTCTACTCGCCATCCTTCGTCATCCGTTAAATGCCAATGGAAAGTGTTAAATTTATAATGAGCTAATTGATTAATTAAACGTTTTACACGCTCTAGTGGATGGAAGTGTCTTGCACAATCTAGCATCATTCCACGATAGTGAAAGCGTGGTTGATCTTTGATTTTTGCACATGGGATCAAGTGTGTATTTTCATTTATTAATTGTAAAAGCGTCGCAGATGCGTGAACGAATCCCTCATTAGAGCCAGCATTAAGAGTGATGATATCTTTCGATACCGAGAGTTGATATGCACCTTTATCTAATGTTGGATTAGCTATGAATTGAATTTGACCTTGTGATTTAATTGGATACTTCAAAGAAGTCATGCTTTCTAATTCATCACTTAACCACTGCGCTGCACCTTGTGCTAAATGGGTCTGTGTTTCTAGAGATATTTTATCCTTTAGATTAAATAGGCCATCAAGACGTTGTACTGATTCTGGTTTTGGAATAAGAGACAGTTCAGAAGGAGCCACTCTAGGGATAACGGTTCTTTCTGAGTAAGGTGAAGCCAAAACAATCGGTGAGATAGATACATCTAAAAAGCGAGGGCTTTTACCGTCATCAACTAAAATAGTTGCATCATCCAAACCATCAGTGATAAAGCGAAAAGGTGCAGTACCAATGCTAAATTCTACATAATAGTGATTGTTTGCCTTTAGTATTTGGTTTGCATCTGGAGTTAATTTACAAAAACTACCGACTTGTTCTAATGTTCCTTGGGAATTACTTTCAGGTGCAATAAAACGATCAATAGTAAATTGTAATTGCCAATGATGAAGATCCACATCGCTTAAATTATGTAAGGTTAAGCCAAAACGGTTTAACTTTTCTTTGTCTGATAAGACAACAAGGTCTACACGATAATCCATCATCTTTTCCTTATAAAAGACTAGAACAGGTTATGTTCTTTGTTTCTTGCCATCATAATGCCACCTTCAATGGCATCAAATTGCGGTTGTACTAAATACTGACGAATAGAAGGCGATAGCCATTCAACAATGCGTTCACCAATACTTCCCATAAGAGCGATTTTTGTGGCTCCCTTTTTGTTTAGTGCGGTTAAAAACATTTCAATATCGCTTGCTGTTTGTTGCAGCATATCGATAGCAAGCGTGTCTCCTTCTAATGCAAGAGAAAAAATAACAGGTGAGAACTGACCATAATCACAAGGACGTGCCGTTTTAGACCAATCTACAATACGGTCTATATCATTTTCAAAATGAGTTAATACGTGCTCGGTAAGAGCTGTAGTAGGTTTAATACCATCGGAGGCCAATAGGGTGTATTGAATTAAACGAAGCCCCATAATGGCACCACCGCCTTGATCTGAAATAGGGAACTCGCGCCCACCAACCACATGTTGTTGGCCGTTGCTAATATAGATGCCACAAGAGCCTGTGCCTGCGATCATTATCGCGCCATTTTCACCGTTATGAGCACCTAGACAAGCACCATAGGCATCGGTATTAAGAACTATTGAGGCAAAAGGGTGAGCTTGTTGCATAAAGTTATGCCAAGCTGATTTTTGTTCAGCACCAGCAAGAGCCAAGCCAACGTGCATGCGAGAGAAATCTGCATCCGTTAAATTATGTTGTGCAGCGGCTTGAGTGATGGCATCAATGATTGAATTCATTGCTACATCAACACCAAGTAGGATATTAGCGCTTCCGCTTTTTGCTTCACCTAATAATTCACCTTGTTCATTACGAATACGAGCTCGACAAGACGTACCGCCACCATCAATACCGACATATAAATGCGTCATGATTATGCTCCTTGCTCTGAGTAATAAGCGAATTGAGACATAATCGCTAACAGATACCATGCGCCATGAGGGATCCATTGCTCGCCCCAACGCCAGTTTTGTAACATATCATCGCCATGTGGCGCTGGATTAAATGCAATGTCTTCTTCATCTTCAAAACCACCTGTTATGCCATTACAAACACCACCTTTGGCATTAAAGAAACCAAGATGAGGAAGGTAATCAGGGTTATTGTGGCCATGACCATCTAACATACACATGTCATAAGGATTTAGACCTAGTACCCAGTTCAGGTTATGTTGAGCAAATGCGGTTAGTTTTTGTTTTAGCTCGTCTGATGTTAGGTGTGGTAACACAAGGTAGCTCATACTCGCTAGAGATCCTAGTCGAGCATTTTCGCCTTGCCACCAGTAGCCTGACTCATTGTCGTGAGCAACAAAGAAAGCACTGCGTTTTTGACCATTAACGGCTTTAACGTATTGTCTTGGGTAGCCAAATGGATTGAATGTCTCCGCTGAAATTGTTAGTTCAAACTCAATGGCTTGATTGATAACTAATTGAGTATGAGCTTTGCGGCTATTATCGTTTTCAATCACTAAGTATTGAGAGAGAGCAATAACAGGAAGTCCTGCTTCAGCAGCGTGAAAATACGGACGTTCACCATGACTTGTCGCAGACCAAAAGTGAGAGAAATTATCATCACTTTGTTGACGTGCAGAAAGTTTATCTGCCCAGATCCGAGCTTCAATTAAGAATGTATTTTCTTGTGTTGCTTTAAACAGTTCAATAACAGCAAGAAGAGCACAATATTCATCAATAATATTTTCTTCGCCATTATTTAAATAATTAAGGTTATTTTCTTTTAAGTGCCAGTAGCCTTTTACAGCTGCGGCTAGGTATTCTTCGCGAGTAAATTCGCCATCAAGTGTTAACTGAGATGCAGCGGCAAGAGCTGCGATAGAGACGCCGCCACCTTGACGGAATCCAGCTTGATAATCATCAGATTTATGACCTTCTTGAGTGGCATAAGCACAAATATCACGTTGATTGATATCTTTACTCCACTTATCAAAAACGGTCATATAAAAGAAACCTGCCGGATTTTGCATTCGAACTAGGAAGTCTGCACCAAATAACGCCTCTTCCGTAAGACGGGTGCGAGAGAAAGCGGCAAAATCCGATAGGTTTTGTGTTAGTTCTAATCCTTTAAGCATATTCCAAACAACCATCGGAATTTGCTGAGGATTAAGGTAATTAGCATAAGATAAATGACTAAGGTATTTACTCACATCACCTGATGCATCATACCAACCGCCATGAACATCCACGGTTTCATTGCTATTTAATAAAGGAGCTTGTTTATCTTGTTTATCGAAAATCCCACCACATCGTTGGGATTTAAAATAGTGCATAACATCAGAAAATGTGTGCGCCATTAATAAGTTGTTTTTGATAATAAAAGAATGAGACATTGCTCCTTCGACAACAAGCATGAATTCACCTTCTTCAGTAAAATCAGTAAATGTTATCTCAGCAAAATAACCTTGATGCCAATGAGCGACTTGGTTTGATGAAGAAATAGAAAAACGGTATTTGACCTCTTGTGTTTGAGTACAAACAATATGACCTAATATTGGCTGCGTAAGGGCAGTGGTAGCCAATAATACTGCTGATTTCGGTCCGTTTGTTTCATATCCAATATGGTTAGTTAACAGTTGCATCTATTTCTCCAAAATACCAATTACTGCTGTTCAGAATTACAAATGAAATTAATTTTCGTATAAGTAACAACGAACAAAATGGTTGTCTGACAGTTTTGTTACGCCAGGCATTTGTTCTTTACATTTAGCACTTGCGTGAAGACAGCGGCCAGCAAAAGGACAGCCTACTGATTCAGGTGTCCATAATGGAATTTCACCTTTGTTGCCTTTTAGTTCTGTATGGATCGACTTACTTGGATCGGGTACCGCTGATACAAGTAATTGGGTATATGGGTGTTGTGGATCGTGGATGATCTCATCCGTATCACCCCATTCAACCATGTGACCGACATACATAACCGCAAGATCTTCTGCAATGTAACGTGCAGTTGCGATATCGTGAGTGATGTAAAGAAGAGACATTTTTTTCTCAAACTTCATCTCTTCCATTAGGTTTAGGACACCAGCACGAATCGACACATCAAGCATTGAGGTTGGTTCGTCAGCTAATACCACTTCAGCACCAACAGCAATGTTTCTTGCAAGGTTTACACGTTGACGTTGGCCTCCTGAAAGTTGGTGCGGGAACTTTGCCGCCGTTTCTTTAGGTGGGATTAAGCCAACTTGTTCTAGAAGATCGTAAACGCGTTCTTCTAATTCTTTTTTATTGCCAGGAGTCACTTTCTTATGAATAAGAAGAGGACGAGCAATATGATGGAAAATGTTATGAGTAGGGTTTAAAGAACCAAATGGGTCTTGCCATACCATCTGAACACCTTCGCGATAAGTCATTAAATCGTTTTTCTTAACGATGGTTTGAATATCACGACCTTTGTATTCAATTACGCCATCTGTTGGCGCATACATTTTTGCTATCATTTTTGCAGTGGTGGATTTACCTGAACCAGATTCACCTACAACAGAAAGACCACGACTTTTGTACATTTTGAAAGATACGTCATTAATAGCACGCATCATTGGGTTTTTAAGTGCGTTACTGCTTACAGGAAAATCTTTAACCAGATTTTTGCCTTCAATCAGTAATTCGCCAAATTCTTTGCTCATAATTTACTCCAGAAAATCCGTTTTATGCTTTTACTTGTGCAATGGTTTCACCGTAAAGGTGACAGTTTGACAAGTGTCCAGGCTCGATCTGACGAAGCTGTGTTGGAATCGAACGACATGCTTCATGTACACGATCACAGCGAGCTTGGAAGCGACAGCCTTGTGGAACCTCTAGTAAGTTAAGAGGGTTTCCTGGGATCCCTGTTAATTTTGTTTTTGGTCCCGTTAACGGTGGGAATGAGCTACCAAGGCCTTTTGTATATGGGTGATAAGGTGAAGTTAAGATTTCTTTAGAAGAAGCAACTTCGATTAATTCACCTGAATACATGATCCCAATACGATCAGAGAACTCAACCATTAACGATAAATCGTGCGTAATAAATAGAATAGAGAAACCAAATTCTTCTTTAAGCGCATAGATTTTTTGTAAGATCTCACGTTGAACAACTACATCAAGAGCAGTAGTTGGTTCATCCATAATGATCATTTTTGGGTTTAACGCTAACGCAATTGCAATAACCAAACGTTGACGCATACCACCAGAGAATTGGTGCGGGTAATCAGTCAAACGACTAGGGTGAATATCAACAATTTCAAGTAAACCTTGTGCACGAGAAATCGCTTGCTCACGAGTCATGGTTGTGTGACGCATAATTACGTCACAAAATTGTTCTTCCATTGTTAGTACTGGGTTCAATGCGTTCATGGCACTTTGGAATACCATTGACATTTCACTCCAACGGAATGCCTGCATTTGAGCATCGCTGTACTTTAAAATATCTTTACCATCGAAGAACACTTCACCACCGGTAATGAATGCTGGCGGCTTATGCAGACGCATTAAAGAGAATGCTACGGTTGATTTTCCACAACCAGATTCGCCTGCTAGACCAAAGACTTCACCTTTACCAATGTCAAAACTCACATTGTTTACAGCACGTACATCACCTGCGTCAGTAATGTAATCCACACATAGATTGCGGATAGAAATTTGTGGGTCAGTCATATTAATCTTCCCTGTTCCAATTTAATTCTGGTTTACCTAAATCTGGCTTACGTTCTTCAGTGTCTTGAGATGCCATTTTCTTCCAGCGTTTCATTCCTTTATGAGAACGTAGTTGAGGGTTAGCAATTTCATCGACAGCAAAGTTAAGCATTGCTAGGCCAATTGCTAGTAGCGTCAGTGCCATACAAGGTGCAATCAGTTCCCACCAAGCGCCAATTAGAATTGATGATGATGTTTGTACGTTGTAAAGCATGATGCCCCAACTGATTGTGCTTGGGTCACCAAGACCTAAGAACGAGATAGTTGCTTCCATCATGATTGCGTACATCACTGAACCGATGAAACTTGCACCAACGATAGAGATAAGGTTTGGAAGAATCTCAACAAAAATGATGCGCCATGCTGATTCACCTAGAACTTCTGCTGCTTTAACGAATTCTTTTTCACGCAAAGCTAAAGTTTGAGAACGAATTACACGAGCACCCCAAGCCCAGGAAGTACAGCCGATAATGAGGGCGATGGTCATTGGCCCTGCCTCACCAATAAATGCTGCAAGAACGAATAGTAGTGGATATTGAGGTATAACAAGCATGATGTTCATTGCTGCTGTTAGTACGTCATCAACTTTACCGCCAAAGTAACCAGCAGAAACACCAATGATGGTTGCTAAGAAACAAACAACAACACCAGCACCAAAACCTACAGCAAGTGATACGCGAGCACCGTGAGCAAGTTGAGACCATACGTCACGACCCATACGAGTTGTTCCCATTACGTGGTCTGCTTTTTTAGACATCAGTAATGTACGGCGATCGGTTGCTAGGTTTTCGGCAACCCATCCTTCAGGGTTATTCTCAGCTGCGTTTACAACAAAACCTGGGTATTCATGTGGTTTACCTGTGCGTTTATCTGGAGCATGGTCGCTAAGAAATGGAGCGAATACAGCAATAAAGATAAACATGAATAGGATGCCTAAACCAAACAGAGATTTAGGGTTACCTGAAAGTAGTTTAATTAAGCCTTTCATTATTATTTTCCTCCCTTGCGTAGGCGAGGGTCTAGAACAACGTATAACATGTCAGCAAGAAGGTTAAAGAACAGCATGAACAGAGTCATGATAAGTAGCTGACCTTGAAGAACTTGGTAATCACGAGAAGTGATTGCGTTAAATAGTACAGAACCAAGACCTGGGTAGTTGAAGATAATTTCAACGATTAACTGACCACCAATTGCCATACCTAATGACATTGATAGAGCGGTAACACTTGGAAGCATTGCGTTTCGTGCTGCATAGTTAAATACAACGCGGTTTTCGCTTAGGCCTTTACCTTTAGCCATGGTGATGTAGTCTTCACCAAGTAGGTTAATCATGTTGTTACGCATGTTAATTAGGAAGCCACCAATTTGAACGATAGCCGCACAGAACAGTGGAAGAATAGCGTGATAAGCAACATCTTTAATGAATGCCCAGCTTGTCCAGTCAGGAATTGTACCTGGAGTATAGGCGTAGCCAGTAGGGAACCATTTCAAACCGACAGCAAAGGTAAACATAGCTAACATTGCAATAACGACCTGAGGTACAGCTTGGATAACCAACATCCCTGGAGAGATGAATGTATCGTAAGCACTACCGCGTTTCCATGCTGCAAAGATGCCAAGAATAGAACCTAGAGAGAATGATAAAATTACCGCAGTACCTGCTAGGAATAATGACCAACCAAATGCACCACCAAGTAAATCATTTACACTTAGCGGATAGAATTTGATAGAAGTACCTAATTCCCAAGTTAGGATGTTTTTGATGTAGATAAAGTATTGCTCATATAGAGGGCCATCAACAAAGCCAAGCAATTGTTTCATTGCTTCAATACGCTCAGGAGTTACCTGAGTGGTTGCATTAGCGAACATCATGACAACAGGGTCACCTGGCATTGCTCGCGGAATGATAAAGTTAATCGTTGCAGCAACGACCAACGCAATAAAATAGAACGATAAACGTCTTAGAAAAAATCCCATAACTCACACCTTACTCATCCAGATATTGTTTGCCTGACCTGGAAATCAGGACATAAAATCCCCTGACGACGAGCGCCATTCCTTTAGCTAGTAGGGAAGGGGGGGAATAGGCGGTGCACAAAGGGTGCACCGCAAAGACAGTTACATATTACTTAACAGGTTTTAGGTCAAGAACGTGTAGAAGACGCTCAGGGATACCAGCCCAGATGTTTGGACGGCCCTTAGGATTCTTCTCGTTCCACCAACCGCTGAAGCGTTTTGTGTTGTATTGGTACATGTAAGCACCAGACATCACAGGAAGTGTTACTTGGTTTTCAGCGATGATTTTCTGAATGCCATGAGCGATTTCTAATTGCTCATCACGGTCAGCTGTTTTGTAGAAGCTATCAAGTAGAGCATCCAGTTTCGCATCTTTAAAGTAGTGCATTGCGAAACGAGGCATACCATCACCTTCTTGAAGTGCTGAGTTGTAAGCACTGTTCCAGTATAGGTGTGGATCGGCACCGTGGAAGTAGTTTGTGTAAGCTACATCATAAGTACCTTCTAGCATTGCTTGGTTGTATACCGCGAACTCAGGAGTACGAGCTTTCGCTTTGATACCAACTTCATCTAATTGCTCTACAGCAAGTTGAACTGTGTTGTTAAAGTCAGTCCAGCCGTTTGGAGATTGGATAAGAAGCTCGAAAGGCTTACCAGATGGAGTATCAACATATCCATCGCCGTTTACGTCTTTAAAGCCAGCTTTAGCTAGTTGCTTTTTAGCGCCTTCAACGTTGTATGTGTTGAATTTCTTATACTTGTTATGAGTACCTTCATCAGACCATGCTTCAAATGCATAACCAAGACCAGATGCGAAGTCATTCACTGTACCGCCGCCGTAGAATGCGATATCAATGATTGTTTGACGGTCAAGAGCCATACCCATAGCACGACGGAACTCAACATTTGTTAGTGCTTCGTTTTTAGCTGCATCAGGGTTTTTGAAGTTAACCATGAATGCTTGTGTACCTGATGGCGGGTACCAGTATTGGTGGTTAGGATTTGCTGAAGCGTATGTACGATCGATATCTGGAACGAAAGAAGATGTCCAGTCTAGTTCAGAGTTAACAATCTTACCTAGTAATTGGTCGTTGTTCGCGATTTGAGGTACACGTAAACAGTCCACATCTAGGTTATCGTTATCCCAGTAATTAGGGTTACGACACTGAATGTAAAGTTGAGGTGTAAAAGTATCGATCTCAGTAAATGGACCTGTACCTACTGGGTTTTCGTTAGTAAACGTTGTTGGATCTTTCACTTTTGACCAAATGTGCTCAGCAACGATTGGTACTAATGAAATTTCGTATGGAACGTTTGAGTTAGCTTCAGATAAGCTGAATTTAACTTGATATTCATTTACGCGTTCAACGTTTGTAACCCACTTATTGATACCACGTTGATCAAGCTCTGGCTTATCTTTTAGTAGTTTATAAGAGTAAATTACGTCGTCAGCTGTGAATTTCTCACCATCAGACCATTTAACACCTTTACGAATGTCAAAAGTTACACTCATAAGGTCATCAGACATACGGAAATCTTCCGCAAGACGCATAACTGGTTTGTTACCATGCATTTCATTGAAGATAACTAGTGGTTCGTACACAAAATCTGTTGTTGTACGAAGGTTAGTTGCAAGGTATGGGTTAAAGTTTTGGATCATTGTAGGGTAGAAATCTGGTACCACTGTTAGCTCACTTCGTGCCGCTGCATCTGTAGCAGCAAAACCCGTTGTTGCTGCAAGTACTGCAGCAGCTAATGTAGTTTTTTTAATATTGGCAAGCATAGCTGTTCCTTACTCTTTGCTTTAGTTTCACGATATATACGTCTTTATCAACTTGATAAACACACATTAAAGGCTTACCTCAAATCCATTTTTCCAAATTGCCTTTCTAATGGTTTTTGAGTGGTCTGTAGGCCTTGGGCATGTATAGGAAACCGTTTTCGGCTTAAAACGTCAATTTGCATTACCGTTAAAAACGGCAAAATAACTTTTTTTAACGTCAAAAACGTTATTTTCTGTAATTGTGTGTATTTTTTACTCTATTTCGCTTGTGTGATACTTGTCTCATATACGCTGTTCTATATAATACTAAGTTAGTGACTACTTACTCTTTGGCGCTTTTATTTTATGAGTTGTTTTTCATATTTCTATAGTGGTGATTTTGATCACCTGTGATCTCTATCGTTAATTTTATTGCTAAAATTATTGAACAAGGTTTGTTGTGAGTCGCTTCTCATTATTATGACAAATATATAATAGATGAGTTTTTACCGCTAAAAAATAGCTAAATACAGACTAATTATTGTGTTTATTAAGCGCTTTTTTTGAATCGTGAATTTGGTTGTGATGAAAAAAAAGCCCGCAATTATTACGGGCTTTTAGGTTGAATTATGATGGTAAATATTAATTGCTGGATATTAGCATTTGTAGTCTATCTTTAATTCTAACCAGTTTGTCACGTTGGTCATTGTATTGTTCACAATGTTCTAAAATGTACTCTAAAGTACTAATTACGGTTCTCCAGCGTGGTGTTTTTGGCAGAGTTTCTACTCGTAAGTATTTATCAAGTGTACGTGTTTGTAGTGTGCTTCTATCTAAATACACTCGCCATAATCCACTCTCTTCTGCGAGAGTGTATTTGGTTTGCCCTGTAGACTCTTCCCAATAAGAAAGGCCTGAGATCATGCCGTCAACAATGAGTTCTCGCATGATAGTGCCTTTGTCTTCTTTATTTTCATTGGCCTTAGTGGCTAGTTGAGCAATATCCCCACCAACTAGCGATAGCGAGTTTAGCTTTTGTTTATCGCCTTCGAATGCAAATGCAGATAGTGCTTCTACTGCACTTTCTAAGTCATGAATTCGTTGTTCGCTTGCCTCGTGTTTATGGCTAACCACAAGAATAAGGGATAGCCCGGACTCTGCAGGAAGATGTAATAAATCAGCGTTTATTTGTGTTATTTCGCCATCAATATAAACATCAATATTGCCACGGTGGTTTTGTTTACTTTCAATAAGGCTACGTTTAGCTATTAGCTCATCAATAGAATAACGTGAAAGTTGTTCTTCTGTTCTTTGAAATAGTTTTGCAGCAGAGTTATTTACATACTTAATTTTTCCATCACTCTTTGCGCATATAATGGCTTCTTGTGCATGATTAAGTTGCTCTAATATATGAGCCTGTGTCTCAAGTAAACTGGCTTCTACTTTTTCTCTATGGCGAATTTCCTGCTGTAGGCGATCATTTTCACTTAAGAATAATTCAGCCTTACTTGCTTTAAGGTGCGCTTTTATTCGAGCTGCTAGCTCTTGTTTATTAAAAGGCTTACTTAAATAGTCGTTAGCGCCTGACTCAAAACCTCGAATTCTATCTTGAGTTTGATTTAAGGCTGTTAACATAATAATAGGTAGTTCAGAGTGGCTATAAGTCTCTCTTAGTGATTGGCATACTTCATAGCCGCTCATTCCTGGCATCATGACATCAAGCAATAATAATTCAGGCTTTTCTTCTTCAAATACTTTTAATGTTTCAGGTCCATCATTAGCCACTTTCACTCGGTACCCTTCAAGTTTTAAGAAACTAGTAAGTACTTGTAGATTGACGGGCTCATCATCCGCAACTAATAAAAGTGGGCCCTCAGGGTTTTCTGGTAATTCCTCATCAATCTCATCTAAATTATATTCAAGTTTTTCAGGTGTTTGATAGTGAGTAATACCTTCTTGAGCAAGCAATTTGTGTTGTTGAATTTGTTCTTTAGTTGCAAGAGGAAGGGTAAAGCTAAATGTCGCTCCTACCATTGGTTGGCTACTTACATATAAAGAGCCACCCATTAATTCAATTAATTGTCGACTGATTGATAAACCAAGACCTGAGCCTTGACGGTAGCGGTTTGAATCATGGCCTGCCTGAATTAATGGTTCGAAAATATGTTCTAATTCATCTGCGGGGATTCCATGTCCTGTATCGACAACTTGTACTCGTAAGAATTGGTCCACAACACTTGCAGATATGACAATTTTACCTTCTGAGGTGTATTTAATTGCGTTACCAATAAGGTTATAGAGAACTTGTTCAAGACGCTGCTCATCCACATAAACGGCAGGAAGAGATTTATCTACTTGGTTAATAATACGAATAGATTTATTTCCAAGGAGATGCTGTGATAATTCAAGAACTAAGCTGGTTGCTGAGGATAAATCAGTAACATGCTTATTTATATCAAGGTTACCATGACGCATTTTATGGTAATCAAGTAAATCGTTAACTAGGCTTGTTAATCGTTGGCCACTGTTAATAATGATCTCTAATTGATGGCGGTGAGATGCCGATATTGGGCCGTTGGCTCCTGTATATAAGGCTTCTGCGATGCCAACCATTCCATGTAATGGTGTTCTTAACTCATGTGATGTGGTTGCTAAGAATTCATCCTTTAATTTATCAGCGGCTTCCAATTCGCTATTCTTTAATTGAATGGTTGCTAAGTTAGCTTCAAGCGCTTCATTTTGATCTTTAATTAGTTGGATTTTTTCTCTTATTGAGCGTTGCATTCGTGCAAAACTAACCGCTAAGCGACCTATCTCATCTTTTCTATCCGTGCTGATCATCTCTTGATCAAGATCACCTGCAGATACTCGTTCTGCCGCCCATGTTAAACGTAAAAGTGGTGCTGTAATTGAGTTAGATAAGAAATGCGAAGCAATAACAACACAGACAATGGCTATTATCATTGCAATAACAAAGATTTGCTCAAGTTGTTGAATGCGAGCAAAAGCCTCCTTTTCTGGCAGTTCAAGTGATAGCCCCCATAAATGTCCATCAACATTAATAGAAGTAAATGCGGCAAGTACTTTTTCTCCGTGCTTATCAACAAAGCTACCGACGCTTGATTCACCAGATAGCGCCAATTTCATATTTTCAGAGAGATTTTTTTCAATGTCTTCATTACTGATACGGGAATAAGAGTCTTGGCCTACAAAGTAGGTTTTGATGGAACTCGTATTGGTATTACCTCCAATCAATTCAATTAGACCAGTGTTTGGTAATTTGAATAGGGCAAAACTATGTAAGTAACCCTGTTGTACTATTGGAGCGGCAAACCATGCTACTGTTTCGTTATTTATGGTATTGAAATCAGAAAAAATGATAGGAATATTATCTTCACTTTCAGGCTTTTTCATCAATGTTCTGATTTTTTTATATGTATCCGCTAATGTGCTGTCTTTGTACTTACCTGTTAATAAATTTGTACCGTAATTGTCTTCTTTGGCTTTGGAATACACGACGTTGCCATTAATATCAACTAATAGAACATCACTAAAGTCGGAACGTTTTAAGAGTTCTAAATATGCCCAATGATAACGTTTATGTAGAAGGCGATAGCGTTCACTACCAATATAAGAGTCTGATTCGGGAAGGACGCTGGTTCTAATTTTATCACCAGAGCCTGTGATATATCGCAGTTGCGCATTTTTACGTGCGTCTTCTATGGATATACCTAAGTGTGGAAACGCACTAACTAAACCATAAAATCGACCACCACTTGCATTAGCTAGCTCAGAACGAGCAAACCCTAATACTTCGGACTTACGCCCTTTAAAGTAGTTTGTAATTTGTTGTTCTTTGTTATCTCGTAATGACACAAGATGCGCGGTACTTTGTGTTGCAAGATCTTGGCTGTGAGAGTGAAGAAAGAAAATTGCAATAAGTGACAATGGCGTTATGCTTAAAACAAGAAACGCAATCATCAACGTATTTTGTAGACGTTTAAAGTGTTGTTTTTTATCCATTTGAAGGCCTAGTCCACACTGTTATCCATTCAGCGAAATTGACATATTTAACGTGTCAGTAAGTTTTATTGAGTTTGATTTTAACGAGAAACTCTGCTGCTTCTTATACTTAATTCATGTTAAAAATCAAGCAGCAGAGTAATAAAGTGCGGCGGGAGGCAAGAATTATTTTTGAGCTGAATAGATCTTAAATTTGTTATTTTTAGCTAACGTTAAACACTCACCAAAGGCTTTTTCAATGATTGGTGGGTACTGTAAAAAACTATTGGCTACTAAAATTAATTGCCCTTCATGAGTTAGATTTTGTGGTGCTTTTTCTAATAGTTCTTCTGTTGAAGAGTAATGTGTTTTTAGACCTGCATGGAAAGGAGGATTACTGACAATAAATTGGTAATTCTCTTTAGTATCAGAATACACATCACTCGCAAATACATTACCTTCAAGGTTATTGGCTTTTAATGTTTCAATAGAAGAGGCTATAGCAAGTGCACTGATATCAACCATATCTAAGTGAATTTTAGGGTTGATTGTTTTCATTACCGAACCAATAACACCAGCCCCACACCCAAAATCAAGTACATGGCCTCGTAGTGCTGGTAAAGTTTGTAGTAAAAGCTCAGAACCTTTATCAAATTCGCCATGGCTGAATACACCAGGTAAGCTTCTTACTTCGATAGTGTGGTTTTCAAATTCAACTTGGTATTCTTTAAACCAATCTTGCTGATTGAATGCTGGCACTTCTTCAGTGCACTGACCCCAATAAAAGCTACAACGACGAGCTGAATCAAATTTATTTATCGGGCCAAAATCAGCAAACATTTTTTCAATGCTTTTTACGCCGCTTCGATTTTCACCAACAACAACAATTTCGGTGTTTTTGCCAAGTTTTGCTAGCAGCATTGTTAGTAAGTACTCAGCTTCTGCTTTCGCTTTAGGCCAGTAGAGTAAGATCATATCGGCATTGATTGTTTCTGTTAATTCAGAACCAAAATAGCAGTGAATAGGATCATGATCAGCAAATTGCTTGTAGTATGAATAGTTGGTCGTGAAAATTGAGGTCGATTTACAATGCTTTGCTAGCTCAAAAGGAAAGTCATCGATTAACTCACCAGCAATGAGAACATGCTTGCCTTCAAAATAAGCAAGTTGGCGTTGAGTAATTTGACTTGGTGCAGAGTAAGACATTATGGCCTCGAAATAATATAAAAACTGGCAGGATTGTCCCACAAAGTGATAGGAAGGAAAAGAAAAGGCCACTGAAGATGATGAAAAATCAGTGGCCTTAAATGGTTTTAAATTGGTTTAGTTCTTATCTTGTTGATCTAAAAAAGTCTTAAATTCAGTTTCGTACATATTAAATAAAACCAATGTTAGAGCAAAAATGATTGGACCATAAATTAATCCAATTAAACCATAAAGCTGTATGCCGCCTAATAATGAGAAGAAAATCAGTAAGGTATTCATACCAGAGTTTCCTTGCATTAAGAGTGGTCGTACGATGTTATCGATAGAACCTACAACTAATACACCCCATGCTGTTAAGAAGATAGCCCATTCCCATTGATTAGTAAGTAATAGATAAATGGTTGCCGGAACCCAAATTAAAGCGGTTCCTACAACTGGAATAAAAGAAGCAAACCCCATCATTGTTCCCCAAAATAGACCTGGGAAACCTGCAAGCCACATAGCAAAACCACCGGCAATACCCTGTGCTATTGCTGTCAAAAATGAACCAAGAACAGCTGATTTCGATACTTGTTCAATTTCATCTAATAAACGATCTTCTTGGCTGCGTGAAAGAGGCAATACATGGCGAAATGCTGAGATGATTTTGTCTTGGTCACGAAGTAAAAAGAACAAAACAAATAACATTAAAAAGAAGTTCATTAGAACATTAGTTACATCACCAACAATTTGAGCGCTCATTCCAACAATTCGAGTACCTATCTGCGATGCGAGTTGCGCTACTTTTTGAGTGACCTCTGCAGGGTCTATGGCATCAAAAGGCAGGTATTTATTAATAAAAGATAATGCTTTTGCGACAAACGGGTGTTGGAATAAAGTTTGTATTCCACCATCAATAACCCAGTGGTAAGCGTCTTTTGAGAATGTTGCACCTTGTTGAACAATAGCAATAAAAACAAAGAATAGAGGAATAGCGATAATAAAAGTTAATGCCATACAAGAAAGTATTGCTGCACTATTTGGGCTGTTAGGGAGTCGATCACTGATTTTATTATGTAAAGGCGCAAATAATAACGACATAATAAAAGCAAGAATGATTGGGTTTAAGTAGGGTTCAATTAAAAGGAAGCATGCGTAACCAGCAGCAAGCAAAGCAGCAATTAAAACCCAATGACTGGAGTTCAGTTTATTGAAATGAGACACATTATTCCCTTATGATGCGATTGTCGGTTTATAAAATTAAGATGATAGCAATTTAGATAGTTATATAGCTAGTTGATCATCATAGCAAGATTAATGGAGAGTAACGATGGGCTGTTGTGATAAAGAGACATGCACGGTAAGTAAGAAAAAAAGTTTTCCAATTATTCCTGTGATAGTTATCGGGTTATTGGTGGCCGTTGTGTATTTTTGGCAATAACTACTAATTAAGTATTATCACTTTTTCATGTGGAGTGATTAAACTGTTACTGAGTTATTATGGCTATATTATATGAAAAAAGGCTCTCAATAATGAAAGCCTTTATCTCATTAAAATAGATCTTATTTAGCTTCAGAAGCAATGATAGCGAAACACTGATCAGCTGCTTCTAATGTAGCTTCAATTTCTTTTGGCCCATGAGCCAAAGAAGTGAAACTTGCTTCAAATGCAGAAGGTGCTAGGTATACCCCTTTCTTTAGCATTAGGTGGAAGAAGCGTTTAAATCTTTCAATATCACACTTAGCAACATCAGCGTAGCTAGTTACTGTTTCTTGATCGGTAAAGAAGAAACCGAACATACCACCAACTTGGTTCACAACCATTGGGATACCGTGTTTATTAGCTAACTCTTTAAAACCATTAGCTAGATGTTTCGTTGTATCTGCAAGGCGTTTTTCATTGCCTTCTTCAGTTAATACTTTTAAACATGCAAAACCAGCAGCCATCGCTACAGGGTTACCAGAAAGTGTGCCAGCTTGGTAAACCGGGCCAGTAGGTGCAATGTATTGCATTACATCTTTACGACCACCAAATGCACCAACAGGCATACCACCGCCGATTACTTTACCTAATGTTGTTAGATCTGGTTTGATGTTGTAGTACCCTTGAGCACAGTTTTCAGCCACGCGGAAACCTGTCATTACTTCATCAAAAATTAATAGAGCACCTTCTTCATCACAAATTTGACGAAGTCCTTCGTGGAACCCTTCTACTGGTGGAATACAGTTCATGTTACCTGCAACTGGCTCTACGATAATACAAGCGATTTCGCCTTTATTTGCAGCGAATAGTTCACGAACAGAATCTAAATCATTAAATGTTGCTGTTAATGTGTATTTAGCAAAATCAGCAGGAACACCTGGAGAACTTGGTTGACCCAGAGTTAATGCGCCAGAGCCGGCTTTAACAAGTAAGCTATCGGCATGACCATGGTAACAACCTTCAAACTTCATGATTTTATCACGACCAGTGTAACCACGAGCAAGGCGAATTGCGCTCATTGTTGCTTCTGTACCAGAACTAACCATACGAACTTGCTCCATAGATGGAACGAGCTCAGAAACGAATTCAGCCATAGTAATTTCAGTTTCAGTTGGTGCACCAAAACTTAAACCACGTTGTGCTGCAGAGATAACTGCTTCGCGAATTGCAGCATGGTTATGACCAAGGATCATTGGACCCCAAGAACCAACATAATCAATATAAGCTTTGCCATCGGCATCAAAAATTAAAGGGCCATCGGCACGCTCAACGAAAATTGGTGAGCCACCAACGCCAGCAAAAGCACGAACAGGAGAGTTTACACCGCCAGGGATTTTATCTTGCGCTTTTGCAAATAGTTCTGCTGATTTGGTCATTACTTATATCCTCATAGTAATTAATTTGGACCAGTTGGGCGCTATTGTACCTAAAAAAGCTTGAGTTGATCGTATTAATCCCCATCTAATAGTAAAATAGTACTGATAAATGCGATCTTCATTTTATGAGAACGCAGAGAAGAGCGATTGAATACTTGAATGAAACAGTCAGGTATTAGATAATCGCCTATAAAATAGAATTGGAAACCAATCCTGAGAGGTTTAAATGAGTGATGTATCTGTGCCGTTAACGTTTTCTGATGTTGCAGCAGCAAAAGTAAAAACGTTAATTGCAGAAGAAGAAAACCCAAATCTAAAGCTACGAGTTTATATTACTGGTGGTGGTTGTAGTGGTTTCCAATACGGCTTTACGTTTGATGAAGACGTAAATGAAGGTGATATGACAATTGAAAACGATGGCGTTACATTAGTTGTTGATCCAATGAGCTTACAATATTTGATTGGCGGTAAAGTTGATTATACCGAAGGTTTAGAAGGTTCACGTTTCTTCATTGATAACCCAAATGCAACGACAACGTGTGGTTGTGGTGCATCATTCAGTGTATAAGCCCTGAATATTTTAAGGTAAGTAGAGGAGTTTACTTACCTTTTATATTCTAAAAAAATCATAATTTTTGAGTAACAGTAAGTTCAGATGTATTACTGTTAGTTCCTATCTCCTAAGCGCTAAGGATTGTTGCTATGGGTAAATTTACATCTGTTTTTTTTTCTTATCTTATCCATAGACCTTGGATTATCTCTTCTTTTTTATTCTTAAGTTTGTTTTTATGGGTCATGAGTGGACCTTCAAATGCTGAAGAATCATCAACAGAAACAGAGAACTCGCCTCTTACCATACCATTAGCTAACGTGGTTGTTGAACGTTTTGAATCTATCCCTACTCATAAATCCATTTCTTTGTATGGACGAACTAGTCCTGATAAACAAGCCATATTAGGAGCTCAAGTTGCAGCTCAGATTGAAGAACTGTTAGTAAATAAAGGCGTTAGAGTCAAAAAAGAGCAACCCATCGCTCGTTTGGATATGGCCGATCTTGATTTGCAATTAAGCCAAGCTAAAGCCATCTACTCAGTTCGAATGAAAGAGTTTAATGCAGCAAAAGAATTAAAACGTAAAGGCTTACAAGGAGAAGTTGCGTTTAGCCAGTCACAAGCCTCACTTGCTGAAGCAAAAGCAAGAGTTCGTAATGCTGAGTTGATATTAGAAAATACTACGATCACAGCACCATTTGATGGCATTGTTGAACATTTATTTATTGAAGTCGGTGACTTTGTTAGTCGCGGTGATCCTGTTGCTAAAGTAGTTGTTCTCGATCCACTGGTTATTGATGTTAATGTAAGTGAAAGACATATAAGTCAAATAACAAAACAACAAAAAGCAGATGTTAGTTTTATTAATGGCGCTTCAATTGAAGGTTATGTTCGTTATATTTCGAAAATATCATCCTCATCAACCAATACATTTTCAGTAGAAATTGAAATTCCCAATATTGGTGGAAAGATCCCAGCAGGTGTGAGTTCTGAAGTCGCTATTAATTTAGCGCTTCAACCAGCAATAAAAGTGACACCTGCAATGCTCGCATTAAATGAAAGTGGGGATTTAGGAGTAAAAACAGCGATAGAAGCTGAAGGACATAGTGAGACGGATCATAAAGTTAAGTTTGTTCCTATTCAGTTAGTTAAGGCTGAAGATGATGGTGTTTGGTTAACAGGACTTGGGAATGAAGTGGATATTATTACTGTTGGACAAGGATTTGTTCGTGATGGTGACTTCATTCATATTCAGCGTAAATAGGGACATTATATGCTAGCTATTATTAATGCGGCATTGGGTCGCTCTCGTACCATGTTGATGCTGTTGGTTTTATTACTTATTGCTGGTGTGTCGACGTATCTCGTTATACCAAAAGAATCAAATCCAGATATAACGATCCCTATTATTTATGTCTCTATGAGTCACCAAGGTATTTCTCCTGAAGATTCTGAGCGTTTGCTCGTGCGCCCAATGGAGCAAGAATTACGCTCTATTGAAGGGATAAAGGAAATGACTGCGGTTGCAGGGGAAGGACATGGTTCGGTGACATTAGAGTTTAGTGTTGGTGTCGATCTAGATAAAGCATTAACGGATGTGAGAGAGGCGGTTGATTTAGTTAAGCCAAACCTTCCAGAAGAGAGTGATGAGCCAACGGTTCATGAGGTTACATTAGCGGCTGAGCAAGCCGTATTATCCGTTGTTTTATATGGTACCGTCCCTGAGCGAACCGCGGTTCAAATTGCAAGAAAGCTGCAAGATAAACTCGAAAGTTACAAACAGATACTTGAAGTTGATATTGCGGGAGATAGGGAAGATGTGGTTGAAATTATTGTCGACCCTCTTTTACTTGAGAGTTATGGATTAGATCAGGCGGCCATCTATAATCTAATTGCATTAAATAATCGTGTCGTGGCTGCTGGTTTTGTTGATACAGGTTATGGCCGATTTTCAGTAAAAGTCCCTTCTGTTTTTGAATCGTTAAAAGATGTACTGGAGCTACCAATCAAAGTCGATGGAAAACAGGTAGTCACTTTTGGTGATATTGCGACGGTTCGTAAAGCATTTAGAGACCCTAATAGTTATGCGCGATTAAATGGTGAAAAAGCCATTGTTCTCGATATAAAAAAACGTTCAGGTGAAAATATCATTGAAACCGTTGAGATTGTAAAAGCGGTATTATCAGGGGCTCAGCAACTTGAGGATTGGCCAAATAATTTATTAGTTAAATACACGTGGGATGAATCTAAAGATGTAAAGATCATGCTTAATGATCTTCAGAATAATATTCTTTCTGCTATTTTATTGGTTGTTATCGTTATTATTGCAATTTTAGGAGCAAGAACTGCACTTTTAGTTGGAATATCAATTCCTGGCTCTTTTCTTACTGGTCTACTTTTACTTGCTGTTTCAGGGCTCACCATCAATATTGTCGTACTATTTTCATTAATTATGGCGGTAGGTATGTTAGTTGATGGCGCCATTGTTGTAACTGAATACGCTGATCGTCGAATGCAAGAGGGGGCACATCGTGTGGAAGCTTATAGAGAGGCTGCACAACGAATGGCATGGCCAATTATTGCATCAACCGCGACAACATTAGCGGCATTTGCTCCATTATTATTCTGGCCTGATATTACGGGAGAATTTATGAAGTATCTGCCATTAACTTTGATAGCGACGTTAAGTGCATCTTTAGTTATGGCTCTGCTATTTGTTCCCGTTCTAGGGAGTTTGTTTGGTAAACCGCAACAAGTCCTTCCTAAAAAAAGAGTGAAATTACAGGCGCTAAGTAGAGGTGACTATACTCAAGCAGAAGGGTTCACTAAGCTGTATTATCAAACGCTTTCATTTTCATTAAAGCACCCCTTTAAGATTTTATTATTAGCAATATCGCTTGCTGTTGGTATTGGGTTTACTTACGCAAAAGCGGGACTTGGTGTTGTTTTCTTTCCTGATGTCGATCCTCCATTTTTAACCGTAAAAGTTCGTTCTCATGGTGATCTTTCTATTGATGAGAAAGATAAAATTATGGTTCAGGTTCAAAACCAAATATTAGGAATGCAAGAGCTAGACAGTATTTATACTCGAACGGGTGGCGATGATGAAATAGGACGTATCCAGATTACTCCAATTGATTGGCAAAACAGAAGACCTGTAAAAGAGATAATTGAAGAGCTTCGAGTGAAAACGAAAGATATTGCAGGCGTCGAATTGGAGTTCAGTACACCAAATGCAGGGCCTCCTAGCGAGCATGATTTGATTGTCGAACTCAGTGCAAAAAATGGAGAACTGTTAAATCAATCCATCACTCAGGTGCGTAAGTGGGTGGATTCAAATGCAGCATTTACTAATGTCAGTGATACCTCTAATAAACAGGGTATTGATTGGAAAATTGATATTCGACGAGATGATGCTGCAAGGTTTGGTGCAGATGCTACATTAGTTGGTAATACCGTTCAGTTTGTCACTAATGGTTTAAAAATTGGTGACTATCTACCTGATGATAATGATGAACAGGTCGATATTCTTGTTCGTTTTCCTGAAGAACATCGAGATATCGGGCGGTTTGATGAGCTTAGAGTGAAGACGAATAATGGACTTGTTCCAATTACTAATTTTGCGCGCATTATTCCTACGCACAAACAAGATACTATTCACCGAATAGATGGACACCGAATTTTATCGGTAAAAGCCGACATGAGTGAAGGGTATAACCTGAGTATTGAGCTTCCTAAAGTTGAGGAGGCACTAAAAAATTTAGAATTACCTAAGGGCGTTGAATTTAAATTAAGAGGGCAAAATGAAGAGCAAAATAACTCAGCCGCATTTTTGCAGAATGCTTTTCTTGTAGCACTTGCTGTTATGGCAATTATTTTAGTTACTCAATTTAATAGTTTTTATCAGGCATTCTTAATCTTAAGTGCAGTTCTTTTTTCAACCGTAGGGGTGTTTGCTGGTTTACTTATTTTCCAGCGTCCGTTTGGAATTATTATGTCAGGCATTGGTGTGATTTCGTTAGCAGGAATCGTTGTTAATAATAATATTGTACTGATTGATACCTATAACACTTTACGTAAAGAAGGCATTGAAAAAGTAGATGCTATCTTGCGAACAGGCGTGCAGCGCTTACGTCCTGTTATGCTAACGACGGTAACAACCATTTTGGGATTGATGCCAATGGTGTTAGAGATGAATATTGATTTAGTTAATCAAAAAGTGGAGTTTGGTGCACCAAGTACTCAGTGGTGGTCACAATTAGCCACTGCTGTTGCTGGAGGATTAGCCTTTGCAACCGTTCTAACATTAGTACTGACACCTTGCTTGTTAATGCTTGGAAGAGATAAAAAAGTAAAAGAATTACTTGATTAAAAAAAAGCCCTAATTATCTCTAATTAGGGCTTTAATTTTAGTTATTCATGATTAATTACTGGATGATTACCAACAATAAACTGACTATATTGATCTAATTGTTTTAAGCGTTCTTTAGCCACAACTTCAAACTCTTTTTTGTCTTTACCTGTTAAGGATTTTGACTGTGGTAACGATACTGTTCGAGCATCTTTATGAACACCATTTACTAAGAATTCATAATGAAGATGTGGACCTGTTACTCGACCTGTTCCACCAAGAGTACCAATAGTTTCACCTTGCTTAACTCTTTGGCCTGAACGTACATAACGTTTAGTCATGTGTAGGTATTTCGTTATATAAGTATTGCTATGTCGAATAAATACATAATTACCATTAAATTGGTTATAACCGGCTTTATCTACTACACCATCACCGGCAGCCCAAATAGGAGTACCAACTGGTGCAACATAATCCGTTCCTCTATGGGCTTTTCTTTGTCCTGTTACTGGGTGCAGACGACGAGGATTAAAATTAGAGCTAACGTAACGAAAATTGATTGGTGAGCGTAAGAAAGCTTTTTTCATCGCTCGGCCATTTGGTTCGTAAAAGTTGCCGTTTTTATCGTTTCTTATGGCGGTGAAAGTATCGCCACGGTTAGTAAAAGAAGCGGCGATAATATTGCCTTTTCCAGCATATTCACCTTCAACATACTTCTCTTCATAAAGAACTTTAAAATTGTCACCTTCTCGAATATCTAAAGCAAAGTCGATATCCCATCCAAAAATACCTGCGAGCTCCATAATTTGATTAGGGTTCAGTCCCGCGCCAATTGAAGCATTCCAAAAGTTTGAAGTGATAGTTGCTTTGGTATAATTAAGCTGAGTTTCAATATCTTGTTTTTCAAACAAACCAATATAGCTGTCACCAACTTTACTAATACGGTAAGTTTCAAATTTACTGATAGGGCGTATAAGTTGAACGATGTCTTGATCTTGGTTAAAACCAAATTTTAATTTGTCACCAGGACGTAAGCGAGTGAGTTGGTTTTCAATCTCTTTATCGCTACTGGTGAGTTTTAGAAGTTGGCTGTATCCCAAACCGATGCGACTAAACAAAACAGAGGCACTTTCCCCTGATTTTACGGTATAGGTTTCCCAAGATAATTGCTGGTTTTGAGCGTTTTTTTCATGAGAAACAAGCGCTTCTTTTCTTATCTCAATTGGGTATGTTTGACCTACTGCTAATTTATAAAAACCTGAATCAGGGGCGACAGAGTCTGGGATTGTTGCAATAGCTACAACAATCCCTGCGCTGCAAAGACCAATCAGAATGCGATGGATTACAGGAATGCGAGTTAATTTAGATAATATCATTCGATTAGTTAGTAAAGAGTGAATAAAAATAACAACCTAGAAGTGTATCGTGTTTTGAAGTTAACTACTATGTGAGGAACTTGTAGTTTGGTCACCTTTTTATAAAAAAAAGTTCATTAATTTAAAGAAATAAATAAAAAATAGGCCAAGCATAAGATTTATAGCTATGGCCTATTAACAAATTATTTATTAAGAGCAAAGGTTGGTAATGATAAATGCCATCGAATAGCGGCTAATCTAATGATTAATGTAGCAGTGACACCGAGTAGCATTGCGGTCGAGCTTTGAACATTAAATTCAAGAGCTGAAGTATGAACAATACCACCAAGGATACAGGCAGTAGCATACACTTCACTTCTTAACACCATAGGGACTTCTCGAGCCAATACATCTCGAATAATACCGCCACCGCAACCAGTAATTACTCCCATAATGACGGCTACCATTGGGTCTGCGTTGTAATTAAGTGCTTTCTCTACACCAATGCCAACAAAGACAGCCAATCCAATAGCATCGGAAACTGGCAGTACATACCAAGGTAAGCGTTTGGGTTTTCTAATGATTAACATAGTTAAAATGCAAGTAATGAAAATGACCAATAAATAATTGGTATCGTTAATCCAGAAAACAGGGGTGGCACCTAAGGCCATATCTCTAATAGTGCCTCCGCCTATTGCGGTAACACTTGCTAAAACCGTGACGCCAAATGGGTCCATTTTTAACCGTCCAGCCAATAAAACTCCTGAAATGGCAAAAATGGCAGTACCAAACATATCAATTGTATAGATTAACATCTTGTCCTCTATGACTTACTGCATGATGTTGTAGAAAGAAGGTTATAAACCTTGTTTTAATATGACCATTATCGTGCTTTGAAGCATAAGCCAAATGGCTATTCTCCAGCTTAAAAAGCGATGAATTTGTGCTAAATGAATTGCTGATGGGGCTATTTTTCCACCTAGTTTTGCTCGGTTGATTTTCTTCCCTTGATAAATAACAGGTCCACCTAAAGAAAGCTCAAACTTTTTTCCAATAATAATAAGTAGCCCTGCATTATTTTTATTAGCCCAGCTTTTTTTCTGTAATTGTAACTGTTGAAAAGAATGACGAATATTTTTGCCAATGAAACAAAGGAGAGTGAAAAGCTTAAGTGGGAGAAAATCTAAAATATACTGAATACGTAGAGCCGTGATACCAAAAGGTCGAAATGAATCTCTAGATGGAGACCACGCTCTTGCTAATTCTAATGATAATCGATAAACAAAAGCGCCAATACCGCCAGCAATACCATACCAAAATAAGACCCCAATTACGGTTCTCGCATAAGCCAAAATAATCGTTTCACTTGATGCTTTACCTAACCCTAACAATGATAAAGGTTCAACATCTCTATTTACCCAATGTTTGAGGGTTTCTTTTGCTTTGCTTTTATCCTCTTTATTTAGGGCATGAATGGTCTCTTTGCATAGTTTTTCAACACCGCGCCATTCTAATGACAACAATAATAACCCAAGATTAAAAAGAGGAATGTTCCAAATAAGAGGCACTGCTGCAATATATACAATGATTACAGGAATAATCATCAATGCCCATGCAAGGGAGCCAGAAAGTAGTCGTTGCTGATAAGGGCGAGAGGTATTTACCTTTTCAGCTAGGATTAAAGCAAATTTATGCCAGAAAGACATTGGATGAAACTGAGCTGAAATAGGAATAATGAGGTGAAAAATTAAAGCCCCCCATAAAACTAGTAATGAGTAATCTGAAATAAAGAGAGTTAATTTATCTAGCATGAGGTGATTCTTTATATATAAAAGAAGATAAAATTGAGCCAGAGGAACTGGCTCAATAAAATAAGATTACTTTAATAAAGTAACCATGTTTAATACCATTTCTGATGAGCTTTGCGCTGCAAGAGGAAGGAATTCATCAAAACTCATTGGTGATTCTTTATCTGCTACATCAGAAATAGCGCGAACCACAACAAAAGGGGTATTGAATTGGTGACATGTTTGCGCGATAGCTGAGGCTTCCATTTCTACAGCAATTACTGAAGGGAAGTGAGTGCGGATAAACTCTTGGCGCTCAGGAGTACAAACAAAAACATCACCAGTACAAATTAATCCGCGAACAGCGTGCTTATTACTCATTTCAGTTAACGCTTGCTCAGCAGTTGTGATTAGCTTTTCGTCAGCAATAAATGCAGCTGGCTGTTGAGCCATTTGGCCCATTTCGTAACCAAAAGCAGTTACGTCAGCATCGTGGTGGCGAACCTCTGTTGAAATTACCACGTCACCAAGATTTAATGATGAATCAAAGCCACCAGCAGAACCTGTATTAAGAACCACATCAACATTATGTTCAGCAATAAGAAGAGTTGTTCCAACTGCTGCTGCAACTTTACCAATCCCTGATTGTAATAAAACAACGTCAGCGCCATTTAATGTACCAGTATAAAAAGTACAACCAGCTTTAGTTACTGTTGATAGACCTTCAATTTTGTCTTTAAGAATGGCAACTTCTTGTTCCATAGCGCCAATAATGCCAATTTTCATGTTTATATCTCAATAAAAGTTAGAGTGGTGGATGATTGTAACATAGGTATATAGTTCTTAGGAGATATGGAATTTGATGTTTATTCTTAAATAAATAAGAGTTTCTGTTTGTATTTTGAACGTTATGTTTATTTATTGTTCGGTTGGTTATTTTTTTAATAAAAATGCTTGCATCAAAATCTGATACGCCTATACTGCGCATCCACTGACACGGAGAGAGTGATTCGCATCACAATCTACTTTGTTAGTAAGCTCTTTAAAAATTAGAAACCTATTAATCTG
>NZ_WOBR01000017.1 GCF_009727955.1 Aliivibrio fischeri | reverse complement strand
TCGGAAAGCTATATTCTGTTCTTAATCACATTCAATTCGTTTCTTGCAACTTTAAATCCGTTCAAAACCCCTTGGGTGTTGTATGGTTAAGCCTCACGGGCAATTAGTATCAGTTAGCTCAATGCCTCGCAGCACTTACACACCTGACCTATCTACGTCGTAGTCTCCAACAACCCTTTAGGATACTTAAAGTATCAGGGATGACTCATCTCAGGGCTCGCTTCACGCTTAGATGCTTTCAGCGTTTATCGATTCCGAACTTAGCTACCGGGCAATGCCACTGGCGTGACAACCCGAACACCAGAGGTTCGTCCACTCCGGTCCTCTCGTACTAGGAGCAGCCCCCTTCAATCATCCAACGCCCACGGCAGATAGGGACCGAACTGTCTCACGACGTTCTAAACCCAGCTCGCGTACCACTTTAAATGGCGAACAGCCATACCCTTGGGACCGACTTCAGCCCCAGGATGTGATGAGCCGACATCGAGGTGCCAAACACCGCCGTCGATATGAACTCTTGGGCGGTATCAGCCTGTTATCCCCGGAGTACCTTTTATCCGTTGAGCGATGGCCCTTCCATTCAGAACCACCGGATCACTATGACCTGCTTTCGCACCTGCTCGAATTGTCATTCTCGCAGTCAAGCGGGCTTATGCCATTGCACTAACCTCACGATGTCCAACCGTGATTAGCCCACCTTCGTGCTCCTCCGTTACTCTTTGGGAGGAGACCGCCCCAGTCAAACTACCCACCAGGCACTGTCCGCAACCCCGATAAGGGGCCAACGTTAGAACATCAAGCATACAAGGGTGGTATTTCAAGATTGCCTCCACAAATACTGGCGTACTTGCTTCAAAGGCTCCCACCTATCCTACACATGTAGGGTCAATGTTCAGTGCCAAGCTGTAGTAAAGGTTCACGGGGTCTTTCCGTCTAGCCGCGGGTACACTGCATCTTCACAGCGATTTCAATTTCACTGAGTCTCGGGTGGAGACAGCGTGGCCATCATTACGCCATTCGTGCAGGTCGGAACTTACCCGACAAGGAATTTCGCTACCTTAGGACCGTTATAGTTACGGCCGCCGTTTACTTGGGCTTCGATCAAGAGCTTCGACCGAAGTCTAACCCCATCAATTAACCTTCAAGCACCGGGCAGGCGTCACACCGTATACGTCATCTTACGATTTAGCACAGTGCTATGTTTTTAATAAACAGTTGCAGCCACCTGGTATCTGCGACTCCCGGCAGCTTAGAGAGCAAGTCTCATCACCGCTAGGAGCGTACCTTCTCCCGAAGTTACGGTACCATTTTGCCTAGTTCCTTCACCCGAGTTCTCTCAAGCGCCTTAGTATTCTCTACTCGACCACCTGTGTCGGTTTGGGGTACGATTCCTTACAATCTGAAGCTTAGAGGCTTTTCCTGGAAGCATGGCATCAATGGCTTCACTACCGTAGTAGCTCGACATCGTATCTCAGCCTAGTGTATTCCCGGATTTGCCTAAGAATACAGCCTACATACTTGAACTTGGACGACCGTCGCCAAGCCCACCTAGCCTTCTCCGTCCCCCCATCGCAATTGTAAGAAGTACGGGAATATTAACCCGTTTCCCATCGACTACGCCTTTCGGCCTCGCCTTAGGGGTCGACTTACCCTGCCCCGATTAACGTTGGACAGGAACCCTTGGTCTTCCGGCGAGCGGGTTTTTCACCCGCTTTATCGTTACTCATGTCAGCATTCGCACTTCTGATACGTCCAGCACGCTTTACAACGCACCTTCAACCGCTTACAGAACGCTCCCCTACCCAATACAGTAAACTGTATTGCCGCAGCTTCGGTGTATAGTTTAGCCCCGTTACATCTTCCGCGCAGGCCGACTCGACCAGTGAGCTATTACGCTTTCTTTAAATGATGGCTGCTTCTAAGCCAACATCCTGGCTGTCTGAGCCTTCCCACATCGTTTCCCACTTAACTATAACTTTGGGACCTTAGCTGGCGGTCTGGGTTGTTTCCCTCTCCACGACGGACGTTAGCACCCGCCGTGTGTCTCCCGGATAGTACTTACTGGTATTCGGAGTTTGCAAAGGGTTGGTAAGTCGGGATGACCCCCTAGCCTTAACAGTGCTCTACCCCCAGTAGTATTCGTCCGAGGCTCTACCTAAATAGATTTCGGGGAGAACCAGCTATCTCCAGGTTTGATTGGCCTTTCACCCCTAGCCACAAGTCATCCGCTAATTTTTCAACATTAGTCGGTTCGGTCCTCCAATTGATGTTACTCAATCTTCAACCTGCCCATGGCTAGATCACCTGGTTTCGGGTCTATATCCAGAGACTGAACGCCCAGTTAAGACTCGGTTTCCCTACGGCTCCCCTAAACGGTTAACCTTGCCACTGAATATAAGTCGCTGACCCATTATACAAAAGGTACGCAGTCACACCACGAAGGTGCTCCTACTGCTTGTACGTACACGGTTTCAGGTTCTATTTCACTCCCCTCACAGGGGTTCTTTTCGCCTTTCCCTCACGGTACTGGTTCACTATCGGTCAGTCAGTAGTATTTAGCCTTGGAGGATGGTCCCCCCATATTCAGACAGGATATCACGTGTCCCGCCTTACTCGTTTTCACTGATGATGAGATGTCGGTTACGGGGCTATCACCCTGTATCGCGGCACTTTCCAGAGCCTTCACCTGTCTCATTAAAAGCTTAAGGGCTAACCCAATTTCGCTCGCCGCTACTTTCGGGATCTCGGTTGATTTCTCTTCCTCGGGGTACTTAGATGTTTCAGTTCTCCCGGTTCGCCTCACTACACTATGTATTCATGTAGTGATACGTGCTTATGCACGTGGGTTTCCCCATTCAGAAATCCCAGACTCAAATGGTTTTTACTACCTAATCTGGGCTTATCGCAAGTTAATACGTCTTTCATCGCCTCTGACTGCCAAGGCATCCACCGTGTACGCTTAGTCACTTAACCATACAACCCCAAGAGGTTTCGTATGGCATAAACAACCAAGGTTGAACTCGTCATTGCGAGTTCTGGTTTTTCGCCGGATTCAAAATACAAGAACACTTGAATGTGTTGTTCTTCGTTTTACAAAGTAAAACAAAGGATATTAAGAACTTTTAAATTTTGATT
>NZ_WOBR01000016.1 GCF_009727955.1 Aliivibrio fischeri | reverse complement strand
AACAGGCGACATCACTCTACCAGAAGGCGTAGAAATGGTAATGCCAGGTGACAACGTTCAAATGACGGTTGAGCTAATCGCTCCAATCGCAATGGACGAAGGTCTACGCTTCGCGATCCGTGAAGGTGGCCGTACAGTTGGTGCTGGTGTTGTTGCTAAAATCTTCGCTTAATAGCTAAAGATTTTGCGATATTCCGCATGACTAAAAAAGGAAGCTTCGGCTTCCTTTTTTGTTGCTTGTAAGAAAATATAATTTTTTTCGTTTGTTTTTCAAACAATGCTTGCAACTAAAAGTGTGATCTGTATAATGCATCGCACTGGTTAAGCCAGTTGTGAACCAATGAGCAGCGAGGAAAGTGCTTATTCCTACAGAGTAGGGTAAGTTACTTAGAATGTATACTCAGCTTATGTTCGCGGTTAATATTATTAGAACTTAAACTTTTAGATTAATTTCTAATATAAGTTAACTGACAATGTGTCCTAATTTTGGACCTATGGTTTCACATAAATCAATCGGCATTCTCTCGTTCTTACGGGATTGAGTGGCGATATTGTTTGTGTATTTATTATTGGAGCTCTGTCTCATGCAGAACCAACGTATTCGTATCCGCCTAAAGGCATTCGATTATAAACTAATCGATCAGTCTACAGCGGAGATCGTTGAAACAGCTAAGCGCACTGGCGCTCAGGTTCGTGGTCCTATTCCACTACCTACTCGTAAAGAGCGTTTTACTGTTCTTACTTCTCCTCACGTTAACAAAGACGCACGTGACCAGTACGAAATCCGTACTCACAAGCGTTTAATCGACATTGTTGAGCCAACAGATAAAACTGTTGACGCACTAATGCGTTTAGACCTTGCTGCTGGCGTTGATGTTCAAATTAGCCTAGGTTAAGGGGAGATTATTATGATTGGTCTAGTCGGTCGTAAAGTGGGCATGACCCGCATCTTTACCGAAGAAGGCGTTTCTATCCCAGTAACTGTTGTTGAAGTTGAAGCTAACCGTGTTTCTCAAGTGAAAACTGTTGAAACTGATGGCTACAATGCAATTCAAGTTACTTGTGGTTCTAAGAAAGCTAACCGCGTATCTAAACCTGAAGCTGGTCACTTTGCGAAAGCAGGTGTTGAAGCAGGTCGTGGTCTTTGGGAATTCCGTTTAGAAAACGGTGAAGAATTCGCAGTAGGCGCTGAGCTAACTGTTGAAGTTTTCAACGAAATCAAAAAAGTAGACGTTACTGGTACATCTAAAGGTAAGGGCTTCCAAGGCGCTGTTAAGCGTTGGAACTTCCGTACTCAAGATATGACTCACGGTAACTCTTTGTCTCACCGTGCACCGGGTTCAATTGGCCAATGTCAAACTCCAGGTCGCGTATTCAAAGGCAAAAAAATGGCAGGTCACATGGGTGCTGAGCGTGTTACGACTCAAAACCTAGAGATCGTACGTGTTGACGCTGAGCGCAATCTGCTTCTTATTAAAGGTGCAGTACCAGGCTCAACAGGTGGCAACGTGATCGTTAAACCAGCTGTTAAAGCATAACGTCTTAGGAGTAAGTAATGGAATTAATGGTTAAAGGTGCTGATGCACTAACTGTTTCCGAAACTACTTTCGGACGTGAGTTTAACGAAGCTCTTGTACACCAAGTAGTTGTTGCATATGCAGCAGGTGCTCGTCAAGGCACTCGTGCTCAAAAAACACGTTCAGAAGTATCTGGCGGTGGCGCTAAGCCATGGCGTCAAAAAGGTACAGGCCGAGCTCGTGCGGGTACTATTCGTAGCCCAATCTGGCGTACAGGTGGTGTTACTTTTGCTGCGAAACCACAAGATCACAGCCAAAAAGTAAACAAAAAAATGTACCGTGGTGCTCTTAAGAGCATTCTTTCTGAGTTAGTTCGTCAAGATCGTCTGATCGTTGTAGATAACTTCTCAGTTGAAGCACCAAAAACTAAAGAGCTAGTTGCTAAGCTTAAAGAGCTTGAGCTTAACGATGTTCTTATCGTAACTGGCGAAGTAGACGAGAATCTATTCTTAGCTGCTCGTAACCTATACAAAGTTGACGCACGTGACGTTGCTGGTATTGATCCAGTATCTCTAGTTGCATTCGACAAGGTTCTAATGACTGCAGCTGCAGTTAAGCAAGTTGAGGAGATGCTGGCATGATCAATGAAGAGCGTCTACTAAAAGTTCTACGTGGCCCACTAATCTCTGAAAAAGCAACAATGGCTGCTGAAGGCAATAACACTATTGTTTTCAAAGTAGCAATTAATGCAACTAAAAAAGAGATTAAAGCAGCTGTAGAAAAGTTGTTTGAAGTTGAAGTTAAGTCTGTAAATACTCTTATCACTAAGGGTAAAACTAAACGTCAAGGTTTACGCCAAGGCCGTCGTTCTGACGTGAAAAAAGCGTACGTAATCTTGAAAGAAGGTCAAGACTTAGACTTCGTTGGCGGCGCGGAATAACAGGAGTAGTTAAAAATGGCTATTGTTAAATGTAAGCCGACTTCCCCTGGTCGTCGTCACGTTGTTAAAATCGTTAACGCTGACCTACACAAGGGTAAACCATACGCACCACTTCTAGAGAAAAACTCTAAGAACGGTGGTCGTAACAATAACGGTCGTATCACAGTACGTCACGTTGGTGGTGGTCACAAGCAACACTACCGTCTAATTGACTTTAAACGTACAAAAGATGGCATTCCAGCTGTTGTTGAACGTTTAGAATACGATCCAAACCGTAGTGCAAACATTGCACTAGTTCTGTTCGCAGACGGTGAGCGTCGTTACATTATCGCACCAAAAGGCATTCAAGCTGGCGATACAGTACAATCAGGTGTTGATGCGCCAATCAAAGCAGGTAACTGCCTACCATTGCGCAACATCCCAGTAGGTTCTACTGTTCACTGTGTTGAATTAAAACCTGGTAAGGGCGCGCAAATTGCTCGTTCTGCTGGTGCTTATGCACAGATCATTGCACGTGATGGCGCTTACGTTACATTACGTCTACGTTCTGGTGAGATGCGTAAAGTTCTTTCTGAAGGTCGTGCGACTATCGGTGAAGTTGGTAACTCTGAACACATGCTACGTGAGCTAGGTAAAGCTGGTGCTACACGCTGGCGCGGTGTTCGTCCAACAGTTCGCGGTGTTGCAATGAACCCAGTTGATCACCCACACGGTGGTGGTGAAGGTCGTACATCAGGCGGTCGTCACCCAGTATCACCATGGGGTATGCCAACTAAAGGCTTCAAGACTCGTAAGAACAAATCTACTGACAAGTACATTGTACGTCGTCGTAACAAATAATCTATAAAGAGGAATCGCCATGCCACGTTCTCTCAAGAAAGGTCCTTTTATTGACCTACACTTGCTGAAGAAGGTAGAGAAAGCGGTGGAAAGCGGAGACAAAAAGCCTGTTAAGACTTGGTCCCGTCGTTCAATGATCATTCCAACAATGATCAACTTGACCATCGCTGTCCATAATGGTCGCCAACATGTACCAGTTTTCGTAACAGAAGACATGATCGGTCACAAGTTGGGCGAATTTGCACCTACACGTACTTATCGCGGCCACGCTGCTGATAAGAAAGCGAAAAAGCGTTAAGAGGTAGAATATGGAAGCTATTGCTAAACATCGTTTTGCCGGTATTTCACCACAGAAAGCTCGCCTAGTTGCGGACCAAGTACGTGGTAAATCTGTAGACCAAGCTCTAGAAATCCTAACTTTCAGCAACAAAAAAGCTGCTGTATTAGTGAAGAAAGTTCTTGAGTCTGCAATCGCAAACGCTGAACACAACGAAGGTGCAGATATCGACGATCTAAATGTCGCTAAAATCTTCGTAGATGAAGGCCCTATCATGAAGCGTATTATGCCTCGTGCTAAAGGTCGTGCAGATCGCATCTTGAAGCGTTCAAGCCACATCACTATCGTTGTAGCTGATCGTTAAAGACTAGGAGATTAAGCAAATGGGTCAAAAAGTACATCCTAATGGTATTCGTCTTGGCATCGTTAAGCCTTGGAATGCTACATGGTTTGCTAGTAGCCAAGAGTTCGCTGACAACCTAGACGGCGACTTCAAGGTACGTCAGTATCTTACTAAAGAACTGAAAAAAGCATCTCTATCACGCATCGTTATCGAGCGTCCTGCTAAGAGCATCCGTGTGACTATTCACACTGCTCGTCCAGGCGTTGTAATCGGTAAGAAAGGTGAAGACGTAGAGAAACTACGCGCAGGCGTAGCAAAAATCGCAGGTGTTCCAGCGCAAATTAACATTGCTGAAGTACGTAAACCTGAGCTTGACGGTCAGCTAGTTGCTGATAGCATCGCGTCTCAACTTGAGCGTCGTGTTATGTTCCGTCGTGCTATGAAGCGTGCTGTACAAAATGCAATGCGTCTTGGCGCTAAAGGCATCAAAGTGGAAGTAAGCGGTCGTTTAGGCGGCGCTGAAATTGCACGTTCTGAGTGGTACCGTGAAGGTCGTGTGCCTCTACATACTCTACGTGCTGACATTGATTACGCAACTTCTTCGGCTCACACTCAATACGGTGTGATCGGCGTTAAAGTTTGGATCTTCAAAGGTGAAGTTCTAGGCGGTATGCCAGCTGCTAACGCAGTAGAGCCTAAGGCTGACAAGCCTAAGAAGCAGCGCAGAAGCCGTAAGTAAGGAGCCGACTGATGCTACAACCAAAACGTACTAAGTTCCGTAAGGTTATGACTGGTCGTAACCGTGGTCTTGCTAAAGGTACTGAAGTAAGCTTCGGCGACTTCGGTCTTAAAGCTGTAGGCCGTGGTCGTCTAACTGCTCGTCAGATTGAAGCGGCTCGTCGTGCTATGACGCGTCACATTAAGCGTCAAGGTCAAATCTGGATCCGTGTGTTCCCAGACAAACCTATCACAGAAAAACCGCTTGAAGTTCGTCAAGGTAAGGGTAAAGGTAACGTTGAGTACTGGGTAGCCCAAATCCAACCTGGAAAGGTTATGTACGAAATGAACGGCGTACCTGAAGAGTTGGCACGTGAAGCGTTCCGCCTAGCGGCACGTAAACTGCCTATCAAAACTACTTTTGTAACTAAGCAGGTGATGTGATGAAAGCACAAGATCTACGCGAGAAAAACGTTGAAGAGCTAAATGAAGAGCTTCTGAATTTGCTACGTGAACAGTTCAACTTGCGCATGCAAGCTGCGACTGGTCAACTACAGCAAACTCACACTCTGAAAGCTGTACGTCGTGATATCGCACGTGTTAAAACTTTACTGAATGAGAAGGCTGGCGCATAATGAGCGAGAAAATTCGTACTATGCAAGGTCGTGTAATTAGCGACAAAATGGACAAGTCTATTGTTGTTGCTATTGAACGCATGGTGAAACACCCGATCTACGGTAAATACATCAAGCGCACGACTAAGCTTCACGCACATGATGAAAACAACGAATGTGGCCTAGGCGACACAGTTGAGATTCGTGAATGTCGTCCACTATCTAAGACTAAGTCTTGGACATTGGTAAACATTGTAGAAAAAGCAAAAGCTTAATTTGTTGATTCTATAGCGACTTTAAGCGGCTCCGAATTTTTTTTGGGGCCGTTTATTTTTTGACTACCTTTATTTAAAAAATGGTGATACAATCCCCATCCCTTTTAAAGAGGCAGCCCGACCCGTGATGGGTCTAGTTTTAAATATTTAGCGGAGCACTAACAATGATCCAAATGCAAAGTACACTTGACGCTGCAGATAACTCTGGTGCGCGCAAGGTAATGTGTATTAAGGTTCTGGGTGGCTCTCACCGCCGTTATGCACATATCGGAGATATCATCAAAGTTACTGTTAAGGAAGCAATTCCTCGCGGTAAAGTTAAAAAAGGTGATGTTCTGAAGGCGGTAGTAGTGCGCACCCGTAAAGGCGTTCGTCGCCCAGACGGTTCTATCATTCGCTTCGACCGTAATGCTTGCGTATTGTTGAATGACACTACTGAGCAACCAGTCGGTACACGTATCTTTGGTCCAGTGACTCGTGAACTTCGTAATGCGAAATTCATGAAAATCGTTTCACTAGCACCAGAAGTTCTGTAAGGAGCGGCACAAAATGGCAGCTAAAATCCGTCGTAATGACGAAGTAATCGTTCTTGTCGGTAAAGATAAAGGCAAGAAAGGTAAAGTAACTAAGGTTCTTGAAACTGGTAAAGTTATCGTTGAAGGTATCAACCTTGTTAAGAAACACCAAAAGCCTGTACCGGCTCTTGGTCAACAAGGCGGTATTGTTGAGAAAGAAGCAGCTATTGATGCTTCTAACATCGCAATCTACAACGAAGCAACTGGTAAAGCGGACCGTATCGGTTTCCGTTTTGAAGAAGGCAAAAAAGTGCGTTTCTTCAAATCTAACGGTGAAACAATTAAGTAATTTGGAGTTCTACTATGGCGAAACTGCATGATTACTACAAGTCGTCTGTAGTCGCTGAGCTTACCAAAGAGTTCAGCTACACAAGCGTCATGCAAGTCCCTAGGGTTGAAAAGATCACCCTAAACATGGGTGTTGGTGAAGCAATCAACGATAAGAAACTACTAGAAAACGCAGCTGCTGATATGGCAATTATCTCTGGTCAAAAACCATTGATTACTAAAGCGCGTAAATCTGTAGCTGGTTTCAAAATCCGTGAAGGCTACCCAATCGGTTGTAAAGTAACCCTGCGTGGCGAACGTATGTGGGAATTCTTAGAGCGTTTAATCTCTATTGCACTTCCACGAGTACGTGATTTCCGTGGTGTTAGCGCGAAGTCTTTTGACGGTCGCGGTAACTACAGCATGGGCGTTCGCGAGCAAATCATCTTCCCTGAGATCGACTATGATAAAGTTGATCGTGTACGCGGTCTTGATATTACTATCACGACGTCTGCGAATACAGATGCGGAAGGCCGAGCTCTGCTGGCTGCCTTTAACTTCCCATTCCGTAAGTAAGGTGAAGGGTTACTGTTATGGCTAAACAATCAATGAAAGCACGTGAAGCTAAACGTGCGAAACTTGTAGCTAAGTTCGCTGAAAAGCGCGCTGCGTTAAAAGTTCTAATTAGCGATGTAAATGCTTCTGAAGAAGAGCGTTGGGATGCAGTTCTTAAACTGCAAGCTCTACCTCGTGATTCAAGTGCATCACGTCAGCGTAATCGTTGCAACCAAACTGGTCGTCCACACGGTTACCTACGTAAGTTCGGTTTAAGCCGTATTAAGGTTCGTGAAGCTTGCATGAAAGGCGAGATTCCGGGTCTTCGTAAGGCTAGCTGGTAATTGCCACTTAATCATTTGGAGTAAATCTTATGAGCATGCAAGATCCGATTTCGGATATGCTGACCCGCGTTCGCAACGGTCAATCAGCAAACAAAGTTGCTGTTAAAATGCCTTCTTCAAAGCTTAAAGTTGCAATCGCTGCACTACTTAAAGCTGAAGGCTACATCGCTGATTTCGCTGTTGAAGGCGACATCAAACCTGAGCTAGAAATCACTTTAAAGTATTTCCAAGCTAAACCAGTTATCGAGCAAATCCAACGTGTTTCTCGTCCAGGTCTTCGTGTTTACAAGAAGAACGACGCGTTACCATCTGTAATGGGTGGTCTTGGTATTGCTGTTGTTTCTACATCAAAAGGCCTTATGTCTGACCGCGCTGCGCGTAAAGCTGGTCTTGGTGGCGAAATCATCTGCTACGTAGCTTAATAGGAGTAGGATATGTCTCGTGTTGCTAAAGCACCTGTAGTAATTCCTGCTGGCGTAGAAGTGAAACTGAACGGCCAGGAAATCACTATCAAAGGTGGTAAAGGTGAACTAACTCGCGTTCTTAACGACGCTGTAGTTGTTTCACAAGAAGATAACACTATTGTATTTGGTCCACGCGAAGGCGTTACCAATGCTTGGGCTCAAGCTGGTACAGCTCGTGCACTAGTAAACAATATGGTTATCGGTGTAAATGAAGGCTTTACTAAGAAGCTAATTCTTAAAGGTGTAGGTTACCGTGCTGCTATGAAAGGCAACGCTGTAGGCCTAACTCTTGGCTTCTCACACCCAGTAGAGCACGCTCTACCAGAAGGTATTAAAGCTGAGTGTCCAACTCAAACTGAGATCGTTGTAACTGGTTGTGATAAGCAATTAGTTGGTCAAGTTGCTGCGGACCTTCGTTCATACCGTCAGCCTGAACCTTACAAAGGTAAAGGTGTTCGTTACGCCGATGAAATCGTGCGTACTAAAGAAGCTAAGAAGAAGTAGGGTATCACTATGGATAAGAAAGCATCTCGCATCCGTCGTGCTACACGTGCACGTCGTAAGATCGCTGAACTGTGTGCAACTCGCCTTGTAGTACACCGTACTCCGCGTCATACGTACGCTCAGGTAATCGCACCAAACGGCTCAGAGGTTATCGCTGCCGCTTCTACTGTAGAAAAGGCAATCCGTGAGCAACTTGGAAACACTAGCAACAAAGCTGCTGCTGAAGCAATTGGTAAACTAATTGCTGAGCGCGCTATCGAAAAAGGCATTACTAATGTTGCTTTCGATCGTTCTGGTTTCCAATACCACGGCCGAGTAGCGGCGCTAGCAGAATCTGCTCGCGAAGCTGGTCTGAAATTCTAAGGTAGGGTTGGAAGATGGCTAAAGAACAACAACAAGCTACAGATTTGAACGAAAAGCTAATTGCTGTTAACCGTGTTTCTAAAACGGTTAAAGGTGGTCGAATCTTTAGTTTTACTGCACTAACAGTTGTTGGTGACGGTAACGGTCGCGTAGGTTTCGGTTACGGCAAAGCTCGTGAAGTACCTGCTGCGATTCAAAAATCAATGGAAAAAGCACGTCGTAACATGTTTACGATTGCACTTAACGAAGGTACTCTTCACCACGCTGTTAAAGGTCGCCACACTGGTTCTAAAGTGTACATGCAACCAGCTGCAGAAGGTACTGGTATCATCGCTGGTGGTGCGATGCGTGCAGTACTAGAAGTTGTGGGTGTCCGCAACGTACTAGCTAAAGCTTACGGCTCTACTAACCCAATCAACGTTGTTCGCGCAACGATCGCTGGTCTAAGTAGCGTTAAGTCACCTGAGATGGTAGCTGCTAAGCGTGGTCTAACTGTTGAATCTATTTCGGAGTAAGAACCATGTCTAAAACTATCAAAGTAACTCAGACTAAAAGCTCAATCGGTCGCCTACCTAAGCACATCTTGTGCCTTAAAGGTCTAGGTCTTCGTCGCATCAACCATACAGTAGAAGTTGAAGATACACCGTGTACTCGCGGCATGATCAACAAAGTTTACTACATGGTTAAAGTTGAGGAGTAATCAGAATGCGTTTGAATACTCTATCACCGGCTGCTGGCTCTAAACCTTCTAAGAAGCGTGTAGGTCGTGGTATCGGTTCTGGCCTAGGTAAAACTGGTGGCCGTGGTCACAAAGGCCAAAAATCACGTTCTGGCGGTAAAGTTCGCGCTGGTTTTGAAGGCGGTCAAATGCCTCTAAAACAACGTCTACCTAAATTTGGCTTTACTTCACGTAAGAGCCTAGTAACTGCAGAAGTTCGTCTAAGCGAACTTGCTAAAGTTGAAGGTAACGTAATCGATCTAAACAGCCTTAAAGCTGCTAACGTAATCACTAAGAACATTGAGTTCGCGAAAGTTGTACTTTCTGGTGAAATCGCTACTGCTGTAACTGTTAAAGGTCTACGCGTAACGAAAGGCGCTAAAGCTGCGATCGAAGCTGCAGGCGGTAAGATCGAGGAATAATCCTCGAAGGATGAGGTACAATGGCAAAGAAACCAGGAAAAGAAGTAAATAGTGCTCAGAGCGGCCTAGCTGAACTGAAATCGCGTCTGTTATTTGTTATAGGTGCGCTTTTAGTGTTCCGAGCAGGCTCATTTGTGCCAATTCCTGGGATTGACGCTGCTGTCCTTGCTGATCTTTTCGAACAGCAGCAGGGTACCATCATTGAACTGTTTAACATGTTCTCTGGTGGTGCACTGTCGCGTGCCTCAATTCTAGCTCTAGGTATTATGCCGTATATTTCGGCATCTATCGTTGTTCAACTTTTAACAGTTGTTCATCCACCTCTAGCTGAATTGAAAAAAGAAGGTGAGTCTGGTCGTCGTAAGATTAATCAGTACACACGTTATGGCACCTTGGTGCTGGCTACATTCCAAGCAATTGGTATTGCAACCGGTCTACCAAGCATGATTCCAGGGTTAGTTGCTAACCCTGACATGATGTTCTATCTGACAGCTACAGTAAGTTTAGTAACTGGTACCATGTTCTTAATGTGGTTAGGTGAACAAATTACTGAGCGTGGCATCGGTAACGGTATATCTTTGATTATTTTCACAGGTATCGTTGCAGGTTTACCACCAGCTATCGGTGAAACGATCCAGCAGGCGCGTCAAGGTGAACTGCACGTGCTTCTTCTATTACTAATTGCAGTGATCTCATTTGCAGTTATCTACTTTGTAGTGTTCATGGAGCGTGGTCAACGTCGTATCGTCGTTAACTATGCGAAACGTCAGCAAGGCCGTAAGGTATTTGCAGCTCAAAGTACTCACTTGCCACTTAAAATTAATATGGCTGGTGTGATTCCTGCAATTTTTGCATCAAGTATTATACTATTCCCTGGGACATTGGCTCAGTGGTTTGGTGGTAACGGTGAAGGAACATTCGGTTGGTTAACTGATGTTTCAATGGCATTAAGTCCAGGTCAACCGTTATACGTAATGCTTTATGCAGCAGCAATTATCTTCTTCTGTTTCTTCTATACTGCGTTGGTGTTTAACCCGCGTGAAACAGCTGATAACTTGAAGAAGTCTGGTGCATTCGTACCCGGAATCCGCCCAGGTGAACAGACTACGAAATATATTGATAAAGTTATGACACGTCTAACCCTTGCTGGTGCGATGTACATTACCTTTATCTGTCTGATTCCCGAGTTTATGATGATCGCTTGGAACGTACGCTTCTATTTTGGCGGTACTTCCCTACTAATCGTAGTTGTTGTTATCATGGACTTTATGGCACAGGTTCAGACTCATCTGATGTCTCAACAGTATGAGTCCGTGTTGAAGAAGGCTAATCTGAAAGGCTACGGTCGTTAATTTCAGATTCCAATTTTACGGAGTTTAGCAATGAAAGTTCGTGCTTCCGTTAAAAAAATCTGCCGCAACTGTAAAGTTATTAAGCGCAACGGTGTTGTGCGTGTAATTTGCGTTGAACCAAAGCATAAGCAACGCCAAGGTTAATTAGCAGAAATTTTTACTTGATATATTAAGTTAGGCCGAGTATTATTCTCGGCCTACCTTTTGTGTGCAAAAGAAGTAGTTATAGTCGCAACGTATCCTCAACGGGCTTTGTTGCGGCTCTTCTTAAGAAAAAGTACTAGGAGTGAATAGTGGCCCGTATAGCAGGCATTAACATTCCTGATCATAAACACGCTGTAATCGCTTTAACAGCGATCTACGGCATCGGTAAAACTCGCTCTCAAGCTATCCTAGCTGAAGTGGGTATTGCTGAAGATGTTAAGATCAGTGAACTGAATGATGAGCAGATTGATATTCTGCGTGATGGTGTTGCCAAATACACTGTAGAAGGCGACCTACGTCGTGAAGTATCGATGAACATTAAGCGTCTTATGGACCTTGGTTGTTATCGTGGTCTTCGTCACCGTCGCAGTCTACCGTTACGTGGACAGCGTACTAAAACCAACGCACGTACCCGTAAAGGTCCGCGCAAGCCGATCAAAAAATAATCGGATAAGGTAGAGAGTACAATGGCAAAACAACCTACTCGCGCTCGTAAGCGCGTTCGCAAGCAAGTAGCGGATGGCGTAGCGCACATCCATGCTTCTTTCAACAACACAATCGTAACCATTACAGACCGTCAAGGTAACGCACTAGCTTGGGCTACTGCAGGTGGTTCTGGTTTCCGTGGTTCTCGTAAATCTACTCCGTTCGCTGCACAAGTTGCTGCTGAGCGTTGTGGTGAAATGGCCAAAGAATATGGCGTTAAGAACCTAGAAGTTATGGTTAAGGGCCCTGGTCCTGGTCGTGAGTCAACTATCCGTGCATTAAACGCTGCTGGATACCGCATCACAAACATCGTTGATGCTACTCCGATCCCTCATAACGGTTGTCGTCCACCTAAGAAACGTCGCGTTTAAGTTTCGTTTCTAGGAATATTGGAGAAAGAACATGGCAAGATATTTGGGTCCTAAGCTGAAGCTTAGCCGTCGCGAAGGCACAGATTTATTCCTTAAATCTGGTGTACGTGCGATCGATACCAAGTGTAAAATTGATAACGCTCCAGGTGTACACGGCGCTCGTCGCGGTCGTCTATCTGAATATGGCGTTCAGCTTCGTGAGAAGCAAAAAGTTCGTCGTATGTACGGCGTTCTAGAAAAACAATTCCGTAACTACTATAAAGATGCTGCTCGCCTTAAAGGCAACACAGGTGAAAACCTGCTTCAGCTTCTTGAAGGTCGTCTAGATAACGTAGTTTACCGTATGGGCTTTGGCGCAACTCGTGCTGAATCTCGCCAACTAGTTAGCCATAAGTCTATCCTAGTTAATGGTAAAGTTGTTAACGTTCCTTCTTTCAAAGTTGCGGCTAACGACGTTGTTTCAATCCGTGAAAAAGCTAAACAGCAATCACGTATTAAAGCTGCTCTAGAAGTTGCTGAACAACGCGAAAAACCAACTTGGATTGAAGTAGATGCTGGCAAAATGGAAGGTACGTTTAAGCGTCTTCCAGAACGTTCTGATTTGTCTGCCGACATCAACGAACACTTGATCGTCGAGCTTTACTCTAAGTAAGGCTTAAATAAAGAGAGGACACAATGCAGGGTTCTGTAACAGAATTTCTAAAGCCACGTCTTGTTGACATTGAACAAGTCAGCACGACTCATGCAAAAGTAACTCTTGAGCCGTTAGAGCGTGGTTTCGGCCACACTCTAGGTAACGCTCTACGTCGTATTTTACTATCTTCAATGCCGGGTTGTGCCGTAACTGAAGTGGAAATCGAAGGCGTATTACACGAGTACAGCACCAAAGAAGGTGTTCAGGAAGATATCCTTGAAATCCTTCTGAACCTTAAAGGCCTAGCCGTTAAGGTTGAGGGTAAAGATGAAGTTATCATTACTCTTAACAAGTCTGGTGCAGGCCCTGTTGTTGCAGGTGACATCACCCATGATGGTGATGTTGAGATTGCGAACCCAGAGCACGTAATCTGCCACTTGACTGATGACAATGCTGAAATCAGCATGAGAATCAAGGTAGAGCGTGGTCGCGGCTACGTACCATCAACAGCTCGTATCCATACTGAAGAAGATGAGCGTCCAATTGGTCGTTTGCTTGTCGATGCAACTTACAGCCCAGTAGATAAAATTTCTTACGCGGTTGAAGCGGCACGTGTTGAGCAACGTACTGACTTAGACAAACTTGTTATCGATATGGAAACAAATGGTACGCTTGATCCTGAGGAAGCTATCCGTCGTGCAGCTACAATTTTAGCTGAGCAACTGGATGCATTCGTAGATCTTCGTGATGTACGTGTTCCTGAAGAAAAAGAAGAGAAGCCAGAGTTCGATCCGATCCTACTGCGTCCTGTAGACGATCTTGAACTAACGGTTCGCTCTGCTAACTGTTTGAAAGCAGAAGCGATTCACTACATTGGTGATCTGGTGCAGCGCACTGAGGTTGAGTTACTTAAGACTCCAAACCTTGGTAAGAAATCTTTAACTGAAATTAAAGATGTTCTAGCTTCACGTGGACTTTCTTTAGGTATGCGCCTAGAGAACTGGCCACCAGCGTCTATCGCTGAAGATTAATCAGTTCACTAATTATCTAGTTAGAAGGATTAGGTCATGCGCCATCGTAAGAGTGGTCGTCAACTCAACCGCAACAGCAGCCATCGCAAAGCGATGTTTAGCAACATGGCTAGCTCATTAGTTCGTCACGAAATTATCAAGACGACTTTGCCAAAAGCAAAAGAGCTACGTCGCGTAGTTGAGCCTTTGATTACATTAGCTAAGACTGACAGTGTTGCTAACCGTCGTCTAGCATTTGCTCGCACTCGTGATAACGAAGTTGTAGCAAAACTATTCACCGAGTTAGGTCCACGCTTTGCACAACGTGCTGGTGGTTACACTCGTATTCTGAAGTGCGGTTTCCGTGCAGGTGACAAAGCTCCAATGGCATACATTGAGCTTGTAGATCGCCCAGAAGTAGAAGCAGACGCTGAGTAATCAGAATAAGCTTTAAGAAAAAACCGAGTCTTAGGACTCGGTTTTTTTGTATTTGGACATTATAAATTACTGTTCTAATTTATTAATTAATCTCGCCATTCATCTAAAAACGCATGAACTTTATCGACCATATTTGTTGAACCAACAAAGAAAGGTACACGTTGATGCAGTTCACTTGGTTTTATATCCAAGATACGTTGTTCACCATCTGTCGCTTTGCCGCCCGCTTCTTCAATTAACATTGCCATAGGATTACATTCATACAGTAATCTTAATTTTCCATTAGGGTAAGCTTGAGTACTTGGGTATAGATAAATACCACCTTTTAAAAGGTTTCTATGGAAATCTGCAACTAATGAACCGATATATCGAGAGGTATAGGGACGATTATCTTCAGGTTTACTTTCTTGGCAAAATTTAAGATATTGCTTAATGCCTTCCGGAAAGCGAATGTAGTTACCTTCATTTATTGAGTAGATGTTGCCATTTTTTGGAACTTGCATATTTTCGTGGGATAAGCAGAAAACACCAAGTGAAGGGTCGTAAGTAAAACCATGAACACCATTCCCTGTGGTATAAACAAGCATGGTTGATGAGCCATAAATTATGTAACCAGCAGCGACTTGTTTGTGTCCCGGCTGTAAGAAGTCTTCTTCAGTTGCGGGTGTTCCAATTGGTGAAATTCGGCGGTAAATAGAAAAAATAGTTCCAACAGAAACATTCACATCAATGTTCGAAGATCCATCCAATGGATCCATCAACACAACGTATTTTGCATTTTGATTAAGCTCTTTATTGAAAGCAACCGCTTCATCTTCTTCTTCACTAGCAACACCACACACTTGGTCACGAGCTTCAAGTGCTGCTTTAAACTTATCGTTAGCGTAAACATCTAATTTTTGTTGCTGTTCACCTTGGATATTCTCTTCACCAGAGGCACCAGTGATATCAACTAAACCTGCTTTATTAATTTCACGGTTAACAATTTTGGCTGCTAATTTTATTGAACCGATTAATGAAGAGAGCTCTCCACTGGCATGAGGGAAGTCATGTTGTTTCGCAACAATGAACTCACCTAAAGTTCTTATTTCAGACATAGTTATTCCTTTAATTCTCTGTTATTAGATATCAACGCGAAGTCGGGTCAGGTACTGATTTATTTTTATAATAGTTGTGTTACTGTTTGCTGTAATTCATTCTATAGCATAGAACTTTTTAAGAGTATTGAAGTAACTTTGTATAAAAGTTGCTCACTTAATTTAATATAAGACGGTTTTTATTATGCATATTCATATCCTTGGAATTTGTGGAACATTCATGGGTGGCGCTGCAACACTAGCACGTCAACTCGGACATAAAGTAACTGGTTGTGATGCTAACGTTTATCCACCAATGAGCACATTATTAGAATCTCAAGGCATTGAGATTATTGAAGGCTTTGATCCAAGCCAGTTAGACCCTGCACCTGATTTAGTCGTCATTGGTAATGCCATGAGTCGTGGAAATCCATGTGTTGAATATGTATTAGATAAGAATCTTAAATACACATCAGGTCCTCAATGGTTACAAGAGTTTTTATTGCAAGATCGTTGGGTGATGGCGGTTGCTGGTACACACGGTAAAACCACAACCTCAAGTATGTTAGCTTGGGTATTAGAAGAGTGTGGTTATAAGCCAGGCTTCTTAGTTGGCGGTGTATTAGGAAATTTTGGTGAGTCAGCTCGCTTAGGCGAAAGCATGTTCTTTGTTGTTGAAGCCGATGAATATGACAGTGCTTTTTTTGATAAGCGTTCAAAGTTTGTGCATTATCGTCCTCGTACGCTTGTATTAAACAATCTTGAGTTTGACCATGCCGATATTTTTGATGATTTGGCTGCGATTCAGCGTCAATTCCATCACTTAATCAGAACGGTTCCAAGTACTGGTCGCATTTTTGCACCTAAGCAAGATAAACCTTTAGAGCAAGTATTAGAGCAAGGCTGTTGGAGTGAATTAGAGTTCACAGGTGAAGATGGTCAATGGAAAGCCATTAAACTTCAAAAAGATGGTAGTCAGTTTGATGTTTATTTTGAAGGTGAAAAAGTTGGACAAGTTAATTGGGACTTAGTTGGTGATCATAATGTAAGTAATGCGCTTATGGTCGTCGCTTCTGCACGCCACGTGGGTGTTACTCCCGATTTAGCTTGTGAAGCTTTAGGTAAATTTATTAATACTAAACGTCGTCTTGAGTTGAAAGGTGAAGTGAATGGTGTGACGGTTTATGACGACTTTGCTCATCACCCAACAGCCATTGATCTAACATTAAATGGCCTACGTAATAAAGTGGGTGATAAAAAAATTATTGCCGTATTAGAACCTCGTTCAAGCACAATGAAACTCGGTGTTCATAAAGATACATTAGCGGCTTCACTGCACGCGGCAGATTCAGTTTATCTGTATCAACCAGATAATATCTCATGGTCTGTTGATGACGTTGCACAACAATGTACTCAACCTGCTCACACGCATAATAACATTGATGCATTCGTTGATATGATCGTGAATGAAGCGCAACCTGGCGATCAAATCTTAGTAATGAGTAATGGTGGTTTTGAAGGTATTCACGGTAAATTGCTTTCACGTTTAGGCGATGCAGTAAAACATATTGAAATGGTGGATTAAACATGAGTAAACAAAAAGCAATTACGTTAGCTATGACAGGTGCTTCAGGGGCGCCTTATGGGTTGCGTTTGCTAGAGTGTTTACTTGCTGCTGATTATCACGTGTATTTTCTTATTTCTTCTGCTGCTAGAGTTGTAATGGCAACAGAGCATGATTTGAAATTACCAAGTGGACCTGATGCGATGAAAGCAGCATTAGTTGAACATTTAGGTTGTAATGCAGATAAGCTAACTGTTTGTGGCAAAGAGGACTGGTTTTCTCCTGTTGCCTCTGGATCTGCAGCACCTAAACAAATGATTGTCTGTCCATGCTCAGCTGGTAGTGTTGCTTCTATTGCTCATGGTATCTCCGATAATTTAATTGAAAGAGCGGCTGATGTTGTTCTAAAAGAACGTGGTCAGCTGATTCTTGTCGTTCGAGAGACTCCGTTCTCAACATTACATTTAGAGAATATGCTTAAGCTGTCGCAAATAGGTGCGACAATTATGCCAGCAGCCCCAGGTTTTTATCATCAACCAAAATCTATTGAAGATTTAATTGATTTCATGGTAGCAAGGATTTTGGATCATTTAGGTGTGGAGCAAGGGCTTGTACCTCGCTGGGGTTATGATCATCGATAGCTGTACAATAAAAGCTCTGGCTCATTAAGCTATTCACACTTACAATATGACTTCTCATCGGGGAGCTTTGGCTGAGATTAATGAAGATTGGATAATGTTCATTTAAACCCGTATAACCTGAACCAGATAATGCTGGCGTAGGAATTGAGATGACATTCTCCTATGAGTATTTCAACTCTACCCTGTGCCGCTCAAAAGGACGAAAGAGCGCATAATGAAAACAACAGTAACTTCACTTCCAGTTAAAAAACTATCTCTCGCTATTGCATTAGCAAGCATCTCTTCTTTTTCTGTATCCGCATCAGAAACACTAACGGTATACACTTATGATTCATTTGCAGCGGATTGGGGCCCAGGACCTAAGGTTGAAGCGGCATTTGAAGCTAAATGTGGCTGTAATTTAGAACTGGTTGCATTAGATGATGGCGTATCAATTTTGAATCGTCTACGTCTTGAAGGAAAGAACGCTAAAGCCGATATTGTATTGGGTTTAGATAATAACTTAATGGCGGAAGCGAAAAAAACTGGGTTACTCGCTCAACATCAAATAGATACAAGTTCGGTAAATTTACCTAATGGATGGAATGATACAACGTTTATTCCTTATGATTTTGGTTATTTCGCTTTTGTTTATAATAAAGAGAAAGTGCCCAATCCTCCAAAGAGTCTAAAAGAATTGGTTGAACAGCGTGATGATTTAAAAGTGATTTACCAAGACCCTCGAACTTCAACACCGGGACAAGGTTTATTGCTCTGGATGAAGTCCGTATATGGTGACGACGCAGCTCAAGCATGGAAGCAATTATCTAAAAAAACAGTGACGGTAACAAAAGGTTGGTCAGAGGCTTATAGTATGTTTTTAGAGGGGGAGTCGGATCTCGTTTTATCTTATACAACATCACCTGCTTATCATATTATTGCTGAAAATGATCAACGATTTGCAGCCGCTAATTTTTCAGAAGGTCATTACACTCAAGTTGAGGTAGCTGCAAAAGTGAAATCAACAAAACACAATAAACTTGCCGATGAGTTTTTAGCATTCATATTAAGTGATGAGTTTCAATCTGCGATGCCAACAGGGAATTGGATGTATCCAGTCACTCAAATTGAGTTACCAAAAGGATTTGAAACACTGACGGTTCCTAATAAAGCATTATCATTCAGCTCTGAAGATATCGCACAAAAGCGAAAATCTTGGATCCGTGAATGGCAACATGCATTAACTTTTTAATTGGTGTAATAAGGAGCCAATAGTGCTCCTTTATCTTATTTCATGAAATCTCGAACTCTATTTAATTCTACGCCTTTCATCGGTTATATCGTTGCGGCAACTATTCTCTGCTTTGTTGGTGGTGCAATTAGTGCACTTTTAATTGAATCACCGAGTTTAGATTTACGTATTATTTGGTCTGACCCTTATTACCGTTACATTACTCAATTTAGTTTATATCAAGCATTTTTATCAACAATAATCAGCGTTGGTTTAGCTATACCAACAGCCTACGCTTTATCTCGCCGTCAATTTATAGGGCGTGGATTACTGCTAAAACTCTGTGCAACTACATTAGTATTACCTGTGCTTGTTGGTGTTTTTGGTTTATTGGCTATTTATGGAAATAGTGGATTAATTGCTGATGTCTTTACTTGGTTTGGATCTTCTTTGCCATTTTCGATTTATGGTCTAAATGGTATTTTATTAGCTCATGTTTTTTTTAATTTCCCTTTTGCAACGCGCCTCTTATTACAATCCTTAGATTCTATTTCTATTGAGCAACATCAGTTATCTGCGCACCTTGGATTAATGGGATGGAGTAAATTTCGTCTTGTTGCATGGCCAAGAATAAAACAGCAATTGCCACATGTCGCAGGGTTGGTATTTATGCTTTGCTTTACGAGTTTCGCTACCGTAATGGCACTAGGTGGTGGCCCTAAATCCACAACAATAGAGTTAGCAATATACCAAGCAATTAAGTTTGATTTTGATTTGCAGTCAGGTGCTATTTTGGCTTTATGGCAAATGTTATTATGCGGATTATTATCATTGTGTATTCAACGATTCTCAAAATCAGTTTCTGTTGATTCAGCATCGTTATCACAGGTGGTTTTATATCAAGATACCAATAGGGCAAAATGGTGGGACTGGGCGTGGATAACGGTTTTAGGGCTTTTTATGTTACCGCCCTTATTTATGGTTGTCCTTAGTGGGCTTAATTCACAATTATTTGTTGTCATCACGTCATCGGAGTTTTGGTCAGCATTAATTAACTCTTTAATTGTGGCTTTTGGTGCCGCAGTGATTGCATTACTTCTTGGTGTTCTACTTTTACATACAACTCGAGCTTTACGTTTAAAACAAAAAAGATTATTAGCAGATAAGTTAGATCTGATTGGTGTGATGATTTTAGTCACGCCGGGGTTGGTGATCAGTACAGGTCTTTTTTTATTATTAAGAAACATAACCGATGTCTTTAGTATCGCTATTTGGATTGTCATCTTAGTCAATGCATTAATGGCATCACCTTACGTAATAAAAACGTTAGCTCAACCTTTGCTGCATATTGCGCAACAATATCATTTATTGTGTGCAAGTTTAGGATTGTACGGATTATCACGGTTTAGAGTGATTGAATGGAAAGCATTAAGAAAACCTTTTGCTCATGCTTTCTCTATTGCTTTTATTATGTCTGTTGGTGATTTAAGTGCGATTGCTCTGTTTGGCAGTCAAGATTTTAGAACACTACCACTCTATTTATTTCAATTGCTTGGCAGTTATCAGATGGAAGCGGCAGCGGTTATTTCATTGAGTCTTTTGCTATTGAGTGTCGGTGTGTTTGCTGTTGTTGAATGGCTATTTTTATCAAAGAAAAGGAAACAGTAATGCTGCGTTTTTCTGATGTGAAATATCGTTATTATACTGATTTGTTTGAGTTCGATTTGAATGTAGAGCAGGGAAGCGTTGTTGCTATTTTAGGGCCTAGCGGGGCAGGTAAAAGTACCTTATTGAGCTTATTAGCTGGTTTTATTGAACCTGAAAGTGGTGATATCACAATAAAGAACGAATCACTGCTTTCATTAGCGCCTCATCAACGTCCTTTATCGATGTTATTTCAAGAGCATAACCTTTTTGCTCATTTATCTGTTGCTGAGAATATTGGCTTGGGTATTAAGTCTAATTTACGTTTAAATGAGAAAGATAAAAAACGAATTAATGATGCAGCTCATCAAGTAGGGGTTGATGATTTGCTGCAACGTCTGCCTGAGCAGTTATCTGGAGGACAAAAGCAACGAGTAGCCTTAGCTCGATGCTTAGTTCAGCAAAAACCTGTTTTATTATTGGATGAGCCATTTTCAGCGCTTGACCCTATCTTAAGGGAAGAAATGATTGTGTTAATTCAGGCGTTGATAGAGAGTGAAAAATTAACCGTTTTAATGGTGACGCACAGTTTACAAGATGCAAAAGCCCTTGCTTCTCATTATGCTTTTATTTGCCAGCAAAAAGTGCTGAGTCATGGACGTATTTCTGGTTTGCTTACTCAAGAAAATCCACCAGAATTAACGCAATATTTACAAGCGGTAAAGTAAACTTTGTTTATAAAAATGCGTATAATCGACTACACTCATTTTTATAGTAAATTGGCGTGACCTGAGTGCTCTCATACAGTAACATTAGCGCCCTTTTGAGCCTTAACCTTTGCGGGTTGTCTATTCTTGGCTTTCGAAAAAATTCTCATTCCATATCTTATAAAACAAATTAATTTTGAGGTGCGTTACCACTATGTCATTTGCTTTGGGACAACGTTGGATCAGTGATACAGAAAGTGATTTAGGTTTGGGTACGGTAGTGGCTGTTGATGACAGAACCGTATCATTACTTTTTGCTGCATCAGAAGAAAACCGTTTATACGCAAAACACGATGCACCCGTTACCCGAGTGATGTTCAATAAGGGAGATACCATTGAAAGCCATGAGGGCTGGTCACTTGATGTTGAAGACGTTATTGAAGAAGGCGGTTTATTAACTTATATCGGTACTCGAGTTGATACTGACGAAGCCAATGTGGTACTTCGTGAGACGTTATTGAGTCATCAAATCCGTTTTAATAAACCTCAAGATAAATTATTTGCAGGTCAAATTGATCGTATGGATCGATTTGCTTTGCGTTTCCGTGCGCTTCAAAACCAATATGAACAACATAAAAGCCCGATGCGCGGTTTATGTGGCATGCGTGCAGGATTGATCCCTCACCAATTATTCATTGCTCATGAAGTGGGCCGTCGTTATGCCCCACGTGTTTTATTAGCCGATGAAGTGGGCTTAGGTAAAACCATTGAAGCGGGTATGATCATTCACCAACAGGTGCTTTCTGGTCGTGCTGAGCGCGTATTGATTGTTGTACCTGAAACATTACAACATCAGTGGTTAGTTGAAATGATGCGTCGTTTTAATCTTCATTTTTCTATTTTTGATGAAGAGCGTTGTGTTGAAGCTTATGCCGATTCTGAAAACCCATTTGATACCGCACAATTTGTTTTATGTTCTTTAGACTTTATTCGTAAGAGTAAGCGTCGTTTTGAGCAAGTCGTTGAAGCCGATTGGGATTTGCTAGTTGTTGATGAAGCGCATCACTTAGAGTGGAATCAGACTAAGCCTAGTCGTGAATATCAAGTTATCGAAGCGATTGCAGAAGAAACGCCAGGAGTATTACTGCTAACAGCGACACCTGAGCAATTAGGTCATGAAAGTCACTTTGCTCGTTTACGTCTATTAGATCCTGATCGTTTTTATGATTATGACGCATTCGTAGAAGAAGAACGTCAATATCAACCTGTGGCTGATGCAGTAACGGCATTAATGAGCGGTGAAAAACTATCAAATGATGCGAAAAACCGTATTACTGAACTGCTTTCTGAGCAAGATGTAGAGCCGCTGTTTAGAATTATTGAATCATCAGCAGCAGAAGATGAACAAGCACAAGCTCGCCAAGAGTTAGTGGATAATTTAATGGACCGTCATGGTACAGGTCGTGTGTTATTCCGTAATACTCGCGCAGCTATTAAAGGTTTCCCACAGCGTAACCTTAATTTAATGCCAATGCCTTTACCATCTCAATACGCTACATCTATGCGTGTTGCAACCATGATGGGTGGACGCATGACGGATGAAGCTCGTGCAATGAAAATGCTTTACCCTGAAGAGATTTTCCAAGAGTTCGAAGGTGATAGTGCGACGTGGTGGCAGTTTGATCCCCGTGTTAACTGGTTGCTAGAACTGCTTAAAGAAAATCGTAATGAGAAAGTGCTTATTATTGCATCTCGTGCTTCAACTGCATTACAACTTGAGCAAGCATTGCGTGAGCGTGAAGGCATTCGTGGTACGGTTTTCCATGAAGGTATGTCAATTATTGAACGTGATAAAGCGGCTGCTTACTTCGCACAAGAAGAAGGCGGAGCACAAGTATTGATTTGTTCTGAGATTGGTTCTGAAGGTCGTAACTTCCAGTTTGCTAATCAACTTGTCATGTTTGATTTACCGTTTAACCCTGATTTACTTGAGCAACGTATTGGCCGTTTGGATCGTATTGGTCAAAAACGCGATATTGAAATTCATGTTCCTTATTTACAAGGTACATCTCAAGAATTGCTTGCTCGTTGGTTTGATGAAGGTTTGAATGCCTTTGGCGAAACTTGTCCAACAGGTCGTGCTGTTTATGACAAATTTGCTGATGCAATTATTGCTATCTTAGCAACAGGTAAATCTGATGGTTTAGAGTCGTTGATTGAAGAGTCGGCTGCATTAAATAAAGCGTTAAAAGCACAATTAGAGCAAGGCCGTGACCGTTTATTAGAAGTACATTCTAATGGTGGCGATAAAGCGAAAGAAATTGCAGAGCAAATTGCGGCAACAGACGGCGATACAAATCTTGTTAATTTTGCATTAAACCTATTCGATACCATTGGTTTAAACCAAGATGATAAAGGTGAAAATGCCATTGTTGTCACCCCAGCAGAAAACATGTTGGTATCAAGTTACCCTGGTCTACCTTATGAAGGTTGTACAATTACGTTTGACCGTGAAACAGCGCTTTCTCGTGAAGACATGAACTTGATCAGTTGGGAACACCCAATGATTCAAGGTGGTATTGATCTTGTTTTAACCGAAGGTGTAGGGGCAACAGCGGTTTCTTTATTGAAGAATAAAGCATTACCAGCAGGCACTTTATTATTAGAACTGGTTTATGTAGTAGATGCACAAGCTCCTAAACAGAGTGGTATTGCTCGCTTCTTACCTAAAACACCTATTCGCATCATGATGGATGGTAAAGGTAATGATCTTTCTGCTCAGGTTGAATTTGAAAGCTTTAACCGTCAGTTAAGCCCAGTTAATCGTCATATGGCGAGTAAGTTAGTTAATTCGGTTCAAAAAGAGATCCATGGATTAATCGATAAAGCGGAAATTAGCATGGAAGAGCGTTTAGAAAGCGTTCGCACTGATGCTGAAAAAGAGATGAAAGCAGCACTTAATTCAGAGCTTGAACGTTTACAAGCTTTGAAGGCAGTCAACCCAAATATTCGTGATGAAGAGTTAACTCAAATTGAAACTCAAATGAGCGAACTATCTGGTTATATTGGTAAAGCACAAGTTCAGTTAGATTCATTACGTCTAATTGTAGTGAGCCATAATTAAGTAACATCATGCTCTCTGAATAATGGTATGTTTCAGAGAGCATGCCTATAGTGAGTATAAGCATGGCAATGCTGGAATATTTACCACCCCAAGATCCGTGGATAGACATTGTTTATCAAGACGAATCTATTTTGGTGGTAAACAAGCCATCTGGTTTATTATCTGTACCTGGCCGAGCTCCTGAGCATTACGATAGTATGTGGAGCCGTTTAAAGGTTGAATTCCCTGATATTCAAGTTGTACATCGTTTAGATATGTCTACGTCAGGGTTAATGTTGTTTGCGATGAATAAATACAGCGAACGTCATTTAAAGAAACAGTTTCAGTACCGTCTAACGCATAAAATTTATTATGCGCGAGTATGGGGAAACATTGAGCAAGATGAAGGTGAAATTGATTTACCTTTAATTTGTGACTGGGAGAATAGGCCAAAACAGAAAGTCTGTTTTGAGCATGGCAAACCTTCTCAAACTCGCTATCAAGTTGTAAGACGTGAAGAGAAAACGACGATTGTTCGGTTGTTACCGATTACTGGGCGCTCTCATCAATTACGTGTACATATGCTATCAATAGGGCATCCGATTGTCGGAGATGAGTTTTATGCGAGTGAGGAAGCGAAAAATTTCTCTTCTCGTTTGGAGTTGCATGCGGCTGAATTGAGCTTTTACCATCCTAAATCGGACTGGGTTCGCTCTATTTTTGTACCTTGTGATTTTTATCCTGAAGCACAAGAGATGATGTTTTCTATTTATGATCCAACAAGAAAGCTACCAGATTATAAAACATTGAAATCATCTTAATAAAAAATCAGTTCGAGATGAATGTCTCGAACTGAATCTTTTCATTCTGGTTTAGCCTTGTGGCTTTACAACCATGACATTGATTGGTGAGTTTTCAACAACTTTACTTGCCACCGAACCTAACATTACCTTATCAATTTTTGAGCGTTTGTGGCTCGGCATGACAATAAGGTCAGCTCCTAAGCGTTCAGCGTAATCAAGAATAGTGACATAAGGTTTTCCTTCTGACACATGAACTTTATATACGACTTCCTCATCAACAAACTTTGCAGCAAATTTGTTTAATTGATCGGATACATCAGCTTTCATTTGCTTTGCAGCATCTTTAGGAAAGTATGTAGATACCATAGACATATGAATCCCCGGTAATACATTCAAAAGATGCAGTTCTGCATTTGATTGTTTTGCATGCCAAACCGCTAATTCAACGGCTTTATCTGCAAACCCTTTTTCGTTTAAATCTACTGGAACCAAGATCTGTTTATACATATTTTTATTACCTAATTTGGGGAGATGATACTCCCCATAGATTCCATTCAATTATGCCGCTAAGTTATCCTTTTTTGCTCGGCGACGTTGATTTAAGCCTAATGCCAAAAGTAGTAGTAGAGTTGGAACAAATACCCACTCTTTTAATGGACGATCTGCATCAAGGACAACTTGTTTGATTTCCCAATCAAAATCAATACCAGATGCTTCAGCAGGACTTCCAAACTCAACCATATCAACAATCATTTTGTTGTCGATTTCAGATAGCATTAGCCCCATTGAACTGACTCGTTCTTCACCAGTGATAGCTCTCTCATCAAAAGGTAAACGAACGGTTTTGTTTATGATGTCACCTTCTAGGTTTTCACCACTCACTTGTAATTCCAGTGATTGTCCTATATTTAGCCCTTCTGCGATTTGAGCAATCTCAATTCCTTGGTGATAATCTTTTGCTGGATACAATTGATCCCACCAGTACCCCGGACGGAATAAAGAAAAAGTAATTAACAATAAAAGAGCAGTTTCCCACCATTTTGTTTTAGTAAACCACCAGCCTTGTGTTGCTGCAGAAAAAGTTAACATCGCAATGATGGATGAAATCACCGTTAATGCTAGGTGCCACCAAGAATCAATACCCATTAACAATAGCTGAGTATTGAAAATAAACATAAATGGCAGGATTGCAGTACGAATATCGTAAGTAAACCCTTGGATACCGGTTCGTATTGGATCTGATTTTGCTATGGCAGCAGCTGCAAATGCAGCAAGACCTACCGGTGGAGTATCATCCGCTAAGATACCAAAATAAAAGACAAATAAATGAACCGCAATTAATGGAATGATTAATCCATGAGCTGCACCTAATGTCACAATAACTGGAGCCATAAGTGTTGATACAACAATGTAATTTGCTGTTGTTGGTAAGCCCATACCAAGAATTAAACTGATCACCGCAGTAAATAGCAGCATTAATATAATGCTACCGCCAGAAATAAATTCTACGAAATCAGTCATAACAAGGCCGATACCCGTAAGTGTTACTACGCCAACAACGGTGCCAGCTGCTGCCGTTGCAACACCGATACCAATCATGTTTCTAGCACCTGATACTAGGCTTTCTAGTAAATCATCAAATCCTTGTTTTACACTTTCGAACATATCACCTTCTTTAGTAAAAAAGCTGATTAACGGTCGTTGGGTTAACAAGATAAAGATCATAAATACTGATGCCCAGAACGCAGATAGACCTGGAGAAAATCGCTCAACAGTCAAACACCACACTAATACCACGATAGGCAATAAGAAATGTAAACCTGATTTGATCGTTGGGCCGGGATCTGGCACTTCTGTTAATTCTTCATCAATAGCCATCATTGCATGTTCTTGATATTTAGCTGAAATACGAATTAAGCCAACATAAGAAAGTAGCAATGCAATAGTAACTATTGGGGTTGCTGCATCACCAAAGACACCTTTTGTCCAACCGATACCATAATAGACAGCTGCACTAATAATACACAAACCAAGAATGGTTCCTGTAAAAGAGAGTAAACTTTGAACGAGTGTAGGATTATGGCGACGTGGTAAGCCTTTCATTCCTGCTTTACAGGCTTCAAGGTGGACAATATAAAGTAATGCGATGTAAGAAATAAGCGCTGGTAATAAGGCCGCTTTAATTACTTCAACATACGAAATACCCACGTATTCCACCATTAAGAATGCCGCAGCACCCATAATAGGTGGTGTTAATTGACCATTCGTTGATGCTGCAACTTCAACGGCACCAGCTTTTGTTCCTGGGAAACCAACGCGTTTCATTAGCGGAATAGTGAATGTACCAGTTGTTACAACATTGGCAATAGAAGAGCCTGAAACTAAACCTGATAAACCTGAGGCAACAACAGCTGCTTTTGCTGGGCCACCTTTCATATGGCCGAGTAGAGAGAAAGCCACTTTAATAAAGTAAGCACCAGCACCTGCTTTTTCTAACATGGCGCCAAAAAGCACAAATAAGAAAACAAATGAGGTTGATACGCCTAAAGCAACACCAAATACCCCTTCAGTTGTTAGCCATAAGTGAGACATCGCTTTATTTAAGCTTGCCCCTTTATGAGCAATAACATCTGGCATGTGTGGACCAGCAAAGGTGTATAGAAGAAACACTGCTGCCACAACCATGAGTGGTGGACCTAATGCTCGTCGAGTTGCTTCAAGTAGTAAAATCATACCGGTAACAGCAGCCACAATATCAAATGTGGTTGGCGCACCTGAGCGGCCTGCCAGTTCGGTATAAAAAATATAGATATAAGCAGCAGAAAAGCTGCCTAATAAAGCCAGAGCCCAATCAATCGCAGGGATACAGTCTCTTGGTGAGTTTTTGAGTGCAGGGTAAGCGGTGAATGCTAAAAAAATAGCAAAAGCTAAGTGTATAGATCGCGCTTCTGTATCATTAAGTATGCCGAAATCAAAAATGAACGGTAAAGGGGAGGCATACCAAAGCTGGAATAAAGACCAACATAGTGGAACAAACCATAAAATACGGCCAGATAATCCTTGCGGCGAACGAGCCCCGGTATCAGATTGGGCCACCATTTCTTGCACATCTTGTGACGATGAAGATTGCGTCATGTACTTTTCCTTAGTGATGGTCGAATTTAATACTCTTTCAATTAAGTATTAGGTTTCCGAATATAGCCAATGTATAGGCCAAAAAAGCTGATCTTTAAATCCGTTTATCGTTATAACCATCGTATTTATTTTTGTTTTCGCTTACTTTTTTAAAGTGAAGTTTGAACATTGAATAATAAGATAGCTATTACCAATTGAGCGGTTGGTATTATTATTGTCCGTTTAATAGAAAGATCAGAAAGTAGAGCGAAGAATAAAAGAGGTCATATGACCTCTTTTACCTAAAGAAGTGTTTCTATTTTAGTAGGCCGACTTCTTTGTAGTATTTCACTGCACCTGGGTGTAGTGGGATAGAAAGACCTGCTTTAACCATGTCTTCTTTTTTCAACGTTGCAAATGCAGGGTGTAAACGTTTAAACGTATCAAAGTTTTCAAATACCGCTTTTGCAACACTGTAAGCGACCTCATCTGAAACATCTGATGTAGTTACCATTGTCGCCGCTACACCAAAGCTATTTACATCACCTGTAGTACCACGGTACATACCTGCTGGCACAGTACTGTATGCATAATAAGGATTGTCCGCTACGATCTTATCGATTTTAGGTCCAGTTGCTGAAACCAGTTTTGCATCACAAGATGTTGTTGCTTCTTTGATTGAGCCATTTGGGTGACCAACCATATAGATGAATGCGTCAATTTTGTTATCACAAAGAGCTTGTGAACGTTCAGAACCTTTAAGTTCAGAAGCTAACTTAAAGCTGTCGTTTGTCCAGCCCATAGCATCCATAACAACTCCCATGGTTGCACGGTCACCAGAACCTGGATTACCAATGTTTACACGCTTGCCTTCAAGATCTGCAACATTGTTAATGCCTGAGTCAGTACGAGCTATGATGTTAAAAGGTTCTGTATGAAGAGAGAACATCGCACGCAGTTTTTTGTAAGGGCCTTGGGCTTCAAATTTACTGGTACCGTTATAACCGTGATATTGCCAATCTGACTGCACAATACCAAAATCAAGCTCACCTGAGCGGATCGTATTTACGTTATAGATTGAGCCGCCTGTTGATTCAACAGAACAACGAACGTTGTGTTCTTTACGATCTTTGTTGACTAATTTACAGATTGCACCGCCCGTTGGATAGTAAACACCTGTTACTGAGCCTGTACCAATAGTTATGAATTCTTGGGCACTCGCAGTTCCCATACCTGCAGTCATCATTGCCGCAGCTACAGCAGTTGCTTTAATTACATTTTGTAATGCCATGTTATTCCCTTCCTTTATTATTTTGTTTTTTATCACATCACTTAATGAAAAGTATAAGATAAAAAACAGTATTTATTCACTTCATCATAAAGTGTTTTAAATTTCCTGTTACAGAAATGGCGTTCGAATGATAGCAAATTAACACAAGTAGTTTAAATTGATGTTAAATAAAATCTATCAAAAATGTGAAATAAACAACTATTGATAGAGTTATTTGTTGAAGTTTTTATCTAATTTAAGCGCTTTATAGCATGTTTAGTGTGGTTGATGAGGAGTGTAAAAATAGGGGAAAGCACTTTATAAGGGCATAAAGTGCTTAAAATTTTGAGGATTAAACTGAGTACTCAAATAAGTCACAAACTGAATCAAACAGTTCTGCAACTTCAATATTACGGGTTGGTGTAATAAAGATAGTATCGTCACCTGCGACAACACCTAAAATGCCTTCCGCTTTACCTAAAGAGTCAAGTAAGCGAGCAATTAGTTGTGCAGCACCAGGGCCGGTATGAATAACAACTAATGCATTGTTGTAATCAATATCCATGACAAGTTCACGTAAGGAGCTTGAAACAGTAGGAACACCAAGTTCAACAGGTAGGCAGTAAACCATTTCCATTTTTGCGTTGCGTGTACGCACTGCGCCAAACTTAGTTAGCATTCGTGATACTTTGGATTGGTTAATATTATCAAAGCCAGATAGACGAAGAGCGTCAACGATTTCACCTTGGGAGCCAAATCGCTCAGCTTTAAGAATGGCTTTAAACTCTTTAACTAATAGTTCTTGTTTTTCATTATTTCGCATACTGTTTTGATTCTTTTTGCAATAATTCCTACTATTCTCGCATAATTATTTATTTATAACCAAGTCAAAATGGCAAATTTGTGAATAATTACCAGTGATTAATCGGTATCATTGGTAACGAATTTGTAGCACGGATCAGATGTCATTGCGTAAGGTCGCAAAGCGAGGAAAACTTCGTTGAATTTCCATTGTCCTTACTATAACGTCAGATTCAGTCTGAAAGTAAAATCTTTAAATAATAACAATATTCCTACCATATCAAGGAGAACGAACATGAAAGTAGCTGTTATTGGTGCCGCTGGCGGCATTGGACAAGCGTTAGCATTACTTCTTAAGAACCGTTTACCAGCAGGCTCAGATCTTGCTCTATATGATATTGCCCCTGTAACTCCGGGTGTAGCAGCAGATCTAAGCCACATCCCAACCCCAGTATCAATTAAAGGATATTGTGGAGAGGATCCAACACCTGCACTAGAAGGTGCCGATGTTGTACTTATTTCAGCTGGCGTAGCTCGTAAACCTGGAATGGATCGTTCTGATCTTTTTAATATCAATGCCGGTATTGTTAAATCGTTAACTGAAAAGATTGCGGTAACTTGTCCAAAAGCATGTATTGGTATTATTACTAACCCTGTAAATACAACGGTAGCGATTGCTGCGGAAGTACTTAAAAAAGCCGGCGTATACGATAAAAATAAATTATTTGGTGTAACTACACTGGATGTGATCCGTTCAGAAACGTTTGTAGCTGAGTTGAAAGATAAAGATCCAGGCGAGATCCGTGTGCCTGTTATTGGTGGTCACTCTGGGGTAACGATTCTACCTTTATTATCTCAAGTTCAAGGTGTTGAGTTTACTGCGGAAGAAGTGGCTGCGCTGACTCCTCGTATCCAAAATGCGGGAACAGAAGTGGTTGAAGCAAAAGCGGGTGGTGGTTCTGCAACATTATCTATGGGCCAAGCGGCATGTCGTTTTGGTTTGTCACTAGTAAAAGCATTAAGTGGTGAAGCTGGTGTTGTTGAATGTGCTTATGTTGAAGGTAATGGTGAACATGCTCGTTTCTTCGCACAACCAATTCTACTTGGTAAAAATGGGGTTGAAGAAATTCAATCTTATGGTGAGCTAAGTGCATTTGAACAAGAAGCGTTAGAAAGTATGCTAGATACGCTAAGAGGTGATATCAAAATTGGCGAAGAGTTTGTTCAATAGGTACTAGATATTAATTAAAAGAGAAAGGGGCAGATAGTTTAACTATCTGCCCCTTTTTATGTGTTTGAATATAAAAATAACGGATTATTTACTACGTTTAACGGCTAAGTGCGCTAATGCTTTCAGTGCTTCTTTATAATCTGATTCAGGAAGAATAGCTAATTCGGCAATCGCTTTATCAGCTTCTTCATCTGCTTTTTGTTTTGTGTACTCTAGAGAGCCTACTTCTTCCATACAAGCAAGGATTGGATCTAGTTTATCTAAACCATTTCCATTTTCTATTGCTTCACGGATCATTGCACTTTGCTCTTCATTTCCGTGCATCATTGCATGTAATAGAGGCAGTGTAGGTTTACCTTCAGCAAGATCATCGCCGACATTTTTACCCATGTCTTCACCATCAGAGGTGTAATCCATGACGTCATCAATCAGTTGGAAGGCGGTACCTAAATATTTTCCGTAATTTTGTAATGCTGTTTCAATTTCTTGTGGAGCGTCATTTAGGATCGCCCCGATCTGCGTTGCTGCCTCAAACAAACGAGCTGTCTTAGAGTAGATCACTTGCATATAACTTTCTTCAGTCGTATTAGGATCGTTACAGTTCATTAATTGAAGAACTTCACCTTCGGCGATCACATTTACAGCTTCACTCATTAAACTAAGGATCTTTATGGATCCTAAGCTTGTCATCATTTGGAAAGAGCGGGTATAGATGAAATCACCTACAAGCACACTTGCTGCATTCCCGAACTCGGCATTTGCTGTTGCTTTACCGCGGCGCATGTCTGATTCATCAACAACATCATCGTGCAACAGGGTCGCTGTATGAATAAATTCAATAAAAGCAGCTGCCATTGTGTGGTCTTTGCCTTCGTATCCAAGTGCTTTAGCAGATAAAATGGCAAGAACAGGGCGTAGGCGTTTACCACCGCCGCTTACAATGTAAAAACCAAGTTGGTTGATTAGCGCAACATCTGAGTTGAGTTGAGCTAAGATGGTCTCATTGACGATTGCCATGTCATCAGCCGTTAGGGCTTGAATAGCTTTAAAATCCATTATTCTTCCAGCAAGGTTAGGGCCTAAATCAGGCTAAATTATAATAAGTGATTAACTAAATAATACACTAAAATGGGCCTAGCAATACAGTCGAAAATTGTCTCCTTATAGCTTAATGAGCATGTCGGCGATCTTTTCATCATTTTTCTTCATTTTTGGGTTGTCAGATTGAAATGATTCGCGTAGAATCCACGCCCTATTGATGACAAGTTTAACGCACACCAAAATTGTTGAGTAAACAAAATATATGGTAGTGCGGAAGTAGCGGAGTAAAATATGTACGCTGTTTTCCAATCTGGTGGTAAACAACACCGTGTAAGCGAAGGTCAAACTCTTCGTTTGGAAAAATTAGACGTTGAGACTGGCGCAACAGTTGAGTTCGACAACGTTCTTATGATTGCTAACGGTGAAGAAATCACTGTTGGTGCACCTCTAGTAGCTGGCGGTAAAGTAACTGCGGAAGTAGTTCAGCACGGTCGTGGCGATAAAGTTAAAATCGTTAAGTTCCGTCGTCGTAAGCATTCTCGTAAGCAACAGGGCCACCGTCAATGGTTCACTGAAGTCAAAATTACTGGCATCAGCGCTTAATCTAAGGAGAATAACAAATGGCACATAAAAAAGCTGGCGGTTCTACACGTAACGGCCGTGATTCAGAAAGTAAACGTCTTGGTGTTAAGCGTTTCGGTGGCGAATCTGTTCTTGCAGGTAACATCATCGTTCGTCAACGTGGTACTAAATTCCACGCTGGTACTAACGTAGGCATCGGTAAAGACCACACTCTTTTCGCTCTATCTGAAGGTAAAGTGAAATTTGAAGTTAAAGGTCCTAAAAACCGTAAATTCGTTTCTATCGAAGCTGAATAATAACTTTTTAAGTTAATTCTAAAGCCCTGCCAATTGGCGGGGCTTTTTATTTATGGATAGTCACCAGTTAAACACTCTTCATCTATAATAAGAGTACTTAACTAGTGACTATATTAATATATACGTAGCGTAAAGATCATTGACGATCCAATCTTAAGGTCTCATTCTGGTCTACAGTAAATGAAGCCGTACTTAATTAATAAAATAAGTACCAACGCTACAGCTCGGAGAAGAAAATGAAATTCGTTGATGAAGCGACAATTAAAGTAGATGCAGGCGACGGCGGTAACGGCGTTGTTAGTTTTTGGCGTGAAAAATTCGTAGCCAAAGGTGGTCCTGATGGTGGTGACGGCGGTGATGGCGGCGACGTTTATCTAGAAGCTGATGAAAACCTTAATACACTAATCGATTACCGTTTTAATCGTTTTTATAACGCTGAGCGTGGTAAAAATGGTAGTGGTGGTAACTGTACAGGTAAACGCGGCGAAGACATTACGCTTAAAGTACCTGTAGGTACACGTGCGATTGATATTGATACTGGTGAGAAAGTTGCAGAACTAATGACTCACGGTATGAAGCAAATGGTAGCAAAAGGTGGTTGGCACGGTTTAGGTAACACGCGTTTTAAATCATCTGTAAACCGTGCTCCACGTCAAAAGACATTAGGAACAAAAGGTGAAGTTCGTGAACTTCGTTTAGAGCTTCTTCTTCTTGCAGATGTTGGTATGCTTGGTCTACCAAATGCGGGTAAATCTACATTTATTCGTGCGGTATCTGCTGCAAAACCAAAAGTAGCGGATTACCCATTCACAACCTTAATTCCTAGCTTAGGTGTAGTACGTGCTCGTGGTAATAAGAGTTTCGTTGTAGCGGATATTCCAGGTCTAATTGAAGGTGCTGCTGATGGTGCTGGTCTTGGTGTTCGTTTCTTAAAACACCTTGAGCGTTGTCGTGTATTGCTTCATGTAATTGATATTCTTCCAATTGATGGCAGTGATCCGGTACAAAATGCCCTGACGATCATTGATGAGTTAGAGCAGTACAGTGAGAAAGTTGCAGGTAAACCACGTTGGTTACTGTTCAACAAAACTGACCTTCTATTAGAAGAAGAAGCAGACGAGAAGATCAATGAGATCCTAGAAGCATTAGCTTGGGAAGACCGTTACTTTAAGATTGCAGCAGTAAGTCGTACTGGTACTCAAGAGCTATGTGATGAGTTAGCTGACTTCATGGATACACTACCAAAAGAAATCCAAACAGAAGAAGAAAAAGCTGCGAACAAAGTTGACTTCATGTGGGATGATTACCACAAAGATGCAATGTCTGGTAAAGACGTTGTTACTGAAGACGATTGGGATGATTGGGACGATGAAGAAGATGACGGTCACGTTATCTATGTTCGTGACTAATTTGTTCTGTTCGCATTGCAGATAATAATGATAAAAAACCGCACTTGTTGCGGTTTTTTTTATTTAAATCATTAAACACTGAGTTGAAAAGATTAGAATAGGTTTTTATTTAACGAATCATTGCGAATAAACATGGATGAGAAGCAAAGAGAAATATCCCGCTTAGTAGCAAAAGCAGGGCAAATGTTATTACAACATGGGGCTGAAAGCAGTTTGGTATCTGATGTTAGCCGACGCTTGGGGATTGCTGTAGGGGCGGATGATGTTGAAGTATCTTTATCTGCAAGTTCATTGGTCATCACAACGGTTATTAATGAACGTTGCATGACAACGACCCGCAGAGCTCCTGATCGTGGAATCAATATGCGAGCCGTAACAGAGATCCAAAGGATCTGCATTATGTCAGAAAAAGGATTGCTTGATAGACACGATGCTACAGTAAAATTAGAAAAAGTGAGCCCAGAAAGATACAACCGTTGGTTAGTTGTGGTTATGATTGGTTTATCTTGTGCTAGTTTTAGTCGCCTAGCTGGTGGGGATTGGGCGGTCTTTCTTGTTACTTTTATTGCTTCTGCTTTAGGTATGATTGTTCGCCAAGAAATTGGACACAGAAATTTTAATCCATTATTAAACTTCGGTGTTACTGCATTCGTCACCACTCTTATTTCTTCTCAAGCCGTTATCTACCATATTGGTAATACTCCTTTTTTAGCAATGGCTTCGTCTGTTCTGATGTTGGTTCCCGGATTCCCATTAATTAATGCTGTTGCCGATATGGTTAAAGGCTACGTCAATATGGGGACTGCTCGCTGGACGTTTGCGACCTTACTTACCTTGGCAACCAGTATTGGTATTGTTGGTGCGATGAATTTGGTTGGAGCATGGGGGTGGTTAAATGGATAGTTTTTCTCTAAGTAGTGGATTGGCGTTATTTATCGCATTACTAAACGATATGTTTTTTGCCATGATCCCAGCAGTTGGTTTTGCTTTGGTATTTAATGTGCCCGTTAAAGCATTAAAATACTGTGCGATTGGTGGTGCGATTGGACATGGTAGTCGTTTTTTATTATTACACTTTGGTGTGCCATTGGAGTGGGCGACGTTATGTGCTGCAACAACCGTCGGCATGATTGGTGTTCATTGGTCGCATCGATTTTTAGCGCATCCAAAAGTATTTACAGTTGCAGCATTAATTCCAATGGTGCCAGGAGTTTTTGCATTTAAAGCCATGATTGCTGTTGTTGAAATTAATCACCTTGGGTATTCCCCAGAATTATGGGCAATGATGATCGATAATTTAATTAAGACCTTATTTACGGTTGCTGCATTGGCAATTGGCCTTGCTATGCCCGGGTTACTGTTTTACCGTAGAAAGTCGATAGTGTAAAAATAAATAAGATAAAAGGAATAGTTTTGAAAATTAGCATGATAGCCGCAATGGCAAAGAACCGTATTATTGGTATTGATAATCAGATGCCATGGCATTTACCTGCTGATTTCGCTTGGTTTAAAAAATGCACTATGGGTAAACCTATTGTCATGGGACGTAAGACTTATGAGTCGATTGGTTGTCCATTGCCGGGTCGATTGAATATCGTATTAAGCCGTGATGCTAATTTACAAATTGATGGCGTAACTTGTGTTACTTCTATCGAAGAGGCTAAACAAGCCGTTGGTGATATTGAAGAACTTATGATTATTGGTGGTGGCTCAATTTACCAAGCGTGTCTTGCTGATGCGGATAAGCTGTACCTGACGTTTATCGATGCTGATATTGATGGCGATACGCAGTTCCCTGATTGGGGGGAAGGATGGAATCAAGCTCATTCTGAAACGTATTCGAAAGATGAAAAGAATCAGTATGATATGGAGTTTGTGGTTCTTGAGAGATAAGAGGCTACACGCTGCGCTAACTAGAGACTAGAGACTAGAGACTAGAGACTATAAGAGTGCGTATAAGTAGCATTGTGATAAATTAGGTTTCAGGACGCTGCGCTTGCAGGGTTCAGGTGTACTCGCTTTTGATTTTCCTGAAACCTGAAACCTGAAACCTGAAACCTGAAACCTCGCTCTTTGCTCTTCCTCGTCCCTCGAGCGTAACGTCCTCGTTTCTCGCTTCTTTCTTTTCGTTACTGTTCTATCGCTTTCTGCGTAAAATACTTCCCATCATCAACACAATACATCGTCATATATTCCCCCCATACACAGCCTGTATCGAGTGCTATTACGTTATTTCCTTCGTGCCCCATCAATGCCGCCCAATGACCAAAAATCACTTTGTGAGAAAGGGGAAGACGATTTTTTAATTCAAACCAAGGCACGAGGTCATCGCTATTAATATCTTGAGGAGGTAGTTTGCATTCCATATCCAAGCGTCCATTTGAGTGACAAAAACGCATTCGAGTAAAGGCATTAATGATATAGCGGTAACGATCTATTCCAGATAATGTGGCATCCCATGTGTCAGGGTGGTTTTCATACATGTTTTCTAATAACCAAACCCATTTATCGGATAGTAGTATGGATTCCACTTCGTGAGCAGATTCTATTGCGGTAGCGATGTCCCATTGAGGTGAAATGCCTGCGTGAGTCATTACGATGTCATATTCAGAATGAACAGCTAGCAATGGTTGATGGCGCAACCAAGTAAGCAGTTCTTCACTGTCTGGCGCGGTAAAAATAGGAGCGGTTTTATCTTTTTCTTTAACGCGTGAAATTCCTTGAGATACCGCAAGTAGGTGGAGATCATGGTTGCCCAGAATAGTGACGGCAGCGTTACCTAATGATTTTACAAAGCGTAAAGTTTCTAATGATTTAGGTCCTCTTGCAACCAAATCTCCAGTTAACCAAAGTTGATCTTTTTCTCGATTAAACTCAACGCGTTCTAATAATAAAAGCAGTTCATCTAAACAACCTTGAATATCACCAACAAAGTAAGTTGCCATGCCATTCTCTCAAAATATGATAAATATAAAAAAGGTGACCATAAGGTCACCTCAATTGAAATCAGTTAATGCTTACTCAGCACTATGATTTGCGTCTAACCAGTTCGCCATATTAACAAACTGCTCTAATGTTAGGTTTTCAGGGCGCATAGAAGGATTAATACCTAATTCTTCTAACTGCTCTTTAGTTAGCAATGCTTTATAACAGTTACGAACTGTCTTACGGCGTTGGTTAAAACCTTCACGACATACACGGTCTAGCCATTTTAAGTTTGTTGCTGGGTAAGGCAGAGTCTCGTAAGGAACAAGACGAACAACCGCAGAATCAACTTTCGGTGGCGGAACAAATGCTGTTGGTGGCACTTCTAGTACAGGCATCACCTTACAGAAGTATTGAGCCATAACCGTTAAACGACCATATGCTTTTGTACCAGGGCCTGCTGCTAGACGATTAACCACTTCTTTTTGTAGCATAAAGTGCATGTCTTGTACGTCTTTATGGAATTCAAAAAGGTGGAACATCAATGGCGTAGAAATATTGTATGGTAGATTACCAAAAATACGCAGTTTGTTGTTTTCTTTGATTAGCTGAGTGAAGTCAAAGCGCATTGCATCGCCTTCATGAATCGTTAGTTTACTGCCCAATTCAGGGTGGTTACGTAAACGTTCAGCTAAGTCACGGTCAAGTTCAATAACCGTAAATTTATCTACTTCACGCCCAACAGGCTCAGTGATAGCACCAAGACCTGGACCAATTTCTACAAGGTTTTGGCCTGGTAGAGGGTTGATTGCAGATACGATTCCATCGATCACATAAGGGTCATTTAAGAAGTTTTGACCAAAGCGTTTTCTTGCTTTATGGCCTAAATGGACATCATTTCTTGTACTCATTTATTTTCTACCAGTTCTATTGCATGGGTAAGTGCGGTAATAAAGCTTCCTGCATCTGCTTTTCCAGTACCTGCTAATTCCAATGCAGTACCATGGTCTACGGACGTACGGATAAATGGTAAACCTAATGTAATGTTTACGGATTTTCCGAAGCCTTTAAATTTTAGCACAGGAAGACCTTGATCGTGATACATCGCCAGTACCGCGTCTGCTTCTTGTAAGTATTTATCTTGAAATAACGTATCAGCGGGTAATGGACCGATTAAGTTCATACCTTCTTGCTCACGTAATTCATCTAATGCTGGCGCTATGATATCAATTTCTTCGCGACCAAGACAGCCATCTTCGCCTGCATGAGGATTTAATCCGCAAACAAAAATAGATGGGTTAGCAATCCCAAACTTGGTTATTAAATCTTGATGCAGAATACGAGTGACTTGTTTTAAACGATCAGCCGTAATTGCTTTTGATACATATGCTAGTGGAATGTGAGTCGTTACTAACGCAACTCGCAGTCCTTCTGTAGCAAGCATCATTACAACTTGTTGTGTATTTGACTGCTCTGCAAAAAATTCAGTATGGCCACTAAAAGCAACGCCAGCTCGGTTAATTACCCCTTTATGTACAGGGCCTGTAACCACTGCATCAAATTCACCATCCATGTTACCTTGTGCGGCACGACTTAATGTTTCAAGCACATAGTGCCCATTTGCCTCATTAAGTTCACCAGCAATAACATCACATCCTAGTTTAATGTCTTCAACGAGAAGTGTGCCAGCTTTATGGTTAGTTGCTGGTAACTGAGCGTTATAGTTTTCAATTTGAATTTGAATACCAAGTTGTGCTGCTCTTTCTATTAAAACTTGCTTACTACCACAAATTACGAGTTGATGAGGCCAGTCTTGTTGTGCAATGGCAATGACAAGATCTGGGCCAATACCTGATGGTTCACCTGGAGTGATTGCAATGCGTTTAATGTTATTCATTGTCATTTTCACCATCGTCATCTTGTAATATTTCAACATAAGCACTTGCACGGATCTCTTGTAACCATGCACCTGCTTCTTCATTAAATTTACGGTTAAGAAGAATTCGGTATGCTTTGTTTTTCATCGCAGCATCAGTTCTATCAACTTGGCGACGCTCTAATACTTCAGCAATATGCCAGCCGTGAACCGTTTTAAATGGTGCGCTAATTTGACCTACTGGTAGAGTTTCAACTTGGTGTTTGAATTCTGGTACGTATAAATCAGGTGTTTGGAAACCTAGTTCGCCATCATTTGCAGCAGAGCCAGGGTCTTGGCTATAACGTTGTGCCATGTCTGCAAAGGTTTCTTTGCCTGATTTAATATCATCGATGATCGTATTTAATAGACGCTGTGCACCTTCATCACTCATGATTACTGAGGTTTTAATTAGAATATGACGTGCATTTACTTCTGTTACAGCAACAGTTTCAAGACCTTTTACATCATCAATTTTTAATATATGGAAACCAACACCTGAACGGAATGGACCGATAATACTGTTTTTACCTTGCCCGGTAATTTGGTCGGCAAAGATTGTCGGCATCTCTTCTTTACGCATCCAACCCCAATCACCACCTTGTAAGGCTTTTGGTCCTTTAGAGTAGGTGTAAGCCATGGTCGCAAAATCAGCACCTTGCTTTAATCGCTCTGTAAGATCTTCAGCTTGTTTTTCTAGTGCTTCTTTATCTGTTTGAGTTGCGCCATCTTCAGCGCGTAGTTGAATGTGGCTGATTTTGTATTGAACCGTTGCTTGAGTTTCTTCTGCAAGTAGTTGAGCAAGACTCTCTACTTCTTGTGGAAGGATATTAATACGACGACGGACTTGGGCATTACGCGCTTCACTTGCGGCGATTTCCTTACGAATTTGTTCACGGAAATTAGCATAAGGGAGACCTTGAGCTGCTGTTTTTTGTTGTAACTGCGCCAGTGTCATGTTGTTTTCTTTTGCAATGTCATTTAATGCAGCTTCAAGGCGAGTATCATCAATACGAATACCCATTTTTTCAGCTTGCTGGCTTTGAATCGTATCAACAATCAGTTTTTCTAACACTTGTTCACGAAGGACCGCTTCATCAGGAAGAGGTTGTCCTTTTTCTTGAGCATTAATTTTTACTGTTTTTAATGACGTATCAATATCACTTTGTAGCACCACGCCTTCATCAACGATCGCAACTACACGATCAAGCTCTACAGGAGCTGCATGCACATTGATGGCTAGCAGCAATAAAAGTGTGCTAATCAGTGGGAATTTCCAGTTTTTCATAGTGTCATCCAAGAGTAAGGAGAATGAAGAGCCTTAGAGTGTTGGCTTTTCATGTATTTCCATATAATTAATTATTTAAGTAGAACGGGCGACCGTAATCTAAGGCGTTATTCGCAGAGCCGGATGTGATTCCCGTATTGTTACCTAAACCACGAATGGCAATAGAAAGCATTAAGTTACTTTCGTATTTTGGCTCATAAGAACCAATAGGTAGTGCAGGGTCGTTACTTGGTGCAATTAACTGGTCGCTATAAGTTAACCCAAATGACCAACAATCGCTTAGATAAGTTACACCTACTAATGCTTCAATCATTTGATCTTCTTTTGTATCGTGGAAGTATTGACCTTTAAGAGCCCAGTTTCTTCCTAGATTATATTCGCTTAAAAGACCGGCTTGATAGATACCGTGCTGCGTAATGAGACTCAAGTCATCTTCAAAGCTAACATTACTTTCGATGTAGTTCTTACTTACATAACGATAGTTTGCTTGGATATAACCCTTTGAAAAACGGTACTCAAGTGTGCTGTTAGCGACTTGAAGTTCACTTACGTTAGAGTCGTATTGAATACCACCGTGGTAAAAGAGGTAATCATCGTAGTTAAAATCACTCTCCATTGCCCATGCAGATGAGTTCTTATTATCGTTAGTATCGTTAATGGTTCCTGAACCATTTAGATATAAAATTTGACCAAACGAAATATTCATTCGCTCTTTATACGAATCATCATAGAAGCGAGAGGTTGCACCAATACTAAACTGGTTTGCCGAGGCAATATAATCAACACCACTGTATTGACGATCTCTAAATAAACCATAGTAATCCAACTGCAATTTACTGCTGTCGTAACCACCTTCGCCACGACCACCATAGATTTCACTTTGATCTACTTCGGGTACGTAGAGATACTGTACTTTTGGTTCTAAGGTTTGTAAGTACTCACCTAAGAATTTATGAGTACTATCTAGGTAAATAGCACCATTAATACGAACTTCAGGAATGCTTCTTTCAGTTTGTTCTGCTAAACCAGATAAAGCTGCATATTTATCATCAAATTCTTGAGAATAATAAGTGTAAAGTAAGCTAGCTTCAGGAGTTAATGACCACCAAGTTGAACTTAAAGGTAAACTCAGTTTAGGTTCTAAATGAACTCGTGTTGCTGATGGTTTGCTCGGGTCCTCAGTCGTAAACTTACTTGCATGACTGTGCAGCGTAAAGTCGAGTTCTTTATAAAACTGCGGCGCATAATAGTTAAACTCAACCTGCGGCATTAAGCGATATGGGAAGCTATCATCAACTAATACTTGGAAGTCACGAACACGCATGGTCATATCCCAATCTTGGCTACGGTAAGAAACTTCACCAGATTGTTGCAGTTGACCTTCGTCACGAGTACCAATATTTGAGTTGAGATCTTGGAAGTAATCGATATCACTTACTTTTGAATACTCAACATCAAATTTCCAGTGTTCTTGATAAATACCAGAATGATCCCAACTAACACCCCAACGAGAGCCTTTGTCTTTGAATTTAGCATCTTCATTTAGGTATTCAACATCAACAGTGCCTTTACCAAGGTCTGTTAAGTATCGGAATTCAGCTTCTAGTTGAGTACCACGTCTTTCCATATAGTTAATGGTTGTGGTGGCATCGTAATTAGGGGCAATATTCCAGTAAATAGGAACTGAAAGTTCAAAGCCATTTTTACTATCAAGACCAATACTAGGGATCAGTACCCCTGTTTTACGTGTATCGCCAACCGGTACAGTAACATAAGGTAAGTAGAAGATAGGTACATCAAGTACTTCAAAACGAGCATTATAGAAAGTAGCCCATTCATCCGATTGGTCTAGTTCAATACCACTTGCTTTAAAACGCCAGCTATTATCATCAGCAGGACAGGTTGTAAAAGAGGCGTCTTCTAATTCGTAAATTTCTTGACCTGTCTTTAATACACGTCCAGCTTGTCCACGAATTGGCTGACACGACATTTTATATGCCGTATTTACCATGGTTGTATCTTCAGTGGATAAATTCGTGGTTACTTTATCTGAAGTGGTTCGCATCTCCATGCTTGAGTAATCAACATTACCTTCAGCAATCGCGATGTTTTCTTGTTGATGTAAAGTAATGCTATCGGCTTTAATTTCTTGTCGGCCTTTAATAATATGAACATTACCTTTATAAACGGCTTTTGAATTGTTGCTCGCTTCAACACTGTCTGCTTGAATTAATACAGGTTGTTGATCTTCTTCCTCTTTTGATTTTTTATCAGGGACTTCACAAGAGTTAACTGCATCAGTTTGCAGAGGAAAAACAATGCCATTTTCTGGAGATACAGGTTCACTACCATTATCAGCAATGGCAGGAGTGCCGTAAAGAAGGCATCCAGTAAATGAGGCAAGTAGGCTACGAGAAGTAAAAGACATCGAGTTAGACGTTCCTGTTTGTTATATTAATCCGCTGATATACTCAAAGATACTAGACAGAGTCACTTCTTTATAATAAAGCAAAACCTATGCCCAAACCACCTTAAGATGTCGCGATCATTGATTAATCATTGTAAAGTGTAAGGCTCCATTTGCTCATGGTGTGACAGAGTAAAAATAGAAAAATTCATTAATTGGAATATAAAATGCAAATATTCGGCAAAATATTAGGCGGTTTTTTTGGTTTCCTATTTGGCGGCTTTTTTGGGGCTGCATTAGGGATCTTTATTGGCCATCAGTTTGATAAAGCTAAGCGTATGGCTAATAGTGGATTTACTTTCCAGACGGGTGGTGCATCTCAAACTCAGAGACAAGCTGAGTTCTTCCATGCAGCGTATGCTGTGATGGGCCATGTTGCTAAAGCAAAAGGTCAAGTAACACGTGAAGAGATCCAATTAGCATCAATGATGATGGATCGAATGAATCTTTCTGATGAACAAAAACGAGAAGCGCAAGAAGCTTTCCGTGAAGGTAAAGAAAGTGATTTTCCACTACGTGAAACATTAAGAAATATCCGCTCAATCACTGGCGGTCGTTACGATTTATTGCAGTTCTTTTTAGAATTACAAATTGCAGCGGCGATTGCTGATGGTGATATTCACCCTAGTGAGCGTGATGTACTGCATATTGTCGCTGAAGAGCTTGGGTTCAGTGCTGAGCAACTTGAAAAACGTTTAAGAATGCAAGAAGCTGCATTTCGTTTTCAACAAGGCGGTGGATTCTCTGGGCACCAAAGTGGCGGCTCACATCAACAAGGACAATGGCAACAGGCGAGTTCTGCTAGTCAGTTAAAGGATGCATACAATTTACTTGGTATTAGTGAAGATGCAGATCCTAAAGCAATTAAGCGTGCTCACCGTAAACTAATGAATGAGCATCACCCTGATAAGCTGGTTGCAAAAGGTTTACCACCAGAAATGATGAATATGGCCAAAGAGAAGGCACAAGAAATTCAAGCGGCTTACGATTTAATTAAGAAAGAAAAGGGCATTAAGTAGAGCCATCAAAGAAGTCATATGGGCATGTATCATGCCCATAGGAAGTACACTTATTTGAAGTAAGATTTATTGTTGATTTAATTTCCAGTTATAGTCATAACGAATATCGCCTTTGAATGGTTTTAATTCTGGGCGATATTTTTTTAGGTGCTCAAATAGTTGCTGTTGACTACCAAAATCAATAGCAAACCAATCATAAATAGAGGAGAGTTGAACATTCTCTCCCTTAATTAAAACCCCTTTATCACTGTTAATAAATTCATTTGCTGCTTTATCTAATAATTTATCACTGTTTCTGGCAGTAAAGGCTTTAGATTGTAGATTCGGACAGCCTAAACTTGCGCAATTTACGGCATAGTGAGTTCTAGGATCATTCCAAATCGGTCTTAAAATTCGATGCTCAATATCATTAAGCGTGAGGGCTTTTCCTGCAACAATAACGACTTCTTCATCCCAAGGTCCAAAGCTGAATATTCCTCCTAGCTTGGTAATAGATTCAATTGGGTAATCCATCAAGATTAGTTTTACCGTAAGGGCGTTATAAAGATTAACCCAATAAGCGTATTGCTCTGTTTTTTTATATTCTCTTGGGTCTATACGACTCATTTGACGTAAATAACTATTGAGCGTTCGTTCATCGGCATCTGTGACGTGAGCATAGTCAAAAAGCGTGAATTCCCCTTTAGTCATAAGGTATTTATCTAATGTTTGTTGCCAGTATTGGTGAGATATTGTGGTGGCGTTTTTTTCATTACTCACATTCCAATAATCCCAGAGTTCAGATTTTGGTGCTGCGAATACGTTGAATGAGAAAAGCAAAAGTAACGAGGATATAAAGATTTTCATAAAAGGTACCTGACTTTTGTTTTGGTTTAATTATATGTGATTATAGATGACACTATTCTATAGACAAAAAAGAGGTTGATACGTTCATATCAACCTCTAATATCCATTGAATCCTGAATCCTGAATCCTGAATCCTGAATCCTATTTTAAAAAGCTCGGGATCTTCGCTTCATATTCTGCGATTTTATCGGCATGTTGCAGTGTTAATCCGATATTATCTAAACCATTTAGAAGGCAGTGACGGCGAAACTCATCAATTTCAAAAGAATACTGTTTATTGTTAGCAGTCACTAACATAGACTCTAAATCCACAGTAACCTCAGCACCTTCGTTGCTTTCTACGAATTGAAATATCTCATCAACTTCAGATTCAGTTAGGCGAACGGGTACCATTTGGTTGTTGATTGAGTTGCCATAAAAAATATCAGCAAAACTTGGTGCGATCATCACTTGGATGCCGTAATCCGCTAGTGCCCAAGGTGCGTGTTCACGAGAAGAACCACAACCAAAGTTTTCACGAGCAAGTAGAACGGTTGCACCTTGATAGCGAGGTGCGTTCATGACAAATTCTGGATTGGGTTGATCACCAGCATCATCAAGAAAACGCCAATCGTGAAATAGGTGTTTACCAAAACCAATACGGTTTACTTTTTGTAGAAATTGCTTTGGTATGATGGCATCAGTATCAATGTTCGCCGTATCTAAAGGAACGACTAGACCTGTATGTTGCTTAAAACCTGACATAGTAAATTCCTTTTATGCTTGTTCTGTAATGGTGCGGATATCAACAAAGTGACCAGCAATCGCTGCCGCAGCTGCCATCGCAGGGCTTACTAGGTGAGTTCGACCATCACGGCCTTGGCGACCTTCAAAGTTACGGTTCGATGTTGATGCACAACGTTCATGTGGACCTAGGCGGTCATTGTTCATTGCAAGACACATAGAGCAACCCGGCAGACGCCATTCAAAGCCCGCGTCTTTAAAGATAACATCCAGACCTTCTTTTTCTGCTTGCGCTTTTACTTGTTCAGAGCCGGGAACGATTAAGGCTTGAACATGAGCTGCCACTTTCTTCCCTTTTGCTACCGCAGCAGCTGCACGCATGTCTTCGATACGTGAGTTAGTACAAGAACCAACGAATACTTTATCTACATTGTAATCAGATAGAGATTTACCCGCTTCAAGCCCCATGTAAGCCAATGCTTTTTCAGCTGACGCTTTTTCTACTGGGTCAGAAAAACTCTCAGGTGCAGGGATAGGTTGATCAACTGCGATTACTTGGCCTGGGTTGGTGCCCCAAGTTACTTGCGGCTTAATTTCAGAGGCATCAAGCGTAACAACCGCATCAAATTCTGCGTCATCATCGGTTTTCAATGATGACCAGTATGCGATAGCGTCGTCTAAATCTGCACCTTGAGGTGAGAACTTACGACCTGAAATATAATCAAATGTGGTTTGGTCTGGTGCGATTAGACCTGCTTTAGCGCCTAGCTCAATGGCCATGTTACATACCGTCATACGACCTTCCATTGTAAGGTCAGTAATCGCTTCGCCACAGAACTCAACTACGTAGCCCGTACCACCAGCAGCCGTTGTTTTACCAATGATTGCCAGTACGATATCTTTTGCTGTGATGCCTTCAGCCACTTTGCCTTTGACTTCGATTTTCATGGTTTTCGCACGCGCTTGTTTTAGCGTTTGTGTTGCTAGTACGTGTTCAACTTCAGACGTACCGATACCAAATGCTAATGAACCAAATGCACCATGAGTCGCGGTGTGTGAGTCACCACAAACAATCGTCATACCTGGTAAAGTAATACCAAGCTCTGGCCCCATTACGTGCACAATACCTTGGTATTTATGGTTTAGATCGTAAAGGGTTACACCAAACTCTTCACAGTTTTTTGATAGCGTCTCCATTTGGATTCGAGCCATTTCACCTGAAGCGTTAATGTCTTTGGTTTGTGTTGAAACGTTGTGATCCATCGTCGCAAAGGTTTTACCAACTTGACGAACTTTACGTCCTTTTTCACGCAGTCCATCGAATGCTTGTGGTGACGTTACTTCGTGAACCAAATGACGGTCGATGTATAAAATTGGGTTTTCGCCTTCCGCTGCGACAGCAACATGGGCATCGTAAATTTTTTCGTATAGTGTTTTTGCGTTAGACATTGCTTCTTCCTTGAATTACGAATTCAAAATGTACTCAGCGATTTTATCGCCCATTGCTGATGTAGTTAGTGCTGGTTTATCACCAGCTAAGTCAGCCGTTAGCTCTCCTGCTGATAGCGCTTTAGATACGGCAGCTTCAATACTTTGTGCAGCTTCTTCTTCACCTAGGCTATAGCGTAGCATGAGTGCTGCTGATAAGATCTGAGCAACAGGGTTAGCAATGTTTTTACCTGCGATATCAGGAGCGGAACCACCTGCAGGTTCATACAGACCAAAATTGCTCTCATTCAGACTTGCAGAAGGAAGCATACCCATTGAGCCTGTGATCATCGCGCACTCATCAGAGATAATGTCACCAAAGATGTTTGAACATAGCATCACATCAAACTGAGATGGATCTTTGATTAGCTGCATGGTCGCGTTATCAATGTACATATGATTTAGAGTTACATCAGGGTAGCCTTTAGCCACTTCTTCTACTACTTCACGCCATAAAATAGAGCTTTGTAGAACGTTAGCTTTATCAATAGAGTAAACGTTTTTATTACGTAGACGAGCAGATTCAAAAGCAATTTTTGCAATGCGTTCAATTTCATAACGATGATAAATTTCAGTATCGTACGCTTTCTCTTGAGGACCTTCACCTTCACGGCCTTTTGGTTGACCAAAATAGATACCACCCGTCAGTTCACGAACAACGACGATATCAAAACCACGTTCAGAAATATCAGCACGTAAAGGAGAGAAGTTTTCTAATCCTTTGTGGATCTGTGCAGGGCGAAGATTACAGAACAGTTGGAAGTGCTTACGAAGAGGAAGTAGAGCACCACGCTCTGGTTGGTCATTAGGTGGAAGGTGTTCCCATTTTGGACCACCAACAGAACCAAATAATACCGCATCAGACTCTTCACAGCCTTTCACTGTGCTTTCAGGAAGTGGACAACCGTGGTTATCAATGGCAATACCGCCAACATCATGTTGTTCACGTGAAAATGAAATTGCGTGTTTTTTCTCGATTGCATCCAGAACTTTATGTGCCTGTTCCATTACTTCTGGACCAATGCCATCACCCGGTAGAACCGCAATTTTGTATGTTTTGTTTGTCATGTTAATCCTTTAATCTTCAATATAATTTGGCAAATTAAAGCAGAGAAAGGTTTATCTCCGCTTATTTATCATTTTTAGGTTCTAAACGGTTTCTACTTTTTTCTGTTTAATTTCAGCAATTTGATCAGCACGGTGAATACTATTGATTACGTGAAGTAGTGCTTGTCCTGATGCTTCGATAATATCGGTCGCTAAACCGGTACCGTGATATTTACGACCTTTGTAATTGGCAATAATATCTGCTTGACCTAAGCCATCTTCACCCTCGCCTTTAGCGGTTAAATCAAACTTATCTAGCACGATATCGTAGCCTGTTAGTTTGTAGATACATTGATAAAGTGCGTCTACAGGACCATTACCGACAGCGGCTTCGCATTTCTCCTCGTTACCACAAAGTAACTTGATACTTGTGGTTGCCATGACGCTGCCTGATTGCACACTTAGATAGTTCAACTTATAGAAGTCATCTTCATCGCGCAGGTTAGCAAAATGCATTAGTGCTTCTAAATCGTAATCAAATACTTGTCCTTTACGATCTGCCAGCTTTACGAAATCAGCATAAAGGGTGTCTAGGTTGTATTCGTCTTCTTTATAACCCATTTCATCCATATGACTTTTTACCGCAGCACGACCTGAACGACTGGTTAGGTTTAGTGCTTGGTTTTTAAGGCCAATCGACTCTGGTGTCATGATTTCGTAAGTGTTTTTATTCTTTAGCATGCCATCTTGGTGAATACCTGATGAATGGCTAAAAGCGTTTGCGCCTACGATAGCCTTATTACTTTGAATCGGCATATTACAAAGCTGACTCACTAGTTTACTGGTGCGGTGAATTTCATCGTGTTTAAGATTGGTGTGTACACCTAGATATTCAGAACGTGTTTTTAGGATCATGGCGATCTCTTCTAGAGAGCAGTTACCAGCACGTTCACCAATACCATTAATCGTCCCTTCAACTTGTCGAGCGCCTGCTTGAACAGCAGCAATGGAGTTGGCAACCGACATACCTAAATCGTCATGACAGTGCACTGAAATGATAGCTTTATCTATATTAGGGACGCGGTTAAATAGGGTTTGAACAATGCCACCAAATTCACCCGGAACGGTATAGCCAACAGTGTCAGGAATGTTGATGGTATTGGCACCTGCATCAATAGCGGCTTCAACCATACGACATAGATTATCGATAGGAGTACGGCCTGCATCTTCACAAGAAAACTCAACATCATCCGTATATTTACGTGCGTGTTTTACTGCTTTTACGCCCATTTCAACCACATCATCGTAGCTACGGCGTAATTTATCTTGAACATGAACGGTAGAGGTTGAAATGAAAGTGTGAATTCGGAACGCTTCAGCGACTTTTAGCGCCTCAGCTGCGGCATCAATGTCTTTTGCAACAGCACGAGAAAGACCACAAATTCGACTGTTTTTAATATGCTGGGCAATGGTTCTTACTGATTCAAAATCACCCGGAGATGACACCGGAAAACCGGCTTCAATGACATCGACTCCTAAACGCTCAAGCGCATAAGCAATCTGCAATTTTTCTTTAACCGTTAGACTTGCTGATAGTGCTTGTTCACCATCACGTAGGGTGGTGTCGAAGATAATGACTTGATCGCTCATGAGCCTGCTTCCTTGTGTTTGTCATTTGCCTTGATGACGGATATCCATAAAAAAACCCGCCATGGTTAGCGGGTTTTAAAATTTGGTTTATGGTTTCTTTTGGTCCATAACCTACCCGCGTGAGATGTTCACGATCAGGAGGAGGTTTAGAGCAAAAGAAGATACTGTTTTCATTTGAAATACAATCCATAAAAATAATTAACAAATTAATATCGCACTCAGTAAGTATCGTCAACCCCTAAATCCCATTTTCAGTGGTTATTAATGTTTTTTTGCTTAAATGTTACAAAATAAGAAGAAAAACGATTGCCTTGGTGTTTATTTGTGCATGTTGCTCGCTTTTTGATTCTTTTTGAATTTAATTAATCAAATGATTAAATGTGAGTGAATTAATTTGTTAGAACAAAGGGTGAAGTTATCTATAATTAATCAAGTGATTAACTGTCTTTAAAGTCGTCAACTGTAAATAAGGTGTTATTGGTAATGAAGCAGTCAGGAAGGCCTAAAGGTGAATCAGAAGTTCGAGAAAAACTCATTTTTCATGCGAGAGAGCTTTTTGTTTCCATGCCCTATAACAAAGTATCGACGAGGCTCATAGCCACTAATGCTAATGTAAATATTGCCATGATCCGTTATTACTTTGGTAACAAAGAAGGACTTTTTGAGGCGATGTTTAAGGAGACTATTGCTCCTGTTACGCAGCAATTTCAACGATTATTAAAAGATGATACTGAACAAGATCTGGTTGGGCTTATGCGAGCGTATTATAAAGCCATGATTAAAGTTCCAGCCTTCCCTAAATTAATCCTTCGTATCATGGATGCTGAGAGCGAACAGCAAGCGAAACTTCAGCAAATCATTATTGGGATATTGCAGCCAATGCAAAATAAATTATTTGATCCCCAAAAAAGTAAGGCGTTATTTAAAAATGGAGTTGATCCAATTAAAGCTCGTCTTTCGTTAATGAGTTTAATGATTTTTCCATTTCTTGCCCCTAAGAAAATGTTAGAGCTTCATAATATTGAGTTGAATGAAACGTTTTTGATGGAATTACTAGAACATAATATTCGTTTATTAGGCGAAGGATTATTAAAAAATAAAAGAGATACAGATAATGAAAATAAATAAGAAATACCTCTTTTTTCCTGTTGTTGCAGTTGGTGTGATTGTTCTTATTACCATCACGAAATTACGTCCAGACGCTGAAACTAAGCCACTTGAAGACCGTTCAAAAGTCGTCAATATCCAAGTATTAGAGCCTCAATCAATCGCACCTCAAGCCATTGGTTATGGAAAAATTAGACCGAAGTTTGAATGGAAAGCCATTGCGGAAGTATCAGGCAAAGTGGTGTATCGCCATCCTGAATTACATAAAGGAAATATCTTATTAGCCGGTACTGAAGTACTGAGAATAGATCCATTGGATTATGAGTTGAAATTAGCTCAAGCAGAAGCAGATTTAGGATCGAGCCAAACTCAATTAGCAAAAGTGGATTTAGAAGAAAAAAACATTCGAAATACATTAAAAATAGAAAAAAACCGACTTTCTATCAGTAAGAAAGAGTTAAGCCGTAAAATAAATTTGCAAAAGAAAGGATTAACGTCTCAATCGGATTTAGACCAGCAGAATCAATCTTATTTAGCACAGCAGAAAGTGGTTCAAGATATTCAAAATCAAATCTTATTATTGCCTGATGAAAGAAAAGTAGCAGCAGCAATGGTTAAGGTAAACCAAGCTAAATTAGAAGAAGCGCAACGTTCTTTAGAAAAAACCTCGATTATATTACCAACAGATGTGCGAATTTCTGAGGTGGATATTGAAGCCGATCAAGTGGTTAATCTACAGCAAACCATGTTTATTGCGCATGGAATTAAAACCATGGAGATGGAAGCGCAAATCTCTATTCATGACATGCAGACATTAGCTCAAAGTGTGAAAGCTTTTCAGCTAAGTGAGCAAGGTATGCCAAATATTGATTCATTACCATTAACGGCAAATGTGGAATTAAGCAGTGGTCGCTTTGATGCTAAATGGGAAGCGAAAGTCGCTCGTATTAGTGAAACTGTCGATCCAAATCAAGCAACGGTTGGTGTCATTTTAGAAATAGGTCAAAACTACCGATCTTTGCAACCTAACTCATTGCCACCATTAGTGAATGGGATGTTTGTGAAGGCAAGGATCGAGGGTGATGCGTCAGAACAATGGGTGATCCCTGAAAGTGCGTTGCATGGCGATAAGATCTATTTATTAGGGCAAGATAACAAATTAATTATCCTTCCGATTGAGATTGTTTATCGACGCAATAACCAAGTTGTCGTTGTCGGAGATATTAAGAGTAATGATCGTTTGATCTTAAATGATCTGCTGCCTGCGATTAATGGCATGCAATTGCGCTTGGCCAAATCAAATAATGATGAGGAGCCTGTTCAATGATCAAGTTCTTTGCTCGCCATCCAACCGCAGCTAACTTATTAATGCTCACTTTATTGCTGCTTGGTTTGGTTTCTTTATCTCAATTAAAACGAGAGACATTTCCCGAATTTAGTCCTCCTTATATTTTAGCTGGCGTTGTGTATCCCGGGGCTTCGCCACAAGAAGTGGAAGAGAGCATTTGTATTCGAATGGAAGACGCCGTTGATGGTTTAGGTAATATTGAAGAAACCAAATGTGAAGCGATAGAAGGCTCAGCTCGATTAGTCATTAAGCTTAATGAAAAAGCCGATATCGGACGAATGTTGGTGGATGTACAAACTCAAATTGACTCAATTAATGACTTTCCAACAGAGATTGAATCGCCAATTGTTCAAGAGCTTGATTGGAATGAACCTGTGGTGGATGTGGCGATTACTGCGGATACAACATGGCCAGAATTAAAAGCCTACGCAGAGAAATTAAAGCAAAGTTTAAAGCTTGATTATGATGTGTCTTTAGTTGAGGTGAGTGGGTTTTCTGATCATCAATATCGAGTGGAGTTGGATGAAACTGCCATTCGTCAGTTGGGGTTGAATGTCAGCGATATTGCTAATCAATTAGCTCAGCAAAACATTAAATTGCCTAGCGGTAATATTGAAACGCCAGAAAAGAACTTTTTAATTCGTTTTGATGAGAGAAAAACCACACCAGAAGAATTAGCAAAAACGGTAATAGGGGCATCAGAGAATGGCGCATTACTTCGCTTAGGAGACATTGCCACTATCACGGATCGTTTTGAACTTGATGAACAGAAAGTACTGTTTGATGGTAAGCCATCAGCAGTACTTAAGATCAGTAAAAATAAAGCTGACGATGCTCTGCGAATCAAAGATCGTGTTTCTGCGTTTGTTGAATATCAGCAATCTGTAGCACCAGATGGCGTGACGTTAGAGATGACCAATGATCTCTCATCACTGCTTTGGGATCGTTTGACCATGATGGTAAAAAACGGGTGGCAGGGGATCATTCTGGTTTTCTTAACTATGTGGCTGTTTTTTACTTTCCGCTATTCTTTCTGGGTTGCTGCTGGTTTGCCCGTGGCTTTTTTAGGTGGATTGTTCTTAATGGCAAGCTTAGGGCTCTCTATTAATATCATGTCTCTTGTCGCCTTATTAATGGCCATCGGGATCATGATGGATGATGCGATTGTGATTGCAGAATCCATCGCCTCTCATCTAGATAGAGGGCAAGAGATTGATGATGCGGTGTATAACGGCGTTAAAAAAGTATTCCCAGGAGTCTTGTCTTCGTTTTTAACCACCGTCTGTATTTTTGGTAGTTTGATGTTTTTACAGGGAGAAATGGGGGCAGTATTAAAGGTTATCCCACAAGTTCTGATTTTAGTATTGTCATTGAGCTTAATTGAAGCGTTTTTAATTTTACCTAACCACCTTAGTCATTCATTACACAGAGCAAAAAACGATAAACCTATTACTGGGTTTAAAAAGAAAGTATTGGATCGTTTTGAGCACTTTAGAAATACCACTTTAGTGAATGCGGTAACGAAAGTAGTGGAATGGCGTTATGCGTTTTTAGGTGCCGTTATTGCGAGTTTATTGGTTTCTTTTTCTTTGATATCTGGCGGCGCATTAAAGTTTGTTGGTTTTCCTGAGCTCGATGGTGATATTGCCGAAGCGCGTATTATTTTGCCCCCTGGGTCTTCATTATCTCAAACTGAATTAGTCGTAGATAAGATTGTTAATGCAGCGAATAAATTGAATAAACAGTGGAGTGAAGAAAAGGAAGGTGGCACACCATTAGTTGAGCATATTACCGAGCAATTTAATACTAATGCTGACGCCAATGAATCTGGTCCTCATTTAGCCACAATACGTTTAGATTTATTAAGTGCGGAAAAAAGAAATACGTTAATTGATGACTTTATTGATGCATGGCGTGAGGAAGTGGGAGATTTGGCTGAGCCGATAGCGATGGTTTTTAAGCAGCCAACCATGGGGCCGGGTGGACGAGCAATTGAAATTCGTATGATGGATGATGACTTACACACATTGAAGTCAGCATCGTTAGAAGTTCAAGCCTATTTGAATGACTTTGCTGGCGTTTATGGTGTCCTTGATGACATGAGAATGGGAAAAGAAGAAGTATTAGTAAAACTTCGCCCTGGAGCTGAAGCGTATAGTGTGACGGGGCAATTGATTGCTAATCAATTACGTGCTGCTTACTTCGGACAAACTGCAGATGAAATTCAATTAGGTGTTGAGAACATTGAAATTGAAGTACGTTTAAATAAACAACAAGCGGGTGATTTACATACCTTAGAGAATTTTCCAATCATTTTGCCTACGGGAGAGCAAATACCTCTAGCCTCTATCGCAACACTGGATTTTCAACGAAATTATGTGCGAATACAGCGAATTAATGGGTTAAGAACCTTGAGCGTTTTTGGTGATGTTCACGCATCGCAAGTCAGCTCAACAGAAATACTGAATCAGTTTAAAAAAGATCTGGCACCAGAATTAACAAAGAAATACCCAGGACTGCGTTTTGATTTTGAGGGTGAAGCGAAAGATTCAGCCGAAACCGGGCAATCCATAGGTACAGGATTTATGCTTGGGTTGTTTGGGGTATTTGTTATTCTTAGCTTCCAATTTAGAAGTTACTTAGAACCGTTTGTAGTCATGCTTGCTATACCATTAGCGCTCATCGGTGTGTTATGGGGGCATGTTTTATTAGGTCACCCATTGAGTATGCCAAGCATTATGGGGTTTGTTTCTTTAGCTGGTATTGTGGTCAATGATTCGATTTTATTGGTGCAGTACATACGCCACCATGTTGATGATGGTGATTCCGTTTATGAGTCAGTAATTAAAGCAAGTCGTGAGCGTTTTAGGGCGGTATTTTTAACCTCAATTACGACGGCTGCTGGGCTGTTGCCATTATTACTAGAGATCAGTTTACAAGCTCAAGTTATTCAGCCTTTAGTGGTTTCAATCGTATTTGGTATTTTTACTTCAACCTTATTAGTGTTGTTTATGATACCAGCGGCTTATGCCATTTTAGCGGACTTTGGTTTAGTAAAAAAACATGAAGAACTTCATTAAACCGACAGGTTCTAAAATGAAAACAGTAAGTTAATTGAGAATACGGAATCAGTTTTACTTAGCCCTGGAGGTACGCGATCTAAATACTGTTGAGATTGCGCAATCTTTAGGGCGATTTCTTCTGTGATGTTGTTTGTCACACTGACTTCTGAATCCACACGAGTGTTACTGTGACCTGCTGTTACGGTAACTTCTCCTGCTAATGTTAGGTTATCAAGCGCGTTCCAAGACATATTAACATTAGTTCGGATAATAGGTTCTTGAACCGTCTCTGGTAGGATTAAATCATCATCATCAATTTCATCAAGGTTCGGGTCTTGATAACGAAAACCTGGACCAAATTCCACTTCTAATAATAATTTTTCAGTATTACTTACTTGGTAACCCAAACCACCTGAAAACGTATAATCATTGAAATAGGCACTATATTTGGTATTTAACCCTTTAAAGTTGGCATAGAGGTAGTAGTCAGGACTGATCTTGTAGTCACTCTGTAAATTAATACTGAGCTGATCTTTATCTGCTTCGCCATCCTTTTCTGATAGGTAATATTTTATCTCACCAGTATGACGATGCTGTCCAGATGTGTAGCTGCCCTCAAAACGGCTGTTGAGTGCTTGAGAATCACTATTTCCACTGTTTGACTGGTAGCCAAATTCCACTTGGCTTTCCCATGGAGAAGGGGGCGATGTGTCCATATCTTCAGTCTCACTTGCATGAACAGATGCACTGATTGCGATAAGCCCTGTAAGTAAACCTTTCTTTAACACACATGAATCCTGAGAGATAAAATCGTAGATGAGTATAAGTATATTATTACATTCGTGAGTTAAATTTGAGTCAAAATCTTTATTTTGCGAAAGGAGTGATGGAGATGGAAGGATAGTTATTTCATCCCTTTGCCAAATGGTTATAATGTAGGGCTAAATTTAGGATGGTGAAAGAGTAGTAATGGCTGATAATCGTAAGCAAAATCGCAAACCAGACGCACAAGTAGACGCGTTAAAAGTACCACCGCATTCGTTAGAAGCTGAACAATCAGTGTTAGGTGGTTTGCTACTTGATAATGAACGTTGGGATACGGTTGCCGAAAAAGTAGTGGCAAGTGATTTCTATAGTCGCCCACATAGATTGATTTTTGAATCACTTAAAGCCATCCTAGAAGACAGTTTGCCTTTGGATTTGATTACGTTATCAGAGCATCTTGAGCGCCATGAAAATTTAGACTCGGTTGGTGGTTTTGCTTATTTAGCTGATTTAGCTAAAAACACACCAAGTGCAGCCAATATTAACGCGTATGCAGATATCGTGCGTGAGCGTGCAATGGTACGTAACCTGATTGGTGTTGCGAATGAAATCGCAGATGCGGGTTATGATCCTCAAGGACGAACTTCTGAAGATTTACTTGATATGGCAGAGAGTAAAGTATTTGCCATTGCAGAAGAACGTACTACCGAAAATGAAGGCCCTCAAAATGTCGACTCAATTCTAGAGAAAACGCTAGAACGTATCGAAATTTTATACCAAAGCCCACAAGATGGTGTAACGGGGGTTTCAACTGGTTTTACTGACCTCAATAAGAAAACCGCAGGTTTACAAGGGTCAGATTTAATTATCGTTGCTGCTCGTCCATCGATGGGTAAAACTACCTTTGCGATGAACTTATGTGAAAACGCAGCAATGGACCAAGATAAACCTGTCCTTATCTTTTCTTTAGAGATGCCCGCAGAACAGCTAATGATGCGTATGTTGGCTTCTCTTTCTCGTGTAGACCAAACTAAAATTCGTACCGGCCAGCTTGATGACGAAGATTGGGCTCGTATTTCTTCTACTATGGGCATTTTGACTCAGAAGAAAAATATGTATATCGATGATAGCTCAGGCTTAACACCGACAGAATTGCGTTCACGTGCTCGTCGTGTTGCGCGTGAATCGGGTGGTCTAAGTATGATCATGGTCGATTATCTTCAATTAATGCGTGTACCTGGTTTGCAAGATAACCGTACGTTAGAGATCTCTGAAATATCACGATCGTTAAAAGCGTTAGCTAAAGAGTTGAACGTTCCTGTTGTGGCGCTGTCGCAACTTAACCGTTCCCTAGAGCAACGTGCTGATAAACGTCCGATTAACTCGGATTTGCGTGAATCGGGTGCGATCGAGCAGGATGCCGATTTAATCATGTTTATTTACCGTGATGAGGTATATAACCCTGAGAGTAATCGTAAAGGTATCGCTGAAATTATTATTGGTAAGCAACGTAACGGTCCTATCGGTTCTGTTAGCTTGACTTTCCAAGGGCAATTTTCTCGTTTTGATAATTACGCAGGCCCTGCGTTTGATGATGAATAATAAGGCTGAATCATGAGTTATATGAAAGCGGCCACAGCGCAGATTGATATGTCTGCACTTGCCCACAATTTGCAAAAGATTAAACAACAAGCTCCGAGTAGCAAGTTACTGGCTGTTGTAAAAGCAAATGGGTATGGCCATGGATTGCTGAATATCGCTAAAGGTGCGCAAGGAGCTGATGCATTTGGTGTCGCTCGTATTGAAGAGGCGCTGCAGCTTCGAGCAGGCGGTATTGTAAAACCTATTTTACTACTTGAAGGGTTCTACTCTGCAGGTGACTTGCCTATTTTGGTGACTAATAACATTCAAACGGCTATTCATTGTAAAGAGCAGTTAGAAGCATTAGAAAGCACAGACTTAGAATTTCCAGTCGTTGCTTGGTTAAAAGTAGATTCAGGTATGCACCGTTTAGGTATTCGCCCTGAAGAATTTCAAGAATATGTTGATAGACTGCATGCTTGTAAGAATGTCGCTAAACCTTTGCGTTATATGAGTCACTTTGGTTGTGCTGATGAACTTGATAGTTCAACGACAACAGAGCAAATCGATACCTTTATGTCGTTAACAAAAGGGTGTCAGGGAGAGCGTTCTCTTGCTGCGTCTGCAGGGTTATTAGCTTGGCCTGATAGTCGTTTAGATTGGGTTCGCCCTGGCATTATTATGTATGGCGTTTCTCCATTTGCAGAACAATCCGCACAAGAGTTAGGTTATTTGCCTACGATGACCCTTACCTCCCATTTGATCGCAGTTCGTGATGTAAAAGCGGGAGAAAGTGTTGGCTATGGTGGAATGTGGACCAGTGAGCGTGATACTAAAATTGGTGTTATTGCGATTGGTTATGGTGATGGGTACCCTCGCACAGCTCCAAATGGTACACCAGTGTTAGTTAATGGGCGCAAAGTACCTATTGCTGGTCGAGTATCTATGGATATGTTGACCGTTGATTTGGGGCCGGACGCTCAAGATAAAGTGGGGGATGAAGCCATTTTATGGGGACGAGATCTTCCTTCAGAAGAAGTCGCAGAGCATATTGGAACTATTGCCTACGAGTTAGTGACTAAATTAACATCACGTGTGCAAATGCAATACACTTAATGAGAGTCTTCTTGAATTCATTTTCTTTTAAAAGCGCTACTGGTTTAGCGCTTTTTCTTATTTCTAACTTGGCTTTTTCAGAAAGCGATATTTGGCCTACGTCTTTACCAGAAACTGCTGCTGTCCCTTTTATGTACTCATCAGAGAGCTTAGGGACTACCATAGGCGCTGCGGGTGTAATGAAAGGCGTTGGGCAACCTCAAGCAACATTGTTTGCTGCTGGTTTGTATTCTAGTAAAGGTTCGTATCTTACTTATTTATCAGCAAATAATTTTCAAATTAGCCATTCATGGTTAGTTGGTGCCAATGCCTATAATGCTAGCTTTAAAGACATGGATTATCATCTTGGCGCAGCGGGAAGTAATGATTCTTTGCCAGAACAAGAGGTGTTTACGGACAGCGTTGAGGCTCAATATCATTTAACTGCACAATATGTCTTGCCTATCGGTAATGGAGAAAGCATTGGGGCAAGAGCTGCATATCAACCGGAACGGAAAATTAAGGGGTTTAATCCTCTTGATAGCGGTGTGTCGAGTATAGAGTTAAGCCCATTTTATTATTCTCGTGAATTGTCTGATGTTGCTGGATGGAATGAGCCAGAATCGAACTGGGGAATGAAGGTTCATTTTGATTGGGATAATCGAAATAGTGTTCGAAATACTACGCATGGTTCTCGTACCGAATTGGATTTTACCTATTCTCCTGAAACGGGTTCACAGCAAGAGTGGTGGACGTGGGAATACCAACAAAGTGCCTTTTTTGATTTAGGTAATTTAGGCGATGTAATAAATAAGCAAGTATTGGCTTTAGATATGTATATTGCAGACACGCCAAGTTGGGACGAACAGCATCAACCTCCTGAATATGCAGGAATAAGATTGGGTGGATTATATCGATTAAGAAGTTTTGGTGGTGGACGCTTTCATGGGCGATCTGCTGTGCATTATTCTGCAGAATATCGTGTAATGCCTGATTGGCAGCCTTTAGAAGAATGGCCTATCTTTAATCTTTATGATGTACCTTGGTGGCAATGGGTTGCTTTTGTTGATGCCGGACGAGTTGCTGATGAATTCTCTTTATCCACACTTCATAGTGATATGAAGTGGAGCGCCGGTGGAGCTATTCGCTTTCAAGTTGAAGGGATTGTGGTTAGAACCGAAATGGCATGGGGTAATGAAGAAAGTCAATTTAGAGTGATGATTAATCAGCCTTTCTAGATATTTATGATAAAAATGAAGTGAACTCTAGTGTTCTTTCATTTGGATTGGGATAATGTTCACTAATAAAAGTTTTAATGTGACCTAACTCAAAAAGGGTGAGCGTAGTTTTGGTCATAATAAATAAAGTTCACCAATTTTTTAGATTCGTAAAAACGGGGAGTTCTTAGTTACGACTTTGAACTTACAAGCATATTACACAGGATATTTTTACCATGTTAAAAAACATCAACCCAACAGAAACTCAAGCTTGGGCAGACTTAACAGCGCACTTTGAAACAGCACAAGATTTTAATTTATCAGATTTATTTGCTGCTGATGCACAACGTTTTGATAAGTTTTCAGCAACGTTTGGCCAAGATATTTTAGTCGATTTCTCTAAAAACTTAATTACTGAAGAAACGATGAAGAAGTTGTTTGCACTTGCTGAGCAAACTGAATTATCTTCAGCAATTACAGCGATGTTCAGTGGTGAAAAAATCAATAAAACTGAAGGTCGTTCAGTGCTTCATACTGCACTTCGTAACCGTAGCAACACACCAATTATGGTTGATGGTGAAGACGTAATGCCTGCAGTGAATGCAGTCTTAGAAAAAATGAAAGGTTTCACTGAACGTTTAATTTCAGGTGAATGGAAAGGTTACACAGGCAAAGAAATTACTGATATCGTAAATATCGGTATCGGTGGTTCAGACCTTGGTCCATACATGGTATCTGAAGCGCTAGCACCATACAAAACTCGTCTAAACATGCACTTTGTTTCTAACGTAGATGGTACGCACATTGTTGAAACATTGAAGCCACTAAACCCAGAAACAACATTATTCTTAATCGCCTCTAAGACGTTCACAACTCAAGAAACAATGACGAATGCACACAGTGCTCGTGATTGGTTCCTTGCTGAAGCTGGCGATCAAGCGCACGTTGCTAAACACTTTGCCGCACTATCAACAAACGCACAATCTGTATCTGAGTTTGGTATTGATACAGACAACATGTTTGAATTCTGGGATTGGGTTGGTGGTCGTTACTCACTATGGTCTGCTATCGGTCTTTCTATCGCATTAGCGGTTGGTTTTGATAACTTTATTGAGTTATTAGAAGGTGCTCATGAAGTAGATAAACACTTCGCTGAAACTGATCTTGAAAATAACGTACCTGTTATTTTAGCGCTAATCGGCCTATGGTATAACAACTTCCACGGTGCTGAATCTGAATCTATTCTTCCATACGACCAATACTTACATCGTTTTGCTGCGTACTTCCAACAAGGCAACATGGAATCAAATGGTAAGTGTGTTGATCGTAATGGTAATCCTGTTGATTACCAAACAGGTCCAATTATTTGGGGTGAACCAGGTACAAATGGTCAACATGCGTTCTATCAATTAATTCACCAAGGTACAAAACTTATCCCTTGTGATTTTATTGCTCCTGCAATTAGCCACAACCAAGTAGGCGATCATCATCAAAAACTGATGTCTAACTTCTTCGCACAAACTGAAGCGTTAGCGTTTGGTAAAACAGAAGAGACTGTGAAAGCTGAATTTGCTGCTGCAGGAAAAACAGAAGCGGAAGTAGCTGAGCTAGTACCATTTAAAGTATTTGAAGGTAATCGCCCAACGAACTCAATTCTTGTTAAACAAGTTACTCCGAAAACACTAGGTAACCTTATCGCAATGTACGAACACAAAATCTTTGTACAAGGTGTGATTTGGAATATTTTCAGCTTCGACCAATGGGGTGTAGAGCTTGGTAAGCAACTGGCTAACCAAATTCTTCCTGAGCTTGCTGATGATAAAGCAGTAACGTCTCACGATAGCTCAACTAACGGTCTAATCAACGCATTTAAAGCGCTTAAAGCTTAATGGTTGAGTTATAACGTTTATAATAAAGAGCTGACTTCGGTCGGCTCTTTTTGTATTTATACCAATCCACATAAATATTTGATCATTCTTGCTTGTTAAAATCGATTTTTCCTACGCAATTATCTGATCAACTACTTACCTGGATTGGTATTATTTATCTATATTACAGGCAATAAAAAAGGCTGATCCCTAAATATCAACCTTTATCATTTTCTGAATCCTAGCTCTTGCTTTTGCTCTTATAGAAGCGCAGCGTTCTAGTTTCTAGCCCCTGTTACTCAAAACAGATCTCAATAAATGCATTACCCCATTCAGAAGCAAATGGCATGATAATAATCGCACCTTCACATTTATGAGTAATGGTATGGCCTTTACCTGATACAACGATAGGCGTTGCCATATTAAATTCAAAACCACTTTCAGAAAGAATGCGTTTTGCTCCACCAGTAACCATATTGGTGATTTCACCAACCATATCAGTTACTTCTTCATTAATGCTGTTTGGGCGTTCACCCAACATGTTTTGCATTACTTGTAGAGCAAGTTGCTCATCAAAAGTAATCGACATTGAACCTTTACTTTGAGGGCCAACCATTCCTATTAGGCCTGATACATCACCACGGGCAATTTCATCTTTTTTGATACGAGGCTTTTGAGGTTTTAAGTCCATTGATGCCATCGTTTTAATAACATTCATAAATGAAGCTAAGAATGGGTTTACAAATTCAGCGCGCATGGTGAGTGATGTCCTTTAAATATTATTTTAATTTTTCTTATTGTTACTTAAACAAGTCTTGCAAGTGCCATGAGTTTCAACAATATGGTTCTCAACTGAAAAACCGATTTGTTCAGCATGTTTAGTTAGCTGCTTAGTAATATCATTATCATGGAATTCAACAACGTCATCGCAAGTTCGACAGATGAAAAGTTGTGAAAAATGAGCGTGTTCACCGATCACACAGCAAGAAATATAGCTATTTATTGATTCGACCTTATGCACAAAGCCTTGAGTGACCAAAAAATCTAATGCTCGATAAATGGTTGGTGGCTTTGCTTGGGGTTCTATTTGTTTTAATTGTTCTAATAGGTCATAAGCACTGATCGCTCCCTGATGAGTGACAATCAGTTCTAAAACAGTTAATCGTTGTGGGGTTAACCTTACTCCACGTTGTTGGCATAACAGCTCAACCTTTTGTTTTTGTGTACGATTCAATGAAAATATGTCTTATTTTTTGAACAAGTTGAGGAGTTTAACATAACTCTCGTTATTTTTTATCCACTATTTAGAGAATTATTATTTGTTATGTGAGTTGCCTAATAGAGTTTATGGGATGGTTGTTTGTGTTCTTATTATGTTAGAATTGAGGCCTTGATCACTGAAAGAATTAACCTATGAGCTCTTATCCACTACAACGTTTTTCTGTTGCCCCTATGCTTGATTGGACAGATCGTCACTGTCGTTATTTCCATCGTCAATTATCTGAGCATGCGCTTTTATATACTGAGATGGTAACTACTGGTGCGATCATTCATGGTAAAGGTGATTTTCTTGTGTATAACGAAGAAGAGCATCCAGTAGCCTTACAACTAGGTGGTTCAAACGTTAAAGATTTAGTTCATTGCGCAAAATTAGCAGCAGAACGTGGCTACGATGAAGTAAACCTAAATGTGGGTTGCCCATCAGATCGAGTACAAAATGGCCGTTTTGGTGCTTGTTTAATGGCAGAACCGGACTTAGTTGCTGAATGTGTCGCTGAAATGAAAGCAGTGGTTGATATTCCTGTAACGGTAAAAACTCGTATTGGTATTGATGACCAAGATAGCTATGAGTTTTTAACTAAGTTTGTTTCAACAGTTCATGAAAAGGGCGGTTGTGATCAATTTACTATTCATGCTCGTAAAGCATGGTTAAGTGGTTTGAGCCCGAAAGAAAACCGCGAGATCCCGCCACTTGATTATCCACGTGCGTATCAAATTAAGAAAGATTTCCCACAATTAATTATTGCGGTTAATGGTGGTATTAAAACATTAGCGGAAGCAAAAGAGCATTTAGAGCATTTAGACGGTGTGATGATTGGACGTGAAGCTTACCAAAGCCCGTATTTATTAGCGGAAGTTGATCAACAACTTTTTGGTAGTGACAAGCCAATTAAAAAGCGTCGTGAGATTGTTGAGTCTATGTACCCATATATTGAACGTCAGCTAGAGAATGGGGCTTACTTAGGCCATATTACTCGTCATATGTTAGGTCTATTCCAAAGCATGCCGGGTGCGAGACAATGGCGTCGTTATATCAGCGAAAATGCGCATAAGCCAGGAGCAGGCATTGAAGTGGTAGAAACGGCTCTTGCTAAAATTCCTTCTGAATTAGATGTATAGATTTTAGCCACTCTGTCGATAAATTAAGTTAGATACGTAAAAGAAGAGTATATAAATAAACCAAATCGTTTATTATTACTTCATATGAACCAAATAGCGTCGCAAATGGAGACTACGCATGAACAAATTATCCCTCGCCACTGTTGTTGCTTCTGCTGCCTTAGTTATGGCAGTACCTGCACATTCAGCAGAGAAGGAATTTACAACTAAAGTTGCTATTGATGCGTGGTTCCCTGATGGAAAAGTTGGCTCTAAAGAGGGAGCGGTAAGAGATAATGATGTGGATGCATCGCAAGCTTTCTCTATTGCTTTTGAACACCCGTACCCAATTTTACCTAATGTAAAAGTACGTTATACGCCAGTAAAAGCGGATCGTTTTGAATACGACCAAATTGACTACACCGGTTACTACAAATTATTAGAGACTGATGGCCTGCAATTTGATGTAGGTTTAACATTAACTCAATTTGCAAACGGTGAATTTAATAAGGGAGGTTCGATTCCTGGAGGTCCAGCAGACCAAAGCTTTAGTGAAACAGCACTAAACATGTATGCAGATGCATCGATGCACATTCCAAATACAAACTTCCATATTTTTGGTCAGTATGATTTTGGTAGTAGCAGTGATACTCGTACAATGGATGGTCAAGCCGGTGTGAAATACATTCTTCCTGTTGATGCTGTCGATGTTGAATTCAAACTTGGTTATCGTGTAATGGATCATGAGTTTGGTTATTTTGAAGGCTTTGATAGTGACCAAGCAAACGTCATGGTTGATGGCTGGTTTGGTGGTTTGTCGTTTGATTTCTAATCGATAAAAATCTAACGAATTATTTTTAAGGTAGCGATTCAGGTGACTGAGTCGCTATTTTTTTATTTTAAATTTGCTCAAATTACGTTTATTGACCATGCTTATAAAGTGGATACTGCCATAAGTTGTGTTATGGCTGTTGTCGTAAGAAGGATGCCGTTATGACCACTTTAAGTGAATTAAAATTAATGTATCAAGAAGATCAATTGGTTGAAGCAGTAATAGAACCCGTTATTGTTGAAGACTCTTGGATCGTTGAGTTTCGCCATGTCCGTGGTGGTCTGGTTTTATTAACGGATTTAAAAGGAGGAGAGGTGAAATATCGTGATTTAGAAGCGGCCTCAAAGAGCGCATTGGCTGTTGGTTTTAGTCAGGTAAGAATCAACGAATAAACGATAAAAGTCATCCCATTAACGCAAAGCAACCATTTCTTTCTTCCAAAAAGTTATAAAACATACTTATCTATTCTTTCTTGTTATAGAAAATTCTCGCTAATCTAACATGACGCAATGAATAGGGATGTCGTCATGTTATTAAAGGAACTCTCCGCACTCGCTAGTCCACTTAATGACCAACAAATAGGTCAGTTACAGCAAGCCGCTTCTGAATTGTCGCCACAGCAATTGGCGTGGGTCAGTGGCTACTTCTGGGGGATAAGCCAAACATCAGGTGCAACACAACCAATCAATCAAGCTGCCGCAGCGGTATCAAGCCAACCTGCTGGTAAGTTATCTATTATTTTTGCCTCTCAAACCGGTAATGCCAAAGGCGTTGCTGAAGCATTAAAAGAAGAAGCGGCAGCGGCCGGTATTGCTGTTGAGCTTTTTGATGCCAGTGATTACAAAGGTAAAAATTTAGCAAAAGAAACTCATGTCATTATTGTCGCTTCAACCAATGGTGAAGGTGAGGCACCTGATAATGCCATTGAGTTACATGAATTTTTACAATCGAAAAAAGCACCTAAGCTCGATAATTTACATTACGGTGTTATTGGTCTAGGGGATTCAAGCTATGAGTTTTTCTGCCAAACAGGTAAAGACTTTGATGCCTTCTTATCAAAACAAGGGGCAACGCCGTTTATTGAACGTGTTGATCTTGATGTAGATTATGAAGCTCCCGCTGCGGAGTGGCGAAAGCAAGCACTTGATAAAGTAAAAGAGGCATTAGCTTCTGAAGCACAAAGTGCGCAAGTGGTTCAGCTTCCTGTTGGACAAGCCGCTCATACCTCTCAATACTCAAAACAAAATCCGTATACCGCTACGTTATTAACCAGCCAAAAAATCACAGGGCGAGATTCAGGTAAAGATGTTCGTCATATCGAAATTGATTTAGATGGTTCAGGATTAACTTATCAACCGGGTGATGCTCTTGGTGTGTGGTTTGAAAATAGCCCAGAGCTCGCTTCAGCAATTTTGAAGCAAGTCGGTTTAACGGGAGATGAAGCGGTTGAGGTGGATGGTGATTCAATATCGCTTCAAAAAGCGTTGGTTGAAAAATATGAAATCACCTCAGCAAATCCGCAATTAGTGACTCAATATGCTGAGTTGTCAGGCAGTAAAAAGCTAGAAAAGTTAGCAACAGATAAAGATAAGCTTCGCCAGTATTCAGGGAATACTCAGGTTATTGATGTATTGTCTGAGAAAAAAGAAAAACTTACAGCAGATCAACTGGTTGGTTTGCTTCGTCGCTTAACTCCTCGTCTATATTCTATTGCATCAAGTCAGTCTGAAGTGGATGACGAAGTGCATTTGACGGTGGGGGTTGTGGAGTATCAGCAAGGGGATGAAACTCGATTTGGTGGTGCCTCTAGTTTCCTATCTCATCGTTTAGAAGAAGGCGATGAAGTAAAAGTATTTATTGAACACAACAATAATTTCAAACTTCCTCAAGATGATAATGTTCCTGTGATCATGATAGGCCCAGGTACGGGTATTGCTCCATTCCGCTCATTTGTGCAAGAGCGTGATAACCGTGATGCAGAAGGTAAAAACTGGTTATTCTTTGGTGATAGAACGTTTACTCAAGATTTTTTATATCAGGTGGAGTGGCAGAAATACCTTAAATCGGGAATTGTGAATCAGCTTGATGTTGCTTTTAGTCGTGACCAACAAGAAAAAGTGTATGTACAACATCGAATCTTAGAGCATGCCGCACAAGTATGGCAGTGGCTGCAAGATGGGGCGTATATCTATGTATGTGGTGACGCAACTCGTATGGCGAAAGACGTACACGAAGCATTGATTTGCGTTGTAGAGCAACATGGACAGAAAACGAGAGAAGAAGCAGAGCAATTTGTAAATGAGCTGCGTAAGGCAAAACGTTATCAAAGGGATGTGTACTAATGAGCGAATTAATTGACGTTAAAACGATTTTATCAGGGACAGAGCTTGGTCCACTTGCTGATAATGAGCGATTAAAGCGTGAAAGTAAGCATTTACGTGGCACGATCGTAGAAGATCTGCAAGATCGAATTACTGGTGGATTTACCAAAGATAATTTTCAGCTGATCCGCTTTCATGGCATGTATCAACAAGATGATCGTGATATTCGTGCTGAGCGTGCGAAACAAAAATTAGAACCCTTGCATAATGTCATGCTACGAGCTCGTATGCCTGGCGGCATTATTACACCAAAACAGTGGTTGGCGATTGATAAATTTGCTGAAGAACATACCTCTTATGGCAGTTTGCGCTTAACGACACGTCAAACCTTCCAGTTTCATGGTGTGTTAAAGCCAAATATTAAATTAATGCATCAAACATTAAACAGTATTGGTATAGATTCGATTGCGACAGCAGGGGATGTGAACCGAAATGTGTTGTGTACGACTAACCCTGTTGAATCTGAACTTCATCAAGAAGCGTATGAATGGGCGAAAAAAATCAGTGAGCATTTATTACCAAAAACACGTGCCTACGCTGAAATTTGGTTAGATGGTGAAAAGCTAGAAACCACGGATGAAGAACCGATTTTAGGCAGTAATTATCTGCCTCGTAAATTTAAAACCACCGTTGTTATTCCTCCGCAAAATGATGTGGACGTGCATGCGAATGATTTGAACTTCATTGCCATTGCAGATAATGGAAAACTGGTTGGCTTTAATGTGCTTGTGGGTGGTGGTCTTGCAATGACACATGGTGATACGGCAACTTACCCACGTAAAGCGGATGATTTTGGTTTTGTACCGTTAGAGAAAACCCTTGATGTTGCTGCGGCAGTGGTGACTACTCAGCGTGACTGGGGTAACCGTTCAAATCGTAAAAATGCAAAAACCAAATACACATTAGATCGTGTGGGTTCTGATGTATTTAAAGCGGAAGTTGAAAAACGAGCTGGCGTTCAATTTGAAGAAAGTCGTCCCTATGAGTTAACGGAACGCGGTGATCGAATCGGTTGGGTTGAAGGGATTGATGGTAAGCATCACTTAGCATTATTTATTGAAAATGGGCGTTTATTAGATTATCCGGGAAAACCACTAAAAACAGGTGTGGCTGAAATTGCTAAGGTTCACCAAGGTGATTTTAGAATGACAGCAAACCAAAATTTGATTGTTGCTGGTGTCTCTTCTGAGCAAAAAGATCATATAGAGCAAATTGCTCGTGTGCATGGTTTGATTGATGATACTCATTCAGAACAGCGTAAAAATTCAATGGCTTGTGTGGCGTTTCCTACTTGTCCATTAGCCATGGCGGAAGCCGAACGTTTCTTACCTGAATTTGTGACTGAAATTGAAGGTGTATTGAAAAAACACAATCTGCCAGAAGAAGACAACATTATTTTCCGAGTCACTGGTTGTCCAAATGGTTGTGGCCGAGCAATGTTGGCTGAAATTGGCCTCGTTGGTAAAGCGCCGGGGCGTTATAACTTCCATCTTGGTGGTAATCGCAGTGGAACTCGAGTTCCTAAAATGTATAAAGAAAACATCACTGACCGTCAAATCCTTACTGAAATTGATCAACTTGTTGGTCGTTGGGCGACTGAGCGTAATGAAAATGAAGGGTTTGGTGATTTTACGATCCGTGCCGGTATCGTAGATGAAGTTAAGGTATCAAAGAGGGATTTTCATGCCTAAATTGCAATTATCAGAGCTGTTATCGTTAACCAAGGTTGAGCAAACATTACGTTTAGCTGAGGTTAATCTTGAGCTTGAGAAACTAACAGCCCAAGAGCGTGTTGTTTGGGCGTTAGAAAACTTAGAAGGTAACCCTGCGTTGTCATCCAGTTTTGGTATTCAAGCTGCGGTGATGTTGCAATTAGTTACTGAAGTAAAATCAGATACGCCTATTATTTTGACTGATACCGGGTATCTATTTCCTGAAACCTATCAATTTATCGATCAATTAACGGACCGATTGAATTTAAATCTTCATGTATTTACTGCGGATGAGAGCCCAAATTGGCAAGAGGCTCGTTATGGTAAATTATGGGAGCAAGGTGTAGAAGGCATTGAGAAATATAATAAACTCAATAAAGTTCAGCCGATGCGTCGTGCTTTAGATCAACTTGAAATTGGAGTTTGGTTTTCAGGGCTGCGCCGAGAGCAATCGGGTTCTCGAGCAAATTTACCTATTTTAAGTATCCAAAATGGTGTTTTTAAATTCCTCCCGGTCTTGGATTGGACAAATAAAGAAGTTCATTACTTTTTGAAAGAGTACGACTTACCTTACCATCCATTATGGGACCAAGGGTATTTATCTGTTGGTGATACACACACAACTCAGAAATGGGAACCGGGAATGAGCGAAGAGGAAACTCGATTTTTTGGCTTGAAGCGGGAGTGTGGATTACATGAAGATGACGGTGAACTTGATGGTTCTGGAATTTAAATGATAAAACTATCATTAAATAAGTTTAATTGGATTAAAAGGCAGCGATAACACTGCCTTTATTTATCTTGATTGTTTATAACTTCATTATTTCCAAAGAGAAGTTAATGAATCTAGTAAACCAGAACTTGCATTTTGAGAGCTTAAGTACTCAGTAATTACAGGAGTAAATTGCGAGATCAAAGCCGGGTCTAATCCAAGAGCTGAAAAAGCTGCTTTTACACTATCCATATTTGAAATCATGCTGCCTAATCCACCAGGAATTGCTCCCGTTAGAGATTCAAGACCAGGGATCATACTATTTAATTCAGAGCTTTCAGAATCCGATAGGCCATTACCTGCCATCGCTAATAGAGCGCCAGCACCGCCAGCAGCTTGATCAGCTGAGATATCAAGGTTTTCAGTTAACATTCCAACTAATGGATTAGAAGCGGTTGTCTCTTCTGTTTTGGCATCGTCACTGCCACCAAAAAGATTAGAAAGAAAAGCATTAGCTGGTGCAGCTGCTGTGAGTGAAAGTGCAAGCGTTGATAAGATTAGCGTTTTTTTCATTGTCATTTCCTTTTAACATATCAATATTGTTTTTGTAACATTGTAGTTAGAGTATGACACAAAAAAAAGCGATACCCATAGGCATCGCTTTTTAATTTTATATTTAATCTTTTTTGAGAAAGATTAAAGGATATCTAGTAGTTCAACTTCAAATACTAGAGCAGCATATGGAGGGATTGCAGCACCAGCGCCACGCTCACCGTATGCTAGGTTTTGTGGAATAGAAAGTTTCCACTTAGAACCTACAGGCATTAGTTGAAGAGCTTCAACCCAACCAGCGATAACGCCAGTAACTGGGAATTCAGCAGGCTGGCCACGTTCTACAGAGCTATCGAATACAGCACCGTTAGTTAGCATACCGTGGTAGTGAACACGTACTGTTTTATCAGAAGTTGGAATTTCACCAGTACCTTCAGTTAGTACTTCATATTGAAGACCAGACTCAAGTACAGTTACTTCTGGACGAAGTGCGTTATCAGCTAGGAAAGCTTCGCCTTCAGCAGCAGCAGCTTTAGATGCTTCTGCACGAGCTTCTTCAGCGCGCATGTGAAGTGCTTGAAGAGCTTCGTTGATAGCGTCAACTTCGATTTCTGGCATGTCGCCAGTTAGTGAAGTAGCGATACCTTTAGCGATAGCAGCAACGTTTAGGCCTTCAAGACCAGATTGTGCTAGTTGTTGACCCATTTGAAGGCCAATGCCGTAGCTTGCTCTTTGTTCTACTGTTTCTAATTTTACTTCAGACATACAGTCTCTCTTTCTTTATATGGTATAAACGAAAGCATAAAGGATACAGAGATCTAAGCTTAAGGTAAACTTTTGTACTTCTTTGAACTCTGATATTAGAATAAAACGTGAGCTCACCAGTTTCGCATGAGGCGATGGTATGAATAAAAAGAAAAAAATGAATGTAAAACGCCCAGATTTTTCTGAGCAATTGGCTAATTTAAAGGAAAAGTGTGGGCCTCTTATTGAAAAAGTTGCACCTTATTGGCAGCGATTACCTCAATTTCATCAAAAAGCATTACGCATTTTAGTTCCCGTTACCTTTGTTTTAATTTTATTACCAAGTGGGGCTGAGGAAGAGGTAGAGAGTATTCAGCCTACAGTGATCCCTGCGCCTGAAATGCAGAGACAAAGTGTTAGCTTAAACCTTGAAGGGTTAAGTGAACAAGAGGCATCATCAAACCGTAATCAAAGAGAAACAACAGTTAATAGAGAAGCAAAAGTACCGACTCAAACAAGGCCAATTGAAAAAGAAACAACAGCAGTTGAAGCCAAATGGCACGATTATCAAATTCAAGAAGGCGATACGCTTTATCAAGTATTTAGAAAAAACAATCTGCCATTAACTGAATTAAATAAAGTCGTGAAAATTGAAGGTGCAGATAAACCATTAAGTAATATCAAAAAAGGTCAACTGTTCCGCTTTAAACTTAATCAGCAAGGCGAATTGGATATCGTACAAATAGAACGTGATGGTCAAGCGATTATGTACTTTAGAATGTCCGATGGTAATTTTGGACGCAGTAAATAATCTTTCTCTTTGACTACTTTCCTCTTATGTTCTTTAACCATGTTTTAGGCATAAGAGGAATGACGATTAACGCGATTCCCACAGCCGTTAATATGTCAGGTATCTCGTCAAACCAAACCACACCAAATATAACCACAAAGATTAACCCTGAATATTCAGCCAAAGAAATTTGAGTTGCAGGGGCTTTTTTGTATGCAATGGTCGCTAACCCATTATAACTAATAATAAAAGTCGCGCTTAGAGCGATCCAAAGAACTTCATGATAATGTAATGGTTGCCAATAAAGCCACGCTAAACCGCCTGAAACCGGTAAGGATAATAATGTCGTCCAAAATAGTGTGGTAATAACGGATTGATCGTTAGGTATTTTTCTTACCAAAATATTGTATAACGCCAATGTTGTTGCGGTTCCTAAAGCAAAAATAGCTGCCCAGTGGAATTGGGAAGGGCGAAGAATAATAAGAACACCAATAAAACCGATAATGGTTTGGAGAATTTTTTTTGTCGATGGTCTTTCATTAAGTAATAGTATTGAAAGTGGGATCATTAATAATGGAGCAGTATAAAAAACGGCATTAGCTGTCGCTAAAGTTAAGTAGGTGATTGATACCACCATACAACCACTACCAATTAAAAGAACATGAGCTCGTATTAGAGTTACTTTAGGGTTACTTAAGTATCTTGATTTTGGTTGTTGATGAAACCAAAAAGGAAACAGAAGAGCGAGTGAGATCAATTGACGCAGAAATATATATTGAAAAGGCGAAACTCCACCATCCAATACTTTAACTGCAACATCAGAAAGAGAAGCAAGTAAGTTTCCCAATATCAATAAGATAATAGCTAAATGAGTAGGCGTCATCATTGATCTCATGCTCATATTATTTTTCTAAGCGCATATCAACATGAGGTATATCATCCTCAAGGTACATATCAGAAATTACCTCAAATCCGTGTTTTTGGTAAAAGTGAGTTAGATGTTCTTGAGCGCCAATATCAATAGATTCTCCTGGCCATAATTCTTCACAACAGGCTAAAGCTTGCGATAGAAGTTCATGCCCTAAACCATCACCTCTTGCCGTTCCTTTCGTCGCAACTCGTCCAATACTGACATTGATATAACTGGTACCTGCTGGCAGTAATCGAGCACAGGCTATGATTTCATTATCTTTAGTGCCAATTAAGTGATGAACTCCATCTTGGCAATCTTTACCATCAAGTTCCGGGTAAGGGCAGGTTTGTTCTACAACAAAAACATCAACTCTTAAACGAAGTAATTCATAGAGTTGAGAAGTGGTTAATTCGGTAAATGGTATTTTTTGCCAATGGATCATGGAATTTATCTCAATGAAAACTGAAGAGTTCAAAGATACCTATGTTCACTTTTTTTGGCATTAACTTATGTTAACTTTTTAATTCTGTTTTTTATTCGACTTAAGCTGATATGAGTTATACCAAGGTAAGCCGCAACTTGGTAATCGTTGAGTTGGGCTAATAGCTCTGGGTAATTTTGACAGAATACTTCGTAACGAGCTTGAGGTGAGTGTAATAACATAAAACGCTCTTTCCTTTCTTTATACAAAAGTTGGGTTTCTAATAATTTGATATAAAGAGGGTTTGCATTTTTTCGCCATTGATTCAGTTGAGCGATAGGTAATGTGATTAATGTTGTTGGTGTGATGGTTTCAAGAGAGTAGGGAGATGACGTTTGGTCTAATAATTCTTCAAATCCAACAACCCAATCTCCTCTCCAATAAAATTCTTTACTAAATTGCTTACCTTGTTCGGTGAGATAACAAGAATGGCAAAACCCATCAATAAGAAAATAGAACTCATTAGCAACGTTATTTTGTTTGATAAGTATAGACTTAGCAGGAAGGTTTTTTAGCTTACCTAACTTAACTATTTGAGATATTTCATGGGGAGTAAACCCGTATGATTCCAGTTGAGTGGTAAAAAGAGCATTCATAGTTAAGTACTTTTATTATTAGAAGATGATGTTTTAATAGTGGAAAACTTAGCATACAGATACAAAAATAGCATGGTGAAATCACCATGCTATTTGTTTTGTAGAATAGATGAATTTTATTTTGCTAAGTTAAGTTGATATACAGCAAAACCAACATCATCAGTCGCAACACGTTTCATTGGGTATTGACCTTTATCTTTAATAAACTGAGTTGCTTTTTCGCTTGGTGATGTTTCAAAGCGAATATCCAGTTTTTCGCCATTTTTTATTGGTGCGAAAGACCAGTTATTATCAGCTGATGGTTGAACTTGACCCGCCTCTTTACTAACTCGAGAAATGTAGTTAGCAAGAACTGTACGGTTTTCATCTGGAGAATCAAAAGCGATGAAATCAGCACCAGTGCCAGGGAACTTATTGCTGTAAGCTCGGTAGTTGTTAGTTGCGATAAGGAAGTCTTGCTTCGCATCAATTGGTTTGCCTTGATATGTTAAACCGATGATACGCTCAGAACCTTCATTAATTAAATTACAGTCACCGTCATATTTTGCTGGTTGAGTTATGTCAATTTGGTAGTTAACACCATCAATGACATCAAAGTTATACGTACGGAAACCATCCCAATCAATTAACTGTTGAGGTGCAGTACTGTTGATGTCGATTTGTTTAAATTGACCAGCAGAGCATTCAAGCCACTCTTTTACTTCTTTACCCGTTACTTTCATTGCAACTAATGTATTCGGGTATAGGTATAAATCAGCCGCATTACGGAACGTCAATTGGCCTGATTCAACTTCAGTGAAGTTTGTTGGATCATTCCCACGACCGCCAGCTTTGAATGGCGCTGCCGCAGAAAGTACTGGAGTACCATCTAAATCAGGGTCGCCTTGAATGAAACGTTCAACATAATCTTTTTGTGCAAGGTTAACGATTTGAACGGTAGGATCATCTTGAACTAAAGCTAAGAAGCTATACATAACATCATCAGCTTTACCAATTGGCTGGTTAACGAAATCACGTGTGCCTTTATGATCCGCTTCTAAAGCTTTTACGATGCCTTTATCAGCGTCAGCCAGTGATTTCTGATTTGTTTTATCAAAAATAGGGCGAGCTTCTGATTGACCTTTTACTACACTCCATTTGCCATCTTTTTGCTCAAGAGTTAAATCCATTACACCAACATGGCTACCCCAGCGGCCAGGCATAACAGCAGCAACGCCGTTAATTGTACCGTTTTCGTTATCAATACCTTGTAGGTTATCGAACCCTTTTCCTGGGAAAACCGCGTGTGAGTGACCAAAGGCAATAGCATCAATACCGTCTACTTCAGAAAGGTAGTAGGTTGAGTTTTCTTCACCTTGCTTATATGGATTTGTTGATACGCCAGAGTGAGGAATTGCAACGATAACATCAGCACCTTCTGCTTTCATTTGAGGTACTAATTCTTCTGCTGTTTCTTTTATGTCACGAGCAAAAACTTTACCTTCAAGATTCTTTTTATCCCATACCATGATTTGTGGTGGAACAAATCCGATGTAGCCGACTTTGATTTCGTGCTCTACACCCGCTGTATCTTTTAGTTTATGAGTCTTAATGATGTATGGTTTGAAATAATGCTCTTTTGTTTTTGCATCATAAACGTTAGCACTGATGTATGGGAAATCAGCATCATTAATTGATTCTGCTAAAAACTCTAAACCGTAGTTAAATTCGTGGTTACCAATGTTACCTGCATCGTAATTTAATTGATTCATCGCTTTATATGCAGGGTGAACTTCACCAGCTTCAATGCCTTTATCTGCCATGTAGTCACCCATTGGACTACCTTGCAATAAATCACCATTATCAACTAAAACACTGTTTGTTACTTCAGCACGAGCTTCTTTTACCAATGTTGCTGTACGAGCTAAACCAATTTTTTGAGTCGGCTTATCTTTGTAGTAGTCATAATCCATAAGGTTAGTATGGATGTCTGTTGTTTCTACCACTCGTAGATTAATAACTTCATCGGTATCGGTAACTGTTGGGCTACAACCTGAAAGGGTAAGTAGACCTAGGCCAGCTAATACTGCAATTGAAACAGGTTTTGCTGAGAGGTTCATAGTGTGTCTCCAAAAGGTGATAATCATAAAAGCGCCAATAAGATAACAGATTGGCTATGTTATAAATGTAACTGGCCTCTCAATGTGTGCAGTTGATCTTGTTTCAGTACGCTTTATGGTAATCAGATCACAGCTTTATTATTAATTAGTTAGCCATGTTATCGACCGATATTTTGATTTTCCCTTCTCGTTTTTTCTTTATTTTTTCTGAATGAAACGCATTAATTTTTTTGCGTTAGCATTAAATCGAATAAAAAATGAAATTTTAGAATTTCAGGTAATAAAGTAACCCGTCTATAGTGGTTTTATTGGAATGACAATTCGCCGCCTGCAACGATAAAAAGAAGTGTTAAGACTATCACCAGAAGCAGGAGCCATTACCAAATTTAGCCTAAAGGACAAAAGCACATGGACGCAAAACGATTGACCCACCTTCAGCAACTAGAAGCGGAGAGTATTCATATTATTCGCGAAGTGGCAGCTGAATTTGATAACCCTGTAATGATGTATTCGATTGGTAAAGATTCATCAGTGATGCTGCATTTAGCTCGTAAAGCATTTTATCCAGGAAAGATCCCATTCCCACTTCTTCATGTTGATACCGATTGGAAATTCAAAGAGATGATTGAATTTCGTGATAAAACAGCAGAAAAATACGGTTTTGACCTATTGGTACACAAAAACCCTGAAGGGTTAGAAATGGGCATTAATCCGTTTGTGCATGGTTCATCAAAACACACCGATATCATGAAAACACAAGGTTTGAAACAAGCATTAAATAAATACGGATTTGATGCTGCTTTTGGTGGCGCTCGTCGTGATGAAGAAAAGTCACGCGCCAAAGAACGTGTTTATTCATTTAGAGATAAAAACCATACATGGGATCCGAAAAATCAACGCCCTGAGTTATGGAATACGTATAACGGACAAGTAAATAAAGGGGAAAGTATTCGAGTATTCCCGCTTTCAAATTGGACTGAGTTGGACATTTGGCAATACATCTATTTAGAAAATATTGAAATTGTTCCTCTGTATTTATCAGAGAAACGCCCAGTGGTTGAGCGTGATGGCATGTTGATCATGGTAGATGATGAGCGTTTAAAACTGGAAGAAGGTGAAGAGATCCAACATAAAGATATTCGTTTTAGAACTCTAGGTTGTTATCCATTAACAGGAGCGGTGGAATCAAAAGCGAATACATTGCCTGAAATTATTGAAGAGATGTTAGTTGCGACCTCCAGTGAGCGTCAAGGACGAGCGATAGATCATGATTCATCTGGCTCCATGGAGCTCAAGAAGCGTCAAGGTTACTTTTAATATCAGGCATCTAAGGAAGGATTAAATAAATGAATAGTGCAGTAGAGCAACAACTGGCAGAGCTTGGTATTGAAGCTTATTTAAAAGAACATCAATACAAATCATTACTTCGATTTTTAACGTGTGGATCAGTAGATGATGGTAAAAGTACCCTCATAGGCCGATTACTCCATGATTCAAAACAAATCTATGCAGATCAACTAGATGCAGTTCATGCTGACAGCCAACGAGTGGGTACTACGGGTGAGCGTCCAGACTTAGCTTTATTGGTTGATGGCCTGCAAGCTGAGCGTGAGCAAGGTATTACGATTGATGTGGCATATCGTTATTTCTCAACTCAAAAACGTAAATTCATCATTGCCGATACACCGGGACATGAGCAATACACTCGTAATATGGCTACGGGGGCATCAACCTGTAATGTCGCCGTGATTTTGATTGATGCTCGTAAAGGAGTGCTTGATCAAACTCGTCGTCATTCTTATATCGCAAACCTTCTTGGTATTCGTCATTTTGTAGTAGCTGTGAATAAAATGGATTTAGTTGAATATTCTCAATCTCGTTTTGAAGAGATTAAAGAGGAATACTTAGCTTTTTCTAAGAAACTGAATAACCCAAATTTAGATATTTCTATTTTACCGTTATCTGCATTAGAAGGAGATAACGTAGTAAACCCAAGTGAGGCACTATCTTGGTATCAAGGTGAACCATTATTAGAAGTACTTGAGAATGTGGATATTGATGCAGATAAAGGCAATGGTGAGTTTAGATTCCCTGTGCAATACGTTAACCGTCCAAACTTAGATTTTCGTGGTTTTGCTGGTACGGTTTCTTCTGGTGGAATTTCTGTTGGTGATGACATTGTGGCTTTACCATCAGGAAAAAAATCGAAAGTCGCTCGTATTGTTACTTTTGATGGTGATTTAACATCAGCTCAAGCAGGCCAAGCAGTGACATTAACACTTGAGGATGAAATTGATATTAGTCGTGGTGACTTGTTAGTTAAATCACAGTCGAACTTGCAAGCTACGGATCAGTTTAAAGCTGAGATTGTATGGATGACGGAAAAAGGATTAGAACCGGGTCGTCAATATGATATTAAAATTGCAGGTAAGAAAACCGTTGGTCAAATTGATGCTATTCACCATCAAGTGAACATTAATAGTCTGGAAAAGTTTGATACTCAAGAGCTGCCGTTGAATGGTATTGGTTTATGTGATGTATCGTTAACGGAAACCGTGAGTTTAGATCGTTATCAAGATTGTGCAGATACTGGCGGGTTTATTTTTATTGATCGTCTAACCAATGTAACGGTAGGGGCTGGGATGATCCAAAACCTATCTGATTTGAGTGAGACTAAGCCAATTAATGACAATATCAGTGCGTTTGAAATTGAGCTAAATGCGTTAATTCGTAAGCACTTCCCACATTGGGAAACCAAAGATATTTCTAAGCTTTTAGGCTAAGGACTGTCACTATGGCATGGGAACAAGGATTCGTTCTGGCGTTATTAACTCTGATTATTGTGAGTTTATTGGCAAGTAAGTTAAAACCAAGCGTCATATTTGCAGGTTCTGCATTTATTGCTTTTATGCTTGGTATGATTGATTTACCTAGCTTGGCAAAAAACTTTACTAATTCATCTTTGCTAACGCTAGTGCTGCTTATTTTAAGTTCTTGTGCTTTAGAAAAAACACGCCTTATCAGTTGGGTTGGGCGTTATATTTCTGAAGGAAGGTTAGGGAGTGTGGTAGGCAAATTAGGTCTATCTACTGCCTTACTTTCTTCTTTTACCAATAATACAGCGGTTGTTGTTTCATTGATTGGAGCAATAAAACGTAATCAACGTCACGCACCTTCTCGATTACTTATTCCTCTATCTTATGCCGCTATCTTAGGTGGAACATTAACGTTAATTGGTACTTCAACGAACCTTATCATTAATAGTTTTGTGGAAGACACTGGTTTACCGAGCTTAAGTTTCTTTGCCCCTACAACGATTGGTCTAGCCGTTTTATTTGGTGGTTTATTGATTTTAATTCCACTGAGTTATTTATTGCCTCAGTACGATGAAAGTCATCAAGATGAATTACCGTATTTTTTAGAAGCAAGAGTAGAAGGTGGCTCACCACTAGTAGGCAAATCAATCAGTGAAAATAACCTTCGAGCATTGCGTAAGCTGTTTTTAGCGGAAGTGATTCGTAATGGAAAAACCATACCATCGGTTGATCCAGATATGATTTTATTAGCTGGAGATAGGCTGCTGTTTTGCGGAGACATTGAAAGTGTTACGACGTTACAAGAAATTAATGGTTTAACCTTATTTGGTCAGCATCATTTAAATGGACAGAACCTACTTGAAGTTGTTGTAAGCCAATCGGCCTCTATTCGTGGAAAAAGCATTAAATCCGCTCAATTTAGAGAACGCTTTGACGCGGTAGTGGTTGCTATTCGCCGCGGGCATGAACGACTTGAAGGTGGATTAGGAAAAATTGAATTACAAGCAGGGGATACATTAATTTTGGTTCCCGGCAAAGACTTTGAACAGAGCAAGCAACAACTAAAACGTGAATTCGTCATTATCAGTGATTTAGATTCAGCCGCAAAACTGGATGGAGATAAGAGTGCTTTAGTTTTGGTTGGTTTTGCTGCTGTGATTACCGCTGCTTTACTTGATGTGTTTCCTATTATTAAAGGACTCTCTGCTTATCTACTCGGTATGCTAGCGCTAGGTATTATTAATTTAGGTGAAATTCGCAGACGATTCCCAATTGATATTGTTGTTATTGTTGGTGCAGCGCTTTCTATCGCACAGTTAATGTTGTCATCAGGACTATCTGTTCAATTAGGTGAAATGTTTATTGAGCTGTTTAATGGCTGGGGAGTGATGGGGGCATTAATTGCGGTATATCTTATTACATTGGTGTTGACTGAACTTATTACCAATAATGCAGCAGCAGCACTGGCTTTTCCTATTGGTTATAGCATGGCATTGGGGTATGGCGTTGATCCCATGCCTTTTATTATGGCGGTGCTTTTTGGGGCGAGTGCCAGTTTTATTTCCCCTTATGGCTATCAAACCAATCTACTCGTTTTTAGTGTGGGCAATTACACACTGCTCGATTATGTGAAAGTGGGATTACCCATGTCGATTATTTATTCGGTACTGGTATTAGCATTAATCCCTTACTTTTTCCCATTTTAATTCAAGGATGAAACATGACAGTACAATCAGTAATAAAAGATGAGAATGTCGTTTGGCATCAGCATACCGTAACAAAGGAAATTCGTTCCGATCTTAAAAAGCAAAAACCGGCGGTGCTTTGGTTTACTGGATTATCGGGGGCAGGGAAATCAACCATTGCAGGTGCATTAGAAAGTAAATTGGCAGAGCTTGGGTATCATACCTATTTACTTGATGGTGATAATGTTCGTCATGGTTTATGTAAAGATTTGGGCTTTTCAGATCATGATAGGCAAGAAAACATTAGACGTATTGGTGAGCTTGCAAAGTTGATGGCAGATGCTGGGCTTATTGTATTAAGTGCGTTTATTTCACCTCATAGAGCTGAGCGTCAAATGGTTCGAGAGTTACTGCCTGAAGGTGAGTTTTTAGAAGTTTTTGTGAATACCTCACTGGACGAGTGTGAAAAAAGAGATCCAAAGGGCTTATATAAAAAAGCACGAGCAGGTGAGATAAAGCATTTCACAGGAATTGATTCTGAATATCAACAACCGTTAAACCCCGAAATTGATTTGCCCGCAGGAACTCAGTCGATAGAAGTATTAGTTGAACAGTGTTTAGAAGAGCTAAAAGTACGTTCAATTATCTAGAAGAAAAAAATAGCCCTAGTAGTGATTTTTTTGGAATCATTCAATCTAGGGCTCTGATTATTTTTGAGGCTTATCTTTAACTTAGACAACTAAGCCATCGTTGAAATGGATTTTGCAGCAACATCCGTTTCAACCATAAACTTCTGACTTAATAAACTGATGAGGTTATCGTAATAATTTTCATTCGGTTTATTACCCAGCAGTTTACATAGTTCTGCACCAGTAGGACTAAATCGGTAATATACCAATCGAGACCCTTTCTGCATTGGTTTTATTGCGATGTTCTTCCCTTGATATTGCAATGGTAAGGCGGGTTCAAACTCAATCTCTCCTGACTCTAGTTCAGTGCTAAGTAGTAAACCTAACTCAATAAGAAGTAATAAACTTGAATAAGGTAGTTTGTAGTTACCTAAATGAATGAGCTGAGGCCCATCGGTTTTATAGAAATTAAAAAAAGTACCAGCACACTTATAACCCAATAGGAGTTTTTTACTGTTGTCTTGTCCAAAGCTACATGCGAGTGAAGCTGCTCTTTGAAATGTTTGAGCTTCGCGTTGGGTCATGTCTTTTAGAACTTTAAGGGCTTTCATTGAAGTGGAACCAGGGCTGATCACTTCTTGTTTGAATATTTGGCTCCACAGTTTTTGCATTGATGAGTCGTGGATATCTTTTGCCATTTCAAAGAAACGATGTAGCCAATCAGGATCTGGATCGCCTGCGGTTTCATCATTGCAATAATCGTGAGCGAGTTTTACGATTTTTTCTAAATTTTGTTGTTGTTGTTCACGCAATAATTTCTCACGATATAACGCACGTTTAAGTAGTGTTTCTTCTGGTTTTGGAGGCTGAAGATTGGCCGCAAGACCTTGCTGAATTGCAATTTCTTTTAGTCGTCTAGCGCTGCTAACTACATAATGTTCTTTTTTATGAGTTGGTTGTTCTTTTTTAGTTGTTTCATCTTTAGTGATGATAGTTTGCTGCGTATTCATGAGTTCGCCTAGCTTCGATTTAACATGATTTCCCATTATCTTATCGGTTGCTGAAAATAAAAACTTTAATCTCAAAGCGATATTTGCGAGTTAGTCAAATAAAGTAGCAGGTAATTAGTGTTGAAATGATAATTTTTTGTTAAAATAAATTGGTTGATTAATAACGTTGGAGAGGGGAAATGAAAGATTCAAATTTTAAGAAAGTTCTACTTAGCGTTACATTGGTTAGTGTTTATGCAGTAACACTGGTTTATTTATCTAATTATATTTAACTAAACAAAATAAACCAGTGTAAAATATTTGTTAACTATTCGTCGTCATATTCTTCTAATCTAACGCCTTCAATAAGATAACCAGTTTCAGCAAGTTCGCTATCAATGGTTTCTGTTTTTAACTTTCCAACAATATAAATGACATCCCACAGTTGCTGTATTGGAGCACCTTTTTCGAATTTCACATAAATAATTTGGTTTGGTGGTGGTGGTGGAACATGAATACACGCCCCGAAGTAAGGTACTAACAGGAATTCTGTGATCATTTTATCGTCGCCCTCTAAAGGGATCACAAAACCGGGTATTTTTACCATACTTCCGTTTAATTCTTGTCTAACCGAACCCACTAAAGATTGCTGCATTTGACCACCATTATGATCAATTTTAGGCATTCCCATCGAGTCAAATTGATTTCTTTCTTGTTCAGGAATCAAATCAATCCAATCAAGTTTTAGTACCTCATTACTGAATGCACTAAAAGGCATCAGCATTAATAGGCAGATAATTATTTTCTTTTTCATTAAAAGGGTCCTTATAACCTTATTGTCATGCCATCACTTAAAGAGTGTCGGTAAGCTTGTATTGCTGGAATAACGCCAATCACAAAGCCTGAACACAAAACAAGGCCAAGTAGCTTGAGTTCATAAAGTGTTGGTAGGGTCAACTCAATGGCAATGCCATAATATTGCTGGATTATAGGTTGTAGAATACTGAGGGATAAGTAAAGCCCTATTAAGCCTACTATGATCCCAAAGCTAGTTATTACGACAGCCTCACTAATCAATAAGATAAAAATATGCTTAGGTTGAGCCCCCATTGCACGCAAGATAGCCATTTCTCTACGACGTTCTTGCAAGCTAGTTAATAGGCTTGTTAGCATTCCCATTAATCCTGCGGCAACGACAAAAACAGATACAGCTAAGAGTGCTTGTTCTGCCACAGACATCATTCCCCATAATTCATGTAATGCGATACCGGGAAGAATGGCACTAAGTGGTTCTTTTGAATATTCATTAATGTAGCGTTGTAGGGCAAAGGTTTGAATCTTTGATTTTAATCCAAGCATGAAAGCTGTAATTTCTGCAGGTTCAAATTTTTGTTTTTCTAAGATTTTTGCATCGGGAGTATTGCCTAAATGTGCTCCACTTTCCCAACCGACATGAATGGCAGATATTGCTTCTAGTGAAACATGTAAGGTCTTATCTACAGGTGTTCCTGTTGGTTTTAAAATACCTACGACAGTAAAAGGTAAATTATCGTGTCTGGTAAAAGACTTATCACTGATCCCGTGCGCAATAACCAATTTATCCCCTAGATGATAATTGAGTTTATTAGCAACATCAGCACCTAACACAACATCAAATAATCCATTAAATGGTTTGCCTTCTTTAAACTCAAGAGGCTGTTTTTTTCCATATTGATAAAAACGGAAATAGTCTTGATTGGTTCCCATTACGCGGAAACCTTTGTGAGAATCTCCTAGTGAAATAGGAATCGCCCATTTTACCGCTCGTTGATGAATGATTTCTTGATAGCTTTTCCAATCGATATTATTTGTCGCATTACCTATTCTAAAAACAGAATAAAGTAGGAGGTTTACTTGACCTGAGCGGGCACCAACAATCAAATCAGTATTTGAAATCGTATTAGCAAAGCTATTTTTTGCTTCAGTACGAATACGTTCTACACCAACTAATAGCATTACTGAAATAGCAATGGTTGCAACAGTAAGCAGTACAGTTGTTTTACGATTAGCTAAACTTTTCCAAGCTAACTTTGTAATGCCTATCATGATATTTCTCCTGCTTTATTCAATTCTCTTAAATCAATGCTTTGATCAAATAAAGATTCTAAACTTGGGTCATGACTAACAAAAAGTAAACTCGCGTTACTGTTTTCACATTCATTCATTAACAACTCAATAAAAGCAAAACGAGTCTCATGATCCAGTGCTGAGGTTGGTTCATCAGCAATAATTAATTTCGGTTTTCCAATAAAAGCTCTTGCTGCCGCGACTCGTTGTTGTTGGCCAATACTTAAATCAGTAATGGGTTTATTAAAATGAGAAGCTGGCAATTGAAGCTGCGTTAAAAGGCGTGTTGCTTCTAAGCGTAATTCTTTTATAGATAATGTTTTTTTTGAAGAAAATTGATAAGGCAAAATTACATTATCAATAACGGATAAATAAGGAAGTAAATTAAACTGCTGAAAAATATAGCCAATATTATCTGCTCTAAATCGGTCTCTTTGATTTGATGAGAGCTGATTGATATCTGTGCCATTAATATTTACACAACCAGACGTTGGAGAAAGAATGCCAGTTAAGAGACTTAATAGAGTTGATTTACCACTTCCACTAGGACCCTTAATAAATAATTTATTTCCTTGTTTTTGAGTAAAAAAAGGAATGTCTATTGTTAGTTCGGTTTGATTTGGCCAGTGAAAAGTTAGGTTCGATAATTCAATAATATTCATAGTAAAAATGGCGGTGTTACCACCGCCATACCTAAGCTATAGAGTGATAATTGATGACTTTGGTGTTAATGAAGCGGCTTTTTGACCTGCATCACCAAGGTATTGAATTGTCATTTTATGGGTATGAGGGAAGTGAGTGAACCACTGAGTTTCTATTTGGTCTAGGTTTGAAATTGCTTCACAGTGATATTCATATTGAGCACTAAACTCACCATGCTTGCCATGTTCTTTATGGTGTTCACCATCATGGTGGTCATGGTCATGGTCATGGTCATGGTCATGGTCGTGTTCATGGTCATCATGATCGTTATGATTAACTAGGTTATGAGATACATGAGCTTCTTCAAATGTACATTTTGCATTTTCAGGAAGTGTAAAGATCAGGTTTGGGTTGTTTAATGTTTTTACTGCATTAGCAAGTACTTGCTTTTGAGCGTCATCTTTTGGAGCATGTTCAAAACCAACAACATCAGCGCCAGGAGCGGTGATCTCAAACAATAAGTGATCGCCATCTTGAGCAATATTGGTTTCAACCACACCATGGACATGAGCATCGTGGTGACGATGTTCACTTTCATGATGCTCTCCATCATGATGATTATGATCATGGTGGTCATTAGCATTTGCAGCATAACTTACCGAGAATAAAGAACCTGAAACTGCTAAGCAAAGAAGTGTTTTTTTATTACAGATAGACATAATAATTTCCTATTTTCTAAGAATTATAAATTGAATGTGGTTATTGTTTAGAGAATAGACGGAGTTGGAGGTGCTCGCGAATGAACTGTTATGTTTAAAGGTGATGAGTTTTCAACTATAGAAAATAAAGAGCAAATAATTAGCTGGGGGATAACTGGTGGTGATGTAACGTTGATACAAATACCAGAGCTAAATGATTGAAACTGCTGGCAATGGTGATCTTCATGATGATGTAAGTTGGTATCAACTTGGTGATTAGCAACCAAAATACCAAACAACGCTAGGAGTATTGCAAACCCCCAATTTAACCAGCGTTGTTTAGTAAAGAAATACGATTGCATTGTACTACCCTAATTGAATGAGTAGTAAATGTAATAATATAACATTTTATAAGCAAGGCATTATTTATAATTGAGTGTGAATTAGTGCTATAACTTGCTTAATTTCATCCTTTGATAACTTTCCTTCTTTAATAAAAAGAATTTTTCCTTCTTTATCTTGAACGATAATAGCTGAACTTTCAGGCTGTAAATCCCAAGCTTTTGCTACTTTACCATGCTCATCTAATACCATTGAAGACCATGAAAACTCTTCTTTACTTTCTTCAGCGGAAGACTTCACAAATCCACCCGTTCCCCAGATAGAATCATCTTGATTGATGATAGTTGTTGTTTGATATTCTGTTTCTGGGAACTTTTCTAATGTAATTGCACTCATAAGATCGGCATTCATTGCTTTCGCACTGCTTCGACCTGCTATTGCCTGCAATACTCGAACTTTTCCTTTAAGTTGTTCAGTATTCCAGTTTTGATAGGTTGCAGCTGAGTCTTTAAAAAAGATCTCCCCATATTGTTCAATCGAAACTGATGGGACTTCTTTGTTAAGAGATAGGTTGTGAGCAAATGAAAGAGAAGGGAGCAGACAAGCCGCAAGTGTAAGTAGTTTTACTTTTTTCATTTTTATTATCCTTGATGATTAACCTTCGTAGTTTAGTGTAGCGATAAGAAAAAAGCGATTCGACCAGTCCTTGCTGTTTTGATTTTCTCCTTGTTGAAAATAGTTTTGCTTCCTATAATGTTAATCACTTGTTTTATTTGTAATAAAGCAGTGTGAATTGGCGTTTGTTTTCAGGACTAATAAAACCTTTATATGGATAATCGGGGAATGGCTATGTTTAGAAATTTTAAGGCTTATCGACCATTGCAAGTCGCTCGTTTTGTAAAAACGTTATTTAAGGGTAATTTGCATATTGAAGGTATTGGAACTTTTGAGTTTGATGGCGGTAAAATTTTAATGCCAAATCAAGGAACTAAGAAAATGCTATTAGTTATGAGTGAAGTGAATCAACATATTCGTCAGCTATCAATGATGCCTGCTTAAAATTATAGTAATCGTTAATAGAAGGTGCTCGTGGTCATGAGCACCTTTTTTGTTTATATAAAACAAACTCCAGTACCTTTTAAACCACAATAACCATCAGGGTTTTTAGCTAAATATTGTTGGTGGTACTCTTCGGCAAAGTAAAAGGTTTGGACTGGTACAATTTCCGTTGTAATAGCTCGCATGATACCTTGTTTTTCTAGAGCAGCTTGGTATTGCTGTTGAGTTTGTTTTGCTGTTTTCAGTTGCTCTTTAGATGTTGTATAAATAGCTGAACGATATTGTGGCCCAATATCGTTACCTTGTCGCATTCCTTCTGTTGGGTCGTGTTTTTGCCAGAAAGAATGTAATAAGGTATCTAATGAAATTATTGTTGGGTCAAAAATGATTTTTACAACTTCAGTATGATTGGTTGTTCCTGTACAGACTTCTTTATAAGTAGGGTGTGATGTTGTTCCTCCGCTGTATCCAACCGCAGTAGAGTAGACGCCTTCTAACTGCCAAAAAAGACGTTCAGCACCCCAGAAGCAACCCATACCAAAAAATATTTGTTCAAAATTTGGCGGTATGAATTCTAAATTACGTTGAGAAATAAAATGAAGTGGTGGTGACGTTGGTTGTTTAGTTGTCATGTTGCATCCTTCAACTGAGTTAAGATAGAAGACATTTATCTTGTGCTACTCTATAAAACGAGTAAATTACCATTGCATATAATGCATTAATGAATCAATAGAATAATTACAAGTATGATAAAGAAGTTACCTTTATTCATTATAGTTTGTTTGCTTGCTATCTCATCTCAAGCCTTAGCAGAAACAGAACTAGAAATAGAGGGATTAGAAGGACCTTTACTGAGTAATGTCGAAGCATATATCTCAGGTATTCCAGAAGAAGACTATTCTGTCTCTCTTCGTTTCCAAGCTCGTCTTCAAGAAAGTGTTACCGATGCTTTAAAAGCTCTTGGTTATTATCAACCAGTCACTACTTTCACTATCGAAGGAGAGCAATCAGATCATACTTTAATTATGAATATCGAAGCAGGCGCACCTGTTATTATCTATGTCAGCGATATAGTGATTAGTGGTGAAGCTGCTACAGATGAGGATTTTATTAAGGCCGTAGATAATTCAGGATTAAATCTTGGACAAGTGATTAATCATGGTCGATATGAAAGTTTAAAAAGTACGTTACAAAATCTGGCATTGAGAAAAGGCTATTTTGATGGTGATTTTACGACAAATCTTTTGGAAATAGCTCCCGGTCGACATCAAGCAATGGTTCGTTTGCATTATGATAGTGGTAAACGATACAGTTTTGGGGATACATCGATTGATGGTAGTCAAATTGAAGAAAAAAGAGTTCGCTCAATTATTCCGTTTAAAGCTGGAGACCCTTATCTTGCAAGTCAAGTCGGTGAATTAAATCAATCCCTTTCAAATACTGAGTGGTTCTCTTCTGTTTATGTTGAACCAGATATCGACGCTGTTGGAAAAACATATCAACTGCCAATGAAAGTCCATCTTTCGCCTCAAGTTAAAAATCAATTAGAAACAAGTATTGGTTATGCAACAGACGTTGGTGCGAGGGGGAAAATTCGCTGGAAAAAGCCTTGGTTAAACCCTGAAGGACATAGTTTAGATACAGCTCTTTCAATTTCAAAACCAGAACAAGAAGCAACTATTTCTTATAAAATCCCGTTAGAGCAAGTTTTAAAAGATTATTACATCGTCAAATACGGTCTTAAAAACGTAGATAATAATGATACAGACAGTTTAGAGTCGAATTTGGCTTTTGAAAGACATTGGGTTTATGACTCTGGTTGGCATAGAACTATTTATACTCGCTTTTTATACGAAGAATTTACTCAAGGTGTTCAAGATGGCACTGCATGGCTAGTGTTACCTGGTATTTCTTTTTCTCAAAGCCGTTCCCGTGGTGGCACCATGCCCATGTGGGGCGATAAAAAAGCATTTACTATTGAAGCAACGGATCAAGCATTAACATCAGATGTGAAGTTATTACGTTTACAAGCTCAAGGTGCGATTGTTCGAAGTATTGGTGAAAATCATAGAGGCGTAGCTCGAGCGGATATTGGTGCTATATATACCGATGATTTCTATAAGTTACCTCCATCAATTCGTTTTTTCGCAGGTGGTGATAATAGTATTCGTGGTTATGGCTATGAAGAGGTATCTCCAAAAGACAGTGAAGGTTATTTAACTGGTGGCCAATATATGGCGACAGCTAGCCTTGAATACCAATATCGAGTTGTTGGTAATTGGTGGGTTGCAACGTTTGTTGATTATGGTGATGCATGGTTGGATGTACCTGATTGGAAAATGGGGGCAGGTCTAGGTATACGATGGGCTTCTCCTGTTGGTCCCGTTCGACTTGATTTTGCATGGGGATTCGATGCTGAACCAGGCGATGAATTTAAAGTCCATTTTACCTTGGGGCCAGAAGTATGAGTTCCATTAATATGAACGAAGAGCATAACAATCAAGAGTTGAAGAAAGAACGACGTTTCAGTCGTCATTGTCTTTGCTTTGCTCTTTTTTTTCCATCAATTCTATTATTACTCCTATTAATAGTAGGCGCCGTTGTCTTTACGAATTCTGGATTAAAGCTGATAGTTTGGGGCGCAGAAAAAGCACTTCCTGAACTATCAATTGAAGGTGTAGAAGGAAGTGTCATTCCTGAATTTACATTATCGAATATAACCTATGATAATAAACAATTGCTTAGTACGGAGATATCTCGCTTTCATTTTTCACTAACACCTAAATGTCTATTAATTCCTTCAGTTTGTATTGATGATATTTCTGTGGATGGACTGACGTTAGATTTTCCAACACTCCCAACGTTAAATGAAGAAGAAGAGACTGATACTGCTGAAAACAAGTTGTTGTCGATTCCTATTCCGATAGCAATAACCAATATTACCTTAAATAATATAGATGCGAATATTTTGGGAAATCATATTCAGTGGAGAACATTTTCTACTGGAGTGAATATCCATAAAAGTGAGTTAACATTAACTCCTTTGAACTGGGAGCATATTCGCTTAGAGCTTGCTTCAAGTGAAAGCACTGCTGTAAAAAATAAAGAAAAAACAACATCGTCAAAAAAAGATGATGCACCTATCGTTTTACCTGAAGTATTTATCCCTTTAAATATAAAAGTTGAACAGTTCGCACTTCGTGATTTTATCCTACAGCAAGAGACTCCCGTAAAAGTAAATAAACTAAACTTCAAAGCAACTGCTGGTGAAAATAACGCGAGTATTAATGATTTTTACTTGGATATACCACAAGTAAACTTATTACTTAATAATGAGATAGTTTTAAAGGGGGATTACCCACTCACTTTAGACGGACTGCTTGAACTAAAAGAAACGGAATTAAAAGGTCATAAGTTAGCTATAGAGGCTGATGGAAGTGTTGCTGATTTGAATGCTTCATTAATGTTGAGTGGTGGCCTAAAGGTTAAAGTCGATGCAAATGTTCACCCTTTAGATAAAAAACTTCCGTTTGATGTACATGTCTATAAAGGTGAACTGTACTGGCCATTAACTGGCGATAAAGATATTAAGGTTCAAATTCCTAATATAAAGACAGAAGGAAACCTTGAGCAATATAACTTTGCAAGTGCTCTATATATAGAGGGGAAATCAATTCCTCAAACAGATTTACGTTTAGAAGGAAGAGGAACTTTAGAGAAAGTCGATTTATCTGATTTGTTAATTGATACGTTAGGTGGCTCCATTTCAGGAAGTGCAGAAGTCAATTGGGCTTCATTAGTATCGTGGAAAACAGATATCAATTTGCAGAATATACAGCCCGGATTACAGTGGCCAGAAGCGGAAGGGGATATCAGTGGGCAATTGATTACAGATGGACATTTAACTGAAGATGGTGGGTGGGTTGTTGATGTACCAACCATAGATATTAATGGTGTGTTTAGAAGTTACCCTTTGCTAGTTCAAGGCACATTAAAAGCTGATGATATTCGTGGTATAGGTGAACCGCATTTAAATATTTCCCAATTAACAATCAATCATGGTGACAATGGATTAGCTGTGTCTGGTGAGTTAAATAAAGAGTGGAACCTAAATGTTGATATCGATTTTCCAGAGTTATCAGATAGTGTGCCAGATGTTCATGGCAAATTGATTGGTAATGTTGCGCTAACGGGAGAGTTAACTAAGCCTAGAATCGATCTTGATATCGATGCTATAGGATTACAATTACCTAAGAAGGCAAGCTTAAATAAAGTTTCTATAGAAGGATATATAGTACCGTCTCCGACCATTGATGCGGATTTAAGTATTAAGTTATTAGATGGAAAATACCAAAAACAAGTATTGAATGATTTGATCATTCGATTTAGTGGTAAAGAACAAGCTCACAAATTGCAAATAGACTTAAGTTCAAATGTCATTGATTCTCACCTTGTATTTAAAGGCTCGCTTGATCGAACTCAAGGCTGGAAAGGGGAGTTAAGTGAAGCTGATGTGATTACTGAAATCGGACCATGGAAATTAGATAAAAAAGCAGATCTTGCATACGACATCAAAAAAGAAGAACTATTTGTTCAGGCAAACTGTTGGAGTCAGGGAAAAACGGCGCTTTGTTTGAATAAAGATTTACATGCAGGGAAGTCCGGTAATGCTGATATCAGTATTAAACATTTTGAGTTTAGTAAGCTACAAAAATTCATACCTGATGAAACCGTTATAAATGGTGAAGTTAATCTTGATGCATTAGCTAAGTGGTCTGTTGGTCAGTCTCCTTATGTTAAAGCTAAATTGCATCTTCCAAAGGGTAATATTCAACAGCAAATGGAAAGCCCCCTTATTATTGGCTGGGACGATTTTACTGTTAATGCTGAAATGAAAGACGATGAGTTAACTACTGATTGGTTGTTAGCGTTAACTGATAATGGTCAACTAATAGGAAACATGAAAATTGACCAGTTAACAAAAGCAAAAACATTAACAGGTAATTCAAAAATAGAGAAAGTCTCATTAGCAATGTTAGAGCCTATTCTAGGGGAATACAGCCAGCTAAGGGGAATGGTGAATTCTGACATCAATATTTCTGGGCCAATAGAACACCCAAAATTGTTAGGTAATTTGAGTGTCGATGAGATAAAAGTCAAAGGAGAGGTATCTCCTGTAGATATTAATGAGGGAAATGTTGATATTGTTTTTTCTGGCCATAGCGGAAAACTAAGCTCATTAATTACGACTGCTGATGGTGATTTGCATATTGATGGTGCTGCGCATTGGAGTGACCTGAATCAGTGGGATGCTGGCTTAGATATTTTTGGTAACGAATTACAAGTTAATGTGCCACCAATGGTAAAACTCAAAGTTAAGCCTGATATGAAGATTCGAATTAACCCGACACTAGCTAAGATTACGGGATCTATTGGAATACCGTGGGGCAGGATTGTTGTTCAAGAATTGCCAGAGAGTGCCATTGGGGTATCTAAAGATGAAGTTATTCTTGGGGATGACTTAAAACCAATAGAAAAACCATCACCATTACCTATGACGGTTGAAACCGATATTAATATCAATATTGGTGATGATGTACTGCTATCAGCGTTTGGTTTAGAAGGTGGGTTAGTCGGTAACCTTAATATTACTCAAAAAAATAAAGGGCCATTTATTACAGGTGAAGTAAATATAGAAGAAGGGACATATCGTTCATTTGGGCAAGATCTACAAATTAGAAAAGGAAAAATTCTATTTAACGGCCCAGCAGATCAGCCTTATGTAGATATAAAGGCGGTTCGAAATCCTGAGAATACAAAAGATGATGTTGTTGCTGGTATTAAAGTTACAGGTCCAGCGGATACACCAAGGGTTGAAATCTTTTCATCACCAAGTATGCCCCAAGCAAATGCGCTTTCTTATTTATTAAGAGGACAAGATATTGATGGGGAGTCGGGCGGTAATGCCATGACAACTACTTTAATTGGATTAAGCTTGGCAAAAAGCGGAAAGGTTGTCGGTGAAATAGGTCAAGCATTCGGTGTGCAAGATCTACAATTAGATACGGCTGGTTCAGGAGAAGATTCGCAAGTAACGATTAGTGGTTATATAGCCCCGGGATTACAAGTGAAGTATGGCGTCGGTATATTTAACTCATTAGGTGAATTTACATTGAGATATCGAATTATCAGTGATCTCTATATAGAAGCTGTATCAGGAGTAGATAATGCAGTTGATTTAATTTACCAGTTTGAATTTGATTAAAATAGGTCAAATGTGGATAACTTTGTGGGTAAGCTGTTGCCATGGTAAGGGTAAAAAAAGATAAGTTTTCTTTTGAATAAAATGCCATCAAACAAGCATAAAATATAAAAAAAAAGCTATTTTATGCTTGCTAATGAAATCGAACTCCCTATAATGCGACCTCACTGACACGGAGCGCTCAACCAAGAGCTGCAAAGGGTTGGTAAGAAAAACGGTTTGAAAATTAAATTTAAAAAAGTGTTTGACACGAAAGTTTAATTAGCTAAAATGACCGTCCTCTTCACAGAGAAGCGGAAACGCTTTGAAAGTAGAAGAAAAGCTCTTTAAAAATTAGAAACCTATTAATCTGTGTGGGCACTTGTGAATTGATAATCAACAAATTATCAATGAACTGAGTGACTACACAAAATTACTTTTATGTAACAATCAGTATTAATC
>NZ_WOBR01000015.1 GCF_009727955.1 Aliivibrio fischeri | reverse complement strand
TGTGCGCTAGTAGCTCAGCTGGATAGAGTACCTGGCTACGAACCAGGCGGTCAGAGGTTCGAATCCTCTCTGGCGCACCATTATTTCTTTTTGTAGTCATTTATTGGTTACAATAAAAGATTACAAAGACAATCAGAATTAAAGTGTGCGCTAGTAGCTCAGCTGGATAGAGTACCTGGCTACGAACCAGGCGGTCAGAGGTTCGAATCCTCTCTGGCGCACCATTCTTTAAAAGAACCCGATCATTTGATCGGGTTTTTTTATGCCTGAAAGATAAATAGTTAATCAAATTGGTTGTTTTTAAATCGATTGATTTATTTGTTATTGTTAGGTAACTTGATTGTAATCAGGTTATTTTAAAGAGAAAAGTGGCAATGTATGGATATAACTCGCCATGATCTTCTTTTTTAAAAAGATTTCATTGATTCATATTTGACAAATGTGTTCATGACGAGATAATTGATTCTTCTTTTTAGAATAAAAGAACCATTTTTGTATAATACCAACCTAGATAAGTAATTGATCTTAACAAGCAAGAATGATCAAATATTTATGTGGATAGGTATGAATATCATACTAAATTTTACATTGTCACTATCATCAAAAGGGAAGCAAGATGACAGACATTGGAAGTCTATTATGGGAAGCAGCTACGCTCATGCTTACAGGTATGTGTGTTGTTTTTGCATTCCTAACCATCCTAGTTTATCTAGTTCAACTCATGTCAAAGCTATTGCCTGTGGAACTACCTCCAAAGCGAGCATTAGCCGTTCAAAAAGTTCAGAATCCCGAACAAACAACAGTGCAGCCCCAGATAATTGCTGCGATTTCTGCTGCGGTTAAATTACACCGCGAAAAGAATAAATAACTGTTTTAGGAAAATCATTACAAGGAGTTTGTAAGCATGTCTACACCACTTTCTATCACTGATGTGGTACTTCGTGACGCCCATCAATCACTATTTGCAACACGTATGCGTGTTGAAGATATGTTACCGATTGCAGAGCAGTTGGATAAAATTGGCTATTGGTCTCTAGAAACTTGGGGGGGCGCAACATTTGATTCTTGTATACGCTATCTAGGAGAAGATCCATGGGAACGTTTACGATTATTGAAAAAAGCAATGCCTAATACGCCGATGCAGATGCTTTTGCGTGGTCAAAACTTATTAGGTTATCGCCACTATGCCGATGACGTGGTAGAGAAGTTTGTTGAACGAGCGCATGCAAATGGAATGGATGTATTCCGTATTTTTGATGCAATGAACGACGTAAGAAATTTTCAAAAAGCAGTAAAAGCGACAATTGATGTAGGTGCTCACGCGCAAGGTACGCTTTCATATACAACTAGCCCTGTTCATAATACTGATACTTGGGTTGATTTAGCTAAGCGATTAGAAGATTTAGGTTGTCATTCATTATGTATTAAAGACATGTCAGGTTTGCTTAAACCTTACGAAGCTGAAGAGTTAATTACACGCATTAAAGCGTCTTGTGATGTTCCTCTAGCGCTACATAGTCATGCGACTACTGGGTTATCTACAGCAACAGCAATTAAAGCGGTAGAAGCTGGAATTGATATTCTTGATACCGCCATTTCGTCGATGAGCCAAACCTATGGGCATACACCAACTGAAACTGTTGTTGCTATGTTAGAAGGTACCGATCGCGATACAAATTTGAAATTAGACCAATTAGCTCCTATTGCGAGTTATTTCCGAGAAGTTCGTAAAAAGTATGCGAAATTTGAAGGGCAATTAAAAGGGGTCGATTCACGAATTCTTATTGCACAGGTTCCCGGTGGGATGCTGACTAATATGGAGAGCCAACTTAAGGAGCAAGGTGCTGCTGATAAGATGGATGAAGTTTTAGCAGAGATCCCTAAAGTTCGTGAGGACCTTGGCTATATTCCACTTGTAACACCAACTTCTCAAATTGTGGGTACACAAGCAGTGATTAACGTTCTTACTGGAGAGCGTTATAAGAGCATAACAAAAGAAACTGCTGGCGTATTGAAAGGGGAATACGGTGCTGCTCCTGCTGAAGTTAATGCTGAATTACAAGCTCGTGTTCTTGATGGTAAAGAAGCGGTGACTTGTCGTCCTGCAGATCTCCTGAAATCTGAACTTCATACTTTAACCGATGAGCTATTGGAAAAAGCAAAAGAGGAAAATATTGCTCTTGCGGAACAGCAAGTTGATGATGTTTTAACTTATGCATTGTTCCCACAAGTTGGTTTGAAATTCCTTAAAAACCGTAATAACCCAGATGCATTTGAACCAGCTCCTGGTACTGAAAAAGAAACAGAAAAAGAAGAAGTTAAAGTCGCAGCAGGTAAAGGAAGTGTTGAAGCCTATAGCGTCAAAGTCGATGGGCAAGTATATAACGTTGAAGTGGGTCCTCAGGGGGTTATCTCTTCTGTTGAACCAATTTCGGCTCAAGCCGCTCCAGTTCAATCACCTCAACTTTCTGCAATGGACGCTGAATCTGTTGATGCACCACTCGCGGGTAATATTTTTAAAGTATTAGTGCAGACTGGCGCAGAAGTTGTAGAAGGTGATGTATTACTTATTCTTGAAGCGATGAAAATGGAAACAGAAATCAAAGCGTCACGTAGTGGTACAGTGCAAGATATTTTAACTAAAGAAGGTGATGCAGTGACTGTTGGTACGCCATTACTTTCTTTAGCGTAGATGTAGGTATAAAACATGGATGGTTTATTAACATTATGGAATGAAACAGCCATTGCCAACTTTAAGTTTGAGCAACTTATTATGATGGCAGTTGGTTGTGGTCTACTCTTTTTAGCAATTAAAAAAGGGTTTGAGCCACTATTATTATTACCTATTGGGTTTGGTGCAATTTTAGCAAATATCCCTAATGCAGGATTTACAGATCCGGGTGGGCTGCTTTATTACGTTTATTACGTAGGGATTGAAACAGGAATCTTCCCGTTACTTATCTTTATGGGCGTAGGGGCGATGACGGACTTTGGTGCTCTAATTGCTAACCCTAAAACACTATGGCTAGGTGCTGCTGCTCAAGTTGGTATTTTTGCTACGTTGTTTGGTGCAATTTTACTTAACTATGTGCCGGGAATGGAGTTTACGCTAGCGGATGCTTCGTCTATTGCTATTATCGGCGGTGCTGATGGCCCTACGGCAATCTTTTTATCGAGTCAGTTATCACCAGACCTATTAGGTGCGATAGCGGTTGCAGCATATAGTTACATGGCATTAGTTCCTATTATTCAGCCACCAATTATGAAAGCACTGACGACACCAGAAGAGCGTCAAATTAAAATGGCTCAACTGCGTCATGTTGGTAAAGCTGAGAAAATATTATTCCCATTAGCTGTATTACTAATGACTATTTTATTTTTGCCATCGGCGACGCCACTGGTTGGTATGTTTTGCTTAGGCAATTTAATGAAAGAGTCTGGTGTGGTTGATCGTTTATCAAGTACCGCTCAAAATGAATTAATTAATATTGTTACGATCTTCTTAGGCTTAGGTGTTGGATCTAAGCTAAAAGCGGATACCTTCTTAAATGTAGAAACATTAGGTATTTTAGCTCTTGGTGCCGTTGCTTTTAGTATTGGTACAGCAGGTGGTGTCATTATGGCTAAGGTTCTTAATAAGTTCTCGAAAGAAGATATTAACCCATTAATCGGTGCGGCAGGCGTATCAGCTGTTCCAATGGCCGCTCGTGTGGTTAATAAAGTTGGTCTTGAGGCTAATCCTCAAAACTTCTTGTTAATGCATGCTATGGGGCCAAACGTAGCTGGTGTGCTTGGTTCTGCTGTTGCTGCAGGTATACTTCTTGCGCTAGTTGGTTAATTTTGAACAAAACCTAACAATAAAAGGGTGCTGATGCGCCCTTTTTTATTTTATGCTTACTGTTATCTTAGTATTTATAATGGAATAAATTCAATCATGTTTGATTGGTTTAATGCAGAGTCTGCATTATGGGTATTATTTAGCTCTGGCTTTTTAAGTGCCACTTTACTACCAGGCGCTTCTGAAGCGAGTCTAATCGCAACATTACAACTAAATAGCTTTTCTACATGGCTTGTTGTTTTTGTTGCAACGCTAGGAAATACACTAGGTGGAATAACAAACTATTGGCTTGGTTTATTACTTCCTGATAAAACTTCTTCGCAGAAACACGGTCATAAAGCCATTCAATGGATTAAAAAATATGGCTATTGGACATTATTATTTAGTTGGTTACCAATCATTGGCGATCCCCTTTGTTTAGCTGCCGGGTGGTTAAGGATGCGATTTTGGCCATGTATTGTTTTAATTGGGATTGGTAAAGCGGCGCGATATGTCTTGCTATCGCTTGCAGTAAACGGGATTTTATAGGATATAAGAATGAAAAAAATATTAGGCCTTTCAATTGTTTTGGCGCTTGCAGGTTGCAGTAAATCTGAATTTGAAGCTCCGAAAACGACTGATTTACCAAAAGGGGTGACCCTTGTTGAGCAAGTATTACCTAAAGAAGGCTCAACCGTTATCCCTTATCAAAAATACACGTTAGATAACGGTTTGACTGTCATTCTTAGTCCAGACCACTCTGATCCACTTGTTCATGTCGATGTGACTTACCATGTTGGTTCTGCTCGAGAAGAAATCGGTAAATCAGGTTTTGCTCACTTCTTTGAACATATGATGTTCCAAGGTTCAGAGAATGTAGGTGATCAACAACACTTTAAAATTATTACCGAAGCGGGTGGTACATTAAATGGTACAACCAATCGTGATCGCACCAATTATTTTGAAACCGTGCCTGCAAATCAACTTGAAAAGATGTTGTGGCTAGAATCTGATCGTATGGGATTCTTGATTGATGCAGTATCTCAAAAGAAATTTGAAATTCAACGCAGTACAGTTAAAAACGAGCGTGGTCAAAATTATGATAATCGTCCGTATGGCTTAATTTATGAAAAAATGGGCGAAGCATTATTCCCACAAGGTCATCCGTATTCATGGCAAACCATAGGTTATGTAGAGGATTTAGATCGTGTTGATGTTAACGATCTAAAAGCCTTTTTCTTACGTTGGTATGGACCTAATAATGCGGTCATTACCATTGGTGGTGATTTAGATAGCAAGCAAACCCTTGAATGGGTGAATAAATACTTCGGTTCGATTCCTCGAGGGCCAGAGGTAGATAACGCACCTAAACAACCTGTAACACTAAAAGAAAATCGCTACATCACATTAGAAGATCGTATTCAACAGCCTATGGTAATGATTGGTTGGCCAACAACGTATCGTGGTGAAGAAACTGAAGCTAGCCTTGATATGCTTGCAACATTGCTAGGTGATGGAAAAACGAGTCTCTTATATCAAGAGTTAGTAAAAACAGGAAAAGTTGTTGATGCTGGTGCTTTCCACGATTGTGCTGAGTTGTCTTGTACCATGTATGTATACGCTATGACAGATTCTGGTAAAAATAACGATCTAGCTACAGCATATAAAGAAGTCATGGATGTGCTTGACAAATTTGAGAAAGAAGGCGTATCCAAAGCAGATTTAGAAGAAGTTCAAGGCAGCGCTGAAGCTGGGGCTATCTTTGGCTTACAATCGGTTTCAGGAAAAGTATCTCAACTGGCATCTAATGAAACCTTTTATGGCGACCCAAATCAGTTAGAAAAGCAATTAACTGAATTAAAAGCAGTTACACCAGAGAAAGTATCTCAAGCATTTGATACTTATATGGCTAACAAATATAAGGTTACGTTAAGTGTTGTACCTAAAGGAAAAACACAGCTAGAAGTTCAAAAGCCAAATTTTGTTACGCCAAAGCGAGAGTTGCCTGATTACCAAAAAATTGATGAGAATAGTTTAGATGTTCGTAGAGCTGTTGATGATTTTGACCGCTCAATTATGCCTCAACCATCAAAAGGTGTAACGGCTAAAACGCCTGAGATTTACCGTGCTAATTTAAGTAATGGTATTGAAGTTTTGGGAACAGAAGCAATTGAAACACCTACGATTCAATTACAAATAGCAATCCCTGCTGGCAATCGTTATGTAGCAAAAGGCAAAGAAGGGTTAGCATCGTTAACGGCTGCTATGATGGAAGAAGGCACCACAACCTCTTCTTCAGAGGAGCTGCAAAAGAAACTTGATAAGCTAGGTAGCTCTGTATCGTTTAATTCGGGCAGTTACACAACGACGATCTCGGTTGCTTCATTAACAAAAAATATCGATCAGACATTAGCTATTGTAAATGAAATGCTATTTAAGCCGGCATTTGAACAAGTCGATTTTGATCGTTTACAAAAACAGGCTGTTGAAGGGCTTGTATATGAGCACCAAAGACCATCTTGGTTAGCATCACAAGCCACTCGTGAAATCTTGTTTAAAGGAACGATTTTTGATCGTTCGCCAGATGGTTCATTAGAATCAGTTCAAAGTTTAACATTAGATGATGTTAAAGCTTTCTATAAAGAAACCTACACGCCAATTGGTACCCAAATTGTGTCTGTTGGTGATATTAATAAATCAGATTTGATAAATAAATTAGCATTTTTATCTGATTGGAAGGGAGCCACACCTGAAATTTTGGCGCCGCAGCGTTTGCCTGTATTGGGGGGGCAAAAAATTTATTTAATTAATAAATCAAATGCACCTCAAAGTGTCGTTCGTTTTGTTCGACAAGGTATGCCATTTGATGCAACCGGAGAACTTTATCAAACACAGTTAGCTAATTTTAATTTAGGTGGAAACTTTAATAGCCGAATTAACCAGAATCTACGTGAAGATAAAGGCTACACTTATGGTGCTGGCGGTTACTTAATGGGTAATAAAGAGATCGGAATGTCGATTTTTTATGCTCAAGTAAGAGCGGATGTAACCGTTGAATCGATTAAAGAATTTATTTCTGAAATGGATAAATTCAAAAAAGATGGAATGACAGTTGATGAGCTGAATTTTATGCGCTTAGCCGTAGGGCAGCAAGATGCATTAAAATATGAAACTCCAGGACAAAAAGCACGTTTACTTGGAAAAATACTAACGTATTCATTAGATGATGATTTCATTGATGAGCAAAATGAGCTTATTGCGACGTTAGGCCGAGATAAATTGAATGCATTAGCGTCTAAATGGTTCGATCCTGCACAATATCAAATTGTCGTTGTTGGTGATGAAAAGGCGTTATTACCTAAATTGAAATCACTAGGTATTCCTATTGAAGTGATGACTGTGAAAAAGTAGTAACAATTAGAAAGGCGGCAATAAGTAGTATTTATTGCCGTTTTTTCGTATCCAACTATCGATAAAATTTGTTAGTATCCATGATATAAATCAACATTAATAATGTTGTTACCTCAATAGCGAGATTGTATTTTGACCGAATTTATCAACCGATTACAGAAAGTCGCTTCCAATCCTAACGCCTTTAAAAAAACAGGCCGAGGAATTGAAAGAGAAACGCTTCGATTTACTCCAGGAGCGTCACTTTCAACTAAGCCACACCCAGAAGGCGTAGGTTCAGCATTAACACATAAATACATCACAACAGATTTTGCAGAATCATTATTAGAGTTTATTACTCCAGTATCAAATGATGTTGATACCGTATTAAAGCAACTAGAAGATGTACACCACTATACGGTTTCTCACATGGGAGACGAAAAACTATGGCCACTTTCAATGCCATGTTTTGTTACTCATGATGACGATATTACGTTAGCTCAATACGGTGAATCGAATGTAGGTAAACTGAAAACAACCTATCGTGAAGGCCTAAAGCGTCGCTACGGTAGCGTGATGCAAGTGATTTCTGGTGTACATTTTAATTTTTCATTTTCGACTGAATTTTGGGATGAATTATTTGGTGAACAATCAGAAGAACAAAGAAAAGAATCCGTATCAGATGCTTACTTTGCATTAATTCGAAACTATTACCGCTTTGGTTGGTTAATTCCGTATTTCTTTGGCGCTTCACCGGCGTTATGTAGCTCATTTATTCAGGGGCGTGAAACCTCTATGGATTTTGAGTCTTTAGGTAAGACTTATTACTTACCTTATGCTACATCATTGCGTTTGAGCGATCTTGGTTACACCAATGATGCTCAAAGTAACCTAAAAATTAGCTTAAATAGCGTTAATGAATATGTTGATGGTTTAAACAAAGCGATTCGAACGCCATCAGAAGAGTTTGCTAAAATCGGTTTGAAAGAAGGTGATAAACACATTCAGTTAAACTCGAATGTACTTCAAATTGAAAATGAACTTTATGCTCCAATTCGTCCAAAACGAGTAGCAAAAAGTGGTGAAAGACCATCTGAAGCATTAGAAAGAGATGGTGTTGAATATATTGAAGTGCGTTCTTTAGATGTAAACCCATATAGCCCAATTGGTGTAAATGAAGACCAAGTTCGTTTCTTAGATATGTTCTTAACATGGACCGTTTTAAGTGACTCAGCACCAATGAATGACAGTGAAATGGCATGTTGGAAGGACAACTGGAACAAGATCATTGAACAAGGTCGTAAGCCTGGACTAGAACTAAAAATTGGTTGCCAAGGTGAACGATTAACTCAAAAAGCATGGGCAGAAAGAGTATTTGAAGATTTACTTGTTATCGCAAAAGAAATGGATCGCGTGAATGGTGATGACGCTTATCAACAGACTCATAAACGTCTAAGTGCAATGATTGATGATCCTGAGTTAACGATTTCAGGTCGTTTACTGGCTGAAACAAAAGCCGCTGGTGGCATCGGTGTTATTGGCTGTAAATTGGCGGTAGAGCACCGTGAAACACATTTAGCTCATCAATATCGTTTTTATACTAAACAAGAGTTAGATGCTGAAGTAGAGCGTTCAGTTCAAGCACAAAAAGAAATTGAAGCGAGTGATAAGCTTTCTTTTTCTGAATATTTAGAAGAATACTTCAGTTATTTGAAGTGATACTAATGACGAAATATCTAGCACTGTTATTCTAGGGGTAGCAGTGCTTTTTTTTGAGAAAAATTGATGAAATATAAACTTCCACTTACCGTTATAGCATTATTAGGACTATCCGGTTGTGCGACAGCGCCACCAACAAAACAGGATAATCTATGTGATATCTTCCGTGAAAAAAGCGGATGGTATGACGATGCTAAAGACATGACTGAAGAGTATGGTACGCCGATTAATGTAGCCATGGCTATTATGAAACAAGAGAGTAGTTTCAGAGCAACGGTGCGTCCACCTAGAACTAAGTTACTTGGTTTTATACCATGGAGTCGCCCAAGTTCAGCTTATGGCTATGCGCAAGCTCAGGACCCTGTATGGGGAGAGTATGAAGATGCAACTGGTGGTGGTTCTCGTAGCAGCTTTGATGATGCAATTATGTTTATCGGTTGGTACACTGATGGTTCTCAAAAGCAGTTAGGGATCTCTAAGTGGGATCCGTATAACCAATACTTAGCGTATCATGAAGGTCGCGGTGGTTTTAAACGTAAAAGCTATAAAAATAAACCACAATTGATTAAGATAGCTCGTAAGGTTGAATCTCAAGCGAAAACTTATGGTTGGCAACTTAAGCAATGTAAGGCAGAGCTAGAGAGACAAAGCAGTTGGTGGTGGTAAGCCATCATTCATAACTTTAAAGGATTAAAATATGCCACTGTTAGATAGTTTTACTGTAGATCATACCCGTATGGAAGCGCCAGCGGTGCGTGTTGCAAAAACAATGCAAACCCCTAAAGGCGATACAATTACTGTATTTGATTTACGCTTTACGGCACCAAATAAAGATATTCTGTCAGAGAAAGGCATTCATACTCTAGAGCATTTATACGCAGGTTTTATGCGTAACCATCTTAATGGTAATGGTGTTGAAATTATTGATATCTCGCCAATGGGATGTCGTACCGGTTTCTATATGAGTTTGATCGGAACGCCTGCTGAGCAAGCGGTTGCTGACGCGTGGGTATCATCAATGGAAGATGTTTTGAAAGTAGAAGCTCAAAATAAGATACCAGAACTTAATGAGTATCAATGTGGTACATATGCAATGCATTCACTTGATGAAGCAAAAGCAATTGCAACCACAGTGCTTGCATCAGGCATCAGCGTAAATAAAAATGATGAGCTTGCACTATCTGATTCAATGCTGAAAGAATTATCTAACCATTAATTGATGTTTTAATTTGAAAAAAAGCCCGCATTTAGCGGGCTTTTTTCTAATTTAATACCAGTCTCAAAAATTGATAGTATTGGTATCAATATTATTTATCATCTTCAGTACTTGGAAATACCTTTACAAGGTTAATTTTGTTTTCTTCGACAGCGACAATTTCCATATTATGCTGTTCAATTTCGAGGCTAATTTCCGTTTCAGGGATCTCTTCTAAATGCTCAAGGATTAAACCATTAAGTGTTCTTGGTCCATCTGTTGGTAAGTCCCATTTCAAGCCTTTATTAATGTCTCGAATATTTGCACTACCTTCAATCATAAAGCTGCCATCAGGCTGAGGTGTAATTTCTTCAGCTAAACTTGGAGCCATAGAGGTAGTAAATTCACCAACAATTTCTTCCAAAATATCTTCTAATGTGATTAAACCTTGGATATCACCGTATTCATCAACAACTAAACCAATGCGTTCTTTATTGCGCTGAAACTTTAATAGCTGTGAATTAAGTGGGGTCGCTTCAGGTATGAAATAAATTTCATCCGCGGCTCTTAATAGTGTTTCTTTGGTAAATTCATTTTTTTCAAGCATCAAGCGATAAGACTCACGTAAGCGAAGCATCCCAACCACTTCATCGATTTGGTCTCGATATAAAACAATACGTCCGTGAGGGGAGTGAGTTAATTGACGTGAAATCGATTTCCAATCATCGTTAATATCAATCCCTGTAATTTCACTACGAGGCACCATAATATCGTTAACGGTAACGTGCTCTAAATCCAGTATTGAAATCAGCATATCTTGGTGACGACGAGGAATTAATCCTCCCGCCTCATGAACAACGGTTCTTAATTCTTCAGAACTTAATTTATCTTTATCGTCATGTCCTGAACCAAGGCCGAGTATTTTTAAGAAACCGTTAGTGATTAGATTTACCAAAATAACCAGTGGAGAAAGCAGTTTCATTAACACATTAAGGACGATACTACTGCTATAAGAAACGCGTTCTGGGTACATTGCCGCAAGGGTTTTAGGGGTTACTTCTGCAAAGACAAGAATCACAAGGGTTAATACACCGGTAGCGATGGCTACGCCTAGGTCACCATAAAGTCGCATACCAAGAATGGTTGCAATTGCAGAGGCTAGAATGTTAACAAGGTTATTGCCGATAAGGATAAGGCCAATGAGGCGATCTGGACGACTGAGTAGTTTTTCAACACGTTTTGCACCTTTATGCCCCTGATTTGACAGGTGCTTTAGGCGGTAGCGGTTTAACGACATCATGCCCGTTTCGGAGCTTGAGAAGTAACCTGAGATAACAATGAGTATAGCTAATAACGTAAATAGGGCACCGGTTGATATATCGTCCAAGTGTCTTGTTCCTCGTTTTAAAGGGAGCATATCAACCTAAGCACTTACTTAGATTGATATAATTAAAAGGTATTTATCTAATCTGATAATCTATCTGTCAAGTTTGAATACAAAAAGTGAGCGATTGTCGCAATTAAGTTAACACAATCTCTTGAACAAAACGGCTACCAAAGTAAGCAAGGGTCAGTAAGAAAGCACCAGATAAACTGAACCATAATGCTTTTTGACCGCGCCATCCACGTTGATAATGGCCCCAAGTTAATGTTGCGTAGATAATCCAAGCAATAAAGGAAAGTATTGCTTTGTGAGCTTTACCTTGAGCAAACATATCTTGAAGAAATGTGAAGCCAGTCATTAATGTAAGCGTCAATAATAATAAACCAACAAGAATGATCTTGAAAAGTTGGCGTTCGACCATCATTAATGGAGGAAGGTTTGGATTTAACATTAATGATTTTTTGCTTTTGAGTTTATGGTCAAGCCAAGCGAGTTGAAGAGCATAAAGTGTCGCAATCATTAATGTTGAATAAGCAAACAAAGCTAAAGAGATATGAATTAATAAGCTAGGATGAGTCTCTAGGTGGGTGATAAACGCCCCAGGCAGGAAGGTCGCTGCTAATAAGTTAATTGCAGAAAAGCTATAAACTACAGGTAAAATAAACCATACTCGGAACTTAAGCATAGAAGCACTCATTACTAGCGATATAATAAAGCTAATAAGAGAGGCTACATTAAGAATACTCAGGTTTTGTCCTGCAGTATTTAAAATAAGCTCTTTAAGCTGCCATGCATGCAATAGCAGTGCAAGGGATGCAAAAATGAACACCACCTTGGTCTGAATTTTATTTTTACTTGCTAAGCCAGGAATAACAAAGCCTAATGCAAAAAAGTAAGATAGAGCAGCACCGATTGCTGTAATGGTATCCATAATTTACTGATCACCTAGTTTATCAACATCTTGATTATACCCTCTACAGGACAATCTCGGTAGGTGTGATTCAGTTTGGTTAAAAAATTTTCATTATTACGCCCAAGATTTAGGTATAATCGTTTAATGGTCGCAAAGTAGGCGCAGGAATATGTTTGATAATTTAACGGATAGACTATCCAGAACACTGAAAAATATCAGTGGTAAAGGTCGATTAACAGAAGACAACATTAAAGAAACGCTACGTGAAGTGCGTATGGCGTTACTGGAAGCTGACGTAGCTTTGCCAGTGGTTCGTGATTTTGTAAAACGCGTAAAAGAAGGTGCGGTTGGTGTTGAAGTATCAAAAAGCTTAACGCCAGGCCAAGAGTTCATCAAAATTGTTCAAGCTGAACTAGAAGCGGTAATGGGGGATTCTAACGAAGCCCTAAACTTAGCTTGTCAGCCACCTGCTGTTATTTTAATGGCTGGTTTACAAGGTGCAGGTAAAACGACCAGTACGGGTAAATTAGCTAAATTATTAAAAGAACGCGATAAGAAAAAAGTATTAGTTGTTTCTGCCGATGTTTATCGTCCTGCGGCGATCAAACAGTTAGAAACATTGGCTACAGATGTTGATGTTGATTTCTTCCCATCAAGCGCAGATCAGAAGCCTATTGATATTGTTGATGCGGCGATTAGTCACGCAAAACTGAAGTTCTTTGATGTTGTTATTGTCGATACAGCAGGCCGTTTGGCTGTTGATACCGAAATGATGGATGAGATCAAACAACTTCATGCGCATGTAAATCCGATTGAGACTCTGTTTGTTGTTGATGCAATGACAGGTCAAGATGCGGCAAATACAGCAAAAGCGTTTGGTGATGCTTTACCTCTAACCGGCGTTATTTTAACAAAGGTTGATGGTGATGCTCGTGGTGGCGCTGCATTATCAGTTCGTCATATTACAGGTAAACCAGTTAAATTCTTAGGTGTTGGTGAAAAAACTGACGCATTAGAACCGTTCCACCCAGAACGTATTGCTTCTCGAATTTTAGGTATGGGTGATGTTCTTTCTTTAATTGAAGATCTTGAAAAGAACGTAGATAAAGAAAAAGCAGAGAAACTGGCGAAAAAATTCAAAGAGAAAAAAGGCTTTGATTTAGAAGATTTCCGTGAGCAGCTTGGTCAAATGAAAAACATGGGCGGCATGATGGGCATGATGGATAAGCTTCCAGGAATGTCTCAGCTACCAAGTGATGTGAAAGATAAAGTTGATGACAAAATGTTTAATCAAATGGAAGCAATTATTAATTCCATGACGATGAAAGAGCGTCAACGTCCTGAAATCATTAAAGGTTCACGCAAAAAACGTATTGCTGCTGGTTCTGGTGTACAAGTTCAAGACGTAAACCGTATGCTAAAACAATTCACCCAAATGCAGAAGATGATGAAGAAAATGCAGAAGGGTGGAATGAAAGGCATGATGCGTAATATGCAAGGTATGATGGGTGGTATGGGCGGAATGGGTGGCTTTGGTCGCTAAAAAACCAATACAATCAGTAGTATCTAAAAAGATATATAATTAAGGGCGGCAAGTTAATTTGTTGAAAAACTTAACCTGGCGCACTTTTTTAAACCAGTTTTTTCATCAATTACAAAAATAATTGGTGAAAAAGTAACTAAATCCCTTGCATTGAAACTCTATAAGAGTAAAATTCCGGGGCTTTATTTTGGCACGAGGGCTCAAAAATTGATTTTTTTGGGCCAATTTAATTTTTATACAAAGCAAAAGAGGACGATATGGTTACCATTCGTTTGGCACGTCACGGCGCTAAGAAGCGTCCATTCTATCAAATCGTTGTAGCGGACAGCCGTTTCAAAGCAACTGGTCGTTACATTGAGAAAGTAGGTTTCTTTAACCCTACAGCACAAGGTCAAGAAGAAGGTCTACGTTTAGATCTAGACCGTGTTGGCCACTGGGTTGAGCAAGGCGCTGGTCTTTCTGACCGTGTAGCTAAGCTAGTTAAAGACGCTAAAAAAGCGGCTTAATATTAGTTGGTTAAAGGTAAAGAATTTATGAGTAAGCAAGACGAAGTTATTGTTGTAGGTAAGTTTGGTGCTTCCTATGGTATTCGTGGATGGTTGAAAGTAGTTTCTTTTACAGATCAACCTGAAAGTATTTTCGATTACAAACCTTGGCTTATCCAAGTTAAAGGTGAATGGGTCGAGTTTTCAGTTGAAAGCTGGAAACGTCATAAAGGTTTGGTGTGCAAACTGGAAGGGTTAGATGTTCGAGAAGAAGCTCAAACATATACTAACCTAGAAATTGCAGTTAAAGCAGACGTACTACCTGAGCTGTCAGAAGATGAGTTCTACTGGCGTGAATTGTTTGGTATGGAAGTGGTTACAACTAAAGGCTATGCGCTTGGTGTTGTTGACGACATTTTTGAAACCGGATCAAACGATGTTCTTGTAGTCAAAGCCAACCTGAAAGATGCTTTTGGTAAAAAGGAACGATTGATTCCTTTTATTGATGAGCAAGTGATCAAATTAATTGATCGTGAAGCTCAACGGATCGAAGTTGACTGGGATCCTGGGTTTTAACCCCTAGGTAAAGCGAGGGCACATGTGGGTTGGCGTTATTAGCCTATTTCCTGAAATGTTCCGTTCGGTTACCGATTTTGGGGTAACTAGCCAAGCAATAAAAAAAGGTCTTTTATCTATTGAGACATGGAATCCTAGAGATTTCACTCATGATAAACATCGCACTGTTGATGACCGACCTTATGGTGGTGGCCCTGGCATGTTAATGATGGTTCAGCCTTTGCGCGATGCCATTACCGCAGCCAGAGAAGCGTCACCCGGCAAAACGAAAGTGATTTACCTTTCACCTCAAGGCAGAACGCTGAATCAAGCTGGTGTTGAGGAGTTAGCAACAAACGAGAATTTAATTCTAATTTGTGGCCGATACGAAGGTGTAGATGAGCGCATAATACAATCTGAAGTTGACGAAGAATGGTCAATTGGGGATTTTGTGCTTACAGGTGGGGAACTCCCTGCTATGACGTTGATTGATTCTGTATCTCGGTTTGTTCCGGGTGTATTAGGTGATTTCGCGTCCGCTGAAGAAGATTCTTTTGCAGACGGTTTGTTAGATTGTCCGCACTATACAAGACCTGAGGTTTTGGATGGTAAGGAAGTGCCTAGTGTACTTAAATCTGGAAACCATAAAGATATCGCTCGTTGGCGAATGAAACAATCGTTAGGCCGTACTTGGCTAAGAAGACCAGAGCTCCTGGGAAATCTAGCTCTGACTGACGAACAGGAATTATTACTGGCTGAGTTTGTTCGTGAAGAACGCCAGAACAGTAAGTAATTAAGTAAATTTAGTATCAGTTTATTCTAGGATATACAAAAATGAGCAACATCATTAAAGCTCTTGAAGATGAGCAACTAAAACAAGACCTACCTAAATTCGCTCCAGGTGACACTGTAGTAGTTCAGGTTAAAGTTAAAGAAGGTGACCGTGAGCGTCTACAGGCATTCGAAGGCGTTGTAATCGCTATTCGTAACCGTGGTCTACACTCTGCGTTCACTGTACGTAAGATTTCTAACGGTGAAGGTGTTGAGCGTACGTTCCAAACACACTCTCCAGTTGTAAACAGCATCGAAGTTAAACGTCGCGGTGCAGTACGTCGTGCCAAGTTGTACTACCTACGTGAGCGTTCTGGTAAATCAGCTCGTATCAAAGAGAAGCTGGCTAAAAAGTAACGCACACGAGAACGTTCTCAAATGTGCTATGAAGGTGCGCTGTTATCAGCGCACCTTTTTTTATATCTAAACTAAAAGTGTAAACTTAAATTTACGATATAAAATAAATTGTATTATATTAATTACAATGGTTGATTTATGTTCTGTACCTGTTAAATTATTTGTATTCGTCTTAATTGACAGTTAATGGAAATAAAAGTTTACAGGTGTAGGGTATGAGAAAAAGTGAATTAAGTAATATCAATATTATCGATGAGCAGGTGCTGATCACTCCGCAAGAGCTTAAAAATAAGATCCCTTTAAGCGAAAACGCTCGCCAGTTTATCCAACAATCCCGTCAAACTATTTCTAATATCATTCATAAGAAGGATCACCGTTTATTGATTGTTTGTGGTCCATGCTCAATTCATGATATTGATGCAGCAAAAGAATATGCAAAACGTTTAAAAGTGATCGCGGAAGATCTAAAAGATCAACTGTACATTGTTATGCGTGTTTACTTTGAAAAACCACGAACTACGGTAGGCTGGAAAGGCTTGATTAATGATCCTCAACTTGATGGTTCATTTGATATTGAACAAGGCCTACATTCCGCACGACAATTATTAGTTGATTTAGCTGAGATGGAAATCCCTCTGGCAACAGAAGCACTAGATCCGATTAGTCCGCAATACATAGGTGATACATTTAGTTGGGCTGCGATTGGGGCTCGAACAACTGAATCTCAAACTCACCGTGAAATGGCAAGTGGTTTATCCGTTCCTGTAGGCTTTAAAAATGGTACTGATGGCAGCTTATCGACATCGATTAATGCAATGCAAGCTGCGGCTTCTGGACACCGTTTCATGGGTATTAATAGCGAAGGTCAGGTTGCTTTACTTACAACCCAAGGTAACCCTAATGGCCATGTTATTTTACGTGGTGGTAAACAAACTAATTATGATTCAGTTTCAGTAACAGAGTGCGAAGAAGAATTAGCAAACTCAAATTTAGATGCGGCTTTAATGATTGATTGTAGTCACGCAAATTCACGTAAAGATTACCGTCGTCAACCTTTAGTTGCTGAAGATGTTATTCATCAAATTCGTGAAGGTAACAAATCGATTATTGGATTGATGATTGAGAGTCATTTAAATGAAGGGAATCAACCATCAGATATACCATTATCAGAGATGAAATATGGTGTATCTATTACAGATGCGTGTATCAATTGGGAATCAACTGAGGCACTATTACGTCATACTCACAAAGAATTAACTCCGATATTGGAAGAGCGTTTAAAAGGATAGATTGAGATGGCGGTAGAACTAAGTCATTTACGCGATCAAATTGATGCGGTAGATAAACAGATGTTGGATCTTTTAGCTCAACGTTTGCATTTAGTTGAGCAAGTTGGTGAAGTAAAAAGTGCACATGGATTGCCTATTTATGATCCAAGCCGAGAAGCGGCAATGTTAGCATCAAGACGTTCTGAGGCTGAAAAGAAAGGCGTACCGCCCTCATTAATTGAAGATATTCTTCGCAGAACAATGCGTGAGTCTTATAGTAGTGAAAATGATTCAGGCTTTAAGTGTTTAAAACCAGAATTAAGGCCGATCGTTGTTGTTGGTGGTAATGGACAACTTGGTGGTCTATTCACAAAAATGTTTAAATTATCTGGTTATCAAGTTCGAATTCTCGGTAGTAAAGATTGGGCTCATTCTGATGAGATCCTAGATAATGCTGGTATGGTTGTTGTTACGGTTCCTATTAACCTAACCATTGATGTAATTAATAAACTTTCAACGTTACCTGAAGATTGCATTCTTTGTGATTTAACCTCAATTAAGCAGAAACCTCTAGCTGCAATGTTGGCGGTTCATAAAGGTCCCGTTGTTGGATTACACCCAATGTTTGGTCCTGATGTTCCAAGCCTTGCAAAGCAAGTTATTGTGATGTGTGATGGCCGAGGTAAAGAGCACTATAGTTGGCTGAAAAACCAATTTGAGATTTGGGGAGCAATCGTACGTGATATTTCTGCGAATGAGCATGATCATGGTATGACTCTAATTCAAGCATTACGCCACTTTACTTCGTTTGCTTATGGACAGCATTTAGCAAAAGAGAATCCTGATATTGAACAGTTGCTTAACTTAAGCTCTCCAATTTATCGTTTAGAGCTATTGATGGTTGGTCGATTGTTTGCTCAAGACCCAAATTTATACGCAGATATCATTCTTTCTTCTGATGAAAATATTGAAATGATAAAGCGATTCCATCAACGTTTTGGTGATGCGATATCTCTGCTAGAAGAACATAACCGTTCTGGATTCATTAAAAACTTTGAAGAAGTAGAAACTTGGTTTGGTGATTATGCTGAACAGTTTTTAATTGAAAGCAAAAGTTTACTTAGACAAGCGAATGATTCGATTCACCGTGAACGTAATTAGTGTAGGTAAGAAGGCATAGAATGTAAAAAGGGTGAGCCATGAGCTCACCCTTTTGGTATTGATTAAACGGCGTTTATTGTGTCAATTGTTGGCTACTTTCGTTTTCAGCTTTCGCTGTGTTAATTGCTTCAACTTGTTCAACCGTTGGTTTTTGTGTCAATTTTAATTGCAGTTTTACTACATTATTAATAACGTCCACCAAAGGTGTCCATTTTACGCTTCGTTCTTTTTCAAAGAGACTATCAAACTTTTCTGGAGTCCAATCCATAAACGATCGTGGATTTAAAACTCGCCCTAAGAAACGTACTTCATAATGTAAGTGTGGTCCTGTTGAATTACCTGAGTTACCACAAGTAGCGATAAGTTCGCCTTTTTTAACGAACTGTCCTGAGCGAACCTTAAATTTTTGTAGGTGTGCATACATGGTCATAAAACCGAATGAATGCTGAACTTTTAATAGATTACCGTAACCTTTATTACTGGCTCTTGCTAGCTCAACAACACCATCGGCTGGGGCATAAATTTCGGTCCCACGCTTACAAGTTAAATCAACACCCAAGTGGCGTTGACGTTTACCTGAAATAGGATTGGTTCGGCGACCAAAACTGGATGATTCTCTAGTGTAATGTAGTGGCGTATCATTTGGAATTAAGCGAAACATGGTCGCTCTAACTGCCGAGTCAATGGCTGCGACATCAAGTCGTTGCTCCAATGTTTTTTCCGCTAATGATGAATCTTCTTCTGATATTTCTTGTAAGCCAAGTACGGATTCAACATCATCTACGCGTTGGCTAATAACAAGCAATTCATTTTCTTTCGCTTCTAATTGTTGAGTAAGCTCATGATTACTATTATTGTTATCAACAATTAATTGGTTTAGCTCATTATTTTTGTTTTGTAGTTCCGCGATAGCAACCTTTGCTGACTCTTGTTGCTGATAGAAATAATGTAGACCAAAGCCACTTAATGCAAATGAGCTAACCCCAAGTACTAAAGATAAAATGACAAGCTTTTTTCGTCTTTGGGAGATCGCGAAAAGACGCGTTCCTTTGTTGTGGGAGACGGAAATTCGAATTTTATCAGGCATAAGGGTAACAACTATTTATAAAGGTTAATGTGTTTCGGTGAGTTCTGATAACTGACGTAATAATAGTTCACTATTACCAACGTTAAGTTCAACTAAGCGTTTAAGGTGGCTAATACTATCAATATCTATATGGCTAATACAGAGTCTCAGCATATTATTTGTATTATTAACAATCTCACATTCAGCAATGATATTGATATCACTATCGTTTAGAGCAAAATGTACAATTAATTTACCATCTAAGTTAAGAGCATTATCATCATTAAGTTTTATTAATAAGCCATGTAAAGACAAATCAATCAATGAGCCGCTGTATTGCTGAGGGCCTTGGATTAGTGCTACATCTGCTTGATAAATTACACGAGAAAACTTGCGTCTTTCAATCATAAGGCTACTCCTTCTTTTTAAGAGAAATTGAGTATGGTGTTTTGTTTGTTCTATGTCCAATAAAAAGGCCGCTTGAGTGCGGCCCTTATGATAAACATCAAATAAAGTAAATTATTACTTAGTCATACGCTTATACTTGATGCGATGAGGCTCAGCAGCTTGTGCTCCTAGAGTTTTCTTCAACCACTCACTGTATTCAGTGTAGTTACCTTCAAAGAAGTTTACTTGGCCTTCATCACGGTAGTCTAGAATGTGTGTAGCGATACGGTCTAGGAACCAACGGTCGTGCGAGATAACCATTGCACAACCTGGAAACTCAAGTAGAGCTTCTTCTAGTGCGCGTAATGTCTCAACATCAAGGTCATTGGTAGGTTCATCGAGTAACAGTACGTTACCGCCAGTTTTTAGCAGTTTAGCTAAGTGAACACGGTTACGCTCACCACCAGATAACTCACCAATAATTTTTTGTTGGTCGTTGCCTTTGAAGTTAAAGCGAGAACAGTAAGCACGAGCAGGGATTTCGAAATTGTTGATCTTAATGATATCAGCGCCTTCAGAGATCTCTTGGAAAACTGTTTTTGTGTCATCCATTGAATCACGGAATTGATCAACAGAAGCAAGTTTTACCGTCTCACCTAATTCAATCGTACCTGAATCTGGTGTTTCAGCACCACTTAGCATTTTAAATAGTGTTGATTTACCTGCACCATTGGCACCGATGATACCCACGATAGCACCTTTTGGCATGCTGAATGATAGGTCGTCAATCAGTACACGATCACCGAACGATTTAGTTAGGTTGTTCACTTCAAGAACTTTGTCACCTAGACGTTCACCTGGCGGAATGAACAGTTCGTTTGTTTCATTACGTTTTTGGTGATCAGAGCTTTGTAGTTCTTCAAAACGAGCCATACGAGCTTTAGATTTAGCTTGGCGGCCTTTAGGGTTTTGACGAACCCACTCAAGTTCTTTTTCAATCGTTTTCTGACGAGCATTTTCTTTTGCCGCTTCTTGTTTTAAACGGTCATCTTTTTGCTCAAGCCAAGAGGTATAGTTACCTTCCCATGGAATACCTTCACCACGGTCAAGCTCTAGGATCCAACCCGCAGCGTTATCAAGGAAATAACGGTCGTGGGTAATTGCCACAACAGTACCTGAATAATCAACAAGGAAGTGCTCAAGCCATGCTACTGATTCAGCATCAAGGTGGTTGGTTGGTTCATCAAGTAGTAGCATATCTGGTTTTTCTAGAAGAAGACGACAGATAGCAACACGGCGACGTTCACCACCAGATAGGTGCTCAATTTTAGCATCCCATTCTGGTAGACGCAGTGCGTCAGCTGCACGCTCTAAAGCGTTATCCAGATTATGACCATCTTTTGCTTGAATTAATGCTTCAAGTTCACCTTGCTCTTTAGCTAGAGCATCGAAATCAGCACCTTCTTCAGCGTAAGCTGCATAAACCGCATCAAGGCGAGCTAGTGCTCCTGCTACATCTGAAACAGCTTCTTCAACAATTTCACGAACTGTTTTTGATTCATCAAGTACAGGTTCTTGTGGAAGGTAGCCAACATTTAATCCCGCTTGTGGACGAGCTTCACCATCAATATCAGTATCAAGACCTGCCATGATGCGAAGTAGTGTTGATTTACCTGAACCATTTAGGCCCAAAACACCAATTTTTGCACCAGGGAAGAAGCTAAGAGAAATGTCTTTCAGGATTTGTCTTTTAGGAGGAACAATTTTGCTCACTCGTGACATTGTATATACGTATTCAGCCATAATCACTTATTAGAGTTGGTTAACGAAAATATTAATTTACTATTTATGATACATAGTTTAACACTCATTTTTGTAGTTACTAGGGTAATATAAGTAAACTAAGGTAAGAATTCGGTAGATGTATAAGTGAGTCTCAGATCACTACGCCGCAGTCAAAGGTTGGAAAGTTTAGGTGTTAAAGAAATCAATGAAATATACACAATATAAGTTAGGGATGATGACGGCATTGTGCATAGGTATGAATGTACAAGTTGTTGATGCGTCACCTGTTGATACATGGCGAGCACAATACCAAGAAGCAAAAACGCTACTTAATGAAAAAAAATACGATGAATATAAAAAAGTAAGGGCAGAACTTGATGGTTATTCATTAGCGCCTTATTTGGATTACCGTGAATTACGAATGGATTTAAGCTCTAAAACGCCTGATGATATTCGTTTGTTCAAACATAATCATCAGTCATTACCTATTGGTAACTCTCTTTCATATCAATACTTAGTCATTCTTGGTTTAAATGAACGTTGGGCTGAATTTGTTGATTATTTCCCTAATGAGCCTAGCAGTAAAAATCTACAGTGTTATTACTATCAAGCAAAAAATAAACTGGGTGATAAAGCTACAGCTTGGAAAGGTGCGGAGCAGTTATGGTTGACAGGTAGCTCTGTTACTTATGAATGTGATGATTTATTTCAAGATTGGGCTGAAGCTGGGAAACTCAGTGATGATTTAATTATTGAACGTATGCTTTTAGTTTATAAAGCTCGTAATAATAATTTGTTTTCTTATTTAGAAAAAATGTTGAAAACAGATGCCGCAAAAGAAAAAGCACAGCATATTGTCACTTTGTTTAATGATCCTGATTTGTTAGAAAGTTTTTCAAAGAGTAATAAAAAAACAGAGTTTTCTAAGCAATTAACGCTTATCTCAATGGAAAGAGAAGCTCGTAAAAATCCTAAAAAAGCGATAGAAATACTGCCTGAAATTGCTAAAAAACAGCAGTTTACTCAAGAGGAATTGGTTCAGGTTAAACGACGTATTGTTAGTAGCATTATGTCAACAGAGTCAGTTGAACTTGCGCAATGGAGAGATAAAGAACTAGCTGCTAACCCTGAGGATTCATTTATTGAGCGTCGAATTCGTGTAGCTATTCGTGCTGCCGATTGGGATGACGTAAGCAATTGGATTGGGTATTTAACACCAGCGGCTAAAAATTCATTACGTTGGCAGTTCTGGATTGCTCAGATCGAAAGTAAGGAAGGTGAGCAAGATAAAGCTGATGCTCGTTTAAAAAAATTACTTGGTCAGCGTAATTTTTATAGTGTTGCTGCGGCAAATATCTTAGGTGAACCTATTCAATATCCAATGAATACCGCTCCTAGAAATATTAAGCCGATTAAAGATAAATACAGTGTAGAGCTTGCACGTATTAAAGAGTTAATTGCGATTGATGAGATTTCTACAGCTAAAAGTGAGTGGGAATATTTGCTAAATCGAGCATCGAAAACTGAAGTGAAAGAATTAGCAAGTTATGCTGCTCAGCATCGTTGGCACCACTTTACTGTTTTAGCGACAATTAAAGGGAGAATGTGGGGATATTTGAGCTTACGTTTCCCTATAGCGCATCAGTGGTGGTTTAATCATTACAGTAAGGAACTTGGTTTAGATAAAGTGACGTTAATGTCGTTATCTCGACAAGAAAGTGCATTATATGCAGAAGCTCAATCACCGGTAGGTGCGCGTGGTTTGATGCAAATTATGCCAGCAACAGCGAAATACACAGCGAAGAAGATTGATTACGATAAATACGAAGGTGTTGATAGTTTGAATGATGTTGATGTGAATATTCACATTGGTTCAAATTACCTTAAGGGTTTATTAGATGATTATGATGGAAACCGTATTTTTGCTCTTGCAGGTTATAATGCTGGCCCTCATCGTGTTAAGCGTTGGAGAGCGGTTTCTGATGAAAAACTAGATGCTTATGCTTTTATTGAAGCTATTCCATTCAAAGAAACTAGAGGGTATGTACAAAATATTTTAATGTTTGAAACTTACTATCGTAGTTTATTGGGTGAAAAAGGTGCTTTTTTATCCGAGAAAGAGCTGAATTTAAAGTATTGATAAGTTTAAATTCTAATAGCAATTGGTATTAAGCTTAAATAAATATAAAGTAGGGGACTTAATTGTCCCCTTTTTTACAATTGTATGAGGATACTATGTCAGGTTCAGCAAAATATTCCGACTGGTCTCAAGTGATGACACTAATTGCAAATGCAGCAGAACAAGGAAATCATCAACCATTATTAACGATGTTGATGACGCCTGATGAACGTGAAGCACTGGTTGCTCGCGTAAATATTTTTCATGAGCTGTTACAGGGTGAATTGAGCCAGAGACAAATTAGTCAGCTATTAGGTGTGGGCGTTGCTACTATCACCCGAGGTTCAAATGAATTAAAAATCCATACAGATGAAGAGAAAGTATGGCTTATGGATTTACTAGAGAAGAGTACTAAAAACGAGTTGGATGTAGAAAAGGAATAAGGGCGAGAATAAGTGCTTGTTGATATACCGACGTTCTTGTTAGTAGGTTATTGGTTAGTAAGCCAATAGCCCCTCCTTTCTGTTTGATGTTGTTGGTGTTAAATTGTTCATCCATGACATCGCCTAACTCTTTACCTTTCTTCACCTCATCAATAACTTGTGGTGGGAGAGGTAAACTTGAAGAGCGTGACTCTCCTACCGTTAAACCATTATCAATAATCATCCAAGCAAAAGTAGAATTACCTTCAATTCCAGCTTCTAACCCAACATAATAATCACAATTAGGCAGCTGGAACTTTGCGTTACTAACACGATTCATAGCTCCTTGTTTTGTTTCTTCACAACTCATTGGTTGATCTGGAACACCACTCTTTACTGATACGCCTTCAAATGAAAAAGTATCATTAGGAAACGCAAGATTAAATGCAGATTTAACAGCGGCAATCTTAGCTGGGTTTTGAGAAGCAATGATAACTTTCATGTTTACCTTTTATTCGATGTAATCAATTTGATAGTGGAATAGTTGTTGGTTCCACATTTTCAATTGGGTAGCAACCTAGTACTTTTAGATAGCGAGTAATAGCCGTTAACTCTTCGATAGCAGAAGTCATAGCATCGGATTTTAGATGCGCTTCTAGATCAACATAGAACATTTCTTCCCAAGGATTTCCCATAATAGGGCGAGATTCTAGCTTGCTCATATTGATGCCGTATTTTTGTAATACCAATAGAGATTCAACCAGTGAACCAGCATCTTGAGCTGTGGACATTATTAATGTTGTTTTAGCTGGGATTTGCTCTGATACATCAACAGGTTTTCTTGCAACGACGATAAAACGTGTTTGGTTCTCTGTTTGATTCGAAATATTAGTGATTAGGGATTGCAGCCCATATAGTTTTCCACTATCTGAGTTACCAATTGCTGCAACTTCAGGTGAGTTTAATTCTTTTACAGTGATCATCGCATCAGCAGTGCTTGCACAAGAAATTAGCTCAACATTATTTAGTCGATTTAAAAATTCGCTACATTGTTCATGTGGCTGTGGATGTGAATACAAGGTTTTAATTGACTCAAGAGAGGTTTCAGTCGTTGTTAATAAACAATGATCAATTTTTTGAGTTAATTCCCCAACAATGTATAGGCTAGTGTGTTGGAGTAAATCATAAACTTGGTTAATCGAACCTGAGCTTGTATTTTCAATTGGCAATACGCCGTAATCAGCATGACCTGACTCAACGGTTTTAATGACTTCTTTAAAGTTTTCACAGCCTAACTCAGCTAATTCAATATTCTTTTTACTGAAATAACGACGGCTTGCTAGATTTGAATATGAGCCTTTTGAGCCAAGGTAAGCTACTCTTGCTACGGGTTTTCTACTTAAGTCAGGGTTTGCTAGGTTTTGGAAGTATTCTTGTTGAAGTAAAACTGAATCTTCAATAATAGTATGAAACAGCTGTGTAATGTAATAAGCATCTAGGTCGAAATCTTTACCGTTTTCAATTAGCTTTACGAGTAGCTGTTGCTCGCGCTTTGGATCACGGACTGGTTTAGACGTTTTTACTTTACTTTTAGCAACATCAAGACTGAGTTTACGACGTTCTGAAAAGAGCTTTAATAATTCATTATCAAGTTCATTAAGTCGTAAACGAATATCATCAAGGGAGTAGTGAGTGTCAGTCATGAAATGCAAACCTAGTAAATTAAGAGTTAATTCACAATAAGGAATTGGTTAGTTTGCGTCAAGAAAAAACAGCGCTCAAATGAGCGCTGTTCTTAAGAATCTTTAGAGTTGAATATTATTCCTCTTCAAGTTCAACTTCTGGTTCTTCAACTCCAGGAGCTTGAGCATGAGTCGCTCGACGTGCTTCTCCTTTATGTTGTAGTTTGTCTAGTTGGCGTTCTAGTTTTTGATACATCTCTCTAATTGCACCAAATAGATCTTCTTGCTCTGCAGAGGCTACGACTTTGCCACCTGCGATAGTTGCGTACGCTTCTACCTTGTGTTTACCATTTGCGCGTTTTGTAACGCTAGCGTGACGTCCAATAATGTCTAGGTTTCTTTTTGCTTCTAGTTTTTTAAACTTCCCTTCAATACGTTCACGGATGCCTGGAGTGATGTCGATGTTGTTGCCAGTGATTTCTACTTTCATATGATTTTCCTCTCGCTTGCCCCGTTTGGCATGTACTCAGATTACGTATCCAGAGTTAAAAATAAAGTGATCAAGATCACTTTTTTGATGTGTTGTAGCGAGAAGGTGAATGAATGTGATCTTAGGCAAGGCCTTAAGTATTTTATTTAAAAAATACTTGATGAATTGTACAAAGTAGGTAGATTGAAAGGGTTGGTTACTAGAAATTATTGTTTTTAGGGATATCGTTCAACCTGTTGTTTTGGTTGATTAAATTTTAAACTTATCAATAGTGTGACCTATATACGAATTATAACTAACATTTCCAGACATAAAAAAAGCAGTGCTCGATTCTCGGCACTGCTTTTTTGTTTTTATAATGAATATTATGTCAATCGTAGTAAATAACGGCTAATCCTAGCTTGTTTAAATGCTTGCTCACTTATTTATTGTGATTGATATTATTGTGGATTCAACGCAATCAGTTCTTCTGTTCGCTTAATTGCATCTTCCAGTTTTAATTCTTTGTAAGCTGAAAGCATAATCGTTAATGATTTTCTTGCGGCTTCCGTATCTGGATAGGTGCGTTGTAATTCTTGGCAACGATTAATGGCAGAAATCCAAGCTTCTCGTCGTAAATAAAAGTCAGCTGTTGCTAATTCATAATCCGCTAAGCGATTTTTAAGTGCGTACATACGAGTTTGTGCATCTTCAGCGTAAAGACTATTAGGGTATCTTTCTAATAATCGTTTAAAATCTTTAAAAGCTGAGCGAGCAGGCTCTGGATCTCGATCTGAACGATCTACTCTAAATAAATCATGCATGAAACTTCTATCTTGAGCCATATGCGTTAATCCACGCATATAAAGCACCCAGTCAGCTTTTGGATGGGTTGGATTTAAGCGAGTAAACCTTTCGATAGTTGCAAGACCTAACGCAAGATCATCATTTTTATAGTAAACATAAATAAGGTCTAGCTGAACTTGTTCAGAATAAGCACCAAAAGGGTATCGAGAATCTAAGGCTTCAAGACGCTCAATTGCGCTTGTCCAATTACCTGCTTGTAAAGATACTTGAGCTTGAGCGTATAATTCTGATGGTGGAATATCGGGAATTACATCATCACTACTTGAGCAACCAACCAGTAAAGATACAGCTAATAATGAAGAAATGGTTAAGCGTTTCATGCTTGAAAATGATCCTTGACTAAAAAAACTGAAGTTATCCATTACGAAATGCGCCGTTAACAGATACAATGGTACATAGTTTATTTCACTTACAGTGTTGATGATACCAAATATGACCTATTAGTTTGGTATTAGTACCACTATTTTAAAAAAAGTTCGATATGGCACAACAAATAGAGTTAACAAGTACAGTAAAAGAAAGTCAACTAGGGCAGCGTTTAGATCAAGCTGCTGCTGAGTTGTTTTCTGATTTTTCTCGTTCACGCATCAAAGAGTGGTTGCTTGCTGGCAACATGACAGTCAATGGTGAAGTGGTTACAAAAGCACGCCTTAAAGTTATGGGTGGTGAAGAGATCACGGTTAAAGCTGAATTAGAAGATGAAGAGCGTTGGTTAGCTCAAGATATTCCTCTTGATATTGTTTATGAAGATGATGATCTACTCGTTATCAATAAACCACGTGACTTCGTTGTTCACCCAGGAGCGGGTACACCTGATGGTACAGTGTTAAATGCATTGTTATTCCATTATCCAAATATTGCAGAAGTACCTCGTGCAGGTATCGTTCACCGTTTGGATAAAGATACTACTGGATTAATGGTTGTCGCGAAAACTGTACCAGCTCAAACACGTTTAGTTCGTGCGCTTCAAAAGCGTAAGATCACTCGTGAGTATGAAGCCGTTGTTGTCGGTCGTATGACTGCAGGTGGTATGATTGAGAAACCAATTGGTCGTCACCCAAACAAACGTACTCTAATGGCGGTTCATGAATTAGGTAAAGATGCTGTGACACATTACCGTGTTGCTGAACATTTCCGTATTCATACTCGTATCCGTTTACGTCTTGAAACAGGTCGTACTCACCAAATTCGTGTACATATGTCATATTTGCAGCATCCACTTGTTGGTGATACTGCTTATGGTGGTCGTGCTCGCATTCCAAAAGGTGCTTCTCAAGAGTTAATTGACATGATTCGTGGTTTTGATCGTCAAGCTCTGCATGCTGCTATGCTGCGTTTTGAACATCCAATCACAGGAGAAACAATGGAGTTCCATGCTCCAATTCCTGATGACATGATTGCTTTATCTCAAGCGTTACGTGATGATGAACGTTTAATGCATGAGGAAGAGTATTAATAATGTCATTGATTTCACCAAAATGGTCAGCGCCTAAATCAGTTAAAGTATTCAGTACAACTCGTATTGGAGGTGTATCAAACACACCATTTGATAGCTTTAACCTTGGAGACCATGTTGGTGATGATCACAAAGATGTTGTGCTCAATCGTGAAAAACTGATTACGTTGGGGCAGTTACCTACTGCACCAACGTGGTTAAACCAAATTCACTCAACAAGAGTTGTTCATTTACCGAATCAAGATTTTTTTGAAACCCCACCATCTGCTGACGCTGCATATACAAACCAAGCAAAACAAGTTTGTTGTGTTATGACTGCAGATTGCCTTCCAGTTGTAATATGCAATAAAGAAGGTACAGAGGTTGCTGCCGCACATGCAGGTTGGAGAGGTCTACTTGATGGAGTATTAGAAAATACTGTTGAGCAATTTGCCTCCCATGATCTTATTGCTTGGTGTGGACCTGCTATTGGTGAAAAAGCGTTTGAAGTAGGTAATGAAGTAAAAGAACTATTTTGCGAAAAAGATCCGCAAGCGATTAATGCATTTATTCTAAGTTCTAATGAAGGAAAATGGCTAGCTAATTTAGCTATGTTAGCCACACAACGTTTAAATAGTGTTGGTATAAATGACGTGCATTATTCAAACCTTTGTACTTATCAAAATACAGATACGTTTTTCTCATACAGAAAAGAAGGAATTACAGGAAGACAAGCCACTCTTATTTGGTTTGAATAACTCATATTTCTACCCCTTTATCCTTTTCTTAAGCATTGAACTTTCTGACCTTAGCCCCCATTTAGAAACTATATAGTTACTAGCTTTCTTCTTTTGGAGGGTGTTATGCGTTTAGATCGATTCACTAGTAAATTTCAAATGGCCATCTCTGATGCTCAATCATTAGCATTAGGTCAAGATCATCAATATATCGAACCAACCCATTTAATGGTTGCACTGTTAAATCAGGATGGAAGTACGATAAGGCCTTTACTTACTCTTCTAAATGTAGACGTAACACAATTACGTTCAAAACTAACAGAAATATTAGATAAGACACCAAAGGTAACGGGTATCGGTGGTGATGTTCAACTTTCATCTAATATGGGCGTTATTTTTAATCTTTGCGATAAAGTTGCTCAAAAACGCAAGGATGCTTATATCTCTTCTGAAATATTCATGCTTGCCGCAATCGAAGATAAAGGGCCTTTGGGTAATTTACTTCGCGAATTAGGATTAACTGAACCTAAAATATCTAAGTCAATCGATGAGATCCGTGGTGGCGAAAAAGTAAATGATCAAAATGCAGAAGAAAAACGTCAAGCATTAGAAAAGTTTACTGTTGATTTAACTGAGCGAGCGGAGCAAGGAAAATTAGATCCTGTTATTGGTCGCGATGATGAAATACGAAGAACAATTCAGGTATTGCAACGTCGAACTAAAAATAATCCAGTTATCATAGGTCAACCTGGTGTTGGTAAGACTGCTATTGTTGAAGGCCTCGCGCAACGTATTATAAATGGCGAAGTACCTGAAGGTTTAAAAAATAAACGAGTACTTTCTTTAGATATTGGTGCATTGGTCGCTGGTGCTAAATTTCGAGGTGAATTTGAAGAGCGTTTAAAAGCGGTTTTAAATGAGCTAGCGAAAGAAGAAGGTAGTGTCATCCTCTTTATTGATGAAGTACATACAATGGTAGGTGCTGGTAAAGGTGAAGGTTCTATGGATGCTGGCAACATGCTTAAACCTGCACTCGCACGTGGTGAACTACATTGTGTCGGAGCAACAACTCTTGATGAATATCGTCAGTATATTGAAAAAGATCCAGCATTAGAGCGTCGTTTCCAAAAAGTACTTGTTGACGAACCAACAGTTGAAGATACCGTTGCAATTTTACGTGGTTTAAAAGAACGCTATGAAATACATCATCATGTTGAAATTACAGATCCTGCGATTGTAGCAGCGGCAAGTTTGTCACATCGTTATATTTCGGATCGTCAATTACCGGATAAAGCGATAGATTTAATTGATGAAGCAGCATCAAGCATTCGTATGGAAATTGATTCAAAACCAGAATCATTAGATAAGCTTGACCGTAAGATAATTCAATTAAAGATAGAGCAGCAAGCACTAGTAAAAGAAAGCGATGATGCAAGCTTAAAGCGTCTTGACTCTTTAAATCTTGAATTAATGCAAAAAGAGCGTGAATACGCAGAGCTTGAAGAAGTGTGGAAAGCTGAAAAAGCGGCTTTATCTGGCACTCAGCATATAAAAACAGAATTAGAAACCGCTCGAAGTAATATGGAAATTGCACGTCGTGCAGGTGATCTAAATAGAATGTCAGAGCTGCAATATGGACGTATACCTGAATTAGAGAAACAACTGGATCTTGCAGCTCAAGCTGAAATGCAAGAAATGAGCTTATTAAAAAACAAAGTGACGGATGCAGAGATAGCGGAAGTGCTTTCACGTCAGACAGGCATTCCTGTAAATAAAATGCTTGAAGGTGAAAGAGATAAGCTATTAAAGATGGAAGAGGTATTACATCACAGAGTCATAGGCCAGGCTGAAGCTGTCGAAGCTGTATCAAATGCAATTCGTCGTAGTCGTGCCGGTTTATCCGATCCAAATCGACCTATCGGTTCATTCTTGTTTTTAGGCCCAACCGGGGTAGGTAAAACGGAATTATGTAAATCTCTCGCTAACTTTATGTTTGATAGTGAAGACGCGATGGTACGTATCGACATGTCAGAGTTTATGGAGAAACATTCCGTTGCTCGTTTAGTAGGAGCACCTCCTGGTTATGTTGGTTATGAAGAGGGTGGATACTTAACAGAAGCTGTAAGACGCAAACCTTATTCAGTTTTATTATTAGATGAAGTAGAGAAAGCACATCCAGATGTATTTAATATTCTACTTCAAGTTCTTGATGATGGCCGCTTAACTGATGGTCAGGGAAGAACGGTTGATTTTAAAAATACAGTTATCATTATGACATCGAACTTAGGTTCAGAAAAAATTCAGCAGCACTTTGGTGAGTTGAATTATGCTGGCATCAAAGAAGTAGTAATGGATGTTGTGAGTCAACATTTTAGACCAGAGTTTTTAAACCGTGTTGATGAAACCGTAGTGTTCCATCCATTGGCACAAGAACACATTAAGAATATCGCTTCTATTCAATTACAGCGTTTAGAAAAACGTTTGAATGAAAAAGATTACCAATTGCAAGTAACAGATGAAGCATTAAATTTAATTGCTGAAGCGGGTTTTGATCCTGTTTATGGAGCAAGACCATTAAAACGAGCAATTCAAACATATATAGAGAACCCACTTGCTCAAGATATATTGAGTGGAAAGCTAAGGGTTGGAGAAGTAATTAAGTTGAAAGTTAGAAATGAACAGCTAATTGCGACTCAAAATGATGACTTTTGATGTAAAAATAAACGCTTTGAATTAAAAGTAAGCAAACAAACTCATTTTTCATATTTTTCTAGAAAAAGAGTTGCATAGATTCAAAGACTCTCTATAATGCCGCCTCACTGACACGGAGAACGAAGTTTATTAAAACTTAGCATCCAGTTGGTTTGGCGGTTAGAAATTTAGTTTCAAATAAGTGCTTGACACTGAAACTTAAATCGATAGAATAGCCGTCCTCTTCACTGAAAAGCAAAGCTTTGAAAGTAGAAGAAAAGCTCTTTAACAATTAGAAACCTATTAATCTGTGTGGGCACTTGTGAATTGATAATCAAACCAGTTTGTTTTCATTTTTTAAAATGAAAGTAAA
>NZ_WOBR01000014.1 GCF_009727955.1 Aliivibrio fischeri | reverse complement strand
AGCCTTTTTGCTATCTGTGGTTTAGGAAAAGAGCCGCGGATTCCTCCACCATAAGAACGCGCGTGTTGGGAGTTCGAATCTCTCCACCCCTTGCCATATTTAAAGAAGGCTTGTATCGAAAGGTGCAAGCCTTTTTGCTTTTTGTGGTTTTAGAAAAGAGCCGCGGATTCCTCCATCATAAGAACGCGCGTGTTGGGAATTCGGGTCTCTCCACCTCTGCCATATTTAGAGAAGGCTTGTATCGAAAGGTATGAGCCTTTTGTTATTTGGGGTTCGAGAAAATAAGTGAGACAAACACCTTATTGATAATAATAACTATTTGCCTTTATGTCTTGCAATTATGTCTAATTTATATTCAGATACGTAACTTATAAAATATAAATATAATTACTAGGATGTATTATGAAAGGTTATTGGTTGGCGTTTATTGCTTGCTTGTTTATATCAGGGTGTGCAACCACATCAGTTACAGAACTAAAACCTGATCCTCGCTGGGTTAGTGGTCAACTGGATAATGGGTTCCGTTATCATATTTATCCTGATCGAGAAAAAGAAGTATCTATTCGTTTTATTGTTCATGCAGGCTCATTTCAAGAGACTCAAAATCAAAAAGGTTATGCTCATTTTGTAGAGCATATGGCTTTTAACGGTAGTGAACACTTTTCACAAAATGATGTGATTTCTCTATTTGAAAATGCAGGTTTAAGTTTTGGTGCGGATATTAACGCTTACACTTCTTATGCTGAAACCGTGTATAAACTTGATTTGCCAGATAACTCTCAACTTAACAATGCGCTTATTTGGATGAGAGATATTGGTGATGGTATTGAACTGTCATCTAAAGAAGTAGAAAAAGAGAAAGAGGTTATTCTTGGTGAGTTTCGTTATTCAAGATTAGAAGATAAACCTATTTCGGCTCAGTTTTATGAGCATATGACTGCAGATACTATTTATGAAAGTAGCGATCCAATTGGAAATAAAGAGTCGGTTTTATCTGCGTCTTCAACACAACTCGCGGAGTTTTATCAGCAGTGGTATCAACCTCAATTAACCGAAATTGTTATTAGTGGCGATGTTACTCTTGAAGATGCGATTACACTGATAACTAAACATTTTGAAAGTTGGAAGAAAGGTTCTTCAGCTGTAAGTACGATGCCATTAGAGCCTCTAAATCAAAATGACTTTATTGCTAAAGTGGCAAGTGGTGAGCCACCAAGTATTGCTCTGGTTATTGATCGTGGTGATTTTAGAGTAAATACAAGAGAACAGCAGAATCAACTATGGTTAGATGAAATTGCTCATTCAATTATTCAGCAAAGGTTAGGTGGTGTATTCCTTGACGCTGCAATGCCTGTTCAATGGATTTACTCGACGGATTACTATGTATCTGATCAGCGCTATTTTATTTCTTCAGTCTCATTTCCTGCTAGTTATAGAACCCAAAGCCAAACACTATTTTTAGATACGTTAGCTTCATTACGAGATCATGGTGTGTCACATGGTGAGTTGGATAACTTACTTCAACCTTATCATTATCAACTTGATAATCTTGATGCAAATCTTGAAAACTTAACGCCTTATGATCATGTTGAAAACAGAGTTAATGGTGTTGTGAGTCAGCAGATAAGTCAATCCAGTTTAGATTACAAGGCAAGTTTGACGTCATTTTTAGCAGCGACAGATTTGAAGGTTGTTAATGATCATATTGATGAGTTGCTTTCGTCTTCATACCAATTTGCTATTGGTGTTGATGCCGTTGAATCTCTCTCTCAAATAGAATTAAGTATTCCTGAGTTAAAGTCTGTGTATGCAAAATCAGGAAGTGAACCATTAATTAATAATGTTAGTGCTGCTTTTCCTGTTCCAATGACCAGTGGAATGATTTTGTCTGAAACTAAATTATTTGAGGGCGTTGATTTAACTCGCTGGACGCTGGATAACGGTTTGAATGTTCTTTATTTGAGAAAACCTGACGCTGGTGATGAAGTTGTGTTTTCGTTAGCAAGCCAAGGAGGAATCGCAGCATTGCCTCCAGAGTTGATACCTGCAGCCAATATTGCGATACCAGCAGTGACTCGTAGTGGCCTTGGTAAATTCACAGGTTCTCAATTAGATGCTCATTTGAGAAATGAAGGCATTGAGCTTTATCCTTTTATTAACTTTACTCATCACGGCCTTGAAGGAATAACGGATAAGGAAGGGCTTGCTGAGACATTCGCTGTAATCACTGCAATTATGTCTGAAATTAAGGTTGATGAAGGGCAGTTAAAAGCCGTTAAGCAGGAGTTTGAACAAAACAGAGATGCTTATATCTCTACATCTCTTGGTCAGTTTACTAAAGCTATTAATAGGAACACTTATTCTTCTACTAATCGACATCAACTGCTTGATGGTGATGATGTAAATCTCGTTACTAGTGAGCAGATTAAACGAGTACATCAGATATTATTTCAACAGAATCGTAATTATCAGCTAGTGATTGTAGCTGATCTAAAATCGTCTGAGTTAAAACCATTACTTCGTCAGTACTTAGCAAATATAAGATTAGATGCTGCAGAGAAAACAAATTACGCCGTTACTTACAAGTCAGACTCTGTATCGAGTATTCGTATGGCGGTAAATACTGAACAAAATAGTCATTATATCTCTCAGTTTATAGCGGTTCAGGGCTTAGAAAATCACTCTGCAAAATCCATTTTTATACAGGATATGCTGCAAAGAATAGTATCTAAGAGATTGATGCACTATGTTCGAGAAGAACTCAGTTTGGATTACGCTCCATATGCGCTTATGGTGAACGCTGACAGTGAGTTTAAGCCTCACTGGGTTATGGGTGCACAAGTAGATCCTAAGAATGCAGAACTTATTGAATCAGCCATTGATAAGGTAATAGAAGATTTATTACGTGGGGTAACAGAAAATGAAGTTAATGCTGCAGCTAAACAGTTAGTGGTTGATTTAGAACCATTAAAAAATAACAGTAATCAACAAGCATGGTTGTTAAATCGTTACACTATACATAACTATGGAATTGAAGCGTTATTTGATATTTCGAAAACAGCGAACTCAGTGAATGCCGATGATATAAACAGATTAATCAAATCTTCATTTGGTAAAGATAGTCGTCAATTTAAGTATCTATCGACACCAATTTAAGTTTTTTTGTGATCTATATCTTGTTTTTTAGGGCGTAGATAGTAAAATCGCTGCTTAATTAATCATCTAGGGTTTTGTTTAAATGGGTTACGATTTAGGTACTGTTTATCTTGGTCAAATGGCTGCAAAAAAAATGCTTAACGAAGAAATGTATGGCAAACAGCAACCAAGAACAAAGAAAACAGCAGTAACAAAAAAACTTTGGAAAGGATTCGAAAATGTTAATACTAAAATGGCAAATATGGTGAGTGGATACGCTCCAGTATTAACTTGGTAAATGACTTACTGAATAGTTTGAAAGGGCATACCTAAGGTGTGTCTTTTTTATTTGCCATTTGAAAACGATAGGAGTAGCATTCCGCTTGTTGTTTGGTTCTTATGCCAAATACGGGTGATGGATTTCCACCTTTAACCGCTCTATTTTTTAGAGATAATGATTCCTACTATAGCGTTACCCTGATCAGTGAATCTGATCGTATTGGGGTAGATCCGTCTATAGTAGAGCAGTTTGTTATTTCTCTTCTCTTCTAAGATCGTCTATCCTTTTGTTTAACCATTATTTAAAGATAGAGATCCATGGCACATCCTCTTAATCGAAATTTTCAAAACTTATTTCAAGTAGCTCGTTGGTCATTACTAATTTTACCTGTTGCTTTATTGGTAGGGTCATTTAATGCATTTTTCTTATGGTTACTAAGTGAAGCGACGCAAGCTCGCATTGCGAATCCATGGTTGATTTACTTATTGCCGGTTGCAGGTTTAGCTATTGTTTATAGCTACCGTAATTGGGGGAAAAACTCAGCTGGTGGCAATAATTTGATCATGGATGAAATTCATCAGGCTGGTGAGGGTGTTCCTGTAAGAATGGGGCCGTTAGTTCTGTTTACTACAGTTATTACTCACTTATTTGGTGGCTCTGCTGGTCGTGAGGGGACTGCTGTTCAAATTGGTGGAGCAACAACGGATTGGTTATCTAAAGTCTTTAAGTTATCTGAAGATGACCGAAAAATGATGTTAACTGCTGGTGTTGCCGCTGGTTTTGCTTCTATTTTTGGTACGCCTTTTACTGGGGCGATCTTTGCTCTTGAAGTATTGTTTATTGGGCGTATTAAATTCAATGCCATTATTCCTGCGCTATTGGCTGCTATTTTAGCTAATGTGGTTGCTTCGGCTTGGGGTGCTCATCATACGCATTATTTAATTAACTTTGATCAGGTTAGTACCTTGTTTGGTCATGCTGTTGATATTGATCTTTTATTAATGGCTAAAGTGATTATTGCAGCAATTGGTTTTGGTATTGCTGGCTATTTGTTTGGTGAGTTAACTCATGGTTTTAAAGATCTGTTTAACGCAACATTAAAGAACCCATACTTGATTGTTGTTGTGGGTGGTTTGATGGTTATAGTCATTACTCAATTACTTGGCAACTATGATTACATTGGTATTGGTGTCTATCCAAGTCGTGATGGTGGTGTAAGTATTACGTCTGCATTTACCGAAGGTGGAGCAGAGTGGTATAGCTGGATTTTAAAACTGGTATTAACTGCGATTACTCTTGCTGCTGGATACAAAGGTGGTGAAGTAACACCGCTGTTCTTTGTTGGTGCCACGTTAGGTAATTTCTTAGGTTGGGTGATGGGTGCTCCGGTTGACCTATTTGCAGCTCTGGGGTTCCTTGCGGTATTTGCAGCTGCAACCAATACACCATTAGCTTGTACGATTATGGGCGTGGAACTGTTTGGCGCTGAGCATTTACCTTATTTCGCATTAGCGTGCTATACGGCTTATTACTTTAGTGGTCATACTGGTATTTATTCTTCACAACGTGTTGCCGTGTCTAAAACATTAGAGCATGGTCGCGATCATGATGGCCTAAATAAAATAGGATCATATCGTGAACATAATTCATCGTCATTAAAACACCTAGCGAATAAGCTAACGAAAAAAGATAAATAGTTTCACGTGAAACGAATGTAGATTAAAACCTAATGTGCTTCTCCACAAAAAAGAACATTGTATTTGGTGGTGTAAGAGTTACGGATGACAAAGGTGGTTTTTTGCTGCGAAGCACACAAGGTTTAATATGGATTGTCGATGTGCAAAGATCTATATGCGTTGATTCACAAACTCAGCCAACCACTTGATAACTTTTTTCTCTTCCATTTCATTTCTTGCATACTTTCTTTATACTCCGAACACGTTCAGATTTTGATTCAACGATCTGAAAGAAACTTGTCGGAGTGCTTAGTGCTTTTTAAAGTACGAGCTGAGACCGCAGTGCGGGATCCGTAGAACCTGATCAGGCTAATACCTGCGAAGGGAACAAGAGACAATTTACATCTTAGTTTATAAAACTATATCTATAGATTTAAAGGTACAGCCGTAGCTGAATTTTAGCTGCTATTTATTTTTTATGGATAAAGGATACAGTCAGATACTCTCTGCGGCATAAATTAAGAACCTCTTGCTACAACTCAAATCCGACAAGCAATTATTCTATTTTTATCAAGGAATTTTGCTATGTCGTCAAGTCGTAAACAAGCACGTTTAGATGCTAAAACCAATATTGAATCGTTATCGGTTCAGCCATATCCAAATTCAAAGAAAGTCTATATTGAAGGCTCTCGTCCTGATATTCGCGTTCCTATGCGAGAAATTTCGTTAGCTGACAGTCTAGTTGGTGGTATCAAAGAATCTCCCGTTTTTGAACCAAATGAACCTATCCAAGTTTATGACACTTCTGGTGTGTATACTGATCCAAGCTACGATATCGATGTATACAAAGGATTACCTAAGTTACGTCAAGAATGGATAGAAGAGCGAAATGATACAGAGCTACTTGATGGCGTTAGTTCTGTTTATTCGCAAGAGCGCTTAGCGGATGAAACCCTTGATGAACTTCGTTATGGAAACTTACCAACAATTCGTCGAGCGAAACAAGGACAATGTGTCACTCAACTTCATTATGCTCGTCAGGGAATCATTACTCCTGAAATGGAATACATTGCGATTCGTGAAAACATGGGCCGTCAAAAGTTTGCAGATGAGCAACTTAACCATCAACACCCAGGCCATAGTTTTGGGGCTAACTTACCAAAAGAAATCACACCAGAATTTGTGCGTAAAGAAGTAGCTGAAGGGCGCGCAATTATTCCATCAAACATAAACCATCCAGAAGCAGAACCAATGATCATTGGTCGTAATTTTTTAATTAAGGTCAACGCGAATATTGGTAACTCATCGGTGAGTTCATCGATTGAAGAAGAAGTGGAAAAGCTAGTTTGGTCAACGCGTTGGGGCGGTGATACGGTGATGGATTTATCTACGGGCCGAAATATTCACGAAACTCGTGAGTGGATTCTACGTAATAGTCCGGTGCCAATTGGTACGGTTCCAATGTACCAAGCTCTTGAAAAAGTGAATGGTGTAGCCGAAAACCTAAACTGGGAAGTGATGCGAGATACCTTAATCGAACAAGCTGAACAGGGGGTTGATTACTTTACCATTCATGCTGGTTTATTGCTTCGCTATGTACCAATGACAGCAAAACGTGTCACAGGAATTGTATCTCGTGGCGGCTCTATTATTGCTAAGTGGTGTCTTGCTCATCACCAAGAAAGCTTCCTTTATACACACTTCCGTGAGATCTGTGAAATTTGTGCTAAATACGATGTGGCCTTATCTTTGGGTGATGGATTGCGTCCAGGCTCTGTTGCTGACGCTAATGATGAAGCGCAATTTGCTGAATTACGAACTTTAGGTGAGCTAACTAAAGTTGCGTGGGAATACGATGTTCAAGTCATTATTGAAGGTCCAGGTCATGTTCCTATGCATATGATTAAAGAGAATATGGATGAACAACTTAAACATTGTCATGAAGCGCCATTTTATACACTAGGGCCACTAACGACAGATATTGCTCCTGGATATGATCACATTACTTCAGGTATTGGTGCTGCCATGATTGGTTGGTACGGCTGTGCCATGTTGTGTTACGTAACGCCAAAAGAACATCTAGGTTTACCAAATAAAGACGATGTGAAGACTGGCTTGATTACTTATAAGTTAGCAGCACACGCAGGGGATTTAGCCAAAGGTCATCCAGGTGCTCAAATCCGTGATAACGCCTTATCAAAAGCCCGCTTTGAATTCCGTTGGGAAGACCAGTTTAATCTGTCTCTTGATCCTATTACCGCTCGTGAATATCACGATGAAACCTTACCGCAAGAATCAGGCAAAGTTGCTCACTTTTGTTCAATGTGTGGGCCTAAGTTCTGCTCAATGAAGATCTCACAAGAAGTCAGAGAGTACGCTAAAGATTCGGAACAAGTTGCTTTAGACCAAGCAATTGAAATTAAGATGATAGATGACCCTCTAGAAGGGATGCGTCAAAAGTCAGAAGAATTTAAAGCGTCTGGGTCTGAACTTTATCATCCTGCAGTTGAAGCTGAATAACGATGATAATAAGGGATGTTTCACGTGGAACATCCCTTAGTTTTGTATACGGAATTGAGGTGAGACAGCAATGTTTGCATTCCCTAATATTGATAAAAGTAAGTTTGGTTTATATCCCGTAGTTGATGATGTGTCGTGGATAGAAAAATTATTAAAGCTCGATGTAAAGACAATCCAATTGAGAATTAAGAATCCAGAACAAGCAGACTTAGAGCAACAGATTATAAAAGCGATTAGGCTTGGCCGCGAATACGATGCTCAGGTGTTCATCAATGACTATTGGCAGTTAGCTATTAAGCACAACGCATTTGGTATTCATCTTGGACAAGAAGACATAGAGGTTGCTGATTTACAGGCGATTGCTGAGGCGAATATTTGTCTTGGTTTGTCGACACACGATGATAGTGAACTATTAAAAGTAAAAGCCTTAAATCCAAGCTATTTAGCGCTTGGTCATATTTTTCCGACACCAACGAAAGAGATGCCATCACAACCACAAGGTTTGACCAATCTTGCAAAGAATCAACAATTAGCTGGTGATACTCCGACCGTTGCGATTGGCGGTATTGATCTCTCCGTTGCTAATGATGTGTGGCAAACCGGTGTTGATAGTATTGCGGTAGTTCGAGCGATTACTGAGGCTGAGGATACAGAGCAGGCCGTCGCGAAATTTAACGCCATCATTTCTGAACCAAGAAAAGGAAATCTACAGGAGGTTGCTTGTGAGTAACCAGTTAATGGAAGGGTTAAGTGACCAAGATTTTCTGCGTTATAGCCGTCAAATTATGTTGCCTGATATTGGTAATAAAGGGCAAATAGCATTAAGAAATAGTACGGTTCTAATAATCGGTTGTGGCGGATTGGGTTCTTCAGTTGGAATGTATTTATCCGCTTCTGGTGTCGGTACATTAATCATTGCTGATGGAGACAAAGTTGAATTAAGTAACTTACAGCGACAAGTGGTGTATCGCGATAACAACTTAAATCAAAATAAAGCGATGGCAATGGCGCAGCAACTTAAAGGGTTGAATAGTACAATTCATATTGAAGTGATCAGCCATAAGTTAACAGAGCCAGAGTTATCCCGTTTTATTAATCAAGTCGACGTGGTTTTGGATTGCTCTGATAATTTGCCGACACGACACGAAATTAATGCGGTATGTGTGAAGCATAACGTCCCACTTATTTCTGGCGCAGCAATTGGATGGCAAGGGCAGCTAATGTTGTTTTCAAATAACGTTACGGAAAATAACGCCTCTTGCTATCACTGCCTATTTCCTTTTACTGAAAGTCACCAAGTACAAAACTGTCAATCGTTCGGAATTGTGGGGCCGGTGGTTGGGATGATAGGAAACCTACAAGCATTAGAAACCATCAAATATCTTACACAACCGGGTTACATGAAGTGGGACTCGATTCATCAGTTTGATGGCCGATCTTTAACTTGGTCATCAATGAATATTCCAAAAGACAATCAATGTTCAATATGTTCTTCAACAGTAAGCAATGATGTTTCACGTGAAACAAACGCAATAGGAGATATTTGTCATGAGTGATTTAATTTCAATAGAGCTTAATGGTGTGCCTTATCGGGTTGAAGTCACACATACATTATCTTCATTTTTAGAACACCATGGTATTGCTACGCAAGGATGCGCTATAGCTATTAGTAATCAGATAATACCGAGATCAGAGTGGCAAAAACGTGGGTTATCACAGGGTGAATCCATCTCTTTATTTCAAGCAATCGCAGGAGGCTAACATGAGTGATTTATTAACCATGGGTGATAAGACGTTTAGATCACGTTTATTCACTGGAACAGGAAAGTTTCCAAATGCCAGCGTTATGCAAAAGGCACTTATAGAGTCTGGCTCTGAATTATCAACAATGGCGTTAAAACGTGTTGAAGTGAATAACCCTGAAGACAATATATTAAAGCCGATTGTGGATGCTGGAATTAACTTATTACCCAATACGTCTGGTGCTAAAAATGCTCGTGAGGCAATTTTCGCTGCACAACTGGCTCGTGAAGCATTAGGAACAAATTGGCTTAAATTGGAAATTCATCCTGATCCCAAATACTTAATGCCTGACCCAATTGAAACATTAACCGCAGCAGAAGAGTTAGTGAAACAAGGGTTTATTGTCTTGCCATATTGTCATGCTGATCCCGTTTTATGTAAGCGACTAGAAGAGGTTGGCTGTGCTGCTGTCATGCCACTAGGTGCGCCTATTGGTTCAAATAAAGGCATTGTCAGTCGTGACTTTTTAGAGATTATTATTGACCAAGCTCGAGTACCTGTAGTGGTTGATGCAGGTATTGGTGCGCCATCTCATGCCGCTTTGGCAATGGAACTGGGGGCTGATGCTGTGCTTGTGAACACTGCGATTGCAGCTGCAAGAAATCCAATCGCAATGGCAACTGCATTTAAATTAGCTGTGCAATCTGGCCGATTAGCTTATGAAAATGGGTTGGCGTCAGTCAACACTCAAGCCGTTGCTTCTAGTCCATTAACGGCATTTCTTGATTAAGGTGAATGAAATGACATTTACTGATGAATGGGAAAAGTTACATTGGGATGAAGTTAAGCTCTCTATCTATAGTAAAACCCAGCATGATGTTGAAAGAGCGTTAAGTAAATCCAAACGAGATCTTGAAGATTTTAAAGCCTTAATTTCTCCTGCTGCAGAAAGCTATCTTGAACAAATGGCTCAAGAGTCTGCACGATTAACTCGCCAACGCTTTGGGCATACGATTGGTTTTTACATTCCTTTGTATCTTTCTAATCTTTGTGCGAATGCATGTACTTATTGTGGTTTTTCAATGGAGAATCGCATTAAGAGAAAGACGCTCAACCAAAATGAGGTTGCACAGGAAGTGATGGCGATTAAAGCGATGAACTTTGATAGTGTTCTTTTGGTAACGGGAGAACATGAAACCAAAGTTGGGATGAATTACTTTCGTCAAACATTACCGCAGATAAAGCAGTCGTTTAATTATCTCGCAATGGAAGTTCAGCCTTTAGAGCAAGAAGAGTATGCAGAATTAAAAACCTTAGGCTTGGATGCGGTGATGGTATATCAAGAAACGTATCATCCATCTACTTATGCGGAGCATCACCTTCGTGGTAATAAAACCGATTTTAAATTTAGATTAGAAACGCCTGACCGATTGGCAAAAGCGGGCATTGATAAGATTGGAATTGGGGCGCTTATTGGGCTAGAAGAGTGGCGAACAGATTGCTTTTTTGTGGCAGCGCATTTGGATTATTTAGAGCGTCGATATTGGCAGACTCGTTACTCAATTTCTTTTCCAAGATTGCGACCATGTGAAGGTGCGCTGCAACCAAAATCAATAATGAGTGACAAACAACTGGTGCAATTAATTTGTGCTTATCGGTTGTTAAACCCTGAGGTTGAACTGTCATTGTCCACTCGAGAGTCTGAACATTTTAGAGATAATGTATTGCCATTAGGTATCACATCAATATCCGCTGCATCGAAAACACAACCGGGTGGTTATGCAAATGATGACCAAGAGCTTGAACAGTTTTCTATTAGTGATGAGCGATCTGCTGAATCTGTTTCTTTAGCGGTACAAGCGAGGGGGTTTGAACCGGTTTGGAAGGACTGGGAGCGAGGGTTTACCTCTATTTAGCATATTGTAAGCAAGCGACATCTATTAAATTGGATATAAAAATAACCTGAGAGCAGTAAATTAAAGTACTACTTAACTTTAGTAGTACTTTATTTAGTTTGTTGATTTTTAGTTCAGTTACTTACGTAACTGACGAACTAACTCTTCTGTTGGGCGAACAATAGCAACAATCATTTCATCGTACATTCCTGATGCATTTGTAGTAATAGATAATAGGTTATCTAGTTGTGTCGATGTTGGTTGTTGGCCTTTTTCAAGCTCATTAATAACTGCTAACGTTGCTTTTGCTACCTCAACATGTTTTTGGGCTAGCAGTACAGTATCTAAAGAAGATACATTATTTTTAAACATGACTTCTGATTTTTGCGCACTCTCTAAGACAGTTTGGTAATGTTTTTGTAGTGCTTTTAAATCACTCTGATCATTGATCGCCGTCTTTGCAAGTTTCATCATTTCTAATACTGCAAAACTCTCCACTGGAACTGCGTCTGCAAAGCGATTTAATCTTTCGTATTGATTGTATAGTTCTCCTTTTGGATCGGTAGAATTATACTTCGCCCAGTTACGAGCATAGTATTGGGCAGGTTCTGCATAGTTTGCAAAACTCATCAGTGCAGACACATCACCGCCGTTAGCAATACGTAAATACTGCTTATAGCTATTGGTTTGATGTTGTAAGCCAACAGAAATCGTTGCCCAGCTGTCCATTGCCTGTAGGCGTTGATACATGCTGTCTTCATCGGTAAGCTCTTCAGTTGACCATAAACGTTCAGCAACGGCATAAGTTCTAGGCCAAATTCGACCTTCAACAGTTAGGTCGTCGTAGTTCTCTGCCCAGATAGCAGCTTCACCACCAAGAATAAGTTTTTCTTCATCTTTATTTAAAGCAACAGGATAGCCACCATTAGGAGCTGGAATCACTGAGTTCTTGATTGATGAACTTGCGGTCATTTCACCTGTGGTTGGCCAGCGAACATTTCCGACTAGCTGGTAGCTTTCTTCTTTAATGTTGCCGTTATTGAAGATTAGATTAAATTCGGTGTAAGACATGAAGTTATCAAAATGACCACGGAATGACTCACCTTTGGTGTATTCCATGATATCGACTTTAGCTCGTGATTTTCCGTTGTAGTCAGTAAAGGCACGAGCATCACCATTCTTATCGGTAATGATAGTTAGGGTACCTTTACGTGGACCACCTTTGCCTCTTGGCTTCTGCCAAGTGTAGGTTTCGAATGTTTCTCCACTATGCAGTTGGTCATCGACTTGTGGTCCCTTTGGCATAGGGTCATTACGATAATGGTAGCTGGTTGGTTGTGGTTGATCTAAATAGAACCCCGTTGAAAGTAATCCGGCATAACCTTCTTTTGCTGCTCGACCAATACTGTCATGTCCACGCCAGCTTTGAATGACAATCGATGTTGGCAGATCTTTATGCCAAATCTCATCCCAGCCCATGATCTTTTTACCTTTCTTGTTTAGCATTTTTTCAATGCGTGCATTTAGGTATGACTGTAAACCACGGTTACCATCAATATTATTTTCTGCGATGAATGCTTGGATTTCTTTATTATCTGTCCATTGTTGGTAATTTGGCTCATCACCACCAATGTGAATGTATTCATCTGGGAACAGCTCAGTTACCTCACTGAATACTTTGTCGAAGAAGACATAGAGTTCAGGGTTAATAGGATTCATTAGAGGAACAAAAACACCCCAAGCGCGTTGTTGATCGTAAGATTGTTCACCTTCTCCAGACATTAATTCAGGGTAAGCATGAGCAACAGCTGAAGCGTGACCAGGCAATGAGATCTCAGGAATTACTCGAATACCGCGTAGGCGGGCGTATTCAACAACGTCTTTGATTTCTTCTTTTGTATAGAAATCACCATCGGCAGTTTTCTCCCACAGCTTAGGGTAACTTTCGATTTGAATTCGGATTGCTTGGTCATCCCATAGGTGCCAATGAAAGACATTCATTTTTGCGGAAGCAAAACCATCAATCTGACGTTTAATTGTATCAACGGTGACAAAGTGACGAGAGGAGTCAAATGAAGCTCCACGCCATGGGAAACGGGGTTCATCTTCAATATTTACTTGAGGAACAAAGTAACCCGCTTTGGATGTGTTGATTAATTGAAGAAAAGTCTCTGCACCACGGAGTGCTCCGTATGGACGATCAGATTCTAAAATGATTTGTTTTTTATTGATGGTTAATTCGTAAGATTCGTCAATATTGTTATCTTGAATTTTATTTTTGGCCGCCTTACTCACATCGATAATTAGCGTCGCTTCCTTTTTAGATGAAGCAAAAGGAGTAAGTAGTGGTAATCCAGTTTGAGCTTCTACACGTTGAATAATACGTAAGGCAAGTTGCTGAATGCGCTCTGATTTATAACCATCAATATAAATACTGAAATCACTAGTAATTTCTAATTGGCCTGAATTTAACTCTACTGATTGAGGGTATGGCATCAAGTTTAAGTCTGTATTGGGAGCTGAAGCGAGGGATGATGCACTAAAAAGAAAGCTTGAAATCGAAAGAGTTAAAAGTGTTTTTTTCATTATGTGTAGTCCTATATTCCTTTAAATTCCAAGGAAGAATTACGTATAAAGAGGATTTTGTATGTGACCAAATTATGGTTTGTATTAATAATATTGAGTGATTTATTGTTAGTTAGATATTGTGGCGCAAAATGTTTGTATCTGTGAAATAAATTACATAATAAATTTGAACTGTAACCATGTTTCACGTGGAACATATATTTTTTACTAAAAAAATGCCACGTAAATACGTGGCATTTTATTGTTGTATTTTAATGAATTAGCTTTCGTAGCTTAATTCAGCGGTCGCTTGTTTAAGCCATTCTTTTACTTCGCCATCAACAAGAGGACTAACGTCATTCCAAACTTTCTGATGATAGTTATTCAACCACGTTAACTCTGGACGATTTAGCATATCAACATTGATCAGACGCTTGTCGATAGGGCAACGTGTTAAAGACTCAAATCCAAGAACCGAGAAGTCACCTTTAGTTTCAATTTCAACGACTAGTTCTAAGTTCTCAATACGGATACCAAACTCGTCTGCACGATAATAACCTGGCTCATTAGAAAGCACCATTCCAGGAAGAAGAGCTGTATTATTTACTACTTTAGCAATACGTTGAGGACCTTCATGGACACTTAAGAAGTGACCAACACCGTGGCCAGTACCATGATCATAATCATAACCTTGCGCCCATAAATGTTGGCGAGCAAGGATGTCTAATTGATGTCCACATGTACCTTTAGGGAAGCGAGCATTTGCTAACCCGATATGGCCTTTAAGAACTAAAGTAAATTGCTGTTTAATGTCATCACTTGGTGTACCAACCGCTAATGTTCGAGTGATGTCTGTTGTGCCATCTGGATACTGACCGCCTGAATCAACTAGGTATAAACTGTTCATTTGTAGTTTACCTGGTTCAGGTTGGTTTTGATGATTGTAGTGACACATTGCCGCATTACCAGCAGCTGCAGAAATAGTATCGAAACTTAAATCAGCCAGAGAGGGATCTTCTTCACGGAATGCTTGAAGTTTGTCTGCTAAAACAGCTTCGTCGTGTAAAGTGCCAGCTTCAATTTCTGCGTCAAACCAAGTTAGGAATTTAGCCATAGCTGCGCCATCACGAATATGACAAGCACGCATGCCAGCTTTTTCTGTTTCGTTTTTAGCGGCCTTTGGTAGTAAACATGGATCAGATGCTTCAACGATTTCTGCGTTTGCATTGCTTAAGACTAATGACATCCATGCGTTTGATGTTGCTGAGTCAACCAAAACTTTTTTACCTGCAAGTGATTCCAAGGTTGCTTGCAAAGCATCAGGTTGGTGAACTCGAACACCTTGGCCAACATGAGCATTAAACTCTGCAGGAAGACGTGAAGGATCTAGGAAAAAATCAACACTCTCATCTGCGTGAATAATGGCATGAGAAAGCAGTACTGGTAGACGAGAAACATCCAAACCACGGATATTCAATAACCAACAGATGGAGTCTAGTTGTGTTAATAGTGCTGCGTCTGCTTTTTTCTTTGAGACTTCTTTTGCAATTTCTTTACGCTTATCTTCAGAACTTTGACCGACAAATTCTAATGACATTAAACGCACATCAGAGACTTTAACTTCTGGACGGTCTAACCATAATTCATCAATAGGGTTGGTGGCGATAGCTTCAAGAGTGACAACGCCTTCAACATTTTTTGATGCTGTTTTTAGCCATTGAGCTGTGTGCATGCGTGGGTCTATTGCCACTTTTGAACCCGAAGCAAGACTGTCTTTAATCCATTCAAGTAGTGGTTCTTCATGTAGGTGACGATACTCAAATACATCTGCAGGCACTTGTTTACGAACTTGAACGGTATAACGGCCATCAACAAAAATAGCCGCTTTTTCTTTAGTAATAACAGCGGCGCCGGCAGAACCAGTAAAACCAGTAACCCAATGCAAACGTTCGTTATGCTCTGGAATATATTCACCTAGAAATTCATCTTCATGAGGAATAATTAAGGCATCGAAATCTTGTTGAACAAGCCATGTACGTAGTTGTTCAACACGCTGAGAAGTTTGTGGGTGCATCTGAGTGTCCTTTTATACCTGTGATTAGTTGGTATGACTCTGTCCGTGTGTACGAGGCAGAAATTATCTATGTTATTTTGTAGAGTTATAACCTAGCGCTTTTAGTGTTCATCTGCAATTGTTGATACTGATAAATCTTTGCAGTGATTAATAATGGTATTACGCAGCCAACAATTCGCAGCATCATTCTCTTTTTGTTGATGCCAAAATAGGGTGTATGCCATTTGAGGCAGTTCGGTTGGTAAAGGTAATACAACTAAATTTAATTGTTTTGCTATTAGTTTTATAAAGTGACTTGGTGCGGTAAAGACCAAATCGGTATGAGTACATAAACTCGCTGCACTATTAAAATCAGGAACAATAATGCCAATGCTACGCTCAAGTCCTCTGTCTGCTAGTTTGTAATCAAGAAGCCATTGGTCTTTTCCGTCACAACGCACCTGAACATGACGTTGCTGTAGATAGGTGTCTAACGTCCATTCTTGTTTTAACACGGGATGATCGCGGCGAACCAGACACATTTGGCTATCTCGATATATTTCTTTGCAGCAAATATCTTCAGGTGTATGCATGGTGATATTAGCGTATTTAGGATCGAGATCTTTGCCAGTAATGCCTATATCCATTTCTCCTGATTGCAGCTTCTTTATGGTATTGGTATCCCATGCATGAGTATCTAACATGACATTTGGAGCTTTATTTAAAATGTAAGACATGAAATGTGGAAGCAGTAGTGGATAAGTACTTTCTACCAAACCTAAACGAAATCGATAATGGCTGCTTTGTGGATCAAAATTCGATGCTTCGGTAATACTTTCTAAGTGGCTTAGTAAAGTATGAAGTTGCTCTTGAAGGTTTCGTGCTTTCGCTGTGGGTTGTAAACCATAAGCGGTTCGAGAGAAAAGAGGGTCATTAAATTGTTCTCGTAATTTGGCTAAGTTTTTACTGACGGCAGATTGGCTTAAACACAAACGTTGAGCAGCACGAGTAACACTTTTTTCTTCTAATAATAAATGAAGTGTAAGAAGCAAATTGAGATCAATCTTTGTCAGTTTTTCAAAAAACATAGAGATATTCCAAATGAGAATGTTAGATCTGAATATAAACCATTTCTGTTCATATCTCTAATTGAGTACACTTCTTGACTCATTTTAGGAGTTACCCATGCACACGCCAGTTACACCTCAACAAGCACCATCGCTTTCTTCTGTATCGGACAAAAAAATAATCACCTTAATGGTGGTATTAGTGTTGTTCAGTCCATTAGCTATTGATATTTATCTTCCTGCTTTGCCTGTAATGGCTGCAGAGTTTCAAGTTCCATCAACCATGGCTCAAGATACGATTACTTGGTTTATGTTTAGTATGGGCTTAGGTCAATTATTTGCAGGTCCACTTGCCGATCGTTATGGCCGCAGACCAATAGCATTAACGGGTATTCTTATTTATGGACTGAGTGCTGTGTTAGCGTATACCGCTCAAGCAATGGAAATGTTATTGCTTGCTCGATTACTACAAGGTTTTGGTGCGTGTGCAACATCCGTTGCTGCTTTTGCTTCTGTTCGTGATTCATTTGGTGCAGAGAAAGGCGGGCGTATGATCAGTTATTTAAATGGAGCGATCTGTTTTATTCCTGCTTTAGCACCTATTTTAGGTAGCTACTTAACTCATCATTTTGGTTGGCGTTCAAATTTCAGCTTTATGGCTGGTTTTGCATTAGTTGGTTTTGTATTAATCCTGCTTAATTATAAAGAAACAAAACCTACGAATACGGTACAAACAGGAAGGTTGATTAGCCCATCGCGTTATTGGTCTGTATTACAGCATCCAACGTTCTTGTTTCATGCGACATTATGTATGTTAGCCATGGGTGTTATTTTAGCTTATGTTACTTCAGCTCCCGTTTTTCTTATGGATAAATTGGGATTAACCATGCAAGAGTTTACGCATTGGTTTGCCGTTAATGCGGTATTGAATATTATGGCGTGTTTTGCTGCGCCTAAATTTATGGTCAGATTCGGAACTCGTAACGCCTTATTATTTGGCTTATCGGTGTTAGCTATCGCTGGTGGCTTAATGCTAGGGTTCCAACATATTCAGCAAGCTTGGGCGTTTATGATCCCGATCTTTTTCTCGTCAGTCGGTTTTGCATGGGTACTGGGTTCGGCGGCAGGTAAAGCGCTTGCACCATTTGGTGATAGAGCGGGAACTGCTGCTGCATTACTAGGGTTATTTCAAATGAGTGGAGCAGGTATCATTGTTGGCACAATGCAAAGATTAGCACTCCCATCTGCACAACTCTTAACACTAATGATGTGGCTTCTTATCCCAGGTTTGCTGATTTTATTAACAAAAACAGGACAACGTTGGCATTCTGGAACTGTTGCGCACTAATTCGCATAATTTGAACAGAAAAAGAGCAATTTTACTTTTTAATATATTCAGTTAATTATGGTTTCAGTGTATATTCAGCACTTAATTACTGTTGATTGAAATTAAAAGGCAAAACACGCAATGTCGATGTCCGTTATTGAAATGGCTCGTGTCCTAGAGCAAATGGAAGAGTCACCAGAAAAACTTATGTTTGGTAAACTACTTTCAGAGCTAGGCAATCAAAGCCAAGAGCGCGTAAGAAGCGCTGCGCGACAAGTGTCTGTTCCAACATTGCGTGATCTGATTTACCAATTCCAAGTGGTAATTGAAGAGCGTAAAGGTGAAACGACAAAAAAACTTGCAGAAGAAATGGCAAAAGAAGGGGTTTCACTAGAAGACTTCCAAGCTTATTTAGCAAGTAAGAATAAATAATAACCTTAACTTAAATTTTGGTTAGATAATTAAAATAGAAAAAAGCAGCGTTATATACGCTGCTTTTTTTGTTTATACGGGTTCTTATTACTGTTCTGCAGGTGTTTGACTCTCTTTCTTTTTACCAAAGAACTGTTGGATTAGTAGGCCACACACAATCATAATTAATCCGATTAATGTTGATGGGTGTATTTCTTCTCCGATGATATTGGCTAATAGCAATAAAGAGATAAATGGAGAAGCAAAAATTAGGTTACTGATTCGTGCCGTATTTTGTGTTAATCGTAATGCTGACAACCATAAAACAAAGGTAACACCCATCTCAAATAACCCTACATAAGAGACTGCAGCCCAACCACTCATTGGTATTTGAGCCCATGGTGCCCCTTCGTAAATACTTAACCCTATCGCAACAGGCAGAGCAACCAAGAAACCAAGTAAAAGCCCAAGAATGGGGTCTGCTTTATTTTTAGTATTTAAAATCCAATAACCAGCCCACAATAATGTTGAGAATAGAGCCAAGCCAACTCCAAGAGGGCTATCAAATTCTAATGCAAGTACATCACCTTTAGTCGCAATAACGATTACACCTAGATAGCCTAAAACACACGCAATCCAATCTTGTTTTCGTATTTTTTGACCAAGAAAAACTGCAGCCATTAAGGTTAAGGTTATTGCCCAACTGTAATTAAGAGGCTGAGCTTGGGATGCTGGTAATAGGTCATAAGATTTGAATAGAACTAAGTAGTAAGCAAGTGGGTTAATTGCACCTAATAAAATGTAATACAAAGGATTAGCTAGAAAGGTATTAATCAGTTGCGATAACGTTTTTTGATAAGCAGCAACACCAGCTAGAGCCAGAATAGAAACAGCGCTTGCAATGGTTAGCATTTGGGTTGGCGTAAAATGCTCAAGAGTAATTTTAAAAGCAGTGGCAACGGTTGACCACAAAAGAACCGCTGCGACACCAAATCCTAAAGCACGACGTTCGTTCATTGTTATTGTTCTCAGTAAAAAATCCATTTGGATCTGGAGTGTACCTGTGCTTGAAAAATAGTGTTAACTGGACATTTATCCAGTATCAAAATATCCTATGGTAATTCGTGTTTACATTGAGTGAGTTATGGAATTTTTGAATCAGTTTGGTGGGCATTTATTGTTTGGTTTTGCAGGCGCTAGTATCGCGTATGCCGTTGCTCATGTATTAACAAAAAGTCGAAATCAGCAAGAGTTAGCCCTATTAGAGCATGAGTTAGAGTCAGAAAAAAAATTGGCAAATTCTCAACTGCATCAATTAACCCAACAAGTTGAAAAGCAACAGCAAGAACTCGATGAACTTGATCTTGAGCGCGATAAATTAGCGCAAGAACAAAAGCAATCACATGGGCGTTTAATGGCAGCCATGGAAAAGCTACGTTATTTTGATGCGATTCAAAAAGAAAAAGAGTACTTAACTCAACAACTCGAGTTTTCTCGTCAAACAAACTCAAATGTTGAAGCCGAATTGAGAGAACAAGAAGCGCGTAATGAAGAAGAACGCAAAGCAAGCCAAGAGAAGATTGAATTACTTGAGCGAGCAGAAGAAAGGTTAAAGCAGCAGTTTGAAAATTTAGCCAACCAATTGTTTGAACAGAAAACTAAAACGGTTGATGAACAAAACAAGGTGAGCTTAGAAGGTTTGTTATCTCCATTAAAAGAGCAGCTTGAAGGGTTTAAAAAACAAGTAAACGACAGTTTTGGTTTTGAAGCTAAAGAGCGCCATACTCTGGTACATGAAATTCGTAGCCTGCAACAACTTAATGAGCGTATGACACAGGAGGCGGTAAACCTGACCAATGCGTTAAAAGGTGATAACAAACAGCAAGGGAATTGGGGGGAAGTTGTTCTTTCTCGAGTGTTGAAAGAATCCGGTCTTAGAGAGGGGCACGAATACGATACTCAAGTCAGTATGGACGATGAAGATGGTAAGCGATTTTATCCTGATGTGATTGTTCACTTACCTGACGAGAAAGATGTCGTGGTTGATTCAAAAATGACCTTGGTGGCGTATGAACGTTTTTTTAATAGTGAAGACTTTAATCAAAAAGAACATGCGCTTGATGAACACCTAATGGCCATTCGCGCTCATTTACGTGGATTAAGTAAAAAGGATTACCACAAGTTAAATGGCTTACGCAGTTTAGATTATGTATTAATGTTTATTCCTGTAGAACCGGCATTCCAAGTTGCGATAGAAGCTGACCCATCGCTAATCTCTGATGCGATGGAGCAAAATATTATTATCGTTAGCCCAACAACGTTATTGGTTGCGCTTAGAACCATCAGTAATTTATGGCGTAACGAGAGACAAAACCAAAACGCCAAAATCATTGCAGAGCGCGCAAGTAAACTGTACGACAAAATGCGTCTTTTTGTTGATGACATGGAGGCGGTTGGTGGTGCACTTGATAAGGCAAATCAAAGTTATCAGGGGGCAATGAATAAATTGGCAAGTGGGCGTGGAAACTTAATTCGCCAAGCTGAAAGCTTTAAAGAATTGGGGGTTGAAGTGAAGAGAGACATAAATCGTCGCCTTATTGACCAATCTTTTGAAGCCGATACGATGCAAACACTTGGTGATAACGGGTTGGATAAAGTAGACTAGAGGGCTGTTGAATTCATAGAGAACGGATTCAACGTACTATCTCTAGAGGACGAAAAATGACGGACAAGATGAACATGGCTGAAGAAACAACACACTTCGGCTTCACTACAGTCGCTAAAGAAGAAAAAGTAGCGAAAGTTGCAGAGGTATTTCACTCTGTAGCAGCAAAATACGACATCATGAATGACCTTATGTCTGGTGGTGTTCACCGTGTTTGGAAACGATTCACGATTGATTGTAGTGGCGTACGTCCAGGTCATAAAGTACTTGATTTAGCTGGTGGTACTGGCGATTTAACGGCTAAGTTTTCACGTATTGTTGGTGAGAAAGGTCAAGTTATTCTTGCTGATATTAATAACTCAATGCTAAACGTTGGTCGTGACAAACTACGAGATATGGGTATCGTAGGTAATGTAAATTACGTACAAGCAAATGCGGAAGAACTGCCTTTCCCTGATGACCATTTTGATTGTATTACCATTAGTTTTGGTCTTCGTAACGTAACGGATAAAGATAAAGCATTGCGTTCTATGTTCCGTGTTCTTAAGCCGGGCGGCCGTTTATTAGTGCTAGAGTTTTCAAAGCCAATCCTTGAGCCGTTATCAAAAATTTACGATGCGTACTCTTTCCATCTATTACCAAAAATGGGTGAAATCATCGCAAATGATGCAGACAGCTATCGCTACCTTGCTGAATCTATCCGTATGCACCCAGATCAAGAAACACTGAAAGGCATGATGGAAGATGCAGGGTTTGAGCAAGCTAATTACTACAACTTAACGGGTGGTATCGTTGCTCTACACCGTGGTTACAAGTTTTAAGGGATAGAATAATGCCATTAGAACCATTCGTAACAGGCGTGATGGAGACAGGGTTAAATACTCTGTTAAAAGAATCACCAGAGAGCAAAGCGGCACTGCATCGTTTAAAAGAAAAGATTATTCATGTTCATTTAAATGAAGTGAACAAGGATCTTTTCTTTGTATTTAGCCACCTACAAGTTGATATTCTTTCTCGATTCGAAGGTTCTGTTGATTGCTACTTAGCTTTAAATCTTTCTGTTTTGCCACAACTGCGTGATCAAAATAATATCACTCAACTGATCAAACAAGATAAGTTGGTATTGGAAGGCGATTTAAAACTTGCTCAGCAATTTTCTGCGTTACTTGAAGAGTTAAAACCGGATGTTGAAGAGAAATTATCTCAATATACTGGTGATATTGTTGCTCATACTTTAGTTAGTGGAGTAAAAGGTGGCGCGTGCTGGGTGAAAAAACAGATCACTCGTCAAACTCGCCATGCAGCAGAAGTACTTACTGAAGAGTGGAAAATGGCTCCTGCACCATTAGAAATTGCCCACTTTTGCGATCAAGTAACCGATGTTGAAGCTCAATTTGCAGAGCTTGATGCTCGTTTATCTCGTCTAATACAAAAAACAGGGTTAGAACCAGCATGACGCCATCTGAGTTAAAGCGCTTATATCACATCACTAAAGTTCAACTTGAGTATGGGTTAGATGAGCTGTTACCTGAACATGCGTTAACTCAATTACCAAAGCGATTACGTAAAGGTTTATTCTGGATTAAAAATAAATATCCTGAAAAACCTCTTGGTGAGCGCTTACGTCTAGCATTGCAAGAGCTGGGTCCTGTTTGGATTAAGTTCGGTCAAATGATGTCGACTCGTCGAGACCTTTTTCCTCCTCATTTAGCTGACCAATTAGCGCTACTTCAAGACCAAGTTGCCCCATTTGATGGTCAGTTAGCGAAAGATCAAATGGAAATTGAATTAGGTGGGCCGTTAGAGAATTGGTTTACTGATTTTGATATTAAGCCACTCGCTTCAGCTTCTATTGCTCAGGTACACACTGCAAAGTTAAAAGATTCAGGCAGAGAAATTGTTCTTAAAGTGATTCGTCCTGACATTCGTCCTGTCATCGAATCTGACATTCGCTTAATGTACCGTATGGCGAAGTTGGTAGAGCAACACATTCCTGAAGCGCGTCGTTTAAAACCTGTAGAAGTTATTGAAGAGTACGAAAAAACCTTACTTGATGAGCTAGACTTAAGAAGAGAAGCCAGTAATGCAATGCAGCTGCGCAGAAACTTTGAAGGTAGTGAAGAACTTTATGTACCTGAAGTCATTTTAGATTTAAGCTCTGAGCATCTTATGGTGTCAGAGCGCATTTACGGTATTCAAGTATCAGACATTGAGCAGCTTGAAAGAAATGGCACCAATATGAAGTTATTGGCTGAACGTGGTGTTTCTGTTTTCTTTACTCAGGTATTTCGAGACAGTTTCTTTCATGCGGATATGCACCCAGGAAATGTATTTGTAAATCCAGATAATCCAGAAAATCCACAATGGATCGGATTAGACTGTGGTATTGTGGGAACACTCAATAAGGAAGATAAACGCTATTTAGCAGAAAACTTATTGGGTTTCTTTAATAGTGACTATCATAAAGTTGCGCAATTACATGTTGATTCAGGTTGGGTTCCGGCTGACACTAACGTTGAAGAATTCGAATTTGCTATTCGAATGGTGTGTGAACCTATTTTTGCTAAGCCATTAGGAGAGATTTCTTTTGGTCATGTGCTGTTGAACTTATTTAATACAGCACGTCGTTTCAATATGGAAGTGCAACCACAGTTAGTCTTATTGCAAAAAACATTGTTGTACGTAGAAGGATTAGGCAGACAGCTTTATCCGCAATTAGATCTATGGGCAACCGCCAAGCCGTTTTTAGAAACGTGGATGGCAAAACAGATAGGACCGGCAGCCTTTGTGACTGCTTTGAGTGAGAAAGCGCCATTCTGGGCTGAAAAATTACCTGAACTGCCAGATTTAGTTTATGACAGTTTGCGCCAGGGCAAAGTTCTTAATCAACGAATGGATAAACTTTACGCAGGTTACCGTCAAAGTAAGCGCCAACAAGCAAAAGGACAATTCCTATTTAATGTTGGAGCCACACTTCTGATTTGTTCTGCGGTGTTATTAACCAGTAACATTACTGTGTTAGCATCAATTAGTGCTGCTACAGGAGCTGCGTTTTGGCTATTTAGCTGGCGAGCATATCGTCGTTAAACGTAACTTTATTTAGCAATTTTTTAACCCTAACACGCTGAGGAAATAAGCATGGGTGGTATTAGTATTTGGCAACTTCTTATTATTGCAGTAATTATCGTTCTGTTATTTGGTACGAAAAAATTACGTGGTGTAGGTAGTGATTTGGGTTCTGCAGTTAAAGGCTTTAAAAAAGCGATAAGTGAAGATGAGCCAGCAAAAGATGCGAAAAAAGACGCTGATTTTGTTCCTCAGAACTTAGAGAAAAAAGAAGCTGAAACAGTAGAAAAACAAAAGCAAAACGACAAAGAGCAGGCATAATAAGTGTTTGATATCGGTTTTTGGGAACTGATACTGATCTCTGTTGTTGGACTAGTTGTATTAGGACCGGAACGTTTACCAAAAGCGATCCGCTCTGTTGCGCAGTTCATTGGAGCAGCAAAAAGCATGGCGAATAATGTCAAAGATGAGCTGTCACAAGAATTGAAGATACAAGAACTTCAAGAGAATTTGCGCAAAGCAGAACAGATGAATATGGATGACTTATCGCCTGATCTTAAAAAGTCAGTAGAAGAGTTAAAACAAGCGGCAGCAGATGTCACTCGTCCATATGCAAAACCAGAAGAAGAAAAAGCAGAAACGCCAAGTGCGGACTCGAGTTCTTCTTCGGCATCTGACTCAACTTCTAAAACGAAAGCAGAGTAATTATGTCATCAGTTGAATCCTCTCAGCCGTTGTTAGCGCACTTACTAGAGCTAAGAAATCGTCTATTAAAAGCAATCATTGCTGTTATCGTCGTATTTTTAGGCTTAGTTTGGTTCGCTAATGACATTTATGAGTTTTTATCAGCACCTTTGGTAGAAAGATTACCAGAGGGAGCAACTATGATAGCAACTGATGTCGCGTCACCATTTTTCACGCCCATAAAGCTGACTTTGGTGGCATCGATATTTGTCGCTGTTCCAGTAATTCTTTATCAGGTATGGGCATTTGTGGCTCCAGGACTCTACAAGCATGAGAAAAGACTTATCATGCCGTTATTGTTCTCTAGCTCTTTGCTGTTTTATGCTGGTGTATCATTTGCGTATTTCGTTGTATTTCCTTTGGTATTTGGTTTCTTTACAACCATTGCTCCAGAAGGGGTTCAAGTAGCAACTGATATCGCTAGTTATCTTGATTTTGTTTTAGCTTTATTCTTGGCTTTTGGTATTGCATTTGAAGTACCTGTTGCCATCATCTTGCTATGCTGGACAGGTGCTACAGACCCAGATACGTTAAGACAAAAGCGTCCATACATTATTGTAGGTGCCTTTGTTGTTGGTATGATGTTGACACCACCAGACATTATTTCTCAAACGTTACTGGCAGTACCTATGTGTATTTTGTTTGAGATAGGTTTGTTCTTTTCACGTTTTTATGTGAGAGAGAATAACGAAGATGATTTGGAACAAGATGAAGCATAATGCTTGATAAAAAATCTGAATATTGAAAAAGCGTTGATGATTATCAGCGCTTTTTTTATGCCTGTTTTAAACCAACAAAGAGAGTTAAGTGATCATGATCACGCTCTATTTTTGAGGTTCTATAGAGATAAATAGACAAACTGGAAACCTCGTGTGCGAGATCTCTCACAAGCGAGTGAGATTTAGCGCTTTTTTTAGCGCTATTTTCTCGTTGTTGTTTATTAAGTTATTGATATTTAGGGTTTTGTGTTCGTTTGGAGATGACGCTATATTTTTTTTTGCAATTATTTGAAATTAGTCTATTGCTGAAAAAAGTGAAAAGCGTAATCTTATTGGTGTCGGAAGGATGCTGACACGGAACAGGAACTAGCCAAGGATTTGGTACGCTTCAGGATGAGGCACTCGGTTACTTAGGATTAGTAATCGGCACGGATAGCGAAATGGACATTGAATGGACGCAATAGTAACTAGGATGGTTGCTACTAAGGAAAGACAATGGACACCTCTAGGATTGAGGTAAATGGACTGCACATCAGGATGATGTAACGGACACCGCTCAAGGAACAAGCGAAGAGAGTTAACTAAGGATTGTTAACGGATCAGGATAGATCATGGACACCGCTAGGATGGCGACGAAAGGAATAAGCTGACGGATTCAGCATACTATCAAGGATTTGATGCATGGAGCACCATTAGTAGCCGGATTGCTGCGAGTAAAGTTATAGCCCCGCTAGATGAAAATCTAGTGGGGCTTTTCTTGTTTAGAGCAAAGTAAAAAGTAGGGACGAGAGTCGAGGACGCTTCGCTCGAGGAGCGAGGAAGAGCTAAAGAGAACCTATACGCTACGCTAACTAGATACTATAAGAGCGAGTGTTATGACGCTGGAATAATAGCGTTAAATAATCAGATTTTGCTCTTATAGAAGCGAAGCGTTCTAGCCTCTAGTTAGCGAAGCGTATAGGCTCTTCCTGAAACCTGAAACCTGAAACCTGAAACCTTAAAGCGAAGTTATCTCTAAATCCCAAACAACTTCATCGCATTCGCCGTCGTAATCGCATCCACATCAGCCAAACTCATCTCACGTAAATCCGCTACACGCTGAGCAATTAACTGTGTATAGGAAGGCTCATTGCGTTTACCACGATGTGGAACTGGTGCTAAGTAAGGACAATCGGTTTCTAGGATTAAATAATCCATATCGAGGTGAGGAATGATCTTATCCATCCCACCATTCTTAAAAGTAGAAACGCCACCAAGGCCTAAATGGAAACCTAAATCATTAATGGCTTTTGCTTCATCAACCGAACCACCAAAGCAGTGGAAAACACCTGATAATGAACCATCTTGCTCTTGTTTTAATAGACTTAATGTTTCTTCAATAGAGTCACGAGTGTGAATCACAACAGGTAGTTTCATCTCTTTTGCCCAATTTAATTGGGTAATGAATGCCATCTCTTGTTCTGCTTTAAAGGTTTTGTCCCAGTATAGGTCAATACCTATTTCACCTACCGCAATGAAATTATGCTTTTCAAACCATGAGTGAATGATTGCCAAGGTTTCTTTCACGTCAGCGTTCACATAACAAGGGTGTAATCCCATCATTGAATGGCAAACCTCAGGATATGCGGCTTCCATTTTGAGCATTGGTTCGATAGATTCTAAATCGATGTTAGGTAGTAGAATTTTGCTAATACCTTGTTCTAGTGCGCGCTGAACAACAGCATCTCTATCTTCATCAAATTCTTTTGCATAAATATGAGCGTGAGTATCTATCATGGTGAAACCCTAAAACAAAAATAATGACTTCTATCATACCAAGTTCAAAGTAAAAATCAGATCTATACGAAAAAGTCACTTGAAAGACTACGATTAGCCACTCGATAGGTATATATTGGAAAGCATCATAAATACAAAAAGGAGCACAGTGTGTCTGTATCCATTCTTGGTGCGTTTCCAAACCGCCGCATGCGCCGTATGCGTAAACACGAATTTAGCCGCCGATTAATGGCTGAAAACCAACTAACAGTAAATGATTTGATTTATCCAATGTTTGTTCTTATGGGTAAAGATCGTCGTGAGTCTGTTGAGTCTATGCCGGGCGTTGAGCGTTTATCTATCGATTTACTGCTTGAAGAAGCGCAACGTCTTTATGATTTAGGTATTCCTGCAATTGCACTTTTCCCTGTAGTTTCTCAAGATGTTAAAAGTCTATGCGCTGCTGAAGCTTACAACCCTGAAGGTCTAGTTCAACGAACAGTTAAAGCCCTAAAAGAACATGTACCAGAGCTTGGTGTGATTACGGATGTGGCTTTAGACCCATTCACAACTCACGGTCAAGACGGCATCATCGATGAAGATGGTTACGTAATGAATGACGTCACAACAGAAGTACTTATTAAGCAGGCATTATCGCATGCTGAAGCTGGTGCTGATGTGGTGGCTCCGTCTGATATGATGGATGGTCGTATTGGTGAGATCCGTAAAGCGCTAGAAAAAGCAGGTCATGTTCATACGCAAATTATGGCGTATTCTGCAAAATACGCATCTTGTTACTACGGTCCTTTCCGTGATGCAGTCGGTTCTTCATCTAACTTGAAAGGCGGTAATAAAAAGAATTACCAGATGGACCCTGCTAATAGTGATGAAGCAATTCATGAAGTAGCAATGGACATCAATGAAGGCGCTGATATGGTCATGGTGAAACCTGGTATGCCGTATCTGGACATCGTTCGTCGTGTTAAGACTGAACTTCAAGTTCCAACATTTGCTTACCAAGTATCTGGTGAGTACGCGATGCACAAAGCCGCTATTATGAATGGTTGGTTGAGTGAGCGTGATACGGTGATGGAATCGCTACTGTGCTTTAAGCGTGCTGGTGCCGATGGCATCCTGACTTACTTTGCGAAAGATGTAGCTGAGTGGTTGGCGGAAGAGAAGAAGTAAGAGCAGGGACGAGAAAAAGCAGGGTTCAGATCGCTTTGCTTAAAGGTTTCAGGGGTGGGTGTGGTGAGCTTTGGTGTTAACTAGAGACTATACGCTGCGCTAACTAGAGGCTATAAGAGCATAGAATTCAGTGCTGTTAACTCTTTTCTAAAAAATAAAAAAAGCATGATGATTTTAGTTAATCATCATGCTTTTATTTTTCCTGAAACCTGAAACCTGAAACCTGTACAGTAAGGCTCTTGCTTTTGCTCTTATAGAAGCGAAACGTTCTAGTCCCTAGTCCCTAGTCCCTTGGCTCTATAACCAACTCCCAACCAATATTCGTCTGCTTATCTGCCTCAATCTCTAACTCAGATCTCGTTAGAGGATTCGCCGCCAGCCAAGTCGCATCAATCGATAATGACAAAACATCATTTTTTTCTGATAGCGTTACTGCTGGGGCTAAATTCACATCACGACGATGAGTGAGAATAATCGCTAAACGTAAAATACGTAGCATGCGTTGAGCTGAAATATCAGAAACCGCATGTTGAGTTGGCATGGCTGAGAAATATTCGCGGTAACGGCGTAGTAATTCACCAAGCAAGTGCTTTTGAGCACGAGTAAAACCAGGTAAATCCAGTGCGTTAATTAAATAGGCAGAATGTTCACCGCCTTTTTTGTAATCAATACACATACCAATTTCATGAAGTTGAGTTGCCGCAGTAAGTAATGGTAATGCTTGTGGCTCAGTAAGCCAATCGTTACCACATTGCTGAACAAGTTGAATTGAGAGTTCAGTGACTTGCTGGGCGTATTCAACGTCTAATTGATAACGTTGCTGAGTGCTTTTTATTGTGCGTTGACACACTTCATCGTGTTGCAGTTCATCGATCATTCCATAGCACAGGCCTTCACGTAAAGCGCCACCAGCTAGGGTCATAGAATCGATGTTCAATAATTCAAAAATAGCAATAAGGATGGATAAACCACTTGGGAACACTAATGCTCGTTCAAGAGTTAACCCATCAATATCTAACTCTTCTAAGTGTTCATATTGCATTGCTTGTTTTTGAAGGCGCTTAAGCTTGGCTAAGGTAATTACCTCATCCATGCCTTGCGCCAACATGATTTCTTGCAATGCTTGTACCGTACCACTAGCTCCAACGCAGGTTTGCCAACCTAGGTCAGTATACTGCTGTAAAATAGGAGTTAATGTCTCTTTTGCGCCGGCAATTGCCGAATCAAAGTTCTTTTGGGTTAGGGCACGGTCTTTAAAGTAGCCTTCTAGCCAAGTAACACAGCCCATTTTTAAGCTTGTGAGTGCTTGTGCTTCAAAGCCTTCACCAATGATTAACTCTGTACTTGCTCCGCCGATATCAACAACTAAACGACGGCCATTACCACCTGAAGTGTGCGCAACTCCTTGGTAAATCATACGAGCTTCTTCTTCGCCTTCGATCACGTTAATGTTGTGACCTAAGATTTGATTGGCTTTTTCTAAGAAGATATCCACATTGCTAGCAACACGCAGCGTTGCTGTGCCGACAATGCGAATATTTTCTACAGGGATGTCTTGCAAACGTTCTGCAAATAAGCTCAAACAATCCCACCCACGTTGCATAGCTTCATGGCTGAGTGTGTTATTTTCATTTAATCCCGCAGCTAAACGAACTTTACGTTTGATTTTAGCCATGGTTTGCACACTACCATTTATATGACGCACAACAAGCATATGGAAGCTATTGGAGCCTAAATCGATGGCGGCATACATAGGTGATATTGTTGAACTTTTCATAACATCCTTTTACTTTTTACTGAGCTCTCAACTTACGATTGAGTATTGCGTGGTTGACGTGGGCGAGAATGCTTACGGTTGCCGCCTTGACGTTGACCATTGTTGTTACGACGATTTTGCTGCGGACGACGTTGAAGACGTAATGGTGCAGGCAAATCTTCTAGTAATGCAGAAGCATCGTAATCAGATTGTGGGATTGAATGCTCAATATACTCTTCGATAGCAGGAAGATTAATTGCGTATTCTTCACATGCAAAGCTAATAGAGTTACCGCTTGCACCTGCACGACCTGTACGGCCAATACGGTGAACGTAATCTTCAGCTTCGTTTGGTAAATCAAAGTTAAATACGTGTGTTACTTGTGGAATATGTAGACCACGAGCAGCCACATCGGTAGCAACTAAGATATCAACATTACCTTGCGTAAACTCTTCTAAAATGCGCTCACGTTTTTTCTGTGGAACGTCACCTGTTAGAAGACCAACACGATGTTTATCAGCGGCTAGGTGACCCCAAACTGATTCACATTTGTGTTTTGTGTTTGCAAAGATAATCGCACGATCTGGCCACTCTTCTTCAATAAGTGTTTGAAGTAAAGCCATTTTATGATCGTTTGAAGGATAGAAAAGTTCTTCCTTAATGCGATGACCTGTTTTTTGCTCTGGTTCAACAACAACGTGCTCAGGCTCTTGCATGTGTTCAAAAGCAAGCTCTTGTACACGGTAAGATAGCGTCGCAGAAAACAGCATGTTTAAGCGTTCTGTTGGCGCAGGCATACGACGGAAGATAAAGCGAATATCTTTAATAAAACCTAAATCGAACATACGATCGGCTTCATCAAGAACAACAGCTTGAATCATCTTAAAGTCGATGTGACCTTGCTTGTAGAAGTCGATGATACGACCGGTCGTACCGATCAAAATATCAACACCTTGCTCAATCACTTGTTGTTGTTTTTCATAACGCTCACCACCGTAAGCCAGTGCCGCTTTTAGGCCTGTGCTTGCGATAAGTGATTCAGCATCATTGAAGATTTGAATCGCTAATTCACGTGTCGGAGCCATGATAATGGCACGCGGTTGTGTGATTTTACGACCTTCAGGTGCTGGTGTCGTTAATAGGTGATTAAAAGTAGCAGTAAGGAACGCTAGCGTCTTACCTGTACCCGTTTGGGCCTGGCCTGCAATGTCTTGGCCGGCGAGCAGTACCGGCAATGCCTTAGCTTGAATTGGGGTACATTTAATGAACCCTTTTGCATTCAAACCATCGATAACCTGAGGCTGTAAACCTAGGTCGGCAAAGTTTTGCTCTGTGATGTGCGTCTTTTTCATAGCTATAGAATATCAGTTAAAGCTTGCAATACGAAACGGATTCCATTCAAATAGAGAATCAATTTGCTGGTTATCATCAAATCAGCCTTTAAATTTAACGTTGGAGTTGACGATGAGCGACAAAATTTTGCAGCTTACAGATGGCGGTTTTGAAGAAAGTGTAATCAACGCTGCAGGCCCTGTACTAGTAGATTTCTGGGCAGAATGGTGTGGTCCTTGTAAAATGATTGCCCCGATTCTGGATGAGATTGCTGATGAGTACGAAGGCAAACTAACGATTGGTAAATTAAATATCGATCAAAATGCTGGTACACCACCAAAATTTGGTATTCGTGGCATTCCAACGCTACTTCTTTTTAAAGATGGCGGCGTAGCTGCAACGAAAGTGGGTGCACTTTCAAAGACTCAACTTAAAGAGTTTCTTGATGCAAACCTATAATTTAGGATGGTATTAAGTCAGATAGAACCGCATATAATGAAAAATTATGTGCGGTTTTGTTTTATCTGAGCTAAGCTAAGCCCATAAATAGGATTAACCCCCTAGACTAAAAACCGAATAAGTGATAATTTATCGCGCGTAATTTATACGATTTCATTTCTTGACCGAGCTCGAAGGTCATCCATTCTTAAATCAACTAAAGATAGAATCTGATTTTGACTAAACAACTACCTACCACTATGAATCTTACTGAACTTAAAAACCGATCTGTATCGGACCTTGTTGCTCTTGGCGAAACACTAGGCCTAGAAAACTTAGCTCGTCTAAGAAAACAAGACATTATTTTTTCTATTCTTAAGCAACACGCTAAGAGTGGCGAAGATATATTTGGTGACGGTGTTCTAGAGATTCTGCAAGATGGCTTTGGTTTCCTTCGCTCGGCAGACAGTTCTTACTTGGCGGGTCCTGATGATATTTATGTATCACCAAGCCAAATTCGTCGTTTTAACTTGCGTACTGGTGATACCATTGCCGGAAAGATTCGTCCACCAAAAGATGGCGAACGTTACTTTGCACTTCTTAAAGTAAACGCTGTAAACCACGACCGTCCTGATAACGCACGTAACAAAATCCTTTTTGAAAACCTTACTCCTCTACATGCTAACGATCGTTTACGCATGGAACGTGGTAATGGTTCAACAGAAGACATTACAGCACGTGTTCTTGATTTAGCATCACCAATTGGCCGTGGCCAACGTGGTCTGATTGTTGCTCCGCCAAAAGCGGGTAAAACTATGCTACTTCAAAACATTGCTCAAAGTATTGCGCATAACCACCCTGAGTGTGAGTTGATGGTTCTACTTATCGATGAACGTCCAGAAGAAGTAACAGAGATGCAACGCCTAGTTAAAGGTGAAGTTGTTGCATCAACGTTTGATGAGCCAGCGTCTCGTCACGTTCAAGTTGCTGAAATGGTTATCGAGAAAGCAAAACGTCTTGTTGAGCATAAGAAAGACGTGGTTATCTTACTTGACTCTATTACTCGTCTAGCTCGTGCATACAACACCGTAATCCCATCATCTGGTAAAGTTCTTACTGGTGGTGTGGATGCTAACGCACTTCACCGTCCTAAGCGTTTCTTTGGTGCAGCACGTAACGTTGAAGAAGGTGGTAGTTTAACTATCATCGCAACAGCACTTGTTGATACTGGCTCTAAAATGGATGAGGTTATCTACGAAGAGTTTAAAGGTACAGGTAACATGGAATTACACTTAAACCGTAAGATTGCGGAAAAACGTGTATTCCCAGCGATTGATTTCAACCGTTCTGGTACTCGTCGTGAAGAGTTGCTGACTAAAGCAGATGAACTACAAAAAATGTGGATCCTGCGTAAGATTGTTCACCCAATGGGCGAGATCGATGCAATGGAATTCCTAATTGATAAGCTATCAATGACGAAAACAAATGATGAGTTCTTTGATGCGATGCGTCGTCAGTAATTGATAAAAGACTCATTTATTGATGTAGAGCTCAAAAATAATGAAACGCTGCCAATTTGGTAGCGTTTTTTGTTGATTAAATGTTAATTTGATCGCACTATGATTTGTACTAAGCTTGGTGAAGGAAATCTAACTTAGTTCATTTCAAGGAGTAATATATGCAACAAGGACTGTTAGCATCAATCCTCCTTTTTATTAGTTTGCTGTTTGGGCAAGTATCTGCCTCTGAGATTCAACCAAACTTTAAGAATAGTTTATTGAATGATCAGCAACTCAAAAAGAAGGTGGAAAAACTGCATCAATATCTTATTGATGATGACACCACAACATTAAACTTTTCTCTTAATCGTCTTTCTATGCCACAGCAAGAAGCGGTACGCTTTATGTTGCTTCAACATATTGAAAAAGACAGATTAGTCTTATCTCCAACAGCCAGTATTTGGCTAAAAGAACAGTTAACGCTGCATCCAACTTATACCATTAAAGAACAAGGTGATGGCTATGTGGTCACTAAGTTAGCATTTGATTATTCCAGTATTGCTGCTCGTGTATTAAATCAGATGAAGAAAGAGCAACAAGTATTGGACTTCATTCTTGCCGCTGAAGAAAAGCGTCTTATATTATCTGAATGGTTAACGGGTGAGCCTCATCAAGTACGTGTACGTCAATCTATTGTGTTAGCTGAATTAGATAGCCTTACGCCAGAAGCATTAGAGTATCTTGTTAATCAGATCACGGACGACACATTATCGGTGTGGTTGCCAACAACGGAAGTGATGGTTCGTTTAGCTCAAGTATCTAAAGACCCTGGAATATATAAGATGTTATGGCGTATGCGAACGGATCAATACAGTATCAATGAGCTTAATCGTTTAGCGAGATTAGCACCTGATCCATTTGCGACAGAGCAATTAATGGCAGCGACTAAAAATCCATCATTGAAACAGAGTGCGTTTGCCTCACTTGCTCAACTTCATCCTTTGCCACAAGAGGTTCAGCATTTCTTATTAGCGAAGCTTGATCATATTCAAGATGGCGGTGCAGTCGCAATGCACTTGGCGAATTATGGTCATGTATCTTGGTTAGAAAGCTTGGTAAGCGGCAGTAATAATGTTCGTAAGCAGCACGTAAAGTTTGCTTTATCACAAAATTAATAAGATTTTAATTCCCCAAATATTTAAATATTCATTACCTAATGAGATGTGTTTTAGCTCTAGGTGATGAGTGTTAAGTAGGGTTGGGGATATTCATTTGTTTGGGTATAATCTACTCAAACTCATTAGATGTAGATAGCGATGCAATATAAGGATTTACGCGATTTTATCGGCCATTTGGAAGATATTGGTCAGCTAAAACGCATTTCACACCCCATTGACCCTCATTATGAAATGACAGAGATCAGCGATCGTACTTTACGAGCGGGTGGTCCTGCTTTGCTATTTGAAAATCCAATTGGTTACGATATTCCGGTGTTAACCAACTTATTTGGTACACCCGAGCGTGTCGCTATCGGCATGGGTCGCAAAGACGTTTTGGAGCTGCGTGAAGTAGGAAAATTACTTGCGTACTTAAAAGAGCCTGAGCCACCAAAAGGCTTTAAAGATGCATTAGATAAATTGCCAGTCTTTAAGCAAGTTTTGAACATGCCAACTAAGAATATTCGTAAAGCGGCATGCCAACAGATTGTTTGGCAAGGCGATGATGTTGATCTTGATAAAGTTCCAGTGATGAGCTGTTGGGCTGATGATGTTGCTCCGTTATTAACGTGGGGTCTAACCATTACCAAAGGCCCGCATAAAAAACGCCAAAACTTAGGCATTTATCGCCAGCAGAAGCTGAGTAAAAACAAAGTGATCATGCGTTGGCTTGCTCACCGTGGTGGTGCTTTAGATTTGCGTGACTGGATGGAAACTCATCCAGGAGAACCGTTTCCTGTCTCTGTAGCGTTTGGTGCCGATCCTGCGACGATTTTAGGTGCGGTAACGCCTGTACCTGATACTTTGTCTGAATATGCGTTTGCAGGCCTTCTACGAGGCAGCAGAACCGAAATAACCAAATCCATTAGTAATGACTTGGAAGTACCAGCCAGTGCTGAGATTGTCCTTGAGGGCTATATAGACCCAACAGAATTTGCCGATGAAGGCCCTTATGGCGATCACACCGGTTACTATAATGAAGTTGAAAAGCACCATGTGTTTACGGTTACGCACATTACCATGCGTAAAGAACCGATTTATCACAGTACGTATACTGGACGTCCGCCTGATGAACCTGCGGTTTTAGGTGTGGCATTAAACGAAGTATTTGTGCCTATTTTACAAAAGCAGTTTCCTGAAATCATTGATTTTTACCTTCCACCAGAAGGGTGTTCATATCGCATGGCGGTAGTGACAATGAAGAAGCAATACCCAGGTCACGCTAAGCGTGTGATGATGGGCGTGTGGTCGTTCTTACGTCAGTTTATGTACACCAAGTTTGTATTGGTCTGCGATGAAGAGGTGAATGCTCGAGATTGGTCACAAGTAACAGCGGCAATGTCTCTGCATATGGATCCCGCTCGTGATAGTTTAATGATAGAGAATACGCCGATAGATTCATTAGATTTTGCTTCACCTGTGGTGGGATTAGGTTCAAAAATGGGCTTAGATATCACGAAAAAATGGGATGCAGAATTAGCATTATCACCAAACGTGGAATGTTCATTAACAAGTAGTGAGCAGATTGAAGGGTGTATCGCTGAAATAACCAAAATGTGTCCTGAGATTATTGAAATTCATTTGCAGAATGACAATGCCAGTATGGTGGTTGTATCCATCAATAAACAGGCTGTAGGTAATGCTAAGAAAATCATGGATGCCATTTGGTCTCAATTTGAAGAGAACAAATTTGTGATCGTGTGTGATGATGATGTCAATGTGAGTGATTGGAATGACATCATTTGGGCGGTAACCACACGAATGGATCCGGCGAGAGATACCTTATTCTTACAAAGCGAAGGTGAAACCTCAAAGATGGGGTTAGATGCCACCAATAAATGGGAAGGTGAATGTCTTCGTGAGTGGGGAACACCAATCAAGAAAGATCCAGAAGTGGTCGCTAAAATTGATAGTCTCTGGGATGAATTAGGGATTTTAAAATAAAGAATTGGTTTACTACATATTTTAGTGAAGTGTAATGTCTTGTAGCAAAACAGCTGTTGCTATCGATAAGCTATCAACACCAATTAAATCCATTCTGCTTTTGCGGAAAGACATTTCATTTAACTGAATAAAGTGAAGTATTAAAATCAATAAATTAAGTGTAATGAAAAAAATAACCTTACTACCACAGCAAAAAGAATTCAGCATCGAAGAAGGGCAAACCATTCTTGATGCGGCACTCGAGGCGGGAATTAATTATCCAAACCGATGCCAAGTCGGTGCATGCGCTATGTGCTTATGCAAAAAATTAGAGGGTGAAATCGAATACGATTTAGAGCCTCTTCTTACCGATAAAGAACAACAAGAAGGGTGGGTATTTGCGTGTCAGGCAACAGCAAAAAGTGATTTAGTGCTGTTGTTAGAATAAATCCTCCCCGTATAATTAGAGTTTAATGCTCAATACACATAATAATGACAGCGTACAAATGCCATATTAAAAGGCATCAGCTGAAAAAGGAAAGTCATGCCAATCAATTGCAAAGTAAAGTCTATCGAGCCATTGGCTTGTAATACTTTTCGAATTTTACTTCACCCAGAACAGCCTGTTGCTTTTAAAGCTGGCCAATACCTAACGGTTGTTATGGGTGAAAAAGACAAACGTCCATTCTCAATCGCAAGTAGTCCTTGTCGCCACGAAGGTGAAATTGAGTTACATATTGGTGCCGCAGAGCATAATGCTTATGCTGGAGAAGTAGTTGAATCAATGAAATCGGCACTAGAAACGGGTGGTGATATTTTAATTGATGCGCCTCATGGTGAAGCGTGGATCCGTGAAGACAGCGATCGTTCAATGCTATTGATTGCTGGTGGTACAGGTTTTAGTTACGTACGTTCAATTCTTGATCACTGCATTAGCCAAAAGATTCAAAAACCAATTTACCTATACTGGGGTGGTCGTGATGAATGCCAACTGTATGCAAAAGCAGAACTAGAGACCATAGCTCAAGCGCATAGTCATATTACGTTTGTACCAGTTGTTGAGCAAAGTGAAGGCTGGGCAGGTAAAACGGGTAATGTGCTAGAAGCGGTAAAAGCCGATTTTAACTCATTGGCTGATATGGATATTTATATCGCAGGTCGCTTTGAAATGGCTGGTGCTGCACGTGAGCAATTCACCACAGAAAAACAAGCGAAGAAAGAGCAATTGTTTGGTGATGCATTCGCATTTATTTAATCGAGTTTTTTCTAACAAATATCAATAAAAATGCCACTCAATAATGAGTGGCATTTTTTATGGGTGTTCAATAACGCAAATTAGTCGTTATCATCAACCATAGTTAATGCTTTACGAGAAATATCCGCAGCTGCTTGTTTACGGTTTTGCTTATCCAATACGCGTGCAAGATAGGCGTAATCAGACATATCTTCACGAATTGCTAATGCAGCTTCAAAATGTTCACGCGCTGGCTGCCATTTTTGTGTTCGCATATAAAGTTGTGCCAATGTACTTTGAATCACAGGATTACGTACATCGTAATCAGCCATGCTTTCAAGCAATACAGTCGCAGGGTGATAATCAGCTAGATTTAGCGTAGGAAGTAGAGCAACTAGACGATCATCCGCTCGTTTCTTTAGGTTATCTCGCAAGATAATGTACGCTTCTGAATCTGCTTTGCGTGCTTGTAATTGTTGGATAAGACAAATCAGAATTGGAACATGTTTTTTCAGTTTCTTTGGTAACGCATCCCAATGTTCTAGTAAGCCTGCTGTCCCTTTATTGGTAGCAATAAAAGCCATTAATCCACATTCCGCTTTTTCTTCTAACTCTAACGCTTGTTGGTCGGTAATTAGATTCGCTTTACTTAATGGATGAATGATATTTTTTAGAGCCTGCCATTCATTTAATGCAAGATAACACTCTTTTAATAGTTCTAATAAAACCGGATTACGAGGGTAATCAACCTTCACAAATTGTAAGGTCGCTAATGCCAGTTCATACTGTTTTTGGCGCATTTGCAGTTTTGCACTGGTTAATGCAACCGCTAATGTACTGTCATCTTGCTCTGATGCTAACTGCAGGTATTTATCTCTCAGATCAATTTGCTGACGACCTTGAGCCGCTTCCGCAGCAGCCAAATAATTCAATAGTGGGAAATCGTTATGACGTCCACCTTTAGTAATTAGGCGCTCAGCTTCTTTCCATTCACCTTCATGTAGTTTAATCATTCCTTTAAAGGTGTTGTAACGAGCTTTACGTAAATGGCGGGCACTAAACCAACCGCGAGTATAATTACTCACAGAAAGAATACGCTTCACGATCATTTCAAGTAAGAACAAGCCAGCAATCAAAGCACCAATAAAGAGCACCAAGGTTGTTAAGCTCATCTCAATAGTCGTATTAGCAACGGATATCAATACATAACCTTGTTGATCAGCAAAGGTAGTTCCTACAATTAATCCACCGACTAAGACAATCGCCAGAAGAAGCAATCGGATCATGATTTGCCTCCTTCGGTTGTTTCAGTTTGTTTTACTGTTGCTTTTGGGGCGTCACCAATCGCTTGAACATTACGGCGAAGTCGCTCTGAAATGAAGTCCGACAATAACGCTTGAGTCTTCATTTTCTTTGGATAACGAACGTCTACTTTGTATTTTGCTAAAGAGTCTAGCTGAGCCATAAAGCTTTTCACTGCAGGGTCATCTTGTTGGAAGTACTGAGAAGACCACAGTTTTGCGCTTTCTAGTGATGTAGCATAAACTTCACTTTGCTCACGATAAAGTGCTTTAGAGGCCAGTAGTAACTTACCCTTAATGTTCTCTTTTAAATAGAAATGTTGCTCTGGACTAAGTAGTGGAATGACATTACCTTCACGAACTCGATATGTAATGAAGTGGCCAGCAAAATCATTAAGAGATTGTTTTAAATTTGATTGCCAATCATTGATGTTGGTTGAAACGTGTTTTTCTTCAACAGCATCGGCTTCTGGAAGAACGGCGCTTGCCAGTGGCAGTTTATTAATTTGTTGTTCTAGGCTATTTAGTTTTAATACTAAGCCATCACGGTCAATTAATGGGATCGCTTTTAATGTCGCAATGTCATCAGCCATTGCACGACGTAGCGGTGTTAGGCTTGGATCGTTCAGTGCAGAGATGCGTTGATCGGCATTCTCCATTAAACGAGTTGCGCTAACCACATCATGTTCAAGCCATAATTTACGACCAGCCATTTTTACTAAGTAATCTGCTTCTGCAAGTAACCAGTCATTTGGACGACGACCTTTGATATCAGCAATCGCCAATTGAAGGCTCGCAATGCTCTTATCTTGTTGCTGCATTAGAACTGTCGCTTTACGTACAATCTCATCCGCTTTATCGGTAATGCGTTGTTCTGCAGCAACCAGTTTTGCATCAAGCGTGGTATCTGCTGTTTTTAATTTTTGCTCAAGTTGAGCTATTTGGATTTGTTGTTGGGTAACTTGTTGTTGCGATGCTAAGAAGGCACCGCCACTGAATAAAATAGAGATAATAATGGCTACAGTCCCTAAGCGACGGCCTTTTTTATCGACAATATTTTCTGTGTTAGAAGCAGAGTGTGTGGTGGTTTTCTCTGGCTCTTTTTTTATATCAGAGGCTGTAGTCACAACCGGCTTATCTTCGGTTGGCTGTGTTGTATTATTATTTTTTGTCATTTGAAAATCCCATCATAATGATGCTCACTGATATAGTGCAGCAAGTCGGAATTAGAGGCTCCGCCAACCGTTTCAATATGTTGATAACCAAGTTCTTTTGCAAACTGGTTAATGCGCTCACTTGGTACCAATAATCTAAGCTTCAGTACCCAATTTAAATCTGTATTTGCAAATTGAGAGGTGAAAAAAGAGAGTTGTTCGCCACTGGTCACAATCAATGTGTTTACGTTCTTTTCTTGCCACTCTCGAGTTTTGATAGATGCATCAAATGCGATGACTTGGCGTTGGTAAGCCTCACAATATGTCACATCCACATTGAGATCGTTTAGAACTTGATAAATCAGATCTCGTCCGCCATTTCCTCGAAGAATAATGGCTTTTTTCCCTGTCGCTTTTTGTAAGACAGGAAGGGCTAATAAATGTTCACTGTCGCTATGGGTTGGGTAGTGTACTGGATCTGAAATATACTTTTTGAGGTGTTGAGCGCTCTTTTGACCGACCGCAATATAATTAACCCCCTGTTTCCACTCTAATTGTAGCTGTTTTAAATGATTTTGCGTGTGTTCAACAGCGTGCTGACTAACAGCGATAATAAAATCACCATCATTAAGTGAAGAAAATAGTCTAGGGAGTTGAGACAGTTCATTGCCGGGATGGATAGTGATAAGAGGATGAGAAATAGCTGGATGCCCTGATTGATTCAAGGCATCACATAAAGCTTGGCTCTCTTGCTCAGGGCGAGTCACCAAAATCGTCATAGTTACGCTTCTGCGTATAGGCGTTCTAAAATTTCTTTCGCGCCATCGTTTAAAAGTTGATCGGCAAGTTGAGTGCCTAAAGCTTCTGCGTCAGAAACCGGTCCAGACACTTCACCACGGATCATCACTGAGCCATCAGGTTCGCCAACAAGAGCGCGTAACCAAATTTGGTCACCATCAATTAATGAGTAACTACCGATTGGTACTTGGCAACCACCTTCTAAGCGGTTATTCATTGCACGCTCACACAGAACTCGGTTTGCCGTTTCTGGGTGATTTAGAGGTTCAAGTAAAGCACGAAGACGATCGTCATCTAAGCGAGCTTCAATACCAACAGCACCTTGACCTACTGCAGGTAATGATTGCTCAGGTTCGATTGCACTTTTGATTCGGTCTTCTAGACCTAAACGGATTAAGCCAGCACAAGCAAGAATGATCGCATCGTAGTTACCATCATCCAGTTTTTGTAGACGAGTTCCCACATTACCGCGTAATTCTTTGATAATAAGATCAGGACGAGCTTCTTTAAGTTGGCATTGACGACGTAGGCTACAAGTACCAACAACGGCGCCTTGAGGTAACTCATCAATATTGTTGTAAGTGTTCGATACAAATGCGTCACGTGGGTCTTCACGCTCACAAATCGTAACAAGACCTAGACCTTCAGGAAATTCAACTGGCACGTCTTTCATTGAGTGAACAGCAAGGTCTGCGCGGCCTTCTAGCATCGCAACTTCAAGTTCTTTAACGAATAAGCCTTTTCCGCCAACTTTTGCTAATGGCGTATCAAGAATAATGTCGCCTTTCGTTACCATAGTAACCAATTCAACTTCCAAACCAGGGTGAGCGGCTTGCAGTGCATCTTTAACAAAGTGGGCTTGCCATAGAGCCAAAGGGCTTTTACGAGTGGCGATACGAACAGGTAATTGCTGTGACATAGTAGTATCCGATCAAAATAATTACCTTATCCTACCATTACTTGAGGGTGAGGTGAAAATACAGGATGACAACAGTGTGATTATGGGTTAAAAACATCAGCGCAAAAGGTAAGGGTATTACTTTTTGTAGTGATGCGCTAAACTTTACGTCTAAAGTTAAAAGTGTTATCTTGATCACGTTTTATAGTCGGTATTGAACGAATGCTGTTCAATATTCACCATCATCTTAGATGACAAAGATTAGCTAGGCTTTCTATTTGCAAACCTATATTGAAACATTAATTGCTCGACAGCAACGCCTCACGGAACAACGTGTAGAGCGAGCTTTAGCACTAATGAAACCACTTGGGCAAGAGATCTTCCATCAATTGCCATTGCTATTGCATTTCAATCATTCGGAGCTTCCGGGTTTTGTTGAAGGTGCTCCTAGTGGTATTAAACAATTTCAGGCGAATAAAAAGCAGCGTGAGTGGATGGCTCAACTTACGCTTCGTTATCCTCTATCTACCTCAAATCAAGGCAATATTCTTGGTTTGTATTCTATGGGTAGTACTTCTTCTATTGGCCAAACTGTTGCCAGTGATCTCGATATTTGGGTTTGTATTCCTGAAAATCTTCCTGCCGAGAAAAAAGCGCTTCTACAAAAGAAATGTGATGCACTCACTGAGTGGGCATTGCAGTTTTATATTGAAGCTAACTTCTTCTTAATGGAACAGAATCGTTTTAGAGATGCGTATTCTGAAGAGATGACCGGTGATAACTGCGGTTCTTCACAGCACCTTCTCTTGCTTGATGAGTTTTATCGTACCGCCGTATGCCTTGGTGGACAGCAATTGCTATGGCAAATCATCCCTCCAGAAATGGAAGAAAGTTATGATGATTATGTCGATCAATTGTGTGAGCAAGGGATTATTCAGCGTGACCAATGGATTGATTTTGGTCGTCTTAATCATATTCCTGCAGAAGAGTATTTTGGCTCAAGTTTATGGCAACTATATAAAAGTATCGATTCACCGTTTAAATCGGTGCTAAAAGCGATCTTATTAGAAGCGTATTCTTGGGAGTACCCACATACACAACTATTAAGCATTGATAGTAAACGCCGATTCTTTGCTGATGATCCCGATCTTTATGGGATGGATGCGTACTACCTGATGCTTGAGAAAGTGACTCGTTATCTTGAACGAACCAATGATATGTCTCGTTTAGAGTTGGTTCGTCGTAGTTTCTATTTGAAAACACATGAGAAGCTTTCAAGAAGACAAGGTCAAGGCTCAGTTGAATGGCGTCGTAAGGCGTTAAGTGAGTTAACGACACAATGGGGATGGAGCTCTGAATACATTACAGAGTTAGACTCTCGTCGTACTTGGAAAGTAGAACAGGTGAAGAAATCACACCACGATCTGCTTGAAGCCTTGATGCAAAGTTACCGAAACCTGATCCGTTTTGCGCGTAATAATGACATAACGTCGTCGATCAGCCCTGAAGATATCAGTATTCTTGCTCGTAAACTTTATGCGGCATTTGAAGAACTTCCAGGTAAGGTGACGTTACTTAATCCTCAGATCTCACCAGATTTACACGAAGCAGATTTAAGTTTTGTAGAAGTACCAGAAAACAGCGTTAATAAAGCAGGTTGGTACGTTTATAAAAAACCATTAATTGCCAAAGAATTAATGGGAGCCAAGTTCTTAGAGCATAACCGATACTTAAGTAAGTTAGTCGCATGGGCGTTCTTTAATGGCTTACTAACGGAATCAACACGTTTGGATGCCGTGGTTCGTGATGCGGATTTGAATATCGATAAGTTCTATCAAATGGTGAGTGATTTAAGAAATACATTCTCAGTGTATTTGCCACAACCAACCAAAGAAGAACTGGGTAGCCCTTGTGAAGTTCGACAGCTTTCTATTTTTATTAATTTAGAAAATGACCCAACAGAAAGATTGAAAATGAAACCTGAGCGTATGAATCAGGCAGATGCGGATATCTTCAGTTGTGGTAGTGAGCAAAACAACTTAATTGGTAGTGTTGATTTAGTGTATCGAAATTCATGGCATGAAGTGAGAACACTAAACTTTAGTGGTGAAACCGCCATTCTTGATGCGCTAAAAACCGTATTGTGCAAAATGCACCAAGACGCTGCTCGTCCAGAGTCTGTGGATGTGTTCTGTTACAGTAAACAGATGCGTGGCATCATTCGTAATAATATTTATCAACTGCTGGCTGAGTGTATTGAGCTTCGTTTAAAGCCGGTTGAAAATAACGAAAAACGTCGCCGTTTCAAAGGCATCAAAATCGGTTCAACCATGTATGGATTGTTCTTTGAGCGTCGTGGTGTATCGATCCAAAAACTGGAAGATTCTGTTCAGTTTTATTCAAGCATCTCTACGAATAAGGCGATTGGTTCAACCACCATACCTTTGGGTGATAACAGCGGTGTGGTTATCCCTGATGCGGTGGACTCATTTGCGAGTGAAGGTTTGATTCAATTCTTCTTCGATGATTCGCAAAATGATGACGATGGTTTCAATATTTATGTTTTAGATGAAGAGAATAAGATTGAAATTTATCACCAATGTTATGGCAGCAAAGATGATATGGTGAACAGCATTAATCACTATTACACTTCAAGTCGTAATAATGAAGACTTGTCTAATCCAGATAAAGTGAACTTTAACTTACCTCAGTTTTATGAGGTTGTGTATGGTGATACACAAGAGGCGTCGATTCATTCATATCGTAGTGGACAGCAACACGCGAAAGTAAAACAAGTCATCTAAAAAGCAAAAAGAGACCCGAGATTTGGGTCTCACTTCATTTCAGTATATACTCCGTCTACATGTATAAATAACCAGTGTGATGTGATGGACGTTTCTTTTCTTCTTGATGGTCTTAATGACAAACAGCGCGAAGCCGTAGCCGCTCCGTTAGAAAACATGCTTGTACTTGCGGGTGCCGGTAGTGGTAAAACTCGAGTACTTGTTCATCGTATCGCATGGTTAATGCAAATTGAGCAAGCGTCTCCTTTCTCTATCATGTCAGTGACATTTACCAACAAAGCAGCAGCTGAAATGCGTGGTCGTATTGAAGAGCTAATGCATGGTAGTGCTGGTGGTATGTGGAACGGTACTTTCCACGGTATTTGTCATCGTATTCTTCGTGCTCATTACCTTGATGCAAAATTACCAGAAGGTTTCCAAATTATTGATTCTGATGATCAACAACGTTTATTAAAACGACTGATCAAAGCGCAGAATTTAGATGATAAAAACTGGCCCGCTCGTCAAGCTGCTTGGTTTATTAATGGTAAAAAAGACGAAGGTTTACGTCCTCACCAAATTAATTCTTTCAACGATCCAATTACTCAAACGTGGTTGAAAGTTTACAGTGCTTACCAAGAGGCTTGTGATCGTGCAGGTTTAGTGGATTTTGCTGAAATCTTACTGCGTGCACATGAATTGCTTCGTGATCACAAACATATCAGAGAGCACTACCAAGCGCGTTTTAAGCATATTTTGGTGGACGAATTCCAAGATACCAACAACATCCAATACGCTTGGCTACGTATGATGGCTGGGTCAGATTGTGATGTGATGATCGTAGGTGATGATGACCAATCCATCTATGGTTGGCGTGGTGCTCAGATTGAAAATATTCAAAAATTCTTAGATGAATTTGTTGGTGCCAAAACCATTCGTCTAGAACAAAACTACCGTTCAACTGCCAATATTCTAAATGCAGCCAACGAATTGATCAGTAACAACACTGAGCGTATGGGCAAGAAATTATGGACTGAAGGTGTGGAAGGCGACTTAATATCCATTTATTCGGCGTATAACGAATTAGATGAAGCACGCTTTGCTGTCGGTAAGATTAAAGAGTGGCGTGATAATGGTGGAGCACTTGAAGACTCCGCATTTTTATATCGTAATAACGCCCAATCTCGTGTACTTGAAGAAGCGTTAATTCAAGCTGGCCTACCGTACCGAATTTATGGTGGTATGCGATTCTTCGAACGACAAGAGATCAAAGATGCCTTGTCTTATTTACGTTTAATGAATAACCGTAATGATGATGCTGCGTTTGAGCGTGTTGTTAATACACCGACTCGTGGTTTAGGTGATAAAACGTTAGAGACTGTGCGTTTTGCTGCTCGTGAACGTGGAGCAACCATGTGGCAGGCAAGTATTGCCTTAATTGAAGAACAAGTATTACCAGGACGTGCAGCAGGCGCATTAAGTCGTTTTATCGAATTAATTAACGCATTAGAAGATGATACTCGTGATTGTCGTCTACATGAACAAACAGACCAAGTGATCAAAAGCTCAGGGTTGTTTGCTATGTATGAACAAGAGAAAGGCGAAAAATCAAAAGCGCGTATTGAGAACTTGGAAGAGCTGGTAACGGCAACTCGACAGTTTGAAAAACCTGAAGAAGCAGAAGAGATGACGGATTTGACTGCTTTCTTAACTCATGCTGCATTGGAAGCGGGTGAAGGTCAGGCTGATGAGTTTGAAGATGCGGTTCAATTAATGACTTTGCACAGTGCCAAAGGGTTAGAGTTCCCACTTGTGTTTATGGTTGGTGTTGAAGAAGGCATGTTCCCAAGCCAAATGTCAGCAGAAGAAGCGGGACGTTTAGAAGAAGAACGTCGTCTTTGTTATGTTGGTATGACTCGTGCGATGGAAAAACTGTACATCACTTATGCAGAGATGCGTCGTTTGTATGGCCAAGATAAATACCATAAACCATCACGTTTTATTAAAGAGATCCCAACTGAATGCGTAGAAGAAGTACGTATGAAGGCGAAAGTCAGTCGCACAGGATCATATGGCAGTTATGGTCAAAGTGCGTCGTCAGACAGCCGTTTTGGTCAAAAAGCGGTGAATAATAACTTCAATGAAACGGGTTATGCGTTAGGTCAGCGAGTGAAACATCCAAAGTTTGGTGAAGGAACTATTATTAACTTTGAAGGTGCAGGGCCACAAGGTCGTGTACAAGTTGCTTTTAATGGTGAAGGGATCAAATGGTTGGTGACTCAGTACGCTAAGTTAGAATCAATCTAGGTTGGCCTTTAATTAATAAAATAAAAAAAGAGAGCAAATATGCTCTCTTTTTTTATCTATTATTTAGCCACATCTGAATTCATCGTAAAAGGACTTAAAAATTGTAATTCATTACAATTGTGACATTTAAATTTCTTTGTATTACGTTGAGTGATGTATCTTTCAACAAAACTTCGTTTAGATGGTAATAGCGGTAATTCCGCTTTACAGTTTTTACACCTAGCCATATATTGAACCTATTTACAATGTTATCAATAGTTTATGATATTTTTATTAAACCAGTGTCACATATTGAGAAATAAATTTCACGGATATATTGCTAATTAAGTATAAAAAAGTGCAATAAGTAGGCGTAGATCTAAATATAAAAATTAGGTATACATTTTAATGTTACAAAATTATACCTAGCTCTTTAGTGTTATTTATTCTTTTTGTTTCTAGCCATGAAAGCATCTGTGGTAAAGATAAGTAAAGCAGCCCAAATAAAACCAAAAGTAATTGCTTTATCAGCACTAAATTCTTCACCATATAATCCGACCGCTAACAAGAACATTAAGCTTGGACCTATGTATTGAAAAAAACCTAGTGTAGACAGTTTTAGTCGAGTCGCTGCTCCAGTAAAACAGAGTAATGGGACTGTCGTAATGATACCTGCAGCGACCAGTAACAGATTTAAATTTAGCGCATTTTCACTTAAATCTGATGTAGCTGAGTTGGCAATAAACAACAGATAAATGAGAGTGAGTGGTAACATCACTAAGGTTTCTATGAATAATCCAGTTTGCGCATCCATTGCGACTTTTTTACGGAGTAACCCATAAAAGCCAAAACTACAAGCAAGCGCAATGGCGACAACTGGAATTGAACCAAAGGTAATTAATTGGATCAGAACACCAGCACTAGCAAATAGAACGGCTATCCATTGAAGTCGTCTTAAGCGCTCCCCAAGAAAAATCATTCCGAGAACAACATTTAGCAATGGATTAATGTAATAACCTAAACTTGCATCCAGCATATGTCCGGCATTTACTGCCCAGATAAATATCAGCCAATTAGCACCAATTAATACACTGGTTGTAATTAGATAAGTCATCTTTTTCTTATCTTTTAGTGTATTGATAACCGTTGTCCAGCCTTTGGAAAAAGAGAGTAATGCCGCCAAAAAGAAGAAAGACCAAATAACACGATGACTTAAAATCTCTAAAGGAGAGACTTCACTGATGGTTTTAAAGTAAATAGGTGCAATACCCCATATGGTGTAAGCACCAAGAGCAAATAAGACACCCTGGCGAGTGCGTTGTTGTTCGAGAGTCGTTGTTGGCATGTGTGAGTTCTTAACAGTGCGAGTAAAATAGAAAAAGAGAATGTCTGGAGTGACACTCTAAAGATATTGTTATTTTCGCTAGTATATATGACGTTAGAAAAAGATGCTTTTTTAATCGTGTATTGAAGATAATACAGTGTCGAATATGCCGTGTTTTTTCCTATTGCTCTTTTACTCACCGATAAGCATGGGTAGAATGAGCCTCCCATATTATTGATGAGTTTTTTATGTCCAGCATGATCGCAGAACAACCAATGGAAGAGGTGTCGCCAAGTTACACGGTTTTAAAAGACGTGTTTGGCTACCAAGAATTCCGTGTTGGACAAGAAGAAGTCATCAATGCTGTCTTTGAAGGTAAGGATAGCCTTGTCATCATGCCTACTGGTGGTGGTAAGTCGCTTTGTTATCAGATCCCAGCTTTGGTTTTTGAAGGGCTAACACTGGTGATTTCACCGTTAATATCCTTAATGAAAGACCAAGTTGATCAACTTAAAGCGAATGGGGTAAAAGCCGAGTGCTTAAACTCAACCATTGAACGTGAAGAGCAAATAGCGATTTGGAATCGAGTGAATGCTGGTCAGGTGAAAATGCTTTATGTGTCGCCTGAGCGCGTGATGATGCGTGACTTTATGGATCGTTTAGAATCCCTAAACTTGTGTATGATCGCTGTTGATGAAGCGCATTGTATTTCGCAGTGGGGTCACGATTTCCGTCCTGAATACGCATCATTAGGACAGATTAAACAGCGTTTTCCTAGTGTTCCGATCATGGCTCTCACCGCGACTGCTGATGAAGCCACTCGTAAAGATATTCTACATCGTCTTTCTTTGCCTGAGCCGCATCAATACTTAGGCAGTTTTGATCGTCCAAATATTCGTTATACGGTATTAGAAAAGCACAAACCCGTAAGCCAGATTGTTCGCTATCTTGCGACGCAAAAAAATCAATGTGGCGTGATTTATTGCGGTAGTCGTAAGAAAGTTGAAATGTTGACAGAGAAGCTCTGCAACAATCATATTCGTGCGGCGTCTTATCACGCTGGTTTAGATTTGGATGAGCGTAATTACGTTCAGGAAGCCTTTCAGCGAGATGATATTCAAATCGTGGTAGCTACTGTTGCTTTTGGTATGGGGATCAATAAATCCAACGTGCGTTTTGTTGCTCACTTTGATATTCCAAAGAACATTGAATCCTATTATCAAGAGACTGGACGAGCGGGGCGTGATGGTCTCCCAGCTGAAGCGGTCATGCTTTATGATCCTGCCGATATTGTCTGGCTAAGAAAACTGGTGGAAGAGAAACCAGAAGGCCCTCAAAAGCTTGTAGAAAGCCATAAATTAAATGCGATGACAGCATTTGCTGAAGCGCAAACCTGCCGTCGCCAAGTGCTACTTAACTACTTTGGTGAATACAGCGCAAAACCCTGTGGTAATTGTGATGTTTGTTTGGATCCACCAAAGCAATTTGATGGGACAGAAGCTGCACAAAAAGCACTTTCTTGTGTTTATCGAGTTAATCAAGGCTTTGGCGTTGGTTATGTGGTAGAGGTGTTGCGAGGGCTTAAAATTGCCCGTATTCGTGAGCATGGACATGATAAGTTATCGACCTATGGTATCGGTAAAGAGCACAGTCATGAATATTGGGTGAGTATTATTCGACAATTAATTCATAAAGGATTGTTGGTACAAAATATCACTCGAAACTCTACATTGCAGTTAACAGAAGAAGCTCGCCCAATCTTAAAAGGGCAAGAACCGTTAGAACTAGCAGTACCGCGATTGGATATTGCAGCAAAAACGGCAAAATCAGAGAAATTGAATAATCGTAATTACGATAAACAGCTGTTTGCTAAATTACGTAAGCTGCGTAAATCCATTGCAGATCGAGATGACTTACCACCATATGTGGTATTCAGTGATGCAACCTTAATGGATATGGCTGATATTTTACCTACCTCTTATGGAGAGATGTTAGCGGTAAATGGTGTCGGGCAGAAGAAGCTTGAAAAATATGCTGATCCATTCTTAGATTTAATTGAAATGCACTTAACAGGACAAGGATAAGTCATGAGTTTATTTTCAGTCATTGAGTTTGATAAAGAGGTAGGGCGCATTATTTTTGCCATTCCTGAATTTGATTTTGATACCTTCAATGACGTGGGAAAACAGTTGGTTTCAGCAATGGATGCAAAGGTGATAGAGCAGCAAGTGGATGCGGATTTGCATTCATGGCTCATTGATTTTGAAGGGACGCATTTGATGCTAAGAGCAGAGCACTACTCAAATTCAGTATGGTTAGAAAGCTTATCTTCAGGAGAGGCTATTGATGAACTGAACTTTATCGTTAGTTTGTTTTAATTTGCTTAATACTTGATAAGAAAACGGCTGTATTTTTCACAGCCGTTTTTTTGGGATTAAGCTATGTGGCTTTCTTTTTCAATTTTCTCTTTATGATGCTTTTGTTCACCAATCAGTGCGTAAGTTAGGCAAACAATAGAGATCACACAAGAAGCAACTAAAATCATAAAACCACCATCCCAACCAAAGTGGTCAACGGTATAACCAAGCAGTGCGTTCGCTGCAACGGCTCCGCCAAGGTAACCAAATAACCCGGTTAATCCTGCCGCTGTACCTGCTGCTTTTTTAGGCGCTAATTCCAGCGCATATAAACCAATTAACATTACTGGACCATAGATTAAGAACCCAATAGCAACCAATGCGATCATATCAACGGTAGGGTTTCCTGCTGGGTTAAACCAGTAAACCAATACTGCAATAGTCACTAACGCCATAAATAGAATCCCTGCAGGAGCTCGTTTCCCTTTGAATAACTTATCAGAAATCCAACCACATAGAAGGGTGCCAGGAATACCAGCCCACTCATATAGGAAATATGCCCACGAAGATTTATCAACGGTAAACTCTTTGGCTTCTTTTAAGTAAACTGGTGCCCAATCTAAAACACCATAACGGATCAGGTAAACAAAGGCGTTAGCTATTGCAATTGACCACAACAATTTATTTGAAAAAACGTATTTAAAGAAGATTTCTTTTGCCGTCATTTCTGTTTCATACGCCGAATCATAGTCATCTGGGTAGTCGTTTTTAAATTCTTCAATTGGTGGAAGACCACATGATTGAGGTGTATCTCTTACTGTTAACCAAACAAAAAAAGCAACAAGAAGAGCAAAGAAGGCAGGGACGTAGAATGCAGTTCGCCAATCATCATTAAATGCCCATAAACCAAGAAGGAACAGTGGGCCAATTAACCCACCTCCGACGTTGTGTGCAACGTTCCATACCGAAACTATTTCACCACGCTCTTTTCTTGACCACCAGTGCACCATGGTTCTACCACAGGCAGGCCATCCCATCCCTTGAAACCAACCATTTAAAAACAATAAGATAAACATGGCGGTAATGCTGCCTGTTGCCCAAGGCATAAAGCCAAAACAAAACATAACGAGGGCAGACATGACCAAACCAGCACTGAGAAAATATCGAGGATTGGAACGGTCAGAAACACTCCCCATTAAAAATTTAGATAAACCATAAGCGATGGATACCGCCGCAAGAGCAACCCCTAAATCGCCTCGACTGTATCCTTGTTCTATAAGGTAAGGCATTGCTAAACTGAAGTTTTTTCGAACAAGATAGTATCCCGCATAACCAAAGAAAATGCCGAGAAAAAGTTGCCATCGCAACCGCTTATAAGTGCTACTGATCTCTCCTGTTGGGAGTTGTGCGATATGTGCTTTAGGTTTAAAAACACCAAACATAGCCGACCTCTTATTTTATTATTAATTTTCATTATCGAACCTGTTTTTAGGTTCGTTCGAAATTTTGGCTATTATTATAATGATTGGTTTAGAAAACTGTGTCAGATGGTCGATTTGTATAAATAAAGAAGAGATGTTTTGAAGTTTGTGAGTGCGCTTAGACTATCCCCTGATTTGGTTAACGCCTTGCTCATTTTGGTTGTTTTTAAATCTTGTGATCAAAATCGGTTAATGTATAATCACCGCCCTAAAAATTGGCTAGAGTCATTACGTAAATAAACGATGATTTTAGCTTTGTGTTTAATTTGGGTTCCCTCGCCCCCAATGACAAAAAGGTACTTATATGAGTACATTTACGCCCGCGCAACAGCACAACGCTTTATCTTTCCTTGTTGTATTCCATCTTGTAATTATCGCATCAAGCAACTATTTGGTTCAGTTACCCTTTACTATTTTTGGGTTTCATACCACTTGGGGTGCGTTTACCTTTCCATTCATTTTTCTAGCCACAGATTTAACGGTTCGTATTTTTGGTGCCAAAATGGCAAGAAGTATTATCTTCTTTGTTATGTTGCCAGCATTAGCGGTATCGTATTTTTTATCGGTGGTATTTTTTGAAGGTCAGTACCAAGGTTTTGCCCAACTTGGCGAGTTTAATTTATTCGTTGCGCGTATTGCAGTAGCAAGCTTTATGGCTTATTTACTGGGTCAAATATTAGATGTACATGTATTTAATCGTCTACGTCAACTAAAGCAGTGGTGGGTAGCACCAACATGCTCAACATTGTTTGGTAACGCATTAGATACACTGGCTTTCTTTAGCATTGCTTTCTACCAAAGCCCTGATGCCTTTATGGCAGAGCATTGGACAGAAATTGCATTGGTTGATTATGGTTTCAAACTGGTGATCAGTTTAGGCTTGTTTGTACCAATGTATGGTGTGTTATTGAATTATCTAACTCGTAAGTTAACTTCTGAAGGTCATCAATTAGCGACGCAACCTTCACAGGTGTAAGTGAAAATGATCCAAAGAAGAAAAGGCTAACATTATGTTAGCCTTTTTTATTAGCTATATTATTGAAATAAAAGGGAACTTAAAATTAGTTGAGATCTTTTCTCATTTAACTGTTGCATTCCAAATGAGAATGGTTATTATTAACTTGTCTTCAGGGAATACGCACACGGAGTTATCCGCACTATTTCAAGAAGGCACGACATTGCTCACATTGCTTCCAGTGTAAATCAGCTACATGAGCAGTGGTGGACGTATAAACGTATTACCATTGTTCTCTTTTTGCTGAGCGGCGCTTCATTTAAGAAGACGCCGCTTTTTTTTGTCCGTTTTTTGAACTGACAGCGAGAAATTTTATAAAAAATTCGATCAGGTTTGGTGAAAAATTTAGCAATAAAAAAGCGTGTTTAATATTATTGTCCACAAAGCATGATCAAGAAAGGATCTCTTTGTGGATCGTTTTTGTTGATCTAAGTTTTTGATTTTTTGGTTTTTAATTTCTTTTTTCTTGATTGATAAATCAGTTATTAATTAAGCAAAAAATAATTACAAACAGAGTTATCCACAGAAGTGGAGGTGGTCTGAATAACTCTTTTTTTATGTGAATTAATGAGTAAAGCAACGAAGGACAGTATTTTGTTGTTATTGAGTCATGGTATAGAATGAAATTCACTGATCATCAACCCTCTGGATATTACAGACTATGGCAAGAATTCCTGATAATCCGTTTATTTTAGTAGACGGCTCTTCTTATCTTTTCCGCGCATATCATGCAGCACCTAACTTCACTAATGGTGATGGCCAACCAACAGGTGCGGTATATGGCGTAATTAACATGCTTCGTAGTCTGTTAAAGCAATTTGAAACCGATCGTATTGCGGTTATCTTCGATGCAAAGGGTAAAACGTTCCGTAATGATATGTACCCAGAGTACAAAGCAAATCGCCCACCAATGCCTGATGATCTGCGTTGCCAGATTGAGCCATTACACAAGCTAATTAAAGCGATGGGCTTACCTTTAGTTTCTATTCCCGGTGTAGAAGCGGATGATGTAATCGGTACGTTAGCTTCTCAAGCATCAAAAGCTGGGATCCCTGTTCTTATCAGTACTGGTGATAAGGATATGGCACAGTTGGTTGATGAAAATGTCACTCTTATTAATACTATGACTAATGTGATCATGGATCCTGAAGGCGTGGTTGAGAAGTTTGGTATTGGCCCTGATCTGATTATTGATTACCTAGCATTAATGGGTGATAAGGTGGATAACATTCCAGGCGTTCCTGGTGTTGGCGATAAAACCGCTAAAGCGTTATTGCAAGGTATTGGCGGCTTAGATGCTTTGTATGAACATCTTGATGATATTGCTCCTCTTGGTTTCCGTGGCTCTAAAACCATGGCTAAAAAACTAATTGATAATAAAGAAGGTGCTTACCTTTCTTATGAATTAGCAACGATTAAGCTAGATGTTGAACTCGATAAAACACCAGAAGAGTTTGTTAAACAAGAACCAAACGTCGATGAATTGATCCAAATGTTTGGCCAAATGAACTTTAAACGTTGGTTAACTGAAATGTTAGATGGAAGTGACGGTAAGATCGTTTCACATGAAACATCGTCTAACAAAGTATCCACATCAAGTAAACAAGATGATACAGAAGAAGAACTGATTGTAGCGGCTCAAGTAGATCGTTCAAAATACGAAACGATTTTAACTAAAGAAGCGTTTAGCGTATGGCTAGATAAACTAAACAATGCTGATGTTGCTGCTTTTGATACTGAAACTGATAGCTTAGATTACATGGTTGCTAATCTTATTGGTTTATCATTTGCTGTAGAAGAAGGTGAAGCGGCTTATGTTCCTGTTGCACATGATTACCTTGATGCTCCGGAACAATTAGATCGCGATTGGGTACTTGAGCAATTAAAGCCGTATTTGGAAGATGACAATAAATCAAAAGTTGGTCAAAACTTAAAGTACGATGCGAGCGTTTTAGCGCGTTATGATATCGAAATGAAAGGCATTAAGTTCGATACAATGCTTGAGTCTTATGTGTATAACAGCGTTGCTGGTAAGCACAATATGGACAGTTTGGCATTGCGTTATCTCCAACATAACACCATTTCATTTGAAGAAATCGCAGGTAAAGGTAAAAAACAATTAACCTTTAACCAAATCGCTTTAGAGCAAGCTGCACCTTATGCCGCTGAAGATGCGGATATCACATTGCGTCTACACCATGTATTGAACGCGAAATTAGAATCCGATGAGAAACTAAAATCAGTATTTACGGATATTGAATTACCATTGGTATCTGTCCTTTCTCGTATGGAGAGAAAAGGCGTTTATATTGATGATATGTTGCTTTCGGCACAATCACTTGAAATTGGTCAGCGTTTAGATGAGTTAGAAAAAGCAGCATTTGACGTTGCTGGTGAAGAGTTCAATATGAATTCACCAAAACAACTTCAAACTATTCTATTTGAGAAAATGGAACTGCCAGTAATTAAGAAGACACCTTCTGGAGCAGCATCGACAAATGAAGAAGTGCTGCAAGAGTTGGCGCTTGACTATCCATTGCCTAAATTGATTTTAGAGTATCGTGGCTTAGCGAAACTAAAATCAACCTATACAGATAAACTTCCTAAGATGATTAATCCATCTACAGGCCGTGTACATACCTCTTATCATCAAGCGGTAACAGCGACAGGTCGATTATCATCAACCGATCCAAACTTACAGAATATTCCAATTCGTAATGAAGAAGGCCGCCGTATTCGCCAAGCGTTTGTTGCTCCTCATGGTTGGAAAATTCTAGCAGTCGATTACTCTCAAATTGAATTGCGTATCATGGCTCATTTGTCTCAAGATAAAGCGCTATTGGCGGCTTTCTCTGCAGGTAAAGATATCCACGCAGCAACAGCAGCAGAAGTGAAGGGCGTATCTATTGAAGAAGTGACTTCAGAAGATCGTCGTCGTGCTAAAGCGATTAACTTTGGTTTAATCTATGGTATGAGTGCGTTTGGTCTTGCTAAGCAAATAGGGATCCCTCGCGGTGAAGCGCAAGATTACATGAATGTGTATTTTGAACGTTACCCAGGAGTGATGCAGTACATGGAAGAGACGCGTTTATTAGCGACTGAACAAGGTTATGTTGAGACGTTATATGGTCGTCGTCTGCATTTACCAGAAATCAATGCTCGAAATGGTATGCGTCGTAAAGCCGCAGAGCGTGCTGCGATTAATGCCCCGATGCAAGGAACTGCTGCCGATATTATTAAGAAAGCGATGATCTTGGTTGATGAATGGGTTGAAACTGAAGGAAAAGATCGTGTGAATCTTTTAATGCAAGTACACGATGAATTGGTTTTTGAAGTAAAAGAAGACGCATTAGATGAAGTGACGACTAAAGTAAGAGAACTAATGGAGCAAGCTGCTCAACTTGATGTTCCACTGGTTGCTGAAGCCGGTTTTGGTAATAACTGGGATGAAGCGCACTAATCTTGTGTCACAGTAATTTGAATCAATGTGTTTATCCGTTAGTTACGTTACTGATTAAATTGTAATTCAGTTACAACTGAAATTAAAACTATGAGCCAGCGCACGCGTTGGCTTTTTTTTACCTAAAATAAAGTGAAGTTTGTCAGGTATTTGTTGTGTTTTTTGATACGAAACTGAAAAAAAATTACAAATAAAGGTTTTCAAAACTGTTCGTTTGTTGTACATTTATCTGCGTAGGGTACAGAGGTAAAGATGTTCTATCTTTCAGACCTTTTGTTTCACGTTATTGAATTTGGCTAAATTCAGCCGCCTCAGTCAACCTTTTTGACTGGGGCGTTTTTTCTTTCTGGCCTTCCAAAAAATCTTATCTGTGTTTTTTCTTTCTTGTAAGTTTCCCACAATATGTAATTTTTATTACACGTTATCGAATTGATAATTTATTTCATTAATTATCTTAACTCTTTGATTTTAATTTTATTATTTTGTTTTGATTTAATCTGAGTGTATTTTTTTGAGTGGTTTTTAATCTTATTGATTTAATTAAAAATAGATAGATGTTGATGGGTTGGATATGTAGCGGATTTGTAGCATGATGCGCGGAAGAAAAATAATAACAACCTCTTTATCTCTCCCATTTCCCCACCTTACTTAAGGTGGGGTTTTTATTTGCCTTTTGCAAACTCATTGTAAACTGAGTAGCTGAGGGGCAATGATGCTAAATAGGGTTATTCAGCATCCAGATCTTCGATGAATTCATCATCTAGCTCAAAAGCAGGTGCAAACCACTCATCTAATTTAGCGCGCAGTTTATCAACACCAATGCCTTTTAAAGATGAAAACGCATCAACTTCAACTTCGCCACCAAAATCAACCGCCGCTTCACGAACTTTAAGAACTTGTGCTTTACGAGCACCGCTTTTCAGCTTGTCTGCTTTAGTTAATAGGATTTGCACTGGGATATTTTGGTCTACAGCCCAGAAAACAAGTTGTTGGTCGATGTCTTTTAGTGGATGACGAATATCCATTAACACAACCAAACCTTGTAAACATTGGCGTTTTTGTAGGTATTCACCTAGCGATTTTTGCCATTTCTTTTTCATCTCAAGTGGTACTTGAGCGAAGCCATATCCCGGTAAATCAACGATATGACAGTTTTCTTCAACTTTAAATAAGTTAATAAGCTGAGTACGACCAGGTGTTTTAGAAGTCTTTGCTAGGCTTTTCTGGTTAGTTAAGCGATTTAATGCGCTTGATTTACCCGCATTAGAACGGCCAGCGAAGGCAACTTCGATACCTTCATCTTCAGGTAGATGGCGAATATCTGGTGCACTCGTAATGAAATGCGTCTTTTGGTAGTGAATAGTTTTGCTCACTGGTTAACTCCGTCTCGACTAAAACCAAGCTGTAGATAATGATCCAAGTTGGATTATTGTAGTCAGCTGATTACTTTTTTGTGAAAATGTGTAAAATAACCGCATCAAGTTAGTCATTATTAACTTTTTAGTGACAAACTTAGAATGAAAACGGTAAAGGCCGCTCATTGTATCATGCTGTAGCCAATTTAGAGCGGTACTGGAAGCTTAATATCCAACACAATGTAAATAAATCTTGTTAAAAAGAGTAACTCATTGTGCAGGAACGATAATAATAAATGGAATGTCATGAAAAAATTAGCGCTGATATTAACTCTCCTAGCTAGTTGCTCAACATGGGCTCAAGGAGATATCGAAGCTGGGAAGCAAAAATCTGCAACATGTGCCGCTTGTCATGGTCAAGAAGGTAATAGTACTCTGACTCAATACCCGAATATTGCGGGCCAGCACGCCGGCTATCTTGAGAAGCAACTTAAAGAATTTAAGTTAGGAATGGAAACTCAAGGTAAGCAAGGTCGTCTAGAGCCAGTTATGAGTGGTATGGCGATGCCATTAACAGAGCAAGATATTATGGATTTATCAGCCTATTTTGCTTCGTTACCAATGGCTGACAATACAACACCAGAAGAGGTGGTTCCAGAAGGTAAAGCTTTGTATTTAGCTGGTGATATGGAACGTGGTATTACTGCGTGTGTTGCATGTCATGGTCCTCGTGGTAATGGCACATCGCTATCTGGTTTCCCTAAAATTTCCGGCCAACATGCTGATTATGTGAAAGCACAACTGGAGAAATTCCGTTCAGCAGATCGAGCAAACGATATGAATGCAATGATGCGTGATATTGCGAAAAAACTCACTGATGAAGACATTGATACGTTATCGAAATATGTGGGTGGACTGCATTAATTTAATGTAATTTGCATCATCGTTACGTCTAAATTTAAAGAAGCAGCTCTCGTAGCTGTTTTTTTTATTAAAAAATCGGTTAAAACGATTATCTTTGCACCAGTATCGGGTATACTTCCCGCCCTAGAATTTTCAGGTAGTGGAGTGGGTTCACATGCAATCTTGCCCTTTGTGTCAACATTCTAAGGCTGATGATTTCCATCAAGATAAGCGTCGTCGATACTATCGGTGTCAGCAATGTCATCTTGTTTATGTGGATGAATCTGACCGTTTAGATGCAGAGAACGAAAAAGCTCACTATGACCTCCATGAAAATAATCTTGACGATGAAGGGTATAGAACCTTCTTATCACGATTTGCAGAGCCTTTGTTGTCACGTGTTGGTGAGACACCTCAACAAGGACTAGACTTTGGGTGTGGTCCTGGACCTTTACTTGCTCATATGATGAGAGAGGCCGGTCACCATGTCGAACTCTATGATATTTATTACGCCCCAGATAAGAGCGTGCTGAATAAGCAGTATGACTTCGTCAGTTGTACAGAAGCTGTTGAGCATTTTTATCAACCTCAAAACGAACTGGAATTGTTATTGAGCTTGGTAAAACCTGGAGGTTGGTTAGGTATCATGACGAAACTAGCCAGGGACGAAAGCGCGTTTGCCACTTGGCATTACAAAAATGATTTAACCCATGTCAGCTTTTTTAGCATTGAAACCTTTGAGTTTATTGCCAAGCAATATCAACTTGAACTGGAGTTTGTTGGAAAAGATGTCATTTTACTGAGGAAAACCCAGTAATGAGCCGTATTAAAAAAGCCCGTAAGCCGGGAATGTCGAGTCAACCAGTTGTTGTTACTCGTAACCGTACAGACCGTGATGTTGAAAGCCGTGAACTTAAGCGTAAAAGAAAACGTAAAGGTTTAAAAGCTGGTGCGCGTAATGCAGAAAGCAACGCAGAGCAAGCTCGTCGTAATGCACAGAAAAAAGATCCACGTATTGGTAGTAAAAAACCAATTCAATTAGTTGTTGAAGCAAAACAAAAAACAACTAAGCAAGAGCGCCGTCTAACTAACGAGCAAGAACTAGCAATGTTAGAGAATGATGCGCAATTAATGGTTCTTTTAGATCGTCTAGACAGTGGTGAGAATCTAGGTACTGGTCTACAGAAATACGTAGATGAAAAACTAGCTCGCATTGAACACCTAATGGGTCGTTTAGGTCTATTAGATGACGAAGAGCCAGAAGAAGTTGAAGAATTCCCTGAATTCGCAGAGCGAAAAGCAAAAAGCGATGATGATCTTCTAGCGGAATTTGATGACTTCAATATGGATGATTTTAAATAATTATGTCTACAGTAACCCTGTTAGCACTGCTTGGTGGTGCAATTATTCTTGCGTTAGCCGGTTATGCTGGCAGCTTACTGATGAAGTTAAAAAAGCAAAAAGAACTGCAAGAACAACATAGAAAATTGGCGATACAGAAACGTAACGCCAATATTTTTGAGAATGTGGTATTACTTTGCCAAGCCGGTCTTCAAGACCGATGTGATTTCTCAGAGCTATCTATTCGTTTGTACTGCATCATGGATTATCTACAAGAAGATGATCGTATTGATGTAGAAAAAGAATACCCAGCATTATCTGAGTTATACCATGTTGTTAAAGACATGGCGCGTGGCGATGAAAGACAAGAACTCGCGAAAAAAGATCGAATGAAAGATAACTTGGTTCGAACTAAAGCGGAAGCTCGCCTACAAGATGCGATTAAAGAAGAGATTCAACAATTACATGATCGCGTTAAACCACTGAATCAAAATATTGATATTAAAATGATCTGATCGACACTTCTATTTACTACTGCATTGAAGTCATCGGCTTTATGAAGCAGATGTTTTATGATGCAGGGTAATCGTGTCAGTGCAGATATAAAGAGATGGAAGTAAGTCATGTCAAATCAACAAATAGTATGGGACCAAGAGATCATTGAGAAGTATAACTACTCAGGTCCGCGTTACACCTCTTACCCAACAGCTTTAGAGTTCCACGAAGCGTATACTCCTGCTGAATTTGATATGGCATGTACTCAGTATCCTGAGCGTCCACTTTCTCTTTATATTCACATCCCGTTTTGTCATAAACTGTGTTACTTCTGTGGTTGTAATAAGGTAATTACTCGTCATCACCATAAAGCGGATATTTACCTTGATTCACTAGAACTTGAAATTCGCCAACGTGCGGCACTATTTACGGATCGTAAAGTAACGCAATTGCACTTTGGTGGCGGTACACCAACGTTTCTAACTAAAGTTCAATTCACTCGTTTAATGACCTTATTGCGTGGTGAATTCCAGTTTGAAGATGGCGCTGAAATCAGTATTGAAGTTGACCCTCGTGAAATCGAATTGGATATGCTGGATCACTTACGTGATGAAGGGTTCAATCGTTTAAGCATTGGTGTTCAAGATTTCAATAAAGAAGTACAGCAGTTGGTTAACCGTGACCAAGATGAAGACTTCATTATTCAGATGGTACAACGTGCTAAAGATCTTGGTTTCCGTTCAACGAACTTGGATTTAATCTACGGCTTACCAAAGCAATCTGCTGATTCACTAGCTAATACGATCAAACGTGTACTAGAGATGGAACCGGGTCGCCTATCTGTATTTAACTATGCGCACATGCCAACTCTGTTTGCTGCTCAACGTAAAATTAAAGATGCCGATCTACCTGCGCCAGCTGAAAAGCTAGTAATGCTTCAAGAGACGATTGAAACATTAACAGGTGCTGGTTATCAATTCATCGGTATGGATCACTTTGCTTTACCTGATGATGAATTGGCTGTGGCGCAGCGTGAAGGAGTTCTTCACCGTAATTTCCAAGGTTATACCACTCAAGGCGAGTGTGACTTATTAGGTATGGGTGTATCAGCGATTTCAATGATTGGTGATAGCTACGCTCAGAATAAGAAAGATTTAAAGGAATACTACGCACAAGTTGATGAGCAACGTCATGCTTTATGGCGTGGTGTGGCTTTAGATAATGATGATTTAATTCGTCGTGAAGTGATTAAACAGCTTATCTGTAACTTCACTTTAGATACGAAAGCGATTGAAGCTGAATTTAATTTAGACTTTGATAAGTACTTTGCTGAAGACATTAAATTACTGCAAACTTTCATTAATGATGAGTTAGTGACGATGCATGAAGGTCGTATTGATGTTGAGCTTCGTGGCCGTCTTCTGATCCGCAATATCTGTATGTGTTTTGATAAATACTTACGTGACCGTGCTCGTCAGCAGCAGTTTTCGAGAGTTATCTAAGTGTAGGGACGAAAAGCGAGTGTGGACTTCGTCCTTAAGGGGCGAGTAAGAGCATTGCGACTTGTTTAAAAATTTAGAACCGTAGGTGTGGAATGCATCTGCGGTTTTTTTGTTTTTAAGAGCAAGGTTTCAGAGCGCTTCGCTTGCAGGTTTCAGGTATTGCTACTTTCTGCTTTTTTTCTGTAATTACAACGATCACCCCTGAACCCTTTAAGGGAGCTTGCGACCGATCTGAATCCTGCTCTTAAGGCTTCACATTACGACTGATCGGATTCTGCAGCGAGATCAGCGTCTCTGTCGACTGCACTTCTTCAATCGCCTGAAGTTTATCAATTAACACATATTGTAGTTCTTCAATGCTTTTACACATCAGCTTTACGAAAATGTTGTAAGCACCGGTAGTGTAATAGGCTTCAACCACTTCTTCCAAGGCATCGAGTTTCGCTAAGGCTGAATGATAATCACGTGCAGCGTATAGATTAATACCAATAAAGCAGCATACATCATAGCCCAAGGTTTTCGGGTTCACGACCACCTCTGTACCTTCAATAATTTTAGCTGCTTTCATTTTCTCAATACGAACATGAATGGTTGCAGGGCTTACATCAAAGCGTTTTGCAAGTTCAGCATAAGGGGTTCGAGCATCATTCATTAACGCTTGTAAAATATCTCGGTCGAGATCATCGATTTTGCTGGTTTGGTTCATGATGCATCCTTACATAGTGGTCAATCTTTAAATTACCTTAAGATAAGAGATTCGGCGAGCACTTTATCTAGTCGTTTTTATTAATATCCATTACCATAGGCACTGATTGTTCCTAATTATTAAGCTTGTTGGAGTGCCCTGTGCAAATAGCGTTATTGTCTGAAGATCCAAATCGTCAACCTGAGTTAGAGGCCATTGCCGCTCGCTGGGGATTAGAGCACGATGAAGATAATGTATTTGCGTTAGTGTTAACTGAGCAACAGCTAGAATTACGTAAGCGTGATGAACCAAAGCTCGGTGCTATTTTTGTTGATCTAGTATCGGGAGCAGTGGCTCATCGTCGTAAATTTGGTGGTGGCAAAGGACAATCTATTGCGAAAGCGGTTGGCTTAAATAAAGGAGCGACTCCTCTTGTTTTAGATGGAACTGCGGGTTTAGGTCGAGATGCGTTTGTATTAGCTTCTCTTGGCTGTAAAGTTCAAATGGTTGAGCGTCATCCAGTTGTTGCCGCATTACTTGATGATGGTTTAGATCGAGCAAAACAAGATGCTGAGATAGGCGTGTGGGTTGCTGAGCGCATGTCGTTATTACACGCTTCAAGTCATGATGCATTAGAGCAGCTGATGGCTCAAGATGACTTTGTGCAGCCGGATGTTGTGTATTTAGATCCTATGTATCCACACCCAGTGAATAAAAAGAAAAGTGCATTAGTGAAAAAAGAAATGCGTGTCTTCCAATCTTTAGTTGGTGCAGATAATGATGCCGATGCATTATTAGCACCGGCATTATTGATGGCGACAAAACGAGTAGTCGTTAAGCGTCCTGATTATGCAGAATGGTTAGATAACCAAAAACCATCAATGGCGATTGAAACGAAAAAGAACCGTTTCGATGTCTATGTTAATGCAGCGATGGCTTAATCTTTAAATGGAACTACTAATACATCAATCGGGCAGGTATTAATAACTTGTCTGGTTGATGATAGTAATTTACTCCAGAAGTCTTGGTGGTGCCCACAGACCACTAAGTTCACATCAAGATTCTCAATGGCTTCAGTCAACTCATTGCTTAAATCACCACTACTTACCAATGTTTTGTGGATAGGATAATCCGCAAATTCCACCAGATGTTTCATGGCTTCTTTTGAGGCTTCCATTGCTTGGTGTTGTGTTTCTGCTAGGTTGATATCAATCAGACCGGTATAAAGCTCTGCATAGCTAACATCAATATGAATAAAAGAAACTTTAGCATCTAACGCTTTTGCAAGACCAACGGCTTTACTTACTAATGCCTTGCTCTCTTCTGTTAAATCAACAGCAACAAGAATGTGTTGGTAACTCATGATATATCTCCTTTAAATTCAAAATTGAATTATTTGATAACTATAGATTAGCACCAGAATTGTTCTTTTTTTGTCGTTTAGATCTCGTTCTGATTGATAGTTATTGATTAATCAAAGAACGAGGGATATATGATATAATTGTTAAAATTTCAGATGAAAATAGCTCATAAAGGAATCTAAAAATGTTAGCTCAAACTATGGTTGATCACCTAAATGCACAAATTAATCTAGAATTTTTCTCATCTAATCTATACTTACAGATGAGTGCTTGGTGTGAAGATAAAGGTTTTGATGGCGCGGCTGAGTTTTTCCGAGCTCATGCAGCGGAAGAAATGGAGCATATGCAACGTTTGTTTACTTATGTTAGCGAAACCGGTGCAATGCCAATTTTAGGTGCAATTGAAGCGCCACAATCGGAATTCTCTGGCCTTGGTGATGTATTCCGTACAACATTAGAGCATGAGCAAATGATCACTCAAGAGATCAATAAATTAGCTCATGTAGCTTTTACTTCTCAAGACTACTCAACGTTTAACTTCCTTCAGTGGTATGTTGCTGAGCAACATGAAGAAGAGAAATTATTCAAAGGAATTTTAGATAAAATTGACCTAGTAGGTGAAGATGGTAAAGCGCTGTTCTTTATTGATAAAGACCTCGCTGTTTTAGCTAAATCTGGATCTTCATCTATCATGGATAGTACTGCTGGGTAAGCTATACACCAGAAAGTCGTATGCCAACTATGATAAAAAGTAGATGAGGCAGTAAATATAGGTTGTTGCTTATCTAGCACTTTAGACAAGAATGTCGGAGGTGAGTATGATCAGTGGCGACCTAATTTTATTGGCGTTATTTACAGTGACAGGTATCAATATTATTCGATACCTAAGTACGCTAAAAACCCTTCTCTTTGTTATGAGAGAGGCACATCCATTGCTGTATCAGCAGGTTGATGGACGTGGCTTTTTCACCACGCATGGTAATTTTGGTAAGCAAACCAAATTACTTCAATATTTATGGCAAGAAGAGTATCTTGACCATCATGATACGCTCTTTGTATTCAAATGTGAGAAAGCTCGCTATCTCTTTATGCTGTCTAGCGCACTATTGGTTGTGAGTGTTGCGGTGTTTTTCTTAGTAATTAGTTTGGGCATCTAGCGCTGATAATAGTACACTCCATGCCAATTAAATTTGGGTGAGAGTGTCATGAAAAAAGTAGACGTAGTCGTTATCGGTGCCGGTGCTGCCGGATTAATGTGTGCAGCAGAAGCCGCTAAGCGTGGTCGTTCAGTATTGGTTGTTGATCATGCAAAAAAACCGGGACGTAAAATCCTTATTTCAGGTGGTGGTCGCTGTAATTTCACGAATTACGATGTAACTGCGAGTAACTATGTCTGTCAAAACCCTCACTTTGTAAAATCGGCTTTATCTCAGTACACCAACTGGGACTTTATCTCTTTGATCTCCAAATACGGAATTGAGTTTGAAGAGCGTGACCATGGGCAACTTTTCTGTGTTGATTCTGCAAAAGAGATTGTCGATATGTTGCTTAAAGAGTGTGAATTAGTTGGTGTTAATTACCGTTATCGCTGTGAAATCTCTGACATTGAAAAAACGGACACAGGCTTTACGCTCATGCTTGATTCAGATGAGTTAGCGTGTGAGTCTCTGGTGGTCGCAACGGGTGGTTTATCGATGCCAAAATTGGGTGCAACGCCATTTGGTTATCAGATTGCTGAGCAGTTTGGACTTTCTATGGTACCAACGACTGCGGGCTTAGTACCATTCACACTGCATAAAGAAGATAAAGAAGCATTTTCTGAACTGTCTGGTATTGCGATTCCTGTTGTTGTGGAATCAGAGAACGGTAGCAGCTTTAAAGAAAACTTATTATTTACTCATCGTGGTTTATCCGGCCCGTCTATTTTACAAATTTCGTCTTATTGGAAAGCGGGACAAAGGGTAACGATCGATCTTCTTCCTAATGATGATTTAAGTGAAGAATTAGATAAAATGCGAGAGAGTAACCCAAATCAAAGCATCAAGAATTCACTTGCAAAGTTATTACCTAAAAGAGTAGTTGAAACTTTGCTAAATAAGACTATTTTTAATGAGCGATCTCTAAAACAAGTCAATTCAAAAGAGCAGCAAGAGTTATGCTCTTTACTTCACAAATGGCAAGTTTTACCAAATGGAACAGAAGGCTACAGAACAGCTGAGGTGACATTAGGTGGGGTAAATACAGACGAATTGTCTTCAAAAACAATGGAGTCTAAGAAAGTACCTGGCTTGTATTTTGTCGGTGAAGTCATGGATGTGAGCGGTTGGCTTGGTGGCTATAATTTCCAATGGGCATGGTCTAGCGGATATGTAGCAGGAATTAATGTGTAGTTAGTTCCATTTTTTGCACCTTTGTTCGCCTTAATTTTATAAAACGCATACGTTTCTACCGTTTCAGTTATGGATGACATGTTGTTAATTTTATTTTTATAAGGGCTTAATAAATAATGCAAACTCTCTCATTTAGTGTTCAAAGCATTACGCATCTTAAAGAAGAGTGTGATTCACTATTAATAGAGAGGGCATCAGGATGTTTAATTCAGATATTCTCTTCTCAATCGATGGAAGAAGTCTCTACTTATCATTCCTTTTTACAGTGCTTATTTCCTCACGCTGAGATCGTTGGTCTCAGCGCGATTCATACCAGTATCAATTCTTCGGTATTTACTCAATCAACAATTGTATCTATCTCTACTTTTGATTCTTCAACCGTGACATCAGCGTCAATTGTCCATGGTGAAAATGAACCACTTGTTGGCCATCAATTATTAAGAAAATTATCCGTTAATCAGACCACGAAAAGTGTTATTGCTTTTAGTTGTTATGGTTCTGCAAGCAATTACAAACTCTTTGAAGCTTTTTCTGAGCAAGCTTACATTGTTCCTGTATCGGGCTGTGTAGCTACGGATACTGGTGAAGGTGCTTGGATCCTATTTAATGGTGAGTTTCATCAAGACCAAATCGTTGCAGTTGCGTTACATGGTGAAAAATTACAGGCTTGGTATGAAGCCTTTGTTGAATGGAATCCGATTGGTAAACATTTTCGAGTTACTGCTTCTGAAGGTCGGGTGGTTAAAGCGATTGACCATATTCCTGCGTACGATTTTTATTGTAAGTACTTAGCTGACAACAAACCACTTGCACTTAGCCAAATTCAAGCCTTTCCTTTAATGCTAGAGGAAGAGACGGCGCGCATCATTAATACGGTTGAATCAATAACCAAAGAGGGGCATTTATTGTTTTCTGCTGAGGTGCCTGTTGGTGATGAGGTGAGATTATCGTATTACCATCCGTCATTAACGCAAGAGCAAGTGAACCAAGGCGCGGCTCGTTTGGCGAATCGACGACCTGAGTCTATTTTTATTTATAACTGTGAATCACGGATTGAAAATAGTACGGAATCAACAGAATTACAGGCATTTTCTGATGTTGGTTTATGTCAGGGTGTTTATGGTATGGGAGAGTTTTTCCGCTCTCATAATCAGCAGATTTTACACCACAGCTTAACCTATCTTGCATTAAGTGAATCCGAAGACGTCGCATCAGAATATGATACTTTTTCTCGTGCGCCACGTGTTCATAATTTAACGCCGCTGTTTTCATTAATTAAAAATTCAATTCAAGATTTGGATCATATGACTTCTGAATTGGAAGATAAAATTAGAGAGCAGTCATTACGTTTAATTCAAACCTATCGCACAGATAGAAGGACTGGGTTACTTAATCGCACGGTATTGAAAGAGCGACTTTCCCATGTAGCGCTAACGGATCATTTACTCTCTTTTAAATTAACCAATTTAAGCCAAGTGAATGAAAAGTATGGTTACCATGTTGGTGACAAGTTATTGCAAGATATTAGTTATTATATGAAAGAGCATTTAGGCTTAGCGATTGAGTCTGAAATTGAGCTCTACAGTATTGGTATTGCTGAATGGGGTGTCATATTTAATAGTGATACAGCCAGTGAGGTATTACGTAAGCAGATTACTGGTTTTATTGAAAAACTAGAACATGAAAATTTTGAACCTTATGGTTTAGATGATGTGGACTATTTAAGTGTTTCTATCTCTGGAGGCCTAATCAGTCGACGTGATTTCCCAACCATTGCTTCTGAAGACTTAATTCTAAAAACCGTAGAGGCAAGGCGAATTGCTATGCGTCGTAATCGTCATTTGTGCAATGCCAGAGAACTGATGAAAGAAGAACGTTCTCGTCAAAATCAATTGGATTGGCTTACTTGTGTCAACCGAGCGATTTCTCAAAAAGGCGTACTGGTTTATGGTCAACCTATTTTTAAAGCGCATACACATGAACTAGCATCAACAGAATGTTTAATGCGAATTCAAGAAGACGATCAAATATTTGCTCCGGGACAGTTTTTACCGGCTGTTGAGGGGACGCATCTTTATACTCGCTTAAGTCGAGAAATGATTTCGAGTATCTTTGAGATCATGCAGTCGAATGATTTGACGTTCTCGATTAATTTATCTCCTCAAGATTTATTAAGTGATAGAACACTAGATTTATTAGAGTCATCCATGATCCGTTTAGATAATCCAATGCGAGTGGGATTTGAAGTGTTAGAAACGGAACAAATTCAAGATTATGGGCATATCATTGAAGTATGTAATCATTTCAGACGCTTAGGTGCGCGAATTATTATTGATGATTTTGGTTCAGGTTATTCTAATATTGATGCGATCATGAAATTAGAGCCTCAGGTTATTAAGCTTGATGGTTCAATTATCAAAAATGTGCATCAAGATAAGCGACAGCGTTTGATCTCTCAACAGATGGTACAGCTTTGTCATGTACTAGATGCCAAAGCTGTGGCCGAGTTTGTTCATAACCAAGAGGTGTGTTCAATTGTTGAAGATATGGGTGTGGATTATTTACAAGGTTACTTTTTAGGTGAGCCCAAACCACTACACATTAAGAAGTAAATTTATGTCCACTTCGTTCAGCTTGAAACACCGTTAAAAACTGATCGTAATAACACGAAAGAGCTTGAGCATTTTCAGGCTCTTTTACCATTTCTAATACTTCAATTCCGGCTTCGCACGTACATAGGTTACCTTCACTTTGATTTCTACGTAAGTGATAGCGAGATGCTTCGTCAGTTTGAATCTCCAAACAAGGTAATGCCTTTAACCAAGGACTTTTATTGACCATTTTCTTTGCTTCTTGCCATGTCGCATCGAGTAGTACAAAAAGTTGTTTTTTGGTTGAATCATGTCGATGGTAAAAATCACCACTGAGTACTGGTTCTGTACTTGGGAAGAGTAACCAGGTTTCAGTGTCTGCTTGGTTTATTTTATTAATAAGCGCTTGAGGTGGCTCTTTTCGTTGCCATGTATATTCCGTTGTATTGGATAAACTATTGAGGATCAGCTTACCTGTATTAGTGAGTTTGTGGCGTTCGTTTTCATGATAGAGCAACGCAAACTCAATATTTGAGTTTAAATTTGGTTGATGTGCGCAAATACAATTATGAGTAAATCCACAAGTAGAGCAGGTCATGAATACATCCATTATTGAGCCGTTGAGAATAGAGTTAACCCTGATTTTATTGGAAAGGTAACGCCATTCACTGTCTCCTTATCCGTATGGATTTGCTTTCCTTTTTTAGTGAATGTTCGTTCAGCAATTAAATATTGGCGTTGATGGCGGCTCATTAATACGTGTACATGATCATCACGAGTTGCCTGCCATACTCCCGTCTCAACTAATGGGTCTTCACCTGTTTGATTATCATAGGTAGTGATTGCTGAGTGATCAGGGTTTAAAACCAGATTAATGTTTAATCCTGGTGTTGTTAGCGTGCTGGTTCCTTGGTAAGTACCAACCCAATTAAGCGTAGTATCTTTGGGTGCTAATGTCCCACAACCCTTATAGGTCGTATCATTAACCGTGACTTCTGAATTCCAACCATAAATAGATTCAACCATGCTGTCGTTGCATAGACCTTTTGTCATGATTAATGAGAAATTTTCGCTTTGGTATTCTCGTCTTGTCGGAGTAAATTCCTGTTTGGTGATAGGCTGTTTTTGGGTTTGATTTCCCATTTGAGAAAAGATTAATTCTCCATCTTTTACCTGCATATTCCAAAAAGGTTCATTACCAAATGCTTTGGTTGGTTGTGGTGGTTGGGCACAACTTGGACCTTCGCCTGCAACTAAGCGATTAATATGTGACACAACAAATCGAGCAGGGTAGTCGCTAGAAAAACCGCCTTTTGGTGGCGCTTCAAAATGACCAATAAATTCACCATACATTGCTTGGTAAGGCGTTGATTGAATATCAGTTCCGGCTTTCCATTGTCTTGGAGATAGGTTTACCCAGTATTGTTGGTCACTATTACAGGGCTGAATGCTTTGAGACTCATGACCAATGATTACTGTTCCTCTCAACATAAAAGTATGAGGTGAGTTAATCTCATCTTGTTGAGCTACCATATTATTTTTAGGTGCTGATGTTTGTTGGCTGCACCCAGTCAATAATAGCAATGTGGCACTAATTAGAGCGGTTAATGATGTTTTCATTATAGGATTCTCAACATGGTTGGTTTAACTCTGAGAGTGAGTATGCCATAGGACATGATAAATGCGTGAAAATTCACCTTTGTCAGAGCTATTAGTAGGATTTTAGCGTAAAATGCCGGGGTTATTTTAAATGAGTAAAGAGAGCTAAGAAAAAATATGAGTTGGAACCTTTCGCCTTCAGACGTATTTAGTGCATCACCAGTTGTTCCTGTTATGGTTATCGAACAATTGGAAGACGCTGTACCAATGGCTCAAGCACTTGCAGCTGGTGGAATTAATGTGTTCGAAATTACGCTTCGAACAGCGGTTGCTTTAGAGGCAATTACTGCAATTCGTAAAGCGATGCCAAAAGCATTGGTAGGCGCTGGTACTGTTATTAGTACGCATCAGTATGACCAAGCTGTTGAAGCGGGTGCTCAATTTATTATTTCTCCAGGATTTACACCAAGTTTGTTAGCCCATGCAAAAACTGCGGATGTTCCACTAATCCCTGGTGTTGCAACGCCTTCTGAGGTTATTCGAGCAATTGAATTAGGTTACTCTCATCTTAAGTTTTTCCCTGCAAGTGCATTTGGTGGTCCATCAGTATTAAAAGCGATGGCTGCACCATTACCACAAGTTCAATTCTGTCCAACTGGCGGCATTAATCCACAGAACGTAAATGACTACACAGCATTAGATTGTGTGGCCACTGTGGGTGGTTCTTGGATGCTACCAAAAGATGCAGTAGCGGCAAAAGATTGGAATAAAGTAACGTTATTAGCAAAAGAAGCGGTTGAGCTAATTAAGTAATCGCACTTATTTTTGTCACGCCTGAGTATGATGCATCAGGTGTGACAGCTCTCCCCATTGTTCAATTGGTAACGGCTTACTGTATAGGTAGCCTTGTGCAATATCACAACCTAAAGAGTCCAATATTTCTGCTTGCTCTTTTGTCTCAACCCCTTCAACAACAATCGACACGTTAAATCCTTTTGCCATGTGAATGATGGCGTTAACAATTGATGTTTCTGCATTATCACGAGTTAGATTTTTTACAAACGAGCGATCTATCTTTAAGCAATCAAAAGGCAGAGTGTGCAAGTAAGACAGTGATGAGTAGCCTGTTCCAAAGTCATCAATAGCAATATGTACTCCAAGTGCTCGGACCTTATTTAATAATTCAATAATAAAAGTATCGTTATTCAATAAGCGAGACTCAATGATCTCTAAACTTAAGTTTTTAGGCTTAAGACCTGATTCAGTTAACGCAGCTTGTAAGCGTTGATAGCTGTTCCCATCATGCAGCTGTTCTGTTGAAACATTAACATGCATAACGAAATCTTCGGGCCATTCTCCAGATGCAATTTTTTGTGCGGTGTCGATACACGCTTGTCTTAATACCATACGACCAATATTGATTATCATGCCGTTATCTTCAGCAAGAGGAATAAATTCATTTGGAGATACGATTCCTCGTTGTGGTGAATTCCAGCGAATTAAAGCTTCTGCGCCATGAATTTTACCGTCTTCAAAATTTACTAATGGTTGATAGTAAGGGAGTAACTCTTCATTTTTTATCGCGTGTGATAGCTCCGCAGCCAGTTTGGTTTTTTTCAGAGATATGTCGGCCATGTAAGGTTCAAACACTGCCAATTTGCTTGATTTACTTTGCGCATGAGCAAGTGCCAAACTAGCGCTACGTAACCAATGCATTGCATCATGATCATCGAGTTGATACACCAACCCTGTTGATAGTTGAATGACTACTTCACCTGATGCGGATTGAATAGGGGTATTAAATATGGATTGTAATTGCTGCGCATAGTTAATTAATTCTTGTATATCATCAATACGATAAAAGAAAAGGGCAAATTCAGCGCCGCCAATGCGGGCCATTTCTATATTTTGATCTTGATAATGCGTTTTTAATCGCTCTGAAATATCAATAAGAAGGTGGTCGCCACTTAAATGTCCAACAGAGTCATTGATGTCTCGAAAGCCATTAATGGTAAAAGAAATGAGTCCTGAATTATCAGTAATCGCAGGAGAGATAACATTATCGAGACCTGTTCGACTGTACAGATGAGTCAGCGAATCATAAGTTACTTTATCTTGTAATTCTTGAAACGATCGTTTTAGGTTGTTTGCCATAAATTTAAACGAACGAGTTAGAACCATGACTTCTTGAGTTGTGCAATTAATTGGTAGAGGAGTATCCCAGTTACCTTGAGCTAACTCTTTTGCTGAATTAGCCGTATCAATAATCGGTTTTATTAATTTTCGAATGACATAAATCGCAAGTACGAAAGCGATAAGACAGGCGATAATGGTAATAATGATGGTGAACTGTCGTCGTTGTGGCAATGCTCCAAGTAGCGTTGACTCTGGAATTGATGCAATGATATAGCCTTCAACAGGAATGCGCTTCCGGAAAGGGCTGATCATCATAAAATGTTTTTGGCCATCAATATTTAGTGAAATTATTTTTTCTTGTAATGCATTATCAAACCCTACTTTTTCAATATATAGAATCGTCTCTTTAACCACTGGATTCTTAATTGTATCTATGCGGGAAGTATCATGATGCATTGGTGCATCAGGGTTATGATCTGAATGCAGCCAGACTGTTCCATTACTATCAACAATAGAGATATTACCGTTGATTTCATCGGCTTCTTTATCTAAAAATTTATTGAATGAGGTAAGTAAAACATCCGTTGTAATAACGCCTTCAATTTCTTTATTTTTATTATAAACAGGAGCTATAGCTGACAACAGAGAGGATGCATTTTCCTCTACGTTTGAATAAATATCACTCCAGCGAGCTTTTGGGTCTTCGAGTGATTTTTGATACCAAGGACGAGTTCTCGGGTCATAGTTTTTTATGATGTTCAGCACTGGCGATTGTAAATTATCGTTGTGATAAATATATAAGTGGTCATTCTGCTTTTTTAGAAGCAAATGAGTGGTGCCGTTATTTTTATTTTTTCTAAAGCCAATGTAATCACCTTTTTGATTACCATAGCCAATGATATCGACTTGTTTAAGTGTACTGACTTCTTTTTTTAAGTTTTGATTTAGGTAGCGCTGTAGTTTCTTGGCGTTTTCTGGCAAATAAAGCTCATTACGTTCAATCGTATTACGCATATTGATATTGGCGTTTAATGGGTCTTCTAATTGGTGGTAAAGAGCTGCATCAATACTGCGAGAAGAAGAATCTAATAATTTTTCACTGATGTGACTGATCATGTCCTTATAAATACTCGCTTGGCTATTAAGTACTACAGTCATGATCAGAGTGAAAATGATCATAAATGGGATAGCAATAGCAAACTTTAGAGATATGTTGTTTTTACATGACATAAAAATAGCGACCAGAATCACACTTAATAGAATGGAGTCGCGTATGCTATCAGCAATAGAAATGAGAGGTATGTCTCAATTATTGGATGGTGAGAAATTGTTCAGTTTGAAGTTAAAAGCAGGGACGAGAGTTGAGTACGTTTCGCTAGAGAGATAAGGAAAAGCGAGAACACTGGTGCTGGTATTACAACACCAGTTATATATTATTTTTAGTCCCTAGTCCCTAGTCCCTAGTCCCTAGTCCCTAGTCCCTATAGCTTCTAGCGCTTAGCTGCCATCTCACGCAGAGCTTGTTTCTCTGAATCAGATAAGAAAGCCAGATCTAAACCATTAATTTGAATTTGTTTAAGTTGCTCTGGCGTTAAGCCTACTTTTGGTGCGGCAACTTCATACTCATGAGGTAATTCAATCCCCTCAACAGCTGGGTCATCGGTATTAAGACAAGCTTTAACACCGTAGTCTAAGAATGTTTTAATTGGGTGAGTTTCAAATGAAGCAACCGTACTTGTTTGGATATTAGAGGTTAAGCAAGACTCAATACCAATGTTATTTTTAGCTAGGTATTCCATTAGTTTTGGATCTTCAATGGCTTTAACACCATGACCAATTCGTACTGCACCAAGCTCATTAATTGCTTGCCACATACTTGCAGCGCCTGCCGCTTCACCTGCGTGTACCGTGACACGAAGATCAGCATCTTTCACCTGTTTAAAGTGATTCACAAAAAGATCACCTGGTTGGCCTAATTCATCACCCGCAAGATCGATGGCAACTAATTTGTGTTTTTGAGTCAGTAGGCCATCTAATTCTTGTTGGCAAGCGTCTTGGCCAAAAGTACGGCTCATAATACCGATTAAATTAGCTTTAATTCCAAAATCACGACAACCGGCTTCGACACCATCAACAACTGCTTCAACAACGCCAGCAATTGGTAAATTGTGTTTCATTGCCATGTAGTATGGTGAGAAACGTAATTCAGCGTAATCAATTTGAGCATTCATAGCGTCTTGAACATTTTCATATGCCACACGACGACATGCGTCTAAATCACCAAGAACAGCAACGCCCCAATCAAGTTTAGATAAGAAAGCCACAAGACTTGGTTCGGCTTCTACAATTTGTACGTGAGGGCGAAGTGCTTCGATATCATACGCAGGTAAGTCTAAACCGAATTTTTGACCTAAATCCAAAATGGTTTCAATGCGAATATTTCCATCAAGGTGACGGTGTAGATCCGTTAAAGGAAGCTGTTTAATGATCATTATTATTTTCCTAAAAAGTGTCCCAATTCCATTGGTGCATCGGCATTGGTATAAAACTGAATATAAGTAGATATTACAGCAGAGTATAGAGACAAGTGTGGAATGTGTCAGTAGCAAAACGGTTAAAAACAACGCAATCTGAACGATTGCGTTGTGATGTTAACTTATTCTGTTGGCCAATCTTCTAAAGGAATAGGGCGACTATAGAGGAAGCCTTGAGCGTGATGATAATTGAGTGATGCCAATAATTTCGCTTGTTCTTGTGTCTCAATACCTTCAGCAACCAGAGTAATATCAAATCCTTGAGTCATATTGCATACGGCCGCCGCAATGGATGAATCGATATTTTCAGCTGTCAAATCTTTGATAAATGAACGATCGACTTTTAATACATCAAATGGCAGTTTATGAATATAAGCAAGAGATGAGTAACCCGTACCAAAATCATCAATAGCAATTTGAACACCTAAATCACGAATTTTCTGCATGGTATTAATGGTCGAATTATCATGATTTACTAGGCGTGATTCCGTAATTTCTAGGGTGAGATTTTCTGGAGCCATTCTTGTGTTATGTAATACTGATTTTAGTTCATCCAAAAAGTTATTTTGGGTTAATTGGCAAACCGATAAGTTTACGTGCATGTGGAAATCAGCAGGCCAAAGACCTTGATTAATGCGCTCAACCGTATCCAAGCAAGCTTGAGTTAATATTTGAGAGCCCATAGGAATTATCATGCCGTTTTCTTCAGCTAGCGGAATAAAGTCTAATGGTGAAACCATTCCTCTTAATGGACTTAACCAGCGAATTAATGCTTCTGCACCTATGGTTTTGCCACTTTTTATATCAATTATTGGTTGGTAAAAAGGGACAAGCTCTTTGTTTTTAATTGCCAAAGACAGTTCAGCGGTCATATTTGCTTTATGTAATGAAGCCTCTGCCATTTCAGGGGTGTACAGTGACATATTAAGGTTGTTCTTTTTCGCTTGCCCCAGAGCTATGCTGGCATTTCTTAGCCAAAGCGTCATGGAATCACAGCTTAAATCACCATAAACCAAACCTGTTGATATACTCAAAAGGGAGTTGTTTGATGCCACTCTAAATGGGGTCATAAAACAGCCTTCCATATCTCGTGCATATTGTTTTAGTTGTTCGACATCATTGAGTCTTGAGAAGAATAGAGCGAACTCATCTCCTCCAACTCGAGCAATTGCAATGTTGTCCTGAGTAAAGCTGCACTGTAAGCGGTCACTGATGTTCTTGAGTAATTGGTCACCTTCTAAAATACCAAAGCTGTCATTGATGTCTCTAAAATTATTAATACCGATAACAAGTAACCCTTGTTCATGATTCTCTTTTTTATCAAGCATGATTCGACATTGCTCTATAAGGCCTTGTCGACTGAGCACTTGAGTTAAAGAGTCAAAGGTAATTTGTTGACGCATAGCATCAAATGACGATTGGAGCTTATTGGTCATGTCATTAAATGCATTCATTAATAGTGTTGTTTCGTAAATACTTCCTTGAGCCTCAACGTTATTATTCCAATTACCACTTGCGATATTGCGTGCCGCATTTGCGGTAGTAAAAATGGGTTTAGTCACTTGAGTAACTAGATAAACACCAACAATTAAACCAATAGCAGCGAGTACGATGCCAAAAAATAAACCACGACGTTGTTCTTCTTGAAGGTGTCCAAGTAAGTCGCTTTCCGATATTGAAATAACGATGTACCAATCTAAATTATTACCATCGATATAAGGGGTGATTTGGCTGAAATAACGCTCGCCTTTGTAGTAGAAAGAGAAAACTTCAGCGTGATTATTTTTATTAATTAACTGGTTGGTTTTAATGTAAGTAGCACTTTGTTGAATGGCCTCATCGCAGCTTTCAGTCGCAAGTAAGCGAGAGCCTACAGGGCTATTTGGAGTGCCGATGGACAATACACTTCCGACACTTGAGTGAGCGATTAAACGTTGTTGTTCGTCAATTAAGTAAATAACGCCTTTGGTCTGCTTTGTTTCTTGAGATAAGAATTTGTTAAATGAATCCAGCTTTACATCTGCAGCAAAAACACCAATAAAGTCATCATCATAGAATACAGGGTGCATGGTTGAAATGGTGATTTCTTTTTTCTCATCAGCATTAGTATAGATTTTAGACCAAGAGGGTTTTAATGTTGTTGCGGTGGGTTTATACCAAGGGCGAGAACGAGGGTCGTAGTTTGCAATGACTGTGCGAATATCATCAGAGATTTTGCTTCCACGATAAATGATGAGATCGTCATCCGTTCTTTTATCTTGAAGCATAAGAGAAAGTTCTGCGTTTGGTTCACGACGAAAGCCTATGTACTCTTTTTTCTCTCCCCCAAAAGAGAGAACGTCCATTTGCTCAAGACTAGTATAGATGCCTTCAAGACTATCTTTTAAGAATTGTTGTAGCTGTTTAGTATCGTTAGGGTGATACATTTGATAGCGCTGAATTTGGTCAACCATGCTTTTTACTGCAAAGTTTGGAGCGTTCAAAAAGATGTTAAGGTCAGCATGGGTATTTTGAGTGTAAGAGGTAAGTACTTTCTCACTTACATCACCAACTAGCTTTTCGTAGCTATTATTTTGTGTGTAAAAAACAATACTTAGCGTGATCAGCAAAACGGCAATGAATGGAAGCATTACTGCCGTTCGTAAGGAAAACTGTTTTTTATTTGTGAGTTCTGTCATGGGCTTTACACTGCGCTATTCTGTGTTTTTATAGATAAATGATGTAACCGTTATTATCTATGTAACTCAATTTGCTGATTATAAATATATCGGCAGCCATGACAGAATCTTCAGTTTTATTCCAACTCTTTTAACTTTCTTGTCAGTGTATTTCGTCCCCAACCAAGCAGTTTTGCGGCTTCTTGTTTATGTCCATGCGTATGATGCAGTGCTTTATCTAATAAGATACGTTCAACATTGGGTATCACTTTATTTAGAATGTCTTCTTCACCTTGGTTTAGTTGGATTTCAACCCAAGCACTAAGTTGCTCTTGCCAATCAGTGGTTTGATGTTGTTGAGGTTCTGGTGTTGAGAATAACTCTGAGGGTAAATCCGCAGGTAACACTTCTTGACTGCTTGCCATTACTGTCAGCCAACGACAGGTATTTTCCAGTTGGCGGACATTACCTGGCCAATCGCACTGGCTTAATTTATCACTGGCACTTTGGCTTAGTGTTTTACACTCGACTGCCAGTTCTTTTGCGGCTAAGCGTAAGAAATGCTCTGCGAGTTTATTTATGTCTTCACGTCTTTCTCTTAAGGCTGGGATATGAACTCTAATTACGTTTAAGCGATGGAATAAATCTTCTCTAAATTCACCATCAGTCACTAATTTTTCAAGGTTTTGGTGAGTTGCAGCAATGATACGAACATCCACTTGAACAGGAGAGTGTCCACCGACACGATAAAATTGCCCATCAGCAAGAACACGCAGTAGTCTGGTTTGAATATCTAATGGCATATCTCCAATTTCATCCAAAAATAGCGTACCGCCATTAGCTTGCTCAAAGCGACCCTTTCGAACGGAGTTTGCACCTGTAAATGCGCCTTTCTCATGACCAAACAGTTCCGATTCAATTAAATCTTTAGGAATTGCTGCCATGTTAAGTGCGATAAATTCATTATTTGCTCTTGGGCTATGTCGGTGTAGGGCGTGGGCAACCAATTCTTTACCGGTACCAGACTCACCATTAATTAAAACGGATATTGATGAGCGAGATAAGCGTCCGATAGCTCGAAACACTTCTTGCATTGCGGGTGCTTCGCCGATGATTTCAGGAACATGATGCTCCTTTTTCGGGGTGTTGATGCTTTGCTTTTTTTGTTCTTGGCTATGTGCTAAAGCACGCTCCACTAAGGTGAGAGTTTCATCAATATCAAAAGGTTTAGGTAGGTATTCAAACGCCCCTTTTTGATAAGCACTGACAGCGGCATCTAAATCTGAGTGTGCCGTCATGATAATCACAGGTAGTTCTGGGTAATTTTCTTGAATATGATGAAGAAGCGATAAACCATCCATTCCCGGCATACGAATATCTGAGATAATCACATCAGGTACATTGCGCTCTAGTGCTTGAATGACGCTTTCGGCATCACCAAAACTTTCACACATCATATTGGTACTGGTTAAAGTCTTTTCTAATACCCAGCGAATGGAGCTGTCATCATCAACAACCCAGATAAATCCTTTACTCATAATTTTGCTTCTCCGTTATCCCTCTTGTGAGGTTATTTTTATTTTAGTGGGAGGTAAATGGTGAAAATGGTTTTTCCCGGCCAGCTAGAGACATCTATTTTTCCATTATGCTGATCGATTAAATTTTGCGAGATAGATAATCCCAATCCTGTACCACCTTCACGAGCGCTAACCATAGGATAAAAAAGCGTATCTTGGATGTGGCTGGGGATCCCTGGGCCATTATCAATAATGTCTATTTTTGCTGCGAGTTTATGACGTTGACCATAGATGTTGGTTTGGAAATCGGTTCTGGTTTTTAAAGTGATCGTACCGTCAGGTTGGTCTTTAAGAACTTCTGCTGCATTACTTACGATATTGAGAATAGCTTGTTCTATTTGCTCCGCATCTACGTCAAAATCGGGCAGGCTTGGGTCATAATCTCGAATGATTTTTACTTGATAAGATGAATTCAATTCAATGAGTTGGCGAACTTTTTCAATGATAGCATGCAAGTTTTCTGGCTGTTTTGTTCCGAGCTTTTGAGGGCCCAGTAAACGGTCCACTAAATTTCGTAGACGATCGGCTTGTTCAATAATGATCTGGGTATATTCATGAAGTTCACGTTCAGGCAGCATGCGTTCTAGTAATTGTGCTGCTCCACGTAATCCACCCAATGGATTTTTAATTTCATGCGCTAAGCTACGAACAAGAACCTTTGCAGCTTGTTGCTGTGCGTGTTGATTAATCTCTTGAGATAGGCGTCTTTGCTGCTCTATTTGACGAATTTCAACTAATAAATAGAGTGATTTATTGATAGCAACCGGGCTAGAAGTTAGCTCGATATAAAGTGGTTGTTCATCAATCATGATACGAACATCACTGTCAGTCACACTTTGTCCAGTGTTTAATGGCAGCATGAGAGTGGATAAATCAAATTGCGGAGAATGAAATAAATCATCAAAGGCGTGTTGAGCCATACGCTGAGCACTCTGAGAGAACAGTTGCTCAGCCGCAGGATTGGCATAATGAATTTGGCGTTGATCATCGAGCAATAAAATTGCTGTGACTTGGTGTTCAAGTAATTGAGTTGAGAAATCCATCGTTAATGCCATCATCCTTATAGCAAATTAATAAATGCACCATCATGGTGCATCATACCTTGCTTTTTAGAATGGAACTATATGAATTCCTCTAGTTTGCAGACGGTCGGTGTAGATACACGGTGATAATAGGTGATGATGCAATTCTCTTGCCGTCTTTGATAGCAACAACAGTAATAAGGTGAGTACCTCGATCTATGCCTGTTAGCTTCCACTCAGTTGATGCTTGAGGTAGACCGTAAGGGGAGCCATCAAGCATAAGCTGCAGTTTTTCATCGATGGATAACTTACGGTTTAAATCCGTTAGCACGGTGATGTGTCCACGAGAGCTTCGAATGGTTTCTTCTTGTTGTAAATTGCTAAATGAAATCTCAAGCTTTTTGTCTTTTTTCTCAGGTGCTTTTGATTTGGTTTTCTTTGCGACAGGTTCTACGGATGTAGCCGTATCATCATAAGATTCCTCTAAAGGCACGCTAGTAGATAACGAGAGTTGTTTCGATTTGATGTTTGTTGGTGGTGGAGAATCACTGAAATGCCTTGTTCCATCACTGTCTTCCCACGTATACACCGTACCAGCGAAGGCAGATGTAGAGAATAAGATAAGAAATATAAGCTGTTTATAAGACATATTACCACCATGGATGATGCGTTGCTGATCGAATTAACTGTCTTGGTTATTCAGTTAATTGGATTGCCATTATCTTATGACTTCATACGATACTACAGAGATGAAATCTCGAACGGCTCTGTAAAGAAAACGAACCAAAACAGAGTGTTGCCTTTAAATCCTTTTTTGCCAATATAAAAAAGGCCCGCCTGTGAGGCGAGCCTAAAAATTAATCAATTCTTTACTTTAATCAGCAATAAATTGTGAATATTAAACTGAGTAGTACATTTCAAACTCAAGTGGGTGAACTGCTGTATTGATTGCTTCCACATCTTGAGATTTAAGACCGATGTAAGAATCGATAAAGTCATCAGAGAATACGCCACCAGCGGTTAAGAACTCGCGATCCTCGTCTAGTGCTTTAAGTGCGATATCTAGAGATTCTGCAACTGTTGGGATTTCTGCTGCTTCTTCCGCTGGAAGGTCATACAGATCTTTATCCATTGCTTCACCTGGGTGGATCTTGTTCTTAATACCGTCAAGACCAGCCATTAGCATTGCTGAGTAACATAGGTATGGGTTCGCTGCTGGGTCACCAAAACGAACTTCGATACGACGAGCTTTCGGGCTTGGTACTACTGGGATACGGATAGATGCTGAACGGTTACGTGCAGAGTATGCAAGCATAACAGGTGCTTCAAAACCAGGTACAAGACGCTTGTATGAGTTAGTTGATGGGTTAGCAAATGCGTTGATTGCACGAGCGTGTTTGATGATGCCGCCAATGTAGTAGATAGCCAGTTCAGATAGGCCGCCGTACTTATCGCCAGCAAATAGATTAACGCCATCTTTTGCTAGAGATTGGTGAACGTGCATACCAGAACCGTTATCACCAACAAGTGGCTTAGGCATGAATGTCGCTGTTTTACCAAATGCGTGTGCAACGTTATGTACAACGTATTTGTAGATTTGAGTTTCATCCGCTTTTGTTGTTAGCGTATTAAAACGTGTAGCGATCTCATTTTGGCCCGCAGTAGCAACTTCGTGGTGGTGTGCTTCAACAACAAGCCCCATTTCTTCCATGATTAAACACATAGCTGAACGGATGTCTTGAGATGAATCAACAGGTGCTACTGGGAAGTAACCGCCTTTAACACCAGGACGGTGACCTTTGTTACCGCCTTCGTATTCTGTACCTGAGTTCCAAGCCGCTTCGATGTCGTCAATCTTGAAGAAAGAACCAGACATGTCTGTGTTAAAACGTACATCATCAAATAGGAAGAATTCTGGTTCAGGACCGATTAGAACCGTGTCAGCAATACCAGTAGAGCGCATGTATTCTTCAGAACGTTTAGCGATTGAACGTGGATCGCGATCGTAACCTTGAAGTGTTGCTGGCTCTAGGATGTCACAACGAATGTTTAGTGTTGAGTCTTCTGTGAATGGGTCAAGCACTGCACTTGCTGGATCTGGCATCATTACCATGTCAGATTCGTTAATGCCTTTCCAACCTGCAACTGAAGAACCATCAAACATTTTGCCTTCTTCAAAGAAGTCCGCATCAATTTGGTGAGAAGGGATTGAGATATGTTGCTCTTTACCTTTTGTATCGGTAAAGCGCAAATCGATAAATTTAACTTCGTTCTCTTGAATCAGAGCTAGTACGTTTTCTACTGACATGTAGGATAACCTCCGGTGTTATAATATAAATATTGGTCAGCTTAGCTGTTATAAACTACATTGCTAGAAGCATGCCAAAAGTAATAATCCATTAATATCAATAACTTGTTTTCTTTGGTGCATGTGTTTCAATGCAGTTTGCACCATTTTGATCTCTAGTTGCACTATATTGGTGCGAGGTGAGTTCAAGTTATTAATTACTTCTAGATGCTATTCAGCAGTTAAATCAAAAATTTGTCAATACGATTGATTTGAAAAGAGCGTAATGAAATGTATTCGTTTTACTTAATTATCTGATCTTAAAGTTCTTTTATTTTTTCATTTTAAGACGGAAGTAAAATCCTAGAAGGGAAAAATAGAACGTAAATTGGCTGTTTTTTCATCGTTTTTGTGTGCTGTATTAAATTAATTTAAAAATAATTGTGTCTTTAATCACATATTTCGTGGGTTTTGCTCTAAAATCTGTTAAATTATTGACCGTTTTTAAACCAAGTAGTGCCAATGGTGGCTCTACACGCTCTGAGTGAATTTGAATCCATGTCTACTCCACAGATTGATAAACTAAGAAATATCGCAATTATTGCGCACGTTGACCACGGTAAAACAACACTGGTTGATAAGCTATTACAACAATCAGGCACACTAGAATCTCGTGGTGAGACTGAAGAACGCGTAATGGACTCGAACGACATCGAGAAAGAGCGTGGTATTACGATCCTTGCAAAAAATACAGCGATTAACTGGAACGATCACCGTATCAACATCGTAGATACCCCTGGACACGCCGATTTCGGTGGTGAAGTTGAACGTATCATGTCAATGGTTGACTCTGTTCTTCTTATCGTTGACGCAGTTGACGGTCCAATGCCTCAAACTCGTTTCGTTACGCAAAAAGCTTTCGCACACGGTCTTAAGCCAATCGTTGTAATCAACAAGATTGACCGTCCAGGTGCTCGCCCTGATTGGGTTATGGACCAAGTATTCGACCTATTCGATAACTTAGGTGCAACTGACGAACAACTAGACTTCCAAGTAGTTTACGCTTCAGCTCTTAACGGTTGGGCTACACTAGAAGAAGGTGAAACTGGCGAAAACATGGAACCACTGTTCCAAGCTATCGTTGATAACGTAGATGCTCCAAACGTTGACGTTGACGGCGCACTACAAATGCAAGTTTCTCAACTAGATTACAACTCTTACGTAGGTGTTATCGGTGTTGCACGTGTTACTCGTGGTTCTGTTAAACCAAACCAACAAGTAACTGTTGTAGGTGCTGACGGTTCTAAACGTAACGGTAAAGTAGGTACAGTATTAGGTTACCTAGGTCTTGAGCGTCACGAAGTTGAACAAGCTAACGCTGGTGACATCATTGCAATTACAGGTCTTGGCGAGCTTAAAATCTCTGACACTATCTGTGACGTAAACAACGTTGAAGCGATGACTCCACTTTCTGTTGATGAACCAACAGTAACAATGACTTTCCAAGTAAACACATCTCCGTTTGCTGGTAAAGAAGGTAAGTTCGTTACTTCACGTAACATCCTTGAACGTCTAGAAAAAGAACTTGTTCACAACGTAGCACTACGTGTTGAGCAAACTGAAGATCCAGACAAATTCCGCGTATCAGGCCGTGGTGAACTTCACCTATCTATCCTGATCGAAAACATGCGTCGTGAAGGTTTCGAGCTAGCAGTATCTCGTCCAGAAGTTATCATCAAAAAAGATGAAAACGGCAACCTAACAGAACCATTTGAAACCGTAACTATCGATGTTCTTGAAGAGCACCAAGGCGGTATCATGGAAAACATTGGTATCCGTAAAGGTGAGCTAACTGATATGGCACCAGATGGTAAAGGCCGTGTTCGTATGGACTTTATGATGCCTTCTCGTGGTCTTATCGGCTTCCAAACTGAGTTCATGACTCTGACTTCAGGTTCTGGTCTTCTTTACCATACGTTTGATCACTACGGTCCTCACAAGGGCGGTACTATCGGTCAACGTAACAACGGTGTTCTAATTTCGAACGCAACTGGTAAAGCACTGACTTACGCACTATTTAACCTACAAGAACGTGGTCGTCTATTTACAGAGCACGCTGATGAAGTATACGAAGGTCAAGTTATCGGTATTCATAACCGTTCTAACGACCTTACAGTTAACTGTCTGAAAGGTAAGCAACTAACTAACGTTCGTGCTTCTGGTACAGATGATGCACAAGTACTTTCTCCAGCAATCAAGTACACACTTGAGCAAGCTCTAGAGTTCATCGATGACGACGAACTAGTAGAAGTAACACCTGAAAGCATTCGTATCCGTAAGCGTCACCTTACAGAGAACGATCGTAAGCGTGCAGGTCGTGCACCTAAGTAATTCTTGATTCGGATTTAGCTTTTAGTTAAATCACAAATCTAATAAAATTTAAAATCCCTTTGTAGGCAACTACGAAGGGATTTTTTTTATCTGTTATGATGTATAGAGATTGATATGTTAAAGAGTGAATTGATGGAAGATAAAATAAAACACAAGCTGAGGATTGGCTGGTCATATCTACTTTTCTTAAAGCAAAGAGTTATTCATGACAGGTTAACGGTAAGTGCTGGTTATATGGCTTACATCACTTTGCTGTCTTTGGTGCCATTAATTACGGTTCTGCTATCTGTATTGTCTCAATTTCCTGTTTTTTCTGGAGCAGGAGAGACGGTACAAGCCTTTGTGATTCAAAACTTTGTACCAGCCGCCAGTGATGCGGTTGAAGCCAGTTTAAAAGAGTTTATTTCAAATACGGGTAAGATGACGGCAGTAGGTTCTGGTTTCTTATTTGTAGCTTCTGTAATGCTGATCTCATCGATAGATCGCAGTTTGAATTACATTTGGCGAGTAAAGAAAAAACGTCGTCCAATGTATTCATTTTCATTGTATTGGATGATCTTAACTTTAGGCCCTTTATTGGTTGGCGCAAGTTTGGCGGCAACGTCATACGTCACGTCATTAAAGATCATGGATGATGAAATAGTTTCCAGTTTTTATCGGACTTTATTGGGTTGGTTACCTATCATATTGTCATTCTCTGCATTTGTTGGTTTGTATTTATTAGTGCCGAACAAAAAAGTTCGAGTGACTCATGCGCTTATTGGTGCCATGTCCGCGGGGTGTCTATTTGAGTTTAGTAAGGTGGGTTTTGCTCAATACATAACGCAATTTCCTTCATACCAAGTCATCTATGGCGCATTAGCAGCCGTTCCTATTTTGTTTGTTTGGGTATATTTGTGCTGGATTATTGTTCTAATTGGCGCTGAAATTACCGCAAGTTTAGGTGAGTTTGAAGGGTGGCTAGCGGGAAAAGTTAGCACCAATATACTTGAATCAGATATTAAAGCGTTAACAGAACAACAAGGGTTGATAGAAAGTGATAGCACTGATCCAGAGAGTAAGTGAAGCCGCTGTAAAAGTAGATGGCGAAGTGACTGGTGAAATTAATCAAGGTTTATTAATTTTATTAGGCGTTGAAAGAGAAGATGACGAAGCAAAAGCTAAGCGTTTAATGGAAAGAGTTTTAACTTACCGAGTATTTGAAGATCAAGACGGTAAGATGAACTTAAATGTGCAACAAGTAAATGGTAGCGTATTAGTTGTATCGCAATTTACGCTGCCTGCAGATACTAAGAAGGGTACTCGTCCAGGTTTTTCAAAAGGAGCGCATCCTGCGGACGCTGAGCGTTTGTATGATTATTTCTCTGACTTATGTGAAGAGAAGTTAGATACGCAACGAGGACGCTTTGCTGCGGACATGAAAGTTTCGCTAGTGAATGATGGGCCTGTGACGTTTTGGTTGCAGGTTTAAGGGCAGGGGCGAGATTCTAGGACGCTTCGCTCGAGGGGGGGAATTAGGTTTCAGGTCGCTGCGCTTGCAGGTTTCAGGAAGAGCAAGAACTGAGTTCGGTTTGCTTTTGCTCTTCCTTGAGGACGAAGTCCGTACTCGTTTCTCGAAGCGTAGCGCACTCCTCCCTAATCATAATAAAAGGATTTATATGTTTCGATTGATCACACCAACAACAGAAGCTGAATTAAAAGCTTACTACCATTTTCGTTGGAAAATCTTACGTGAACCTTGGCGTCAGCCGGAAGGTTCTGAACGAGATGCGTATGATGATATGAGCCAACATCGAATGATTTTAGATGGTCGTGATCAGCCTGTTGCCATCGGGCGTTTATATTTAACGCCTGATAATGATGGTCAAATTCGCTATATGGCTGTTGCACCACATTGCCGAGGAAAAGGTATTGGTGCATTGATTATGGTTGCTCTGGAGTCTTATGCTCGCCAAGAGAACGCGAAACGCCTGGTGTGTAATGCTCGTGAAGATGCGATTCCATTTTATGTCAGAAATGGATTTACTAGCCAAGGGGAATTGAGTGATGAAAGAGGGCCTGTTCGTCACCAACAAATGCTCAAACATTTAGATCCATTAGCTGATGTATTGCGACGTCCTGATTGGTGTTCAGAACTTCAGAAGCGTTGGGAAAATGAAATTCCAATCAGCGATAAAATGGGGATTAAAATCACCCAATACACTGGTTATCGATTTGAAGTCAGTGCCATTTTAAATGCCAACCTTAATCCACATAATAGTATGTTCGCAGGCAGCATTTTCACCATGGGCACATTGACCGCTTGGGGAATTGTTTGGCTGTTGCTAAAAGAACGAGGCTTAGATACCACCAGTATTATGTTGGTTGATAGTCATATTAGATATCGCCAACCTATTGTTGATAACCCTAAAGGTATAACTTCATTGAATTGCTTGGAAGGGGATTTTGATCGTCTGCAATCAGGTAAACGTGCAAGAGTGAAAGTAAAAGTCGATTTGTGTAATGGTGATAATCCTGCGGCTGAATTTACTGGGACGTTTATGTTGATGAGGGATTGAGAGCAGGGGCGAGGACGCTTCGCTCGAGGGACGAGGGAGAGCAAGAGACTATACGCTTCGCTAACTAGAGGCTGGAGACTATAAGAGCAACAGCAGAGTTCAGATCGCTTCGCTTGCAGAATTCAGAGGTGTTCGCTGAAATCACAGTGACAAAGAATGGTTCTCCCTCTTTATCACTATTGCTATGAGATCGATATAGTTGATATAAGGGGGAGTTAGAGGGGGGTGGTTGTGATTGCTAGGTTTCAGGACGCTGCGCTTGCAGGTTTCAGGAAGAGCAAGAGCAGAGTCTGGTTTGCTTTTGCTCTTCCTGAAACCTGAAGTCTGAACCCTCGCTTTTTTGCTTTTATAGTTTCTAGCTAGCGAAGCGTATAGTCTCTAGTCTCACAGCGATCACCCCTGAATCCTGCAAGGGAGCTTGCGACCGATCTGAACCCTAAGTTCTCGTTCTTAATCCGCTGCCTGCATCGTTTCCCACCAAGCATCATCAGCAATAATTTGTCCAGTTTCATCCAATTGTGGGAAAGGAAGACCTTTACGCTTAGCGACTTTTGCTAATACAGGGTGGCCACGTTCAAATAGCACACGGTTAATATATTCTTCTGGTAACGCACTCTCTTCACGGTTGTACATACCTGCTAAATCACGCTGACGCTGCGCTTCATATAAAATAAGCGCACTTGCAACCGATACATTTAACGATTGCACCATACCAACCATAGGGATGATGATGTCTTGATCAGCCATCGCTAATGCTTTTTTGCTGATGCCTGTTTTTTCACTGCCAAGAATGATGGCCGTTGGTTTGGTGTAGTCAATTTCACGAAAATCTACCGCAGTATCGGATAGATTTGTCGCTAGAATCTGCATGCCTTGTTCTTTAAGCGTAGCAAAAGCATCTTCAATATTTTTATGTGTTTCCACATCAACCCAATTACGAGCACCAGCAGAAGTATGTCCTAGCATCTGCATCTGCTCTGTAGGCCAAACCGCATGAATTTTGTGGATGCCTGTTGCATCAGCAGTACGAACAATCGCAGAAACGTTATTGGCTTTATGTACTTCTTCTAAACAAAGAGTGAGATCAGTTTGACGAGCTTTTAATACAGAAGTAATTCGTTGGTAGCGTTCTAAATTCATAATTTTAATTCTTGGGATGGTTAGAGGGGCTAGGGATAAGTATGGAGAAGCGAGGATTCAGGTCTCAGGTTTCAGGAAGATCAAAAGCGAGTGCACCTGAAACCTGCGAGCGAAGCGATCTGAAACCTAGATCTAACTAAAAGGACGAAGTCCGTACTCGAACCTCGTCCCTCGCATCTAGTTCTTATGTCTACGTACTTTAAGTGCGTGTGGCATAACACGGATACGACGCATAATTTCAGCTAAATGTTTACGATCTTTCACCGTAAGCTCGATGGTTACTGTATATAAGCGCCCATCTTTTTCTTCCGTTGAAATACCGCGGATATTTGATCCTGTACCTGCAATTACATTCGCCAAATCAGCTAATGCACCTTGGTGGTTTTGGATATCAATATCTAATGCTGTATCAAATTCTTGATCGAATTCATCAGCCCATTCAACGCCCATGTACTTATCAAGTTCTTTTTGATAACCACGAACATTCGCACACTCTTCCATATGAACCACAAGGCCACGGCCAGGGCTTACGTGAGCAATAATGTGATCACCTGGAATAGGGCGACAACAGTTTGCAAATGTCAGTAAGATGCCGTCAGCACCACGGATTGGTAGCTTTTTACCTGTGGTGGTTTCAATGTTTGAGGTTTGTTCTGTTAATTCATCAGCAGAGCCTAATAGGCGACGAGCAATAACAATACTCATCAGCTCACCTAAGCCGATAGCGGCCAGTAAGTCATCAAGTTCTGCTAATTTAAGATCAGATAAAACGTGTTCAATATTTTCTTGAGAAATATCGTCTAGTGATACGTTATGACCTAAAGCGTGATTCAATAGGCGACGGCCTAATACCACAGAATCTTCTTTGCGCATGGTTTTTAGCACTTGGCGGATCTTAGTTCGTGCTTTTGATGTCACGACGTAGTTCAGCCATGCTGCATTTGGACGAGCACCTGGAGCGCTGATGATTTCAACCGTTTGGCCATTTTTAAGTGGTTTACTTAACGGGTAAGGTTGACGGTTAACACGTGAACCAACACAGCTATTACCAACATCAGAGTGAACGGCGTAAGCAAAATCCACAGCCGTTGCGCCAACAGGCAGTTCAAAAATACGGCCTTTTGGAGTGAAAACGTAAATTTCGTTCGGGAAGAGATCCGATTTTACATTTTCAATAAATTCAAATGAGCTACCTGCACTTTGTTGAAGTTCAAGTAAGCTTTGCATCCAGCGCTGTGCTCGGATTTGAGCCGTCGTGCTAGAGTTATCGCCTTCTTTGTACGACCAATGTGCAGCAACACCTTTGTTCGCCATTTGCTCCATATCTTCAGTACGAATTTGTACTTCAACAGGAACACCGTGAGGGCCAACCATAGAGGTATGAAGCGATTGGTAGCCATTGGCTTTTGGTACCGCAATATAGTCTTTAATACGACCCGGACGAGGTTTGTAAATGCTGTGAACTTGACCTAATGCTCGGTAACAAGTATCGACATTATCGGTAATCACTCGAAACGCATAGATATCCATAATGGTATGGAAGCGCTGTTCTTTATTTTTCATTTTATTGTAAATAGCGAACAGGTTTTTCTCTCTACCAATCACTCGGCCGGTAATACCAGCTTCAGCAATACGGCCTTCAATTTCAGAATGAATTTTTTGGATCATCTCTTTACGGTTACCACGAGCTGACTTCACCACTTCTTTTAATACGCGATAGCGATTAGGGTAAAGAGCTTCAAAACCTAACTCTTCAAGTTCAGTTTTAATATTGTGGATACCAAGGCGATGCGCCAAAGGAGAGAAAATTTCTAAAGTTTCACGAGCAATGCGGCGACGTTTATCAGGGCGTAAAGCACCCAGTGTGCGCATATTATGAGTTCGGTCAGCAAGTTTGATCAATATAACGCGGATGTCTTGCACCATCGCCATGACCATTTTTCGGAAGTTTTCAGCCTGTGCTTCTTTTTTATCGCGGAACTTAAGTTTGTCCAGCTTAGAAACACCATCCACTAATTCGGCAACCGTGTCACCAAATTGCTCAGCGAGCTCTTCTTTGCTTACTTCTGTATCTTCAATAACATCATGAAGCAGCGCAGCCATCAGCGTTTTATGGTCGAGCTTCATTTCTGCAAGGATTCGAGCCACAGCTACTGGGTGGATGATATAAGGTTCGCCACTTGAGCGAGTTTGCCCTTCATGGGCTTCTTTTGCTACCAGATAAGATCGACGAAGAGCCTCAATGTGAGGCTCTGGCAGGTAATCTTTGGCAACATCTTTCAGGCTATCGAATAAATCCAAATTTCGCCCCGTCAGGTTTGCTGTTTTACAATCTACAAGAGATTATAAAGATTAACGATTGTGTGTGATTGAGCTTACTGCTGCTAATTCAGCTGCGTCTTGCTCTTGTTGCTCTTGGCGCTCACGAGCATCTAGTAATTCTTTAGTGATTAGGCCTTCTTCAATTTCACGAAGAGCGATAACAGTTGTTTTATCGTTCTCTTCAGGCACTAGCGCATCTTTACCACCAGTTTGCATTTGACGTGCGCGACGAGAAGAAATAAGTACTAGATCGAAACGGTTGCCGATTTTCTCAACTGCGTCTTGAACGGTTACACGTGCCATGAGGACTCCAATTTATTAACAAAAATAGTTATATGATGAGAAAGTATACAAGTAACCCGTATAAGTTTCTAGCTAGGGTTACAAGATACTCGTAGAAATATGAAGAAATTAGTCCGCTAATAGCGCTTCTAACATGCCTTTATATTTCGTTGTTTGTTTGTCTTGCTTTAAGCGTTCTGCACGGATAATTGAACGGAAGTCCATTTGTGCAGTATCAAAATCGTCATTAATGATCACATAATCGTATTCATCGTAATGTGAAATTTCAGATTTTGCTTCGCTCATGCGCTTAGCAATAACAGCGTCGCTGTCTTGGCCACGTGCATTTAGGCGTCGTTCTAGTTCTCCATTTGATGGAGGCAGAATGAATACGCTTTTTGCTAAAGGCATTTGTTCACGGATTTGACGAGCACCTTGCCAGTCAATATCTAAGAACACATCAATACCTTTATCAAGGGTCTCTTCGATCCATACTCGAGATGTTCCGTAGTAGTTACCGAACACTTCGGCATATTCTAAGAATTCACCTTTTTGAATCAGTTCTTCAAAATGCTCTTTCTGAATAAAGTGATAATGAACACCATCATTTTCTCCTGGGCGCATACCACGAGTAGTATGAGACACAGAGACTTTCATAGCATAAGTTGGGTTGCTTTCTAACAGTGCCGAGATCAAACTCGACTTACCAGCACCACTTGGGGCTGACACAATATAAAGTGTACCTTTGCTCATGATAGATTCTCTTGGGAGTTATGGCATTTCTCTTAATATACCATTTTTTTAGATATTGAGAGGAAATGCGAAGCATAGAAAATTGGGTGGCGAAGAATAGCACAATCAAGAATCAATTTGAATGAAAGAAATACGCTAATTCAAATAATAATTTTGTGTTAAATCGAGTTGGCACTATCATTAAGGCTTAATTAATCCTCAACCTTAATAATAGTGGATATTTTAGTTATGCCTTCTCATCTGCCGAAATCATTTAGTAAACCGTTTTTAAAAGTTTTCCATATTTTAGAAGCAATATTATTGGTCGCTATTACGCTAGCCACCTTATTTGCGATGGTGAACGAATTCATTCATGTTTTTGTCGAACAGCAAATTCAATTAACTGATATTTTATTGATGTTTATCTATCTTGAAGTGTTGGCCATGGTGCAGCAGTTCGTGATGAACGGTAAAATTCCAGTGCGTTACCCTATCTACATCGCCATGATGGCCATTGCTCGTTACATCACGTTAGGAATGAAAGAGATCGATGCGACCTTAGTGGTGTGGTTAGCGTTAGCCGCATTCATTCTTGCAGCTGCGACGTTATTGATCCGTATTGGACATCATTACTGGCCATATGAAATAAACGAAAACAAACATTATGATGAATAGCCTTCACGCTCTTTTTTGTTTGTAACAATAAAACGCCCCGGTAGTAATTAACTACAGGGGCGTTTTAATAACAAATAGATGAAAAGAATCGTATTTTGTTGTTGTAAGGATTGTGTAAAAAAACGTAATGCTTATTGTGAAGTGACTCGTATACCGTTATCTTCACTCTTGTATTTATGTCTAACGAGATATTGTGATGCTAACTAGAAAGATAGCCACAATTTGTATTTTAATAACGACACTATTAGTTTTAACACTATATAGTGCGACATCTCGCGCAGAAAATTTACCCACTCAGTTCTCTGATAATCATGCTGTGGTTGAAATTAGCCACATTGATTTTTGTAATCTAGAGCTTGGTGATATTCAATCATCAGAACCTGGATGTTGTGATCCCGGAGGCTCTTGTTTTGAAAAGCAATGTTGTTCTCATGGGCATGCATCAAGCAGCAGTCTGGTGAGTAATTCACTGTTTGTGAATATAACGCCTTATCATTTTGTATCAGCCCCTATGGTATCTACCACCTACTTAAGTGCTGATCTCGGTTATCTTTACCGACCTCCAATCAGTTAATTCCTATCTAGTGACGATTTTGTCACACCACAATGATATCTATGCGTGAATACACGCGTGCTTTTTTGTCATGCAGGTACATCAATTCGTTGATGGATTTACCTCGCTTTTTGATAGGGATCTGAAAATGTCTTTTAGATTTATTAATTACGTATTTTTCTATTTAACTCAATACGTTTGCTTCTCATGTAATCATTCTGTTCGCTCTGTATGTAAAGAAGGAGCGCATTATGAATAAGAAATATTTACCCACATTATTGTTTGTTTCAGTCTGTTTAATTTGGGGAACGACTTGGCTTGCAATGGAGTTTGCCGTTCAGACGATACCTCCAATCTTTGCGACTGGTTTGCGTTTTTTAATCGCTTCACCATTATTAATTATGTTAGCTAAGTTGTTTAAGCAATCCCTCTTTTTCCCGAAAGGAAAGAGAGTTTGGATGCTGATAGTAGCGATGTTTTATTTCGCTATTCCGTTCACCTTGATGATTTTTGGAGAGCAGTATATTTCGTCAGGGTTAGCTTCGATTATTTTTGCAAATATGCCAATCGCCGTGATGTTTACATCCAGTCTATTCTTAGGTTTAAAGCTGAGAAAAATTCAAATCGGCGGTTTATTCGTTGCTGTTTTAAGCTTAATTTTGATCTTAACAAAGGAGATGAGTTTAGGTGGAGAGGACTATCTGCTTGGGTTTTTAGCTCTAGGAGGTGCTGTTCTTATGCATGCCATCATGTATGTGTTGGTTGAGAAGTTCTGTGAACGAGTTCCTGTACTTACATATAATGCGCTTCCTAGTTTGATCGCTTCTTTATGTTTACTTGTCACGTCTATGTTTATCGAGCAACCAGATGTGAGTACATTCTCTGTAGATTCGATAATGGCTGTTGTTTATTTGGGTATATTTGCAAGTGTTGGTGGCATTGTCGCTTACTTTAAACTTGGTCAAGTATCTTCACCATTTACAGCATCTATCTGCTTCTTATTTTTCCCTCTTATCGCTTTAAGTCTTTCTGTTTGGTTTGCGGGAAATAGCATATCTACCACCTCTGTTTTATTGTTGTTACCTCTACTTTGTGGAATTTTAGTCACTAAGCTCGATGCTTCTTTTTGGACTAAGCTTTTTTCGCTAGGAATGGGAGAGAGAAGAAAACAAAAGATAAGTTAAAGAGCATCGTTATTGATAGCCATAAAAAAGCCCTGATAAATTCAGGGCTTTTTATTAATCTATATTTAGTAGAATCGAATTATTCAATATTCTGAATTTGCTCACGCATTTGTTCGATAAGTACTTTTAGTTCAACACCAGATGCAGTGATATCTGTGCTGATCGATTTAGATGCTAACGTGTTTGCTTCACGGTTAAACTCTTGCATCATGAAGTCCAGTTTACGACCACATGCGCCGCCTTTTTTCATAATACTGTTTGCTTCTTTAACGTGAGAATCTAAACGATCGATCTCTTCAGCTACATCCGATTTTTGAGCTAAAAGAATCAGCTCTTGCTCAACACGAGAAGAATCCAATTCAATTTTCGCATCTTCAAATTTAGTCAGAAGACGGTTACGTTGCCATTCTAGGATCTCTGGCATACGAGCACGAACTTTTGCTGCTTCTTCAGTAATAGCATCTAAGCGTTGTACGATAAGTGCTTGCATGTTTGCACCTTCACTTGCACGAGCTTCAATGAAGTCATTTACTGCTAGTTCAAAGTGCTCAAGAAGCTCTTTATTAATCGCATCGAAATCTTGCTCAGGGGCTTCCATTACGCCTTGCCATTGCAGAACTTGGAAAGGGTTAATGCTGCCTTCGCCTGATTCTGTTTTTACCCATTGTGCCGCTTTAATCACTTGGCGAGCTAAATCTTCATTAATTTTTAGTTCGCTGTTTGCTGCATTGTTTGCTTCAAAGCGTAGGTGACATTCTACTTTACCGCGAGCAAGACGCTTACGGAAACGCTCACGAAGAACAGGTTCTAAGCCACGGAACTGTTCTGGCATACGGAAATAAGTTTCTAAATAACGTTGGTTCACTGAGCGGATTTCCCACACAGCGTTACCCCAATCTGCTTTTACTTCGCGGCGTGCATAAGCCGTCATACTGTAGATCATGTAAGCGTCCTCAAATCATCAATAGGAAGGATGATGAATAAAATATCGCGATACTATAACAGATAAGCGCAATAGTGAGTAACTAGAGAAACAGGAGCTATGCTTTATTCTTGGACTTGGGTATAATCGGCGACAATTTGTCATAATCAAGGTATCTGCCATGCGTCCTAGCGGAAGAACAGCTCAGCAAGTCCGTCCAATTACACTTACTCGTAACTTTACTGCACACGCAGAAGGGTCAGTATTAGTTGAATTTGGTAATACAAAAGTAATTTGTACTGCAAGTGTTGAAGAAAACGTTCCTCGCTGGTTAAAAGGCAAAGGGAAAGGTTGGGTAACCGCTGAGTACGGTATGCTACCTCGCGCAACACACACTCGTAACCGCCGTGAAGCAGCAAGCGGTAAACAAGGTGGTCGTACGATGGAAATCCAACGTTTGATCGCTCGTAGTTTACGTGCAGCAGTTGACCTTGAAGCTCTAGGTGAACAAATGATCACTGTTGACTGTGACGTTATTCAAGCTGACGGTGGTACTCGTACAGCATCTATTACTGGTGCAAGTGTGGCGTTAGCTGACGCAATTAATCACATGATTGCTACGGGTAAACTAAAGTCGAACCCAATGAAAGGTCATGTAGCGGCTGTTTCTGTTGGTATCTACAACGGCGAAGCAATTTGCGACCTTGAGTATCTAGAAGACTCAGCAGCAGATACAGACATGAACGTTGTCATGATGGAAGATGGCAAAATGATTGAAGTGCAGGGCACGGCAGAAGAAGCGCCGTTCTCTCACCAAGAATTGTTAGATATGTTGGCTCTGGCGCAACAGGGCATCAATGACATTATTGAGAAGCAGAAAGCGGCGTTGGCCGAATAATTGATTTTAATAGCTCCTAATTTAGGGGCTATTTTTTTATGTGTTTAAGAGCAGGGGCGAGAACGCTACGCTCCGAGAATTGAGGACGGACTTCGTCCTAGAGTAAGAGAAATAGTCGGATTTAGGACGCTACGCTTGCAGGTTTCAGGTGTACTCGCTTTTGACCTTCCTGAAACCTGAGACCTGAACCCTTTGCTCTTATAGGAGCGAAGCGGTCTAGTTTCTAGTTAGCGTAGCGTATAGTTTTTTATTTTAAATATCACAATACCAAAAAGAGAGAATGAAAATGAAAGCATACCAGCGTGAGTTTATTGAATTTGCCCTTGAGAAAGAAGTACTAAAGTTTGGTGAGTTTACTTTAAAGTCTGGTCGTAAAAGCCCATATTTCTTTAACGCTGGCTTATTTAATACCGGTCGTGATTTAGCTCGTTTAGGTCGCTTTTATGCAGCGGCATTGGCGGATTCAGGTATTGAATATGACGTATTATTTGGCCCTGCGTACAAAGGCATTCCAATCGCAACAACGACAGCAGTAGCATTAGCTGATCATCATGATACAGATAAGCCATACTGTTTTAACCGTAAAGAGGCAAAAGATCACGGTGAAGGTGGCAACCTAGTTGGTAGCGCACTTGAAGGCCGCATTATGCTAGTTGATGACGTGATCACAGCCGGTACAGCGATTCGTGAATCAATGGAAATCATTCAAGCAAATGGTGCTGATTTAGCGGGTGTTCTTGTGGCTATTGACCGTCAAGAAAAAGGCAAAGGTGAGTTATCGGCGATTCAAGAAGTTGAACGTGATTTCAATTGCTCAATCATTTCGATTGTAAGTCTGACTGACTTAATCTCTTTCTTAGAAGAGAAAGGCGATAATGCTGAGCAACTAGAAGCCGTAAAAGCGTACCGCGCTGAGTTTGGTATCTAATTGATGCTAAAACCCTTTAAGTAGGGTTAATAATGCTTTTTCAAAATAGAAGAGTAAGTGGTTGATGTCGTATCAGCCACTTTTTTTTGCGCTTCATCTTCAACATTTGTTGTTTGCGTCATATCGACATTTAACCACTCTTTCATGTTCTTCCAGAGAGGCTTATCAAGTTCAGGATAGCGAGCTAAGAAACAGTTTTTTTCTGAAAACATCTCTTGATAAGCTTGATGCTCAGACATGGTGCCTAAAAGTGGGTACTTCATATGTTGCAGCACTTTATGAACAAACTCAGTACCTTGGTTGTTTTCTTTGCAGCGAGTGATCACAAAAGCCAACTCAACGTTATTATGTTTAAACGCAGGGGAATTAATTAAATCTTTAATGAACCCAAGCATTGAGTGCACATCAATCGGTGATGGTTGGACAGGAAAGATGATCTTATCAACCATAGAAATATACTTCTCCATCTCAAAACGACTAAAGTTAGAGGGAGAATCAATCACTGTGATTTTGGTGTCCGCTTCCAAGCGCAAAGCGAGAGAAAAGGGCACATTTGATGATGGTAAAAAACGAGTTGTTCTTACCCCTTCGGTTTTACTGCCCCAAAAGTGACTTGTACCTTGAGGGTCAAGATCAATGATTTCCGTTTTTACTTTTTGATGAGCGTAGAAAGACGCCATTGCTATTGCGAACGTGGATTTTCCTGCGCCACCTTTACGGTTGATGACAAGAACTTTTTTACATTGTGCTCGTTTATATCCAACTAACATGATGAACTCATCTATAATCATTGACAATATTATAACTAAGCAATCAATATGCCATGTAATTAACGTTTGGTACGGTAATCTGTCTTAAAATTTGAACTTGTTACATAAAAAGTAACAATTTCACCTCTCATTTTTTATGAAATACCGCTTCAATTGCTTCAAGTTACGAGTAAACTGAAATAAGACATATATTGAGGTTAAGCCCATGCAAGAAAACCATAAGATTTTAGTAGTTGATGATGATGCTCGTCTTCGTTCTTTATTAGAGCGTTACTTGTCAGAACAAGGCTTTCAAGTGCGTAGCGTAGCTAACAGTGAACAAATGGACCGTTTATTGGCTCGTGAAACTTTCCACCTAATGGTATTGGACTTAATGTTGCCGGGTGAAGATGGCCTATCTATTTGCCGCCGCTTACGCAGTGCAAATAATATGTTGCCGATTCTAATGCTAACGGCAAAAGGCGATGAGATTGATCGCATTGTTGGTTTGGAAGTCGGTGCTGATGATTACTTACCAAAGCCATTTAATCCACGTGAACTATTAGCGCGTATTCGTGCGGTATTACGTCGTCAAGTTATTGAAGCGCCAGGAGCTCCAAGCGCAGAAGATAAAATGATTGAGTTTGGTGAATTCCGCTTAAATCTAGGCACTCGTGAAATGTTCCGCAATGATGAGCCAATGCCACTGACATCCGGTGAATTTGCTGTTCTAAAATCATTAGTGACGAACATGCGTGAACCAATGTCGCGCGATAAATTAATGAATATGGCCCGTGGCCGTGAATATTCAGCAATGGAACGTTCAATTGATGTTCAAATTTCTCGTCTTCGTCGTATGATTGAAGAAGATCCAAGTCGTCCACGTTATATTCAAACAGTGTGGGGATTAGGTTATGTGTTCGTTCCTGATGGAGCAGAAGCGTAAGAGCAGGGACGAAAATCTAGTACGCTTCGCTTAAGGGGCGAGGAAGAGCAAAAGCAGAGTTCAGATCGGTCGCAGACTCCCTTGTAGGATTCAGGCTTCAGGGAAGATCGTTGTCATTACAGCGTGTAAAATACAGTTCCCTCTCCTTGATAAGGGGAGGGCTAGGGAGGGGTTATTGCGGTGAAGTTGGAATTGAGTTCATAGTTAACTTGATTATGCGCTGTTAGTTCTTGACCCCCTCCCAGCCTCCCCCTTAGTAAGGGGGAGGAGCTAAAAGCCAATTCCTCTGAAACCTGCAAGCGAAGCGTCCTGAAACCTAGGTTATTTCAACACCAACCATATTCGCTGTTGTCGTTTCTAGTTAGCGCAGCGTATAGTCTCTAGCTCTCTTCAAATTTATCACCAAACAGAGAACCTCTATGAAAAGTACCTTCGCCAGAACCCTTTTACTCCTCGCATCCCTTCTTATCGCCAGTCAGGTATTCTCTTATCTCGCGGTTTTCAATTACGCTTTATTACCTAGTTTGCAGCAGTTTAATCGCATTTTGGCTTATGAAGTACGCTTAATGTTAGCGGAAGATGTCACACTAGCGAGTGGTAAAAATGTTCACCTAGGGCAACCTCTACGACGCCAATTATTAGAGCAGCTTGGTGTTAGCCTTCATGACGAAAACGATCCTGATATGAAAGAGTATTATCAGGCCAGTCCGGTTGAATTTTTAAGTGAAGAGATGACGCAGGAATTAGGTGCACCAACAGAGGTTCGTTTGATTCTAGGCGCAGACAGTTACGTGTTGTGGATGAAGAGTGAAGCAATGCCTAAATTTTATATGCGAATACCATTATCAGCATTGCAAGAAGATGATTTCGCACCGCTCTTTAGAAACAGTTTGTTTATCGCTCTACTCGTAATTCTTGGCGGTTGGACATTTATTAAAATTCAAAACCGGCCACTAATGGCACTGCAAACTGCTGCTCGTAAAGTCGGTAAAGGAGAAATACCAGAACCATTACCTGAGAAAGGGGCATCAGAGATTCAAGCGGTAACTCGTGCGTTTAACCAAATGTCGAAAGGCATTCAGAAATTAGAACAAGACCGGGCTTTATTAATGGCTGGGGTCAGTCATGATATCCGAACACCATTAACTCGTATTCGTTTAGCCACAGAAATGATGTCTCCAGAAGATAGCTACCTTGCTGAAAGTATGATTAAAGACACGGAAGAGTGTAATGAGATCATTGGTCAATTCATGGATTATTTAAAGCCAGTAGCAAAACAAGATTTTACTCAGGTTGATGTTAATACCATCGTTAATGAAGTGATATTGGCTGAGGGTGGTTATGAGCGTGAAATTCAAACCAAGCTCGCTATGATCCCAAAAGCGATTAATGGTAATGCGGTAGCAATTAAGCGAGTGATCACCAATTTGGTCGTTAATGCGATTCGATATGGCGGTGATTGGATTCAAGTATCAACCAGTGTTTCTGCTGATCATAAAACCGTATGGATTATTATTGAAGATAATGGCCCTGGAGTTGATAACGCACAGCTAGAAACCGTTTTTGAACCTTTTACTCGGGGGGATACGGCTCGTGGTAGTGAAGGTACAGGGTTAGGATTAGCCATTGTTAAGCGTATTGTTACTCAGCATCAAGGTGAAGTGAGTTTATCAAACCGAAGTGAAGGTGGTTTGAAGGTTCAAGTTGAGTTTCCGTTGGGGTAAGAGCAAAAAGCTAGGATTCAGGTCTCAGGTTTCAGGAAGAGCAAAAGCGAGTACACCTGAAACCTGCAAGCGTAGCGCCCTGAAACCTAAAAACTCACCACATTAATCATGCCCATTCTTATAGTCTCTAGTCAGCGCAGCGTATAGTTCCTAGTAAAAAACAAAAAGACCGCAGATGATAATCACCTGCGGTCTTTTTCGTTTTTATTTGTCCCTAGAGCGAAGCGAACTTGCTCCTAGTTCCTTTATTTAAACAACCACATCTTGTTTTGCTTCTTCTTTCACTTCTGCATACGGTAATACGATATTTAAGATAATCGCGGTTACACCGCCTGCGGTTACGCCTGATGAGAAAATGTTTTTAATCATCTCAGGCATGAACTGAAGAATTTCAGGTTTTTGAGCTAGCCCAAGACCCATAGAGAAAGACATTGCCATGATTAGGATCGCGCGACGGTCTAGTTCAACACGAGAGATAATACGCACACCAGCAGCCGCAATTGTACCGAACATCACAATAGTCGCCCCACCAAGCACAGGTTCAGGAATGATCTGAACCATGCTTGCCACGCCAGGGAATAAACCAAGAAGAACTAGCATACCTGCGATGAAATAACCCACATAACGACTTGCTACACCCGTTAATAAAATCACGCCATTGTTTTGGCTGAATGTTGAGTTAGGGAAGCTGTTAAATGCTGCAGCGATTGCTGAGTTAATACCATCAGCCAATACGCCGCCTTTAATGCGCTTCATATAAACAGGACCTTTCACTGGTTGGCCTGATACTTCTGATGTTGCTGTAATATCACCAATAGCTTCTAGTGCCGTGATTAAGAAGATAAGCACCAAAGGAATAAACAGAGACCAATCAAAACCTAAGCCATATTGCATAGGAATAGGTAGGGCAATGAGAGCCGCATCATGAGACATTTCTGTATTAAGCATCCCCATAGCCCACGCCACTACTGTTCCTACTGTCATTGCGATAACGATAGACGCCATACGAAGGTAAGGGTTAGTTGCGCGGTTTAATACCACAATAATTAGCAATACCGTGCCAGCAAGAGCTAGTTTATCAAGGCTGCCAAATGTGCCTTCGCCCATAGCTGAATATCCGCCCCCCATAGAGACTAAACCAACCTGAATAAGAGTAAGGCCGATGAGAGTAACAACAATGCCAGAGACTAATGGAGTAATGATTTTTTGAGCGTATTCAAGAACACGAGATAAGAAAATTTCAGCGGTTGAAGCAACAAGAATGGTACCGAAAATGGCTGCCATCATAGTAGGAACGTCAGCACCACCTGCTTTTAGTGCAAGACCAGCACCAATGATTGGGCCTAAGAAGTTAAAACTGGTGCCTTGAACTGAAAGTAAGCCAGAACCGATAGGGCCAAAGGTTTTAATTTGAATAAAAGAAGAAATGCCCGAAGCAAATAAAGACATGCTGATAATGGTATTGGTTTCAGCTGCTGGAACACCAAGTGTCTGACAGATGATCAGAGACGGCGTAATAATCGCAACAAACATTGCCAATAAGTGCTGAAAAGCAGCAAATAAAGTGTGCGGTAGCGGTGGACGATCATCTAATTGATAGATCAATTCAGATGGTTTTGTGGTGCTGTTTTTAACGGTCATGGCCGATATTCCTAGTAGTGTAACGTTGTCTTCAAATCTCGCTGAATGGGAGTTTGAAGTGAGAAGGCGTCAATCTGTGATTGCTGTTAATCAGAACCTTTCTCGATAGGGTTGCATTGCTAAGTTCAATACTTAGTCAATTGGAGCGGTATTTTATAGATAATTTAATGAAAAGCAATCGTTTGCTAAGGTTTTTAAAGGAAGGAACGAGAGACGAGTACGCTTCGCTCTAGGGGGGAGGAAGAGCAAAGGCGAAGAGCGAGGATTCAGGTCGCTTCGCTTACAGGCTTCAGGTGTACTTGCTTTTGATTTTCCTGAAACCTGAAACCTCGCCTTTGCTCTTATAGTTTCTAATTCCGCCCCGTCCTACAAACCGTATACACATCAATACGCTCAACTCCCACTTTTCTTAATTCCATACACAACAGATTAATCGTTGCACCCGTTGTCACCACATCATCAACAAGAGCAACGTGTTTTTCTTTGATTGGTTGAGTGATTTTAAATGCGCCGAGTAAATTAGTTTGTCGAAACGAGCGAGATAAACCCTGTTGAGGTCTTGTTGCTTTAACGCGTTTCAATATCTTGTTATTACAGTGAGTGGTGGACGACTTAAGATTGAATTCCCTTTCTAATGTCCAACCTAAATGATCACTTTGATTATAAGAACGCCACCAAAATCGTTTCCAATGCAGAGGAACAGGAAGAATGAGAGGCGCTGGTTCTGGGATGTGTTTACTGAGTAATACGCCTAAATCTTGGGCGAGCCAGAACTGTTGAGCGTATTTAAGTTTATTAATGTATTCGCGTAATGGGTCAGAATAGTCACTCACACAATATAAGCGGTCCCATTGTGGTGGGTGCAAAAGACACTCTCCGCAGACATCGGTCTCATGTTCGGTTTGCAAACCACATCGCTGACAGCGAGGCACTATTTTGATTAAATCTAAGCAAGCTTGGCACCAAATTGTTTCAGATGGTGGCATTGCTTGTGAGCAAAAGTCACAATGACTTACGCCTAATTTTTGTATTGATCTTCTTATCCACCTGATGAACACTAAACCACCCATACTAATTAATCATTAACAGGCAGTGTAGATGACAACACCTCTTTATTGGCAAACGGAAGGCGAAGGTTCCGATCTGGTTCTCATTCATGGATGGGGAATGAATGGAGCAGTGTGGCAGACCACATCTGAAAAGCTTAGCCAGCATTATCGTGTGCATACTGTCGATTTATCTGGCTATGGCCACAGTGCAGAATTAGGCAGTGCTGATTTTGATGAAATGGTGAAACAAGTTCTTGCTCAAGCACCTAAAAAGGCAGCATGGTTAGGTTGGTCATTAGGGGGATTAATTGCGACAAAAGCGGCGTTAACTTCTCCCGAGCGAGTATCACAACTTATTACCGTTGCGAGCTCACCACGTTTTTCAGCAGAGAAAGGCTGGCGAGGCATAAAACCTCTCGTGTTATCACAATTTACTGAGCAGTTAAAAACCGATTTTACATTAACCGTTGAGCGCTTTATGGCACTACAAGCGATGGGCAGTCCTAATGCTAAGCAAGACATTAAGTTGGTAAAAAAGGCAGTATTTTCAAGGCCTATGCCCGATCAACAAGCATTAGCTACAGGTTTAATGATTCTGGCCGATATAGATCTACGAGAAGCTGTATCTCAATTGTCGATGCCAGTATGTCGTATGTATGGACGGCTGGATGGATTAGTGCCAATTAAAGTTGCTCATGATATGGATGAACTTATGCCGAATTCGGCTAAAATCGTTTTTGAGCAAGCATCACACGCACCTTTTATTTCGCATAATGACGAATTTATTTCTGAGCTACGCACTTTTTTAAATCAACACGCTTAGTTTTTATTTAGTTAAGGAAACGCTTTATGATCTTTTCACCTAACAGTGTCAGTGTGCCGCTTATCGCACCTTCTGTTAATCTGCCAACAGAACAAGTAGCACGTGAAAATCGTGTTAAGAAGCCTGTTGCGCCGACGACAAAGATGAGCGAAACCACATCTGAAAAAGCAATCAAAGGTGATGATAAGCAACATAAGCGGGATGCTTGGGAGCCATCAGATCACCCTGGTTATGATGTGATGGAAGAGAAAGAGGAGCCAAAACCTCATTTCGCCACTCTGTATGATATTGATGATGATTTAGCTAAATTAGCTCGATTGCTGTCGTTGGATACTTACGCTCAAGGTGAAGGAACGGGTTATACCATCCGTTTTAATTTGCCAAAAAATTTATTAGATAAACTTGAAGAGATGGGACGAATGGTTCGTCGTCGTAGTGTGATAAGTTTTCACTATGATAAGGCAGTGGTTCCGAATAATCCGTCGGATATATTGGCGGTGCTTTGAGGGTTTAAGAGCAGGGACGAGAGGCGAGTACGCTTCGCTCGAGGAGCGAGGGAGAGCGTAGGATTCAGGTCTCAGGTTTCAGGTGGAGCAAGAGCATAGCTTAGTCGCAAGCTCCTTTGCAGATTACAGAGATGATCGTTGTGATTACAGCGTTCATAATACTGTTCCTCCCTTTTTTACGAAGGTTACAAACCAACCCCCTCTAACTCCCCCTTGTATTAACTATATCGATCTCATAGTAATAACGATAAAAGGGGGAGAACCATTCTCTTTCGCTGTGATTGCAGTATGCGAGCAAAGCGGAGTATTCAGATCTCAGGTTTCTGGAAGTTCAAAAGCGAGTACACCTGAAACCTGCAAGCGTAGCGCCCTGAACCCTGAACCCTGAACCCTGAACCCTAAACCCTAAACCCTAAACCCTTTCTCTTAGCTCTTCCTCGCCCCTAGAAGCGCAGCGTTCTCGTCCCTCGAAACTTACTTCTTCGCCTTCGCAAAAGCCGCCGCAAACGCACCACCCATTGCACCACCGCCAACATCGTTATTACGTTGCTGTCTTGGCGCTTGAGAACGCTCATTGCGCTGTTGTGGTTTACTTGACTGGCGTTGAGGACGATTGTCTTCACCCGGCTTATCGTTTAAACGCATAGAAAGAGCGATACGCTTACGTTGCACATCCACTTCCATAACCTTCACTTTTACAATATCACCGGCTTTAACGACTTCTCGAGGGTCAGAAACAAACGTATCACTTAATGCAGAAATATGAACTAAGCCATCTTGGTGAACACCGATATCAACGAATGCACCGAAGTTCGCTACGTTTGATACAACACCTTCCAATACCATGCCTAATTCAAGATCAGATACCGTATTTACGCCATCAGCAAAGGTTGCTGTTTTAAACTCAGGACGAGGATCTCGACCCGGCTTATCTAGCTCTTTAATGATGTCAGTTACTGTTGGTAAACCAAAATCTGCACTGATGTAATCGTTAGCCGCAACCGAGCGTAAAAACTCAGTATTACCAATAATGGCATCAATAGCTTTGCCATTTTTCTCAGCAATGGTTTTTACTACTGGGTAAGCTTCTGGGTGAACTGCAGAGGCATCCAATGGGTTTTTACCGTTCATTACACGTAAGAAACCAGCACATTGTTCGAAAGCTTTAGACCCTAAACGAGCAACTTTTTTCAGCGTTGTACGGTTTTCAAAGCGACCGTTTTCATCACGGTAATCCACAATATTTTGTGCAATCGTTGCTGATAAACCTGCAACACGAGTTAATAGAGCAGGAGAGGCTGTATTTACGTCAACACCAACGGCGTTTACACAGTCTTCGATGACGGCATCTAACTTTTTCGCTAGTTGGCTTTGACTCACATCGTGTTGATATTGACCAACACCAATAGCTTTTGGATCGATTTTTACTAACTCAGCCAGAGGATCTTGCAGACGGCGAGCGATAGATACCGCACCACGGATTGATACGTCTAAATCAGGGAACTCTTTCGCTGCTAATTCAGAAGCAGAATATACCGATGCACCCGCTTCACTTACGATGATTTTTGCCGTAGATAAGCCTGCATCTTTCAGTAGATTACCCACAAAAGCGTCTGTCTCACGTGAAGCAGTACCGTTACCAATTGCGATTAAATCCACATTATGTTGTCTGATTAATGCTTCGATAATCTGTGCTGATTTTGCAATTTGATTATGGGGTTGGTTAGGGTAAATCGTATCTGTTGCTAGTACTTTACCCGTCGCATCAACCACGGCGACTTTCGTACCTGTACGTAGGCCAGGATCAAGACCTAGTGTCGTTTTAAGACCTGCTGGCGCTGCCATTAATAGGTCTTTTAGGTTGGTAGCAAATACATCAATCGCCTCGTTTTCTGAGCGTTCTTTTAGACCACCCATTAATTCTGTTTCCATGTGCATTAAAATCTTAATACGCCATGTCCAGCTGATCACTTGTTTACGCCATAAATCAGCAGGTTGAGAACCTAGCGTAATACCATAATGATTTGCGATGATGATTTCACAGTACGAGCCGCGAGCACCTTCTTCTTGAGTTGGGTCAGCATTAATAGAAAGCTGTAAGAAGCCTTCATTACGACCACGTAGCATAGCAAGTGCACGGTGAGAAGGGACTTTGGTTAATGCTTCATGGTGATCAAAGTAATCTTTGAACTTTTCACCCGCTTGTTCTTGGCCGTCCACCATTTTAGAAACAAGCTCAGCATTGGCTGTTAGGTAAGTACGAACCTTTTCAAGTAAGTTTGCGTCTTCTGCCATACGTTCCATAAGAATGGCACGAGCACCGTCTAAAACTGCTTTGGTATCAGTAAAGCCTTTTTCTTCATCAATGTAAGATTGAGCAGCATCTTCAGGCGTATTCTCAGGCTGTGTCCACAGTAAATCAGCCAATGGTTCAAGACCCGCTTCAATAGCGATTTGGCCTTTAGTACGACGTTTACGTTTAAATGGTAGATACAGATCTTCAAGACGCGTTTTGCTGTCTGCATCTAAAATCTCACGCTCTAATTCAGGCGTTAGTTTTTCTTGTTCTTTAATCGATTTTAAGATCGACTGACGACGGTCATCCAACTCACGTAGGTAAGTTAAACGAGTATCAAGGGTACGAAGTTGTGTATCGTCTAGGCCATCTGTTACTTCTTTACGGTAACGAGCAATAAATGGGATGGTGCTACCTTCGTCAATCAGTTGAACGGCAGCAGAAACTTGTTGAGGGCGAACGTTAAGTTCTTTAGCAATTATGTTTATTATCATTTTGATTCTTTTTATTTAAAAATTTTTAAAGGCAGACAATTTCGTCTGGAGAGCGCTGTTCTTAGCTCCTCCCCCTTACTAAGGGGGAGGCTGGGAGGGGGTTAAGAGCTAACAGCGTATGATCTAGTTAGTTATGTAACCGAGTTTACCTTCATCGCAATAACCCCTCCCTAACCCTCCCCTTATTAAGGGGAGGGGACTGTAGGCCGCTCGCTGTTATTACAATATCCACTATACAGCTCTTCCTGAATCCTTAAGGACGAAGTCCGCCCTTAAGCGAAGCGCCCTTCAGCAACTTGTTGCGTCCTGCTCCTAGTACCTAATCGAATTCACAAACCACTCTTTATCCCCATCAGGTGTTTTTACAATTACATCTTCATCCACTTCTTTTTTGATCAGTGCTCGAGCCATAGGGGAATCGATAGAGATATAGTCGTTGCGGCCAAATATTTCATCAGGACCAACGATGCGAAAAGAGAGGACATCGCCTTGTTCGTTTTCAATTTCAACGAATGCACCGAAAAAGATTTTTCCGTCTTGCTGTGGGGAATAGTCGACCACTTTTACTTGGTCTAAACGTTTACGAAGATAGCGAACACGACGGTCTATTTCACGAAGGCGTTTTTTGTTGTACTGATAATCGGCGTTTTCACTGCGATCACCAAGGCTAGCCGCCCAAGTCACTTTCTTAGTAACTTCTGGGCGTTCTTCTTTCCATAGAAACGTGAGTTCATCTTGCAGCTTATTAAAGCCTTCACGTGTAATTAAATTGGTTTTCATTATTTATCCTGACACGCCCTAATCGTAGCGGATGCCTTTTTTAACGTTTGGATCTTCCATTGTTTTAAAACGTTTATGTAGCCACATCCATTGAGGAATACAGCGTAAAATGACACGTTCTACCGCTTTATTCATTACCGTAGCAACACCAACGGGATCTTTCTTCGGAAATTGGTCACTGATGTCATTATCTATTTGTAAGTGGTAATTATTGTAAGTTCTAAAACCTGATGCAGTAACAACAGCACATTTACTTGCACTGATTAAGATATCTGAACCTATTGTGGTACAAGCATCTGGAACCGCAAAGAAAGGAACAAAAACCGATTTATTACGGTTGTAATCGTGGTCCGGCATATACCAAAGACGCTCGCCTTTACGTAATACACGCAGCATACCTTTGACGTCTTTTCTGTCGATCATCTGGTTGCCGTTATTGGTGCGGCCCCAATATTGAATGAAATCGTAAGCAGGGTTGTTGTGTGGACGGTAAACACCATAACCCGGAGCAAAAGAAGTAAATGCACGAGCGGTAAGTTCAAGGTTTAATGCGTGAACGCAAACAACCAAAACCCCACGACCTTCTTCAGCAAGGTCAAGAATGTGTTGCTTGTTTTCATAACTAAAATGTTTTTCGACACGCCAATCAGGCCATACCCAAGCCATTGCGGTTTCAAAAATCGCAAGACCTGAGTTTTTGAAATTCTCAACAATAATGGCTTCACGCTCAGATGATTCCATTTCAGGAAAAGCGAGTTCTAAATTACGACGAGCAACATGAGCTCTTGATTTTCCAAGTTTTAATCCAAGTAAACCAAGAGAGCGACCAAGTTTGTAAGTCACTTTATAAGGTAATAGGGTGACGATGGCAAAAAGGAATCCGAATCCAAACCATACCCCCCAATATTTAGGGTGCAGAAGAGCGCTAGAGAATTTAGGAGCTGGATACTTTGACATCGTGAGCCTATTTTATCTAATTAGTTATTGGATCTGAGCACTGAGTAGCGCCCAATACTCGTTAAAGTTTTCTGTTGGTTGATATTTAAAATCAGAACGGACAAAACGACAGAAACTGCCCTCGACTTGACCCACAAGCTGAGCGGCTAAAATACTTTCATCAATCGGAAATGCTTTTCCTTCACGTAATTTGCGTTCACGTAAGATTTGTTTGAATTGAAGTTCAATACGCTCAAATATTTGATTAATGCGGCTTCTTAAGCGTTCATTTTCAAACATCAGCGCATGGCCTGTCATAATTCGAGTTAATCCAGGGTTACGTTCAGCAAAGGCGAGCAAGAGTTTTAATAATAGCTCAATACGTTTTAAAGTATCTTTTTCATCTTCAAGAATGCGGTTAACACGCGAAAAAATAGATTCTTCAATAAACTCAATTAAGCCTTCAAACATTTTGGCTTTGCTTGGGAAATGGCGATATAACGCCGCTTCAGAGACTCCAACCTGTTTTGCTAATTTGGCTGTAGTAATGCGAGCAGCACCTTCATTGGACTCTAGCATTTCAGCTAAAGCTTGTAGTATTTCATCACGACGATTTGGTTTTCTTGGGGTCGCCATTACGGTTCCTTTGTCATTTTTTTATTATTTTTTGTGGAGCTAGGTTGTTCGTTACTAGAGGCTATATGCTTCGCTAACTAGACCGCTTCGCTCCTATTAAAGAGCAGGTTTCAGGATTCAGGTTTCAGGAAAAGCGCATCGAGTTCAGTTCTAGCTCCTCCTAAAATCGAATGACTTACGATATCTGCCATTCACGATCTTATAGTTTCTAGTTAGCGCAGCGTATAGTCTCTAGCTCTTCCTAAAGCCTCTGCGCGAAGCGTCCTGAATCCTGCTTCTACAGTCTTTCAACGATCTCAAGCATAATCGCCTTACCCAGCTCCGACTTCGTCGTTAACGGTAGCGCTTTATCACCTTCTTTCCAATATAGGTGAAGCGCATTGTTATCACTATTAAAGCCTTGTCCCTGAACTGATACATCGTTTGCACAGATCATATCTAAATTTTTGCGCTCTAATTTACCGCGAGCGTATTTTTCCACATCTTGAGTTTCAGCTGCAAAACCGACCGTAAATGGACGTTGATTCGTTAATGCCGCAACTGAAGCGACAATATCTGGATTCTTAACCATATGAAGTGTCATACCATCTTCATCGGCGGTTTTCTTTAATTTTTGAGTCGCCACTTGGCTTAGTTTGAAATCAGCAACGGCAGCACATGCAATAAAGATAGAATGAGATTGTGCATTTTTCATTACCGCTTCGTGCATTTGTTCTGCGCTTTCAATATCAATGCGTTTCACGTTCTCTGGTGTAGCAAGGTTAACAGGGCCACTGACTAAAGTGACATTAGCACCTAATTGAGCTGCGGCATCTGCAATAGCAAACCCCATTTTCCCTGAGCTATGGTTAGAGATATAACGAACTGGATCGATGGCTTCACGAGTTGGGCCTGCAGTAATAAGTAGAGATTGACCTTGAAGTGGTTTTTTATCCGCTTCTGTGTGTTCACCAGAATTAGCTTGGAAGAAATCTTCACATAAATGAACCAGCTCCATTGGCTCAAGCATTCTTCCCATGCCTACATCGCCACAAGCTTGTTGGCCCGCTGCTGGGCCCCAAATGTGCATGCCACGACGAGCGAGTGTTGCGATGTTTTCTTGCGTCGCGATATTGCTATACATTTGTTGATTCATCGCAGGAGAGACCGCGACAGGAGAATCTGTAGCAAGAACTAAGGTAGATAATAAATCGTTACCCATGCCAGCAGCCATTCGAGCAATCAGATCAGCCGTTGCTGGAGCAAGTAAAACAATGTCAGCCCACTTAGCTAATTCAATGTGACCCATTGATGCTTCAGCAGCAGGATCAAGTAAGCTATCTGCAACAGGGTGGCCAGAAACCGCCTGCATCGTTAATGGGGTAATGAACTCTTTTGCTGCTTTTGTCATTACTACGCGAACTTCAGCGCCGCGTTCAATTAATCGACGAGTCAGTTCTGCACATTTATAAGCTGCAATGCCGCCGCTAATACCAAGAAGAATTCGTTTCCCTGCAAGAGATGCCATGACACTAATTACCCTGTTAAGTGGTTCACCATAAAGTAGCGCTAACCATATCATAATTTTTTTTCAGAGTGATGTACTTCCAATCTCTTCCATCAAGTAAATGACCAAAAACATAATTGCAATCAAGGTTTGAAGCTTGCCGAAGGCTAAACGATCAAGAAAGCGAATAAGATTTAGACATCGTAGGCTGTGTAGATAGTAAGTCATCAATTGAGAAAACTATGTCGTTAATGAATCTACCTGAAGAATCTCGACCAAGAGAGAAGTTACTCGCCCTTGGTCCAAAGTCACTGACTGATGCTGAATTACTCGCGATCTTTTTAAGAACGGGGATCCAAGGAATGAATGCCATTGAACTGGCAGATAAACTATTAAAGGAGTTTGGCTCATTAAGAAAATTACTTAGCTCTGATGAACATGAATTTTGTAGCCATAAAGGGTTGGGCACTGCAAAATTTGCACAACTGCAAGCCGTTGTAGAAATGACTGAGCGGTATTTATTTGAAAAGATTGAAAAAGAAGATGCACTAACGAGCCCCGAACATACAAAACGTTATTTAACCCGAATGTTAAGAGATAGGCATAGGGAAGCGTTTTATGTTTTGTTTCTTGATAACCAACATCGAGTACTAAAAGGGGAGATATTATTTGAAGGAACAATCGATGCTGCTGCCGTTTATCCGAGAGAAGTTGTAAAAAGATCGATAGATTATAATGCAGCCGCCATCATTTTAGCGCATAATCACCCTTCCGGCGTAGCCGAGCCAAGTCAAGCTGACAGAAGAATTACAAAACGTATTTCTGATGCCGTAGAATTGGTAGATATCCGAGTCCTTGATCATTTTGTGATCGGTGATGGAGAAATAGTCTCTTTTGCCGAAAGAGGATGGATTTGAGTGTTTTTTTTACCGATTGAATAAAAAAAATACAAAAAACCGTAAAAAGGATCCCTTAGGGTCTTGAGCAATGCGCAATCACTTAGTATAATGCGCGACCTTTGATAGCCTTGAATTAGATATTTCAGATGGAATTTCTAGTGGTTTTTTGCCACCAAGGTGATATCGAGCTGAAACGATTTGGAGAAGACAGCAATGTCCCGAGTATGCCAAGTAACTGGTAAGCGTCCTGCAGTTGGTAACAACCGCTCACACGCAAAAAATGCCACCAAGCGTCGTTTTCTGCCGAACCTACAAACTCATCGTTTCTGGGTAGAAAGCGAAAAACGCTTCGTTAAACTTCGTCTTACCGCTAAAGGTATGCGTATCATTGATAAGAAAGGTATCGAAACCGTTCTTGCAGATATGCGTGCTCGTGGCGAGAACGTTTAAGAGGAATCTGAACAATGGCTAAAGGCGCACGTGAGAAAATCAAGTTAGTATCAACTGCTAACACTGGTCACTTCTACACAACCGACAAAAACAAACGTAACATGCCAGGCAAAATGGAGATCAAAAAATACGATCCTGTTGTACGCCAGCACGTTCTTTACAAAGAAGCAAAAATCAAGTAATTCGATTACTGATTGCAACTTTGATAAAATTGAAAACCCAGCCTTGTTGCTGGGTTTTTTTTTAAATTTTTTAGGCATAAACATGAATAGGATTTCGGTAAATAAATTTAATGTATTTGGCTTTTTTGCCTTAATTTTAACGTCGGTATTGATGGCGTTAAGTTTAGGGTATGAATTGAAGGCTGATAGTATTATTTTAGTCGCTATATCATTTGTATTACTAAATCAGACGATGGTTGGGCGAATTACATATAGAAGTATGGTGTTTATCGCTGCTTGTTATGTCCCTATCTCATGGAATTATGGCCACCCTAACTTAACGATAATGTCTGCATTGTTGGAGACAAACCCTTCAGAATCGTTTGAATATTTTAAAGATCTTAATATTGTCAGTGTGCTTGTTGGGATCCTATTTTTAATGTTTGCGTTATTTGCTGAACGAGTATTTCCAAAATTTAAAAGTTCACGTCTAGCCTTCATTTTCTTGATTGTATTTATCTTGCTTGCTTGTAGTAAACCAGTACGAACTATTATTAAGAAAGATTCGACAACGGATTATGCGGCTACTTTTTTCTCAAACTTCCGTTATTCACCTATTTCATTTATCTATGACTGGTATGACTCATATAATAAATATTACATCTACAGTAATGAGATAATGGAGCAAAGAAATAACAAACCGACGTGGACATTGCTAAATACACCATCTGAGAAGAAAAACTATATTTTAGTTGTTGGCGAGAGTGTACGAAAAGACTATATGAATGCGTATGGTTTCCCACTAGAAAATACACCATTTATGTCATCTGCAAATGGTATGCAATGGGATCATTTTATCTCTCCAGGCCCAAATACATTTACTTCTGTAATTCGCTTTTTAACACTGAATGATGGGAAAAATGTTCAGCTAAATAATAATATTATTACTCTTGCTAATATGGCTGGCATTGAAACTTACTGGTTATCAAATCAAGGAAAAATGGGAGTGTTTGATACTGGCATTAGTGCTCTTGCGCATTATTCTGATAAAACTATTTTTACCAAAACAGGCAGTTTTAATGACTCTAATGTGTACGATTCAGCCTTACTGCCACATGTAAAAGAAGCATTAAGCTCAGATGCAAATTCAAAATTAATTATTGTACATTTAATTGGTTCTCATCCGTTGTTTTGTGATCGTGTTGAAGGGAACGTTGAGTTTGATTTCTCTGGAGACAAGATATCTTGTTATGTTCAGTCAATTAAACAAACAGATAATCTATTGTCGTCAATTAATGATATGGCTATAGATGCAGGTCTACCATATAGCTTAATTTACTTATCAGATCATGGATTGGGACATAGAGATAATGGAAGAAACCTAAGACATGCTCCATCAACAAAAGAATCTTATGAGGTTCCATTATTTATTACAGGAAGTGATTACACAGAAAAAACCGTAATAGAAAATCATAGAAGTGGATTTCATTTTATTTATGCATTATCTAGCATTATGGGTATTGAAGCAAAAGAATTAAATACAGGATACGACTTTTTTGGATCACAAAATGATCCTCAAAAAGTGAATAATGGTGAAGGGCTTATGGTTGATTTGCAATCATTAGCGGATGATCCGATTAAATAATTATAGAAATGATACACAGTGCTAACTAGACCGCTTCGCTGCTATAAGAGCAAAAGCGGAAGAGTTAGAGTGTAGGTCGCTTCGCTTGCAGAGTTCAGCGGTACTTGTTTTTAATCTTCCTGAAACCTGAAACCTGAAACCTGAAACCTGAAACCTAGCTCTTATCGTTTCTAGTTAGCGAAGCGTTCTCGCTCCTAGTCCCTGCTCTTAAAAAGGATTTAAAATGAAAAAACCATCACGTCGTAAATACAACAACATGCTGATCATCTTCGTGTTGCTTTTCATTGCAGTGCTTCAAGCTCCTCAGCTAATAAAAACATACTTAATAGAACCAAAAGAAAATATTGAAGTTGTTGAAGGTATTAAGCCGTTATTCGAAGGTGAAAATGCGATTCAAAAAATGCACTTTTCAGAATATGATCTAAGTGCTAATACTTCAGATCAAGAGAGCCAACTCATTGATCGCTGGTTTACCCTCGAAGGAACACTTCTTAATGATGATTCAGTAAAAGCATTAAAAGAAAAGTTACCCGCTCCAAGCTCTGTTGAAGTTTGGCTTGAAGATCAAGAAGAACCACAACGAATTACTATTTACCAAGCGCCAAGTTTTTGGATGATGCAAAACTGGCAAGGTGAGTGGATTGCAGTAAGTGCGGAAGAAGGGTATTTGTTTAGATAAGAGCAGGGACGAGAGGCGAGGACGCTTTGCTTAAGGGTCGAGTAAGAGCTAAGTTCTGTGAATTTTTTGAAACCGTAGGTGTGGAAGCATCTACGGTTTTTTTAACTAGAAACTAGAGACGATAAGAGCGGGTATCGCTGCTGTAGTGATAACTAGGTTTCAGATCGCTTCGCTTGCAGGCTTCAGGGGTCTCGCTTTTGATTTTCCTGAAACCTGAAACCTGAAACCTGAAACCTGAAACCTGAAACCTGAAACCTCGATCTTGCTCTTATCGTCTCTAGTGTTAATTTTTATTACTCAGTAAATCCTTTGATTTGAGCATTTAAAAACAATGTTTGTAGGTGACTGTAATCTTTTTGGATGGATTTATCAGGGTTAACCATTGTTGTTGGCTTGATTGTTAGTGAAGCACTATCAGCCCAAGGGTAAATCACATCAGGAGTAGAGTTATTAAACACACCGTTTTGGGTATAAGTAACATTACCATTAAACGCAACTGGATTTTCAATATCGTTTACTTGCAGTAAGTTACGTCCACCTAAACTGTAGTAGTTTTGATTTGATAAACTAAAAGCATACAGTGTAGGGAAAATATCTCTGTGAGAACCAATACGTTCTTTTTCAAACTTATAGCTCGTATGTTCTAAAATAGCTTCAGGAACATAAAGATAAAAAGGAACTGCGCGAGCGAAGCCCAAGTCTTTAGGAAATTCAATCGAGTAGTTACGTAATCTGTGATCACCAGAGGCCGAAATAATCGTTTTGCTTTTAAGCGAAGAAGCTTTTATTGAATCAACAAATTCACCTAAGGCATTCGACGAATATTGGTAAGTACCGTAAATTTTCTCCGATTCCGTTTTATCAAGCCCCATTTTATCCATCGCATATTGACTGACCTGGATAGGTTTCACCTCATAATTTTCAGGTACTTTATAAGGAGGGTGATTCGTTTCTGTTTGGATCATCAACATCATAGGCTTTTCACTTTCAGCTAGAATTTTCTCCGCAAACTTAAAAGCGAATTCATCTGGTACACCCCAAGTACTCGATAGTTTTTCTGCTTCAGGAAAGGCTTTTTTAATATCAACTTCATCATAAAAAGCATCAACACCTTGGTATGGCATGTAATATTTTAAATTACGCCAGTTAGGACTGCCCCCAGTGATGTATACCACATCGTAACCTGCATTTTTATAAGGTAAAAATGCAGAACCAAATAATGGTGTCTTTTGAGCGCTACTGTGGCTAATAGAGTTAACATTGCTGTGAAATAACATCATTACAATGCTATTTATTGTTCCGCCAGTACCTGAAATAAAACGATTAAAATGAAAATCGCTTTGCATATGAGGACGAAGAGCACCTAATAAATCAGTACCATTACCATCTTCTAGTAATAAATTTGTCCCCATGCTTTCCATTAATGCAAATACCACGTTAGGTGGATTTTTTTCTAAATATGGATTTGTAGGTGTTGTGTATTTTGCATCTGATTGATGAAGTACTTTTTCTACCTGAGATGTATATTCGTTAAAAGAGACTTTGTGGAATTTTGCGTCTTTTTTATGGTCACTATTAGCCCAATTAAGAGCAAGGATAGCGTTAGGGGTTGCTTGGTTTAATACCTCATAGTTTGAAACGTTTGCATGGTATTTTTTTAATGGGAAAGTACCAATAGAACCACGAGCAATCACAAAATAAATAAGAATATTAGCAATAACAACAAGAGTGCATTTAAGTGTAGGTTGCGTGGAATAAGCTTTATTTACAAAGTGATGAACGTATTTCTTACAAAGAAGAGTAGAAGCGATAGCGACGAATAAAGAAAAAATAGCGGAAGATAAGATTGGATAGTCTTTCCATAAAATATCAATTACAGCTGCAGTATCATCCTCCATTAAACCGAAAACAAAAATATCAAAGGAATTTCCATAAGTTTGATAATAAAAAAAGTTTGCTGTTGTTACTGAAATAGCGATAAAGCTAACGATGAACGTATAAGGAACAAAAGCGTTAAGCACTTTAGAGAAAAAACGAGTATTAGCCGTCAATAAACCAATTAAAAAGATAGGAGCATAAGCAATAGCTGCAACTTTTAAGTCAAATCTAAATCCAATAAACAGAGAGTTGAATAGATCGTTTGGAATGGCTTCAAGTATGTCAAAATTAGCGTACTGAAGAATGAAATTCAAACGACCAACCATTAGAATAGCCGTAAAGGATAAAAGGCTGAGCCATACGACAGGATACAAAGCCTTACTGTTTTTTTGGAACATCACAAGTCTCTTTTTTGATTATCAAGTTCATTTATAAGATTTGCGATCATGTTAACAATAGTAGCTCCATTTTTAAAGGAAGCCCCAATGCCAGAATTGCCAGAAGTAGAAACCAGCCGCCTAGGAATCACACCACATCTGCAAGGTCAGACAATTAAAGCCATTGTGGTTAGAACGGATAAGCTTCGTTGGCCAATTCCTCAAGAACTGCAAAAATTAGTTGGACAAAGAGTTCAGTCAATTCGTCGCCGTGCAAAATATTTAATGATAGATACCCCAGAAGGCAGTGCGATTATTCATTTAGGAATGTCGGGCAGTTTACGAGTTTTAGATGAAGAAGTGCCGTCAGCAAAACACGATCATGTTGATCTAGTCTTAGAAAATGGCAAAGTTCTTCGTTATAACGATCCACGAAAGTTTGGTGCTTGGTTATATTCTGAGGTAGGTGTAGCGCATCAAGTGCTTTCTAAGCTAGGACCAGAACCACTAACAAATGAATTTAATAGCGAGTATTTTGCAGAGAAAGCAAAGAACAAAAAAACCGTAGTTAAGCAATTTATAATGAACAATGCTGTCGTGGTTGGTGTTGGTAATATTTATGCCAGTGAATCCTTATTTATGGCTCAAATTCATCCTAAAACGCCGGTAGGTTCATTAAAAGCATCTCAGATTACTGTTCTTGTGGCTGAAATAAAAAAAGTGCTAGAAACCGCAATAAAGCAAGGTGGCACAACATTAAAAGATTTTAATCAAGTTGATGGCAAGCCTGGATATTTTGCACAGGAATTGAAAGTATATGGGAGAGCAGGGAAAGAGTGCCCAGTTTGCTCTAGTAAAATAGAAGAAGAGAAAATTGGGCAACGGAATAGTTTTTGGTGCGGAAAGTGTCAGTTTTTAGCTGAAGATTGACCTGATAAGTCAAAATATTTTTGAGTAACCAAAAGGGAGATTAATTTCTCTCTTTTGCTGTCTTTAAATTGCTCAACCCATTGGTTGGCATTTTTAATGATCTCTAGAGCTTCATCTTCATGCTTTGTGTAATAATCCATTTTTTCAATTAAGTCTGAAAAATCATCTTTCACTTCAACAAAATGAACCCCTGCTTGTAGTTTTCCTTCCATGAACCAGGTTTCATAGCGTAATTTTGGAGTGAAACACAGCGAGTTTGAAGACATAATCCATTTCAGGTTAGTTGCAACGTCCATACCCTCTAAGCTTAAGATAAACTTATATTCCAACTGTTCTTCAATCGACATTGAAGGTAGAACGTAGCCAAGTTGCTCTTCTGAATCGTCTTTCGTATCAACACGACCAATATTGCATTTTGGGTTGTTGAAATGAGTTGAAAGTAATAATCGACGGTTTGGACGAAAACCTGTTCCTCGCCATACCACAGCATCTTTTTTTTCTTGAAAGCTTTTATTGTCATTAATGAAGTTATAGTGACGGATTGCATTTAGCTTTAATAATATTGATGCCGCATTATCCCCATCAATAGGTCTGCTTTTTAAAAAGCTAGGCTCAGTAGGAACATCAATAACATCCCCATTAATGTAGTTAAAAAAGTAAGAAGGGCTAAATGCTTTAATGACTTTAAACAGATCTAAGTAATAAGCACTACCACCTGTTTTTTTAAATTGGCTAACTTGTGTTGCTTCTTGGTTATCTACAGAAAATGGAGCATCCAATTTATTGTAATAATTAACTCGTTGCTCAATATAGTCTTGATCAAATGAGGTTTTGCTTTGCAGCGTTTTTTTGCCAAGAGCTTGGAGAATAAAAGCAGGTATTATCGTAATGCTGCCGTTAGCAACATAATAACGAAATTTCTTTAAGCTCATTGTTTCACCTTTTGATAGATAGCCGAAGCTACGTATGGATGAACAAATTGATCAATCTTACCGCCGTGGATAGCCGTTTCTCTTACAATGGTAGAAGATAAAAATCCGTGCTCTTCAGGTGGAGTAAGGAAAATGGTTTCTAGCTCAGGCATTAGCTTTTTGTACATGGTGGTTAAGCCAAGCTCATATTCAAAATCCATCGTAGTGCGTAAACCACGAACTAAGATATTAGCTTGCTGATCTTTTGCTAAATCAACCAATAGTCCAGAAAAGCCAACAACAGAGACATTATCTAAATGTGCTGTTGCTTGAACTAACATATCCACACGCTCCTCAAGGGAGAACATGGTTTTTTTACTTGGACTAAAGGCAACGCCCACAACAACATGATCAAACATATTAGCCGCACGACTAATAATGTCTGAATGTCCGTGAGTTACCGGATCAAAGGTTCCAGGGTAAATAACACGCTTAGTCATGTTGCTCCTCAAGAAATTGATTAATACCTTGTTCACAACGAGTAAGTTTCTCTGTGATTGTTTTTTCCAAAATAGCGTCATTTTCAGCTAAAGAGGCACGAGAGTTTTCATTATGGAAAAGGTGATAGCCCACGCCTGAAAATTTCAGGTATAAACGACGTTTTTTCGCATTTAGCATACGAAGAACAAACTCACTGTCTTCACGTCCCCAACCAACAAATTCTTGGTTGAAACCGTTTACTTCAATGACATCTTCGCGCCAAAAAGCCATGTTACAACCACGAGTTGCTTTGTCATTGTTTCTTTCATAAGAGAACATGCGAGAAAGAAAAGCGCTTGTGATGCAGTTTTTACGGTTACGAATACCGGATGAAAAAATAGTTGGGACGGCACCGTCATTCATGATTTTTTTACTGAATGCTTCTTCGGTTAATACTCGTCCACCTTGAACAAACCAACCTTTTTTAGCGACATGCTTATGAGATTGAACAAAAGAAGGAGATAACACCATATCACCATCAATCATCATAATATAATCACCAGATGCTTTTGCTATTGCTCTATTACGGCTCATTGAAAGCTGAAAACCATTGTCTTCATGCCAGCTGTGAATTAATGGAATAGGGAAAGTCTTTTGAATAGAAGCAACCATATCGATAGTATCTTGACGAGAACCATCATCGGCAACGATAACCTCATCTGGAAGTTCGGTTTGTCTAAGCACGCTATCAAGGACTGATTTCAATGCTTCTTTCCAGTTATAAGTAGTGATGATTAATGTCGTTTTCATTTCTTTTTTGCCTCTTCACGAAGGTAAAGATCGATATATTTAATAAAAGTAGAATGCGTAGCTAACCAAGCTAAAATGAAGCCATGTTTACCGTCTAAAAAACCACGCTTGATGATATACATCTTAATAAAACAACCTAGTGCATGAATTAATGCCGTGCTTAGTCCCGCTTTTTTCTTTCCTTCACGTTCATCCGTCCATGCTTTTAAGTAGCCGGTTGTTTTGTTGATGTAATGGTGCAAATTATCGTAAGTAAAATGCAGTAAACGACCTTTTAACTTTTCAACACGAACAGAGTCAGAAGTTACTACTTTCTCATGGACTAAAGCATCGTTATATTGAGCTTCATTAGTGCGATATAAGCGAAGAACCCAGTCAGGTGACCAACCCGAGTAATGAATTTCTTTACCAAATGCGTCACTTAATCGATTCACTTTATAAGCGACATTAGGCTTGTTATCACTGATTGCTTTTTGAATGTCCGCTTTTAATTCAGGTGTCACTCGTTCATCAGCATCAAGCCATAAAACATAGTTAGAAGTGATGTGTTGCTGTGCAAGTTGACGCTGTTTACCAAACCCAGGCCATTCAGGGTTTACAAAAAACTTATCAGTAAACTGACGAGCAATGGCTTCGGTAGAGTCAGTACTACCAGAATCAAGAATAACAATTTCATCCACCCAACCTTGTACGGTTTCAAGGCAAGATTGTAGGTGGTTCGCTTCATTCTTAACGATAAGAGCGACGGTAAGTGTAGGTGTTGTCATTTATATGATTCTCATTAACGTTAGAGTGAAAAGTCGATAACTGCTTTATCAAACATGGCAATAACTTGCTCAGAGCTAATACGATTCATTGCCTGTTTATCTTGAACACGAGTTCGCCATGATAACTCTGATTTATCTTTCCCTGTTTCAGCTTTAATCGCTTCATCATAAACCGTAACGACATAGTCACGATATTGATAAGGGCAGGTGCGATCAGGGTTATGGTGCGCATACAAACCAATAATAGGGGTATTAACGGCATTTGCCATATGTGCAGGACCAGTATCTGGAGCAATCACTAAATTGGCTTGCTTTAATAGCGCTAACATCTCTTTAAGTGAGCTTTTTCCTACTAAATTTTTAACAGGTGCATTTAAAAGAGATTCAATGTTTGCCGCTAAATCAATTTCAACTTGAGCCGGACTGCCAGCAAGTGTAACCATCCAACCTTTAGATTGGGCATGATGGATGACATCAGCATAACCTTGAGCATTCCAATTTTTATAGGCTTTACTTGCTGCAGGAACAATGACGAGGTTCTTGTTATTAACGTCAGAAAGTTGAGAAGATGCCCATGCATTATCTTCATCACTGGTCGGAATATTCCAAGTAGGTTTATCTACATTAACTCCAAGCTCTTTTACAAAAGCGATTAATCCATCAAGTACATGTGGTTTTTGTGGAGAGGGAACTTTGTAATTAGTAAATAGGGTTTGAAAGTCATTACTGCGTTCTTTATCAAAGCCTAATTTGTACTTTGCTTTAATCCCTAATGTTGCAACGCTTGCTCTCAATGCGTATTGCATATGAAGCAGCGCATCAAAACGTTCATTTTTAAGTGTTTTCCACAATTGGGTATAGCCTTTCCAACCCAGTTTTTTATCAAAAACAACCACATTAATATTAGGTAGATCGCCAATTAAATGCGCTTCAAGTTTACCTGTAATCCAAGTTATTTTAGTTTCAGGCCATTGCTTTTGAATCATTTGAACAGCAGCAATGGTATTGCAAACATCACCAATAGCTGAGAGGCGTAAAATACACAAAGAATTAGGAGCTGAAGTGAATAAAGGCATAGAGATGTTAACCTAATAAGAATGAGTTAGAATTATGCTATTAACGGTCATAAATGTAAAATGGCATAGAGCATAGGATTCAGATCGGTCGCAAGCTCCCTTAAAGGGCTCAGGGGGAGTAGTTGTTATTTTTGTCATAAGCGCAAATACCCCTGAATCCTGCAAGCGAAGCGACCTGGTCCCTTGGTTTTTATATGAAAACAATTAGAAATAAAAAACAGATCATTTGGTACGACGACTCTCTTCTTAGTGACTCTCCAGAACAATGCTGTGATCCTGATTATTGGCAACAACAAAACAAAGTGATTGGTTCAGCGCAAGGGCGTGGTACAACTTGGTTTGTTGCTTTAGATAAAATGGATGCAGCGTTACGCCATTATCGTCGTGGTGGGTTATTTGGAAAAATCATTAAAGATCATTACATTTTTATTGGTTGGGAAAAGAGCCGTAGCTACCAAGAATTTCAGTTACTAAAGACGTTAAAAGAAGCGGGTGTTAACGTTCCAAAGCCTATAGCGGCAAGAACAATAAAACGAACGTTTTGCTATCAAGCTGACTTATTAAGTGAAAAGATCCCGAATGCACAAGATCTTGTTTCTATCTTGCAAGAAAAACCATTATCAAAAGAGATGTACCAAAAGATTGGTAATGAAATCCGAAAAATGCATGCGGCTCAAGTTAATCACACCGATTTAAACATTCATAACATTTTGATTGATGATAACGACAAAGTTTGGATTATTGATTTTGATAAATGCTATCAGCAGAAAGGCGATGATTGGAAGCAAGGTAACTGGGATAGATTAAAGCGTTCGTTTGTAAAAGAAATAACTAAACGAAATATTTATTGGAGTGAAGAAGAATGGGCTAGTTTAGAGAGCTAACCCATAGGTAAATTAAGACTTTTTGGATTTGGTATTAAAGCAGATTTAAGGTTTTTATTACGGCACCAGAATTTTTTGAAATAAAGTCTTGTGCATTTTTCCCCATTCTCTCGGCATACTCTGGTTGAGTCATTAATTGTTCTAATAGGCTCGCCAGCTCTTCAGCAGAAGTGACAACTTTCGTTGCGTCTTCTTTGATTAGCGTTTCAGCTATCTCTAAGAAATTATAATAACTTGGGCCAGTAATGGACGGTTTAGCTAGTGCAGCAGGCTCAAGTAAATTATGACCACCCACTTTATCACCAAGTAAACTTCCGCCCATAAAGCAGATGTCAGAAGCACCAATGAGCGTAAGCATTTCTCCCATCGTATCACCAAGATATATTTGACAATCTGGTGTTAATGTCTGATTTGACGTGCGTTTAACAGTTTTAAAATCAGCACCTTGGCAAAGCTCAAATACTGAATTAAAGCGCTCAGGGTGACGCGGAACTAAAATTAATAACGCATTAGGTATCTTATGCAATAAAGAGCGATGGGCCGCTAGAACTTGCTCATCTTCACCTTTATGTGTACTGGTCGCAATCCAAATAGGGCGATCTTCTCCAAGTTGCTTACGAAGAATAACCCCTGATTCTTGTATTTGCTCTGTAATTTCGATATCAAATTTTACCGAGCCAGTCACATGTACTTTCTCAGGTTGAATACCAAGAGCAACGAAACGATCTGCATCATCTTTATATTGGCAACAAACATGAGTTAGGTGTTTACCAAGTAGATTAAATATAGGCTGTACTTTTTTGTAGCCTAAAAAGGATTTTTCAGAAAGACGAGCATTTAATACTGAAATAGGAATACCAAATTTGGCAACGGTATGCAGCGTATTTGGCCACAGTTCCGTTTCCATAATTAGCATCTTTTCAGGTTTAGTCGCTTTTAAAAAACCACGAACCGCAAAGCAAAAATCAATCGGCATGTATCTGTGTTCAACCAAATCACCTAACTTTTCAATTTGCTCAGCGCCAGTACTTGTCGTCGTCGTGACAAGAATGGGTTGTTCAGGGTTTTGTTTCTTTAATGCTTTAATAATAGGAGCAGCAGCAATGGCTTCACCAACCGATACCGCATGAATCCATATTGGAGACTGCGTTGTATTGAGTGATGGGGTACAACCAAAGTGCTCTTTCCATCGACGACTAAAAGCAGGCTTTCCTTCTTTTTTCTTATAAAGAGAATAGAGAAGCAAAGGAGAGATAAAGGTTAAAAGTAAGCTATACAAAAAGCGCATTATTTTCTCTTTTTGAAAATATATTTTTGCCAAGTATATATTTTACCAACTAATCCCATATGCTTAGATTTTAAATAAATCGCTTTTCTTGGATCTTTCCAGCTATGCTGAAACCAATGCACTAAGTATGAATTATCAGGAGTAGTAAACTCTTGTCCATTACCAAGATAGCAATAGAAGTATTCAACTGGGAAAATTAACGATTTCTCAATATCTTTCATCTTATTGTCAATTAAGACATGAGTCATTATTCCCGGTCCCATATACAATGGAGAACTTAGAATTTTATGCTCGTAAAAATCGATAAGATTAGCCAAAATTTTTGATTCTTTTTGCGCATAGATACACGCTGTTCCAATCATAGACTCTGATTCATATCCAACAGCAAACTGGCACTCGTCAAACAATAGGAATGGATTTTTTTGCACAGTGACATCTGTGTCTAAATACAATCCACCTTCATGTTGTAATATCTTCAGACGTAAATAATCCGTAACAAAAGCGAACAATCCACGCTTATAGCACTCTTTTGCAAACTCACATCCATCAATCCACTCAGTGATTAATGAGTCTTCTTCCGTCCATACTTTGTATTCATAACCTTGTTTTTTCCAGTCTTCAATACAAACTAAAGCAAGAGGGGTTAGCTTATTACCTAACCATATTGCATGGATTTTATTATTACTCATTGTTATCCTTCATCGATAAATTATGTGTTAAATAAAAAGTGTATATTCCACCGAAAATTATATTAATCATATATTCTCCCGTTTTGAAGAAAAAGAATGATTCAAAACAATTAATGATGACGAAAAATAAAATGAACATTGTACTTATAATTAAGACTTCATTGTTTTCCTTATAAAATTTCGAGCTATACATAATTAAAGAATAAATATAAAGAAATAAAGAAAAACCAAGTAGACCATAAGAAGCAATTAGCTCGATATGTCCATTATGAAGATGAGAAAATTCCATTTTTATCTCTTTAGGGATGTGAGTTGACTCTTTAATTACTAAATTACGAGTATCTTCTCCTGTTCCAAGTAAAGGGTATTTTTTAATCCATGACATAGCTTCAGACCAAAAATGTATTCTAATACCCATGCTACTATATGGTATGCTATTCATATCGCCAGATAATATAATTGGTATTATCTCATTTTCATTGTGTAATCTATTTTCTATTATTTTTGTGTTTGAAGCTAAATAAGTTGCCATGATTAAGGTTGAAAGAATTATTATTAATGATTTTATATTTATTTTTTTCGATATTATAGAGGTTAAAATTGGCGTTGATATACTTGTTATTAGTATAGCAAGCCATATTTGACGCCCTTGAGTAACAGTTACAATAAATAACGATGGAACTAGAATAAATAAAGTTAAAAGTATTTTATGCTTTATTGGTTTTAATTTAAATGCGTAATAAGTACTAACTAATAAGATTATTCCTGATAATGCACCCAAATGATTTGCATTTACATAGTTGAAATCAATTCGTTGCCCTGCAATCCCGTTCATGATGTCAGCTAAAATATCATTTGAATGGGTTAACGCAGTTAAAAATACACCAATAGCATAGACAATCCAGAGAACTCTTACTTTTTTAATGTTTCCTTTCAACCAGTAGGCAATAAAAATGAAAAAGAATAGATTTGTCAAAATACCTATATTAGGACTATCTTTTGCTAGATGTGGTATTTGATAGATAGAGTTTATCCAACTTAAGCAAGTTAATAATATAGATAAAAATAAACAGATAACTGCTTTGTCTTTGATTGCTTTTTTAAAATCGCAGAATAAGAATAGTAAAAAACCAAGTACAATAAATGACTGAAAAATATCACCAAGAGGTCGATATGATATTTTAAATAAAGCATATCCTAATATATTGATAAACATAAATGTTTCAAACATTTTATGTTCAATTAGATGGGTGATTTTACTTTTTATATTACTCATTTTATACATGCTATAACAGATGATGCCTCTAACTCTTTCAAGCACTTCAAATGACCTAAAGGACATTCACGCTTAAAACAAGGACGACACTCAATATCAGTGCTTACAATATCGACTTTTTCCGCTAACGGTGGCGTGTATTTTGGTGATGTAGAACCATAAACACCAACCACATGACAACCAACCGCAGCAGCAACGTGCATTAAGCCAGAATCGTTACTTACAACGGTTTTACAAGCAGCAAGTAGGTCAACCGCTTCAATTAAGCTCGTATCTCCCGCTAGGTTAAATACCGCTGCTTGGTTATCGGCATCGACTAAAGCTTTAATACTTTCAGTTGTTTCTTTATCTTTGGCAGAGCCAAATAACCATACTTGATGGCCACGGTTAATCATTTCGTTAGCTACGGCGGCATAATGCTCAACAGGCCACTGTTTTGCAGGACCAAATTCAGCGCCCGGGCACAAACCAAGAACCGGTTTATCAAGGGATAAAGAAAACTTCTCTAGAGTATTTTTTTGAACTTCCGCATCAATTGATAGAGTTGGGCGAGGTAAATTCTCTAACCCACCTAGTGAGCTTGAATCAATCATTTCAGATTTAGGATGAGCTAATGCTACATAGCGCTCAACCATGTATTGAAATGCTTTTTTATTTGGACGTAAGTCGTTTAATAACCCATAACGCATTTCACCTTTCCAACCCGTACGAACCGGGATCCCTGCAAACCAAGGAATAAGTGCTGATTTTGCAGAGTTCGGGCAAATGTAAGCGTGTGTATAGTTATTATTTTTTAACTCTTTACCAAGAGCGCGGCGACCTAATAAATTGAAATCACCATGACCAAGAGGCATTTCAATCGCTTGATTAACCTCAGGCATTCTTTCAAGAATGGGTTTACACCAAGCCGGTGCCATTACATCGATAATCGCTTTAGGGTGCTGTTGTTTTAATGTGATATATAGTGATTGAGACATCACCATATCACCTACCCATGATGGGCCAATGATCAGGATTTTCATTACTTATTTTTCCAATGCAAACTTTTCATTAGGGATTCATAGGTACGAAACAGTTCAATATATATTTTATTGAATGGAGAAATACCGCTTTTGTCTTTACGTGTTGAACCTATCGTGGAAGTAATATCGGCACGCGTAAATAGGTCCGGTGAGACACTATAAGTTTGTACCTGATGTCGCCAAGGCTTTTCCATATAATCATCGACAGGTTCCAAAAATGCTTGAGCATTATCAATAAAGCGTTGGGCTGCTTTAGGGCTAATGATATATGCTGTTGTACCGCAGGTTTTTTTCTTATAACCGCCAAGTTGAAACTCAGGAGTTAAATCTAGAATACGATGGAATGGAGACTTATGAGTTGCTGATAATTTGATGTAATCATAAGTTTGGATATGTTTAAAACTTAATTCAATTATCTGTTTGGCGTTTGCGATAGGGTCAACATTGTCTTCCATAATGACGATAGATTCATTTAAGGAAATGCATTTGTGCCACATCGCATAGTGGCTTGCAAAACAGGCAATTTCACTGGTTTTGAGTGAGTAGCCTTTACGTTTTTTTGTGGTAACAGGGCGAGCATGATCAGAATATTGAAAGTTTTCAATTGATCCATCAATCGCATCAAAAAACTCAAAAGAGATATCAAGAGCGTCTAAATGCTTTTGAATGCGCTCACGGCGATCAACCGAACGTTTTAAACTGACAACAAATACTTTCATATATCCCATATACCAGAAAAATTAAATTGGATGATTTTTAAGAAACTAGAAACGATAAGTTCAAGAGTCGTTGTAGTACTCTTGAACTGATTTACGCTCTTACTCGCTCCTCGAGCGAAGCGTCCTCGTCTCTCGTCACTTAAATTTACTTATTAATCATCGCCATATATTCAGCAACACCATCAGCTACTGACTTAAACTCAACATCACAACCAGCAGCACGAAGCTTAGTTAGATCAGCTTGAGTAAACTCTTGGTATGCGCCTTTTAGGTGCTCAGGGAATGGGATAGTTTCCACTTCACCTTTACCGTGGTGTTTAATTACTGCTTCAGCAACAGCGCGGAATGGTTCAGCACGGCCTGTACCACAGTTATAGATACCAGATACGCCATTTTCTAAGAACCAAAGATTAACCGCAGCTACATCACCAACGTAAACGAAATCACGTTTAAACTCGTCACTGCCTTCAAACAGTTTAGGGTTATCGCCCGCATTCATTTGGTTATTTAAATGGAAAGCAACCGAAGCCATAGAACCTTTATGTTGTTCACGAGGACCATACACATTGAAGTAACGGAAACCTGTAATTTGAGATAGTGTTTCGTTGTGCTCTTCAGCATCAGCCCATAGGCGACGAACGTAGTTATCAAACTGCTGTTTAGAATAACCGTAAACGTTTAGAGCACCTTCGTATTCACGCTCTTCGATAAACGTATCTGTTTCACCGTAAGTAGCTGCTGATGATGCATAAAGGAATGGAATTTCACGCTCAATACAGAAATGAAGCAACTCTTTAGAGTACTCATAGTTGTTCATCATAATGTATTTGCCATCCCACTCAGTTGTAGCAGAGCAAGCACCTTCATGGAAAATAGCTTCGATAGGACCAAAGTCATCACCCGCCATAATTTGCGTAATGAAGTCTTCTTTATCCATGTAATCAGTGATATCAAGATCCACTAGGTTCTTGAATTTTTTACCATCTTTTAGGTTATCAACCACTAAAATGTCGTTAAAACCTTTGTCATTTAAAGACTTAACAATGTTGCTGCCAATCATGCCAGCGCCGCCAGTTACAATGATCATTTTGATACCACCGAAAAATAATATAATTGATTGAATTGTAGCAAAGAAGAAGAGGTGGCGCTACGCTTGAAAAGCAGGGACGAGAGTTGATAACACTTAGCTTGAGGGAGAGCAAAAAGTGAGGATTCAGGTTTCAGGAGAGCGAAAGAACAGAATTCAGATCGCTTCGCTTGCAGAGTTCAGAGGTGAACGCTGAAATCACGGTGACAAAGAATGGTTCTCCCCCTTTAATCGCAATAATTATGAGATCGATATAGTGAATAATAAGGGGGAGTTAGAGGGGGTTGGTTGTGCTTTTTTTAGATTATCTAGATAAACTAAACTTCATTATTTACAACCCCTCCTAGCCTCCCCTTATATTGGCAGTTTCTACCAAATTACATTTGTGAAGAAGGGGAGGAACAGTATTTTAACGCTGAAATAATAACGTTCCCCTTGAACTCTACGACCGATCTGAATCCTAAATTCCCGAGTGATAAATCATTGGGATTGGTGATGTTAGTAGAAAAGGGAGAGTGTGGCGTGTTTTTAGGAAGATCGAAAGAGCAGAATTCAGATCGCTTCGCTTGCAGATTTCAGAGGTGATCGCTGAAGCTACAACGACAAAAAATAGTTCCTCCCCTTGAGTGATAAATTATTGGGATTAGTGATGTTAATAGAAGGGGAGGTTAGGAGGGGTTGTGAATGAATAACTTTGAATATACTCGCAATAGCTTTACCTCTTTAATTGAATTTTTTCTTTTTCTTCTACTGGTTATGGGATATTTAGAAATAAAGGTTACAACCCCCTCTAACTCCCCCTTGTATTGATTTTATTACTCTCATACATACAGTGGTAAAAGGGGGAGAACAGTCTTTGACGCTGTAATAACAACGATCACCCCTGAATCCTGCAAGGGAGCCTGCGACCGATCTGAACCCTGAATTCTAAAAAGGAGCTCTCATGCCTACACCCTTAAAAAAATCAACCCAAACCACCAACCTCGAAATAAACCTCAAACACCATGGTGGAAAATTCGGCGTCACAGGCTCTTGCCATGAGCTCAGTATTAAGCACAACGGCAACAATCACGGTATCTTAATAGATTGCGGTTTGTTTCAGGGGAGAGACGCCAAAGATAAAAATGGAAACGAGAGAAAGCTCGATATTGAATTTCCCATCGCACATCTAAAAGCGCTCATTCTTACTCATACACATATCGATCACATTGGGCGACTGCCTTGGTTATTAGCAAAAGGTTTCAAGCAACCCATTTACTGTACACCAGCAACAGCAGAGCTCGTACCGCTCATGTTAGATGATGGATTAAAACTGCAACTAGGCCTAAACAAAGGCCAAAGAGAAAGAGTATTAGCATTAATAAAAAAACAGATAAAACCCATCCCATACAACCAATGGCACCGAATTAAGCTCACCTCTACAGCTAAATCTTCTAGCTCTCGCTCTTCCCGCTCTTCCTCGCTCCTCGAAGCGAAGCGTTCTTGTCCCTCGTCCCTTTACCTCCGTTTCCAACCCGCAGGCCATATCCTCGGTTCTGCTTATGTCGAAATTAAACTTCCCAACAATGAAATTATCGTATTTTCAGGTGATTTAGGGGCATCAAAAACGCCACTATTGCCTGACCCAATCCCACCGAAAAGAGCCGATCTATTAGTCATCGAGAGCACTTACGGCAATAAAATTCATGACAGCGTAGAAACCAGAGCCACTCGTTTACAACAAATCATCGAGCGTTCATTAGAAGATGGTGGAGCCATTATTATTCCTGCATTTTCAGTGGGCAGAACCCAAGAGTTACTGTTTGATATAGAGCATCTAATTCATCATAAAAAAATAGACTCAAAAATCCCCATTATTCTTGATTCACCATTAGCCAATAAAGTCACCAAACAATATCGACGCTTTAAAAAATTATGGAGTAAAGAAGCCACAACCAAGTTAAACAACCATCGTCATCCACTTAACTTTGAGCAATGCATCGTTATCGAAAGTCACAAAGAGCACATGAAAATAGTCAATCGACTCAAAAGCACCGCAGAGCCATGCATTATTGTCGCCGCAAGTGGCATGTGTGCCGGGGGGCGAGTCATGAATTACCTTGAAGCATTATTACCAGATAAACGAACCGATATTATTCTTGCAGGTTATCAAGCTCATGGAACGTTAGGACGAGATCTTCAAAACCAAGAACATCAAGTATGGATAGATAACCAACCAATTGATGTTAATGCGCAAATCCACACCATGTCTGGATATTCAGCCCACGCCGATCAATCTGATTTAATTAAGTTTGTCGAGGGGATAGAAGAGGGAAGAAAAGAGATAGTAGTGGTGCATGGGGAGGATGATGTGCGTAGGGAGTTTGAGAGGGTTTTAGCGACTAGAAACTATACGCTGCGCTAGCTAGATGGAATAGAGTTCAGATTGCTTCGCTTACAGGAGATAAGGATGAAATGTGAAAGTTTAGCTGTTTGGAAAAGAGCTTGTCGTTTATCGTGTAGTATTTATGAGTTAACTTCAGATATTAAAGATTATGGCTTTAGAGACCAGATTACTCGGTCAGGATTATCGATACCTTCCAATATAGCAGAGGGAGAAGAACGTGAAAGCGGTAAAGAAAAAGCTCGATTTTTAAATTATTCTCAAGGCTCTGCGGCAGAATTGATTACTCAGATTTTTATCGGTATTGAAATTGGCTATATTAGAAAAGAGGAAGGCTTGTTACTTATTCAGGAGGCAAGAGAGATCCTCGCAATTATATCCAAACTAGTAAAACTGAAAAGCAAATAAAATAAATGTTGTATGCTGCACTACTTTGGTTTTTGATCTTCCTGAAACCTGAAACCTGAAACCTGAAACCTGAAACCTGAAACCTGAAACCTGAAACCTGAAACCTCTGAATTCTTAAGAGTCTCTAGCTAGCGCTGCGTATAGTTTCTAGTCTCATATGTTTTTTTCAGTTACAATTTTAAATCATTTGAATTTATTTGGCGCGGGAAAGAGCAATGAAAACAAAAGATAGAATCATTCACGGTGCCTTAACCCTTTTTAATGAAAACGGTGAGCGCAGCGTAACAACCAACCATATTGCAGCGCATCTTGAGATAAGCCCGGGCAACCTGTATTACCACTTCCGTAATAAAGAAGAGATCATCAGCGGAATCTTTGATAACTACGCAAAAGAGCTGAAAACTCGATTCCAACCAATGGCAGAAGATCAACAATCAAACATGCCAAGCGTTCAGGTTATGCTGAGTTACTTAGATTCAATCTTTGAATTGATGTGGAACTACCGTTTTTTCTACGCCAACCTACCTGATATTTTAAGCCGTGATGATGCATTAAAGCTGAAATACACCAAAGCTCAGCAAGCGTTAAATGAAAACTTAATCGCGATAATGCACAGCTTTCGTGATTCAGGATTAATCGACCTTGAAGATGATGAACTGCAAGCATTAACGAAAACTCTGCACCTAGTTGCATCATGTTGGATAAATTATCAAACCGCTTTACTGTCAGATAATGAAATTACCGAAGCGGTAATCTATCAAGGCATGTTACAGATGCTGAATGTTGTAAGACCAATGGCAACAGAGCAGGGCAGAAAGCAGATATTAGAGTTAGAAGAGCATTATAAGGGCAGGTTATAGGGTCAAATGTGATGCTCTGGGCTCCTCCTCTTTATTGATATAAGGGGAGATTGGGAGGGGGTGGTTATACATAGCTAGAAACTATACGCAGTGCTAACTAGACCGCTTCGCTCCTATAAAAGAAAGAACAAAAGCGGAGTATTATGATCGTTCTTGTTCTTATAGAAGCGCAGCGTTCTAGTCTCTAGTTAGCGAAGCGTATAGTTTCTAGTTCTTATCTAACTTTTGATTCCCTCGAAAACCACGGTGAACGCTCGTCCGTCAACTCATACAACTCATGCTGCTTATTCAACATTTGACCGCCGTCGCGAGTTAGAGGTTGCCAGTTAAAGTTTGCACGGTTCTTACTTGGTTTCACCGTCATGATGTCGAAAGGAATCGAGATATAGAATCCTTTGGTGTAGCTGCCTTCACCAAACTCTTCAGCAGATAAATCCGTCAAGCTTGCGTAAGCACCAGCAATCACACCTGAATCGAATTGTTTCGAGAAATCAATGCGAGTTCCTTTATCGCCAGCTAAGAACTGACCAACACCCACTTTAAGTAAGGTGTTCTTCAAGAAAGACCATTGAGGCGCATAATAAGCGGTCGCAAACCCAGTCACTCCGCTAGAAACTACGGTATAGTCACGTCCATAATCACCGCCTTCTTGATGATCTTGTTCGTAGAACCCAAACCAATCACCAGGTGTACGTTGTTTAATATACGTCGCATCAACACCAAATGCCCAATTCGAGTTTAATGGGCGGTACATCACTTCTGAACCAATACCACCAAACATACTTTCTAGATAGCCAGCGTACATTTGGCTATAAAAACCAGCGCCATATTCTTCAAACCAGGTTAATTGCAGATTATTCATACGAACTGGGTTTTCATGAACATAAGCACGGAACATAGTACGAACACGAGGAACCGACGTACCATCAGGAGGCGTGATGTAATTAAACTTATCGTAGTTATCAAACAGATTAAAATACAAACTGCCCGAAGCCTGAACCTTGTCAGTTAACCACACCGAACCTGCGGTATTAATACCAACCGCATAAAGATAAAAGCTTTCAGCACTACCAATAGATTGAGATAAAGTAGGAGAAACAGAGTAATCCCAGCGCTCTAAATTATCACTTTTAAGCGAATGTTCTGATGGTGAATAAGTCACTTCATCAGTTTGGCTTGCATCAGCTACCTTGGCATCAAAATATTCATTATTAGCCACCTTTTTATATTGAGCCGCATCAATCAGCGTTTCAGAAACAGGCATAGACTGATTGGTTTCAATAATTCGGTACGTAGAAATTGTCTCAGGTACATGATTTGCAAAAATACGTGAAGCACGATCGTGCGCCTCATCGCTATCACGATATTTCGTTTGGGTCGCAACAAGAGTGACAGAATCATCGTCGGCATAAATTCGGTTATCTTCATAACCGGCGTTGCCATTCAGTTGTTGGTTCACTCGTTGCCAATCCACTTCATCAATTGATTGATTGCTTGATTCGTCATAAGCCGTAATAGGTTCATCACGCCAAATCGCTTTCATATCATTAAAATTAGTAGTTAGGTTCACACCAAGGGTTAAGGTATCACCACGTTGGTAACTGACTTTAATATCGCCCCAGTCCCCTAGGCCATACAGCACACCAAAGTTCCAAGGGGTGTGTTGTGTCATATCCACTTTGCCACGAGTTACAGGGAAGTCTTGGCTATAATCGTTACTGTCGTATTCCACTTTTAAACGCAGTGGCTGATAAGGCGTTTGGTACTCAATACCACCATAAATGGCTGCTGGGCCTTTAAACCAACGTTCAAAATCAACACTGCCGCCTTTGCCTTTGTAATCGCTTTGGCGAGAGCAGAATTTATCAGAGGCTTTGCAAAAAGGGTTGGTAATATTGCCACTTTGTCCTAAGTAGCCCCAACCCATACCAAGGGTAACATCAAGATTACCAAAGCGTTTGGTTGCCGCCACAAATTCGCCATCAAACAGCCCAGTACCACCAAAATCACGAACCCCAACAGAGGTTTCCGGCAACCATTTACTCTCTTCAAGTAGACGAATTTTAAAATCGATGCCTTTATCCGTGTATTTGGTTCGGCCACTAAAACTTTCATCACCGCTATAAAGTAAATCTTGAACCAAGGTATAGCGGATAGTGGTTTCTAACCACGGCATGACTTGCAAAGAAACGTTGTAGTGGTGGTATTCATTATTAATGCTTGCACCAATATTAAATTCCCCTTCAGGAGCCATACGACCAGAAGGCATTTGCATTAGGCCAACACCACCAAAATCCGTTTGAGATGGGGTTAAAACTACTGGGTCAAAAACTGTATTACTGACTTTATTTACAGCCGACTGATCTTCAATAGATTGGTTTGCAACAGAATGATCTGCAGCAAAGGTTGAATAAGGCAAAGCAGAAGCAATAACCCCCGCAATAAGAGATAAAGAAAACTTAGGAGTCATCATAAATTACAGCGCCTTATTACGAAGCAGTTGAACAATAGAGGTGTTTAGAGATGAAAAATCACTTGGTAATCCGCCAAGAGGGATATACACCGATGCCCCCGGAGCTAAATAAGCGGGTTTGTTTTGCCATACTGAAAACTCAGTGGTTTGAACCACACCATCAGGCTGAATGACATAAACCGTAGAGGTATCAGCAGTAGAGGAAAGAGAGAGTGAATCTAAATAGTCATTAATGCTTGCGTGCTCAATAAAAGGAATTGAAATGCTAGTTTCAGAATCAATCGCACCAAAAAAAGAAACAGAGGTAGGGCGAGGGTGCACAAAAAGCTGATAATCAGCATTAAGTATAGGATTCAGTTTTTCATTAATTCGGATTAAATCGAGATCAAGTGGCGAAAAAATACGACCCACAAAAGTGTGATGCTCTAACTGTGAAATGATCTGCGTCGCAGAACGCTTAAATTCATTGTTTGCAGAAAAAAGTGATGTCTCTCGAGAAAGTGAAGATAGCTGCTCAATTGAGTTATTTCGAAGATTATCGATATCTTTTTGTAACTGTTTATCACTTAATACTGCCCAAAGAGAATAAAAATTCACTTGAGCATTTGTATCTAAAATGACTTGTTCAAGTCTTACTGGTTGCGAGTAATTCAGCACCAAATTTTGATTAGGTAGCGTGACCGATACTGCTTGTGTCGAGCTCGCATAAGTGACTGTTGATGTAGACAAAAGCAAAGAAAAAACGAATGAAGAAAGAAAATGCATGACGGTTCCTTTAAATACTAATTAATTGGATTTAACGAGCTTACAAAGCAAAAGGCTTCAGTATCGTCATTTCAATATCACCAATATCAGGACCTAAATATTGGTGGGTTTTTACCACATTAAATTGCTCATCTAACCAGTATTGGTTTGTAAAAGAATAATCAAGAGAAGGGATAGATATTACCTCAACAACTTCTGTTACATCTTTGTTCCAAACTGTTGTTTCTATAGTGGATTTTCCTCTTAATACCGGGGTGATATTTGCTTGATAGTTAAATAAATAATGATCATTTAACATCCAATCATAGTGTGCAGACCAAGTGGTTTGATTTTTTGAAATAGACGCTAGAGAAGGCAAAGAGGAAGAAGAAATGGGAGTGATATTGGATAGGTTCGCTTCAGCCAACCCCAATGTTTTAACAATGCGTCCTCCCTCAGTCACTATCATCGCTTTATCTGAAGAAAGCCATTTCAATTGCATCGCCCCGGTCTCAGGGTTCTTCTCTGCAAAAGCCAACACCATAAACAGGTTAGCGCCACCATTAATGCGAGCAAAGCTGCTGGCATAAGGCAATTCGATAATCTGCTGCTTTGATAAAACCACATCATCGGCACCAAAAAACGCTTCATCTAACGTTGCGTTTACGTCATTAAATTTTTGAGTACAGGCAGAAAGCAGAAAGAGAGAAGAAAAAACAACAAGGGATTTAAACACAATAAACTCTTTATTTATAAATAGTTAGGTTTGTTTAGAGGGTGAGGTGTAAGTAAAAAGGGACGAAAGTGAGAGCCTAGAATCTAGTTCCTCATCCCTCGTCCCTTGTATCTGAAACTAAAATTACTTAGTAGTTACAGACGTTGTTGTTGCGTCTGAGCCTGAATCAGCAACAGCTACAACAGCAACAGCTGCAGCAACACCTACAGCGATAGCCGTAGTTGAAGCAGCACCAGCTGCAGCTGCAGAAGCACCAGCAGTACCAGCAGCAGAGCCAGAAGTTGAAGCAGCAGCAGTTGTTGTTGCTTCAGCAGCAGCAAATGCAGATCCAGCCGTCATCGCTAACATAAGAGCAATAGCAGTCTTTTTCATAAGTTACCTTACAATTTTTACATATATTGGTGAATATTTACTCACTTATTGAGCAAACATCGTGCACGGTATCATATGAAGTTCTATATGGTAAACATAAAAATCATTCTATAGATGATTAATGAATGATCATAAATTTAATAAATCTCACAAATGAAGCATCTTTTGTTGCTATTGATAGAATTATCTATTGCATTTTTTTGTAGCGTATGGTTATCGAGTGTGTATAATGCCGCCACAATAAATGAATATTAATTCAATAAAGAAATTAGTGAACAGATTGGTGTTTTTGTTGTGGGTTTAATGACTCATTCATCAGTGTTTTGCTTCTCTATTAATATCATTATCAATAACTGGTTAATCGTTCAATTTTGATGGTTTTCCATTAACAAATAATATTGCGCAGAGTGGGAACGTGCTTAACAACCTCTGGGCGGTAGCATGCCTGAATTTTGTCATCTTAAGTTGAAATTATGTTTATGAGTAAAACACATCGTTCTTTGGCTTCTGCTCTACTTTTGGTTATGTTGAGTGGTTGTACTGTTTTCCCTGGTTCGCACATCTCGACATCAGATAAAAACAAAGTGGAAGAAGAACAGAGTGAAGACAATCAAAATACTTACTCTTCAGACATTAATGTGTATGAGCTAACACCACAAAAAGTAGCGGATTACCAAGTTAAGCAAGCATCAGCTCAAGCAAATTTAGAACTTGAAGAGCAAGTGGCAAGTTACGAATACCGTGTTGGTCCTGGTGATATTTTAAACGTCACCATTTGGGATCACCCTGAGTTAACCATTCCTGCTGGTTCATACCGTAGTTCAAGTGAATCGGGTAACTGGGTTCATGCCGATGGCACCATCTTTTATCCTTACATCGGTACGGTAGAAGTGGAAGGCAAAACCGTTCGTGAAATCAGAACGGAAATTGCTCAAAAATTAAGAAAGTTTATTGAAAGCCCACAAGTGGACGTTAACGTAGCGGCGTTTCGTTCTAAAAAAGCTTACGTAACCGGTGAAGTAGATAAACCAGGTCAACAAGCCATTACTAATATTCCATTAACGTTACTGGATGCGGTTAACCGCTCGGGTGGATTAGGCGAAGATGCGGATTGGCGAAATGTAACGTTAACTCGCAACGGCAAAGAAGAAACCTTATCTCTTTATGCACTAATGCAGCGTGGTGATTTAACTCAAAACCGTTTATTGCAATCTGGCGATATTATTCATGTTCCTCGTAACGACACTCAAAAAGTATTTGTCATGGGTGAAGTGAAAGACCCGAAACTACTTAAGATGGACCGTTCAGGCATGAGCCTAACCGAAGCGCTAAGTAGTGTTGGTGGCATTAATGAATTATCAGCCGATGCCACAGGGGTTTTTGTTATTCGCTCATCAAGCCCAGATAAAAAACAAGAAAGCATGGCGGATATTTATCAGTTAAATATTAAAGATGCTTCTGCACTTATCATTGGTACTGAGTTTGATTTAAAACCTTACGATATCGTTTATGTTACTGCTGCGCCAATTACTCGTTGGAACCGTTTGATCATGCAACTTATGCCAACCATTTCAGGCTTTAATGAGTTGACGGAAGGGGCGTTACGAGTGAAGAACTGGCCTTAAGTAGTTAAAGGGACTAGGAAGAGCAGGGACTAGGGGCTAGTAAAAGCAAAATAGATTTAAATAATTAAGGCTTAAAAAACAGACCTTAATTAACAATAAAATAATAAGAAACAAAAAAAGCACAATAATCACGGATGATTAGATATGCGATTTAAAGAACTGGATGTATGGAAGAGAAGTTTTAAAGTATCGATTTATATTTGTAAATCAATGAGATCTTGTAAAGATCTTGGCTTTAAAGACCAAATCTGTCGCTCATCAGTTTCTGTACCATCGAATATCGCAGAAGGATCAGAAAGAGGCTCAAATAAAGATAATATTCGCTTTCTATTCTATGCAAAAGGCTCGTGCGCAGAGTTACTAACTCAAGTTTTACTCGCAACAGAAATTGGCTATTTAAAAAAAGATGAAGTCAGTAATCTGATTATTGAATTAGAAGAAATCAATAAAATGATTGCAGGCTACATTAGATACTTACAGAGAACTAGGGGCTAGTAAACGCTAGCTTAAAGGGACGAGTATAAGCATTTTAAGCTCTTACCCGTCCCTTAAATCTAGTCCCTCGACTCTAATCAAAACGGATAGATTGGCTACTATCACGTAAATTGCACTTCAGCACTTACTCGCCTCTAAAGTCTATCCTTTAAGATTAATATTTAAACAAGACGGATAGATTGACTCTCCATAGCGCAAATTGCTTCTACGCTTTTGCTCTGTCTAGTCCTTAAAATCTAGTCCCTCATTTCTAATTTCAAAATTCAAATCAAGACGGATAGGTTTAAACCAGATGTAAGACATTTTAAGCTCTTACTCGTCCCTAATACCTAGTCCCTCGAAACTATCAATCCATGTTCAATAAAATTTTAGTTGTCTGTGTCGGTAATATTTGCCGTTCTCCAACAGGCGAGCATATCTTAAAACAACTTCTTCCTAACAAAACTGTGGATTCTGCTGGTGTTGCGGTTGAAAAAAGTCGCTTAACCGGTAAAGCGGCGGATGCCATGGCTACCGAAGTGGCGGCAGAACATGGCATTAGCCTTGAGTCACACCAAGCACGACAACTAAATAGTGACGTTTGCCGAGAATATGACTTAATTCTTGTGATGGAATCTGGCCATAAAGAAGCCGTGACCAATTTAGCGCCAGAAGCACGAAGTAAAACCATGTTATTTGGTCAATGGATAGGCCAACAAGATATTCCAGATCCATACCGCCAAAGCCGTGAAGCCTTTGACCATGCCTATGGATTAATAGAAAAAGCAGCTCAAGAGTGGGCGAAAAAGTTATAGATGTGGTTTTGAGGAACTAGGAACGAGAATTTAGGAGCGAGTAGTGCTTTATTACTCTTACTCGTCCCTTGACTCTAGTCCCTTGACTCTAGTCCCTTGCTCTTACTACTCTTTTACTAGCTCCTAGTCCCTAAGCACTAGTCCCTAGCTCTTATAAATCTTTTACTGCTCTTACTCGTCCCTTAAACCTAGTCCCTTGCTCTTACTAATCTTTTACTAGCTTCTAGTCCCTAAAAACTAGTCCCTAACTAAAGCAACATATTGGAACGTCCATGTCACAAGCAATCAACTCTACCCGTGATACCTCTACCTCTGATGAAATCGATTTAGCAAAACTGTTTGGTCAGCTAATTGATGGTCGTTGGCTTATTCTTTCTATTACCACTTTATTTGCCATTGCGGGTATTGCGTTCGCACTTTTATCGACACCAATTTATAAAGCCGATGCCCTTGTTCAAGTTGAGCAAAAAAGCAATGGGGGTATGTCAGCCCTTGTGGGGGATATGGGGGAAATGTTCGCCTCTGAATCATCATCAACCACTGAAATTGAGATCATCAAATCACGTATGATCTTAGGTGATACTGTTGATGCCTTGAACCTAACGACCATCGCCTCTCCACAATACATGCCTATTATTGGCAAAGGGGCATCTCGTTTAATGGGTGAAGAGAAAGCGATTAAAGTAAGTCGCTTTGATATTCCAAGATACGTAGATAAGCCTAACTTTACTCTAGTTTTAGATAACGCCGAACAAGGCACTTATACCTTATTTGATGGACAAGAGCGAAAAATCTTAACAGGTAAAGTGGGTGTACTTGCAGATAAAAATGATTACCGCGTATTTGTTATGCAATTAGAAGGTAACACGGGCGATGTATTTGATGTGTCTAAAATCTCTCGTTTTGATGCAATTTTAGCACTGCAACAATCTTTATCTATTAGTGAAAAAGGTAAGCAATCCGGCGTATTACAGTTTTCTCTAGAAGGTGAAAATAAAGCACAAATAGAAGCGATTATTAACGACGTAAGTCAAAATTACTTCTTACAAAACATTGCTCGCAACAGCGCAGAAGCAGAGCAGAGCCTTGAGTTTTTGCAAGCTCAACTTCCTGCCATTAAAGATAAACTGACCGTCTCTGAAAATGTGTTAAACGATTTTAGATTAGAGCGTAAATCCGTTGATTTAAGCTTAGAAGCACGTTCAGCATTGGATGTATTAGTAAAACTAGAAGCGCAATTAAATGAACTGACTTTTAAAGAGAGTGAAATTAGCCAACGCTTTACTAAAGATCACCCAGCTTACAAATCATTAATTGATAAACGTAAAGTACTCTTGGCTGAGAAAGATCGTTTAAATGGGCAAGTACAAAAACTGCCAAAAACTCAACGTGAAGTACTGCGCATGCAGCGTGATGTAGAGCTAAACCAAGAGATCTACATTCAGCTACTGAACAAAACTCAAGAATTAAACATAGTGAAAGCTGGTACCGTAGGTAATGTGCGTATTTTAGATACCGCACAGGCTTACACGCGTGCTGTAAAACCGAAAAAACCGTTAATTGTGGTATTAGCAACTTTATTAGGTGGCATGCTAAGTGTGGCAATCGTGCTACTTAAAGCTGCATTCCACCGTGGGGTAGAAAACCCAGATGAGATTGAAGCGTTAGGGATTCCTGTTTATGCCAGCATTCCAAAATCAAACTGGCAAGAAAAGCTGGATATCCGCTACAACAAGAAGAAAGTGAAACATTTAGAGACGTTATTAGCAGAATCAAACCCTGCCGATTTGTCCATTGAAGCACTGCGTGGCCTACGTACTAGTATGCACTTTGCCATGATGGAAGCCAAAAACAACGTAGTGATGATAACCGGTCCTGCACCAAATATTGGTAAATCGTTTGTTGCTGTGAACTTTGCGGCGGTTATTGCTAAAACAGGTCAAAAAGTATTGGTAGTGGATGCTGACATGCGCAAAGGCTATATGCAGCGTTACTTTGGCATGAAGTGGGATAACGGCTTATCAGACTACTTATCAGGCAAATTAAGTTTAGAACAATCCATTCAAAAATCAGAAGTACCAAACTTAGATGTACTAACCCGAGGGCAAGTACCACCAAATCCATCTGAACTATTAATGACGAAACGCTTTAGTGACTTTATTGATTGGGCATCAGCAAATTACGATTTAGTGTTGATTGATACACCACCAGTACTGGCGGTAACTGACCCAAGCATTGTAGGGGCATTAGCTGGCACAACATTAATGGTTGGGCGTTTTGACCAAACATCAGTTAAAGAAATTGATGTGGCAAGACACAGATTTGAGCAAGCAGGGATAGAAGTGAAAGGCTTTATCTTGAATGCGGTAGAGAAGAAAGCAAGCAGTACGTATGGTTATGGCTACTATAACTACAGTTATGATAGTGACAAATAAGATATATAAAATATATGCGAGCAGAAATTGAGTAAGATAAATAAAGGTTTTAAGTGGAGTGCTATTGAAAGGATTTGTACACAAGTAGCTCAATTTGTAATCATGCTTATATTAGCTCGATTATTAGGTCCGCATGCTTATGGCTTAATTGGAATGATTACTGTTGTGATTGCAGTATCACAAACCTTAGTGGATTCTGGTTTTTCATTAGCATTAATAAGAAAAAAAGAAATTAAAGATGAATGTTTTGATACAGCATTTATTGTTAATTTATGTATGTCATTATTTATTTACACATGCATTTTTTTTCTTTCGGATTATGTGTCACTTTATTTCAATGAACCAGAATTAACAAATATATTAAAGGTTATGGGGTTAGTTATAATTATTAACTCTTTAACTTTAATACATAAAACAAAGCTGACAATAGAACTTAACTTTAAAACACAATCAAAAATAACTATATTATCAGTATTGTTATCAGGTTTTTTTAGTATATTACTCGCAAATATAAATCCAAGTGTATGGGTTTTGGTTTTTTATACTATTTGTAATTCGGTAATATCTTGTTTTTTATATTATAAGTATGTTAGATGGATCCCGAATTTTATCTTTTCTAAAAAAGAATACGTGTCACTAATATCATTTAGTTATAAATTAGTTATTGCATCAGTGTTAAATGTGGTTTTTGATAATATATATAATTTTATTATAGGAAGGTATTATTCTACAATAGAATTAGGTTTTTTTTCTCAGGCAAAAACTTTATCAGTAGTACCAACAAATACATTTTCTTCTATTGTTCAGCGAGTAACATATAGACATTTTTCTGAAATAAAAGATAATAAAGAAAACTTAAAAAATTTTTTTATTAGTGTAATAAAAAACACATCACTTGTATTTTTACCTCTAATGATATTGCTTTCTGCTTATAGTTCATTGGTAATAGAAATAACACTAGGTTCAGAGTGGGAAAGAACTAGTGATATATTAAAAGTACTTGCTCTGGCTTATTCATTATATCCATTACATGCAATAAATCTTAATATATTAAATGTGTTTGGTAGGTCAGATCTTTTTTTAAAGTTAGAAATAGTAAAGAAAATTTTAATGATTTTAATCCTTTTCTTCACTATAAATCATGGTATCTTGGGGATAACAATAGGGATGCTTGTTTTTTCATTTATATCTACATATATAAATGCAATATATACTTATCAATATATTAATCTAACAATGATAGAGCAAGCTTTAATTGTATGCCCAATATATGTGGTTATTTTATTTTCTGCTTATACACCAGTCATATTTTTATCTCGCGATATTGGTATGGAAGCTTCATTAATATTATCAATATTATCAATATTATCAATATATACAATCTTCTTTAGGGAGAATATTTTAAATATGTTTCACGGAATAAAAAATGAATAAAGATAATATAGTTAGTGTGCTATTACCAACATACAATGCATCTTCAACGATTAAAGCTACAATCGATTCGATTATTAATCAAACACATAGTAATTTTGAATTAATAATTATTGATGATGGTTCAACTGATAATACAAGAAAAATTGTTTCTGATATTAATGATGATAGAATTACATACATATATAAAGTTAATGGTGGTATTAGTTCTGCTTTAAATCTAGGTATAGAAAATTGTAGTTCTGAATATATTGCGAGAATTGATTCTGATGATATAGCCTATAGTACTAGATTAGAAAAACAATATAAGTATTTGAAAGAAAATAAAGATACTTTACTCGTGGGTAGTGCTGTTGATTATATTGATGGAAATGGAAAAGTTATTGGGAGAACATTTCCGATTATATTTGATTTTTTATCTGATTTGATTTTCAAAAAAAGAAATATATATGCCCATCCTTCCGTAATGTTTAAAAAGAATGCTGTAATAAAGTGTGGTGGGTATGATGAAAACTTATCTGGTTTAATGGAAGATTATTATCTATGGGCTAAATTAAGGAATCTAGGTAAATGCAGGAATATGTATGAAGCATTGACCCAATATAGAATATCAGAAAACCAAATAACTTCATGTAAACCATCATTAAAATATAAAGAATTAGAGAGAATAATAATAAACAATTTAAAATACGAAATGTTAGATATAGTTAACCTTAGAAAAGAAAGAGAAAGAATAAAAAATGAATCAAATGGTTTTTCAAAAACTAGGATAAATGGTATAGGGTTAAATAATTTTTATTTGATTTATAAATACTTGTCATTTTTTAATAAAAAAAATAGTAGTAAAATAACCACTCTATTAAAAAATATGCAAGTATATATATGGTACTTATATGGTAAATAATGCATTTTTTAGCATAGCAGTTTTTTTAATAAATCCATTCCTTGGATTTGTTAGTGCTTTATTTGATGTTAGAAAAAATCCATATTTATATAAAGTAATAGCATCTTTATTTTTTGCTTTATTGTCTTATAGTTTTGTCCCATATTCAACTATGGATCTTGCTACATATTATAATAATATTGATTTTTATAGTCAGTTAACATACAAGCAATTAATAAATGAATCCACAAATGTTTTGATTAGAGTGTATGTTAAATTCATTAATTCTATGGGTTTGAATAAAGAGTTTATTCCTTTCTTTATTACATTGATTTCGTATTTATTTTACTTTAGCGCATATGAAAATTTTATTAAGAATAAAGATGTAAGACTTGTATTTATTTTAAACTTATTGCTATTGTTTACTATTTCATTTTTAGCTTCAGCAAATGGGTTGAGAAATGGATTTTCTACATCATTAATTATTTATGCTATTTCATTGTTATACTTAGGGCGTAAATATAAGTTTATTTTATTATCTACAATCGCTATGTTTGTGCATAGTTACGCAATATTAATATTTTTAATCGTGATAATCTCATTTTATTTTCAGAATAAAAATTTAAAGCTATTTAAATTAATTTTGCTTTCTAGCATTGCTTTTTCCTTTTTTTCAGCTTCATTTATTAATGAGTTATCACTAATAGTTTCTGGAATTAATCCTATCGTAGATAATTTGGTTAAAATATATATTAATGGTTCTCAATGGGGAGGTGCAGCAGAGTTAAGTCAAAAATCAAAAACTGTACAGTTGATTCAATTGCTACCTTTCTATTGCAGTGTGTTTTTTTTACTAAGAGCAAGAAACATTAACGTATTATATATAATATCAATTTTTACTTGCGCTTTAACTTTAATTACAAATGATTTTTGGGTAATAAGTGAAAGATATGCATATGCTTCAACTTTAATATCTCTACTGTATTTTTTATCTATAAATAGTAATAAAAAAGTATATTTTTCACTATTATTATTTCAATTAGTGGCTTTATTATGGTCATTGTTCCGTTATAGATATTCTTATTTTTACAGTCTTGATTTTTATATATATCCAAGTTTGATTAATATGTATTTTTCAACAGGGCAGGAATATATTAAGGTGTTGAATTAAAATGATTAAAATTTTACAGGTAGTAGGTACTTTGGATGTTGGAGGTATTGAAAAATGGGTCGCAAATTTCATTAATTATTGTAATAAGAAAGTTGATAATGAACTAGATCTATATATTCTTTCTTTAGATAAAGATAAAAAGGCAATTTTAGAACAAATAAATATTAGAAGAGATAAAGTCTACTTTGTTAAATCAAATAATTCAACATCTCGATTATTTTCTTTATATAAAACAATAAAAGAAATAAACCCTGATTTCATTCATTTACATCCTGGATACTCTACAGGAATTTACTCTTGCTTTATCAAGTTAACCTCAAAATCCAAAGTGATGATCCATTCCCATTCAGATAGAAGGATAGTTGAAAAGGGCTGTGGATATAAACGAAAAATTTATATATATATTACAAAATATCTTATCAGTAAATTTTCTGACTATAGGCTTGCTGTGTCAGAAAAAGCTGGTCAATCATTATTTATCAATGGATTTACTATAAAAAATTGTGGTGTCCCTAGTTTGGATTTTAATCCTGATTATATTAACCCTAAGTTAGAAGGGCTTAAAGAAAAAAAGAAAATATTTCACATAGGAAGGTATTCAGAGGCAAAAAATTATCCATTTCTTATTGAATTATGCTTGAAATTTAAAAATCATCCTGATTATCAATTTATTTTCATTGGAGCAAATTTAGATAAATATAAACTTGAATTAATGAAAGAGGGAGTGACCAATGCAGTTTTTCTTGGTTTTCAAAAAAATCCTGAACAAATAGTGAGAAAATATGCTTCTCTTTTTATTATGCCTTCATTATGGGAAGGACTCCCTCTTAGTGCTGTTGAAGCTCAAAAATCAGGTGTATTCTGTTTGCTTTCAGATAATATTACTAAAGAATGTAACATTGGTGGGGCAAAGTATATTCCTTTAAATGTATCTTTATGGGAAGAAAATATAAGAAAACTTTCTAATAAAAATAAAATTGATTTTTCTTGTCGAGATGATTTTACTTTATTTAATGATTATTTTTTTTACGTAAGGTTACTTTCTAATGATAGTTAAGATGCTTTTTTTATTTAGAACTTTAAAGAAAATATTAAAATGTTATTTTTATAAAATAATATATTTCAATTCTTTTAATATACCAATTTATAAGTCGTACTTATCTTTAAAGTTAACGATAATAAATGGCAATGTTAAATTTGGTGTTAATGTAAAAAATAAGAATGAGTTAAAGGTTTCTGTTAATGGTGGATCTTTAGAAGTAGGAGATAATGTTTTTTTTAATAATGATGTATCTATAAATTGTAGGGCAAATATTCGAATAGGTAATAATTGCTTATTTGGTGAAAATATTTGTATATATGACCATGATCATTGTTATAAAAATAGAAGCAAAAAATTAATACGTGGACAAGGTTTTCAATTGTCTGATGTTTGTATTGGTAATAATGTATGGATTGGCTCTAATTCGGTTATTTTATCGGGTGTAGTGATCGGTGATAACGTTGTAATTGCTGCTGGTTCAATTGTAAAGAAGAATATTAATTCTAATTCTTTATTTATACAAAAAAGAAAATCTGAGATTATTTACTAATGAAAATTTGTTTTATTGATAGCTACTCTTTCGGTCTAAATGGAGCTCCTAAGAGTATGATCTCGTTAGCTGATGGTATATCGAAAAATAAGCTTGTAAATGTAACTGTTGCTAGTTCCATTCGTGATGGGGTTTTAAATAAATCTGAAGAATTAGGATTGAAAACAGTTGAACTAGGCGTTCCTCCATTCTTACTTCAATCACGAAAAAATATTAGAACCATTAAATTAAAGTTATATTATATACTTTCTTTAATATATTACTGGTTTATCCAAATTTTTTCAGTAAATCTCAGACCATATGATGTTCTATGTATTAATGATGTCAGGGCTTTTTTGTTTTTTATGCCTCAACTAATTTGGAATAGAAAAAAAATTGTTTGGTATATAAGAATAAACGATAAAGTTAAATATGTTGACTCACTAGCATTATATTTATCTAGAAAAATAGTTTTAATTTCCAATGATTGTTTAGATGTTTTTTCTGAAAAAAATAGAAATAAATATGCTAACAAATTTACTGTTGTACATACGGGTTTTAAATTTAATGATATTGACCGTAATATTTTAACAAAAATAAAAGATGATATAGGAAATAATGAGATTTACATATCAATAGGGACTATTTGTGAAAGGAAAAATCAACTAGATATAGTCAAAGTCTTTGATAAACTTAATATAAAAAACACTAAGTTACTTTTAATTGGTGATTGTACAATAGAGAATCATTCTTATAAGGACGAACTATTAAACCTAATATCAAAGTGCTCTAACCCAAACAATATTTTAGTTTTACCTTATACTGATTATGTTCATGAATATTTATCATTAGCAGATGTGTTTTTATTTGCAAGTAGAAAAGAAGGACTTCCAAGAGTTGTAATTGAAGCTATAAATGCTGGTTGTTTTGTTTGTTCTTCAAATGTTGATGGTATAAGTGATATTGTTGTTGATGAACGCTTAGGATTATATACAAAGTCAAAATCTAATGATCTTTTATTTGAAAATGAATTTTACGAAATATTATCTAACGTTGATAGGAATGAAATAATTAAAAATAAAAAATTCAGAACTACTTTTGTTAATGATCATTTTTCTTATGAATCCTTTATATCAAATTTTTATGAAGTTATAAAAAAAATCTAACTTGTTCCCATAGAGGATAATATAATGAAAATTGCATTTTTAGGTGATATTGCTTTATTTGGTAAGTTCTCATCTAAATCAGAAAGGTACAATGTAAATTACTTCAATGAAATATTACCATATCTAAAGAACTGTGACTATGTTGTTGGTAATTTAGAGACGCCTTTTATTCAAAAAGGCATAAAGTCAGGTTCGAAATCAGCATATATATCATCAGAACCATCTAATGTTAGTATTTTGAATTCACTAGGTATTAATATTGTGAATATATCTAATAATCATATTTTTGATTTTGGTTCAGAAGAGCTTGAGTCAACAATTAGAATATTAGAGAAAAATGAAATTGATTGGTTTGGCTGTAATAATAAGAATTTTTTTATAAATGGCGCTGAAAAAATAGCTTTTCATGGCTATTGTTCATTTAATACAAACCCTTTAGGTATCGATATAAAGGGGAATGAAACGCACTCATTGAATTATTTAGATTATAAATCAACAATCGAAAATATCAGAAAGATAAATGATATGGGATATTTTAATGTTTTAAGTGTTCATTCTGGTATTGAAAATGTTAATTTACCTAGTCGAGATGATATGTTTTTTGCTCGTAAAATTGCTAGTGAATATCCATTATTTTATTTTGGGCATCATCCTCATGTTCTTCAAGGATATGAAGAAGTAAATAATAGTTTAATTGCTTATAGCCTGGGGAATTTTTGTTTTGATGATATTTATGATGGAAGAACTAAATATCCACTAGTAAAACAAACAGAAAATAATAAAGAATCAGCTGTTTTTATTCTCGATATTGTTGATGCTAGAATAGCAAACTATGATATTGTTGAGTTTTATCTTGATGAAGAAAAATTATGTATTAGAGAAAATGGGAAGCTATCATCGTATTGCGATTTTCTCAAATTAGATAAAAAAGATTATGAAAATGAAAGAATAAGACAGATTAATCAAGTAAACAAAAAAAGAAACTCGAAAAGAGATTTTATGTGGTTACTAAACAGATTAAATTTTTCCACTATTTATAGAAGGTATGATGTTTATAAGAACAAAAAGTTATACATGAAATACTTTTCTAATATGCTTGGTGATAGTGATCTTTAGATATTAATATAAACATACTTCATGCGTGTAAATTTAATATTAAACCATCTGTTAATTTATATATTGTAGATAATACTAATGAAAAATACAGTTAAATATTTTATTCGAGATTTTCTAAGGTTTATTTTTCGTCCGTTTGGTTATTCATGGTTAAGGTTTATTATAACCCATAAATATATTCCAAATCTAAATAAACCTCTTAGTTTTTCCGAAAAAATAATATATCGGAAGTTTAATGTAGAACCAAGCTTATTTTCCAAGTTAGTCGATAAGTACGCGGTTCGTGATTATGTAAAAAAGAAGATAGGTGAACAGTATTTGATACCTTTGTTATTAGTTAAAGACCATATTTCTAGTGAAGATTTTCATAACCTTCCATCTGAGTTTGTAATAAAAACAAGTAATGGTGGCGGTGGTGAAAATGTTAAACTAATAAAAAGTAAAGAAAATACTGATTTAATTTCTTTATCTAATCAGTTTAATCAATATTTAAAAATAAATGTTGGAAAAGCCGTCGATGAGCATTTTTATGACATTGAAACTCCTCAAGTTATTATTGAGAAATTAATGCGACATAAAGATGGAAGTTTCCCCTCAGATTACAAATTACACATATTTAATCAGTCTGATGATAGTAAGGTGATCATTCAAGTTGATGAAGACCGTTTTGGTAACCATAAACGATCTCTTTTCGATCTTAACAAGAATAAATTAGAATTTGATATACAGCCAAAATATGATTCGGTTAGATCAGATTATAATTGGCCTGATAGCTTTGATGAAATGATTGAAGTTGCAAAAAAACTTTCTGAGGACTTTAAATATGTGAGAGTTGATTTATATAACATTGATGGACGTATTTATTTTGGAGAGTTGACATTTTGTCACGGAAGCGGTTGGGAGCCATTAAGCTCTAAAGATGCTGATTTTTTACTTGGTAGTTATTGGGAGGAATTTAATTAATTATGAAATATTTAGTAACTGGCGCTGCGGGTTTCATCGGTGCAAAGGTAAGTGAAGAGCTATTAAAAAAAGGGCACGTTGTTGTCGGCCTTGATGTTATCAATGACTATTATGATGTATCTTTAAAGGAGTCTCGATTAGAAGCATTATTAGGACATCCTAACTTTTCTTTAAAAAAAATTGATTTAGCTAGTTCTTTGGATATTTCAGAATTATTTAAAGAAGAGCAATTTAATCGAGTTATTCACTTAGCTGCCCAAGCTGGTGTTCGTTATTCGATTGAAAATCCAATGGCTTATGCCGACAGTAACTTAGTTGGACATTTAAATATTCTTGAAGGCTGTCGTCATAATAAGGTTGAACATTTAATTTATGCTTCTTCAAGCTCTGTTTACGGATTAAATGCAAAAACACCGTTTGCAACCTCTGATTCAGTTGATCATCCTGTCTCTTTATATGCAGCTACAAAGAAATCAAATGAGCTAATGGCTCATAGTTATTCTCATTTATATAATATGCCGACAACAGGTCTACGTTTCTTTACTGTTTACGGTCCTTGGGGTCGTCCAGATATGGCTCCTTATATCTTCACTAAGAAAATATTAGATGGCGAAACTATCGATATCAATAATAACGGTGATATGTGGCGTGATTTTACATACATTGATGACATCGTTGAAGGTGTAATTCGTATTGCAGATGTAGTACCAAATCATACGCCTGATTGGACGGTAGAATCAGGTACTCCAGCATCAAGCTCAGCTCCTTATCAAATCTATAATATTGGCCATGGAAGTCCAATTAATTTGATGGATTTTGTTAAAGCTATTGAATCTGAATTAGGTATAGAAGCCAAGAAAAACTTCCGAGGTATGCAACCAGGTGATGTTTATCAAACGTATGCTGATACACAAGATTTATTTGAAGCTACAGGTTATAAGCCAAAGGTTGGCGTACAAGAAGGTGTTGCTAACTTAGTTCGTTGGTATAAAGAGTATTATAAAGTATAAATATGGCTAATATTCTTATTTCAGCTAATACGAGTTGGTATTTATACAATTTTCGGAAAAATACAATTAACGCTCTGATAAAAAGGGGGCATGCAGTTACAGCAATTGCTCCTAAAGATGACTACTCAGAAAAATTAGAGTCACTTGGGGCAGAATTTATACATATTGATATTGATCAAGGTGGAACAAACCCAATTAATGATTTAAAAACATTTATGGGGTTTAATAAAGTATTTTCTAAATCTAATTATGATGTGGTTTTAAATTTCACCCCTAAAAATAATATCTATAGTACTTTAGCTGCGAAAACAAATAATATTAAAGTTATAAATAATATTGCAGGCCTTGGAATCTTATTTATAAATGAAAGCCTAACGTCCAAAATAGCGAGAACGCTATATAAATATAGTCAGCGGTATGCTGATAAAATTTTCTTTCAAAATGAAGAAGATAAAGAATTATTTATACAGCACAAATTAGCTACAGTAGAAAAAACAGATCGTCTGCCTGGTTCTGGTGCTGATTTGACCCGTTTTTCTTTTTCTCCCTCTGAAGATGATGGTGTTATTCGTTTCTTACTTATAGCTCGTATGTTATATGACAAGGGGATTAGCCATTACATTGAAGCTGCAAGGCACTTAAAAGATAAACATGGCGATAAAGTCGAATTTAATTTATTAGGCTTTTTAGCTGTTAATAATCCATCGGCAGTTTCTGAAGATGAAATGCAATCTTGGGTTGATGAAGGGATCGTAAATTACCTAGGTGTTTCTGATTCTGTTGAGCAAGAGATTGCAAAAGTTGATTGTATGGTTTTACCTTCTTTTTATCGTGAAGGGGTACCGAAATCATTACTTGAAGCTGGTGCGATGGGAAAACCTATAGTAACAACCGATAATGTAGGTTGTCGTGAAACGGTTGATGATGGTAAGAATGGCTTCTTGTGCATGCCTCGAAGTACAGAAAGTTTGGTTGATAAGTTAGAACTTATTATAAATATGACTCATGCTGAACGTATTCATATGGGGAGATTGAGTCGAGATAAAATAGAAAAGGAATTCGATGAATCAATCGTATTGACAAAATACTTAAATGCTATTGATGAAGTTCTAAGATAAACATATTTATTAATATTACTAATTGGTTAGGTAAAAATGAAAATTGCAATTGCTGGCACAGGCTATGTTGGCTTGTCTAACGCTATGTTATTAGCACAACACAATGATGTTATTGCGGTTGATATTATTGAAGAAAAGGTAAACCTTTTAAACGATAAAATATCACCTATTGTTGATGCAGAGATTACCGGTTTTTTAAATAATAAAGAATTGTCATTCAGTGCAACTTTGGATAAAGAGTTAGCCTATAAAAATGCTGATTTTGTTATTATCGCAACACCGACAGATTACGATGTAGCAACTAACTACTTTAATACCTCGTCGGTAGAATCAGTAATTAAAGAGGTGATGGCTATTAACCCACAAGCGGTAATGGTGATTAAATCAACGGTTCCTGTTGGTTATACTGCTCGTATTAAAGAAGAGTTAGGTTGTGACAATCTAATTTTCTCTCCTGAGTTCTTACGTGAAGGTAAAGCGCTGTACGATAACTTATATCCATCCCGCATTATTGTTGGTGAGCGTTCTGAACGCGCACAAGCTTTTGCAAATTTGTTAGTTGAAGGTGCAGTCAAACAAGATATTGATGTGTTGTTTACTGATTCAACTGAGGCTGAGGCGGTTAAGTTATTCTCAAATACTTATTTAGCGCTGCGTGTATCTTATTTTAATGAACTTGATACTTACGCTGAATCACACGGCTTAAATGCTCGCCAAATTATTGAAGGGGTAGGTTTAGACCCTCGTATTGGTAGTCACTACAACAACCCATCATTTGGTTACGGTGGTTACTGTTTACCAAAAGACACAAAGCAATTACGAGCTAACTATGCAGAAGTGCCAAATAATATTATTGGTGCAATTGTAGAGGCAAATACTACTCGTAAAGATTTTATTGCAGATAGCATCTTAAAACGTAGCCCAAAACGTGTTGGCATCTATCGTTTGGTGATGAAATCAGGCTCTGATAACTTCCGCGCATCAAGCATTCAAGGTGTGATGAAGCGCTTAAAAGCGAAGGGCATTGAGGTTGTGGTTTATGAGCCTGTTTTACAAGAGAAAGAGTTCTTTCACTCTTTGGTGATAACAGATCTAAACGAATTTAAATCAACCTGTGATGTGATTGTGTCTAACCGTATGGATCAAGAATTATCAGATGTAGAGACAAAAGTATATACTCGCGATTTATTTGGTTCTGATTAATTATTCATTTTATTAATAATTAATATCGGATAACTATTGATAATTTGCTCTATTTTTGTACAATACCGCACGTTGTTTTTCATTGGCTAAAAAACAAACGTGGCTCGTGTTTTATTTGTATCGTTACATTGATAACTGAATAAAATGCGAGCAAATAGACCACGTAGCAACTGCGTGGTTTTATGCAATACCCATCTATATATAATTAAAAGATAACTACATTCCTAAAAGGAAGTTTATTCATGATAAACGCATATCTGTTTGTGTTTCTCGTCTCATTTATCAGTTTATTTATTATGCGCAAAGTGGCTAAGCGCATTGGCTTGGTAGATAAACCTAATGAGCGAAAACATCATAAAGGAGTCATTCCATTAATTGGTGGTATTTCTATATTCACTACATTATGTATTGGTTTGCTTCTTTTCCTCCCTGTTACTGAAACTTTGCTTATGTATTTAGCATGTGCTGCGGTATTAGTCGTGCTAGGGGCCTTTGATGATTACTTTGATGTGTCATTTAAAATTAGGTTAATTGTTCAAACTGGCATTTCTCTGGTTATCATTTTTGCCGGTGGACACAGCTTACATAATTTAGGCTTCTTAATGGGCAGCGAGACCATCATGTTGTCTTCTGCGGTAAGTGGTTTTATTACCATTTTAGGTGTAATAGGGGCAATTAATGCCTTTAATATGGTAGATGGTATTGATGGCTTATTAGGTGGGTTAGCATCGGTTACTTTTGCTGCGCTAGCTACCGTGTTCTATTACAGTGGTAATGATTATCTTGCTCATGTATGCGGGTTAATCGTTATTGCTATGGTGCCATACATTATGCTTAACCTTGGTTTTCCTTTGGGGCGTCGCTTTAAAGTTTTTATGGGTGATGCCGGCAGTATGTTTATTGGCTTTACAGTGGTTTGGATGCTTATTCGTGGTTCACAAGAGCCAGCCGTTATTGCATTTAAACCGGTAACCGCATTATGGTTAATTGCAATTCCTCTTATGGATATGGCAACCATTATGATCCGTCGTGTTCGTAAGGGCCAATCTCCATTTAAACCAGACCGAGAGCATTTACATCATATTTGCCAGCGTTTGGGTTTATCTTCTTATATGACGCTTTTCTTAATTTGTACTGTTGCTTTAATTTGCGCTTTCTTCGGCATTTGGGCTGATTTAAACGGCGTGAGTGAGTCGGTCATGTTCTTTAGTTTCTTAGCTCTATTTGGCGTGTACTTTATGACTATCAGTTATATCTGGCGTATCACAACGTTTGTGCATAAGCTGTTTGGTAAGCGTATGTCGGTACAGCTTCAAGCTGAGATAAGCAAATAATGGCGTTTTGCTAAATATATAGATAGTAAACACACAAAGCGGATATAACTTAAGGTTGTATCCGCTTTTTTTGTTTTTATAGTCTATAAGTACTAGGTACTAGGTACT
>NZ_WOBR01000013.1 GCF_009727955.1 Aliivibrio fischeri | reverse complement strand
CGACTCAATGATTAATACTGATTGTTACATAAAAGTAATTTTGTGTAGTCACTCAGTTCATTGATAGTTGCTTACTCAATAATGAGAAAGCTATTGTGACTATCAATCCATAAGTGTCCACACAGATTGCTAAGGTCAAATTATTAAAGAGCTCAAAACTAAGCGTTACTTAATTTTGCGTGAAGTGTCATTTAAATTACTAAAAGTAAGTTACAAGTAACTTTTTAAAACTCCGTTCGCGTCAATGTTTCACTTCTTGTTGAACCTCACCGCTTTCTGAGAAAGCTTTGCTGTGTCAACGGAAGCGAAGTATAGAGATTTCGATTTTTGTTGCAAGTATTTTTTTCAAAAAAACTTTTAAGCGTTCAAAAAACAAACATCTTGTTTTGAAAATCATCAATTCGAATAATATTTATTCTTCCCATTCACGCTTCATCCGGCTAATCACTTGCTCAGGAACATTGTGAATACTTTTAAATTTCCCCTTACAGACATCAATCTTAATCTTAGCTCCAAATTTTTGAGCTATTTTTCTATACACATCAATTTCCCAGTGTTTAACAAATGTATTTGCAACCACCACACTTCTATTATGGAAAAGATGGTATTCACACTGAGATTGACACCATTGATGCGCAGACCCTAATAGCTTTCCATCAAAACAGTATTCTCCTGCTTCATTCATAAAAAACTGATCAGCTTCAATATGAATCAAACCTAAAGACTGAGCTAATGTCGTTTTACCACTGCCAGGTAGCCCTCTTAGTAAACGTAACTCAAGCTCTTTCATCATTTACCTTTGATTTCATCAAGTTTTCTTTTACAAACTCAGTAAATACTTTCAATCTTGATGGCATGTATTTATTTTGTGCGTATTGCATCGCGATAACACCGTGGTAATTCCCTTTAATTTGCCAATCAGATAAAACAGATATGACTTCATTATTCGCTAATGCTTCTTTTATAACAAAGTCTGGGAAAATCCCAATACCAAAGCCATCCTTTACACCATTTAACCTCATTTGCGAATGATTCACGGCATACCTACCGCTTACTGCTATGACATGACTTTCTGTGCCTTTAACAAATTCCCAAATATGGTCGGTTGTTGTTTCGCCTAAAAATAAGCAATCATGATTGATTAGGTCTTGTGGAAGATGAGGAAGTCCTCTTTCCTCTAAATAAGTAGGACTTGCACATAGACTTAAATTAACCTTACCTATTTCTTTCATAATTAAGCCTTCAGTCGGTTTATCTGTCAGCCTAAATACCACATCAATACCCTGTGCAATCATATCAATATCACCATCTGATGCTCTAAGTTTTAATTGAATCTTTGGATATTTAAGTAAAAAAGGAGTAACCAACGGCTGAAGTACGATAGTTAAAAATGCTTTTGGGGCTGCAACCGTTAAACTTCCTGAAGGGACGGTATGTTCAGAGCTTGAAATATCAACAGCCTGTTGCGCAGCTTCAACCATGATGACTGATTGCTGATATATTTTTTTCCCTGATTCAGTGATCAGTAAGCTACGAGTCGTTCGCTCAAACAACTTTACTGAAAGTGCATTCTCTAACCGAGTAATTAATTTACTCAATGCGGATGGAGTAACGCCTAGTTTCTTTGCTGCTGCGGTAAAACTTCCTTCATTTACAACAACAATAAATGTCGCTAAATCCGGTAATAAAGTAATAAGTTTATTTGTGACCATGATTCACTAATGCTTTTCCATTTTTAGGGATAATAGTCGTAATTGATTTGAATTAGAATCTATTTATCGGATTTTGATTACACTTTTACGTGCAACAAACATAACTAAAAAAAGGAACCGCAATGTCTTCTGCATTCTACACTCAAATTCAAAACCAAATTGAAGAAGTAAAAAACGAAGGTTTATATAAATCAGAACGTATTATTACTTCAGCTCAAAAAGCATCAGTTTCTATTTCTACTGGCCAAGAAGTACTAAATTTCTGTGCAAATAACTATTTAGGCTTAGCTAACCACCCAGCTCTTATTGAAGCAGCAAAAGATGGAATGGATGAGCATGGCTTTGGCATGGCATCAGTTCGTTTTATTTGTGGTACTCAAGATTCACATAAAGAATTAGAACAAAAACTATCTACTTTCTTAGGTAAAGAAGACACTATTTTATACACATCATGTTTTGATGCTAATGCTGGTTTGTTTGAAACAATTTTAGGCGCAGAAGATGCGATTATCTCTGATGCACTAAACCATGCATCAATCATTGATGGTGTGCGTTTATGTAAAGCAATGCGTTTCCGCTACGCAAACAACAACATGGCTGAATTAGAAGAACAACTAATTGCAGCAAAAGAAGCTGGCGCTCGTCATACGCTTATCGTAACTGATGGTGTGTTCTCAATGGATGGTGTTGTCGCTAACCTTCCTGCTATCTGTGACTTAGCTGATAAATACGACGCTCTGGTAATGGTTGACGATTCTCACGCTGTTGGCTTCATGGGTAATAATGGTGCAGGTACTCATGAGCATCACGATGTAATCGACCGTATCGATATCATCACAGGTACGCTAGGTAAAGCGATGGGTGGTGCTTCAGGTGGTTATACTTCTGGTAAAAAAGAAGTGATTGATTGGTTACGTCAACGCTCTCGTCCTTACCTATTCTCAAATTCAGTTGCTCCAGCGATTGTATCTGCTTCTATCCGAGTTTTAGATCTTTTAGCTGAATCAGGTGATCTACGTTCTAAACTATGGGAGAACTCAGCGCATTTCCGTACTCGTATGGAAGCAGCAGGCTTTACTATGGGTGGTGCTGATCACGCAATTATTCCAATTATGCTTGGTGATGCAAAAGTCGCTGTTGAGTTTGCAGAACGTGCTCTAGAAAAAGGCATTTACGTTATTGCATTCTCTTTCCCTGTAGTACCAAAAGGCCAAGCTCGTATTCGTACACAAATGTCCGCTGCTCACACTCGTGAACAGCTAGATCGTGCAATTGATGCCTTTATCGAAGTAGGTAAAGACATGGAGATCATCAAATAATGAAAATTAAAGCGCTTTCAAAATTAAAACCTGAAGAAGGTATCTGGCTAACTGAGGTTGAAAAACCTGAGATGGGTCATAACGATCTTCTTATCCGCATTAAGAAAACTGCCATCTGTGGTACCGATGTACATATTTACAACTGGGATGAATGGTCACAAAAAACCATTCCAGTTCCAATGGTTGTTGGTCATGAATATGTAGGTGAAGTTGTTGGTATTGGCCAAGAAGTTCGTGGTTTTGAAATTGGTGATCGTGTATCAGGTGAAGGTCACATTACCTGTGGCCACTGTCGTAACTGTCGTGGCGGCCGTACTCATCTTTGTCGTAATACAACGGGTGTTGGTGTAAATCGCACTGGTGCTTTTTCTGAATACCTAGTTATCCCAGCTTTCAATGCATTTAAGATCCCTGCTGGTATTTCTGATGACTTAGCATCAATCTTTGACCCATTTGGTAATGCAGTTCACACTGCCCTATCATTTGATTTAGTTGGCGAAGATGTGCTTATCACTGGCGCAGGTCCAATTGGTATCATGGCAGCAGCGGTAGCAAAACATGTTGGAGCTCGTCACGTTGTAATTACCGATGTGAACGAATACCGCTTAGATCTTGCGAAGAAAATGGGCGTAACTCGTGCAGTAAACGTAATGAACGAGAAACTTGAAGATGTAATGTCTGATCTTGGCATGACAGAAGGCTTTGATGTTGGTTTGGAAATGTCTGGTAACCCTTCAGCATTTAACAGCATGCTAACGAACATGAATCATGGCGGTAAAATATCTCTTTTAGGTATTCCACCATCAGATATGACTGTTGATTGGAACCAAGTAATCTTTAAAGGCCTAGTTATCAAAGGCATTTACGGCCGTGAAATGTTTGAAACTTGGTATAAAATGGCAAGCTTAATTCAATCGGGTCTAGATCTAACTCCAATTATCACACACCACTACAAAATTGATGACTTCCAAAAAGGCTTCGATATGATGCGCTCAGGTATGTCAGGTAAAGTGATTTTAGATTGGGAATAATTGTTTCCATTTAAATTAATAAACAATGAGGCTAAACTTCGGTTTGGCCTTTTTTATTTTTAGAGAATCTTATGCCTCAATTAAACATTCACGGTTACCATATTCACGTTTACTTTGACGAAAGTAATATTGATTATGCTATCGAATTAACCGAAAGATTATACCAAGAGTATGGTTACGAGTTAGGACGTATTAATAAAAAACCAGTAGGACCGCATCCAGTGTGGAGCCGTCAAGTTTCATTTAAACAAGAAAATTATGATGAAGTACTTGCGTATTTAACTCTGCATCAAAATGGATTAAGTATTCTTATTCACCCATTAACAGATGATGAATACCTTGATCACACTCAATCAGCAGTTTGGCTGGGCACACCTCTTAAACTTGATATCAGCATATTCACAAAAAAGTAAAAAAAAGCTCCTCTCGTTTTAAAACAAAACTAAGGAGCTTCTATTTTTTAGGTTATCTCGAATTAAGATTGATTAACTCGCTTGATATAAATTAAATTCTTTTGTTAATTTATAATCTGACCATGATTCATTTTCAATTGCTTCAATAAACGCTTGTTTCGCAGCGATAAAAGCTTGTTTTTCTGTCATTGAATTAGTCGAAAATGTTTTAAATTTATAACTGTTTCTTGGCGTCTGACCGATAATTCCCTTAAAAATAATTTCATTATCTGTTTTCTTGACCACCACACCCACGATACCTGATGAAGGATGAGCAATTTTAAAATACTTACCTTTTGCTGATTCTTCTTTTCTTTCTGTTTTAAAATTAGCCCAATTATAATTCGCTTTCATTAAGGCAACTTTTCTTAAAACATGTGTCGGGTGAGTACAAGCCTTAAACTTGTCTAATTTTATTACTGTTCCAATTTTTGTATGTTCTTTCTTTACCGTAAAAGATGATTTATCTTCTGCTTCAATCATTTGAATTTGTTTTGGTTTTCTTTTGAATTCAAACCACGTTTTATCAAATTCTTTTCTGCAACCGTCCATAGATTTCTGGACAAGTTGATCCGCAATATTACGCATTGCAAATTTTGATAATGGAACTGTCACCAATTTCTTACTTGGTTTAAATTTCTTTATATCCGCATCTTTGCTTTGTAGAAAAGCATCAATTTCTTTTCCTATCGCATTCAAATCAGACAAGAACAATGCCAAATCATCAAAATTTAAACTGTATAAGCTACGCGAGAAGTTATGTGAACGATAACAACGTTTGCTTTCATGGCGCTCAAAATGGCTATTAATATAAGGCGTTCCATTTACCATAGACACTTTTAATTGAATATTTGGGTGTAATCCTTCATAAACAGATTTAGCAGTAAACGTCTTTGTTTTTCGTGCATCATCTGCCGTTTCATATTCATTTTGTTCTACAAGTTCAGCGATAGACCATGCTGCTTCAATAATAGCCTCAGAACGAGCTTCTAAGTCGTCATCTTCTTTATCGAAATCAGCATAATAAGCTTTACTGTAATAAGGTTGCCCCTTACGAGCAAATCGTACCTGTGCAAACTCCATTCTTCTGCGTTTAGTCGATTGACCACTATTCCAGTTAATACCGATAGGAACCCAATATTCTGTTCCATCAATATCGATTGGCTTAACTCGCAGCAATAAGTTCTCTTCTATATATGTCTTTTTTCCTCGAACCAACAGAAAAGAGCCTAAATCAAGGTTAGGAGAGAGAGGGTGATACATAAAATCCTCATTACATTAATTGAAAACAAGATGCATGATTAACCAATGGCTATTGTGCTAGAAAAGCCATCAACTATATTGTTATCCATACCGTTCATTATATCACCGTCTGAACTGTAATTTCAATTTACAAATAACATATAAAAAAAATGTACAGAACACACCTATACATTTTTATAATATTTTTAACAATCATTAGGCTAATCTTTGTTTAATTAAATCATAAACCCCTGTTTGTTCATTATTTTCAAGTTGCATTCCAGTAAATAATGCAACGGCTTCACTTACGTGCTTCACTGGCCAAATTGAAAACTCACCTTTCTCAATTGCTTGAACAATTTCAACACTTAGCATTAAATTTTGAACATTTGATTCAGGAATGATTACCCCTTGGTTTTTATTAAGCCCTTTAATTTTACAAACTTCATAAAACCCCTCAATTTTTTCGTTTACCCCACCTATTGGCTGCGCCTCTCCAAATTGATTCATAGAACCGGTAATTGCTAAATCTTGTCGAGCAGCAATATCGGAATAAGCAGAAATAATAGAACAAAACTCAGCCATTGATGCACTATCGCCATCAACACCACCGTAGGATTGTTCAAACGTAATATAGGTTTTCAATGGTATTGCTTTATTTTTACCAAACAATGAAGCTAAGTAAGCGCTTAAAATGAATACACCTTTAGAGTGAATACTTCCACCTAATTCAACTTTTCTCTCAATATCAAATACCTCACCTTTACCAAATGAAGTCGTTGCGGTGATGCGGTTTGGCATACCAAACTGATGGTTAGATGTGCTTAATACAGATAGCGCATTAATCTGCCCTATCACAGAGCCTTCAGTTTGTATTAATGTCGTACCATTTTTAAAACTTTGCATAACGCCATCTTGAACACGATTTACACGGTGTTCTTTATTGGAAAGCGCTTGTTCTACATGTTTTAAACGGATCATATTTGAATTTGCGGCCCTTGCTATGTAGTTAGTCTCTTTCAACAAATTCGAGATGTCTTCTGAATGCAAGGACAATCTATTCTGATCACCCGATTGACGTGAACTGTATTCAATAATTCGTTCAATCGCTCTCTTATCACATTGAAGTAACTTACCATCTTGCACAATACTCGAAATAAACTGAGCATAATGGAATTCTGATACAGCCGTTCTTGGCATATCGTCTTCAAAATCGGCCGTGACTTTAAACAGTTCACTAAACTCTGAATCGTAATGTTGTAGTAACTGATACGTTTGGTGATCACCAAATAAAATAATTTTCACATTAAGTGGAATAGGCTCTGGCTCCAACGAAACGGTTCCAGACAATGTCACTTCTTTCTCTAGAGAACTTAGATTTAAATTTTGCGCTCGTAGTGCTCGTTTCAAACCATCCCATACGTAAGGTCGTTCCAGCACTTTCACCGCATCCATTAATAAAACACCGCCATTTGCTTTATGCAAACTGCCAGGACGAATCAAGGAAAAATCGGTAAAGACCGTTCCTTTATAGGTCGCGTTTTCAATATAACCAAATAGGTTATGATAACTTGGGCTTTCTTCAACAATTAATGGAAATTGCTCATTATCTTGATTCACTAATAAGTTAATTTGATACCGACGTGGTAGCTTTTTCTCTAATGATGCATAAGCCAGCTCGGTCTCTTCATTACCTTCTTGAATAAAGATATCAAAATTTTCAATGATGTCTTTTTCCATGTCTTTCAGATGTTGAATAATGACTTTTGAATCTTTATATTTGGTTTTTATTGCTTCAAAGTTAACCGTTAGTACTTGAGAAATAACATCTTCATTCAACTTTTCAATCTTCGCTGAATATTTATCTTCCCATTCAGTTAATTGACGAACCAAACTACGAAGTTTAATTTCAAGTTCATCAATGGATGACTCTAGGTTTCGCTGTTCTTGCCTATCTAATGCTTCAAAGGTTTCTTCTGTATGTAACTCTTCACCATTTAAAGCAATAAATTGATATTCACCTTGTGTAGTTACAGCAAGGCTAATCCCTTTGCCTTTTGCTTCTTTAGTCAAAGTAGCAAGTAAAGATTCTTGTTGATCTGTTAGCTGATTTTTTAATGTGCCCGTTCGGGTGTAATACAGCTCATTATCAAAAGCCAATGGAATAGCTTTTACTAATTTCTGCGTGATTTTTTCAATTTCTTTTTTAAATTCAGCCCCAGTCCCCATGGGCAATTTAAGCACTTTTGGTCGACGCGTATCATCAAAATTAGTAACGTAGCACCAATCATACATGCCGTTTCCAACAGGTTTGTGGCGCTTTAAATAACGCAACACCATGGTTCTTTTACCTAATCCATTTTGGCCAACAGCATAGATATTATAACCACGATCAGGAATTGACATCGCAAACTCAACCGCTTGTTGTGCTCTGTCTTGCCCTACAATTTCATCAATTGGAGTAATATTTTTGGTGGATTTACATAGCTCATCATCCAACTCAGCTGAACGGTATGCTAATTTGTAAGAGAGAGGTGAAGTAGACATAAGGCGACCTCTTAATTTCAGTGATTTTCATCAGTATAGATAGAAAATGAACTAGATTTAGTGATCGACTCTTAAATATTTGAAAAAGAAACAATTTTAAAATTTGTGTAAATTACAGGCATAAAAAAAGCTCTCGTTAATGCGAGAGCTTTTTTTATAAAATTTGGAGCGTACAGCGGGAATCGAACCCGCATCATCAGCTTGGAAGGCTGAGGTAATAGCCATTATACGATGTACGCACATCGTTGGAACGAGATAGATAATGCCATACTGAGCGCAGAGGTAAAGCACTTTTTTACACTTAACTCATTGATTGATGGTTCTTTAACCTTATCGACTAAAAAAACACAATATTGATCACAAAAAAGCCCTATTCAAACTCAACATTCTTATGCTGCTTTTGAATAGGGCTCTTTGCCTCCTCTCCCTTTTCGTGAATAACTGCCCTTTCCTTTTTTCGCTTTTACTATTCGAGTTCTGAATAATTGACTGGTTACGACAGCTTTTAATGCGTTATCTTTAATTTGGCCTCTACCATGCTCAAGTTCATCAGTGGCAGCTAACCGTACTTTGGTTTTACTTTTCATAAAACATCCTCTACTTGTATAAAAACACAGCGATTGTGTCCATTTTAACGACTTTCGTCAACAATATTCCTTCGCAAGAATTTCAATTTAACTAATAAGAATTTTTAAAACGAAAAGTAACCTCTTCATTTTTTCTTACGTATTATTATGTCTTCTTTGTTGTAAATTATAACTTTTTCTATCGTTCTCTTTTATTTTGCTTTAGAATCCTACCGCCTAAGCAAACGATTAACTTCATTATTTAGGCTCCTTAATTATTCTTTTACTGGTGGGAGCAGCAAATGACAACTTTAACAATTACTCGTCCTGATGATTGGCATTTACATTTACGTGATGGTGATGTGTTAACTGACACAGTTCGTGACTCTGGTCGTTACAACGGCAGAGCTTTAATCATGCCAAACCTTGTACCACCTGTAACAACTACCGAACAAGCATTAAGTTACCATGAACGCATTCAGGCTGAAAACAAATCTGATTCTTTTGCTCCTCTTATGTCTCTTTATCTAACAGAAAAGACAACATCAGAAGAGATCCGAAAAGCGAAAGCAACTGGACATATCGTGGCAGCAAAACTGTACCCTGCTGGTGCTACAACAAACTCAGATTCTGGTGTAAGTGACGTTAAAAAGGTTTACCCTATTCTAAAAACCATGCAAGAAGAAGGTATGCTTTTACTTATTCATGGGGAAGTAACAACTCATGATGTTGATATCTTCGATCGTGAAAAAACGTTCCTTGATACAGTTTTAGCACCTATCGTTAATGACTTCCCTGAGCTAAAGATTGTACTTGAGCACATCACAACTAAAGATGCGGCAGATTTTGTTAAAAACGCTGGTCCAAACGTTGCTGCAACCATTACAGCGCATCACTTATTATTTAACCGTAACCATATGTTAGTTGGTGGTATTAAACCTCACTTCTACTGCTTACCAATTTTAAAGCGCAATACACACCAACAAGCTCTAGTGGAAGCGGCAACAAGCGGTAATCCTAAATTCTTCTTAGGTACTGATTCAGCACCTCATGCAAAAGACAAAAAAGAAGCGGCTTGTGGTTGTGCGGGTTCATATACTGCACACGCTTCAATCGAACTTTATGCAGAAGTATTTGAAAACGAAGGCAAGCTAGAAAACCTAGAAGCATTTGCAAGCTTTAATGGCCCTGATTTTTATAACCTACCTCGCAACACTGACACCATAACGCTTGTGAAAGAAGCGTGGATTGCACCAGAGACAATGGCATTTGGAAATGACTTTGTTGTGCCAATTCGTGCTGGTGAAGCTGTTGAGTGGCTAGTAAAGTAATTCATAGATAAAATAAGCTAACAATAAAAATGGGATGCCAAGTTGCATCCCATTTTTGTTCTTACTTAATCACGGAAATCTCTACGGCACGCCGTGACCTTTTGACTCAACCCAGACTCGATACCATTGCTCACGGGTAAGTTCAATACTCATTGCGTCAACAGCCGCTTGCACACGTTCAATTTTACCAGAACCAATAATAGGTAGCGGCTTTGACGGTAACTTACGCACCCAAGCATAAATAACCTGATCGATACTTTGAGCACCGACCTCTTCTTTTAGCTCTTCAAGAACGTTACGAACACGTACAGCTTGCTCTGACTGACCAGAAAAAATCTCACCACCAGCTAAACATGACCATGCCATTGGTTTAATGCGGTTCATCTGTAATTGATCAAGCGTGCCATCATGTGCCACTTCAAAATTAAGTGGGTTGATTTCAACTTGATTAGTCACTAATGGTTTATCAAGGCGTGATTGCAATAGGTCAAAATGGCTTGGCGTGAAGTTGGAAACACCAAAATGTTTAACCTTGCCTTCTTTCTGCAGTTGATTAAACGTATCAGCTACTTCATCAGCGTTCATTAATACATCCAATCGGTGAATTAATAACACATCAATTTCAGTTATATTTAAACGTTTTAATGAATTATTTACCGAGTTTAGAATGTGTTCTTTTGACGTATCGTAATGGTTAATCTTTCTGGTAGGAAAATCGGGAGTGCATAAATTAATATCACATTTTGTCACGATTTCTATGCTATTACGTAGTGAAGGTTCTAATGCTAATGCTTCACCGAATAAAGATTCGCATTGATATCCGCCATAAATATCAGCATGATCAACAGTGGTAATACCAAGATCTATATGCTGCTTTAAAAAACGTAACCTTTCTTGTGGTTTCATATTCCAATCAGCAAGACGCCAATATCCCTGAACTAATTCTGAAAATTGCGGCCCCTTTGGCGATATTGTCGTTTTATTAATCATATTACTCTCTGCTGTTTACTAAATATATTCTCTATATACATAGTAAGTAGCAACAGAAATTTTGCAGTGATGAAGGTCGAATTATCAACATAGTGAGTTAATAAGTTCATCAGTTAATTCAATCGGTATCGTCATTCAATGCTTATTTTTTAAACCAAAATCACTTTATTAATGATAAAGATTGCACTCAATGTACGGTATCCGTAAAATCCACTCGTAATTAAGAATAAGGTCAATAACATAATGAGAACACACTTTTTTTACGCCTTATTAATGGGGCTAACGTCATCTTACGCTTTTGCAGATATCGTTGCGACACCAGAAAATGAAGATATCTGTAAACAAAAATATGTTAAAGCTGTGTTTGACCAACAAGTCCAATACAGCAACCCTCAAAATGATCCACAAGTACGCCGAACAGCCGAACGTCATATTGATCGCTCTCGTGAGGTTTATGATGAAACAAATAGCTTTTGTTCTGCGCTAAGCTACTTATTGAATGATGCTCCCCAAGAAGAATTAACGGAAGATTTTCAACGAGCAAAAAAAGGTGAATCTCAATTCAAATAGCCATTGAGACTATGATCTATTGAGACATGATTGAAATCTAGAGGTTCAATTAACAAACATAATTACGTTAATTGAACCATCTAAAGTTAGCGACGATATTTTAATGGTCGAATAACTTCATCAAGCCCTTCGATTTTCATCGCGAGACTTAAAGCCATTAACTCACCCAACTCTCCTTTTGGAAAGCCATCTTTGCGCTCAAACCATAATAAATATTCTTCAGGTAAATCGATTAACACTCTTCCTGAATACTTTCCAAATGGCATGGTCACTTGAGTAAGTTTAATGATTTGTTCTTTATTCAGCATTCAAACACTCTTTAGCAATCAAATGCAAAAGAAACGTTTCACGCTCAATACTCATCCCTTTTTTGTCGCTATTTGAAATAATATCTTCGTTATGTGCGATCGCTTCGTGGATATTAATCCATACAGGCTTCATACCATTTCTAATTTCGTAACTTTCATAGTTAGTTTCACCTAACTCTCTGTCACATTCGCAAGTATAGCAATAAGAAATCATATGTAGCACATTGCACTCATGCTTATACCAAGGACGAAACTCTTCGTACATACCGAATGGTTCAATATTTGAGATGTTTTTTGCCCCCGTCTCTTCTTCGATCTCTCTAACTAAACCAGCAATAACATCTTCACCTTCATCTAATCCACCACCAGGTAATGAATAATCTTGATAACGCTCAGTGTATAAAAGAAGGATCTCTTCGCCTTTTAAAATAATTCCGCGAGTTGCATTACGATGAAGAATTTTATGGTTATCTAAACGCTCTAAATCTGGATGCGTTGTAATATTTAAAATTCGCATAAAAAACTGATAAACCTAATTTGAAAAATACAGTGTCATTATACGCAATTTGTTTTCAGATGCAGCTAACAATTAATTTCTACCTAATGAGACATTGTAAAGATTATGTAAATGTCGTGATATCCATCTACTTCTTTTATGCATCATTTTATATAATAAGTGTGAAAAATAATTACAATTCAAGGACAGCTCAATATGAAAAAATTTCAATCACTGGTTATTGCATCATCACTTTTAGCATCAACCTCAGTTTTTGCGCATACTTTTAATGAAGCAGACAAAGCCATTGCATACCGTCAAGCAGCATTCACAATGATCGCAGGTAACGTTAGTGAGATGGGTGATATGGTCAAAGGAAAGGCTGATTGGAGTGATGCTATCTTTGCTAAAAGAGCAAATCAACTGTCACAACTATCGCTTATGCCACTTGATGCTTTCTATGTTGAAGGATCGGATAAAGGTAAAACTAATGCGCTTCCTAAAGTATGGACTAATTTTCCTGATTTTGAAGCTCGTTTAGCTCAATTCCAAGAAGACGCTGCCGCACTTGCAGAAATTTCAGATAAAGGTGACAAAGCAGCGATTCGTAAAGCTTTTGGAAAAACAGTGAAAAACTGTAAAGCTTGCCACTCTGATTACAAAGCACGTTAATCTGGAGACTAACACGTGAAAATTTGGGATGGTTTTGTCCGAATTTACCATTGGAGCCAAGTCATTGTACTTGGCTCTTTATGGTACACCGCCGAAGAAGGGCTAATGGAGTTACATTTCACTCTAGCTTATCTTTTAATGGCCCTAGTCCTAACAAGAATCCTTTGGGGCTTTATAGGAAGTGATACAGCTCGATTTTCTCACTTTCTAAGATCTCCACAATCAGTTATTGCCTATCTGAAAACCTCACATACCAATGGCTTACACTATTCCAAAGGACATAATCCTGCGGGTGGTTACATGGTACTTGCATTATTACTTCTATTATTAGTGCAATTAGTAACAGGTTTATTTAGCAATGATGATATTCTTTCTGAAGGTCCATTAGCTTATCTTGTTAGCTATGATACAAGTGGCTTTCTTACTAGGATCCATCACCTAAATTTTGATTTAATATTAGGTTTTACTGCTGTTCATGTAACTGCGGTTATCTTATATCGATTAAAAGGCATTAATTTAATACTTTCGATGTTTACAGGAAAAGTAGATTTAGATGCAACAGAACCAAAAATGAAACATCCGTTTAAGGCATGGATCATTTTTGCTGTCATATCTGTGTTTATCTACTTCATTTGGGCCGATGAAGTGATAAGCTACCTCTTTTAGAATAAAAAGAGAACTTTCAATGACACGTTTCCTTGATTGGTGGAATACGCTTTTAGAGTTTAAAGATCACGATTGGGCACAAAATATTATCGTGATCACTCTATTTAGTGCATTTCTTTGGCTATCTTGGCGAGTAATCATTAGACGCCTTCATCATATTGCAGCAAAAACTCAACTACCTTGGGACGATGCTGTTATTACCGCTATCTCCGCTCCTGTAACTCTTGTTATTTGGCTTTGGCCTGCTACGGCATCACTTAAGATTTTACTGTCAACTCAGACTCATTTCAGTTCGACATGGCTTCCTGAGTTACAAGTATTTATTTTAATATGGGGTTTCATTTGGTCTGCATTAAGGTTAACAAGCTTAATTGAAAAACAATTTTTAACGAACCCTAAACATGACGAAACCACTGTTTTAGCTCTTGGCAAAGTAGTACGCCTTATTTTTATCACCTTAGGCGTTCTCTCTTTAATGCAAGGGGTTGGACTGAGTTTATCAGGTCTACTCACCTTTGGTGGTGTTGGTGGCTTAGTCGTCGGTCTAGCCGCTAAAGATCTTCTCTCGAATTTCTTTGGTGGAATGATGATTTATTTTGACCGCCCATTCAAAGTTGGTGATTGGATTCGTTCTCCTGATCGTTCTTTAGAAGGAACAGTTGAAAGAATTGGTTGGCGTATGACGGTAATAAGAACCTTTGATAAGCGCCCTCTTTATGTCCCTAACTCTGTATTTAGCAATATTGTCGTAGAAAACCCATCACGCATGCTTAATCGTCGAATTAAAGAAGATATTGGCATTAGATATGATGATATTCATAGCATTGAGCGCATAGTTGATGAAATAAAAACCATGTTACAAGAGCATAATGATATCGACAGTAACCAGACACTCATTGTGAACTTTAACGGGTTTGGTCCTTCGTCTTTAGACTTATTAGTTTATACCTTCACTAAAACAATCAATTGGATTGAATACCATAAAGTAAAACAAGACGTACTGATCAAGATTGGGGATATTATTGCTCAAAATAATGCTGAAATAGCCTTCCCTACACAAACTCTAAAAGTTGAACAGATACCTTCTGAATAAAAACATAATCTGAAAACATAAAAAAGGCATACATTATTTTGTATGCCTTTTCTTTGTATGGATTGGTATTATTACCCCGTCAGTACATTCTCTTCAGGATATTTCACCCTCGACACTTCAGGTCTTGCAAGCATGTAAGCTAAAGTTAAGGGACCGATACGACCTATAATCATAACGATGACCATAATGAACTTACCAGGTTCAGATAACTCAGCAGTTAAACCTGCTGTTAACCCCACAGTAGCAAAGGCAGAAATAACCTCAAACATGACTTTATCAAACCCTGCTTTTTCAGTGAGCATTAGCGAAAACATTGCTATTGCTAATAGTGAACCACTAACAACAATAATGGCTAACGATTTAGTTACTATTGGCCAACCAATGGTTCTCTTAAACATCACCACATTTTTCTTTTGACGTAAAAATGTCCATGTAGCTACTGCGGCAACCGTAATTGTTGAAACTTTTAGACCACCCCCAGTCGATGTTGAACCTGCACCAATCAACATCAATATGATCATAATTAACAAGGCTGGTTGAGTGAACTGAGTTAAATCAACACTGTTGAAACCCGCTGTTCGAGCACTTGCCGATTGAAAAAATGCAGCTAACCATTTATCACCACTGGATAATGCACCAAGTGTATTAGGATTTTGATATTCTAAGATATAAAAAAACAATGTCCCAACTAACAGCAATGTTGGCGTTGCAATTAACATTATCTTGGTGTGTAACTGTAAGCGCTTGAATCCTTTTGAGCCATTCTTAACCAAATCAACAATGACGGTAAAACCTAAACCACCACCAATAAATAATAATGAGAGCGTAAAAATGACCAGAGGGTCTCCAACGTAACCCATTAAACTATCAGAGAAAAGTGAAAATCCGGCATTGTTAAATGCTGACACAGAATGAAACGCAGCATAGAACAAGCCTTCCGCAATACCAAACTCTGGTACCCAGCGGAAGGAAAGTACTATCATTCCAATCAATTCTGCAATTAAAGCAAAACAAATAATGCCTTTAATCAACTTTCTTAAATTCACTTTCTTTTCTTGTCCTAATGCCTCTTTTGCTAAGGCTTGTTGACGTAAACTCAACCTTAAACCGAATATATACAGTAGAACAGCAGACAAGGTCATTTGACCTAATCCACCAATCTGCATTAAAAACATTAAGACAATTTTGCCACTAGTTGTGAAATGGGTTCCCGTATCTACCACACCTAAGCCCGTTACGCTGATGGCAGATGTTGCTGTAAACAACGCATCCATAAAGCTTAAGCCTGTAACAGAAAATACAGGCAAAGTTAAAAGCAATGCAGATGGTAATAGAATAGCCAAAAATGAAGAAAGGATAATCTTTGGTTCAGACCCCCCTTTCTCTTCATTATTATGCTGAAGAGGATATAACCCTCTTTTAGGTAAATAACTCATAACGTTCTAATTTTTTTAGCTAATTGAACTTCAGGTCCAACGATAATCAAAATATCGCCAATCTCTAATTCTTTACTCCAATCTGGTGCCGTTTCAATTTCTGGCCCGCGCTTTATTGCAAGTACTTTTACATCAGACATTTGACAAAAATCCAATTGCCCTAATGACTTACCCATATTTTGTCCACCAATAACAATCTCAGTCATAGCCAATCCACTACCAAGTTCATGGAATTCAAACACGCGTCTGTCTAGCATTTTACGAGCAACCCGAACCCCCATATCTCGCTCAGGCATAATAATATGGTCTGCCCCTATCTTCGTTAAGATTTTGGCATGAAACTTATCATTCGCCTTAACCCAAACTGTCTTAACACCGGCCTCTTTCAATACTAAAGTGGTTAATATACTGGCATTAATATCTGAACCAATTGCAACCATAACCATGTCATAGTCATCAAGTTTAAGCTCTGCAACTGTCTCTTCACTTGCACAGTTAGCAACAATAGCGGTAGAGACAAAGTCCATTGCCTTCTTAACACGCTCTTCATTTATATCAATGGCTAAAACCTGAGAGCCATACTGATGCAACTCTTCGCACACCGTAAGTCCAAAGCGACCTAATCCAATTACTGCATATTGTTTATTTTCTGCTTTCATCAATTTACTCACTTTACTATTAATGACACTAAGGGGAATTACCCTCAAAGAGCATCATCCTCTTCGAACGCCATAAGTTCAATCTAATTAAGGATCGGTTATAAGAAAACCATTCCAAGTATTAAAACTAAGATAGCCGAAAAGAATGCGATTGCCCCTTAAGTTTCAACAAAATTAGTTATCAATTATGGAAATAATGTAGAATCAGGTAGAAAATGTGACACCAATCTCATGACACCTTAAAATATAGGCCTAAAATAGCCACATATCGAACAGGAATGTTCAACAATTTTAGTTACACTCAATTTTTATTTGTAAACTGGAGACCTTATTATGGCTACCCCACACATTAATGCTCAAGCTGGTGATTTCGCAGAAACAGTTCTAATGCCTGGTGATCCTCTTCGTGCAAAATTCATTGCTGAAAACTTCCTAGAAGATGTAAAGCAAGTATGTGACGTACGTAATATGTTCGGTTACACAGGTACTTACAAAGGTAAAAAAGTATCTGTAATGGGCCACGGTATGGGTATCCCTTCATGTTGTATCTATGTTCACGAGTTAATCGCTGAATATGGTGTTAAAAACGTAATTCGTGTAGGTAGCTGTGGTGCGGTACACGATGACGTTAAACTGATGGATGTTGTTATCGGTATGGGCGCATCAACTGACTCTAAAGTTAACCGTATCCGCTTTAACAATCATGACTTCGCTGCAATTGCTGATTTTGGTCTACTAGAGACAGCTGTTGGTCAAGCTCGTGAGCTTAATGTTCCAGTTAAAGTTGGTAATGTATTCTCTGCTGACCTTTTCTACTCACCAGAAGCTGATCTGTTCGACAAAATGGAAAAATTAGGCATCCTTGGTGTTGATATGGAAGCGGCTGGCATTTATGGTGTGGCTGCTGACCTAGGAGCAAAAGCACTAACTATCCTTACTGTTTCTGATCACATTAAACGTGGTGAGAAATTAAGCTCTGAAGACCGTCAAAAATCATTTAATGACATGATGACAGTTGCATTAGAAACTGCAATCAAACTGTAATCAGATGTTTGCGCCAGTCATCAATTCTGGCGCCATAAAATCTATAAGGGGAGTCTAGTGCCGACTGAAAAACTGCCGTTGGCTGCTAAAGGGTTACAACTCAATTTTTGTAAAACATTGGCGTGTGACAATTTTGGTGATAGCGATGAACAACATTATTTAGTTCAACGTACGAACCCTAAGCGACCTGCATTAGTTTGCCGGAAATGTGGTGCTTTTCCTCCCTTAATCAATAACCAAGAGGTATTGAACGAACTTGCTCGTCAACAACAAGTTCAATCACACTCCTTGCCCTCTTGCAATAATTCAGAATGCGAACATTTTGGTTTTGATGTGCTAACCCATCGTGAGCTTTATCATGCATTTGGTTACAGTGGTGATAGACAACGCTATCGCTGCAAATCTTGTGCGTCTACCTTTGTAGATAAATGGTCTGGCGAAAACCAAAAGAGTCTTATTCAACAAAAGCTTTTAGGTTTTTTATTTACTGGTTATTCCGTTCGTGAAATTTGCCGACGATTACATATAAATCCTAAAACCTTTTACGATCATATCAATCAGATTGCCAGTCGTTGCCGTCGTCATATGTCATTATTTGACTCAAGACTTCAGCATGATAGAACAAGTATCCAACTTGCTTCTAATGCTACCCCACTGCAACCACTGAGCAATAACGGTGTGTTTTGGTATGCCAGTGCAGAAGTAAACTCTGGATATGTCATTGCACAACATATCAATTACTCGGAAACCGATGAACCTGGCACACTGTTGGATCACGACCCTTTCCAAGAAAACGCACAATATTTATCAAATACGTTTGTTAATGAAGCCAATTCACAACCATCCATTGGCTCAAAATCCATATTCAAACGTGTTGATCATAAGTATCAAGAAATTTTAGCGCGTGCGAATGTTGAAGATCCGCTGGGTAATTACGTCTCTCTCAATTACCCTTCTAAAGGAGCGATAATTCGTCCTCCTTATACTTCGCATGCGCATTTTTTAGAAATTCAAAAAGCATTCTCACATTGCGATTCTATTGAAATCTATATGCCGCAAGAACCTATGCTTCGTTCTGCCGCTATGTCTATCTTTTTAGAGCGAATCAAAGAGAATAGTATTGACCTACTCTATGTGACTCAAGATATTGCGTTTCCAACTCAAGAAAGTGGTAATAAGATCGATATACATCTCGTAGGTTGGTGGCGTGATCGCTGGGCATTTACAGAAATTAACGGACAGCATAAAGGTATATGCCACTTAAATGGTGCAGAACATAATGAGGCGTATTGGCTAAAACGAGCATCAGCGACCGTTGCTAATGAATATCAAACTCGTTTCTATAACCAATTTACCAATTTAGTTAATGAACCAAGACGCAAACTACGTCCTGCAAGCTTACTTCCTCTATTAGATATTTTTAGAGCTTGGCATAATTTATGTCATCAAGATAAACTAGGCATAACTCCGGCACAAAAGTTAGGGTTAATATCAAAACCAATTACACTTGCAGAATTATTAAGTTAGGACAAGTTATGACGATGTCACCCTCTCAAGATCAAACAGAAAACACAGATATGTTGACTGAAATTGCGATTCTTTATTATCAAGAAGGCGCAACTCAGGAAGAGATATCAAAAAAGTTTGGTTTATCTCGAGCGAAAGTTGGTCGCATGCTAAGAAAGGCGCGAGAAGAAGGCATTGTTGAAATAACCGTAAAATTTCACCCTGTATACAGTGTTCAGCTTGAACAAAAACTGGTTGAAAAATTCAACCTAAAACGTGCATTAATTTCGTTAGATCAACCCAATACAAATGAACAGCGAAAACAAGTTGCAGCACTTGTAAGTTCCTACCTTAACAATAACTTACAAGAAGGAATGGCTGTTGCTGTTGGTCAAGGCCAGAATGTTGCAGCAGTAGCAGATCACGCAGGCATTGTTACACAGCGTAATGCTCGCTTCGTATCAGCGATTGGTGGAACCCACCGCAGTGGTGATATTATTAATGCAGATCATATCTGCCGTCGTCTAGCAAAAAAATACGGTGGAAGCAGCGAAACCTTATACGCTCCAGCTTATGTAAATGATCCAAGCTTACGATCGGCATTTATGGAACATGCCACCATTAAAGAGACATTAAGCCAAGCTAGAAAAGCTGAATTTGCCTTAGTTGGTATTGGAGATATGGATGAAAATAGCCATATGGTCAAACTCGGATTCTTCACACCTAAAGAATTTGTTGAAGCCCGATTAAACGATGGCATCGTTGGTGATATTGGCGGTTTTGATTTCTTCAAGCTTGATGGTACGGACGCAGACACTCTTATGCGAGGTCGTGTTATAGGCCTTGAAATGGAAGACCTTCGCCAAATCCCAAATGTGGTCGCAATGGCAAGTGAAAGTCGTAAAGCCTTATCAATCATGGGAGCTTTACGTACCGGTGTTATTGATGTACTTGCGACCAGTGTAAGTTGCGCCATGGCTTTATTGAATTTAGCAGAAAATGAAGAGTAGCCCGCACTTATTTCCTTTCACAATATAACATACCGTAGCACGATCGCAGTTCTATAATTTAGTTCGTGACATCAATAGATTAGCAAGATTATATTGATGTCATGAAGTAAGGAATACCACTGTGAACCAATCAAAAAGAACCATTATTTCCGCTCTTAAGCTATTAGAGTCACAATTAGAATCTTGCATAGATAACGCTGATAAAATTAAATCTGATGCGGAAACCTTATTAGTTCGTGCAGAACAAATGCACTTCAAATATGGCGAAGCTTATTCAAAACTTATCATTTCTTTAGCTCATTGGCATTTAATGCAATACCCTATTGGTTTCAAAATTGCCCGTGAATTGTTGCATATACATCAAGAACTTGAAGATGATGATCTCTTACCTAAGATTCTACATGTTTTGGCATCTCATTCATGGGGCCAAGCCAAACTGTTTAGTGCACAACAATTTTGGATTCAAGCACTAGAACAAGCTTCGTTGCTTGGTGACAATGAGATAGAAATTGAAGCACTTATTGGATTAGGAAATATTTGGCGCATGACAAATAATCTTAATGACGCTAATTTTGCTCATGAGATTGCCGCACAAAGAGCCAAATTTTATCGGATCCCTCACCTCGAAGCCAAAGCCTATATATTACAAGCTTGGGATAACTACCTACTTGGTAACTATCAAGAGATGCTGCCTATTCTAATAAAATCAGAAGAGTTACTTGTTCATCATTCCAACTTGACATGGAAAGCTGAAATCTATGATTTTAGAGGCTTAGCATTTCTTGGCTTGAACGATTTGAGCTTGGCTCAACAAAGCTGCAGCTACGCCTATCAACTGGCTCAACAACATCAATTAACTTGGATGATGGCACACTCTTCTATTAGCTTAGCAAGAGTCGCTTCGGCTCAGTCTCATTATCTGCCAGCCTATGAATTATTAACCGAAGCAGAGTTAATTGCTGAGCAATTTGATAAAGGAGAGTTACGTTCTCAAATTTGTCTAGAACAATCACGAATTGCTGAATTAACTAACGATTATGAACATGCACTTTATTCTTATAAACGTTATCGACAATATGAAATTGCTTTATTACAAGAACAATCCAATAGTTTAGGCCGCGATAAATCTAATTCATCAAAAGAACAACTTGATTCTAGAGCAAGAAAACTAATTAATCGGATCCAATTGCAATTAGAATTAAATAGCATATCTGCTCTCATATATTTGCAGCCTTTTAATAAATGGGCACAGCATTTATCTTCTATTTATAATTCTAATGATCTTAAAAATCATCATGTTATAAGTATTATTGAAAACTCTGAAGAAAAACTTGATACCATTACAAGTCTTATCCACCACTACTGTAAACACGGTGATTTACTAACACGTAAAGGTGATAACGAAGTGCTATTACTGCTTAATGACTCAAAAGAAAAATGTGATGATATTTGTCGTTCTTTAAGCTCACTTTTTACCACTTACCCATGGCAACGTTACTCTTTTGAGACATCTTCTCCAACGATTAACTATTTCACAATTACGGAATATTTTGCGACGGTGCGGCCTTCTCAAACACCAATGGAAATATGATATGGACAGTCTTTTAAATCGAATAGCTGAAAATAACATTAATTTATTAGAGCTAAACACACACCAATGCCTAGAGTTTTGGCTATATATTGTAGACAACTTTGCTGAAACAAAAACCGAAAAAGCATATGCTCTGTTAATGAGTTCTGAATATGAAGTCGAATTCAATAACCTTGCAAACAGCATCCAACATTTGCATCGTGCTTTATTACTATTAGATCCATCCAAAGACATCGAATTAATGCTGCAAATATATTCAGCATTAAGTTATCGTTATACTGACATTGGACAATACCAAAAAGCACTAAAATACCTTCATTCGCTTTCAGAGCTCGCTGTGGAATATGGTGATAATGAGTTTTATATACAAGCTATTTTAGGGATCGGAAATTTATGCTCTATTTATGGCGATCATTTGAAGGCATTACGCTATTATCAGAAATTAGAAGCACTAAGTAACAGTATTAATAGCAATAATCTTTCGCTTCGTTACCGATTATACATGATTGCTTGCCTTCTCGATTTAAAAAGACTTTCCAAAGCTAAAGAGCTTCTCGATGAGTGTTATGCTTTAAAATACGTTTCTGATGATCCTCAATTAACAGCGCAAGTTTTGCTTTATTCTGCGAAATTATTGCGTCTTAAAAATCACCCTGAAACTGCACTTAACTTACTGATACAGTATAGACAAGAGTATAGCGACCAACACTCTTTTCCTTGGTTAAACAAATTATTTGCTGTTGAATCGGCCTACTGTCTTATCAAACAACAGCGTGGAGAAATAGCTGATGTGATCATTTCACATCAATTAAAGCGAACAATAAAATACTCTTATGGCTACTATATTCGCCAATTACTTGAAGTGAAAAGCGATGCTCTAGCAAGTTGTAAACACTTTGCTCTCGCGCTTGAATGTGAAAAAAAAGCACAGCAGTTAACTGTCGAAATAATCAAAAACTTCCCAATTAATGAACTTGGTGGTCACTCTTTAAGACGATTAACTCGATTAGAACTTCAATTACGCTTGAATATTTCTGAAACTGAAAACTTAAAATTAAAGAAAGTATCTGACCAACAAAAAGATACGGTAGCCAAGTTACAACAAGATGTTTTTCATGACAGTTTAACGAAACTATATAACCGAAGATGGTTTGAATCTACGTTTATAAAAGAGATTTTGCCTACGGTTAAACACTATCAGTTATTGGTTATTGATATCGATGATTTTAAATCAATAAATGATGAATATTCCCATTTAAAAGGCGATATTGTATTAAAACTAGTTGGTAAAATTTTGCAAAATTCAGTATCACCTTCTCACTATACACTACGTTATGGAGGAGAAGAGTTTCTTATTATTATTCCTTCAGGTGACCTTGAGCATGGGGAAAAAATCGCAGAACAATGCCGTTCAGAAATTGCAAATTACGACTGGCAAGAAACACTTAATGATCGCTCAATTACCGTTAGTATCGGGTTAACACGGAATAGAAATAAAGAAGATCATAAAGCTACATTTCTTCGAGCAGACAAAGCGCTTTATCAAGCAAAACGCTCAGGGAAAAATAAGGTATGCTCTTATTAAACAATAACCTTTATTCAGACATAAAAAAAGCTAGCACATCTGCTAGCTTTTTCCTTTCATCTATATCTTAACGATAAAGACCTAAATCTTTTTGTAAGTGCTCTGATAATTCAGATGTATATTGTGCAGATACCGTTTGGTCTTTACCAAACAACACATCCACAAGATGAGCAATCAATCCTTTGATACTTACTGAATAGGCCTTCTTTTGTGAAGAAGTAGCGATGTTATTAACGTTCATTGCTGCTTGTGCCATGATTGCCTCACTTAAATTAATCAATTTCAATGAGCGCATAATAAAGCTTAATTTACTGGTCAAAAAATGACTTTTTCTTCAAAGTAATATTAGTTTTCCTAATGTAAAAATTACATCAATCAATAGCTTGAATTAGTGCATAAAAATACATCATCTGCAAAAATCAATGAATAAAAAATCAAATTAACATAATTAAAACAATTTAAATTAACCTAAATATGACAATAATAACTTTTATATCATCATTAAAGGATAAGTTTTATTAACGCTAATAAAAAAGGCTTCCTAATTAATTAGAAAGCCTTTTAAATGTCACCCTGCAAAAGGGACGAAGTAAACAATTAATGCCCAAGCGAACACCCAGCTTACGACTAGCAATTTGTCTGACCAATCACTGTCCATGCTATTACCTATAAAACTGTACAACTCATCTCAGTTATTTAAAAGCAATTAGCATGCCACTAAATAATAGCTGTGGTGTTTTTATTATATCGATTTAGTGTCATCTTAGGTTTTGTTAAATTAGGGTAATGCATTAAATAATCAATGAAGCAATCAGCCATTGAAAGATTGGTTGTTATAACCTCATCTTCTTTATTAAGTAAAGGAGCGTAGCCTTCCTTCCCTTTTATGGTATAAGCTGTTGATGTTCCATAATATATTTGCTCATCTAACACCGGTTCCCACCCTGAAATCGAGTTAAATATTTCAAACTCCGTAATACGCTGACCAGCAGGATTACACGCTTCGTATTGATAACTTAATTGTGATACATAAGGAAAGCTTCCAGAGCCACTTCCTATCACCCCATTGTTAGTCGCATTATCTATTGCACCTTCAATAGCAGCTTTAAGGTATTTGCCTTTGATACTATAAATGACAATTGGGATTGCAAATGGCAAAACTTTTCCGGCAATGTCGGCATATGTGATAGCTCCCTGATTTAAACCAGAACGAACCCCACCTGCATTGTGCATAGCAAACTGTACTCTACTGTCGACTTGATGCGCTTTAGAATAAAAAGCCTCAACAACCCAAGGGGCAATATCACTTTGCCCTTTCTCATTTGGTACCCTACGATGAGATAAATCCATCGAACAGTGTCCAATAACTTGTTGAGATAGTCGTACAACCTCACCGCGGTATTTATCGATCAGTAGCTCTTCAATTTTTTGATCTTTTGAACAAAATTCAGCGCCTATAAATTCATTCAAGGTGTTGTATATCACTTTTTGTTTTTTTTCATCGATAGGAGCTTCACAAGCCTTATCTTGATAAGCAAGATCGTCCAATAACAACATATTTCGTCCATTAAACGAAATTAACTCACCACTATCAGAGTACTCTAAATCACAATAGCCTAACGCTAAAGCATGGCAACCAGCTTGAACTATATAGGTGTTATTTACCTTCTCACCATATGAGGCGATACTTTCTAAGCCAATATCAGCATAATCACCCTGTAATACATGACTGTGCCCACCAACAATAAGATCGATTCCAGAAAGAGATTCAGCGAGTTGTTTATCAGCGTCGTATCCTAAATGACTAATAATAATGACATTATTAATTCCATTTACTTTTAAATATTCAATGGTTTTTTTCGCTGTTTCAATCGCATTCAAAAATGGAGTATCTGGATCTGGACTCGCCAATACATCCATTTTATCTATGGTTAAACCAAATACAGCAATATCGACATTGCCTGCATGTTTAATCATATAATTTGCTATCTCACGCTCTGTATCATAAGACAGCACATTATCTTGATATTTTAGTTTTTGACCTTTGCTTTGGTCTTCCTCACTCAGATCCCAGTTTCCCATTAAAATTGGAAAGTTAACCTGAGAGACAAAATGACTAACTAATTCATTTCCTAAATCAAATTCATGATTGCCAAGTACCATACCATCTAACGGTAACTGGTTAAGCAATTCAGCATTGGCCTTGCCTTTATACAGAGAAAAGTAGAGTGTCCCTTGAAAACAATCTCCAGCATGATAAGTCGCAACATTGCCACCCTCAGCTTTCATTTCATTACTAAGTAAAGTCATTTGGTGTGATAATCGAGAAAAACCACCACACTTTATATAAAATTTATCAACGCTTTCACAATTCAAAGCAATTACAGATTCATCAAAATAAGAGTGCGTATCATTAATATGCATAACTCTTAATTTATTGCTTTGCTTATCACTCATCTTCTTTCCCTTTTCGAAGCCTTAAAACTCAATTGCACAAGCTTCATCAAACAATCTGCGACTATCATATCACTTATTGTTCTCTTTCGTTTTTGAAGATAAAGAAAATTGCACTATCAAAGAAATTTATTCAAAAAAATCAATTCTATAATTGTGATATCCATAATGCTTTACTCTCGTTACATGCTATATAGTTATTTATACAAGTATCTGATGAGGAAGTCATATGCTCTTAGAACGAATAGAAGTTTCAGGATTTCGAGGCATTAAACGCTTATCACTTTCTTTTGAACAACTCACCACTTTGATAGGCGAAAATACATGGGGCAAGTCATCATTACTTGATGCGCTTTCTATTGCCCTGCCCATTTCAGGCGAACTACATCAATTTACACTTAAAGATTTTCACCAAGACCACTCTATTTCATATACTCAAGATCAACATATTCAAATCATTATTACTTGGCAAACCACAGAAAAAAACGAACATAAAGCGGGTCGATATAGAAAACTTTCATCACTGTGGCAACATGATACAAATAACAATACACAACGTATTTACTACCGTGTGAGTGCGACAAATAATGATGGAAAGATAACTTCTTCAAGTACCTTTTTAGATAAAGATGGTAATGTATTACGTTATCACCGTATCGAATGCCTGGTTTATGAGCTCATTAAGTTACATCCTGTTATTCGGATCCGAGACTCACGCCGACTTAGCCCTGGTCCTTTTACTGACCATGTTCCCGATGATCGAATTGAACGACGAATTAATAATACCTGCCGACGCCTATTAACTGCTCCTGGGCAAGTAAGTAGTGGCGAAATAAAAAGTGCCTTACAATCAATGCAATCTCTTGTTGATCATTACTTTTCTTTTAGAAACCATAGACGACATGGTCAACATAAAATGCGTGATGATTTATTCTTTGGGCAAAAAGCGGAAGGTGTTTCTTTAAACCAATTTGTAAATCAAAATCAAAGTAAACAGACTAAATTACTATTATTAGGTTTGCTTAATACCTACTTACGAGCAAAAGGACCGAATACATTAAAACAATCGGCGCGACCAGTCATGATTGTCGAAGATCCAGAAGGTCGGCTTCACCCAACCCAATTAATTCAAGCATGGACATTACTTAACCACATTCCCATGCAAAAAATACTTACGACAAACAGCAGTGAATTGCTTAGCGCCGTTCCATTATCATCCATAAGACGTTTAGTAAGAGAATCTGACTCGACTTCTAGTTACGCATTGACCCCGACGAGTTTATCTCGTGATGACTTGCGTCGGATTACGTTTCATATTCGATTTCAACGTTCTAATGCTTTATTTGCTCGCTGTTGGTTACTTGTTGAAGGTGAAACTGAAGTATGGTTATTTAATGAGATGGCTCGAATCCTTGGCTACAACCTTGCAGCGGAAGGTGTACAAATCATTGAATTTGCTCAATCTGGATTAAAATCATTAATAAAAATGGCCAAAGCTCTTCATATCGAGTGGCATGTAGTTACGGATGGAGATCCTGCAGGGAAGAAATACGCCTTTGCAGTAAAAAGTCAGCTCGAAAACGAACACGAACGTCACCGTTTAACCGAGTTACCTCATAAAGACATCGAGCATTATTTATATCATCATGGTTTTGAAGAATTATTCAGAACACTATCAAATATTTCAGCCGATCAAGCTGTTCCACCTAAAAAGATCATCGTAAAAACACTAAAAAAATACGCAAAACCGGATGTCGCATTAGCTATTGTGGAACATTGTGAAGAGATGGGACCTGAAAGTATTCCTTTATTACTGCGATGGACATTAAAACGTACGGTTACAATGGCAAAAGGACAAGGATAAAAAAACGCCAACAGCATAGACTGTTGGCGTTGATATTTTATAAAGAACTCTTATTTATTACGTCGTGCCGTTACTGAATCTGCTAATTGACGAAGTACTTTTTCGGTATCATCCCAACCAATACAAGCATCCGTAATTGATTGACCATAAGTTTCTACTTTGCCGTTAACTAAATCTTGGCGACCTTCAACTAAATGACTTTCAATCATGACACCAAATACGGCATCTTCACCACCTGAGATTTGACCACAAACATCATCTGCAACAACCATTTGACGTTTAAAGTCTTTTGAACTGTTTGCGTGGCTGAAATCAATCATTACTTTTTGCGGTAAACCAGAAGCTGCAAGTTGCTCTTTAACAGGTTTAACGTGTTCTGCGCTGTAGTTTGGCTCTTTACCACCACGAAGAATAATATGACAGTCAGGATTCCCTGCTGTTTCTACGATTGCAGAATGACCATATTTTGTTACTGATAAAAAGTGGTGTGATGAACCAGCTGAACGAATAGCATCCGTTGCAATCTTGATATTACCATCAGTACCGTTTTTAAATCCTACAGGGCATGAAAGACCAGAAGAAAGTTCACGGTGAACTTGAGATTCGGTTGTACGAGCACCAATTGCTCCCCAACTGATTAGGTCACCCATGTATTGCGGAGTGATCATATCTAAAAATTCACCAGCAGTAGGTAAGCCCATATCCGTTAGATCAAGCAACAATTTACGACCAATACGTAGACCATCATTCAATTTAAATGAATCATCCATATAAGGGTCATTGATTAACCCTTTCCATCCAACTGTGGTACGTGGTTTTTCAAAATAAACACGCATCACAACTTCTAAACGATCACCCAACTCATCACGCAATACTTTTAGCTTTTCACCATACTCTAGTGCCGCTTTTGGATCATGAATAGAACATGGTCCTATAATGACTAAAAGACGATCATCTTCACCTTGAAGAATATTATGAATAGCTTGACGAGACTGAAACACCGTTTTAGCAGCCGTTTCAGTTGTCGGAAATTTTTCTAGTACAGCAACAGGCGGTAAAAGTTCTTTTACTTGTTTAATTCGTACATCATCAGTTTGATACATTGCTTATTCTTCCATCTCTGTTATACAGGTTATCTTCCTGCATCTTTATTCTCCATTCTGTTAACGTAACGTGTCTTGTTCTGTTGTGCAATGGTTAATTTAATATAACTTACTACTCATACCTCTTTTGACATGAACCACACATAACCTTATTTTTTGCGCAATAAACAATCAAAGAAACAAGAATCACTTCTTTAGTTTAATGAATATGTTACAGTAACTTTGGCTAGTAACTGAAAGGACTAATTGTGACGATAAAAAATACAAAGAGAGCAAATGTCATTACTTTTGAAGCTGTTGATAAATTTTACGACCAATTTCACGCGCTAAAAGATATCAACTTAACCATTCAAGAAGGTGAAAAAGTCGTTATTTGTGGTCCTTCTGGATCAGGAAAATCTACGCTTATTCGCTGCATTAATGCATTAGAGTCCATCCAGAATGGTCAACTTTCTCTTTTTGATGAGGTTTTATCACCAAAGCACCTTGATAAAGGAAAGATTGGTATGGTATTTCAACATTTTAATCTTTTCCCGCATTTAACCGTGTTAGAAAATTTAACCCTATCCCCTATCAAAACGTTAAAGCTTTCTAAGGCTCAAGCAAAAGAGCGAGCATTGACGTATTTAAAACGAGTAAATATCGCTGAGCAAGCTGATAAGTATCCATCACAACTTTCTGGTGGCCAACAACAACGTGTCGCTATTGCTCGTTCACTCTGTATGGAACCTAAAATTCTCTTATTTGATGAGCCGACTTCAGCACTTGATCCTGAAATGATCAGTGAAGTTCTTGATGTAATGTCGGATTTGGCTAAAGAAGGCATCACAATGGTTTGTGTTACTCATGAAATGGGATTCGCCAAAAAGGTAGCGGATAGAGTCGTTTTTATGGATGAAGGCGAAATTGTTGAGATTGCAGAGCCTCTCCAGTTTTTTGAATCCCCACAACACGCCCGAACTCAACGCTTTTTAAACCAAATATTAAGCTATTAAGATGAATTACTTTACTCGTATTTTTGCACCAGTTCTCTCTGCAACTCTTCAGATCTTATTACTTAGCTTAGGTCTTTTGTGGGTTTTGGACAGTGGTGCTCAAGCCATGAACTATCAATGGCAATGGGATCGAGTTCCTGATTTCATTTTCTTTTATGAAGATGGTGAATGGTTTCCAGCAGAATTAATTGAAGGTTTGTTGGTTACTTTAAAAATATCCGCCATCAGTGCGATTGCAACACTTACTATTGCTCTGATAACCGCATTATTACGCTTATCAAATTCTATTGTGGGAAAAACAATATCAACGCTATACATTGAGCTGATCCGTAATACCCCATTATTGGTTCAAATCTATTTATTGTATTTCGTTTTTGGTCCTTTTTTAGGCTTAGATCGCTTCACTACTGCCGTATTAGCCTTAGCTTTGTTTCAAGGAGCATATACGGCCGAAATCTTACGTTCGGGCTTAATCAACCTACCCAAAGGACAATTTGAAGCGTGTAAGACATTAGGACTTTCTCAATTCAACAGCTATCGATATGTTGTTTTACCTCAAGTAATTAGAAAAACCTTACCCTCACTAACCAACGAATTAGTTTCCTTAGTTAAAAACTCTTCTATAGTCAGTGTAATGGCTATTTTTGACCTTACAACTGAGGGAAGAAATATTGTATCGGATACGGCAATGCCATTTGAAATTTGGTTTACAGTTGCTGCTATCTATTTAATCATTACATTAAGCCTTTCTGCTTTATCAGCATGGCTAGAATACAGAATGCATAACGCACATTAAGGAGAACAACTCGCATGAAGCACCTATTACTTTCGTTTTTTGGATTAAGTTTACTATTTAGTAGTTCAGCATTTTCCGCAACGACAACCGACAACACACCAAATTTAGACAAGATTCAAGAGCGTGGCACATTAAAAGTAGGCTTAAGTACCTTTGTTCCATGGGCGATGAGAAATCAACAAGGTGAGTTAATTGGTTTTGAAGTGGATGTAGCAAAACGTCTTGCTGAAGACTCTGGTTTAAAAGTTGAGTTTATACCTACAGCTTGGGATGGCATTATTCCCTCTCTTATTTCTGGTAAATTTGACGTCATTATTGGTGGATTAACGATAACCGATGAACGTTCAAAAAGTGTTCTTTTCACTGTTCCATATTCACACTCAGGTGTACAGGTTGCTGCTAATAAAGAGTTAACCGATGGCTTTACTCGTGAAGACTTCAACTCCAGACGCGTAAAATTTGCAGCACGCCGTGGGTCAATTACCGTCGCAGCTATCAAAGAGCATTTTCCAAAAGCAAAAGTTCTACAATTTGATGACGAAGCACAAGCCTTTCAAGAAGTATTAAATGGTAATGCTCACGCAGTAGCAGCATCAACACCTAAACCTGAGTTTGACTCGCTCAAACACGCTGATATTCTTTACCTACCATTTAAAGAGCGTTTATCACAAGGCAATGAAGCCTTTGCTGTTCGGTTAGGCGAAGAAGATAAAAAAGCGTATTTTGATGAGTGGATCAAAGCACGTACCAATGATGGTTGGCTAAAAGAGCGTTACGACTATTGGTTTACAAGCCTAGATTGGCAATCACAAACAGCGAAATAGAACATGTATCAAAGAGCATCCTTTCGGCTCAATCGATTAGATTGGGGATTACTGATCATTATCATAGGCTTTGTTACTTGGTTATTAACCAAAGATAGTGGCACCTTGGCCTATCATTGGCAGTGGTCTAAAGCCATTCAGCTTTTATTTACTTCAAAAGCGGATGGTTCTCTCCCTTACTTTTTTGATGGTTTGTTTTCAACATTACGTTTAACGTTTTGGGGGATGCTCTTTGCCATTTGTTTCGGTGTCTTACTGGGCTTAGGACGTCGCTCAAATCTTACTGTGATTAGAGCGTTATCAAATAGCTATATTCAACTGATCCGAAACATTCCACCTTTGGTCTTTATTTTTATATTTTACTTTTTTATCGCTAACCAACTGGTTCCTTTATTAGGTCTTGAAAACTTATTACGTGAGCACTCTGGTGATATTAATTTGCTTCAACAGTTCCTTTTTGGTTCTGCTAATCTGTGGGAAAACTTAACGGCTGGAGTATTGTGTATTGGTATGATCTCTGCCGCTTATATTGGTGAAGTCGTACGCTCAGGTTTGGATGCAATACCTAAAGGCCAACATGAAGCAGCAAAAACACTGGGATTATCAACTTGGCATCGATATCGATACATTATCGCTCCACAAGTATTTAAAGTGATCATTCCACCGTTAGCTGGTCAATGCATCTCTTTAGTTAAAGACTCTTCTATTATCTCTTTAATTTCAATACAAGAATTGACGTTTGTTGGCACTGAAATGGCAAACTCAAGCGGTATGATTTTCGAAATTTGGATTGTTGTCGCTTTCTGTTATTTCATTCTTTGTTTTATGCTTTCCCAACTCTTTAATTATTGGGAACGTAAGTAAAGAAGTAAAAAAGCTCAAGAATACTCTTGAGCTTTTGTATCAATAAAATTGATAGTTATATGTCAGTTACACTGTAAACTTATTCATTATCTTTTCTTGGCTTTCAACGACACTCACCTGTTCGTTAATAGCAATTGCAGCACCTTGTGCCGCTTCATGAACCAAAACTGACAAATCCTTAATATTCACGGTCTTTCCATTTATTTCTTCAGCAACATGGCTTTGCTCTTCAGCTGCAGAAGCTATATGGATATTCATATCGTTAATTTGTTGAATCGTTTCTCTTATTTGACTTAACGCTTCAGCAGTTTGTTTTGCTTTATCAACGGTAGAATCCGCTCTTTGCTGACTACTTAACATGGAAGAAGAAACACTTGCAGCACCCGATTGCAACTGTTCAATCATGGTCGCGATTTCTGTTGTCGATTCCTGTGTGCGCTTGGCAAGGGTTCTTACCTCATCAGCAACAACAGCAAACCCACGCCCAGCCTCCCCTGCTCTTGCTGATTCTATTGCCGCATTAAGAGCAAGTAAGTTTGTTTGCTCTGCAATATCATTAATAACACGTAAAATCGTGCCAATACTGTCTGTCGCTTTTTCTAGTTTTCCAACTTCTTCGACTGCTTGATTAATATTTGTTGATAGATCAGTAATTTCTTCCGATGTTTGGTTTACAACCGCCATACCATTCTCTGTTGCACTGTCCGCTTTTTTCGCATATTCAGCGGCGCTTTGTACATTTCCAGCCACATCAACCGACGTAGCTGCCATTTCATTCATGGCCGTTGCAAGTTGTTCTAGCTCCATCATCTGCGTATTCATTGCCGTTTCGGAGTCATTTGCACCTACTAGAATCTTCTGAGCACCTTGATTTAATTGATGGCTTAACGCTTTTGTTTCTGTTACTTGGGTTTGAAGATTAATAATAAACTGATTAAAGCCTTCCGCTAGAGGAGCGAATTCAGGATCAATTTTGGTATCAAGTCGCTGTGTTAAATCCGCTTCTCCTGATGCTACGTTCTGAATTGCAGAATTTAATGTTTGAACCGGACGGATAAGACGAGTAATGAACATCAGCATTAGAATAATTGATACAATAACCGCAACGAGTGAATATATTAATGAATCATTTTTTAATTCATTGATTTGTTTAAAAACTTTAGCCTCATTAAGAACTACACCAATCGACCAAGGGTATCCATCAATTGAGGTGAATGAGACATCATGTATAGCCCCATTAATCTCTATTGCTTGTAAGTTTGAGTTTAATTGAATATTTGGTAGGAATGACGCCATTGATTGGCCATTATATTGACTATCAGGGTGAGCGATAACGGTTCCAACCTCATCAACAATAAATAAATATCCAGCATCAAATAATTCTACTTGATTCACTAGCTCGGCTAAACTGCCTAAACTCAGATCGAAAAAAATTGACCCAATAAACTGATTATTTGACTTCACTGCCGTTGCAATTGAAATCAGAATTTCTCCAGTAAGAGCATCCTCGTAAGGCTCAGTAATTATTGTGCCATTTTCTTGTTTTGCAGATTGATACCAACCACGCGTTCTTGCATCATACCCTTGTGGATCCCACGTTGGATCATTACTAACAAAATCATGCCCATCTTCAAAACCGATACCTGCAAGTACAAACGCCTTTTTAACTTGAGGCTGGCTTAAGATTGTCTCAAGCGTTTTTGAATTCAAATCTCTTTCAGCAATTTCTGTTACGTATTCGGCTAATAATGTTTTTCCCGCTAGTTCTGAATTCACTGTTGTTCGTACGCCATCAACAATCTCACGGATGCTTGATTGAACTTCATGCTCTACTTCTTTTTTCATATTAAGGTATTGAACAGTACTTAATAGAGCCAAAGTCACTGTCATAACAATAGAAAAAGCTAAAATAATTTTGTGTCGAAACTTCATAGAAACATCCTAAATCCGATATTTAAATTTACATTTCGAAACATCATGTCATCTAAAATTCGTACAAACCAATACAATGCAACATTTTTGCAACAGCTGTCTCATTAATAATTTTACATAAAAAAACGGTCAACCTTATAAAGTTGACCGTTTTTATAATAAATAATGATAAAAATATTAATTATTCAATAGCTTGGATTTCTTCAAGTTTAGCCGTATTTACTGTAAACACTCTAAAAATGAAAATCGTATTCATCATTGATAAAACCACTTCAGAAATGGAAAAAATGAAAGACAATACTGGCGACTGTAAACCAATCAAACCAAGTCCATATTCTAATGCCCACATCAAGCCTGTAGTAAAACCAAAAATAATCACTAGGCCTTTAAATAAAACCCAGTAATTGTCTTTTGTATCATGCCAACCCAATTTAATCGCATCATTTGTATTTTCTTTATAAAGAACACAATAGATCTCTGTAAATGAGAAACGTGCCATCAAATACAAACCAGGCAAAATAAGCGCCATGAACCCCATTAATATCGCTAATCCCAAAATCATGTTCATCAATACAAACGAAAACCATGTTTTGGCTGGTATTTGATACAACTGACTAAATGGAACTCTTCTACCATCAAATGAATAAGCGATGTAATAGAGAATAGCTCCTTTATAAAAAGGATAGATAGTCAAAATAAATAGCATATATACTAAAAACTTACCCGGACCATCGTTCTCATTAAAGCTTAACGCTATCCCATTAGTGATAAGCGCGAATGGAAGGACAAGCATACAAAAGGCAATAAAATGCTTTTTGAAGTAGTTGAAACTATCCATCAATAAAACTGATAAGGCTGGCATATTTTTCTATCCCTAAGAATAAATATAATAAATAACGGTTATTTAATGAGAATAACAAATATCAAACAAACTAAGAAGTTAATTTTTCTTATCACTTATCGTATAACGTTATGATTCTTAATCATTCTTATACCCTCTCTTCTTATGCAATCGCTAATCGGGTTTTGATCCATTGATGAGCGCCAAATAAATGAGAGTGTTCTTTCCATATTAAGTTCAGGTACATTTAATGCGACTAATTCACCGCGTTCAATGTATTTCACTACATCTAAATAAGGTAAACAGCTTAAATATTGTCCATTTGCTACTAATGTTCGTAATACTGGAACGTATTCGTACTCACGCCATACATCTAAATCAGGGATTTTTCCATGAATGGCGCTATCAAAAATAGTTCGAGTTCCTGCACCATGTTCACGCAATACCCATTTTGCTTGCTCTAATTGGGCTAAGCTGACTTTTTCATGCTTAGCAAAGGGATGGTGAGCAGCGGCAACAATAATCAAATGGTCAGTACAAAAAACTTCTTGGTGGATTCGGCTATCATCACAACGCCCTTCGATAATCCCTAGTTCATATTTGTAATCTAACACCCCTTCGATAATACCCGTGGTATTTTTTACACCTAAAGATATTCGAATTTCTGGGAAATCATTATCAATATTACTGATAAGATTTGGAACTAAGTGTTCTGCCGCTGTTTGGCTTGCACCTAACGATATTTCACCACTGATCAAATGCTGATCATAAAAGCCTAATTCGATTTGTTGAGCATCGTGGATCAGCTTTTTAGCTTTCGGCCGAAGCCATACACCCCAATGAGTGAGCGCCATTCGTTTTCCGTGACGCTCAAATAATGAACGCCCCAACATTTTTTCTAACTGCGACAACGACATACTGGTTGCTGATTGAGTCAACGACAATAATTCAGCCGCTTGACTGACACTTCCTGTTGTCGCTACTGCATCAAAAACTGCCAACTGTTTTAATGAATAACGCATAACCATCTCTTTTATAAGAACTTATTTTGTGTAAATCATACCATTTTAGTTTCATAAGGAAAACTGATATAGAACCTAAAAACAATCAATTTTACCCCAAGCAATTTTACTCATAATCTAACTGGGCTTAAGCAAGACGAGCTAGCTCATATTCCTTAAGCATTTTTATAACCAATACTTAAGGAGGACAAATGAGTTCTAATCTCAGTCCAAATACAACTGGACAATTTAATCCCAGCGAAATGATGGAACAAGCGGCTTATTACGCACTGGCTAAATCGAAGAAGCCAACAAGCATGGTAATTGGCTTAGCCATTATGGCTGGTGTCTTTATCGGGATAGCATTCATTTTCTATACAACGGTAACGACAGGCAATACAGAAACTGGTTGGGGTATCAGTCGTTTTGCTGGTGGCTTAGCTTTTAGTTTAGGTTTGATCCTAGTTGTTATCGGTGGCGGTGAATTATTTACAAGCTCGGTTTTATCGGCAATCGCTGTAGCAAATAGACAAATCAGTTTTGGCAAAATGTTAGGCATCTGGGGAAAAGTGTATATCGGTAACTTTATTGGTGCTGGTTTATTACTCGCTCTTGTGGTTTCAGCTGGTATGTACCAAAACGACGGTGGTCAATGGGGCTTGAACGCACTAAATATCGCTCAACATAAATTGCATCACCAACCATTAGAAGCATTTGCTCTGGGTATTTTATGTAATTTATTAGTGTGTTTAGCTGTGTGGTTAACTTTCTGTTCAACCAACATGCTCACTAAAGCAGTAATGGTTATTTTACCTGTTGCAATGTTTGTTAGTAGTGGTTTTGAGCACTGTGTTGCAAACATGTTCATGGTTCCTTTAGGTATTGCGATTCAACAGCTTGCTCCACCTGAGTTTTGGCTTGCGGTAGGTGCAACACCTGAACAATACGCAGACTTAAATATCGTTAATTTTATTACAGCGAACTTAATCCCTGTAACGTTAGGAAATATCGTTGGTGGTGCTGGTCTTGTTGGTTTGGCTTATTGGTCAATCTTCACTCGCCCTCAATTAAAAGCAGTAGAAACATCACAAATTACACCACTATTTACAGATTCAGACTCTAAGGAAATGATCAAAATGAACGCGAACAAAACAGTAAATCAATTTATGGATGTTAACACTTACGTTCTTCAACCAGAAATGCCTGTAGAAGTTGCACTGGATAACCTATTAGACCGCCATCTTTCAGGTGCAATCGTTGTAAACAATCATAGCGAAGTAGTTGGTTTCTTCTCTGAGCACGATGTGTTAGTTGAATTGTGGTGTGAAGACTATTTACCAGAGAAAGGCCGCACCGTAGCTGATTTAATGAAAACAGATATCACAAGCATCTCTCCTAAAGATACATTGTTACAACTGGCTGAGTTCTATGCGATTGACAAGCCGAAGCTATACCCAACAACAGATATGGGCATTGCGACTAGCTACAGCACACTATCAATTAATGACCGCGCTCGTGACATGCGTGTTTCTAAACCACGTATCTTACCTGTAATTGAGAACAATCAATTAGTTGGTGTTGTTACTCGTGAAGATGTTGTTAGTCAACTACGCTCTATCTACGGTGAGCGTATGGAAGCGGTAAAAACTGAAGAAGTTGATGCTATCGTAGCTTAATAAAATAACAACGTACGGTTGGCAAATAAGTAGGGCTTCTTATATTAGAAGCCCTTTTTTCTATTTTCTATTTTCTATTTTCTATTTTCTATTTTCTATTAATTGTTACGATTCTTTAAATACGTATCTTGAAGAATATACATACGTTTAATGTCACTGTATTCTCCATTCACGAAAATCTCTTTAATCAAATGCCCTTCTTCAACAAATCCACATTTTTCGTATAAATGAATCGCTTTTTCATTATTTACCGCAACGTGCAAATAAACTTTATGCAAATTCAAAATAGTAAATGCGTAATTTAATGCTTTATTGATTAATCCACGCGCATAACCACAACCTTGAAAATCTGGTGCGATGATAATTTGAAATTCAGCATTACGGTGAATGGAGTTAATTTCAACTAATTCTACTAAACCAATTGATTGCTGTTGTGCATTTTCAGCAATAAAACGACGCTCATTACTATCATGAATATGTTTACGAAATAAATCTTCTAGTTCGTAATACGATTCATATGGTTCTTCAAACCAGTATGACATGATTGATCTATTGTTGTTCAGTTGGTGAATAAAACGAAGATCGGTTTGCTCAAGAGCACGTAATCGGATTTCATTATCCATGTTATTTTCCATTTATGAATAAAAAGAGTATTCACAGCAGTCAATATCGTAAACACTGCTGATTTTTCAGAAAATATCACTATTTATGAAAAACAGAAACAACTATTTCAATTATAAATAATTAAATCATTATCGCCTATTTGCCTACTCTAATCACGTAGTTAAGACAGTAACGGCACACTTCTATTACCTTTATTACTTTTTATGCAGACATAAAAAAACCGAGCTACATGAGCTCGGTTTTTATTTTAATTCTTTGCTAAGGATTAATTAACCTTCGCTACGCTCGCTGCGACCACGGCCACGACCGCCTGGTGCACGCTCGCCACGGTGACTACCACGGTGATCACCACCTTTGTTGCGATCAAAACGACGCTCGCCACCACGGCCACCTTCACGGTTTCCGCCTTCACGATTACCACGGTAACCACCACGGCTGTTACCGCCACGGTTTTCATCACGGCCACCACCAGTACGTGGACGACGTTCGATTGTTAGGTCAACACCTTCAACAACAACCGCTTTTGTTTCGTTTTGACGAATACGTAGTTTCTTAAGTTTGCCAGCAACATCTGCAGACATTTTCTTAGGAAGTTGTACATATGTGTGACCAGGAGCAAGTTTGATTGCACCAATAGAACCTTTAGTGAAACCAAGTTCATTAGCTAAAGCACCTACGATGTCTTTAACTTGTACGCCTTGCTCACGACCAACTTCTAATTGGTACGTATCGAAGTCATCGTTATTGTATTGACGACGTTCACCACGCTCAGGACGATCACCACGACCGCCGCGTTCACCACGCTCTCCACGTTCGCCACGATCAGAACGACGGTTCTTAGCGCGTTCCATAGCTGCGATCATTGGGTCTGGACCTTTGTAGAATAAAGGACGCTTACCTTGTTGACGCTTAAGAAGCATAGCAGCAATAGTAGTTGCATCAATTTCTAGTGTTTCTTGAAGTTTATTGATTAAATCAGTAAACGCATCAAGAGCAACGAATTCTTTATCAGCTTGAAGCTCAGCAGCTAATGCAGCTAGACGAGATTCAGCAACTTGGTCACGATGTGGAAGTTGAATTTCTTCCATAGTTGACTTAGTTACACGCTCAATTGTACGAAGCATACGCATTTGGTTTGTGCGAACAAGAAGGATCGCTTTACCTTTACGTCCAGCACGACCTGTACGACCGATACGGTGGATGTAAGACTCAACATCAAATGGGATATCGTAGTTGAATACGTGAGTTATACGTGGAACATCAAGACCACGAGCAACTACGTCAGTAGCAACTAAAATATCAATAACGCCGTTTTTAATGTTATCAACAGTACGTTCACGTTGAGACTGAGGGATATCACCGTGCAGTGCCGCCGCTTTAAAGCCACGAGCAGATAACCAATCAGCTAGACGCTCAGTATCTTGACGAGTACGAACGAATACGATTGATGCATCAGTTTCTTCAGTTTCAAGTAGACGAGACATTGCTTCGTCTTTTTCTACGCCTTTAACAACCCAGAAGTTTTGCTCTACTTTATCAACAGTGTGGTTAGTACCAGCAACGTCAACGCGAGCAGGATCACGTAGGTAACGGTCAACAATTGTTTTAACCATTGGAGGCATAGTTGCAGAGAATAGAATACGTTGAGCTGTATCTGGTGCTTTTTCAAGAATCCAAGTTACATCGTCAACAAAGCCCATTTTAAGCATTTCATCCGCTTCATCTAGGATGAACGTATGAACTTCGCCTAGGTTTAGACGGTCACGGTTTAATAAATCTTTAACACGGCCAGGAGTACCAACGATGATATGAGCACCGCGGCTTAGAGCACGCATTTGATCAACGATAGATGCACCACCGTAGATCTCTAAAACTTTAAGACCCTTGATGTTACGACCAAGGTTTTTAACTTCAGCAGCAACCTGAATAGCAAGTTCACGCGTTGGAGCCATGATGATTGCTTGTGGGTTATGTTGCTTAAGATTGATTTTGTTTAATAGTGGTAAAGAGAATGCAGCTGTTTTACCAGTACCTGTTTGCGCTTTACCAAGAGCATCACGGCCTTCTAGAAGTAGAGGAATCGAAGCTGCTTGAATAGGAGTTGGAGCTACAAAGCCCATATCATCAAGTGCAGATAAGATTGATTCGTCTAAAGCCAGTTGGCGAAATTCAGTAATAGATTCTGACATTGGGATCCCAATAATTAATCATATAAAAAAGGTCCCATTTGCTCAGCAAGTTCCATACACACACACAAGCTCTCGGGACAGGACAGGTTAATTCCACTCAATTATAGAAAGTGGATTAACTCAGGGCGCGCATAATGCCCTAATACGGCAAGAATTACCAGAAAAAATTGAGCGAGTTCACAAATTTAGCTTCATTTTCTTAGATTTGGTAGTTTTTTGTACTTTAAATGTTCTTTTTTGTACATTTCGTCCAAGTTTTCTAGTAATCAATTAGGTGCAATAGTAAAATTACTTCGTTATTTCTCTATTATAATGAAGGCTCATGTTTCAAGATAACCCACTACTTGCGCAATTGAAGCAGCAAATACAAGAAAAACTCCCAAAAAAAGAAGGCACAATTAAAGCAACTGAACGTGGCTTTGGCTTCTTAGAATCAGATGATAAGAAAAAAAGCATCTTTATCCCACCAGCACAAATGAAAAAAGTTATGCATGGTGACAAAGTAGTGGCTCTTATTCGTACAGAGAATGAAAAAGAGCAGGCAGAACCTGATCAATTAATCGAACAATCAATTACACGATTCATTGGTCGTATTCAGATGTTTAAAAAACGTCTACAAGTGATGCCTGATCACCCTAGTTTAAAAAATGCTATTAAGGCAAAAACTCGCAAAGGCGTAAATCCAGAGACACTAAAAGAAGGTGACTGGGTGGTTGCAGAATTAACTCAACACCCATTAAAAGGGGATCAAGGCTTTCAATGTGATATTACCCATAAAATCACTGACAGCAATGACAAGATTGCACCTTGGTGGGTAACTCTAGCTCAAAACGATTTACCTAACTCTGAGCCTGAAGGTATTGAGCATTGGGAAATCAAAGACGATGCCGATCTAGTTCGTGTTGATATGACAGCAACACCATTCGTGACTATTGATGGCGAATCAACCAAAGATATGGATGATGCGTTATATATCAAAAAGCTTGAAAATGGTTCATTTGAACTAACCATCGCTATTGCAGATCCTACAGCTTACATCACACCAGATGACAGTATGGATAAAGTGGCGCGTGAACGTGGTTATACGATCTACCTACCGGGTCGTAATATTCCTATGTTACCTCGTGACTTAAGTGATGAGTTATGTTCTTTAATTGAAGGCCAAGAACGCCCAGCGCTTTGCTGCACGGTAATGGTTGACGCTGAAGGCAATATCCAAGAAGAAAGCATCAACTTCTTTGCGGCAACGATCAAATCACACGCTCGTTTAGCTTATGATCATGTTTCAGATTTCTTAGAAACAGGCTCTTGTGATAAATGGCAACCAAATGACACTATCGCACAAGTCGTTACTGAGCTGTATGAATTTGCTCAAGTACGTACGACTTGGAGAGAAACTCACGCGGTTATTTTCCCAGATCGTCCTGATTATCGATTTGAATTAAGCGAAGACAACGATGTTATTGCTATCCACGCAGATATGCGCCGTACCGCGAACAAACTTGTTGAAGAAGCAATGGTAACGGCAAACATTTGTGCGGGTAAAACATTACGTGCCGCATTTAATATGGGCGTATTTAACTCTCATGCCGGCATTAAATCTGACAAATTAAAAGACGTTATTGAAATTGTTAATCAATTGGAAGGCGTAGAATTTACAGAAGAACAAATTGCGACTCTTGAAGGCTTCAGTGAATTACGTCGTCTATTAGGAAAGCAACCAACGTCTTATTTAGATGCGCGTATTCGTAAATTCCAAACCTACAGCGAAACAGGTAACGAACCACTTCCTCATTACGCAATGGGCCTAGACATTTACGCAACATGGACTTCTCCAATCCGTAAATACAGCGATATGATCAACCATCGTATGCTTAAAGCCCACATTTTAGGAAAAGAGCCAGTTCAACGCCCTGATGATATCGTTGGAGAAGAGCTAGCACTTAGCCGCCGCTTCCATCGTATGGCAGAACGAAATGTAAGTGATTGGTTATACTGTCGAACATTAGTATCAGAAGTTGAAAAAGAAACTAAGTTCACAGCGGAAATCTTTGATATCAACCGTGCAGGTATGCGTGTACGTTTAATTGAAAACGGCGCAGCAGCATTTATTCCTGGTTCATTAATCGTTGATAATAAAGAACGTATCGAATGTAATGCTGACCAAGGTATTATCTCTATTGATAAACATGAAACGTTTAAACTTGGCGATCAACTTCCTGTCGTATTAGCTGAAGTAAAAGAAGACACTCGTAATATGGTTGCTAAACCACTCCAGGCTTTTCCTGCGCCTGAACCAGTGGAAGCACCTGTTGTTGAAAGTGAAGATAAAGCAACAAATGCGAACGCATAAGTAATCTTTATTTTCGTACAAAACAAAACCCATACTTCTCGGTATGGGTTTTCTTTTTATAGCTAAATACTAATCTAAATTCAATTTTCCTGAAAATGACTCCTCTTCATCTTCCAGTTGAAAACGATCTTTTGGTCGATAAACAACGATATCTTCAAAATCATCTTTTCTTTCTCTTCTATCATTCGCGATCATTTTTTCTGCATTTTCAACCGCAGCTGCAACCATTTCGTTATATTGCATTAATTTTTTCTGTGATGTTGCCGCTAACATATCCAAGCTATAACGAATATAAAGTGTAGGAAGCTGATTTAAAGCAATACACTTCATATCTGTGATTTGATCAAGCGTATAAATCTGGTGGAATTCCAATGCAAAAAATCGTTTATTGACGAGTACTTCCATATAATTATGAATGTTTGATTCCATAGAGGCACCTTGTTGTTGTTTAATGCATTAAGTGTATCGTAAGCATATGAATAGAGTCACGTTATTGATAGAATAACAAATTGTCTTATCAGTTCAGTGACACACTCTTTCTTTTTTTAGTTTTATAGGATTAGTTAAAAAAATAATGTCTTTTAACCTTCTCAGCCATCCTTTATTCAAATTATTGCTGCCTATTATCATAGTTGTATCTGTGATTACTGGAATGGATGGTATAATCCAACTCTCATCTGAGAATAAAGGGTTCTCCTATATACTGCCCTATATTGTATTATCTATTGTTTTATTACTCAGTCAGCCTTTTAATCAAGGGCGTATTGGTATGATAGCGATAAGTATGGCTATCGCTTATTGGATAATTCAAGAAAGGTTGCAAGTACCATTATCATACGGTACGACACGAATTGAATTTACATTAACCGCCTTCTTATTACCTATCTGCATGATGGCTACATTTATTTTCCCTGAGCGTCGCATTTTCTCTAAGTTTGGCGCTGGCTATTTATGTATATTACTCTTCATGTTTTTCTGGTGTTGGATAATCACAGTACACTTTGCAGATAATGACATGACTGAAATATGGCAAACCTATTTGCTCAATATTCCAGAAATTTCACCTTTACCTGTTATCGTTGTTCTTTATAGTATCGTAATGTGTGGTTTATCCGCTATTTTCGTTTTAACTCGAAGCAATAATACGGATTTGGCGTCTTATACGTGTCTACTGTATTCATCACTTACTTTTTCATTATTTAGTGTTGATTATATTTCAAGCACCATGTTTTCAATTGCAGGGTTGCTGCTTTTACTCTATATCATTACAGCAAGTCATGAGTTAGCGTTTATTGATCAGTTGACGGGAATTCCGGGCCGACGAGCTTTAGAATCTGAAATGAAACACCTTGGTCGCACCTATACCATTGCAATGCTTGACGTTGACCATTTCAAGAAATTCAATGATACCTATGGGCACGATACTGGTGATGATGTACTTAAACTAGTAGCGAGTATCATGGCGCAAACCGGTGGTAACGCAAAAGTGTATCGTTACGGTGGTGAAGAATTTACGGTTTTATTTAAAGGAAAAACGGCAAAACAAAGCTTAGAGTACCTTGAAGAGTTACGAGAAGACATCGCTGATTATGATCTAATTATTCGTGATACTTCTACTCGTCCTAAAGATAATAAAGAAGGACAAGCTAAGCGTGGTAAAGCAAATAAAACAAAAGTCGTAAACGTAACCATCAGTATTGGTGTTGCCGATAGCGAAGATTTAAGAAAGCCGCAGCTCGTGATTAAAGCAGCCGATGAAGCTTTATACAGAGCTAAAGAAGGTGGACGTAACTGTGTAAGTGAATAACTTAACCTTTGCTTAAAAACACTCAAAAAACCGACTCATTTGACTGCAGTCGGTTTTTTTTATTCTAAAAACTTATTAACCTTGCGTATTGTTCTTACAAATGCCAAACTCAAGTTATTAAAAAATATAGTTTTTGTTAACAATAAAGATAAACAAGGATACGTTTATGTTTTTAGATTATTTTGCACTTGGTTTATTGGTCTTCGTTGCCCTTGTCATTTTCTATGGCATCATTGTCATTCATGATATTCCTTATGAAATAGCTCACAAACGTAATCACCCACATTCTGATGCTATTCATGTCGCAGGTTGGGTAAGTCTATTTACACTCCATGTTTTATGGCCATTTCTTTGGATCTGGGCAACGCTATGGCGTGAAGATCGTGGTTGGGGCTTCCATAAAATCGAAAACAATCAATTAGAGCTACAAACTCGTGTTAATCATCTTAATGACCAAGTAGAGCTATTAACTGAAAAACTCTCTCAAATAGAAGTTAATCAAGTTAAACAAGCGCCTCAAAAGCCATCTCAAGAGGAGCAAGCGTAATGGATTTATTGCTTATTTTGACGTACACCGCTTTATGTATCGCGGTATTTAAAATCTTTAATATTCCACTAAACAAATGGACAGTTCCTACCGCAGGTTTAGGTGGCGTTGTATTAGTTGGCACTTTAGTTCTATTGATGAACTACAACCACCCATTTACTCAATTTGGTGGACAATTTTATGTAACCACGCCAATTGTCCCAAGTGTTAAGGGGAAAGTTATAGAGGTTAATGTTACGCCTAACCAACCTGTTGTTGCGGGCGATGTTTTATTTAAAATTGACCCAATTCCTTTTCAAGCTGAAGTTGTTCGTAAACAAGCAGCTTTAAGTGAAGCCGAGCAAGCCGCTCTTCAATTAGAGTCGGTTTATAAATCAGCACAATCAAACACAATAAAAGCAACAGCGGATAAAGATAAAGCCTACCGTGAATTTAAACGTTATGAAAAAGGTTATAAAAAAGGCGCTTTCACCGCACAACAGCTTGATACTCGTAAACAAACCTACAAAGCATCTGAAGCAACATTAGAATCGGTTCAAGCGCAAGAGCAACAAGCAAAACTGGCACTAGAATCTGAAATAAATGGTGAAAATACCACAGTAGCTCGTATGCGTGCAGAGTTAGAACAAGCGCAATTTAACCTTGACGAAACTGTTGTTAAAGCACCAACTGATGGATATGTAACTCAAATGGCACTTCGCCCAGGAATGATGGCCGTCCCTATTCCACTTCGTCCTGTAATGACGTTTGTACACACAGAAGATCAATACTTTGTTGGTGCTTTCAGACAAAACTCATTACAACGATTACAGGCAGGCTTTGAAGCTGAGTTTCTTTTCAGAGCGATTCCTGGACGTGTGTTTAAAGGAGAAGTCGTCGAAGTTATTCCTGCAATTGGTGAAGGTCAAATCCAAGCATCTGGCGCCCTTTTAGGAACAAATGCAATCCGTACAAATGGTCGAGCATTAGTAAAACTGAAACTGACTGATGATGTATCGGAATTTCACCTTCCAGCTGGTTCAAACGCTGAGATTTCCGTTTACTCTGATAGCTTCGAGCATGTATCAATTATGCGTAAAGTATTAATTCGTATGAAGTCTTGGCAAAACTATCTATACCTTGACCACTAATCACCTTTAATCTGTATCAAAACGCCTTAAAGCACTGTTTTAAGGCGTTTTTATTTATATCAATAAAAAAATTATATATGTTATTGGATTCTTAACTCTGATATTATCCTCATGAAAAAAGCTGTTACATTGATGTTGCAGTCGTTTGATGGTCTCCAATGGGAGCCATTATATTTTAATGTGAGGACGCATGAGTACTACGGATAAGTACAGTATAGACAGTACTGACTACGAGGTTGGACAGGACAATATCCAAAAATGGGGTTTTGATATTCATAACCAGGTTTTTGGTATTAGTGCTGGTTCCATTATTCTTTTTCTTACTGTGCTTCTAGTTATGGACCCAACTGAAGCAAAATCTCTTCTCGACGGTGTTAAGTGGCAAATCATCAACAATTTTGATGGCCTATTTATGTGGTCTAGTAATATCTTCCTGATATTCTGTTTAGCGCTGATCATTTCTCCTTTTGGAAAAATTCGTATTGGTGGCGACAAGGCAAAACCTGAACACTCTACAATCTCATGGATGGCAATGCTGTTTGCTGCTGGCATGGGTATTGGTTTAATGTTTTATGGTGTTGCAGAGCCTCTTGCTTACTTCACTGATTGGTATGGTACGCCTTTAGATGTTGAACCATTTACCGAAGAAGCTAAAAAACTGGCATTAGGCGGAACGATGTACCACTGGGGTATTCACCCTTGGGCAATATATGGTTTAGTCGCGCTATCTTTAGCATTCTTTACCTTTAACAAAGGATTACCGTTATCAATGCGCTCTGTTTTCTATCCTATTTTAGGTGATAGAACATGGGGTTGGTTTGGTCATATCATTGATATAATGACGGTACTTGCAACGCTATTTGGCCTTGCTACTTCTCTTGGTCTTGGAGCTCAACAAGCAGCTGGTGGAATCAATCACGTATTTGGTACCGATGGTGGCGTTAATATGCAAATTGGCGTGATCATTTTTGTTACCATGCTTGCTATGATCTCGGTAATACGAGGGATTGATGGCGGTGTAAAACTATTAAGTAACGTCAACATGCTTGTGGCTGTTGCTTTATTATTCTTCATTATTTTCATTGGTTTCTCTGATGTAATGAGTGCATTACCGTTAACTGTGACAGGGTATATTGAAAACATCATTCCACTAAGTAATCCTCATGGTCGTGAAGATGAAGGTTGGATGCACGGTTGGACAGTATTCTATTGGGCTTGGTGGATTTCATGGTCCCCATTCGTAGGTATGTTCATTGCTCGTGTATCTAAAGGTCGTACCGTTCGTCAATTCTTGATATCTGTAATGATCATTCCAACGTTGGCTACGGCATTATGGATGTCTGCATTTGGTGGGATTGCAATTGAACAAGTCGTAAATAAAGTCGGTGAATTAGGTGAGAATGGTCTACAAGATATCACTATGGCACTGTTTAATATGTATGATGCGATTCCTATGAGCACTGCCCTTTCGGTTATTTCTATCGTACTGATTATGGTGTTCTTTGTAACCTCATCGGATTCTGGCTCATTAGTTATCGACAGTATTACTGCTGGTGGTAAAGTTGATGCTCCAGTTCCTCAGCGTATTTTCTGGGCAACGGTTCAAGGATCGATTGCGGCGGTACTACTGTGGGTTGGTGGTACAGAAGCAATGCAAGCGCTGCAGGCAGGTACGGTATCTACTGCACTACCATTTACGTTTATTCTACTTATGATGTGTGTCAGTCTAATTAAAGGCTTTAGCACTGAAAAGTTTGGTTCGACACCAAATATGGATAAAGCAAAAGCATAAATTATTTAATGTTATAATTAAAAAAGCCCTGATACGAAAAATCGAATCAGGGCTTTTTATTATCAATAAGTGATATTATTTATTTTTAGCTTGTTCTTTTTCGTCTTGTGCTTTAGCAAAATCAGCTATCGTTTGAAAATCACTTGGTGTCCAATAAGCTTTATTTCTCAGAGCCTCAGGTAAGGCATTAAACGCATTATCATTTTTATTATGCAGCAGCTTAAACGTTGCTAAGTCTTCATACTCTGTTGATAGACTCTCTTCTACCCCACTTTTAAAACCATTTGGTCGAAGATCTGTCCCTAAATGATATTCACGATGAATAACAACCCATTTGTTTGGCAAGCGCTTATCGCTATCCCACCATACCCCATCCATACTTTCGATTTGAGCTTTTGATTCTTCTTTAGATACAACGCCAAGCTCAATAAATTTAGCTTCAATGGCTTTTGTCATTGCCTTTGAGAAATCATCTTTCGATAAACTTGGATCTTTTGCGATAACAGAGCTCGCTATTTTCGCTCCTAGCATATTTGAATATAAATCTTCAGGAGAAAATGCTGAAGCCAATTCTTTGAAACCACCAACCGATTCCATACCAAACCACTGAGCTATTTCATGCCATTGAGCAAGGCGATATGCTGTTAAAGCAGCTAATTCAACACTGATTTTTTCTTTTTCTTCACTCGTAAAACTGTTTTTTGACTCGGTTAATTGAATAACACGATCTTTTAATTCAGGTGATAAAGTAATCGAATAGTCTGTTCCTAAATGAGATTTAAATTCAGTATACAAATAATAAGTAAAATCAGCGGTATCACGAACGTGTGCTGAATCTAAAAAACCACCTTTCTCTGAATAAAAGATACCATTGCTCTCATCACCAAAGCCCATCAGGCTACTTGCTACACTTTGGCTGCCATCGTTATAAATATGATCACCAAGATCATCAACATTTAGTACATTCTCTACAGAGACAAATGGTACGGGAATTCCCCCAACTTCTGTTTGTAAATTAGTACCAAATGCACAACATGGCCTCACACCAACAGGGGCGTCTGCATATACTGAAAATGAGCTTCCGAAAAGAAGACTGGTCGCTATCATGAATAAAGATTTGTTATTCATATTCCCGCCCTTAAAATGCTTCGTTAATTTGAAAATATACGGCTTGGCTATCTTTACCTATACCGTAATCAAGTCTTACATTGACTCTTGGTTTGAAAGCAAACCGGTAACCTACTCCATACGTAGGTAGCCACTTACTATCAAATAATCCTTGATAAGAATCTGCAACATTACCACCACCAGCCCAAGCAACCATTCCATGACGGTGATTAAATTGATGACGCACTTCTATTTGAGCTGACGCCTGCGTATTGTCACGATATTGCCCGTTATAATAACCACGCATACGTTTATCACTGCCTAATGAAGACAAAGCAAACCAAGGAACATCTCCTTGCACAGTCTCACTGTACGCTTCCCATGCAAGTACCGTATCACTGGTTACTTTGTAATATTGACGATAGTTAAAGGTCGCTTTATTAAATTCATAATCGGAACCTAAAGACTTGCTGTACTCATTCCAATTAATACTAAGTAACATGCCTTTATGAGCATTAAGTTCAAAATCTCGACTGTCGTATTCAAGACTGATTGTTGCAGCTGTCAATAAGGTATTTTCTAAATCTTTTGAATTTAAAAGTAACGAGTCTGAAGTCTGTTTACGATGGCTTTCTAGATCAAAACCCGCTAACAAATAGGTATTAGGGTAAAACTGGTACGCTATTTTAGGAGTAAACCCAAAGATCTCAGCTTCAACTAAGGTTTTGTTTCCTTCATTCTCAGCTTGCTCTTTACCTATACCCCAATAGTATTCAGGGGTATGGCTTGCTTTAGCTTGAACTAAAAGACGAATTTCATCATTCTCAAAATAAGTGCGATTATTAACCCCTATTCCATAGGAACCAGAGCTCGAACCATAACCCGTAATACTAACCGTAGATAATGGAGCGCTGTCTTTATCTTCTAATGGCGAATATAAGCCAACAGCGGCAATACCAAGACCAAAACCTTGCTCAGGGTTAGCAAAAGGACCGGGTAGCACTGCCCAATCAACACCTTGGCTAACATCGATGTCTTCAGATGAACCTAACTCTTCAAGAAAAGTGTCAACCCAACTTTGTGGTTCTTCTTTTGCCGAGATCGACAATGCGTAACAGCTCAATAATACTGCCGTCGATTTTTTTAAAAGTGTCATTGTTTAAAATCGCATATCAACGGTAAAGAAAATGCTTTTACGATCACCAAGTCCAGCTTCACCGAGCAAGTACAATCGATCATGTAGTTTATATTGCATACCAATTAGAGGGTTCCATGGTGTCACTAGATGCTGTTCAACATTAAAACGACCATTATCGACTTTTCCAACAAGACTACCCAAACTACCCGTTAAACCAATATCAGTTAAATTACCTGATAATGATTGTTCTACATCTTGATACATAGCACCTACCCACAGACGAAGTGGTGCACCTAAACGATTAAAGTCATAACCAATACGTGGAGAAATAACAATGGAGCTGATAGTGCCATCAATAACATTAAGCTCAGTTTCCGTATAACTGGCATCTGCCAATGCAAATACATCTTTATATCCACCAGCCAATACAAAACCAGCACCATAAAGTGTGCCATTTAAATCTAGGCGAAATGGCATTTTTATACCCGCTTCTTTACCAAACGGTTTAACATTAATCGTGGTTTCTGAATACCCTTTTAATTGACCGACAATTCCATACAAATTCAAAAAAGGAAAAAGCCACACATCACCCCGTAATGTCAGAACTTCACTCATTTGTTTGCCGTTTCCAATAGGTTCAATTTCCACTAAGTCACTGATTTGGTGAGGCGGATTCCAAGGTAATAATGCAGGAATAGTTCCTTCAAAACCCACGCTATCTACAGAGATATCCTGAGTTTGTTTCATATAGCTAATATTTAATCCAAATGCTTCTGGTAAATCATAACCACGAGCTTCTGCTTCATCTTTCCAAATAGGTAACGTAAAGGATTCTGCAAACAACGAAGATGAATAAGATAAGAATAACAAGCAAAGTACAGAAAGTGCTCTTTGCGACATAAAGACTCCAAATACTGAAGGAAAGTAATCCAAAAGCGGCTTCAGTTTTCGATGAATAATACTCTCCACCTTTTCATAATCAATCTTCTTTTACACTGATTTACAAATAGATAGAATCTGTATTAAAAATGAGAAGCAATGGCGTTTTTTAGAATCAAATCACAGAATACTTCGTAGTGAACAATAGATAAACGCAATACCATTAACAAAGAAAAACATAAAGACAACATTAATTCTAACAAAAAAGGCGCCGATAGCGCCTTTTTTATTTATATTTATCGCTTATTTTTGCCACGATTTGCATGAATTTTTAATTTTGCTTTCATTTTTCGTTTATCAGAAGAACGACCGCGACTCTGTCTTGGACGATCTTCTTTTAATGGCGCATTCGGATCGGGTTCATATCCTTGTAACCACTCTTGTGGTAAACGTGCATCCAATAACGTTTCAATCGCCTTTAATAAATACTCTTCATCCATACTCATTAAAGAGATAGCTTTACCCGTATGCCCTGCTCTGCCTGTACGTCCTATACGGTGTACATAATCTTCTGCTTTAAATGGCAACTCATAGTTAATCACGCATTCAAGTTGTTCTATATCTAAACCACGAGCAGCAACATCTGTTGCTATTAATGCACGAACTTTACCTGTTTTAAATTCTTCTAAAGCTCGCAAACGCGCTCCCTGGCTTTTATCTCCATTAATAGAAGCGGCTTTTATCCCATCTTTTTTTAGCTCTTTTACTAACTCGTCAGAGCCTTGTTTAGTTTTAGTAAAGACCAGTACTTGCTGCCAATTACGGGAACCAATTAAATAAGCCAATAGTTCACTCTTACGATGTTTATCTACTGGATAAACCATCTGCTCAACCGTATCAGCCGTACTATTAGTAGGAGTTACTTGCACTTCTTTAGGTTTGTTAAGCATGTAATAGGCAATCTCTCTTACTTTCTTACTGAAAGTCGCAGAGAAAAACAAAGTTTGACGTTCATCAGGCATTTTACGCAAAATCTTTTTAATATCAGGAATAAAGCCCATATCTAACATACGGTCAGCTTCATCTAACACTAAATACTCAGCTTGATTTAATGTGATGGTTTTTATATGCAGATGGTCTAACAAACGTCCTGGTGTTGCGATTAATATATCGGTCCCACCAAGCAAGTTTTCTTTTTGCACATTAATACTTGTACCGCCATATGCCACTACAACTTTTAATTCAGTATGTTGAGTGTAACTTACTAAACTATCAAAAACTTGTTGTGCTAATTCACGAGTAGGCGTAAGAATTAAGCTTCGCACCACTTTGGATTCTTCATGACGTTCAATCGGATTTTCAATCAAGCGTTGGATCAATGGCAGACCAAATGCAGCTGTTTTACCAGTGCCTGTTTGTGCTCCAGCCAGTACATCATGTCCTTGTAATACCAGTGGAATAGCTTGTTTCTGAACGGGAGTTGCTTCTTTAAAACCTAATTCTGCAACCGTTGTTAGGATTTGTTCTGTTAATCCTAGAGACGCAAATGACATGATGAACCTATGCATAGACAATAATTGGCGCTGATTGTAGCAAACCATTCATATTAACCCTACGGTAAGTCGCCATCATTTATGCATTTATTTTCTAAACATAAGAAAAATCCAGTGTACTTTGCAGATACACTGGATTAATTAGGAAAGTAATGGATTTAATCAACTAAGATTATAGGTAATAACGTGCACCTAACATCCATTTATTGTCTTCTTTATTATTGTAATCGTTACCTAGATCAATTTGGTAACCGGTAAAGCCAACGAACTTCTTAGTGAAATTGTATTCCGCTTGAATTGCAGAGGTGCTATAAACTGTTTTACTTGCGTCATTATCCACCACTGATTCATAGTTTAAGCTTAGGTTTAAGCTGTTATCTAGAGCATAAGCAATTAATGCTTCGTATGCTGAACTATCTTCAATTAGAGTTTTTATTGGTGATGCATCACTGTTCATGTTTTCATTCATCGCATAAACACCTGCTACATACAAACCTGAACCGTATGTGCCATATGTGCCACTTATTACGTGTGATTCAGAAGTTACCGCTTGGCTACTAAGTCCATAATTCACATCACCCGTATTGTATGCATAGTTAGCAGAGAAACCAGCAATACGATAATTTAATGCAACCTGTCCACGGTTACCATAATCATTCGTTACTGAAACCGATCCGTCAATTGTATCAGATTTACGACCTTGCCAACCTGCTGCTAAACCTAACTTGCCAGCATCACCCATCTCAAACATTTTGCCATAGCTCAACATCTCTTCAGCACGACCTGTACCTAAATTGCCATGATCTTCATAAATAAAATCATTCGCAAAAGCAATCGGCATATCTGCTACGCCAGCAACACTGTAGTAAGGAGCCCACTGTGTACCAGCAACCATACGACCGAAATCATTATGAGTAACACCAATGTAGCCAAGACGCGTAGTAAATGCGTTTTCACCACCGTCTAAATAATTTAGCGCCCATTCACCTTTTGCGTCGGCAACAAAACCATTGCCTAAATCGTGTGTAGCATTAAAGTTGATACGTGGAGAAACAGCGGTTAAACCTGTATCCCCTTCATCAGATCCTTCAAGAGCAACAGATACATGTCCGCCAATATCAAATGTTGTTCCATCTTCATTATACAATTCAACAGCAACTGCATTTGAAGAAGCAGTGATAATAGCTAAGGCAAGTAATTTTTTGTTCATTCTAATTTCCATTTAATGATGTCTATTATGGTTTAATCCATAACCAGACCGTTCAAGTAACAATTTAAAAACAAGATAAACGATCATTGAACACAATCAGAATCAAACATTAACAAAAAACACAATAAAAAATAAAAAACAATAAATAACATTGATATATAAAGATAAAAAAGACCGATAATGAATGTTTCCAAATGTTTTATTAGTCTTTTTTTAACCTCTTTTTAGTTTTAAGAACAAAATTCTTGCTCGTAAACGATGGGAAATTAACCAATTAAAAACAATTTATGCTGAATATATGCCTACGATGAATACGAGCATTATCCAAAAACGGTTTAATAGATAAAATGCTAGTTAGTCACTAGCATTTATTCATAATTAATTGTGAAGGTTTGTAGAGGAAAGCGCTAACGCATCATACCCACTTAAGGCTTGATAAGGACGTAAACCAAATAACGGCATAATTGAATATATGTGATCAAAAATATCGGCTTGAACACCTTCATAAAACACCCAATCCGTATTATTGGTAAATGCATAAATCTGCAGTGGAAGACCTTCAGCAGTTGGTTCAAGCTGCCGAACCATAAATAACATATATGGATGAATATCTTTATTTGTTCGCAAATAAGCGGCTAAATATGCACGGAAAATACCTACATTGGTCATCTGACGTGTATTGCCCAAATGTGGAATATCGTCTAACTCATCATTAAAGGTTTTAATTTCTTTTGATTTCTCAAACAGATACTCTCTAAGGATCCGAATATCTTTTAATGATTCAATTTCATCATCGGTCATAAAACGAATTGAATTTACATCAATATTTACCGCTCGTTTAATGCGTCTGCCACCTGAATCTGACATGCCTTGCCAGTTAATAAACGCATTTTGCACCAAGGCATAAGCAGGAAGCATACTCACTGTATTATCAAAATTACGAACTTTAACCGTTGTTAATGAAATCTCCTCAACGGTACCATTTGCTTTATACGCATCCATTTCTATCCAATCATTTAGTGTGATCATTCGGTTAGCAGAAAGCTGTATTCCAGCAACAAATCCTAAAATCGTATCTTTAAACACCAACATGACAAAACCAGTTGCTACCCCTAACCCACTAAGGAATATTACAGGAGACTCATTAGCAAGAATTGACATCGACACAACCAAACCCACTAAAAAAGTAAACAGTTTAGTTAATTGTACAAAACTCTTTATTGGCATTCGTCGAGTAATACCTCTGGCATTAGCAACATCATTAAGCGCATCTAATAAAGCAAATACCATCCTTATAAAGATGACTAAAATTGAAATACTAAGCAGTTTATCTGCGATAGCTGAAAGCAATTCATAATGTCCAAGAGCAAGAGGAATAAAGAGATCCAACACCATCATGGGTACAAAAAGTGTGAGTTTCTCTAATACCTTATATTTAGAAAAACTCTCAGATAAAGGCTCATTTGTACGATGAAGTACATTTTTAATGGTACGAACAATAATATGATGAGTAATAAGGTGACTTATCGCTGCAATCCCAATAACAACTAGAACAAATACGATCGTCAGTTCCATGCCATAAGGATCACTATTGATACCTAACGCATTTAATTTACCTGCAATATAATTACGAAAATGATGTTCTAACAAATTATCACCTTTACTACATACGTCTGCTAAAAAATGAGTTTAAGCTCTTGATCTATTTCTACAAGAACTATTTTAGTATAGGTCTAGTTCATAAAATAAACATCGTCTGCATCCCTACTTCATTTACGTTCTATTCTTATTCAATCAGACTAAATTTTATACATTATGACTAAATATGAAAACTAAGTTTGTATCGTGATCAATATCACATTTATCAACTACACTACTGATGTCTCATTTATTTAACTCAGAGGTTAAAATGAAAAATCAAACACCAAGTCAGGCTTTAATTTCAAAAAGTTGGAAATATTTTATTGCTGTAGGCCTAATAGTTACGCTAGCAGGTTTAGGAGCGACGAGCCTACCAGTAATGGCTGGTGTAACCATTTCGACATTAATTGGTATTGTATTGTTAATCACAGGTTTAGTTCAGGTATACCATACGTTCCGTATTCACGCATGGAAAGAAAAGTTATGGTATGTATTAAGTGCTTTATTTTATATTGTTGGTGCTTTATTTATTCTCTTTAAGCCACTAGAAGGCCTTATGACCATAACTACTATCATGATTGTAGTTATGATATTTAATGGCTTAACACGTATGATTTTCGGATTTACCAATAAAAATCTACCTGGTAGCGGCATGGTTATATTGAGTGGATTGCTTTCTGTTGCTATTGGTGGGTATTTCTTCTTCCTTTTAGATAACCCTGAGTTCTCGTTATCACTATTAGGCACTTTTGTTGGTGTATCACTAATATTTGAAGGAATGAGCTTTCTTTTTATCGGTTTACGAATCAGAAAAGCGTTAAAAGCATAGAAATACGGTTCTAAACAGATTGTTGGTCTGCATTTGAACTACTTAACTTAAAAGATATAGCCTGTATTCTTATAATACGGGCTTTTTATTGTAAATAACAAAAAAGCCTCTTGGGGGATAAGAGGCTTTTAATTAGGAGATTTTATTCAGAGAAGATGGTTAATCTCTTCTGTTTTTCTATTAACCCTGAATCAGAGTTAACGCATTCTTCATTGCTTCTTTCGTTGAACATTCAACTTGGCGAATGTTAGCGAAACGGTCAGATTCTTTTACTGGAATATCATGAGCAAGGATGATGAACTTAGCATTCGCAACATCTTTTGCTGTCAGTTTATTCACCAGACCGTTAGAACCTTGAGTTTCAACTTTAATCTTGATGCCAGCTGCTGCACCTGCTTTCTCTAGTGCTTTTGCTGCCATGAATGTGTGTGCGACACCTGAAGGACAACAAGTCACAGCTAACACATCGTATTCACCTTCACCTGCTACTGGTGCAGCTGTTGGGGCTTGAACTGGAGCTGCTGTTGCTAATTCCGCCTCTTCTTCAACAACTGGTTTCCAGAAACCTACAATTAATGCTGTTGTTAATGAACCTAGAGCAATACCGACAACATACATTGGAATGTTACTAGATACAGGAGCTGTAATTAAACCACCCCATGGAGCATGAAGTAATACGTCAGTTAAGAAACCAAACACACAACCAACCATACCGCCAATTACGATAGATGGTAAAACACGTACTGGATCGTTTGCTGCGAATGGGATTGCACCTTCAGATATACCAATTGAACCCATGATAGCTGCTGCTTTACCTGCTTCTTGCTCTTCTTTAGAGAATTTCTTCTTAAATAAGAATGTTGCAAGCGCCATACCTAGTGGTGGAGTACAAATCGCGATACCAACGCCGCCCATTAACCATGGTTGCGTGTTTACTTGTGTTTGAGCAAATAGTGTTGCTACTTTGTTGATTGGACCACCCATATCGAACGCCGTCATACCACCAAGAATCGCACCTAAAACCGCTTTAGAAGAACCCGCCATTGATGCTAGGAATTCATTCATGCCAACCATGAAAGAAGAGATAGCAGCACCTAAGCCCCACATTACGATACCAGCAGATACTAATGTACCAACTAGAGGATAGATAAAGTACACACCTAACGCACTTAAATGAGCAGGAATAGGAAGTTTCTTAAGTTGAAGAACCACACCACCAGCAATGAAACCGGCAACGATACAACCAAGGAAACCACCACCTAAATCAGCCATAATGCCTGATGCAATAAATGCAGGCGCTAATGCTGGTTTATCTGCAATTGAGTAACCAATAAAACCACCAAGAATGATTGGAAAAAGAACCAACCCTTTAATCGCAATGGTTGAAATATCCGCTAAGATACCTGTATCAGGAACCGCACCTTTACCTGTAGCCATTACCGCTAAAGCTAACAAAACCCCACCAGCAACCACGAATGGAAGCATGTGAGAAGTACCAAAAAGTAAGTGTCCTTTTAATTTTGATAGTGTTTGTTTCCAATCACTTTGATTATGCGTTGCAGTCATCGTTGACATAAAAGTAATCCTAAAAGTTAGTTAGTCAATAGGTCTAAAATTTGTTGCTTAGTTGTCGCTTTTTGCATATCTGCAATCAGGTCATCACCAAACTTTTCAAATAACGCTTGTAGTGCATAAATGTGGTGGTCACCGCTTTCAGGTGATGCAATCATAAAAAATACGCTTGGTTGTTCATCATCAGCTTGATATTCAATCGCCTCTTTCGATACACCAACGGCGATTGCCGGAGAGGTAACAGCTGAGCTTTTTGCATGAGGATAAGCAATTCCCATGTCGCTAGTTACGCATTGCGCTTCACGAGCATAAATATCAGTTAAAAAATTCTCTTTATTATTAATTCGGCCATTTTGAAACAGAGTTTCAGCTAGTTCGGCAAAAACACCGTCTTTTGTGGTTGATTTTAAATCCAGTGTAATTAAATCTGTATTAACTAATGATGTGATCATTTTTATTTCCTACACTCATAAAAGAGTCAAAGCAAAAAAATTAAAACCATTAAAATTCAAAAGGTTAAAAACAAAATATTACCTTATAAGTTATATGGTTTTATTCGATAGGAAGATGATATGAATTTAGAACAAGATTGGTAAGTTGATATTTCAAGCATTTACTGGACTTTTGTACCCTCAGATCCAAAGTGTGAGTTCAGTAACAATTACACACATAAAAAAGCCGCTAACTTAAATTAGCGGCTAAATCGACTTATTAGATTCAGAGTTACTTAAAGAAACTGATCATTCAAAATAACATTTTTAGTCATACGCTTTGCGTTATAAAGTAATTCATCGGCTGATTTATACGTGTTTTTATCTTTACTTGAAAAACTCAACCCACCACTAATGGTTACTTTTAAATCATGGCTCCATTTCAGACTCTCAACACGCCTACGAATATCTTCCGATAATTCAATACAAGCTTGAGGCTCTATCAAAGTAAAAAGAACAACAAATTCTTCACCACCGATCCGATAATGATAATGATCCCTTCCAAGTATGAATGCTATTTCACTAGCGACTTTTTCTAGAACCTCATCTCCAACCTCATGACCAAATCGATCATTGATAGCCTTAAAGTCATCAATATCTACAATTAAAAAAGCATGATTCTTTTGTAAAATCTCCTCATAATCAATCATAAACTTTCTTCGGTTTAATGAACGAGTTAGTGGATCCGTATACGTTTCAATATTCAAATATTTTATTTTAACTATCATCACTAATAATAACGATGAGATAACAAGCAGTATCACAAATGCAATTTTCAAAAATAACAACGATTGTTGATGGTCTTCATTCAAATGACTATTTTCACTTTGCTTTAATTTATTTGAGATTAAAAGATGATAACTAGCGCTCTGTCTTTCATCACGTACAGCATTATATCTTTTATTTAAATGATAAAATTCAGTTGTATTATTCGTTTTAAGATAGTAATCAAAAAGAGTTGAATACACTAATTTCGTAAATCTTATTTGATTGGTTCTGTCTGCAATTTTTAATAAGTCTTCTTTTTTATTTTCAATTAATGAGTAATTCTCATTTTTCAATGCTAATTTAAACTCTATTACTCTTATTAATATGTGCTTATCTAGTAATAAACTAACTTTATCTTTCTCTAATTCTGATTGAGCAAGTGTTAAACACTGATTTGCTTTATCAATTAAACCGATTTCATCATAAGCTTCTGCTTTCAAAGATAATAGATAGACATGATAATCACGCCAATCCTCCTCATTATATGCAGCTTGATATTTATCTACATTTTCAAGAAGATCCAATGCTCTCCTTGGTTTATTTATTGCTAATTTATTTTCAGCTAAGCTTAATATTGCTCTAGTTTTTAATTTTTTCCAATCATCTGAGCTATCTTTATATTGAATAGAATTAATTATTTTATTTGCAAAATCATAACCTTTAAAATAAGTAATAATTAATGCCAAGCTAAATTCTCCAGTGGCAACTTTTAATTCATCTCCACTTTCATGAGCAATGTCTATATATTTTAATGATGGATCGATCATTCCATAAAGATCATTATCTTTATATCGTAGCGTAGCTATTTTATCTAAAACTAATAATTGGAAATCTTCATTTAGATGACCATCTTGTAATGCAATATTTAAGATTGCTGTACCAATTTTAGGACCATTTTGATAGTTAATAATTGGTCGAATACTTTCAGCTATATCTTCAATATTATGCTGATATTCGTTTTTACTAAAGCGGTTAAAATCAGCAATAACTTGGCATTCAAGTGGCTTACACAACGTTGATAGTTCAATGAGCTGCTTCTTATAATCAACAGATCTATCACTAACATCATGGGAATGAAGCGTTTCATTCACAACAAAAGCTGTCGCAACTGAAATAATGGTGATCCCAGCAATCAGCAAGATTAATTTTTTCATTTTGGTTTTTAAAAAAAGAAAGGAGTATACGCTTTTATTTTTCATAACAATACAAAAATAAAGAAAAAACCAGATGACAAAACAAACGCTTAAAAAGAAAATAAGCTATTAAATCATAAAGTTAATTAAATGATATAATCTATTTCTTTACAACCAACAGCACCCCACTCCTCTCTTGTTAAGATAGTGACAGTGTCACATGCTTTATTGAAACTTAGCTGACAAATGCACGTATCAATTGCAAATGAGGTTCAACTAAGTCTTCGTGGTTACCCCTGTATCCACCACCAACAACACAAGCAATAGGGATCCCCTTTTGTGTTGCAATACTTTTCATAAATCTATCTCGTTGGTATAGACCTTCTGTTGATACACTTAAATAACCCAATTCGTCATCAATATGAATATCTACACCTGCATCATAAATAATGAGGTCAGGTTGATGATGATTAATTGCCATTTCAACAACTTGCTTAAAGGCCTCTAAAAATGCCTTATCTTGTGTGCCAATGGGCAAAGGAACATCATAATCAGACATGGGTTTTCGCGCAGGAAAGTTTTTATCACAATGAAAAGAAAGCGTAATGATGTCATTTCTATCAGCACATAGTGTCGCGGTTCCATCTCCATGATGTACATCACTATCGATGATTAATACTTTATCTATGCTGTCTTGCTTTAATCCGTGCTGTGCTGCAATAACTAAATCATTAACTAAGCAAAAGCCGCTTCCAAAATCATAATGAGCATGATGGTAGCCACCGCTTAAATGTATAGCAATACCACTCTCAATTGCCTTATCAACGGTTAGACAAGTACCAGAGGCTGACAGCAGTGTTCTCTCTATTAATGATTCGCTCCAAGGAAAACCAATACGTCGCATTTTTGCTGCAGGTAAAGTTCCTGTAATTAACGCATTTACATAGTTTTCTTCATGTACTTGTTTAAGTGCTTCAATAGATAACGGTATTGGTTCAAAACATCGATAAACCTCATCAGAATAATGAGGTTGAATGGCTTGATACAAACGCTGATATTTTTGGATAGGATATCGATGTCCATCAGGCAGAGCCAACTGAGAATATATCGGATGATAAATTAACGCCAACATGTACGAAAAGATCCCTATTCTAAAACCAAAAGAGCAACCATTATGGCTGCTCTTTATCAATACACAAAATAATACTAATTATTTACTGCAACGTTCTTTATCATTGTTTTATTAAACAGCTTATGAACAAAAATAGTTATAAATACAGGCAATAACCAAGATGTATGTGATGAGAACAACGGTAGCCATTGTTCACAAAACGCAGTAATTCCCTCAGGTAACTTACCTAAAATATGTAAGGCATCAATCGTACCAAACAATGCTGCAATACATACAACTACAGTATGACTCATTGAAATCGTTGGTGTATTTGATTCCGATTTTTCAGAAATTAACACCATCGCAATAATCAATGAAATAGCAATAGGACACAAAATTAAAATAGCAGGTAAACTTACTTCAATAATCGTTTCTAAACCAAAGTTTGAAATGATCGCCGTTAGCACCATGATCACAGTAGCACTAACTTTGAATGTAACCCCGTAAGTATTTTTATAATACTCTGAATTAGCATTTGTTAGGCCGATAGTTGTAGTTAAGCACGCCATAAGTGTAATCGCAGCTAATAGAATTTGGCCTAACATACCAAACTCACCTGCCGCATAACGCGTTAAGATCTCACCACCATTGGTTGCACTTGGTGCAATTTCAGATGAGGTAGAACCCAAGTAGCCCATCGCTAAATAGCATAACGACATTAAAACAGAATAAATAACCGCAATACGAATAGTGTAATAAGAAATCGCTTTTTTATCTTCAATCCCTTTACTACGAATAGTTTGAATAATCACCCAACCAAACGCAACAGCAGCGATAGCATCTAATGTCATGTACCCCTGAATTAAGCCATTCACCGTAGGTGCTTGTTGATAAACCTCAATTGCTTGGCTTGGTTCCCCTAAAGGATTCACTAATGCTGCAATAACCAATACTGCTAACATCGCTATTAAGGCCGGTGTCATCACTTTACCAATATAATCCACTAACTTACCTGGTTTTAACGCTAACCATAATGTTAATGCACAAAATAGAGCAGAAAAAACCATTAAACCATTACCAGAATAGAAAGGTTTCACGCCCATTTCGTAGGCAACAGTGACAGCTCGAGGTAATACAAATGCAGGGCCTAAAGTGGTTAAAACTAAAAACCAAAATGAACGATCCATCCATTTAGGTAATAGCGCTGTTAATTTATCAGCAGAAGATAAACGCCCTAACACGACAAGTGTAAATGCAGGTAGACCAACAGCTGTTAATAGAAAGCCGACGATAGCGACTAACCAGTTTTCACCAGCTTGTTGAGCCATTAATGGTGGATAAATTAGATTGCCAGCACCTAAAAACAAGGCGAAGGTCATAAAGCCAATAGCAGCGAGATCTCTTCTGTTCACACAACATACCTTATAAGTTTACTTGGTATCAGTTGGGCTAGAAGATATAAAAGGAGTGCTCTATCCGCCAGCCTAACTGACGAATAAAAAAGCCGTCAGTATCAGTGAATGACAACGACGACAGAGACAAGTGTATAAGCAATCTTGCTCGATTCTGCTTGATAAGCAGCCAGATTGTTTTTAATGTTCGTAAACATAAGTTATACACTCTATAAAATAATTGTTGTTAAACTAAATCAAAGCCCGAAGATTGTAAAGCATATTTATTGATAATAAGCATTTCATTATAAACAAGAGCAAACAACAACTGAATAAATCTGTATTTATGCCACTAAATAGTCTTCCTATTTAGCGACATAATCATTACTTCACTGCAGCAACGAATGCGATTTCAACTAGGTAATTAGGATCAGCAAGCTCTACTTTTAAACACGCACGGCTTGGAGCACACCCTTCTGGTAACCACTTTATCCATGCTTCATTAAATACGGCTAAATTAGCAAAATCAGTCACATAAATAGTAACCGATACCAAACGAGACTTATCACTATTTACACTTGCTAGCATCGCTTCAGCTTGAGCGAATACTTGCTCAGTTTGTCCTAGCATATCTGCCGTTTCATCTTCTGCTACTTCGACAAAATGAGCCATTTTATTAAATACTGTTACATCAGACCATTTTTCACTTGGGTTAATACGTTGAATATCCATGTTTATACTTCTTGGTTAACAAACAAATGTGCCCTGATTTTACCATAGGCATTAGCAATGCCATATAAAATGTATAGTGATTATTCAATCTCTTTTAACGCTGATAATGCCAACTCAGCCTTGCTAGATGGAACAAAAATATGATCATGATAAAACGCAGCCACGACATTCGCACTTATCCCTTTTGATGCTAATTTAGTTGAAACAGCGGCAGTGAGGCCTACAGCATCTAAACTTGAATGAACCGTTAACGTTATTTGACGAAATACCCCATCAAATGGAATGTTTTCCTTAAGAGCAACGTCTTTCTCTAAAACTAACGTTAATCCTTCTTGCTCAACAAAAGTCCCGATAGGGTTTAAGCTAATATATTCTTTCAGCTCCCCTTTCACACTACAAAACACATACTCTTGAGTTAACAATTCTGGCTTCATTGTTCTAAGCAGTTCATCTAATTCAAAAATCCCTGACATGTTGTTCTCCATGCAAATTACAATAAAAAATGCCGTTACATTAACGGCATTTTTCTTAGTTTAGATAACAATATTTATTTTTCTCTGGCTTTATTTTTGTTTCTTTCTAATTTTTGTTCCCAATACGTTGCACCTTTAATGCCTAATTTTACAGGGTCAAACGTAAAACTCTTTACACCTTGTTTTTGCTGTTCTTCATAATCTTTTAGCGCTTTTAATGCAGGTTTTGACAAGAAGAAAATAATCAGAATACCGATGATATTTAGCCAAGCCATTACCCCAACACCGACATCACCCATAGCCCAAGCAAGATTCGCCGTTTTAATCGTTCCGTAGAATACTGCAGACATAATCACCACTTTAAGAACAAACATCATTCCGTCAATTTTTAATGTTCGACGTATATAAGCAATGTTCGTTTCGGCAATATAGTAATAAGCTAAAATTGTCGTGAATGCGAAAAAGAATAATGCAAAAGCAATAAAGATTTTTCCGATACCAGGTAGAGTGCTTTCAATTGCCATTTGAGTGAACATAGGGCCATTTGCACCAATAGTTTCTGAAATATTTTGAACTAAGAAAACACCTTCTCCACTACCATGTACATTATAAGCGCCAGTAATTAAAATCATAAATGCTGTAGCAGAACAAACTAGCAATGTATCAATGTAAATAGAGAATGACTGAACTAACCCTTGCTGTGCAGGATGCTCAACACTTGCCGCAGCAGCAGCATGTGGACCAGTACCTTGACCCGCTTCGTTTGAATAAACACCTCGCTTAACCCCCCAACCGATGGCTGCACCAAATCCTGCCATTGGTGTAAATGCATCACCAATGATCATTGCAAAAATCGCTGGAACTTCATTAATGTTCAACAGAATAATCACAAACGCTAAGATAATATAAGCCAAAGCCATAAACGGTACGACAATTTGCGTGAAATTGGCGATACGTTTCACACCACCAAAAATGATGAAACCAAGAATTATCGAAATAACTGCACCAGTGAAGATCTTAGCAAAGCTGAATACACCAAGCCCAGTGTCAATCATGCTACCGGAGCCAAACGCGGTTTCGACTGCATTGCCAATACTATTTGATTGAACCCCCGGGAGTAACACACCACAAGCAAAAATAGTTGCGATAGCAAAAATCCACGCATACCATTTTTGTCCCATTGCTTTCTCTATGTAATAAGCAGGGCCACCACGGAACTGCCCTTCATCTTCTTCTTTATAGATTTGAGCAAGAGTGGATTCAGCATAAGCTGTCGCAGCACCTAGAAAGGCAACAACCCACATCCAAAAGACGGCTCCGGGACCACCAAAACCAATCGCTGCAGCAACACCGGCGATATTACCCGTGCCTACACGTCCAGATAAAGATACTGCTAATGCTTGAAATGAACTAATTCCTTTACTTGATTCTTTATTTGAAACTAACAAGCGACACATTTCTTTAAAATGTCGAACTTGAACAAACCTCGTCTGAATTGAATAAAACAAACCCGCACCTAAGCATAAATAGATGAGAAACGGACTCCAAATTATTCCATTTAGAAAATCAACTACACCTTGCATAAAAATTCCCTTTCATTGTATGTGTTGGTACAAAATACAACCAACCATACACCAAAAGTTAACAGCGAGTTAACAATAAGGAACTTTAATAGAATGAAAGTGTGAAATGCAGCACTAAATAATGGTATACATTAATTTAACAAATAAATAATCCGCCTCATATTTCATCATTATATTTTTATGCTGTAGAAGTCGCTTGAAGAGTTTGGTGTAAGCTAAGTGCCATCATATATTAACAATGACACTTAATTTAAGTCAGATTAAACGATTTTTACTCCCGTCGACATCATACGCTCAGGAGTCAGTAATACACTTTCTGATTCATCATCGGTTTCTGCACATAACAGCATGCATTCTGAAGTTTCACCACGCATTTTTGCTTTTGCTAAATTACAAAGCACAACAACTTGCTTATTCATAAGCTCTTCTTCTGTATAATAAGGAACAAGGCTCGTTACCGTCTGTAAACTTCTCTCGCCTACATCAATTTGAACGATATATAATTTATCGGCATTTTCATGACGTTTTACTTCCGTGATCTTTCCTACACGAATATCTAATTTAGCAAAATCACCGTATGCTATTGTTTCCATTTTAATTTATCCTTACAATCAATTGATGATAACGTTTACAAAATCAATCCTATTGCATTAAGATAGAAAACAAAATAAAAGTTTACTAAAACTTTAACTAGATCAAATTAATAATAATTAAGGCATCATTATGGCAACCATTAAAGACGTGGCAAAAGAAGCTGGTGTATCTGTTGCCACCGTTTCTCGTGTAGTAAATAAATCGCCTAAAGCCAGCAAAGCGGCAATAGAATCAGTTAATGCAGCCATGACCAAGCTTGGTTATCGGCCCAATGCCAATGCTCGTGCTTTAGTGAGTAAAAGTACCAACACGATTGGTGTATTAGTCGCAGATGTCTCTGATCCATTCTTTGGCTCTCTCATAAAGGCAGTAGATGCCGTTGCCAGAACCAACAATAAGCACCTATTGATAGGCAATGGCTACCATAATGCTCAAGTCGAAAAAGAAGCCATTGAATTATTAATTAATAGCCGTTGTGAATCCCTAATTATCCATTCAAAAGGGCTAAGTGATGACGAACTCTCTCAATTCGCAAAAGAAGTTCCCGGCTTAGTCATTATTAACCGTCACGTTCCTCAAATTGCACATCGATGTATATCCCTTGATAATCAATTAGGGTCAACACTTGCAACAGAGCATCTCATTGAAAATGGTCACCAACAATTAGCTTACATTAATTCAAATCAACAAATTGATGACAGCTTTGATCGAAAACTGGGATTTACTCAAGCCTTAAATAAACATGGATTACCCATTGATAATTCTTTATTAAGCGAAGGTGAGCCCACTGATGAAGGAGGTGAAAAAGCAATGACACAGTTAATTGAAACTAAACAGCCATTCAGTGGTGTTGTTTGTTATAACGATTATATGGCAGCCGGAGCTATTGCCTCTCTTGAAAAAGCTGGAATTTCGGTACCAGATCAAGTTTCCATTGTTGGATTCGATAATGGCCTGATTGCTAAATACGTACACCCGAAATTAACGACCATTGATTACCCTATTAGCGAGATGGCCACACAAGCGGCACTGCTGTCCCTAGTTCTAGCAAAAGACGAAAAACCAGAGACAGGCAAAGAAATGTATGCACCGACACTTATCAAGCGTAATTCAGTACATACTCAATAAATATTAATGAAGCGTATCATTTATTTAATTATGTATACGCTTCTAATTTCTCTAAAATCAATTCTTTTCTAAATGGTTTTGCTACATAATCATCCATTCCTGATTGGTAGCATTTATCAATATCTTCAACGAAAACACTCGCTGTTAACGCAATAATAGGTAAGCGTTTCTTCTCTTGATTTTCTTCCCATTTCCTAATCGCTTCAGTAGCCGCAAATCCATCCATTATTGGCATCATACAGTCCATAAGTACTAAACTATAAGACGATGTTTGTGCCATAACCATATCTAATGCTTCTTGGCCATTATTGGCTATTTCAACAGAAAAACCGGCTTTTTTAAGTAATAAAGACGCTACTTTTTGATTAATCGCGTTATCTTCAACAACAAGAACCGTTTTTTCAACAACAGCGGCATTACCTATTTCGTGCGGTTTTTCTTTAACTTGATCAATTTCTAGCTTATCGCCTTTCGTCTTTTCTGACTCTATTTCATGAAAAGATCCACTGTCCATAAACGCTTGTTTCATTACCTTATAAAAACGCTTACCGAGTAATGGATACGTAATCACGCCTTCAATTGTTCTCTCAAAATCAACTTTTTCATCTTGATGCTTCTTACATACAACAATTGCAGGTCGATTCTTCAATTCATTCATTAACCTAACATCACTTAACGCTTCCGTAGATGTTTTTTGGCAATAAATAACCACATCACTTTGACTTATTGATTCATTTTGTAAATCTAATGCTTGAATTATTCGACTATGAATCCCTAACTTTTTACACTCCATTTCAAGCTGGGTCGCATAAAGCACATTATTACTAATGATGATGCATGGGGATTGAGCGTATTGCTCTAACCCTTTGTGCTTAGGCTCAATTACCTCAACATCCAATATGAAGTGAAATTTACTTCCAAAACCTTTTTCAGAATCCACTTTCAATTCACCGCCAAGCATTTCAACTAATTGACGACAGATTGCTAGCCCTAAACCAGTTCCACCAAACTGACGAGTAATTGAACTATCTTCTTGTGTAAATGGTTCAAATATCTGCTCACACTTATCCTTACTTATCCCAATGCCCGTATCTTTTACTGAAAAGAATAATAGACCTCGACCATTTTCTTTTTGCTGGTAATTAATAGATAAAATGACCGCCCCATCTTGGGTAAATTTCACTGCATTAGATAACAAATTCATCAATACTTGACGTAATCGATGCTCGTCCAGCATGACAATATCTGGTAAATCAGTGGCAAGATCGATTTGTAACGCTAACCCTTTTTCTGTCGCTTTGCTTAAAATCACAGTTAATGTATCGTACGCAACTTCCGCAACATTTGATTCTTGAGGGACAATAACTAAATTTCCAGATTCTATTTTTGATAAATCAAGAATGTCATTAATTAATAAAAGCAGTGTTTGTGATGAGGTATCAATGGTTTCAACATATTCTGATTGAACCGGTGTTAAATCCGTTTCAGCTAAGATATCAGACATACCAATAATACCATTTAATGGTGTTCGAATTTCATGAGACATGTTAGCTAAGAATGAACTTTTTGCTTTAGCTAATGCTTCTGCTTTTGTTTTTTCAATCTCTAAATATTCTGTTTTTTGGTTAAACGAATATATCAAATCACCAATTTCGTCTTTATAGCTATAATTAATATCGATTTTTCCGCTTGATTCCCTCTCATTTACTTGCTGTGAAATCAAGACTATTGGGTTAATTAAACTACGATTAATAAAGTAATACGCCAAAATCACACAAGCCAATAAAATAGGCACAATACCAAACTCAATATTAACCACTTGGGCATAAGTTTCATCTGCTACGGTAAGAACTGAATTAACCACTTTCAGCTGCCAATTCAACTCATTCATTAAGTGCTCAACCACATACATATTTTTATTAACGGAAAACTTATACTCCGCAATGGTTGTGTGCCCATCGTAAATTGATATGCCTAACTGATGCTTCTCAGCTTGAGATTCAATAACACCAATTAATCCTTTCAATGAAATATCAATAGTTGCAACACCAACAAACTGGTTATTTTCAAAATAAGGTTGTGAAGCGGTGATCATCTTCTGCTTGGTAAAAGGATCAATGTAAACCTCAGACCATGAAATATTATGGCTACTGTTTTCATGTGAAACCGATGTATACCATGATTCTTGTTGATAAGGCGTGTTACTTGGAAGGTTGTAATCATTAATAAAACTAATTTTTCCTTCATCATCACGTGAAAAGAAAATACTAGCTAACTGTTTCGATGGTTCAAGTGTATTTGGCTCAGGCCAGATCCCACCACTAATTATGATTTCGTCACTTTCTTTGAAAACAGAATAAATCATATCTTCAAGAACATCTTTAGAGTAACCACTCACAGCTACACCAACAAGAGCATGCAATGTTGAAAGAGAATGATTAAGCGGATCTTCAATTTCTCTGGCTAAAAGTTGAGTACGTAAATTGAGGTTATTTTCAAGGTTTTCACGAATAGGAGGTTCAACAACATAATAAGTAATACTGCCAATAACCGTAATTAAAAAACAAACATAGCAAGCTAACGCGAGAATGCTCTTTTTCTTTAATGACATATCATTATTCATAAAAACCTAGCACTTTATTTGTAGATATAATTATTAACTATAATCGCCTTAAGTACTTTGTCGTAAAATAACTCAGCTAAGTTTGATCTTTCCCTCATTAATTATTGAAATGATATGGTGCATATTTACATCTTTATACAAATGGGTTACTCAACAAACTCATAACTCTGTAAGAAAATCGTGCTTAATGTTTCTATTTTTTGTCTTAATTCTTCACCTTGAGGTTCGCTATCTAAATGCATCACTTGAGGCCAAAAAAACAAGCCTTGAAACAAACTTACATACACATCTGTCATTAACTTTGGATCGACATCTTTGAGCCTTTTCGCTTCAATTGCACTTCTAAACCACTGAGTAATCGCACGGATACTATAGATGTTTTGGATAAGATTTTTTGCCATTTCGGGTTGACGCAAAAACTCCATCACAATGGTTCGAGCTAAAGCAATACCATAGGTTTTATAAAGAACATCAATCTCTTTATAAGCTATCTCTATCAACTGTTCTTCTGTACTCTTATCGGGATCAAAATGATAAGAAACACTCTCGTTCACTGAATCATTAATAATGGTCAAAACAGATTCAAATAACACTTCTTTGCTTTCAAAATGTCTATAAAGCGTACGTTTAGAAACCTCTGCAGATGCGGTAATCCTATCCATATTTGCGGCTAAAAAGCCAAATTCAATAAATTCTTCTTTTGCTGCATTAATAATATCTAGGTGCTTTTGCTGTGATCTCGTCAGTTTCTTTTGCATGTCTCCTCCAATCTATATGAGCTAGTCTAACCATTCCTAAAACAAATGTACACTTTTGAGTTTACTTTATTACTTTTATGTATAAAATAAACTCATGAGTTTACTTTTTAATTGTAAAACTCCTTCAATCAATTTATTGGATTAATCGCTCTTTCATGAGGACTGAGTAAATGCGTTCTACCACTTCTACATTAATGTTAATTAAAAAAACGGCCATTGCAGTAAGTCTTGCTGTTGGCTCCATAGTCATTTCTGGTTGTGACACTAATGAAGTAGCTAAAGAGATCTCACAACCGACAATTAGACCAGCGCTTACTGAGATCATATCTCCTAGTGCTAACGCACAACTGCGTTTTAATGGTGTCGTTCGCTCTGCACAACGTGCTGATTTAGCATTTAGAATGAACGGACGTGTGATTAATGTTTTAGTTGATGAAGGTCAACAAGTTAAAAAAGGACAACTATTAGCTCAACTTGATCCTCGTGATGCACAAACGGCATTAGAATCAGCTCGAGTTGAATACAAAAACAGCAAGGCAGAATATACTCGCGGCAAAGCCATTTATGAAAAAAGCCAAGCAATTGCAAAAAGCGATTTAGATACATTAACCACGCGTTATCAATTAGCCAAAAACCGTTTAGATGAAGCTCAACGTCAACTCGAATACACGCAACTAAATGCACCATTTGATGGCATCATTGGCAAGAAAATGATCGATAATCACGTGCAAATTCAAGCAAACAGTCCTGTATTAACGGTTCATAACCTTGATGATTTGGAAGTGCTAATCCATATTCCTGATAGTGTGATGTTAGGAGACTTAAAAGGATCTAAAGCACTCGCTCAAATTAGTGCACTTCGTAATGAAACCTTCCCTCTTGTGCTAAGCACTTATGGAACACAAGCGGATCCAATCACACAAACGTATCCTGTGGTTCTTAAATTTGAAGATCTGCGTGGTGTTAATGTACTTCCAGGGATGACGGTTAAAGTCGTACCGGTTTATTCAGATGAACAAGATCAAGCGTCATTACTCATTACTGTACCATTAACAGCGGTTGTGCCGGACAACCAAGGTGGTCAATTTGTATGGGTTGTAACTCAAGAGAATAAAGTTCAAAAGCGTACTATTAACGCTGGAACTTTAGTATCAAATCGAATTGTTATTAACGATGGGTTGCATACTGGTGAGCGTATTATTATTGCAGGAGCTTCTAGCTTAAAAGAAGGCATGGAAGTGAGACCATATACTGACACGCTTTCTTCGCAGGTTGAGGAATAACGTATGGATATCGCTCGTTACACCATAGCTAAACGTACCTCGGTATGGGTGCTTATTGCATTAATTTTATTTGGTGGCTATTTAAGCTACTTAAAACTTGGACGATTTGAAGATCCTGAATTTGTGATTCGCCAAGCGGTAATCAATACCCCTTATTCTGGTGCTACCGCTCAAGAGGTCTCTGATGAAGTAACCGATGTTATTGAAGGTGCGGTTCAGTCTCTTCAAGAAGTAAAAGAGATAAAGTCAGTCTCAAAGCAAGGCATGTCTGAAGTGACGGTCGAGATCAAACTTGAATTTGCAGGCAGTCAAGCCGCGCTGCAACAAGTATGGGACAAACTGCGTCGCAAAGTGGGTGATGCACAACGCATGTTACCTCCGGGAGCTGGATCATCGATCGTTAATGATGATTTCTCAGATGTTTATGCCCTATTCTTCGCCGTGACTGGTGATGGATTTAGTGATAAACAGCTGCAAGATTATGTTGATGATCTTCGTCGTGAGCTGGTATTAGTTCCCGGTGTAGCAAAAACCGCTACATTAGGTGAACGCCAAGAGACCATTTTTATTGAAATGTCTGCCGAGCGTATGGCTAAGTTTGGGGTTTCAGCAGAAAAAGTCTATCAAGTATTACAAAAACAAAACATGGTGACGGTTGCAGGCAGCATTGAGACCGATTCAATGCGTATCCCTGTTATTCCAAGCTCAAATGTGAACTCGTTTAATGATCTGATTAATCTGCAAATCAATCTGGGTGACAATAATGCGGTACTTCGTTTAGGTGACATTGCAACGGTAACTCGTGGTTATCAAGAGCCACAAAGCATGATGGTTCGCTACAATGGCCAGCGCGCTGTTGGGTTTGGTATCTCGAATGTCGCAGGTGGCAACGTGGTTAATATGGGTGATGCTGTAAAAGCACGCATTGCTGAATTAGAAAACCAGCGCCCTTTAGGTATTGAGCTCAATGTTATTTCAATGCAATCAGATTCGGTTCGAGCGTCGGTTACGAACTTCATTGATAACTTGATTGCAGCGGTTGTGATCGTATTTATTGTACTTCTTCTCTTTATGGGAGTTCGTTCAGGGATCATCATCGGCTTTGTATTGCTACTAACCGTTGCTGGCACCTTATGCATCATGCTGATTGAAGACATTGCGATGCAGCGCATTTCATTAGGCGCCTTAATCATCGCATTAGGGATGCTCGTGGATAACGCCATTGTTGTGACTGATGGTATTTTGGTGCGCCTGCAAACGACGCCAAATGATAGTCGAGATGACATCGTATCTGATGTGGTTAATGCCACAAAATGGCCTCTGCTGGGTGGTACGGTTGTAGGTATCTGTGCATTCAGTGCCATTGGTTTATCACCATCAGATATGGGTGAATATGCTGGTTCACTATTTTGGGTAATTCTTTACTCTATGCTACTAAGTTGGGTCTTTGCCGTAACCATCACACCAATGTTGTGCTACGACTTTTTAAAAGTAAAACCAGTAGATACACAAGCACCTATTGGCCGTGTAAGTCGTTGGTATCGTCAGCTATTAACTTGGGTAATTAAACACCGAGTCATTAGTCTTAGTCTATTATTGATGGTCTTATTTACTTCTATTTATGGGGCAAAATACATTCCACCAGGTTTTATGCCTGAATCTCAGCGTGCACAATTTGTTGTTGATGTGTATTTACCTCAAGGCTCAGACATAAAACGTACAGAGCAAACTATTGCAAGTATTGAGCAAGACATAAAACAAAAAGCAGGTATTACTAACATCACCAGCTTTGTTGGTGGCGGTGGTCTACGCTTTATGCTGACCTATTCACCAGAGGCTCGTAATCCAAGTTACGGTCAATTATTAATTGATATTGATGATTACCAAAACATTGCGCCATTATTGGGTGAATTACAAAGTGAACTTGATGAAAAATACACGGATGCATCCATCAAAGTATGGAAGTTCATGCTGGGTCGTGGGGGTGGTAAAAAAATTGAAGCTGGATTTAAAGGTCCAGACAGTGCCGTACTTCGTCAACTAGCAGAACAAGCAAAAACCATCATGTTGAATGATCCACAGTTAATTGCGGTTCAAGATGATTGGCGTCAACAAGTGCCAGTGCTGCGTCCTCTCTATTCAGAAGAAAAAGCACAACAATTTGGTTTAACAACACAAGAAATTAACCAAGCCATTGCACAGACCTTATCTGGACGTAATGTTGGTGTTTATCGTGAAGGCAATGATCTTATCCCGATTGTGGCACGCTCACCAGAAACAGAGCGTAGTCACCAACGTGCAATTGAAAACACTGAAGTATACAGCCATGCTGTTGGTGGTTTTATCTCTGTTAGCCAATTAGTTGAATCCACTGATGTGGTTTGGGAAGATGCGATTTTGCGTCGTATTGATAGAATGCCGACGATTCTGGTGCAAGCGGACCCCGCTCCGGGCGTATTAACCGCTGATGCATTTAATCAAGTTCGTCAAAAAATCGAAGCGATCGATCTGCCAGCAGGTTACGAGTTAATTTGGTACGGTGAATACAAAGCGTCTAAAGATGCGAATGAAGGATTAGTAATTTCAGCGCCTTATGGTTTTGCTGCAATGATCTTATCGGTTATTTTCATGTTTAATGCGCTACGTCAGCCTCTCGTGATTTGGTTAACCGCACCACTTGCTATCATTGGGGTAACGGTTGGATTAATCATATTCCAAACACCATTTGAGTTTATGGCGATATTAGGTTTCTTAAGCTTAATTGGTATGATGGTGAAGAATGCCATTGTATTGGTAGACCAAGCGGATGCTGAAATTAGAGAAGGTAAGATGCCATATCATGCCATTATCGACGCTTCTTTAAGTCGTGCTCGACCAGTATTACTTGGCGCATTGACCACTATCTTAGGGGTTGCACCATTACTGATTGACCCATTCTTTAAGAGTATGGCGGTAACGATTATGTTTGGTTTGTTATTTGCAACGATTCTGACGTTAATCGTTATTCCATTGTTCTATGCGATGTTCTTCAGAATCAAAGCCATTGAAGAGTAACATCGTTCATAAAAAGAACTAAATCAAAAGGAGCGAATGATCGCTCCTTTTTTCTATCTAATGACCTTAACTATCAAACAATAAATTGATAGCAAGTTTGATGTTGATACGTTTCATCTGGTTGCAAAATAGTACTTGGGTGATCCCACTCTGGATGATTTAGCGCATCAGGCAGGAATTGGGTCTCTAATGCAATACCAGAATAATCCTGATACTCCCCTCCCACTCGATTTGGTGTACCAGCGAGCCAATTTCCGGTATACAGCTGCATTGCCGGTTTAGTCGTAAATACATGCATGGTGACTAAGCTATCTGGAGAAGTTAAACTCGCAGCGCTTTCTCCCTTAGAACACGCTTTATCAAGAACAAAAGAGTGATCGTATCCCTTGGCTTTTTCTTGGTCTTTATCGAGCATGAAATCTTGCGAAATCACTTTAGGTGAAGTGAAATCAAAATTCGTGTTTTTAACTCGTTTCCATTGTCCTTTAGGAATACCAAACTCTGTCGTTGGTACAAACTCTTGAGAATTAACACTCAAGATATGATCTATCCCTAAGTGTTCACTGTCCGCCCCTAGTAAATTAAAATAAGCATGATTGGTTAAGTTAATCGGGGTTGTCTTATTCGTTGTCGCTTTGTAGCTAATGGTTACTTCATTATCATTAGTAAGCTGATATTTTACGGTCACATCGAGATCACCGGGAAAACCTTGATCCCCATCCGATGATACCAAGCCAAATTCAACACTGCTTTCCGTTGCTTCTACCACGTTCCAACGACGTTTATTAAACCCTTCAGGCCCGCCGTGTAAGGTGTTTCCTGCTTGATTGGTTTCAACTTGATGTTTAATACCATCAATTTTAAATTGGCCATTTGCGATACGATTTGCGTAGCGGCCAACAGTGACCCCCATATAACTTTGTTGTTCTAAAAAATCAGCCATGCTTGACTGCCCTAACAACACTTCACGTAATTGACCTTTAACCGGCACTTTGCAACTTAGCCACGTTGCACCAATATCCATAAATACGGCACGCATTCCATGTTGATTTTTCAGTTCGAATAACTGAGCAAGGCGACCATCGCTGGTCGCCTCCTGAGTCATGGTTTCGAACAATGTTGATTGTTCTATCATCTTTATTCCTTATAAAACCAGACCGGCACCATTGGTTGCTTGGCAAACATAAATGGATTCTTTTAAGCCTGTTTTCGCTTCATATAATTCTTCAACGGCCGCTTTCACTTCATCCACTAACGTTGGTGGAACTAAGGCAACAATACAGCCACCAAAACCACCACCTGTCATGCGTACGCCACCTTCTGCGCCAATCACGTTTTTAACGATATCAACCAAGGTGTCCACTTCGCTAACCGTGATTTCAAAATCATCACGCATTGAGGCATGAGATTCAGCCATTAAAACCGCCATGCGTTTCATGTCCCCTGACGCTAACACTTTTGCGGCTTCTTCGGTACGATCATTTTCTGTAATCACGTGACGCGCACGTTTTGCGACCATTTCATCTAATTCATGCGCTTTTGCGTTGAATTCTTCAATAGTCACATCACGCAATGCTTTCACACCAAAGAGGCGAGCGGCTTCTTCACATTGCTCACGGCGCGTATTGTATTCAGAATCCACTAACCCACGTTTTTTATTTGAATTAATAATAACTACTGACATATCTTCTGGCATGGATACCGCTGTGGTTTCTAATGAACGACAATCCAATAACATCGCATGGTTTTCGTTGCCTTCTGCTGAGATCATTTGATCCATAATGCCGCAATTACAACCGACAAATTCATTCTCTGCTTGCTGGCCATTCAGTGCGATTTCTGCTTGGCTAATGTTTAGGTTATACAGTTCTTTAAACGTCTGACCAATAACCACTTCTAGCGCCGCCGATGAACTAAGGCCCGCGCCTTGAGGTACGTTACCCGATACTGAAATATCAGCACCTTTAAACTCATAACCACGGCCAATTAAACACTTCACTACGCCACGAATGTAATTCGACCACATTTTGTTTTCTTGGAAAATGATCTCCTGAGTGATATCGAATTCATCCGTTTCATTACCATAATCAACCGATACAACACGAACGATGTTGTCATCACGCTTTGCTGCTGCCACTACCGTTTGATAGTTAATTGCACAAGGTAATACAAAGCCATCGTTATAATCGGTGTGCTCACCAATTAAGTTCACACGACCCGGTGCTTGAACAATGTGCGTTGGAGCGTAAGAAAGTACTGAGTTGAATGCGTCTTTTACGTTTTTAATTAGGTTTGTCATAGTCTTGTTCTCAAAATTTTGTAGGGAATTCTATTTTTAGGTTTCAGATCAGTCGCAAGCTCCCTTGTTGGTTTCAGGGTTACATTTGTTAGATACCATAATCACAACAAATACCCCTGAATCCTTTAGCGAAGCGTCCTCGCAGTTAGTCCCTAATCCTTATAATGCACATCACTCACATCACGCAGTTTTTGCGCGGCTTGCTCTGCAGTTAAATCTCGTTGGCTTTCGGCTAACATTTCATAACCCACCATAAACTTACGAACCGATGCAGAACGAAGCAGTGGCGGATAAAACAATGCGTGTAATTGCCAATGCTCAATGTCAGTGCCCTCTTCAAAGAAAGGTGCATAATGCCAACCCATTGAATATGGAAATGAACACTGGAATAAGTTGTCGTAACGGCTGGTTAATTTTTTAATGGCTAACGCCAAGTCATCACGTTGCTCGTCCGTTAATTCACTCATACGACGAATGTGTGTTTTTGGTAATAACATGGTTTCAAATGGCCATGCAGCCCAATAAGGGACGACGGCAATCCAATGTTCCGTTTCTACCACTGTGCGCTCGCCATCTTTTAGTTCTGATTCAACATAATCAACTAACAAGTTTGAACCGTGTTCTTGGTAATACTCTTTAAGATGTTTTTCTTTACGTTCAATCTCATTAGGTAAAAAGCTGTTTGCCCAGATTTGACCGTGAGGATGCGGTTGAGAACACCCCATAGTCTCACCTTTGTTCTCAAATGCTTGAACCCAAACGTATTCTTTTCCTAACTCCTTAATTTGATCATTCCATGTATCAATCACATTACGAATTTGACCTACAGGTAGCTCTGGTAAGGTTTTACTGTGATCTGGCGAGAAACAAATCACTCGACTTAATCCTCGAACACCTTGTGTTTTAAATAGCGGATTAGACGATTGCGGCGCTTCAGGAGAATCCGTCATCAGTGCGGCAAAGTCATTACCAAATACGTAAGTGCCTTTGTAGTCTGGGTTAGTATCACCAGAAATACGCTCGTTAGTTGGACATAAAAAACAGCCTTTATCGTATTGTGGTAGTTGCTCTGTCGATGGCTTTTCATCTTGACCACTCCACGGACGTTTCGCACGATGTGGGGATACTAAAATCCACTGACCCGTTAATGGGTTATAACGGCGATGCGGATGATCAACTGGGTTAAACTCAACATTTGACATAATTTTTATACTCAATTCTTTTTAATAAAATACAGATGAACTCAGATACTTATATTTCTCGCTCTAACCATGCTCTTCTCTGAACTCTGTCAAGGAGCTTGCGACTGATCTGAATTCTGAACTCTTAATCTTTTAGCTCTCAATAACCCTTTGGATTATTCGATTGCCAACGCCATGTATCCGCACTCATTTCCATGATATTGCGAGTCGCTTTCCATCCCAGTTCTTTTTCGGCTTTTTCCGTGCTTGCCCAGCATTCAGCAATATCACCCGCACGACGTGGGCATAAGGTATAAGGAACAGGCTTACCTGATACTTGAGAAAATGCCTCAACCATTTCTAATACACTTGAGCCTTTACCAGTGCCTAAGTTGTAAATATGCAGGCCTGATTTTTCACCCACCGCTTTTAATGCGGCAATGTGCCCATCAGCCAAATCCATCACATGAATATAATCACGAACCCCTGTTCCATCTGGTGTCGGATAATCATTACCAAATACAGACAATGATTCACGACGACCAACCGCAACTTGAGCAATAAATGGCATTAGATTATTTGGAATACCTTGAGGGTCTTCTCCCATGGTGCCCGATGGGTGTGCGCCGACTGGATTGAAATAACGAAGTAAGGTAATGCTCCAATCGTTCTCGGCATCAAACAGATCAGAGAAACACTCTTCAACCATGTATTTACTGCGACCATACGGGTTAGTGGTTGCGCCTGTTGGTGAGCTTTCTGTAATCGGTACAATGGCAGGATCACCATAGACAGTTGCAGATGAACTAAATACGATGCTTTTTACGTTGGCTTTTCGCATTGAGCGAGCTAATACCAATGAGCCATTCACATTGTTATCGTAATACTCTAGAGGTTTTGCAACGGACTCACCCACTGCTTTTAAACCTGCAAAGTGGATCACAGATGAAATAGAGTGTTCAGCAAAAATACTATCTAAAAAGGCTTCATCACGAATGTCTCCCTGATAAAAAACAGGGCGAGTTTGAGTAAGTGCCTCGATACGATCTAATACAGCTACTTTACTGTTTTCCAAATTATCTAAAATGATTGGTTCAATACCCGCTTCAATCATTTGAATACACGTATGACTACCTATATAACCCATTCCACCTGTAACTAATACTTTCATGATCAACTCTTCCTGCTAGATTTTAGTAAAGTTTACCAGTGCCTCCAAAATAATATCGTGATCAGTTTCAAAAAATGTAAACGTTTACACCAAGGCAAGAAAACCATATAAATACAACTAACAAAGAACTCAAATCAAATTATAATTAATTAAAAACAACAACTTAAAAAATAATAAAGAAAATAATGCCATTTGTAACATTTTGTGACAGCTATCACCACCACGAAAATTGTAAACGTTTACAATCCAACCTCAAATCAAAACAATAAGTGGTAGGTTAATACAATGTCTCATGTAGAAAATGGATTAGGTATTGTCGACATCATCGTTTTTGCTCTCTATGTAGCAATCATTATTGGCGTTGGCCTCTGGGTATCCAGAGATAAAAAAGGCTCTCAAAAAAGTACAGAAGATTATTTCCTCGCAGGAAAATCTCTACCTTGGTGGGCGGTTGGTTCATCGTTAATCGCCGCTAATATTTCAGCGGAACAATTTATTGGAATGTCAGGTTCTGGCTTTTCTATCGGTTTAGCGATTGCTTCCTATGAATGGATGGCAGCACTAACCTTAATCATTGTTGGTAAGTATTTTTTACCTATTTTTATCGATAAAGGCATCTACACCATTCCAGAATTTGTAGAAAAACGCTTTAACAAAAACTTAAAAACCATTTTGGCGGTATTTTGGATTTGCTTATATGTCTTTGTAAACCTAACCTCAGTTCTATACTTAGGTGGCCTTGCACTGCAAACGATTCTTGGTATTCCACTCATGTACTCTATTATTGGCTTAGCATTATTTGCATTGGCCTACTCTATTTACGGTGGGTTATCAGCGGTTGTTTGGACAGACGTGATTCAAGTATTCTTCTTGATCCTTGGTGGCCTATTAACCACTTACATGGCTGTTGATTTCATCGGCGGTACTGACGGTTGGTTTAGTGGTTTATCAAAAATGGCGACAGCCGCACCAGGCCACTTTGAAATGATTTTAGATCAAAGTAATCCTCAATATATGAACTTACCGGGTATTGCCGTTCTAATTGGTGGTCTATGGGTTGCAAACCTATATTACTGGGGCTTTAACCAGTATATTATCCAACGAACATTAGCGGCTAAATCTATTGCTGAAGCTCAAAAAGGGATTATTTTCGCGGCTTTCTTAAAATTACTCGTACCATTCCTTGTAGTCGTTCCGGGTATCGCCGCTTACGTAATTACCTCCTCTCCAGAACTAATGTCGCAACTTGGAAGCATTGCAACGTCCAACGTTCCTACGCTTGCTCATGCGGATAAAGCTTATCCATGGCTAACACAATTCTTACCCGTTGGATTTAAAGGTATTGTATTTGCCGCATTAGCCGCAGCAATCGTGTCATCATTAGCTTCAATGCTGAACTCAACGGCTACCATTTTCACAATGGACATCTACAAAGAGTTTGTTGGTAAAAAAGCAGGCGATCACAAGCTTGTAAATGTGGGTCGTATTTCAGCTATCGTTGCTTTAGTTGTCGCTTGTTTAATCGCTCCAATGCTAAGTAACCTTGGTCAAGCATTCCAATATATTCAAGAATACACAGGCTTAGTAAGCCCGGGTATCTTAGCGGTCTTCTTACTGGGTCTATTCTGGAAGAAAACCAACAGTAAAGGTGCCGTTATTGGTGTAATAGTATCAATCCCATTCGCACTGTTCTTAAAGTTCATGCCATTAAACATGCCGTTTATGGATCAAATGCTATACACACTTCTGTTTACTATGGCAGTGATTGCATTCACGAGCCTAAGTTACTCAGATCATGATGATGATCCTAAAGCCATCGCATTAGACTCTTCCATGTTTGCGACAGAACGTAATTTTAATATTGCCGCTTACGTTGTTGTGATTATTCTTGCAGTGCTGTACTCAGTATTCTGGTAATCTTCTCTAGCCTCATCCAATGATGGGGCTATTCATATTAATTATCAGTTGGTTGCAATTAATATGAATAGCCTGCAATGTTTGTAGAGCATAATGTTATTATCAATCAAAATAGACCATGATAAGAAGGTATGAACAATATGAATAATGAACTCCTCCCAAATATTGTTTCCTTCTTACAAACAATATCTCCTTTTGATTTACTGCCACAAACAGCGCTCAATGATATTGCTCAAACTGTCGATATCTTATTGCTTGGTCCTGAAGAGACCATATCTCATGAAGATAACGCTACCCATCTCTATATTATTAGAACAGGCGTAGTACAGCAGAATAACCTTGATGGTACATTGCGATCCAAATTAGGGCCTGAAGATATCTTTGGCTTTAACCTACAGCAAAATGACTCAGAATTTGGCTATTCCATTTTTGCCATAGAAAATACGCTTCTATATCGCTTTGACTACACATCACTAATGGCGTCAGTGGAGGCTTATCCTCAAGTCGCTTCATCTCTTGCTTTAAGTTTAAAAACGCGTTTGCGAGCGCAGGATAGTAAACAAGATAGCCAACAGCATGCGCATCAAAACTACCTTCGTCCTAACAGTGATATTGCGGATTCAACCATAGCGATTGCCTCTCCTACCGATTCGATTCAAGCTGTAGCTCATCAAATGCGCAATGTGGTTGGCGTTTCATGCGCTTTTATTGTCGATGAAAACAAACATCTAATTGGAATGATCACCGATAAGGACATGACGAAACGTGTGGTTGCTCAAGCAAAAAATGTTCATGACCCTATCTCATCTATCATGACCCAAGAAATTCATACCGTGTATGAAGATGATTTAGTGATGTCGGCTGTTCAATTAATGATGAAACATAATATTCAAAATATTCCTGTACTTAATCATCAAAAACAAGTTACAGGCTTCATCACCCCACAACATTTAATTCAAAATGACAGTGTTCAATCTATTTTCTTGCTAGATAAAATTCGTCACGCTGATTCCATCTCGACATTAATTGATTTATCCAAACAACGAAGTGCTGTGTTTCAAGGGATGATGGAAAGCAATTCATCGCCAAGTATTATTGGGCAAGTATTGAGTATGATTTATGATGCATTTACGTATCGGTTAATCGAACTAGCCATTGAACAATTCGGGCAACCACCTTGTAAATTTACATGGATCGTTGCAGGATCTCATGCTCGAAACGAAGTTCATTTAGCATCGGATCAAGACAATGCGATTATCCTTGCTGACGATGCGACAGAATCAGATAGAATTTATTTTAATCATTTCTCTATGTACGTGTGTAAAGCGCTCTCAGAATTAGATTACACCTTATGTAAAGGTCGCTTTATGGCAGCAACGCCAAAGTGGTGTCAAAAAGCAGAGATCTGGCAGGAATACTACCGTAAATGGAGTAATAACCCTGAATACGAGTTATTGCTTAATCTCAATGTATTTTTAGAAATTCGTCCAATTTATGGTGATGAAGCACTCTTTGAATCGGTTGATTCATGTCGCCATGAACTGGTAAGCAATAATATGCAGTTAACCGTTGCTCTTGTACGTAATGCATTAAGAACCCGTCCACCTCTGGGCATCTTTAAGCATTTGGTATTAGAGAAAGATGGTAATAACAATAAAGTGTTGAATATCAAAAAAGCCGCCATTTCTTGTATGGTTGATTTCATCCGTATTTATTCACTACTACAAGAAGGTACTGCATTAAATACCACAGAGCGCATGGAGTTCTTACACCAAGCAGGTATTCTTAACGATTCTACATATCAAGATCTCAATGAAACTTATCATTATGCAAATCGCTTGCGTTTCCAACACCAATTAAAAGCGATTCAAAATTCGACACCAATTGATAGTCAACTACAGCCTGATTTGTTTGGAAGTTTTGAACGCCAGCATTTAAAAGATGCGTTTCGTATCGTTTCAAACTTTCAAGAATTAATGAAAATGAAATTTGGTGTCTAACACATGCCTGATAAATCGTTAACGAACAAAAATATCATCACTCATATGATGGAATTATTCTCTAATCGTCATCCATTGCATCGTTTAGAAGAGCAGAGACAAGCATTAATTAAACAAAACTTAGAGTTACCTATTTATTTAGCCCGTTTTCTTAAATCTCCTTACCCAAGCCCTAAAGAAAACAGTAATGGTATGGCATTCACCGTGGTGGATTTTGAAACCTCAGGGCTAAATCCGAAAACCGATCATATCGTGAGTATTGGTTGGGTTCATATTATTGATGGTGCAATAAAACTCAACAGTGCCCAGCACCATATCATCAATGAACCAACCTCAATAAGTGCAAAAGATAGACGTGAAGAAAGAGAGCATACTGCACGATCATTGCATCACATTTTACCTGAGCAACAAAAAATGGGTATTTCACTCAAAGAGGCAATGGAGTGTTTCTTTTCGAATTTACCCAGCAATATCCTTGTTGTTCATGGCGCAACCATTGAGCAGCGATTTTTAGAGCAATTTTTCCTTTCTCTGCAATTGCCAAATTTGCCTATAATTTGGTTAGATACCCTTAGAATTGAACAAAATACAATTCAACAAAACCGTTATCAAAGAGATTTCCGTTTATTCTCTCTCAGACGTCAATACAAGTTACCAGACTACCCCGCTCATCACGCTTTAGTCGATGCTATTTCAACTGCTGAGCTTTTTTTAGCCCAAAAAAAACGTTTATTTAATCAAGCGATTGCCCCAATAGGCTTCCTATATCAAAAATCCCAATAACAACTAGAGTAAAACTTTAGTAAAAACTATATTTAAGTATCAAAATCATCATTTATTAAGTAACATAAAGCCAATATTATAAAATTAAAGGCTGGAGGATGAATGGCAACGTTAAAGGAAATAGCCAACGAAGCTGAAGTTTCATTGGCAACGGTTTCTCGTGTCTTGAATGAAGACCCGACGCTAAGCGTAAAAGAAGAAACAAAGCGACGTATTTTTGAGATAGCTGAAAAGCTCGAATACAAAACAAGCTCTACTCGTAAGTTAGCCAGTGCATTACCAAAATTAGCAAAAGAACAATTACACTTTCTTGCTCTATACAATTACAAACAAGAAACCGAAGTCAATGATCCATATTACCTTGCGATTCGCCACGGTATTGAGACTCAATGTGATAAGTTTGATATCACATTAACTAACAGCTATGAAAGCAGCTTAGACATTAAGAATTCAAAAGTTGATGGTATTTTACTTGTAGGTCGTCAAACGAAAGAACAGTTAAAAGCAATTCAAAAAATCAGCAAAAACATTGTTTATATTGATTATACCGATCATGAACAAAACTTTGATTCTGTTGATATTGATCTTGCTCGTATCAGTAAAGAAGTCATCAACTACTTCATGAATCAAGGCTATCAACGTATTGGCTTTATTGGTGGTCAGGATGATGAAAACTGTTCAGACATTCGTGAAGAAGTGTTCGCAGAATATGGCCAGCTAAAAGGCGTTGTATCCGAATCGGATCTCTATCGTGGTGATTTCTCTAGTTCATCAGGTTATAAGCTTGCAAAAGAAATGCTAGAAACTGACTATCCAAATGCGTGGTTTATTGCATCAGATTCGATTGCTATTGGCGTTTTACGGGCTATTCATGAAAAAGGGTTACGTATTCCTGAAGACATTGCTTTAATCAGTGTTAATGATATTCCAACAGCTAAATTTACTTTCCCTTCTCTTTCTACGGTTCGAATTCACTCAGAGCTAATGGGAAGCCAAGGCATTAACTTATTGCTTGAGCGTCGTCGTGATGAACGTGCTATTCCAGTACGTGTTTATATTCCAAGTAAGTTACGCTTACGTGATACGACCAAAAAGTAAAATAATCCAATAAGTTTACTACCAAAATTAAGCAACGTTTATGGCGTTGCTTTTTTTATATTAATAACTAGATCCCCTTCCTTTATCTACTTTTTTCGAACATATCTTCACCACTTTGCTCTTATATCATTCAAAAGCTGCCATTTAGGTTAAAAAATTGTTTCTCTAACTCCTATTAACGTTACCACGCTCACAAAGCTCAGTTCATTATGTGACCAAGTTAAAAGTAAAAGAATTTACCGATTTGTTTTACTAAAACTTTAGTTAATATCTTTTACCAGAGAGTTATTTACCACGATTTGTATATTTACCTATTTATAAGAACTATCGGCACTGACCGGGAGGCTACACGTGAACAATTGGGAAAACTTCTTCCGCTTAAATGAGAACCGCATGGCTCCACGCGCTTACTTCTTCTCATATGACTCAGTTCAAGCTGCTCGTACATTCCAGCGTGAATTAAGCAGCCATTACCAATTATTAAGTGGACAATGGACATTCAATTTCTTTACTAATCCTTTACTTGTTCCTGAAGAGTTTTATTCACAACACATGAGCGATTGGGGCAATATTACCGTTCCTAACATGTGGCAAATGGAAGGTCATGGTGATCTTCAATATACTGATGAAGGTTTTCCTTTCCCTATTGATGTTCCTTTTGTACCAAGTGATAACCCAACAGGTGCTTACCAACGTACGTTCACTCTGGGTGAAACATGGAACGACAAACAAACTATCATCAAGTTTGATGGCGTTGAAACCTACTTTGAAGTCTACGTAAACGGTAACTACGTTGGTTTTAGTAAAGGCAGTCGTTTAACTGCTGAATTTGATATATCTGAATTTGCACAACAAGGTGAAAACCTACTTTCTGTTCGTGTTATGCAATGGGCTGATTCAACTTACATTGAAGACCAAGACATGTGGTGGACTGGCGGTATCTTCCGTGATGTTTACCTAGTAGGTAAAGAGCAAGTACACGTTCAAGACATTACCATTCGCACTGATTTTGATGCGAATTACCAAAGTGCGACACTGTCTTGTAAGGCAGAGTTAGAAAACCTAACAAATAACTCAGCATCTAATTATTCACTTGATTATGCACTATTTGATGGTAAGTCTGTTGTTTCTGAAGGTACCGTAAATTCACTCACTTTTGATGCAAACCATAGTGTAGATATCAAAATTGACATGGAAAACCCGACGCATTGGACAGCCGAAAATCCTTACCTATACCAATTGGTTCTGACTCTTAAAGATGAAAACGGTAAAACACTAGAAATCATCCCGAACCGTGTTGGCTTCCGTGATATTAAAGTGCGCGATGGTCTGTTCTACATCAATAACAAATACGTCATGCTTCATGGTGTAAACCGTCACGATAACGACCATTTAAAAGGTCGCGCTGTGGGTATGGACCGTGTTGAGAAAGACATTGTTTTAATGAAGCAACACAACATCAACTCGGTACGTACTGCACACTACCCTAACGACCCACGTTTTTATGAACTGTGTGATGTGTACGGTCTGTTTGTTATGGGTGAAACCGATGTAGAAACGCACGGCTTTGCTAACGTTGGTGATTTAAGCCGCATTACCAATGATCCTGCATGGGAGCATGTATTTGTAGAGCGTATTGAGCGTCACATTCACGCTCAAAAGAACCACGCATCCATCATCATGTGGTCACTGGGTAACGAATCAGGCTACGGCTGTAACATCAAATCTATGTACGATGCAGCGAAAGCGATCGATGATACTCGTTTGGTTCATTATGAAGAAGATCGTGATGCTGAAGTGGTTGATATCATCAGTACTATGTACTCTCGCGCTCAATTAATGAATGCGTTTGGTGAACATCCACACAATAAACCACGCATCATTTGTGAATACGCACACGCTATGGGTAACGGTCCTGGTGGGTTAACTGAATACCAAAACGTATTCTACAAGCATGACTCTATTCAAGGACATTATGTTTGGGAATGGTGTGACCACGGTATTCTTGCTAAAGATGAAAACGGCACTGAGTTCTTAAAATACGGTGGTGATTACGGCGATTATCCAAACAACTACAATTTCTGTATGGATGGTTTGGTTTACTCAGATCAAACTCCAGGTCCAGGCTTAAAAGAATATAAGCAAGTTATCGCGCCAGTTAAAATCCATGCAAAAGACGCAGCAAACGGTGTTTTCACTGTTGATAACAAGCTGTGGTTCTCAAACCTTGATGACTACACCATTACTGCTGAGATCCGTGCTGAAGGCGAAACACTGCAAAGCACCACATTCAAAGTGGAAGGCTTAACTGAAAACTCAAGCCGAGATATTGAAATAACACTACCTGAACTGGATGGACGCGAAACATTCGTTAATTTCACAATACGTAAAGATTCTCGCACTCTATACAGCGAAGCGAATCACGATATTGCGGTTTACCAAGTTCAATTGAAAGAGAAAACAGAGCAACTGCCTGTCTTCACAAACAGCAATGCAATCGCACTTGATATTACAGCGTCTCGTTTGGATTATGTAGTAAAAGGGCTGAACTTCGCACTTACTTTCTCGAAAGTGAACGGTAAACTAACCTCATGGGTTGTAGACGGTGATGAGTTAATTGCAAGCGCACCTAAACTGAATTTCTTTAAACCAATGGTGGATAACCATAAACAAGAGCATGAAGGTCTGTGGGAGCCTGCGCATCTTCAAATCATGCAAGAGCATTTCCGCTCTATTGAACTTGATGCCTCAAACGGTAAAGCCACTTTCACTGTAACCAGCATTATTGCCCCACCTGTGTTTGATTTTGGCATGCGTTGTACTTACGTTTACGAAATTAACAAAGAAGGTCAGCTAAACATTCAACTCTCTGGTGAGCGTTACGGTGATTACCCTCATGTTATCCCTGTAATTGGTTTGGATCTTGGTATCAACAATGACTTTGACCAAGTTCAATACTATGGTCGTGGTCCAGAAGAAAACTATCAAGACAGCCAACAAGCAAACATGATTGATGTATACCAAACCACCGTTGCTGATATGTTTGAGAACTACCCGTTCCCACAAAATAATGGCAACCGTCAACACGTTCGTTGGGCATCGCTTGCTAACCGTCATGGTAGTGGTCTGTTTGTTAAACCTGAGCAAGAAATCAACTTCAGTGCTTGGTTCTACACTAACCAAAACATTCATGAAGCGCAGCACACCATTGAGCTTGAGAAGAGTGGTTATATCACTTTAAACCTTGACCATAAGTTAATGGGGTTAGGTTCAAACTCATGGGGTTCAGAAGTATTAGATTCATACCGTGTTTACATGGATACATTCCAATATGCACTGACGCTAGTTCCATTCCAACAAGGTGGCTGTTCACCAAAAGCATTGGCAAACCATACATTCATATCAAACTCAGCATTCACTTCAAAAACAACAATTGAAGGTGGAGAAAAATAATGATCATTTTAGACAACTTAGAGCAATTTAAAGTGGTATATCGCGACGGTCGCAAATGGAATCGTTGTGTAGAAGCAATTGAAAATATTGGCAACCTAAGAGATGGGATCATGTATTCGATTGGCGATTCTCTGGTCTACATGATTGAAGATGGCATTGCTAAAAATACAGAAACCTTTGTTGGTAACCGCCGATACTTTGATATTCATTATTACCTAGAAGGTCGTGAAACGGTTGAAGTTGCGAGTAAATCTGAACTAGAAAATGTGCAAGCGTATTCAGATGAAACCGATCGTGAGCACCTAAACGGTAATGGTCAAATACACCAACTGTGCGAAGGTCAAGTCGCAGTATTTGATAACACCAAAGCTTATAAATTCCATGGTGATAATCGTGTTCGCAAAGTGGTATTAAAAGTCACAATCGAAGATGGTTATTTCTTGAATAAGTAAACCAAGCAACACCGTAATAAAACAATAATAAAACGGTATCTGAAACTACATTCAGAACCAAAAAATAAGGAGGGATTGGTTTATAACCATAACCAAATCCCTCCACACCAATACCATTACTTATATAATAAATGGATTGGTATCCCTACAATATGTGATTCATCGGAGTACCTTATGTCTACATCAACTCGTGGCACGATAGGCAAATTCGCCTTACTGTCTATGACTTTTGCTGCAGTTTATAGCTTCAATAATATCATTAACAACAATATTGAAATCGGGCTATCTTCTGCACCCATGTTCTTCTTGGCTACCCTCTTCTATTTTGTTCCATTCTGTTTAATCGTTGCCGAATTTGTATCTTTAAATAAAAACTCAGAAGCCGGCGTATACGCTTGGGTAAAAAGTTCATTAGGAGGCCGTTGGGCTTTCATTACCGCTTATACTTATTGGTTTGTTAACCTATTTTTCTTCACCTCGCTGCTACCAAGAATCATTGCTTATGCGTCTTATGCGTTTTTAGGGTTTGAATACATATTTACGCCATTTACTACCGCAGTATTAAGTACCTTATTGTTTGCTGTAGCGACTCACGTATCGAACAATGGCGCGAAATTATTAGGCCCGATTACCTCTTTAACATCATCGTTAATGCTTCTGCTTACCCTGTCTTACATTCTCTTATCAGGCGGCGCATTAATTGGTGGTATTGAACCTGCAGACCCTATTACCATTGAAGCTATGACGCCATCATTTAACTGGGCGTTCCTTGGTGTAATTACATGGATCTTCATGGCGGCTGGTGGTGCTGAATCGGTAGCCGTTTACGTTAACGACATCAAAGGCGGTCACAAGTCTTTCGTTAAAGTTATCATCATTGCTGGTATTTTCATTGGTGCACTTTACTCAGTAGGCTCTATCCTAGCGAACGTATTTGTCCCTCGTGAAGTCTTAAAATTTACGGGCGGATCAGTACAAGTATTTGAAGGCTTAGCAAGACACTTTGGCCTACCTGAAATCTTAATGAACCGCTTTGTTGGTGTGGTGTCATTCACAGCAATGCTTGGCTCGCTACTAATGTGGACTGCAACACCGGTTAAAATCTTCTTCTCTGAAATTCCAAAAGGTATTTTTGGTGAGAAAACAGTAGCTCTAAACAAACAAGGTGTACCTGAGCGTGCGGCATGGATTCAATTCCTAATCGTAATTCCACTGATGTTTATCCCAACATTAGCGTCAGATACAGTGCAAGATTTAATGAGCACTATCATCAACATGACAGCGGCAGCGTCTATGCTTCCACCACTGTTCATAATGATTGCTTACTTAAACCTACGTTTAAAACTGGATCACCTAGAACGTGATTTCAGAATGGGTTCTCGTTTTACTGGCCTTGTGATTGTTTCGATTCTTATTAGTATCTTTACGGTTGGTTTCTTTGCTTCAACCTTCCCAACCGGTGCTGATATTATGACTATCATTTTCTACAACGTTGGTGGCATCGTAATCTTCCTTGGATTCGCATGGTGGAAATACAGCCAATATGAAAAATCGCTAACTAAAGAACAGCTAATTGAGGAATCAAAAGCAGCCGTTCAACAATAATTAATATACTTAGCACCTAAAGATCCGTGAATAATATTCTCGGATCTTTTTCTATTTCTCAACTACGTTTAGTTATAGGTAAATGATAAATGGTGCATTATGAAACATATAATAAAAACAATAAGAACTAAACTCATCTTCCCACTACACGTTCATATATCAACATTATTTATATTGATGATCGCCATCATTTGTACCGCACAAATCCTGTTAGCCAATAAAAGTATGAACGACATTCTACTTGAAGCTAACTCAACTATTTTTGACAGAATAGCCAATGAAACTCGTTTTTCAATGCGAGATGAATACCGTCCAGCATTTAACGCGGTTAAAGAACTATCCAAAAAAGAAATAATAAAAACCAATACATTAGAGGGGCGTAAGGCTTACTTTTCTGAATTACTAATGCTTTTAGAATTGAATAACCACGTATCAACCTATCGAATCACTTACCCTAACGGAGATTGGTTTACTGTCGGTATTATTGAAAACCAATCTTTAAGAAAAGAATTAAATGCTCCTCTGTCTGCTCGCTTTTACTTTATAGATACAGCCTTAGGAAAAAAAGTAACAAGTACCATCTATTTTTATGATGAGACTAGCAAGCTCATTGATTCTCAACTATTTGAGATTCAAACAAATGATCCTAGAAATGAAGATTGGTTTAAAAATTCAACGATAAATAAAACAATCCTATCTAAACCTCGTTACTTCAACGCTGTTAACCAATTTGGCTTAACCATTCATCAAAAAGCGGACAATGATGTGGTTGTTAGTGCCGATCTACTCATGTTCAAGGTAGATGAAGTATTAAAAAGCACCTCAAATCACAACTCATCAGTAAGAGTACTTTATGATGAAGAAAACATTGTTTATGCCAGCAATTACAACGCGCATACTGAAATAAATAATCAAGCCGTTATGTTAAAAGACATATTCAATCAAAGTGCAATGGCGGCATTAAAACAACTTCATTTAGACCAAGAAATACAACGATACCAACATAACAATGAGGATTGGTATGGAAAAATATTTTCTGTTCCAATTAACCAAAAACGAACTTTAAATTTATTAGTGGCGGTAAAAGCATCGGAGCTTTTATCTAGTGCATCCGTTATTCGCAACCAAACTATCTTATGGTCCTTTTTAGTACTTTGTCTTTCCATTCCTTGCGTTTATTTTGTGTCACAACGTATTTCCAAACCTATCAAACAAGCAACTGAACAAGCTCGATTAATATCAAAATTCGATTTTTCTCAACTCAAGCAATCACCAACAAAAATATTAGAAATAGATAATCTGAATAAATCCGTTACTAGCATGAAATCCGCCATAGAGAACTATTTCAACTTAACCAATACCATATTAGAAGAACATGAGATTGATGAGCTCATACAAATTATTGGGCGAAATACTGCTAACGCTACACAAGCAGCAGGAGCCTACCTTTATCTCATTAATGATGATGAAACGCACATAGAACCTCACTTTGCATGGCGTGCAAACACCCAAAACGAAGATATTAGTGAATTAAAACGTTATTCTCTCGACGATAAAGAGATAGCTAAAAATCTTGAATATATCCTAGTTAAAAAGAAACCTTTCGAAGATTTAAGCATTCAAAAACTCGATATAAATGAACAAGAAAAATTGGGACTAAAAAATGAAGATACATGGTCACTCACCTTCCCATTATTTACAAAAGGAAAGCAGACTATTGGCGCTATGGTATTAGTTTTTGATATTAAAAATAGTGAGGCCATACGTAATGATAAACTTGATTACTTCGAATCATTAATAAATTTTACCGCTATTGCTCTTCATGGTCGGAAAATGTTACAAAACCAAAAAGACTTACTTGAATCATTCATTCAAGTCATGGCCAGTGCGATCGATACTAAATCACCTTATACAGGTAACCACTGTCAAAAAGTGCCGGTATTAACACAATGGTTAGCAGAAGTTGCAGATCAATCTTCATCACCCAAATTTAAACATTTCACATTAAACAACGTACAAAAGGAAGAATTACGAATTGCATCATGGCTACATGACTGCGGCAAAATAACAACACCAGAACACGTTGTTGATAAAGCGACAAAACTAGAGACTATCTATAACCGTATCCATGAAATAAGAACTCGATTTGAAGTATTAAAGCGTGATGTTGAAATAGAACAATGGAAGCAAGCGTTCAAACAAGAACTCCCACAAGAGAATAAAGAAAAATTACAGAAAGAATGGCAGAAACTTGATGACGAATTTACTTTCATTGCAAAAATGAATGTCGGAAATGAATTTTTATCTGAGCAAGACGCGACACAAATACAAGAGATTAGCCAACGAACATGGACACAAACTCTAGACTCCAGTCTTGGCCTTGCCTGGGAAGAAAAAGAACGTCTAAATAACTCTGATGGCCAACAAGTACCATTAACTGTAAATCTATTACAAGATAACCTATCTCACTTAATTCCAAGAGAAATTAATCTACCGCATGATGAGCGATTCACATTACAACCGACTCAATATGAAAATAATCTCGGTGAAGTCTACAATTTGTTAATTCAACGAGGAACACTGAATAACGAAGAACGATTTATAATAAACAACCATATAATTCAAACAATTCAAATGTTAGAAGCCCTTCCCTTTCCAAAAACCATGAAGGACATAGCAAAGATAGCTGGCGGACATCACGAGAAAATTGATGGAACTGGCTATCCTATGGGCCTTACATCTGAAGAAATGTCATTAACGGCAAAAATGATGGCAATAGCTGATATTTTTGAAGCCTTAACCAGTCACGACCGACCATATAAAAAAGCCAAAACCTTAACGGAATCCCTCAACATAATGCGTTTTATGGTCAAAGATAAACATATTGATAGTGACCTATTTGATTTATTCTTAACCTCAGGACTATATAAAAAGTACGCAGATACCTATTTAAAACCAGAACAGTGCGATGATGTTGATATACACGATTATTTAAACTAACTAGAACATGGATCTTCATAGAGAACTAAAAACACAAAAAAGGAGGGGGATATCTTTTATCCCCCTCCTCTTACTCTAAGAATTCATTATTGAATGAAAATTATCCAAAGGCATTGGTTTAAAATAATAAAAACCTTGCTGTGCTGAAATGTTCAAATCATTAAGAATCTTCTTTTGTCGATGATTCTCAACGCCTTCTGCAACCAATTGAATATTTAAATTATTAGCTAATAAAATAATGTTCTCGATAATCTTGATCGAGTGCTGATTCGTTTCTATATCATCAATAAATGATTTATCAATTTTGATAACATCAAACTGGTAGTAGTTTAGATATTTCAATGATGAATATCCTGTTCCGTAATCATCAAGAGAAAATTGAACACCAATCTTTCTAAACTTTTCCATGTACGAAATTATTTTATTTTTATCCGCGAATTCCATAGATTCTGTGAATTCTAAAATCAATATAAAATGTCCCGACAACTCTTTACACAATTCGTACATTTCTTCATCATAAAGACAGCTTTCTGTAAAGTTTACGCTTACCTTTAACCTATGAACGTACTGCTCATTTACATACCCTTTAAGTTGATTTAATAAGGATTTCGTCATCGCATTAATTAAACCAAACTTTTCTATTTTAGGAATAAATGACAGCGGTGGAATAATCTCACCTGAAGAGGTAACCCATCGAGCTAAAATCTCCCCTCCAATGATATTTTCATCGGCATCAACAATTGGCTGTATAAAAGGCACTACTCTATTGTTTTTTATCGCCTTTTTAATCTTAACTCGTTCAAAATCAAGTAAAGAAACTTTAAAAGATATAACTTTAATTAATATGAGGAGGAGTATCACGATAATAATCGTAAGTATATGACTAAGAAGATAGTTTTTTATTGAAAGTCCCGCATTGTAATCCAGTAAAATAACAAAATCATATTTATCCGACTGATGTGTCTGTTTTTCATTTGGAACATATACACTGAAAACATTATCTTTTGATATCACATATTCCTTATTGGATAAAGATAAGTGCCCAACGGGACTATCGCCTAAATCAACCGAAATCCCTTTCATATAAAACTGAATTCCATGATCATCATTATATTGATGATAATAAGAAAAACTTGGCATTCCAGTTAATTTGTTCTTTTCATGAATGTGAATTTCTTTTTTTGGTGGCACTTTAGAAGATATTTTCTTACCAACGATAGAGCTACAATAATATTGTCCATCACGAATAAACGCTATGCTATTTATCATTGGGTTTAAAGCTACAATTTTTTGTAAAGGTAGCATCATTTCATCACAGTTTTTTTCTTTAATCTTCTGTAATTCACCTACTGTTCCCTTAGCAGAATCAAGTTTATATTCAATACTCTCCACCGTTTTTCTAACATTATTATCAACAAAATTCTCGTAATCTGTAACCACGAAAAATTGTACAAAAGCAATAAGAATCAACAAATAACTAATATATTTATTAGTAATAAATTTCATGTATATTATCCTTCAAATACCGTTACTTTGTTTCTTCCTGCATTTTTTGATTGATATAATGCAGTATCCGCCATTTTTAGCGTTCGTTTAAAAGATGAGTTCTTCCCTATAGCTGCTCCTATAGATACAGACACATTCATACCAGCAATTGGACTTTCTGAAACCGATATTCTTATTGCTTCAGACCGATTAAATAAATCAACGCATGAAACGTTACTTAAAACAATAACAAACTCTTCACCGCCCCATCGAATAGCTAAATCGTCACCTCTAATACATTGTCGTAAACGGCGACATACTTCAGTTATGACTTCATCCCCTTTAGAGTGACCATATTTATCATTAATGTCTTTAAACTTATCAATATCCACAATGACAATAGATTTTCCTGACATATGATTAAGCTTTATTTCATAGAAATCACGACGATAAAGACCAGTCATGTCATCAAGTGTGCAATAGAAAATAAACTTACGTAACGTTTTTTCAATAAAAACGAACCCACCAGTAATAACAGATGCAAATAACAAACTCCATACCAATACTTTATTTACATTAATTGATAATCCCAATATATTTTCAATTGGAGAACAAGGAATATCTATTGACTTATCTAGAGTAAAAAATGGATTTTCATCATTGATATAGTATAAAAAACTAAATCTATCTTCATTAAATTGAGTTAACCAACTATTAAATACGGTATCTTTAATATCCAACAAAAACATTGCAGTTAAGTTTTTGTTAACATATATTGGATAAAATATGCTTCTGACTTTTTGCTCCGAGATTTTCTCAACGTATGATTCTGTTAATTTCAAATCACATAAGGATAAAACATGATAACTACTTGATATTTTTTCATTAATCAATATTCTATCTATCCAATTACGATCATATTTCATTTCTGAATTTAAATTAACATGGATATCTCGTAACGGCTTAAAATGTGCTGTATTTGAATCTGTATTTGTGTCCGACTTTTGTATAATTGCAATACTCCAATAGTCATCACCAATATACTTTCTAATCTCAGTTTCTAATAAATTTATGCCTAAAGATAACTCCTTTACCTTACTATTTTCATTCACCATTACCGAAACTTGATCAATAGTATACGTTCCTTTATACAATTCTACCGTATTGGTATTTAAATAATATGGTGTTATCTTTCTGATCGTATCATAAAGTTTATTAATATTACTTTGAAATTCCATTTTAAACGAATCTATTTCTAATCTGTTATATTGATACAATATATATCCTGATAATATGAATGAGCATAAGAAAAATCTCATGTACATATTATTCTTATCCGAATTACTAATAATCATAGTTGTTCTTATCTAATGTAACTCTATTACGGCCTGTATTCTTAGAATTATAGAGAGCTGCATCAGCCCTTTTTATTACATCATTAACTGATTCAAAATCTCTTTGTTTGGCTCCGCCAATAGAGATAGTAATATTTATTCCATCAATCGATTTATTTTCTATCGCTTCTCGGATAACTTCCGCTTTCTTCATGAGATCATCTTGGTTTATTTTTTGAAAGATGACGATGAATTCTTCACCTCCCCATCGAATCGCAATATCATTTACTCTAATACAGTTTTTTATACGATAAGAGACTTGTTGAATAACAATATCTCCAAAATCATGTCCGTAAGTATCATTTACTCGCTTAAAATGGTCGATATCTATCATTAAAAATGAAGCTGACTCTAATGCTTTCAACTTTGGCTCATAAAAATCGCGACGATAAAATCCCGTCATATGATCATAACTTCTCATTATGGTTACTTTTACGTAGAAGTAATAACCACATAGCGCTACAAAAAAGATGACGAAAGAGATATAAAAACTCGCAATCAATATTGAAAGAATATCAACACTTACATCTGGTGAATATTTATCCGATGTATATGGCAATGCAATGGTAAACGTCAACCAATTCGCACCTTTTCCATAATAAAAATAAGTCCAGCGTTCCTGATTAAAGTCTTCAATTAAAAAAGAGTTCCAACCCCTTTTAATATCAACAATAATAACTGATGTTAATTTTGTATTTAGATAAATCGGATAAATAACTGAATATATGTTTTCGCCTGTCCACTGCTCTTTATATATCTCAGTAATTCTCACATCGTCATGATGAAAAGATTTATAACTAACTTTCAAGCTTTCTAAATTAACTATGCTTTCTAATATATTAGAATCATGCAATGACTTATTGTTAAATCTAAGATAACCATCTCTTAAAGGCTTAAAGTATGAATTTTCTGTATTTTCATGATGTAACTTATCTATAACAGCAACAGTCCAGATACATTTTGGTTCTATCACTTCAGATAAGCTCTTATAAAGCTGATTTATAGCTGGAGATAAGACCTTAACGTCTCCTAACTTATTAACAATAACGCCTACGCCGTCATTATCATGAACACCTTTTTTTAAAGATATCGTATCCGAATTTATATAATATCCATGAAAACGTTTTGTTACGTCAACAACCTTTTGATAGTTAATGTGAATGCTTTTTTCTAAAATGGATATGGAATATATATGATAATAAATTATCGATGCTAAAACACCTAAAAACAAAACAACGAATAAGAAGAACTTATCTAACCCAAATAATTTAACATTAATCATTTTAAATTTACATACTACAAATACATATAATTCATTCACAAAAATGAATCATTTTATGATGACAAAATAATTGCTATATCAATAAAACTAATAAATAAAGACTCAAAATAGCTCTATCAGTTTAACCTTCTTTTGTTTGTATTGAATGAATATGGTTTATGTTTTCGTTCTATCAAAGACAATTAAAATTTAATATTTAGACCTTATATTAGATTCATTAAATTTTGCTACCTTATATGCTGCAATTTCAAAAAGGTCAATATTTATATTTAATTGATTATAAATAATTAATCTCTCACTCCAAATAATTTCATATAATTATACTTATTGAAACATTTATTAATTTATATGAGCATTACATTAAGCAACGTCGCACTTTATAGGTTTAAATAATAAATCAAACATCTATAGGTGTACCAATGAATCGTTTATTGCAGGTAAAGACTAACTGAATACAACAACACATTTATAAACTTCATCCAACTAGACTAGATCACCATCACATTTTGTTTGTTTTTTCTTCATTATTTAATGACACATCTCACAGTAACTTTTAGTAAAATTAATTACTATAATTTTACTAAAAGTTACCTTACATACAAAAATAACATTAACGCAAACATATAGGAATGCAATAACTATGTCTGAATCTGTACGAGGCACAATAGGTAAGTTTGCCTTGCTGTCTATGACAATGGCCGCCGTATTTAACGTGCGTAACATTGTAAACAACAACATTGAATTGGGATTAAGCTCAGCCCCTATCTTTTTGCTGGCGACTATTATCTACTTTATTCCATTCGTTTTTATCATTGCCGAATTTGTATCTGCAAATAAAAACTCTGAATCAGGCATGTATGACTGGTTAAAACAACCTCTGGGAACAAAGATGGCCTACTTAGGCTCTTTCTTATACTGGTTTGTTAATCTATTTTGGTTTGTATCCCTACTTCCAAACGTAATTGCTTATGCTTCATACGCAATGCTAGGTTATGAATACTCTTTCTCACCAATGGTGACATCCATCATCTCTATTGTTTTATTTGCAGCAGCCACACACATTTCAACCAAAGGCGCATCATGGCTAGGTAAAATATCCGAAATGGTTGCTTATGGTGTTTTCGCATTATTTGGTATTTACGTTATTGGTGCACTTATGGCTCTTGGTGGTGATCACACTCCAGCCCAACCAATTACAATGGAAGCAATGACACCAACCATTAACTGGGCAACGCTTGGCATTATGTGTTGGATCTTCCAAGCTGCCGGTGGTGCAGAAACCGCAGCAGCTTACTTAAAAGACGTAAAAGGTGGACAAAAAACCTTTATTAAAGTCATTATTGCTGCGGGTATTTTAATTGGTGCGATGTATGCAATTGGCTCTCTGCTCGTAAACGTATTCGTGCCACGTGAAAGCTTAACGTATGCTGGTGGCATGGTTGAAATTTTTACGGGTATGGCTCAGTACTTCAATATTTCTGAAGCTCTAGTTGGTCGTTTTGTTGGTATTGTACTATTCATCGCTATGTTTGGTTCTATGATGATGTGGACTGCCGCACCAGTTAAAATCCACTTTTCTGAAATTCCAAAAGGTGTCTATGGTGAAAAAACAACTGAGTTAAATGAGCATGGTGTTCCTGTTCGCGCTGCTTGGTGGCAATTTGCTTTTGTATTTGTCATGCTTGTCGTTAATGGATTTGGCTCTGAATCAGTACAAGAGATGATGAATACTGCAATTAATCTAACAGCAGGTACGGCAATGTTACCACCTATTTTCATCATGGTTGCCTACTTTGTTTTCCGTCTAAAGTTTGATGACACGCCTCGTGACTTCCGTATGGGCTCTCGCCATTTCGGTATGGGTGTTGTCTCTGTTCTTATTCTTATCTTTGTTGTAAGTATGACAGCTTCAGCCTTCCCAAGCGGTGTAGATTTGATGAAAGCCTTCTTTATTAATGTCTTTATGACGATGGTCTTCTCAGCTCTTGCATACTGGTGGATATCTCGCTTCGAGAAAAAACAAGCAAAGCGTCAAGAACTCAAAACAGCAACATCAACCAAGTAACACGAAACAAATTAGCATTTAGTTTCCCCTAGATATGACAAAAGGCACTGAATATTATCAGTGCCTTTTTTATTCGATTAATCTATGCATGATTATATTAGCGCTTAATTTTCATTGCTAAAACAATAATCATAGCGATTCTAAAAATCAAATCATGTAATTTTTTCATAAGTAAAAATTTAGGTAAATATAAGTAAAAATCGTCTTAACATACTCACACTTTTCCCTTTAAAGCCTACTATTTCAACCTTCTCATCGATATTCTTTCTCTTATTGGTCATCGCTACAAACACAATTACAGAAGCGTTGTTTTCCAATATTTACCTATAAAAATGAATTCTACTACAGTGAGAATATTTACATATGAAACCTACTTTTGCGAAGCTGTCACTACTTTCAACTCTACTTTTAACAGCGAACGTTCACGCCATTGAAACTGATTTTTACGGTGAAATGGGAATTGGGGGAAGAACTTTTTTTGATGGTAACGACAAAGGCCGTTACAGTGATGGAACATATATTGAAGGTGGCCTTGCTATTGAAGAAGGCAACTGGTTCGGTCTAATTTATGGTGAAGGTTGGACAGTACAAGCCGATGACGAAGGTAATGCTTGGGCTACTGGCCACGGTTGGGGTGGTTTTGAAGGAGGTATAAATCGATTTTATGCTGGGTATCGAACCGATGCTGGAACCGAATTTATTGCTGGACGCATTGACTCTTCACTCGATGATATTCAATGGTGGGGAGATGCAACACCAGAAAATGGTTATACCCTACCAAATACTCGTGACGTACACGTAGGGATCAAGATCCGTAATGAAGTTGGTGCACTTCGCTATAGCATCTCAGCAGCACCAGAATCTGACTTTACAGAAGATGATGCGCCTGTTCATTTTGGTAAATATGATGAATACGCTAATAAATATACCTATGACGCTTTTGTGAATGGTTATATCCAATACGATATTGCCGATGATTTGACATTACTTGGTGGTGCTGAATTTACAGACGGTTCTGGTGAAATGTATTTACTAGGTGCTGAGTATAAAACCTTAGCAGCTCGTGTTTGGCACCATACAGACCAAGGTAATGAATACAGTGAAGGAACAGAAACAGGCATTATGACCAGTGCCTATTATGAAGTAGCAAAAGGCGTTTACTTATCTGCCGCATACAACTATGCAAATACAAAAATGGATACAGCAGAAGATGAAACTACCTCATATATCAATGGTGGTGTTTGGTATGAATATGCTGATGGTAAATTCGCTACCGCCATTGATTCTAAGTTTTTCATGAATAATGACACCACTGACTCATCCAACGAAATATTCATCATGCAATATTACTATTGGTAAGTAGATCACACTGTTTATGAAGCTTGTTGAATTTTGTGAGACAAGCTTCACTGAAACTGCCTACATTTATAACTACCATGCATAAGTTAAATTTAGTAAAACTTTACTTAACTGAGAATAAGAATCCATTATGAATTTAAAACTTTCTGCACTTGCTGTTGCTACTGCCCTTTTTGCTGTTGGATGTACCCAAACGACACCAACGATCGATACTTCTGATTTAAAAGCGACTCAATATAAAAACGTCATCGATCGTACAGGCTCTCCTGAGTATATGCGTGATTATGATTTTGATGATCATCAACGCTTTAATCCATTCTTTGATATGGGTGCATGGCATGGTCACCTACTGCCAGACAATGACGATGGTATGGGAGGTTTTCCAGGTACAGCGCTACTAACTGAAGAATACATTAACTTTATGGCGAATAATTTTGATCGCTTAAGTGTATATAAAGATGGTAAAAAAGTTAAATTCAGAATGGAGGCATACAGCCTTCCAGGAGCTTTAGTTCAAATATTAACGTCCGATGATGTGACTATTGAAATGACACTTCGCTTTGCAACGAACCGTACCTCGTTAGTTGAAACCAAAATTATCACAAACACTCCTGTTGAACTGGTTTGGGACGGCCAATTAATCGAGGGAAATCACGCAAAAGAAGAAAAAAGCCAATCAGAAAAAACAATTGCTGAAGAGTACCCAAATTATAATCGAACCATTGTTCCTACAGATGATGGTTTGAAGGTGACTTTTGGTAAAGTTCGAGCGACTTGGTCACTGATGACATCTGGTGAATCAGAGTATCAAATTCACAAATCGATACCTACAACGACAAAAGTTGAGGGATTAAGCTTTAACTCTACGGCAAAAATTGAACAATCCACCACAATTTACACCACTTATTCTCACGTCTTAACTGCTGAAGAAAATCAAGAAGAACAAATTAAGATCTTGGATATTTTCGCTCATCCAAAACAATACTTAGCGGCAAGCGAGCAACGTTGGGAAAACTATCTAGAAAAAGGATTAACAAACCCAGATGCAACTCCAGCTCAAGAGCGCGTAGCAGTAAAAGCAATGGAAACCTTAAACGCCAACTGGCGTGGTGCAGCTGGTGCTATGCAGTTTGATTCAGTAACGCCATCAGTTACTGCTCGCTGGTTCTCTGGAAATCAAACATGGCCTTGGGATACATGGAAGCAAGCCTATGCAATGGCACACTTCAACCCTGAAGTTGCTAAAGACAACATTCGAGCTATGTTTGCTTATCAAATCCAAGCTGATGATGCTGTTCGTCCATGGGATAAAGGCTTTATACCTGACTTAGTTGCCTACAACACAAGTCCAGAGCGAGGCGGTGACGGTGGTAACTGGAATGAAAGAAACACCAAACCAAGTCTTGCTGCATGGGCAGTAATGGAAGTGTACAAAACCACTGAAGATAAAGCGTGGTTAGAAGAAATGTACCCTAAATTAGTTGCTTATCATGATTGGTGGTTGCGTAACCGTGATAACAACGGTAACGGTGTGCCTGAATATGGCGCTTCTCGCGACAAAGCGCATAATACCAATAATGGCGATATGCTATTTACAGTTGAACGTGGTAATAAAAAAGAAGAACTTGCTGGTTTAGATAAATATCAAGAGATCATTAAATCTGGTAACTATGACCATATTGAGATCCCTGCACAAACTGCGGCCTCTTGGGAATCAGGTCGTGATGATGCAGCAGCGTTTGGGTTTATCGATAAAGAGCAACTGGACGCTTATGTTAAAAATGGTGGTAAACGCTCTGATTGGGAAGTTAAATTTGCTCAAAATCGAGATAAAAATGGCACACTACTAGGATATTCATTACTGCAAGAATCTGTTGACCAAGCAAGCTATATGTATAGTGATAACCAATACCTAGCGGAAATGGCCGATATATTAGGCAAAAAATCGGAAGCAAAAGATTTTAGAGAAAAAGCAGATAAGTTAGCCAACTACATTAATACCTGTATGTTTGATGAAAGTACTGGATTCTTCTACGATATTCGTATCGAAGACAAACCATTAGCTAATGGTTGTGCTGGTAAACCTATTGTTGAGCGAGGAAAAGGGCCCGAAGGTTGGTCTCCTCTCTTCAACAAAGCGGCAACTCAATCTCATGCAGATGCCGTTGTTAAAGTAATGAAAGATCCTAAAGAATTTAATACGTATGTACCTTTAGGAACGGCAGCATTAACAAGTCCTGCTTTCGGTCCTGATATCTACTGGCGTGGCCGTGTTTGGGTTGATCAATTCTATTTCGGATTAAAAGGAATGGAAAGTTACGGTTATCGTGATGATGCGGTACAAATGGCGAGTGCTTTCTTTGACCATGCTGATGGCTTAGTTGGTGATGGTCCTATCCGTGAAAACTACAATCCATTAACGGGTGATCAGCAAGGTGCACCGAATTTCTCTTGGAGCTCTGCTCATCTTTACATGCTTTATAATGATTTCTTTACTGCTGAAAAGTAAGTAGAGCAATTTAACTCATTAATAAAAAAGGGATATGGTTCACTTCATATCCCTTTCTTTATTACACAACCCACATTTTATTATGATTTCTTTTTTGTCTTACAACACTCAGGCATAGAGTGAGCAGAAAGTACGAGTAAACCAGCAAAAATGCCTAAGTTTTTAATGAAATTTTGCATTTCATGCGCCCCTTCCATCCCTGAATAATTCCAGAAATCATGTAAAGAGACATTAATCACAAGTACTAAGCCGGCTAATAACAAAGCAACGATCCACGTAAAGCGGTTTGCAATCAATAAAATCGCAGCACCAATTTGGAAAACACCAGCGAGCCCTAGCAAAGCAGGTATAAACGGCATCTCATGCTTTTCCATCAACTGGATGTGCATATCCCAAGATACAAACTTCATGATACCTGGGATCAAAAAATACAAAGCAAGAAGTAGACGCCCTGCCGTCAATAATAACGTGTTCATTTAATCATTCCTTACAAGTTAAAGTGCTACGTCATTTACAGAGAGTTTTACATCAATATTCCCTTTAACCGCATTTGAATATGGACAAACTTGATGCGCTGCTTTTACTAATTGTTGTGCTTGTTGGTCTTCTAAATCAAGTACAACAGCAAGCGCAACCGTTAAAGCAAAACCACCCGCACTATTTGGGCCTATACCAACTTCAGCAGTTACTGGAGCTTGAGTTAACTTAATTTTCATTTCACGAGCCACATGAAGAATCGCATTTGAAAAACATGCGGAATAGCCTGCTGCAAACAACTGCTCTGGGTTCGTTGCTTCCCCTGTACCGCCCATTTCTTTTGGATAACTTAATGCAAGCTCAAGCATATTATCATCTGTTTTTACTTGACCACTACGTCCAGCCAAAGCCGTTGCTTTTGTTGTATACAATGTTGTCATGATGGTGCCCCTTTATTCTAAATTCTATTTAATCTATAAAAATTGCCAACAATTAGATTGCGTACAATTTAATTTCATTCAGTATATGTCGATTCTTAAATGAAATACAAGTATATTGTGCACAATCTATTTTTATTCAAAGAGGCATCAATGGAAAAACAACACAAAACCCAAGATAAAAATAATATTGATTCCCCTCAATTATTACTTAAGAATCAAGTGTGTTTCTCTTTATACAGCGCATCTAATGCCATGATCAGAGCATATCGCCCATTGCTCAATGCATTGGATCTTACCTATCCTCAATATCTCGCAATGATGGTTATTTGGGAAAAAAATGGCATTAATGTAAAAGAGCTAGGACATGATCTACACCTTGACTCTGGCACCCTAACCCCTTTACTTAAGCGATTAGAATCAAAAGGAATAGTCACAAGAGAGCGCAGCAAAGAAGACGAGCGTATCCGTTTGGTTTTCCTTACAAAACAAGGTATTGAACTAAAAAACAAAGCTCTATCTGTACCCGATGGTATTTTTTGTAAAAGCCAATTACAGCTTGAAGAACTGCAACAGTTAAAAGCGACCTGTGAAAAGCTATTAGCAAATCTAGAAAAATAAGCTCTCTATTTCTCTAAACATAGAGGTGACATTTATCACGTTATTATCAGTATTTTTGTCAATAACCTTTCACATAAAGCATTGATTTTTGATCATCTAGGAGTAAACTGCGCGCCACAGATGTATATAACTAGAGAAAAACATGAAAAAAATCACAATTGCGCTTGCATTACTTATTTCATTAACTGGCTGTCAGGCAACTCAACGCCAAAACGCAACAACTGGTGAGTCTGAAACAAACTCAGCAACTAAAGGCGTTCTTGCTGGTGCACTTGCAGGCGTTGCAATTGGTCTTGCAACAGGTGATAACGCAAAAGAGCGTCGTAAAAACGCATTAATTGGTGCAGCTGCAGGTGGTGCTGTGGGTGGTGGTGTAGGTTACTACTTCGACCAACAAGAAAAAGCACTACGTAATGAACTTAAGAGTTCTGGCGTTCAAGTTGAACGTGTAGGCAAAAACGAACTTAAACTCGTAATGGACAACGGCATTGGTTTCCAATCTAGCTCATACCAATTAGATGCTAGTATCTACAACACATTAAACGGTGTTGCGCGTATCCTTGTTGAGTACCCAGATACAGCTCTTCAAATTGATGGTCATACTGACAGTTCAGGTAATGCAACTAAAAACCAAACACTATCAGAGCAACGTGCTGATTCAGTACGTACTTACCTAATTAAGCAAGACGTTGCTGCTGGTCGAGTTAATGCTCGTGGTTACGGTGCTCGTTACCCAGTTTGTGATAACTCTACAAAACAAGGCCGTGCTTGTAACCGCCGTGTAGAAATCACAATTTTACCGCTTAAATAAGTTAATTCACGCATCGTTAGCCGTGAATTTAACCAAAACAGAGAATAACTGTATATAAAAACAGTTATTCTCTTGTTTTCATGATTCGTTTGTATAGAATCAAAAATCCCCCACGATATTGCTATCAAGGGGGATTTTTATTTTATCCATCGAACATGCTAATTATTACTGAACAGCATCTTCAATTTTTTCAATCACAAGATCTTTTCCATCAACCAAAGTATCTTGTACTTGCTCAAAGGCATCTGAATCCATAACACTTTGAACTTCATCGCCGTAATTCATTCCGATATAGATACCTAACGCGATGAACAGTAATGCAAATATTTTAAACATAATTTCTTATCTCAATTAATCAGCCTTCATATTACAAAAGAATTCTTAGAAAACCTATGGCAAATTTCAGCACACATTTAAATGTCGCCGCATTAACATCAGGTGTCGCATCTGCTGCACTTCTTTCCGCTAATCATATCGATCTTGATACTGCATTATGGCTTTGGTTTTTAGGTACCATTGGTGGCCTACTGCCTGATATTGACTCAGACAATTCAACCTCTCTCGATATTATTTTTAACCTCTTTACTGTGTGCATTGTTTTACTCAGTATTCGCTATTTTACGAGTGATGCCATTAATGAAAGGCAATTTATGCTCTTAATTGGTTTACCCGTGGTAATACACCTAATTATAAAATACGGGATCCGAAACGTGTTCGAGTGGCAAACGATTCATAGAGGCATATGTCATTCACTGTTATTTTTGCTCTTTTGCGGCTTACTAACCACAAACACAACCGCTTTTATTATCAATGACAAATTTAAAAATGCGGATCTATTTGCTTGGTTATCCGGCATCTTTGTATTCTGTGGTGGTGTCATTCATCTTCTATTAGACGAAATATACAGTGTTGATTTGGCCAATGTTCGTATTAAACGCTCATTTGGTTCAGCATTAAAACTGACAGATTTTTCAAACTTGTCGCTATCTGCAATATTCGTAATTGCTACGGTTATTTTAGCTTTTTTAGCACCTCCAACTGATTCAAGTATTGAAGCATTAAGTAATTGGGATACCTTTAAATTATGGTAATAAAAAAGCACAAGATCTCATCAATCTTGTGCTTTTATGTATTAATTTACTTATCGATTAAAGTGTAAAACGCTCAACTAACTCTGATAGTTCGTTAGCTTTTTGGTTTAACACAATACCACCAGAGCGGTTTTGACTCGCTAAATCTGCTGATTCTGAACTCTGATCAGATACTGATACAATGCGCTCAGAGATCTCTTGACCAACCAAACTCTGCTCTTGGGTCGCTGTCGCTATTAATGAGTTCATTTCCATGATTGTATTAACAGACACTAAAATTTGGCTTAACGACTCAGATGCCGCAACCGCTTTAGTTACGGTCAATGTACTGAAGTTTTTACTTGCCGCCATCACTTGTACCGCAGAATCAGAACCTGACTTAAGCGCTTCAATTCGTTGATGAATTTGTGCTGTACTCTCTTGAGTACGACTCGCTAATTTACGAACTTCATCAGCAACAACGGCAAAACCACGCCCTTGCTCCCCAGCTCTTGCCGCTTCAATGGCCGCATTAAGAGCTAACAAGTTAGTTTGTTCAGCGATATCTTGAATAACGGATAACGTACTTGCGATATTTTGTACATCACCTTCAAGTTTTGAAATAACATCACTTGCTTCATCCAATTCTGCAGCTAACGTCTTCACTGATTCTGATGCTTCATTTACGGTTTGCATTGCAACTTGTGCATTATTATCAGCATCTTGAGCTGAATTAGCTGCTTGCTCAGCATTAGCAGATATCTCATGAGAAGACGTCGTTAACTCAGTCATTGCTGTAGCAATTTGCTCAGTTTCAGAACGCTGATTTGTCACAACAGCATTAACTTGTGCTGAACGTTCTGACATTCGAGTAGTTTCAGCGACAACATCTTGACTAACTAGCGATACATTACTGATAATTTGATGTAGAGAACTAACAAATAAGTTAAAATTATGACTCAATTGGTTAAACTCAGGAACAGTAAATTCGGGCATTCTCGCTGTTAAATCAGCATCACCCGAAGCAAATGAACGAATAGATTCATCAAACTTTTGAATCGGAGACATAATGCTTCTATTGATGTAAAAACCAATCATAGCAACAACAGCAACAATAATTAATGTAAATAAAACAATTGCTTTCATACTCTGCGCAAGTTGTGCATCACTTAATGCTTTCATATCAGCAATAACGGCATCAACATCATCAGTGTAAAAACCAGTACCTACAATCAAATCCCATGTAGAAAAATAAACGCTATAAGCTAACTTAGGTAAAGCAACCGTTTCATTTAATTTAGGGTAGTAATATGTTGAATATCCAGACTTATTTTTAGCGGCAGTAATAATATCTTGAATTAAATAGTTGCCTCTTTTATCTTTCGCATTCCACATATTATTACCAATATCATTGGTATTACCTTGTAAAATTCGTACACCATTGGATTTGAAACCAAATAAATAACCTGTATCAGCAAATTGAATCGGTTTTAGTGTTTCAAGCACTTCATCTATTGATTTCCCTTGTTTTTCAAGGTGTTCCAACTCAGATGAAACGATATCTAAATACGATTTCAGTTCTACGCGCTTCATCTCCATCATTTGCGTACGCGTCATATCCATTTGCGCTTGATTAAGCGCATTGGTTTCTTTGTATGTCATTAACATGATTAACAAAGAGGTTAAAACGATTGGCAATATTGCAAGCAAATACAATCTTGATTTTATTGATAAGTTCATAAATTTTCTCTTTGGAAGCTCCATCTACTTCTTTGTTATAAGTTGCAGCGGATAACATAATTATTATTCCATTTTATTATCAATTTTCGTGCCAATAATTCACTAAAGAAATGTCATCACATCATGCCATTTACATTTACCTTACTTTTCTACAAGAAAAGAGTAATTACCTTAAACATAGCTTTCTAACTTCACAAAATAATATTTGTTGATAACAAACGTCACTTATCGCATTTTTATTGCTAAATTACGCAAATAACTTCAACTTTGTTTCTATTATCCCCAATTTACTTAAACTTATCCTTTGTGAGCATTTATTTTTTAATGAAAACGAAGTATGGTATGTATATCAATACATTATTGAATGGTTCATTTCATGTTAGACAGAAAAAGTCCCCTAATCACCGCTTTTATACTACTTTTTGGTCTATCTTTATGTATTGCCTTCTACCAAGAGCTTGGGTTTGAGTCATTAGCCGATCTCGGGTTTGAAGGCAGCACCCTCATTCTCTTAATTTATATATACCAAACCGCTTATTCTGTTTTTAAACCTCATCGATTTTTACTTATTGGTTCTTGGTTATTGCTATTCAATAAAGCCTACGATCTCTTAACTGAAGTTCCCCAAATTGAAGAATATGCCGATAGATTTGAAGTTATCGACACAATACTTGACGACGGATCTCTATTTGTCGCTTTTGTATTTATCGCTATTGGTGTTACACACATGATGTCCGGCCTTATCAAAGCAAATAAAAAAGATGATTTAACTCAGTTATATAACCGTAAGAAATTATCCGAAATTCCATTCGACGAGTTCGATTTAATCTATTTTGATTTAAATGGCCTAAAGCTTGTTAATGACCTAAAAGGCCACCCGATTGGCGATCTTATGCTAATTAGATTTGCTCATGCTTTAAGATATGCCTGCCATCCAAAGGAAATGGCTTTACGTGTCGGAGGAGATGAATTCATAGCTATTACCCATAAAGGAAGAGCAAATGAGTTTGTAGAACACGTCAATAAGCAACTTGAAAATGAGCAGGTGAGCTTTGCATATGGAATTAAAACCACTAACCTAAATGACGTTGAAGCGGCTTTAATATCAGCAGACAAAGCGATGTATAAAATGAAAAAAGAACAAAAAGAGCAAAAGATAACTATCTAGAATAAAAATGATTCACAGGTCCATGTCCCTTACCTATATTTAACTTATCAGCATAAATGATCGCTTGAGTAATATATTCTTTCCCTAAGCTTACTGCATCTTGCAATTTATACCCTTGAGCTAGATAAGATGCTATTGCTGATGATAAAGTACAACCCGTTCCATGAGTATTCCGAGTTTCAATACGTGCCGTTGATAAACGCTCAACGGTATCAGAAAGAATAAGTAAATCGGTACTATTTATATCATCTTCTAGATGCCCGCCTTTCAATAAAATCGACTTAGCACCTAATTGACGAAGTTGATTGATCATTGCTGTCATTTCGACTTCATTTTTTGGCACTTTAGCATTAATTAATGCTGCCGCTTCTGGGAGGTTCGGAGTGATTACATCAGCAAGTGGAAGTAATTCAGACTTAAGGCTATCAATTGCAGATGCTTGAAGAAGTAAATCTCCACTAGTTGCTACCATAACAGGGTCAACCACTAAAAATTGAGGAGCATATTGTTTAATTTTTTTAGCTACAGAGTGAATAATATCTGAGTCACTCAACATTCCAATTTTAACGGCAATCACATTTAAATCAGAAAAAACAGCATCAAGTTGTTGTTCAACAAAATCACAGCTAATTGGATAAATTCCTGTGACCCCTTGAGTATTTTGAGCGGTTAATGCCGTAATTACAGAGCAAGCATAACCTCCTGTAGCTGAAATAGCTTTAATATCGGCTTGAATACCAGCCCCACCACCACTATCAGAGCCAGCAATGGTTAATACAATAGGAGTTGCTGCTATTTTATTTAAAGTAGATGATTTAGAAGAGGTTATTGCTGTTAATGTAGACATGTTTATTTCCCTAACTAACGTCTAGGAAAAACAGTCAAATGAGATTACTCCTACGTATAAGCGTAAGCTCTCATCAAAAGAAACGGATCTAAAAAGATCGTGTCAAAGGACCATTAGTTCCCTACGTCAGTACTAACTGAATCAGGTTCAACGGGTTCGCTATTGCGATCTCAGCCTATTGGCTCCCCGACTAATGAGCTCATACTATCATTAATTGATTTGTAAATAGTATGATTTTTATGAAGATGTTAACTAGTTTGAATTTTGTGTTCCTAACTTTGATGCTAGTTGAGCCACAATCGTTTTACGCATATCTGATAATTTAGGTGCTTCATCATTCATCCAAGGCAATGGACGCATTAAGTTCATGGTTTTCAAACCAAAACGAGCCGTAATTAAACCAATACCTAAACCTTGAGCTGCACGAGTTGATAATTTTCCAGCTAAACCAGTAGAAATCATATCAACACCAACATCCGTTGCTATTTCCGTTGCTCCAGCAAAAGCCATGTTTTGTAGAACCATTTTAAATAGGCGCAACCGGCCCCAATAGCCTAATTCAACCCCATAAACTTCTGATACTTGTTCTATTAATCGGATATTACGCCATGCAACTAATAACATATCGACGACAGCTAATGGGCTTAATGCAACCATTAGAGCAGATTCACCAGCATGCTTACTTATTAAAGCTTTTGCTCGTTTATCTTGAACAGAGATGACCATACTATCGTACATTTCAAATACTTCAGCATTGCTGTGATGTGCTTCAATACTGTTCTGCCAACGAGTATATTCAATAGGGTTAAGTTTTAAGTTTTTTCTAGCCAGACCTTCACAAAAAACCTTTGCTTGCCCTATACCATTACCATCTATCAGTTCTGTAACTTGCTCTTGAAGCTCAGCACGATCTTTTAACTTACGAAGTGTCAATAATTCTCGACCAATGGCCGTTACACCCATTAATGCTGCAAAACTGATTAATCCAGCCCATCCTAATGAAAGAAAATCGGCCGATTGAATAGCAGTAATAACATGGTCAACACTCTGCCAAAGCGTTAACCCTAAAAAACCAATAACCAGAGTCTTAATGCTCCAATGTGTTCTCTTTTTTATTAATGACATTTCTATATCTGAGGTATCTACCTCCTCTTCATCCTCTGTCTTCTGAGGAATGAATGTCACATTATCATTAAACAATTTTTGAGTGTTCAGCGATTCAACTACATCTTGTTGTTTTAGTTCCTGCGATTGAAAAACACGCTGTTTTTTTAACTCACTCATATCAATTTATCTCCCAATAAGAACTGTATCGCTTTATCCATTCGAATATGCTGTAACGGTCTATCATTCTCATTTTTTAATGGCTGAAAACTCATAAAATTAAATGGTTCTGTTTCCCAGTACGCTTTACTTGGTATACGTTTTGGTACTTCTCCAGGAAACATCATCATTGACTGTTGAGCTGTATTTATTCCAGAAATTGCCGCAAAGATCTCACCATCTTCATCAATCATTCCCGCGCTTGTTGCTTGAATGGAAGCAATGCTCATGCACTCCATCTTAATTCCTTCATAAGCGGTTTCTTGCCATGTTTGATAAATCATTTGTTGCAACAACGACACCATATTTGGATGTTGTTCTGGAGTAACATGATCCGCTTTTGTTGCGGCAAATAATACCTTGTCTATCTTTGGTGAAAACAAACGCTTAAGTAATGAACTTTTTCCATATTGAAAGCTATGCATTAATTGATCTATTGCTTGGCGCATATCATTAAATGAATTTTCTCCTGCATTTAATGGTTGTAAACAATCAACTAAAACAATCTGACGATCAAAATGACGGAAATGATCGTTATAAAACTTCTTAACCACATTTTGTTGGTAATGTTTATAACGTTGCTTGAGCACAGCAATATTTGACCCTTTCTTTGCTTTTGCTAATTCTTCTTCTGTGTATTTATGTAAAAACATAAACGGAAAAAATTGCAAAACTGGAGCACCCGCAAGCTCCCCAGGTAATACAAAGCGACCAGGTTGTACCCAGTGAAGTCCTTTTTCATCTTTACAAGTATGCAGATAATGCGTAAACGCTTCAGCAATACGTGCCAATTGTTTTTCATCAACAGGAGCAAGTGGATCTAGCAGCTTTGCTTCTTGCAACCAAGCCTCAGAAAGCACTTTACGGTGCCCTGTTAAATTAGCTTGCTGTTGCTTTGACCATGCCAAATAATCCATATCCAACAACGGCAGATCTAATAACCACTCACCGGGGTAATCAACAATATCCACAAACAGAGTTGCGCTGTCCTGAAAATGCTTAAGCACCCCAGATTTAGGTTTAAATTTGATGGCTAAACGTAGCTCACTGACATCTCTTGTTGGTTCTGGCCAAGTTGGTGGATCAGATAACAGTGAATCCATTCCTTCATCATAAGTAAAACTTGGAATTGATAGGTTAGTTTGCGGAACTCGTTTGGCTCCAACCATTCGCCCTTCACGACTCGCAGACAATAAAGGAAGTTTGTCACTTGTAGAAGCATTCAAACATTGATTAACTAAAGAGGTGATAAATGCAGTCTTACCTGCACGAGAAAGTCCTGTGACAGCCAATTTCACATGACGATCCATACTACGACTAACCCATCTGTTCATTTCTTTAGTTAATTTGCTCATTTATTGTTCTCACTTTATTCATTCATACAAAGTGGAGTGTACAGAACCTAATCTGAACACTCCATGAACAAGGTATTACTTTGTTATAAATAAGATTATAAGTTATGAAACTCTTTACGTACTTTATATTCAGAAGAAGTTACATAACCTTCCATACGGCGAATTTTTTCTTCCATTCTCGCCATATCACGATCAACACGCTTAATCACCTCTGATGCAGACTGCCCTGCCTGCCATGGTTTATTTTTTACGGTATGCTCACGACTTTCTTCTGCACGATAATACATCTCAATAGGCGCTTTATCTAAAAACAACATACCAGCAAAATACGCAAGCATAACTAGAAATCCAGCACTGAATAGCGCAGCTGATACCACCAATATACGAACAATCCAAGGCTCGACACCAAAGTATTGAGCAATACCGGCGCACACTCCTCCAATTTTTCCGTTTCGAGTATCTCTATATAGCTCTCTTGACATTAGCGTTCCCTCCAACTTGGGGACTCCGAATCTAGAATTTTCTCTAACGTTTCAATGCGTTTTTGCATTTTATCTGCACGTTCTGTCATTGATTTCAGTAACTGGCCGTCTTCGTATGACAAACCTTGTCCTGCTTTACCCTTATTTCGGTAATGCAAAAACAACCATAAAGGTGCAACAAAAATAAAAAATACAGCCAATGGGAAAGCAAAAAAGCTACTCATTGTTTTCTCCTAAATAATTATTAACTCTCTACCCATTCAGACAATTCTTGTTTAAGTAGATGACTATGCGTCTTTCTTCATTTGTTCTTTGAGACGCTCAATTTCTTTATCAATTTCATCTTGCGCTTGCAGTTCAGCAAACTCTTGTTCTAATGAATTTGCTTTTCCAATAGAGTAACTGTCAGCTTTAGCATCTAACTCATCAATTCGGCGTTCATATTGCTCAAATTTAGCCATAGCACGTTCAGTCTTACCTGAATGTGTATGTGATTTAATGTCATTTCTATGTTGTGCAGTTTGTTGACGAATCACTAATGCTTGCTGTCTTGCTCTTGTTTCTGTCAGTTTAGTTTCTAACTCAATTAATTCTGCGCTCAGCTTCTCAATACTCTCTTCTACCAAAATAAATTCGGTTTTTAAGCTAGAAAGAATATCCTGAACTTTTTGTTTTTCAATTAAAGCTGAACGCGCAAGATCTTCTCTTTGTTTAAGCAATGCTAAACTGGCTTTATCTTGCCAATCTGCAATTTGTGCTTCAATAGAGCTGATTTTTCGAGTTAACTCTTTTTTATCTGCCAACGCTTTTGCCGATGCTGTACGTACCTCAACTAACGTATCTTCCATTTCTTGAATGATCAAACGGATCATCTTTTCCGGATTTTCAGCCTTATCCAATAAAGAAGTTACATTAGAATTAACGATATCTGCAAAACGTGAAAAAATACCCATAATTGAATCCTCACTAAATAAACGATTTTGCTTTTAATATAGCTATTACACAATGTATGCCACTTTTTCACTCTATATAAATCAATAAGTTATTTAATATTGACCACGCACAATAAATAAGCCATGATTAAAAACACTATTTTTTAGTCAAAATAGCCACATAAATGGAGGCGTAATGAGAAAAGACAGCTTAGTTGGGGAGTCTGATGCATTCTTATCTGCGCTAGACCATGCTTCGCAATTAGCGACAATTGATAGACCGATACTGATCCTTGGTGAAAGAGGAACAGGTAAAGAGTTAATTGCCCAACGTTTACATTTTTTATCTAAGCGCTGGAATGAGCCATTAGTTAGTTTAAATTGCGCAGCTCTAAACTCTGGAACGCTCGATTCTGAACTTTTCGGCCACGATGCAGGATCTTTTACGGGTGCAAAGCAACGTCATCAAGGTCGATTTGAACGTGCCGATGGCGGCTCTTTATTTCTCGATGAACTCACTACCGCTCCTCTTACTGTACAAGAAAAACTACTCAGAGTGATTGAGTATGGAGAATATGAACGCGTTGGTGGCTCACAAACATTAAAAGCAAATGTTCGTCTAATTTGTGCTACCAATCAAAATCCTCAGGAGATGGTTAGTGAGAAAAAGTTTCGAGCTGATTTATTAGATAGGCTCTCGTTTGATGTCATTCACCTGCCACCACTACGATACCGTGAAAACGATGTTTTATTACTTGCAGAACACTTTGCAATCAAAATGTGCCAGGAAATGAACCTGACCTACTTCGCGGGTTTCTCTCACCAAGCTAAGCATCAAATTTTAGATTATGACTGGCCTGGTAATGTTCGCGAACTTCGTAATTGTATTGAACGAGCGGTATTTAAACATAATCACCAAGAAGCTCAGATAGAATCAATTCAAATAAACCCATTTATTGCACCTTGGGAAAATGCGCCAACAAAAGATTCTTCAACTATAATCAACAAGACGATAAAGCAAGATAACAATCCATCTTTACCTTTGAATCTAAAGCAATTTCAATTAGAACAAGAAAAAGAATTACTGCAACAAGCATTAACTGAAACACAGTACCACCAACGAAAAGCTGCTGAAGAATTAGGCATTACTTATCATCAATTTCGTGGATTATTAAAAAAACATCAACTCTTGACCACAATCAAGGGATATTCTTAGATATTTGAGTGCAGAACCAGTCACTTGGGTATAAAATGGCAGGTTCATTAATTTAAATCGATAAAACTACGGTCATTATGAAGATTATTGCGCGCCTACTCATAGCTGCTACTGGATTATTTAATCTAACAGCTTGTTATGATGCGGGGATCAAACAAACGATTCATGACACAGGGTTCATTTATTGTGAATCTGGAAATGTGGATTTTTTTAACCCACAGATTTCTGACGGCAACAGCATTCTTGAGGCCATAAGCGCTCAAATTTATGACCGTTTGCTTATCATCGATCCTGTAACGCAAAAACCTTCAGCTAACCTCGCTACTTCTTGGCAGGTTGATGATACGGGTACCGTTTACACATTTGATTTAAAGCAGAATGTTCAGTTTCATACAACCGAATGGTTTACTCCAACTCGAGCTTTAACAGCTAATGATGTGGTATTCAGTTTTAATCGAATCTTAGATAAAAGTAACGCATTTCATAACGTTAACTCAGGAGACTATCCTTGGTTTAACAGTATAAACTTTTCTCAAATGGTTACGTCTGTTGAAGCAATCACACCTCATCAGGTGCGATTCATTTTATCAACACCAGATAACACCTTTTTATCGGTTCTCGCTGCAAGCTATGCCGTTATTCATTCAGAAGAATACGCACAACAATTAGCTGCAATAGACGAAAAAGCATTAATTGATGTTGAACCAGTAGGTACAGGTCCATTTAAGTTAGTTCAATTCCAAAAAAGTGAATTAGTGCGTTTAAAACGTCATGATGAATATTGGCAAGGTCCTGCTAACATGTCTCAAGTTGTTTTTGATATTTCGAGCAGAGGAACAGGCTCTTTAGCAAAACTGCTGCGCCAAGAGTGCGATGTTGTTGCTAATCCAATATCAAGCCAACTACCAATCATTATTGATAATGACGCATTGACTTTGTACTCTCAGACCGCAATGAACGTAGCGTATATCGCAATTAATATGCAAGAGCCTATCTTACAAGATCAACGAGTTCGAAAAGCGCTCAGCTTTGCTATCGACCGTTCTAGTCTAATTAATTCGGTTTATTACAATTCAGGGATTGAAGCAAAATCCATTTTACCTCCGGCATCATGGGCTTATGGTAACGACAATTCACACATTCGCTATGATCTCAATTACGCTAAAGGCTTGTTACGAGAGGCTGGTGTTAAAGATGGACAAGAACTAACTATGTGGGTCCCTCTGGATAATAACTCATACAATCCAAGTCCGAAAAAATCTGCAGAGATTATTCAAAGTGACTTTGCAAAATTAGGCATAGATTTAAAACTGATCACCTCTGATATTTTAAATCCAAATGAACTAAAAGATGCTGATGTCGATTTGGTGCTTACTGGCTGGAATGCAAACAGCTCAGATCCTGATTCATTACTTAGACCGTTGCTTTCGTGTGATGCAAAACAAGCTGGCTTTGGTGTCGCAAACTGGTGTAACGAAGAATTTGATTTGTTATTAGATTTAGCTAAAGAAACAAATCAACCAAGATATCGCATTAATATTTACCGTCAAATTCAAAACTTATTAAGTGAAGAGTTACCTGTTATTCCTCTGGCTCACGGAGTGAAATACCAAGCAAATCAATCGTCTTTAACAGGCTTCACATTAAGCCCTTTTAATACTTACTCTTTCCATAATGTTGTTAGAGTTAAGGAGTTGAACTAATGTGGATTTATACCATTAGACGCTTTAATTTATTTATTATTACCCTACTCATTTTAACTCTGATTGGTTTTAATATTTTACGTCTAGATGAGGCATCAGCTTGGGCACAAACACCTTTTCTATCTGGTTGGTTAACTTATCTTGGCCAACTATTAAATGGTAATTTAGGTGTAAATCAATATGGCGTAAATATGCTTGATGAAATACTTCGAGTGTTTCCTGCCACTATCGAACTTTGTTTCTTTGCTTTCTTTATTGCTCTGATAATAGGTACACCGATTGGTACTATTGCCGGAATGCGTAGAGGAAAACCTTTAGACACACTAATATCATCCATCGCATTAGTTGGTTATTCAATGCCTTTATTCTGGATTGCATTATTAGTATTAATGTTTTTCAGTTTACAGCTAGGCGTTACTCCTGTTTCAGGTCGTTACAGCTTATTGTATGAATTCGATGCTAAAACAGGATTTGCCTTCATTGATGTGCTTGCTTCAAAGTCGCCTTATCGAGCAGAAATGCTTGAGAACATTATTCAGCATTTAATTTTACCAACATTGGTGCTTTCTATTGCACCAATGACCGAAGTTGTACGCTTGATGCGATCGTCTGTTGCTACGGTTATTACACAAAACTACATCAAAGTTGCTCATACTAAAGGCTTATCTAAATTTGAAATAATGGTCAAACACATTATCCGTAATGCCTTACCTCCAATTATTCCCAAATTAGGTGTTCAGTTATCTGGCTTGTTTACCGCGGCGATCTTAACTGAATCCATTTTTAATTGGCCGGGTGTTGGGCGTTGGCTACTTGATGCCATCATTAATCAAGACTTTGTCGCTATTCAGGCTGGCGTTATTACCGTTGCGTCATTCATTTTATTAGCCAATATTTTATCTGATTTACTGGGTGCAGCAGTTAACCCGTTAGTAAGGAAAGAGTTCTATGCTCTCAAATAGTGTATATCAAGAAGAACATATCCCTACTCAAATGGAGCGTTTCTGGTTGAGTTATCGAGCGAATTCACTCGCTATGTTTGGTTTTTGGTGCTTATTACTGATTGTAATTATCACACTCACTTCCCCATGGTTAAGTCCATATGACCCACAATGGCAATCAGATTATTTACTGATGCCTCCATCATGGAGCTCTGAAGGGGATGTTATCTTTTTCTTAGGTACAGATGATCTAGGTAGAGACATCTTGTCACGATTACTCATGGGTTCACAATTAACCTTTGGTTATGCGGTTATCGTTGCCTTACTATCGGGTTTTGTTGGCTGTGTAATTGGTATTTTTGCAGGTATGACAAAAGGATTGTTATCCAGTACGTTAAACCACCTACTCGATACCATTTTATCTATCCCATCTCTATTGCTTGCGATCATTTTCGTGGCATTTTTAGGATTTGGTGAGTTTAATATTTTATTAGCTATTTGGCTCGCGCTTATCCCACGCTTTGTTCGAGCTGTTTATACGGCTGTTCATAGTGAAGTTGAAAAAGATTATATTCTCGCAGCTCGATTAGATGGTGCAAACAACTTCTATCTTTTATGGAATTCCATATTACCTAATATTCTGGTTGTAATGGTTGCTGAAATGACACTGGCGATCTCTGTTGCAATTTTAGATATCACCGCATTAGGTTTCCTTGGTTTAGGGGCGCAAGCACCGAGTCCTGAATGGGGGGCCATGTTAGGTGATTCTATTGAATTAATTTATACCGCTCCATGGACAGTAACATTACCCGGTATTGTGATTACCTTTACCGTTATTATCATTAACCTAGTTGGTGATGGTATTCAACGAGCGTTAAATGCGGGGACAGAATAATGCCGTTATTAGATATTCGTCATTTAACCATTGAGCTAGAAACACCACAAGGCATGGTGAAAGCGGTAGACCGCATGAGTTTAACCTTAAATGAAGGTGAAATTCGTGGTTTAGTAGGGGAATCTGGTTCAGGGAAATCTCTTGTAGCTAAAGCTATTTTAGGTATTACTAAAGATAACTGGAAAATCAGTGCAGACCGCATGCGCTTAGGTAATATTGATTTATTAGCGCTATCTCCTAAAGAGCGACGTCGTGTTATCGGGCGTGAAATGGCAATGATTTTCCAAGAGCCATCAACCTGTCTTGATCCATCAGAACAAGTGGGTAATCAATTAAAAGAAGCTATCCCTTCTAAATATTTTACAGGTAGTTGGTGGCAACGGTGGAATTGGCGTACGAAAGGCGCAATAGCCCTACTCCACAAAGTTGGTATCAAAGATCATAAACGTATTATGAAGTGCTACCCATACGAACTGACAGATGGTGAGTGCCAAAAAGTAATGATCGCAATGGCAATTGCCAACAAACCACGGATCTTAATTGCTGATGAACCGACCGATGAATTGGATGCTGTGACACAGTCACAAATATTCCGCTTACTAAGTCGAATGAATCAGGTTAACAACACGACAATTTTATTAATCAGCCACGACTTAATCACCCTCACTCAATGGGTAGATAGAATCACGGTTATGTATTGTGGTCAATCAGTAGAGTCGGCTTGTCGTAAAGATATCCTTGAAGCGCCAAAGCACCCATATACCAATGCTCTGCTTCGTGCTATGCCTGATTTTAGTAAAGATGGGATCCCACACAAAGCTAAGTTGGAATCACTACCTGGTACAATTCCGCCTCTACAACATTTACCCATTGGTTGTCGTCTTGGACCCCGTTGTCCATATGCACAACGTAAATGTGTTCAAGTACCAGAAAGACAAAAAGTGAAAGATCACAAATTTAGCTGCCATTTCCCATTAAATTTTGAGGAGAAGAAGAATGACTGCGCTTCTTGAGGTTACTGATCTTAAAAAAGACTATGTATTTCGTACTGGATTATTCCGTAAGCAAGTACGCGAAGCAGTTAAACCTGTTAGCTTTTCTTTAGAAGCGGGACAGACTCTTGGTTTTATTGGAGCGAATGGTTCTGGTAAATCCACACTTGCTCGTATGTTAGCTGGGGTTGTTGAACCAACATCAGGGATAATCAAAGTTAATGGCGAAGTATTAGATTACAAAGACTTTCAAACTCGCTGTAAGCTAATTCGAATGATTTTTCAGGATCCAAATTCCTCATTAAATCCTAGAATTCAAATTGGCCGAATTTTAGAAGGTCCGTTAAAACGTAATACCAGCATGCCACCAGAAGCACGTCAACAACGAGTAAAAGACACCTTGCTTCGTGTAGGCTTATTACCTGAGCATGCTTATTTTTACCCACAAATGCTTGCTACAGGTCAAAAACAACGTGTTTGTTTGGCTCGTGCATTAATTCTTCAGCCATCAATTATCGTTGCTGATGAAGCTTTAAACGGCTTAGATATGGCGATGCGTTCTCAAATCATTAATTTATTTTTGGAACTGCAACAAGAAATGGCCATTTCATTTATTTACGTATCACAACACATTGGTGTAGTGAAACACATTACCGACAAAGTAATGGTAATGCATGAAGGAGAAGTTGTTGAAAAAGGTCCAACACAAGAGATCTTTTCTAATCCTCAACATTCAATCACACAACGTCTTTTAGAAAGCCATTTTGATGCTCCGACTCACGATAGAAAACAACGCATCAGTGCTGCGACACCAAAAATTGAATGCTAAAGGATAATAATGAATAAAAAAGAGATAGTTAAAACCCAAAATATAACTATTGATTACAGCAGTTTAACTGTTGTGATCAATAGTACTAAAGAAGAAATAAAAATAAGCTTTAACGAAGCTAACTTATTATTTCTTCTTTATAGTAATCCGAATAGGATTTATACAAAGGAGGAAATATACACTCAATGTTGGGAAGATGGTTCCGTTGCAAATAGTGTCGTAACCCAGACAATATCATTGCTGAGGAAAAAATTCTTAACTCATAACATCTCAATCATCGATACAATAAAAAACAAAGGTTATAAATCAGGAGACCGTCTAATCGCAAAACCAATTAAAAGGTTATATTTGCTCTTATCTTCAGTGCTTATTCTTGTTTCTCTTTTCTTTATCTTCCCTATTTTCAAACAAGTTGCACCTAGTTCAATAACACAAAACCTTAATAAAGTATCAGATAACATATATATGTTATCCACTTCTAAACCTATTGATATAGACAAATTAAATATTCAATCTAATTACTTATACTTTTTGCATCTTGGTGAAGATAAGTTATCTTTATCTCAGTGTCTATTTATCGAACATAAATGTAATGATGTTACGAACAAAATTATTTTTCTTGAAGCAAATGAAGATTATATTGAAACACTAATAAATCAAAACCTTACTAGTGACTTAGAACAAGATAATCATCCTATCATTCAAAAAGACAACGATCAGGATGGTAATTTTAATCTTCATACTAATGTTCAATTTACATCAAATAATGATAAAGATTACATTGCATTTGCGACATATAATTTCTACTTTAATCATCAAAAAGATAAAAGCTATGACTTAGATATGTCAATTAACATCTCTGAAACTGGATATAACGGGAAATATACTTATTTTAGCGATTTTAAAGCTCAATTTGATAAAGACACCTTAATATCAAATGTTATTAATGAAGATGAACAAAGTAGTTTAATTCAGCATGGGCACATTGAAGATCAGACGAAGCTAAAAATGTTTCCCAAAACATTCAAAAACGATAATAAATATAACTACCTACACTTTTATATTATAGATAAAGGTTTCAGTCTTACTTATAGTGAGCAACAAGATATTTCATTTATCGTTAAAGAGTTTTATTAAAAATACACCATAGCAGCATACCTTCGCTGCTATGGTATTTGGTTTATTTATTTCTCTGTATCTTCTTTTTTTGACGTTTGATTAAATGGAAAACAAAACACTTTATAAAGGAAATCCCTCTCTTCCGCCGTTAGACCATTAGAAATCAACGCTTCTTTCTGAGGATATCCTGTTTTTTTTGTATTACTTTTCATGATCTTTATCTATTAAAGTGAAAAATTTAAGTTGCTCTACTTGTGATGTCGATAACTCGGATAACTTATCGGCGTTAGAGCTGATGTTATTCATTTCATCAATATTTTTATTAATGTTCTCAGTCATTAAATTAATGCTTTCGCTTATAGATAAAATGGCTTGATTTTGCTCATTTGCAGCAGTCGCCACTTCCGTATTTGAACAAGTTATTTCTTCTATTTCTTTTGATATATCAAGTAATTGTGAGTTCGTTTTCTCTGTCATTTCTTGAGTTTCATTAATTATCTTGATTGATTTCGAAACAGATTCAACCACATCATTAGATGTACTTTGCAAACGATCGATAACCTCTTGAATAGTTAACGTTGATTGCTGTGTTTTTGCAGCCAGCATTCTTACTTCATCAGCAACCACAGCAAAGCCTCGTCCACTTTCACCCGCTCTTGCCGCTTCAATTGCTGCATTTAATGCTAATAAATTAGTTTGGTCTGATATTGAGTCTATAACCGTAATAACCTCACTAATTTGCTCTGATTGAACCTTTAGTGACTCAACTTCTTTAGCGGTTAATCCCATTTGTTTCACCAGCTCTTGGCTTAACTGACTGCTTACTGAAGCCGTATCTGAGCCAGATCGGCTCAAGTTCAATGCCTCTTTTGCTCTTTCATCTGCATTCATAGCAACGTGATCAACTTGAGTTGCCGCTGCCGATAATTCAGTAACAGCCGCTGCGATTAATTCAATCTGAGACTTTTCTTCTAATATATTTTTTTCATTCGTATTCATTAACACATTAAGGCTTAATGAGGACGTAGACACCTCTGAGGCAATATCACGTAGAGCATTCACGATCTGATGTAAATGATGTGCCGTTTTATCTGTATTTTGACAAAGCTCAGCGACTTCATTGCTGCCAATAAGGTTATTCAACTCATTCAGTTTTCCTTCAGAAAGAAACTCAATCTGATCCTTCAAGATTCTTATCGGCATAACAATCGTTCGAATCGTAATCCATGTGATCAGCATTGTTAATAATGTAAAACAAATCATAGAGATAATAATCATTTGCTTGCTAGAAAAAACAAGCTCGATACTATCTTTTGATAAAGTACTACTAATCTCATTAATTCTTGAACTTTGATTTTTTATCAAGTAATTAATACTATTTTCAATTTTGAAAAGTTCCGATTTATTGTTATTTAGATTAGTAATTAACTCAGAAAATTGATGATAAATTGATTGTAAATTACTAATGTTTAATTGTATTTTACTTTTTGCATCACTGTCATGAAGAGCATCAATTACTTGATTTATTTTTATGAATTCAGCATCAATAATCTCAACATCTTGCTTATCTATATTAAAGTTATATAACGAATTTAATTTTATTTGTAATATTTCAGATGAAGAGTACAACGCCTCTTCCATTTCAATCCAATGGTGCTGCTCATTATCCTGAACCTCTTTACTTAAAAGCTCTATTGAGTCACTTAAATAAGGTAACTTAGCCCATTCTGTTTGCATCTTTTTTGAAATGATTTGATTCGATCCAATAATGTCTTTCATATTTTCTAATAAAACAGACACTTTATTTAAGTCAGTGATCAATTGCTGTGTTGTATGCTTTTGATCTTTTATCTTATGGTGCTCCTCTTCAATATAGTTGAAGTCATAATTAATCAATTCAATTTGTTCAACAACATAATCGTCCACATTTTGTAGTGTTTCAGGATTGGATAAAGAACGATTAATTTCACTGAATATCTGTAATATTTTTGTTTCACTGCTAGATAAATGAGTCATTTCTTGTAAACGAACATTTAGCACTTCCGAGTTCTTAACCGATTGATTCATCGCTGATGAAATGATCAACATAGATATGATCATAACCATAATAGCGAAAAGTGGAGGAAAGAGTATTTGATATCGTAAGGGGATATTCAGTAAGAAACGATTAATAGCATTCATATAATAACTCTATTTATGATTTAAAATGGGAGTCGGATTATATGGATACCAGTAACCGTCTTCAAATGAACAAAAACAGAGGGAAAAGTAGTTAATTAATTTAAATCAAAGAGTTAAATCTAGTTATTCTTGTATATTTTAGAAGTTTTTAGGCATAAAAAAAGACAAGTGTAAATTTAAAGATTACACCTGTCTAATTTCTGATTTTTAACTAGGATTTTAATTTGAAACTAAAATAGCTTTACTGTTCAATCCACTATCTAAAGTTAAAATTAACATCAGTGTTGGTTCTTCATTTAGCTGCTCCCCCGTCCAGAAATCTCGCCAAATAGATGGCTGATCTGCAACAAGGGTATGTTCCATTGCTTCATCATCATAATTAAATAGACAATGCAGTTCATGCTGATGATTGAGTGTTAATGTGCAATGCTTATTACTCAATGAAGTAAACTGAGCCGCCTCTTGAGTTAAACGAAGACGAGACAAAATATTTTTCCATGTTTTCTTTGCGAACTTATTCAAATCAGGCAACGGATCACCAGACAAAGTAAGCCCTCCAGCAGCTAAAATTACATTTCGATGAAATTCATAATATTTTCGTTCAGTCCCTTGATTAGACAATGAGATCAACGTGACGCAATCGGGATCAATTTGCCACAATTTACGGTGCTGCCAACTACGGTAAAATGTCTCTTTTGCTATCTGTTCAAAACGTTGAGGATTACGTTCGACATCATCAGAGACTCGCATTGCATCAACTAACCCCAGCGATGGCCACATTGGTGCATTACAACCAAGAATTAATGCGTCACCAGCCCCGTTTGTAATCGCTTGCATACCTAATCGATACGCCTCAATACCCGTAATCCCAGATTGGGTTCGCTTGCCTTTTAACGTTCCCCAATAGTTCGCATCCAATTTAAACAGTTCTACTCCCCACTCTTCTTTCATGGTGTGAATGACTTCTGTTAAATGAATTTGAACTTCTTGTTTTGAAGTATCAAGAATATACCAAGGTGTACAACGCCAACCGCCATAAGTAATATCTTCCGCTTTTAATAATTCACCATTCTCATGATGAACAAACCAGTCTGGGTGATTTTTAAAAATGTCTGATTCAGGTTGTGCAATAAACGGAGCTATCCAAATGGCTGGTTTCTTTCCTTTCGCTTTAATATCTTGTAGAAGTGCTTTTATACCATTAGGAAACTTATCTGACGGTGTTAACCAGTCTCCCATGAAGGCTTGATATCCATCATCAAGGAGTACCCACTCAAATTCAGAGTCTTTTTGGCACATGACCTCAACATTATCTAAGACATTTTTCTCTGTCACGTCTGCATAGTAGGCATACCACGAGCACCAGCCAATTGGAGCGTCTTGTTTTACTCCTGGTCTAATTGGGTGTTGCTGCTGAACTTTAGCTGCATAAAGCTCATACAACTCAGCTAAAGACTCAGCCTTAATAACTGTTAGTGATTCCATTCGATTGCTAGCCCAATCTTGCGGATGAGTAAATTCACCATCAAGAAATGCCATTACATTCATTGAACCTTGATATTCATGTATCTCGAAATAACCAGCAAATCGATAACAAGAAGTAAAACCAAAGAGAGTAAATCCATCTGATTGTTCAATCACTAAATAATTATAAAATCTTTTCTTTACGCGATCTGAATAAATTCGATAACTAGGACTATTATCAGGACAGCGGCCGATCTCTTGTGGTGAGTCTACTTTTCCGCCAGTCTGAGCCAGCATTTGAAAACCATCTCCCAAAATTTTTGCATCGTGCTCTAATTGGGTTGGAAATTGCAGAATAAGATAATGATCATTAATTGGAAGATTATGAATACCTGAAAAATGCATCGATATTTGATCATTTTGGAATTCATAAATTAAATCGGTTTGTACCGGGATACTTTCTTGTCCACATAAGAAAAATAGTGGGTTCATCATTCACTTCCTAGTGTTGACTGCTGCATTAACTAAAATCAGATAATTCTGTAATTTACATAGAATACTACTATTAAGAATACAATCAACAAGAACAAATGAAAGTGAAAAGTCTTACTGATTATTAGTATTAAATATATGAATTACATCAACAATTGGTAGTGGTTATTTTACTTTTTTAGGTAGCCTTGCCCCATCAAATTTAGCGCTAATTATTACAGTTCAAGCTCAAATATAATTAATATATATTCGATTTCTTCGTCTGTAAGCCCTAAAGCCAGCAATGATTCTTTGCTAACAGTCGTAATATAATCGTTGTTTATATTATTCATAATGATTCCAAAGAATGTTAATCAATAAGGTGAGGAGCAGACAACCTTAGTTGCCTGCTCGGTTTTCGCGTTATAATTTGAAGAACAATAATTGCTCTCTTTGATTCTCTGATAGCTCAGACAAGTGTTGGCTTGCTTGAGTTGACTCTTTGATCCCTTCAACGTTTTGACTGATGGTTTCAGTGATCATATTTACATTTTCACTAATCGATTCAATTGCACGATTCTGCTCATTAGCCGCTGTTGCCATCTCAGAATTCGTTACAGAAATGAGTTCAATTGACTCTGAAATATTAAGCAATTGATTGTTGGTATCAATGCTCATTTGAGCGGTTTGATGAATCATCTCTATCGATTGATTTACTGATTCAACAACATTCAATGATTTCTGTTGTAGCTCATTAATAATGTTTTGAATGTTCTGCGTTGATTGCTGCGTCTTCGCCGCTAATACACGAACTTCATCGGCAACAACCGCGAATCCACGACCACTTTCTCCTGCTCGTGCCGCCTCTATGGCCGCATTCAACGCAAGTAAGTTCGTTTGCTCAGAGATTGAATCAATAACAGTAATAACTTCGCTAATACGGTCAGTTTGATCTTTAAGTATCATTACCTCACCAGAGGTTGCATCCATTTGAGATGCTAAGTCTTGACTTAATTTTACGCCTTCAGAAGCAGAACGCGCACCATCACGGCTCATGTTCAGCACTTCTTTTGCTTTTGCATCAGCTTGGTTAGCTGACTCATCAACTTGATTTGCTGATGCTGCCAATTGCGTAATTGCTGTTGCAATCAAATCAACCTGAGATTTTTGATCAGAGGCATTAGCTTCACTTTGCACCATTATTGCTGCAAGTTCTGTTGATGAAGAAGAAACTTCCTCTCCGACATTTCGTAAGTTACTAATCATTTCTTGCAAACGAATGACAGTACCGTCTGTATTTTTACATAACTCACCAATTTCATTATCACTTGATTGTTCATTTAATGAATCTAAGCGACCTTCTGAAATATCAGACATTTGTTTTTGCAAAACTAAAATTGGTTTTGTAACAATTTGAGCGATAAAAACACCAATAATCAATGAAAGAATAACTGTAATCGTAATTGCCATTAATAATAGGTTCTGACTTTCTGCTATTAATTGCATATTATGCTCTGAAATTTTTCCATTCATTTCAGTTAAACGGTTTTTCTCGTCATTCAACTCTTGATAAATCATATTACCAAGATCAACTAATTCACTCTTATTTTTATTAATATCAGCAGTTGCATTCCATAAAGACATATTTAATTCTGATTGAACCTTAAATGCTGAAACTAGAATCTCTTTCGCCTTTTTATTTTCTAGCGGTGCAATTAATTTAGCTAATGCGTCAAAATCTCGTTTAACAATGTCAATTCTTGGCGTTTTACTTACTGATGTATATAAATCATCATTAAATAAAGACGTCATTTGAATTTCGATGCTGCCAGCTTTATTGTAAACCTCAGGAACGACCTTACTCCAATACTGCTTTGATTCTTCACTTTGAGAGGCTGCAAATATTAATTCACTTGCCTGTTGAATAGGCGTTGTTAAATAAAGTGAATTCCCCCACTCTTCTATTTTTGCATCATTAGATTTAGAAATGTTTTCAGCATGTTTTTTATAACTATTTAACTGAGAAATCAATAAATTAACCTCAGATTGAAGTTGCTCCGGGGTTTTAACCGCTGCCTTCATTTTTTGTAATTTACGTTGTTCCTCTACCATGCTTTTGAAATTAACATTAAGCTCTGTAGTAATGCCATCAAAATCAATAGATTTCAATAACTCATAATTTGTAAAACCTGACGATACACTTAATCGTAAAAAGAGAAGACGTGATTCAGCAATTGAAACATTGCTTAATTGAAGACTACGATGATCTGATATTTGAACATTTCTGTTCGTAGATTCTAATTTAGAGTTAACTAAATAAATGGCAACTATCATAACGATAATAGTTGCAAACACAGGGAGTAATATTTGATATTTTGTTTTTAGATTAGTTAATAATTTGTGTGACATTCTTGCTATATCCTGCACATTTCACGCAATGTGAAATTTCGGCGAGAGAATAATACAAGTTTATGATTTCTCATAGAGAAATAACGCGAGTTTAGAAAAAAAACGGCATTAGATAAGATCTGTGAATATATTGTTTGATTATCAATTTAATTTGAATATATATATTATAAATCATGAATTATATATATAAAAAAAGCACCTAAATTAGGTGCTTTTTAATATTAATAATTATTATGATTATTCAACAATAATTGGGCCGCCAAATGATGTTACTGGTGGAACCTTACCTTTGAACTTCTCGTAATCAACCAAACATGTATTTGCAGATGTCGCCTGAGCTAACTCAGATGATGGGATATCTTGCGTTAATGTGTTTGGATCGCCGTAAGTACAAATAGCACCTACTTTTTCGTTCAATGGACCGTACCATGCGCCTTCTTCAATACGAATAACACCACGTGGGTAGCTATCAGTTAGAACAGCACCAGCTAGCAGTTGGCCACGGTCATTAAATACGCGTACTAAATCACCATCTTTGATGCCTTTTTCTTTAGCATCTTGTGGGTTTAAGTATACCGGCTCACGACCTTGAACTGTGTAAGTTGCACGGAACTCTTCTGAATCACACATTTGTGAGTGCAGACGCTTGTCTGGGTGACAAGATTGCATCCAGAATGGGTGTTTCTTAGAACCAGGACCACCGTGTGAACGTTCTGATTTTTCGAACCACATTGGGTGACCTTGACAGTGCTCATAACCGAAACGTTCAATCTTACGACTTGAAATTTCGATGAAACCTGATGGTGTACCTAATGCGTTAACTTCTGGATCTTCACGGAACGCAGCATGACGTACCCATGGCTTACCTTCACCGAAGTCTAGTACACCTTTTTCCCAGAACTCATCAAACTCAGGCATTTCAAATTTGCCTTCGTTCGCTGTGCGACATTCTGCATAAAGTGAACGGATCCACTCCATTTCATCCATACCACGAGTATATTCTTTATGACGGCCAAAACGACGTGTTAGCTCTGTCATGATCTCGAAGTCTGATTTTGATTGATACAGAGGATCAACCAGTTTATGCATTGCAATTAGACCACGAGCAGAGTATGAACCGTATTGGTCAATATCATTACGTTCCCATTGCGTACACGCTGGTAGCACGATGTCTGAGAAACGACATGTTGCTGTCCAAGTGAAATCAATTGTCACAACCGTTTGAAGTTTTTGGAACGCTTTCTTCATACGGTTACGATCTTGGTGGTGATGCCAAGGGTTGTTACCAGAGATAACCATCATTTTGAAATCAGGTAGTACAACTTTAGAGCCGTTGTAACGGATCTCTTTACCTGGTTCTAATAGACAGTCGATCCAACGAGCAACAGGAATTGTGCTGCTGTAACCGTTGTAGTCATTGTTATTCCACTTAGGCTCATGACCTTGATCCACGTTACGTGGGAAACCACCAGGACCAGAGAATCCTGTTGATGGAACACCAACACTTGAGTAGTGGTGACTGTAAGATACACCACCGCCAGCTAGACCGATTTGACCAGTCATTGCAGATAGAACTGTACCCATCCAGTATGGTTGTTCACCGTGTTGTTGACGTTGAATACACCAGCCAAATAGGATCTGTGTACGGCCAGTAGACATCATTTTCGCGAATTCACGAATTTGCTCTGGTGATACACCACAGATTTCAGCAGCCCACTCAGGAGTTTTAACTACTTTATCTTTAGTCTCACCTAGTACGTATTGCATGAACTCATCAAAACCTAAACAGTAAGTTTCAATGAACTTCTTATCGTACATGTCTTCTGTGTATAGCGTGTAAGCTACAGCCAGCATGAACGCCACATCAGATTGTGGGTTAATGTACATGTGGTCATTCTGTAGGTAACGCTGTGTTTTGTTCTTAACCGGGTCAACAGAAAGTACGTTGATCTCACCTTTCGCTACTTTTTCTTTAAGTTGCTCAAGGTATGCGTAAGATTCATGAGTTTCACAGTTCCAACCTACTTGTAAGTTTTTAACTGGATCCGTTGCCCATAAGATAATGTTGTCTGAGTGTTTTAGGATCTCAGACCAAGATGTACCTTGTGCGTAAACTTCTGTAGAACCCAGTACGTATGGCATGATAGTTTGACCAGCACCAGTCGAGTAGTCACCTACTTTCTTGATGAAGTTACCGTGCATACCAACCGCACGTTGCATTTGAGCTGTACAGTTGTGGAAAGAACCTGTTTGGTTCCAACCAGTTTGACCTGCGTGTAGAGCCCATGGACCGTAGTCTTTTTGAACGCGCTCTAATTCACGGTAGAAAAGGTCTAGTGCTTCATCCCAAGTTACACGGATAAAACGGTTGTTACCACGAGTCTCAGCTGAGTACTTGTGTTTTTTCAACCAATCAAGACGAACCATTGGGTAACGTACACGGCTTGGGCTGTAGATAATACCTTTGATACCATTTAACATATCTGTTGGGTATTTATCTAATTCAATTGCTTTAAGCTCTTGAACTTTACCACCGTAGATGTGTGCACGGAATGCACCCCAGTGTGAACCAGACGTACGCCATGTACCTGTAGTTTCAGCTGCATTTGCTTTTGAAGACATTAGTAGGCTTGGACCTACTAAAGATACTGCACTTGTTGTTGCAACACCTTTTAGAAAACTTCTTCTGCTAATAGACATATTCTATCTACTCCATTAATTCTTAGTGTTTTTCGTCAGAAAAATCTGAAGAGTGTTTTTGTAGGTATTTCAATACAAGTGATTTACTGTCTGTATCGAAGTTAACGAATGCCATCATACCGTCAAACATACCAGGCCATGTGTTTGAATCGAAGTGTGCTTCTGCTGGCTGTGTGTGACATACAGAACAGTTCGTTTTGTATGATTCTTCAGCTTTCTGCCAAACTGTTGTGTAATCAGGCATGAAGTCTTCTTTCTTCATCCATAGATTCACAGTAACACGCTGCCAAGGTAGACCTGTTAATTCATCTTCTTTCGTTTCAAATTTCTGAACAAATTTGTCGTTTTGAGATACGCTCTTAAGTAAAGAACCTACAGCGATGTTCATACCAAAATCTTCTTGGATAACACGACCGAAGCCTTTAACTTTACGCCAACCGTCGATAGCAACTTTCATCGCATCGCCTTTCTCTTCAAGTACAGTTACTTGAGATGCAGGATTTAATAGACCCGCTTCAACAGTTAGTTTTTCATCTTCATACATTGGTAAGTGACGAACAGAAACGTAAGTTTGACCATCTTCATACTTAGTATTACCTGCAAGTTGAGTCAACTCGCTGATCATGCCACCAGAGCTATCCATATTTGCTGGAAGTTTGTGTGCGATACCTTTGTGACAGTCAACACAGCTTTGATCTCGTTCTTTTGCACCTTGCATTTGAATACGAGCCGTTGGCTGCATTTTTGAGAAATCCATGCCGTCGTAGTCGTGACAGTTACGACATTCTAGAGATTTGTTTGCGCTAAAGCGATCCCACTCGTGTTGGGCTAAGATGATACGACGCTCTTCAAATTTCTCTGGAGTATCAATAAAGCCGAATACGTGTGCAAATACTTCTTTACTTGCTTGCATTTTACGAGCAATTTTTGAAGTCCAATCATGTGGAACGTGACAGTCTGGACATGTCGCACGTACACCTGAACGGTTTTTATCGTGAATAGTACCAGCGTATTCTGGTGCAATGTTGTCTGCGTGACAGCTTACACAGAATTCTTCTGTATTTGTTGCTTCTAAAGCAGTGTTAAAACCACCCCAGAAAATCACCCCGGCAACGAAACCACCAAGGGTTAAAACACCCAAGCTGATATGAACACTCGGACGTGCAAAAACAGCCCAAGCTTTTTTAATAAATGACATCATAATTGTATCTCTTCTAATAATTCTAAATCGTTAGTAACAGCATTCTTTATTCAAGAATTAACCGCCGTGACCAGGCATTCCAAAAAACAGCATCTGCATGAACCATACAGAGAAACCGTAAGCACCAACCACACCCACACTTAAAATTGGGAAAAGAACAACTGTGATGAAGAAAAATGCTTTCCATTCAGAAGAGCGTTTATTTTCATCGCTTTGCTTTACTACATTGCTCATAATTATATTCCTAGTTATTTTTCTACTGTTAAATATAGAAAATGTTAACAACTTGTCGAACCTATTTGCCGTAAATTTTAATCCCTCACAAATAGTGCTTCAATTAAATTTTGAAGATAAGTCCTTTTATCCACTACTTTTTTGAGCTCATCCAGAGATGTATTTAATTGAAAAATTAAATATAAAAATATTAATAGATGTGACAAATTAATTTTATGTAGTAATTGTTAATAATGTTAATTACCCCTAAAGAGTAGCCGGATAAAAAGCCCTTAAAAATTGACTTAGATCAATCATTATAAGTTAATCCATACAAACTAGCACATAAAAATTAGGATACAGGCTTTTTTACTAAGCAATGTCGGCAAAGGCATGTTGATGTGTCAGATGTAAGATTTACTGAACGAGGTTCAAGCTCAAAACACCAACATGTGGCTTTACCCATAGCAATATCACATTGAGCAGAACCACCACACTCTGGGCATAAATGAGTTGTAATTTCACCACTCAAAGCTCCCATAACTTGCTCTCTGTCATCTTCTCCTAAATCGCGCCATTCTAGGATTTCTTTCATGGTTCGTTTGCATCCACTGCAGATACCACCTTCATTTTTACACGCTGCACGGCAAGGGCTTTTCATCTTACTTCTCTCTATATCTTTAAATCCCATACAACTCATGGGATAATCAGTTTAATTCTGCAAATATTAATTAGGAACAACATATGGCACTGAGCTTACAAGAGCAAATGCTAAAAGCTGGGTTAGTGAACCAAAAGAAAGCAGCGAAAGCAAAAAAAGCATCGAAAAAATCGAGAGTTCAAAATCGCGAAGCAAAAGCTGCAGTTGAAGCAAATAAACTTGCTCAAGCAGAAAGAGACAAAGAATTAAGCCTGCAACAGAAACAAGAAAAAGAGCAAAAAGAATTAGCCGCTCAAATTAAACAATTAATTAGCGTAAACAAAATTGACCGTACACATGGTGATATCGGTTATAACTTTACTGATGGTACGTTAGTGAAGAAAATTTATGTTGATAAAGCAATGCAAGATCAACTCGTTGCAGGTCGCCTTGCTATCGTGAACTATAACGATGATTACGAAGTCGTTCCTGCTGGTGTTGCAGACAAAATCACACTTCGTGATGAGTCTATCGTAGTGTTAAATAACGTTATCTCTGAAGAAGAAAAAGACGAAGATGACCCATACGCAGAGTTTGTTATTCCTGATGATTTAATGTGGTAATTTGATGAGTCGTAAAAAGAAAGTTAAAGACGCGATTTTAAAGAAACACCGTAAAAATCAGACCAAGCAGAGTCGCGCAAACAAGCCAAAATATATCTCGAAAGCAGATAGAGAAAAAATGGAACTTGAAGCAGAACAAACGTCTGATAATTTGATGGATTCAGCAACGTCTGCAGAGTAAGCAACACCATTACTACTAATTCGCTTTACTATATAAAAAAGCCCTTAGAACAAAGTTCCTAAGGGCTTTTTTCATGTTGTGCTTATAACGATATAAGTGTCGTTTTCAAATCAAATAAGGAGGCCACTTCATAGGTTGGCTCAACGCCCTCAGGACAGGCTTTACCATCAACATTAAGCCAACATGTATCTATGCCTGCATTCATCCCTCCTAATACGTCAGAGTCAGGATTATCCCCTACCATCAGTACAGTAGACAAATCAACATTACCTATCATAGAAAACGTATGTTCAAAAATGCGCTTATCTGGTTTTGCTATTCCAACTTGTTCTGAAATAACGATAAGCTCAAAGTAATGACTAAATTCGGTTTTTTCTAAACGAATTTTTTGTAGCTCTGTAAATCCATTAGTAATGATCCCCATCTTCACATTACTTGCTAACAATGAATCAAGTAATTCTCTTGCACCATCCAATGGTGTACAAATCTCTGCCATTGCCATCATAAATGCACTATTCATGGCTTTTGGCGTAACGCCTACTTTTTTTGCCCACTCTTCAAAACGTGTTTCTTGCAACTGCTGAGCCGTAATTTCATTATTTTGATAATCCACCCACAGTGGCTTATTCACTAACTGATATTCAATAAACTCTTCTTTACCAAATTCAACACCATAACCAGCAAACATTCGTTGCAAGCCAGCAAAGGCATCAAAGTGAAACAAGGTTTCATCTGCATCAAATAAGATCCATTGGTACTTCATTATGTTTTCCTTATTTTGAACATAGATCAGACTGTGTCACACTGACCCCTTTAATTTGAGCGAACCAAGATTGTCCTATATCTAACTGCAACTCATCACGTGCCCAAGGCGTAATATTTGCCCATAAAACATGACCTGATAAATTCAACTTTACCGCTACAACATCATTCTCTTTATCTTCGGACAACCCTTCAATAACAACCGGTAAAATATTACGAATTGAGCTATGTTGGGGCTGTTGTTTAATGAGCGAAACATCATTAGCACGGATGCGTAGACGAATCTTTTTTCCTTTTTCTACGCAGTCACAAGGAGATTTAACCCAAATACCTTGTTGACTATGATTGAGTGTCACTTTTGTCATGGGATGATCGGAATGTAATTCAGAAATCCTACCTTCCAATAATGCAGAATGCTCCGAAGCATTTAACCACGGTCTCATTAACGGAGAGCCCCAGACGGAGGTTATATCACCTGATAAACTGACGCTTCCTTGGTTTAACAGCACCATATTATCGGCTAATCGTAAAATTTCATCTAAGCTGTGTGAAACATAAAGGATTGGAATTTTAATCTCTTTTGCAAGGCGCTCTAGATAAGGCATAACCTCGTGTTTTCTTGGTAGATCTAGCGACGCTAGTGGCTCATCCATAATTAACAATGCTGGTTCAGACAAGATTGCTCGTCCAATGGCCACACGTTGTTTTTCACCACCTGATAAAGAATGTGGATAACGAGTCAATAATGACTCTATATCTAATAGCTTCACTACATCGTTAAAATGAGGTGTTCTTTTTCCGCCACACCCATACAACAAGTTACCTTCCACTTTATAGTGAGGAAATAAACGCGCATCTTGAAAAACGTAACCGATATTACGTTTTTCTGGCGGCATCGAGACTTTTGATTCAGAATCAAATAAAACACGATTATTTAATGTAATACGACCCTCTTCTGGAGAGGTTAATCCACTGATTACATTAGCAAGTGAAGACTTCCCTGCGCCAGAACGTCCAAAGATTGCACTGATACCAGAAGAAGGAAGTGATAACTTAACGTCTAATAACAAATCACCAAGTTGTTTTTTTATATCAATCACTAACATGACTTAACCCATCAACTTCTTTTTGCTTGCACGAGCTAAAAATTCAGACAGCAGCAATGAGATCAAAGCAACAATGATTGAAATAACACACAAACGTGCCGCTTCCATCTCTGCTCCTGGGATCTCAATATAACTGAACATCGCAAGGGGTAAAGTACGTGTTTCACCCTCAATATTAGATACAAAACTGATTGTTGCCCCAAACTCTCCCAAACTACGTGCGAAAGCTAAAACGGCTCCAGTAAGGATACCCGGTAGCATCAAGGGAAGCGTGATAGTAGAAAAGACTTTAAAACGTGAGGCACCAAGTGTTCTTGCCGCCTGTTCCAGTTTTTGATCAACAGATTCTAACGCTAAACGAATTGCACGAACCATTAGAGGCAAAGCGACAATAGCAGAAGCTAAAGCGGCACCTTTCCAATTAAAGCTAAAGGTTAACCCAAACCACTCATATAACCATTTACCAATAATACCCTGTCGCCCCATTGAGATAAGCAATAAATACCCAATAACGACAGGAGGTAACACCAAAGGTAAATGAATGATACCGTCTAGTATGGACTTTCCTTTAAAGTCACAACGCGCTAACAGCCAAGCAAGTAAGATCCCGATAGGCAATGAAAAGCTCACCGCAATCCCTGCGATTTTTAAGCTTAATAATAGCGCTTCTATTTCATAATCTGTCAATATCATTAGAAAGGGGTAAATCCGTATTTCATAAATCGTCCTTTTGCATTTTCAGACAATAAGTAATGATAAAAATCTAACACATCTTTCGATGATTTATCTTTAACAATGGCGACAGGATAAACAATCGGATCATGCGATTCATTAGGAAATTCCTCAACAATCGTGACGCCTTTTGAAGAAAGTGCATCCGTTTTATAAACAATACCTAATGGCGCTTCATCTCGCTCTACAAACAGCAATGCTGAACGAACATTATTTCCTGATGCAATCCGATGACTGACCGAGTCCCAACGTTTTTGATTTTCTAAACTCTGCTTACCATAAATACCTGCTGGAACATGCCTTGGATCTGCCATAGAAAGACGCAAATCTTTTTGTTGAACAAACCACTGCCATGAATCCACTTTTGGTGTGCTTTTTGAAGCAACGAGTACTAAGCTATTTTTTAATAAGTCTCGATTTGTGTTCGGCTCTATTTGACCTTGATCCACTAAATAATCCATCCACTTAGTGTTAGCGGATAAATAAATATCAGCAGGAGCCCCATTTGCTATCTGGCGAGCAAGAGAAGATGAACCGGCATAACTTACACGGATTTTATTTCCAGTTTGTCGTTGGTAAGCATAAACAATATCATCCATTACATTCGTTAGTGATGATGCTGCATAAACCGTCACATTTGCAGAAGCAAAAAATGCACTCATCGTTAAAATTAAAAACAGCGTTATTCGTAACATTAGGGTTCCCTTTAATAAGCTTTATTCTTTTCAAAAACATCAGGCCAAATTAATGATAAATCTAAACTTTCTTCCATTGATTTTGCAATACGTTCAATGGCCTCTTCTTGGATATCATGCATATTAATTGCTTGGCATTTTTCTAATCCAGCCCACGTTAAAATCGCCTCAAATGCTTCTGGTTCATCAAAAACACCATGTAAATACGTACCAAAAATAGAGTTTTCATTATTAATAGTACCATCATATCTCATCGCATCTTTTGTATGAATACTGATTGGTATGTGCTCGTTTCCTAAGTTAGTGCTTACTCCTGCGTGTATCTCATATCCTTTTACTTTTACAGATTCTTGATTAGGCAGTGCTAATATTCCTTCCACTAAAGTAAGTTGCTTCTGTTTTTGCAATTCTGTCGAAATGGATAAATACCCTAACCCTTTGATACTACAAGGAGCACCTTCAATACCAAGTGGATCAGCAAGATGCTCACCAAGCATTTGATAACCGCCACAAATTCCCATTACTTTTCCGCCATAACGCAAATGACGCTCAATATCTTTATCCCAACCTTGTGACTTTAGGTAATCTAAGTCGGCCTGAACCGATTTACTGCCTGGCAGAATAATAAAGTCAGCGCCAGATAAAGAATCTCCTTTTCCGATAAATTGCAAATCAATATCTGGATGCAAACGTAATGGATCAAAATCGGTATGATTACTGATACGAGTAACGACTGGCACTTTAACTACAAACTTACCTTTATCCAGTTGTTCACTTTTTATCGCATCTTCAGCTTCTAAATTTAAACCATGTAAATAAGGAATGACCCCCAGTACAGGTTTACCCGTTTTTTCTTCCAACCATTCAAGACCCGGAACCAGAAGCGAAATATCACCTCGAAAACGGTTAATCACGAAACCTTTTACCCGAGCTTGCTCTGATTCAGACAACAAGGCTAACGTGCCATAAAGGTGAGCAAATACTCCACCGCGATCAATATCAGCAACAATAATGACAGGAACATCTGCCGCTTCCGCAAATCCCATATTCGCAATATCATTTTCACGTAAATTTATTTCAGCTGGGCTTCCTGCCCCCTCAACTACTACACATTGGTAATTATTAGATAAATAAGAAAATGACTCTAATACATATGGCATTGCTAACTTTTTATAATCGTGAAACCCCCATGCATCCATGGTCTCTATGGCTTTACCTTGGACAATAACTTGAGCACCAATATCTGTATTTGGTTTTAATAAGATAGGGTTCATATGAACATGCGCTTTAACCCTTGCAGCATCAGCTTGAAGAGCTTGAGCACGACCAATTTCACCTCCATCTTCTGTTACCGCGCTATTTAGCGCCATATTTTGTGGTTTAAAAGGGGCAACTTGGATCCCTTTATTGGCAAGTAATCGGCATAAGCCTGCCACTAGAACTGTTTTTCCAGCATCTGACGTGGTTCCTTGAACCATCAAAGGAGAATATTTACGCATAATTCCATCTAAAATCACAAAATTTTTGAGAACAAGAATAATAACATCAATCGATTATCGCTTCTTGTTTAAAAATGAATGGAATATGAACATCTCCCTCACGCTAGATTCAAACTGTCTTTGCTTTAATAGAGGCATCTAAACGAGACAAGTACTAGGTACTAGGTACT
>NZ_WOBR01000012.1 GCF_009727955.1 Aliivibrio fischeri | reverse complement strand
GACATCGCCAGGCTTGAATTTAAAAAGAAGCCATCCTATCGGATGGCTTTTTTTGATTAAATTAAGTAAAAATATTGCTGATATAGCTCAGCCCGGTAGAGCGCACCCTTGGTAAGGGTGAGGTCCCCAGTTCAAGTCTGGGTATCAGCACCATTTACTGACAGATTTTGCTTAGCGACCATAGCGTTATGGACCCACCTGATCCCATGCCGAACTCAGAAGTGAAACGTAATAGCGCCGATGGTAGTGTGGGGTTTCCCCATGTGAGAGTAGGACATCGCTAGGCTCAAATTTAAAAGGCTTCCCATAGGGAAGCCTTTTTTCGTTTCAGAGTTAAATAAAAGTATTTTCAGCAACTTGCCAAAGCGCCTGAATAACAGAATCATTTAATTTTGATTTTTTACAGCATAAACCTAGTTTAAATGGCGCAATTGGTAACGTATTTAAGCGTTGTACTTTATCTTTCACTGGGCTGTTGTTTATCACAACATCCGGTGCTATTCCTATCCCACACCCTAATGCAACCATGCTTACAATTGCTTCATGACCTGAAACTTGAGCGTAGATAGTTGGTTTTATTCCTTGTTCTTTAAACCATTGATTAGCTCGGTTTCTAGCGGTACCTGATTCGGGCAATATAAAAGGGAGTAACTCCCAATTACTATTCTCTTTGTTTATTTCACTAATAAATTGGTTGTTACCTAAGGGAGCAATAATTGAAAGAGGAATCTCACTAATAATTTCAAAAGCCAGCTTATTTGAAGGTTTTTCTGGCACCGCTGAAATAGCGATATCTACTTCAGAGGATTCAATCTTTTCTATCGCTTGAGCGGGATCGCCAGTAGATAGTTTAATGTCTATATGTGGATAATTAACTTTGAAGTCGTTTAATAATTGAGGAAGATGACTGTAGCTTGCAGTGACTGAGCAAAATAACTTTAATTGTCCTTTTAAGGCGTTATTTACGACGTTTGAACTGGCTTTATATCCACTCCATTCGGAGCATATATTTAGTGCTATAGGTATCAGTTGCTTTGCCGCACTGGTTAATTCGACGCTTCGGTTATCTCTAATAAATAATGGATGACCAACGTCGTCTTCTAATTTTTGTATTTGTCGACTTAGAGCTGATGGGCTTAAGTGCATAGCCTTGGATGTGTGTGTGAAACTATGGCTTTCGCATAAATGCAAAAATGTTTGTAGTAATTTTATATTCATAATGTTGTGTTTATTGCAATCATGTGTTGCCAATATATCACTTTTTACAATGTTAATCTTTCGTTATTATCAAATTCATACACAGAATCATCCCAATGGATTAAAAGATATTTACGGAGTTTTATCATGTCTAACTACTTTAATACGCTAAATTTACGTGAACAATTAGATCAATTAGGTCGTTGTCGCTTTATGGATCGTGAAGAATTTGCAACAGAAGCTGATTACCTTAAAGGTAAGAAAGTGGTTATTGTTGGTTGTGGTGCTCAAGGTTTAAACCAAGGCCTTAATATGCGTGATTCAGGCTTAGACGTTGCTTATGCACTGCGTCAAGCTGCTATTGATGAGCAACGACAATCTTATAAAAATGCAAAAGAAAATGGTTTTGAAGTTGCTAGCTATGAAACTCTGATCCCGCAAGCTGATCTAGTTATTAACCTTACTCCTGATAAACAACACACTAATGTAGTTGAAACTGTTATGCCTCTTATGAAAGAAGGTGCAGCTTTAGGTTATTCGCACGGTTTCAATGTTGTTGAAGAAGGTATGCAAATCCGTAAAGATTTGACGGTTGTGATGGTTGCACCTAAGTGTCCTGGTACAGAAGTTCGTGAAGAATATAAACGTGGTTTTGGTGTTCCAACTCTAATTGCAGTTCATCCAGAAAATGATCCTAAAGGTGAAGGTTGGGATATTGCTAAGGCTTGGGCTGCAGGTACTGGAGGCCACCGAGCTGGTTGTTTAGAGTCTTCTTTTGTCGCTGAAGTTAAATCTGATCTGATGGGTGAGCAAACTATTCTTTGTGGCATGCTACAAGCTGGTTCTATCGTATCTTATGAGAAGATGATTGCTGACGGTATTGAACCTGGTTATGCAGGTAAACTTCTACAGTACGGGTGGGAAACAATTACTGAAGCTCTAAAGTTTGGTGGTGTTACGCATATGATGGATCGCCTTTCAAACCCAGCTAAAGTAAAAGCATTTGAGCTTTCAGAAGAACTTAAAGAACTAATGCGTCCACTTTATAACAAGCATATGGACGATATTATTTCTGGTGAGTTCTCTCGTACAATGATGGCTGATTGGGCTAATGATGATGTTAATCTATTTGGCTGGCGTGAAGAAACAGGTCAAACTGCGTTTGAAAACTATCCTGAGTCTGATGTAGAGATCTCTGAACAAGAATACTTTGATAACGGTATTTTACTCGTTGCAATGGTTCGTGCTGGCGTTGAATTAGCATTTGAAGCTATGACAGCATCAGGCATTATCGATGAATCAGCTTACTATGAGTCGCTGCACGAATTACCGCTGATTGCTAACACTGTAGCACGTAAGCGTTTGTATGAAATGAACGTAGTTATTTCTGATACTGCTGAATATGGTAACTACCTATTTGCAAATGTAGCAACGCCACTTCTTCGTGAGAAGTTCATGCCTGCTGTTGAAACAGATGTTATTGGCCGTGGATTAGGTGAGGAATCAAATCAAGTTGATAATGCAACGCTAATCGCTGTTAATGATGCGATTCGTAATCACCCAGTTGAATATATAGGTGAAGAGTTACGTAGCTACATGAGTGATATGAAGCGAATTGCCGTTGGTGGTTAGTTTGATTTGTAATTAAATAAAAAGGCTTGGTTTATGACCAAGCCTTTTTTATCGTAATCTGGATAAATTAATAACATACAATAATCAGCTCAAAACTGGATACTTCAGATTGTATTGTTGGTTATTGTTTTATTTTTCCGAAAGTTTCTCTTCTAGTTCAGCAAGTTTTTGTTCCATCGCTGTTAGCTTTTGGCGAGTACGTAAAAGAACTTGTGTTTGGACATCAAACTCTTCTCTGCTAACAACATCAAGTTTATTTAACTGTCCTTGAATAACTTGACGAACTTTTTGTTCAACATCACTACCAAGTTCTTTTACTGGCTGCGGCATTGATTCATGAATTTGCTTTGCTACTTGCTCTAACTTTTTTGGATCAAACATTATTTACCCTTAATTGAATACTTTTTCTTTATTCTAAGTAAAGCCTTTCCAATTGTCGCTATCCAAATAAAAAAAAGGCTACCGAAGCAGCCTTTAATTTTATTTCACCATTAAGATTCTTTAATCTCTTTGCCTTCTTCGAAGACAGGCAATGGTTTATGTTCACTTGCTAAGTAACTGTATATAACAGGAAGTACGAATAGCGTAAACAATGTACCAATCGCTAGACCTGCAACAATTACAATACCAATACTGAAGCGCTGAGCAGCACCTGCACCAGTTGCATATAATAGCGGGATTAGACCAGCGATCATTGCTGCTGTTGTCATTAAGATTGGGCGTAGACGCACTTTTGCTGCTTCTGTTACTGCAGCCATCTTACTCTTTTGATGATGCAGTTGTTCTTCTTTTGCTACTTCACAGATAAGGATACCGTGTTTAGTAATCAAACCAACTAAGGTAATAAGACCTACTTGTGAGTAGATGTTCATTGATGCGGCACCCCAAGCAAGGGCTATTAACGCGCCACAAATAGCCAATGGAACAGATACCATGATTACTAATGGATCTCGGATTGATTCAAATTGAATCGCAAGAACCAAGAAGATGATAGCAAGAGCCAAACCGAAAGTTGCATATAATGCACTGCCTTCCGTTACATATTGACGAGCTTCACCCATGTAGTCGTGATTGTAACCACTTGGAAGCTTGTTGTTTGCTACATCTTCAAACCAATTAATGGCATCACCCATAGCGATACCAGGCGATGGAACAGCACCAACGGTTGCTGAATTTAATTGGTTAAAGTGCGGTAATGAGCGAGGCTCTGCAATCACATCAATCGAAATTAAGCTACCAAGAGGAACCGCTTCACCATTTGCTGAGCGTACATAATAGTTATTCATTGATTCAGGGTTTAAACGGAATTTGCGTTCAACCTGAGGAATAACTTCGTATGAACGACCATTAAGGTCAATTCGGTTTACATAACCATCAGCCATCATCGTACTTAGTGTGATACCGATATCTTGCATCGTAACACCATAAGCACCTGCTTTATCTTTATCTATATTGATCTTCATTGTTGCTGAATCGAAGTTCAAATCTAGATCTGAATAAACAAATAATGGACTACCTTTAACACCAGTTAATACTTCGGTTGCTATTTGGAACAAGCTTTCGAAGCTATTTGGTGTAGTAATAACAAATTGAATTGGTAAACCTGAGCCGGCACCTGGAAGCTCTGGCATTTGGAAGGCAGTAACCGCCATTCCTGGGATATCAGAAACTAATCCACCAACTCGTTTAGTTACTTCTGCTTGGCTTGCTTCACGCTCACTCCAAGTTTTAAGGGTTGCTAGACCAAACGCTTGGTTTGAGTTAGGAACACCATTAAATACTTGAGCATATTCAACTTCAGGCTGTGCTGACAGAATATTGTTTACGTCATCCATTGTATTTTGGATGTAGTCTAAGTTCGCGTTTGATGGTGCGGTACCCATAAGTACAACAACACCTTTATCTTCCGATGGTGCTAGCTCGCTTGGAATGAACTTGAACAATAGCGGTAGACTTGCAAAAACAATAACAGCAAAAGCAATGATGACAGGACGACGAGTCATGATCACATTAAGCATACGTTCATAACGTTCGCTCATACCATCTAGTATGTGATGAACTTTTTTCTCAAAACGATTGGGCTCTTCATTTGCAACTAGCATTTTTGAACACATCATTGGAGACAGTGTTAGTGCAACGATACCAGATACGAATACCGAACCTGCTAGTGTTAATGCAAACTCTTTAAATAGAGAACCAGTAATACCGCCCATCATTGCGATTGGAGCATATACCGCCCCCAATGTTAGTGTCATTGCAATAACAGGGACAGCGATTTCACGAGTACCGATAATCGCAGCGCGGAATGGGGTTTCACCTAACTTGATATGGCGGTCAACGTTTTCTAAAACAACGATGGCATCATCCACTACAAGACCGATAGCAAGTACCATGGCCAGTAGAGTCATCAAGTTCCAAGAGAATCCCATTGCTTGCATTACCATTGCTACACCAATAAGGGATAGTGGGATAGTTACAATTGGGATGATAACTGCTCGGAATGAACCTAGGAATAATGTAATAACGATTAATACGATTAAAGCCGCTTCAAGAATCGTTTTGATTACTTCATGAATGGATTCATTGATAGCAATCGTTGAATCATACATGACGTTCATTTTGATGTTGCTTGGTAAGTTTTTCTCTAATTGAGGAAGTAACTCAAGCACATCCGCTGCAATGTTGATTGGGTTTGCACTTGGTGCGGCATTGATCGCAGCAACAACAGCTTCTTGACCATTTGCACTTGCACGGTACACATCGTGGCTCTTATCTAGTGATACTTTAGCGATATCACTTAAACGAACAACTTCACCATCATTGGTTCTAATCACTAGGTTTTCTAGTTCTTCAACATCAGAAACCTGTGTATTAGCACTACCATTATAGAGAACAAATTCCCCGGTAGCTTGACCTGCTGCTGATTGGAAGTTATTGGCATTAAGTACACCCATAACATCAGTTGCCGTCATTTTGATAGCGGCCATACGTGCAGGATCTAACCAGATACGAAGCGCGTATTTCATACCACCATAAAGGTCTACTTTTGATACGCCATTAACAGTGAACAATTGTGGGTTAACCACTCGCTCAAGGTAATCGGTGATCTGGCTTGATACTAACTCATCACTCGTAAAGCCAATATAAAGTACCGCCGTAGTAGAACCAGTTGACATAGTTACTGTTGGATCTTCAGATTCCTTAGGAAGTTGAGAACGAACAGAGTTAGTTTTTGCCAATATGTCAGAAAGTGCAGCGTTAGGATCCGTATTTAATTTCATAGTGACAGTAATAGTCGATTGACCCATTACTGATTGAGATGTCATGAAATCAATATTATCGGCTTGTGCGACCGCTTGCTCTAAGGGCTGAGTGATGAAGCCTTGAATCAAGTCGGCACTCGCACCATAGTAGCTTGTTGTTACCGTAACAACGGTATTTGTCATTTCAGGGTATTCACGAACCTGCATTTTGAAAATTGCTTGGATACCAAGCAAAGCAATCAAAAAGCTGATCGATACCGCTAAAACTGGACGTTTAATAAAAACATCAGTAAAGCGCATAATGCCTCCGATTACAGCATTGGTGTTTCAGCAGGTGGTGTTGTGGCATTGCTTTCCACAATACGAACTTTAGCGTCGTTACTTAGACGAACTTGGCCAGTTGTTACAACCATATCGCCAGCTTTAACGCCTTCTAAGATATGTGCAATATCTTGAGTACGCTCACCCACTTTAACTACATGTTGTTGAACTCGTTTTACGCCATCTTTTTCAGAAACGATATAAACATTGTCACCATATAGAGTGAAAGTAATTGCTGTTTGAGGAATAACTACTTGGTTTTCTAAAGTTGGAAGAATGATTTTTGCTTGTGCAAACATACCACTACGCAGCTTACCGCCGTTATTAGGAATATCTGCTTGAACTTCGATCAAACCACTTTGAATGTTTACTGCAGGTTCAATCGCACTGATAGAACCTCGGAAAGTATCTTCTGGGTATGAATCCACAGAAATATCAATTTCTTGACCAATGTTGATCTTAGAAATATCCGTTTGAGGAACAGTAAAGCGTAGACGCATAATACTTGTATCTTCTAAACGAACGATATCAGTGCTTGGTTGTAAATATTGACCTAGATAAACATTACGAATACCAATAACACCAGAGAAAGGAGCTTTGATTTCACGGCGATCAATCGATGCTTTCATACTTTCAATATCAGCAGCTAAAGAGAAGTAATTAGCTTCAGCTTCATCGTAAGCTTCTTTTGAAATCGAGCCTTTTTTGTATAGGCCTTTATAACGTTTATATTTTGCTTCTGCCGCAGGTAAGCGAGCTTGAGTACTCTTCAAGTTTGCTTTTTCTACTTTTGAATCAAGAGAAACTAACACTTGGCCTTTTTTAACTTGGCTACCTGAATCAAATGAAATTTTATCAATAATGCCGTTAACTTCAGTTGTTAGCGTTACACCTTGATTAGGTTCAATAAAACCGATCGCTTCAATGGTTGGAGTCCAAAGTGTCGGTTTAATTGTTTCTACAGTGACTGGAAATTCAGCTTCAGGGCGGTTAGCCATGTATTCAGCTATTTTTTGTTGTTTGAACATGTTGAAACCAATTACGCTACCAAAAAGAAGTAGTGCAAGAAGCAACATAAAGAAAGTCCACTTTTTCATTCTGATTAGAACTCCAAATTAGTGTTTAATAATTGCGTCCCAACTGGCTTCAATCGCTGAGTTGAGATCATCATCTGTTAATGTAAAAAAGCCTTGAGAATGTTTTCTTGCTAAGCAAACACTTGCTTCTAAGCTTAACCCTATAAGGATTTCTACACTGAGAGGTTTAAATACGCCTTGTTCAAGTCCATCAACAAAGAGTTGATTCACTTGGGCAAATATTTTTTTCTCTAGTTCCTTTAACTTAATTAAATTCGAAGACGGGAGTGCTTCATATTGATTTCGATTTAAAAAAGTATTTTTTTCTGAAATAGCAAAGTGCCAAATATTTAGCCACATAGCTCTAAATCGAACCTTGATAGGATCGTTATCATCTATGTCTTTTTGAATGGCAGTTGCTACACGTTGCATAATGTTCAGCTTGATTTCTTCAATCAGTGCTTCTTTGTCATCAAAGTAACGATAGATAGTACCCGCTGCGACGCCTGCTTGATTGGCAACTTTTTGCATCGATAAGCCATGAAAGCCATCAGTTGCTAACAGTTTTTCGGCCGATTCTAAAATAAGCTGACGTTTTTCCTTCATAAATACGTCCTTATGAAATGAATGAACGTTCATTCATTATTTTAGGGGACTCTGTTTGAAATGTAATCTGTTTTTGTGTCAAGAAACGTAAAGATCACATTTTTTACTTTATCGTTTGCATGGTATTCATTACCTGACAGCTTTATTATAGACGCAAATAATTCATTATCGATTTTATAGGTGATTCATGAAACTTAATCCACAGCAAGATGAGGCCGTTAAATTTGTCTCTGGGCCGTGTTTAGTATTGGCTGGTGCAGGGTCGGGTAAAACGCGTGTAATCACTAATAAAATAGCTTATTTAGTTCAGCAATGTGGTTATAAGGCGAGAAACATTGCAGCTGTAACCTTTACCAATAAAGCGGCTCGTGAAATGAAAGAGCGTGTTGGACAAACATTAGGTAAGCAAGAGTCTCGTGGATTGATGGTATCAACCTTCCACTCATTGGGTTTAGATATTATTCGCCGTGAATATAAGGTTCTTGGTCTAAAGGCTGGTTTTTCATTATTTGATGATCAAGACCAACTGGCACTGTTAAAAGAGTTAACAGAAAAACAGATTGATGGTGATAAAGATTTATTACGTCAACTTCTAAGTAGTATTTCTAATTGGAAGAATGACATGTTAACGCCGGCACAAGTCAAAGGGTTTGCTCGTTCGGAGCAAGATCAGCTTTTTGCTTTTTGCTATGAAATGTATTTAAACCAAATGAAGGCGTATAACGCACTTGATTTTGATGATTTGATATCACTGCCTGTATTGCTGCTGCGTACCAATCAAGAAGTGCGTGAACGTTGGCAGATGAAAATCCGTTATCTACTTGTCGATGAATATCAAGATACCAATACGAGTCAATATGAACTCGTTAAGCTATTGGTGGGTGAAAGAGGTCGATTAACCGTGGTGGGTGATGATGACCAATCAATTTACTCATGGCGTGGAGCAAAACCACAAAACTTAGTGTTATTGAATGAAGATTACCCAAACTTACGTGTCATAAAGCTTGAACAAAACTATCGTTCAACCAGTCGAATTCTGCGTGCAGCGAATATTCTTATTGCGAATAACCCTCACGCGTTTGAAAAACGTCTGTTTTCTGAAATTCCTGATGGTGAGCAGATAAAAATTTTAACGGCCAAAGACGATGAACATGAAGCAGAACGAGTTGTAGGTGAATTGATTGCACATCGTTTCTTGAATCGAACAGATTATAAAGATTACGCGGTTTTATATCGTGGCAATCATCAATCTCGTTTGATTGAAAAATCTTTAGTGCAAAACCGAGTGCCTTATAAGATTTCTGGGGGGACTTCTTTCTTTGCTCGTGCCGAAATCAAAGACATCATGGCTTATTTACGCTTATTAACTAATCCAGATGACGATAACGCATTTTTACGCGTGGTGAATACACCTCGTCGTGAAATTGGTCCTGTGACGTTAGAAAAGCTCGGTAGTTACGCCAACATGCGTGGAAAGAGCTTGTTTGAATCCAGTTTTGAAATAGGTTTAGAGCAAACGCTTTCTGGTCGAGGGTTAGAATCGCTTCGTCGTTTTTGTCACTGGATTGTGTCTATTTCTGAAAATGCTGAACGAGGAAATACTGTTGAAGCGGTTCGCTCCCTAGTAAAAGACATTCATTATGAAGACTGGCTGTATGAAACATCAACGAGTGCTAAAGCCGCTGAAATGCGAATGAAAAATGTGTCAGATCTCTATTCATGGATTGTTGCCGATTTAGAAGGTGATAACTATGACAATGAAGAGAAGACACTAAAGGAAGTGGTTCAGAAATTGACGTTACGTGACATGATGGAGCGTGGAGAAGATGAAGATGGTGCTGATCAAGTTCAGTTAATGACCTTACACGCATCTAAAGGTCTAGAGTTTCCATACGTTTATTTAATTGGAGCAGAAGAAGGAATTCTTCCTCACCAAACGAGTATTGATGAAGATAATGTAGAGGAAGAACGGCGATTAGCTTATGTGGGGATAACGCGAGCTCAAAAAGAACTGACCTTTACATTATGTAAAGAGCGTCGTCAGTATGGAGAATTAATTCGTCCAGAGCCTAGTCGTTTTCTTGAAGAGTTGCCTCATGATGATTTGGATTGGGAAATGAAGAAACCCAAGCCAACTCAAGAAGAGCGAATGGAGAGAGGGAAAGCAAATATTGCAAACCTCAGAGCGATGCTCAAAAAATAGAGCGTTAATGCCCATAGAGAATTCTATGGGCATTTTTATTTATAAGTGGGTTATTTTTATAAACCTTTAATTAAATGCTCTACTGCTGCGATAACTTCATCATCTGAACAATTCATACAAGATCCTTTTGCTGGCATTGCATTAAAGCCATTAAGAGCATGATCTTTTAGTGTGTCCATACCTTTTGCTATTCGAGGAGCCCAATCTTCAGCGTTTTGTGTTTTTGGTGCACCAGCAGCCCCTGTCGCGTGGCAGGCAATACAGAAAGTATTATAAACTTGCTCACCAGAACGAGGGCCTGTTGGTTCTTCAACCACAGGAACATCACTCGCAAGATAAACTTGGCCAACAGGCTTAATTCGCTCAGCAATAGCATCATCAGAGTTATTGGCTGCAAAAGAGGTGGTTGAAAAAGTTAATACAGCAACCATTGCAATGATGATGTTACGAACAGATTTTTCCATAAAGTTCACTTTACACTCCCAGTTATTATTATTGGCTTCAGCCGATTTTATTGTATTTACCGAGTTTTTAACGAATTGATAAAATCATAACGTTAATATCGTGTAAATATTGAGTGATTATATCTGCTTAAATTGTTGCAATAAACCACTAAGCCTAAAGAAAATGCGGATAAACACTAAGGAATTGTTGAAAAAGAGACCAAACAACAAAAAAAGTAAAAAAAACACTAGACGTGAGTCACACAGATCCGTATTATTCCTCTCCGCCGATAGGGTATGCGCCCGTAGCTCAGTTGGATAGAGCGTTGGCCTCCGGAGCCAAAGGTCGAAGGTTCGAATCCTTTCGGGCGTGCCATCCGGAATATAAATTAAAGGCACAAAAAGTAGTGGTGGCTATAGCTCAGTTGGTAGAGCCCTGGATTGTGATTCCGGTGGTCGCGAGTTCGAATCTCGTTAGCCACCCCATTATTTTGGTAACTTGTATGAGTTTCCAGTTTTGATTCAAGCAACATCCCAAGAATTGAAACGAAAACAAGTCGGTGAATAGCGCAGCTTGGTAGCGCATCTGGTTTGGGACCAGAGGGTCGGGGGTTCGAATCCCTCTTCACCGACCACTATTTCATTTATTGCTAAGGCAGTAAATACCAAATTTGTGGTGGCTATAGCTCAGTTGGTAGAGCCCTGGATTGTGATTCCGGTGGTCGCGAGTTCGAATCTCGTTAGCCACCCCATTAATTTGCGGGTAACCTCATTGTTTAGGTTTCCATTTTTAACTCATTTTCCCAAGAGTTAGAATAAAACAAGTCGGTGAATAGCGCAGCTTGGTAGCGCATCTGGTTTGGGACCAGAGGGTCGGGGGTTCGAATCCCTCTTCACCGACCACATTCAAAGCCTCGTCAGAAATGACGAGGCTTTTTTCATTTCTGAATAATAGAATCTTCTTATCCTCATCACATTATCACCATTTTATCTGGTTTTACCTTTCTTTTTATTTTTTAAATTTATCCTGGTGTTTAATCCTATTTGTTTTTGGTTGGCTGATTTTATAGTGCCTTATATACACACCGAGCAAACAATATACCTATAGAATTCAAGCTTACTAGTATTTAATACTAGGTAAAATGTTAAGATTATTTATGTTTTTATTTACATTATTATGAATGGTGATAATGGTCATATTTTGAATTCTAACTTTGTTATAAGTGCCTGTTTTATATGTTCTTGGTTGTTGTTTTTAAAAAGTGAGACTTAATGACTATTTATGATTTTATGATTTTTTATGCACTACAAAAGCATTAAACAGCTTATTGCTCTTTAATTGTTGCTTTTATGTGAATAATTGACTACATTGGTGTCCTAAACAAGTAACAGTTACATAAATTGTTACGAATGGAATCAATGTGCAGACAGGGCAGGATGCTGCCGAGTAGTCGGAGTCTGAGAATGTCACTTTTAGAAGTTAAAAATTTACGTATTGAATATCCGTCACGTCATGGTGTTCATGCCGCTGTTAAGTCACTGTCATTTTCAATTGAGCGTGGTGAAATTGTTGGTGTTGTTGGTGAATCAGGTGCAGGTAAATCAACAGTAGGTAATGCTGTTATTGATTTATTAAGTCCTCCAGGTGTTATTGCTGATGGTGAAGTGTTTCTTGATGGAGAAAAAATATCAGGATTAACCGCTGAAGAAATGCGTAAGGTTCGAGGTTCTAAAATTGGTTTTATCTTCCAAGACCCAATGACCTCATTAAATCCTTTATTTACTGTTGAGCAGCAATTAACGGAAACCATTCATGCCAATTTATCTGTTTCTCCTGAAGAGGCTTATGCTCGTGCATTATCTTTAATGGAACAAGTTGGCATCCCTCAGCCAGAAAATAGATTAAAACAATTTCCACATCAATTTTCTGGTGGTATGCGTCAACGTGTAGTTATTGCTATTGCATTAGCTGGTGAACCCGATCTGATCATTGCTGATGAACCGACAACGGCATTGGATGTATCCATTCAAGATCAAATTTTAAATCTAATTCGCGAGCTATGCGTTAAAAATAACGTTGGTTGTATGTTGGTTACTCACGATATGGGTGTGGTATCTAATGTGACAGATAAAGTCGCAGTGATGTACCGTGGGGATCTCGTTGAGTTTGGTAAAACTGAAAAAGTATTGGGCGATCCTGATCATTCTTATACTCGTAGCTTAATTTCTGCTGTTCCTCGTTCGGACATTAAATTAGATCGTTTTCCATTAGTAAGTTATATCGAAGAAGCGGTTGAGCATGAGCCTATTGACGTAAAAAATCACTGGTTAGGTCAAAGCCAAGATCAGCGTGAATACGCTGGCCCTTTATTGAAAGTTGAGAACGTAAATCTTCGTTTCGTAACAAAAGATTCTTTTTTTGAAAGCCGTCGTGAATATGTCCAAGCTTCTAATAATGTAAGCTTTGAAATTCATGAAGGTGAAACTTTTGGTTTGGTGGGAGAATCAGGTTCAGGTAAATCAACCATTGCTCGTGTTATCGCAGGCTTATACCCGCCAAACTCTGGTTCAGTGACATTTGAAGGTATTGATCTTACGGCTCTGAAATCGGAAAAAGAGCGTCGTCCGATGCGTCGTCAAATGCAAATGGTATTTCAAAACCCATATACATCAATGAATCCGCGCATGAAAATCTTCGACATTATTGCTGAGCCGATTCGTTTTCATAAACTCACTCGTTCAGAATCAGAAACGCAACAGATCGTTAATGATCTTTTGGATCACGTTGGTTTGGGCCGAATGGCAGCCTTGAAGTATCCGCATGAGTTTTCTGGAGGTCAACGTCAACGTATCTCTATCGCTCGTGCATTAGCAACACGTCCACGTTTATTGATTTGTGATGAACCAACTTCTGCTTTAGATGTATCGGTTCAAGCCCAAATTCTCAATTTATTGAAAGATTTACAGGATGAATTGAATCTAACCATGTTGTTCATCAGTCATGATTTACCAGTGATTCGTCAGATGTGTGATCGTGTTGGTGTAATGCAGATGGGAACGTTACTAGAAGTCGCACCAACAGAGAATCTTTATACCAATCCTCAGCATGAATACAGTAAACAGTTAATTTCTCTTATGCCGGAATTTAAGGGTTTAAGGGAACACACTACATCGGTATAAACCATCAAATAATAAATACAAACACAACAAAACAACAAACTAGGGATACAGTCCCGCATAAGGAGTTATGCAATGAAAACCATGAAGACTAAATTAGCTATCGCATTGATGGCTGCAGGTTTAAGTTTTAGTGCAGCAGCTGCAGATATTACTGTTGCCTATGATGCAGATCCAGTATCACTCGATCCACATGAGCAGCTATCTGGCGGTACGCTACAACTTTCTCATATGGTATTTGACCCCCTAGTGCGTTACACGCAGTCGTTCGATTTTGAACCTCGCCTAGCTGAAAAATGGGAACGTATTGATGATACGACTTTCCGTTTTAGTTTACGTAAAGGCGTGAAGTTTCATTCTGGTAATGAAATGACGGCTGATGATGTTGTATGGACATTCAATCGATTAAAGGATTCTCCAGATTTTAAAGCAATTTTTGAACCGTATGAAAAGCTAGTTAAAATTGATGATTATACGGTCGAACTGGTTTCTAAAGGTGCTTACCCACTTGTACTTCAAACCGCTACCTATATCTTCCCAATGGATAGCAAGTTCTATACGGGTAAGACTGAAGACGGTAAAGATAAGTCTGAAATCGTAAAACACGGTAATTCTTTTGCATCGACACACATCTCAGGTACAGGTCCATTTGTTGTTAAATCACGTGAGCAAGGCGTGAAAGTGGTATTTGATCGTTTTGATGATTACTGGGATAAGAGCTCGCCAGGTAACGTAGATGAGTTAACGCTAGTACCAATTAAAGAAAATGCTACTCGTGTAGCGGCACTTCTTTCTGGCGACGTAGATATTATTGCTCCGGTAGCGCCAAACGATCATAAGCGTGTTAAAAATACGAAAGGTATTGATTTAGTTACGCTTCCTGGTACTCGTATTATTACGTTCCAAATGAACCAAAACAGCAATGAAGCACTGAAAGATGTCCGTGTTCGTCAAGCGATTGTTCATGCAATTAATAACGAAGGTATCGTTAAGAAAATCATGAAAGGTTTTGCGACTACCGCTGGTCAACAAGGCCCATCAGGTTACTCAGGTTATGATGCAGAGTTGGTTCCTCGTTACGATTTGAAAAAAGCTAAACAGCTAATGGCTGAAGCTGGCTATAAAGATGGCTTTAAACTTAGCATGATGGCGCCAAATAACCGTTATGTTAATGATGCAAAAGTAGCACAAGCTGCTGCTGCGATGTTGTCGAAAATCGGCATTAAAGTTGATCTTAAAACACTACCAAAAGCACAATATTGGCCTCAATTTGACCTATGTGCTGCTGACATGATGATGATTGGTTGGCACTCAGATACAGAAGATTCAGCGAACTTCTCTGAGTTCCTAACTATGACGCGTAATGAAGAAACAGGTAAAGGTCAGTATAACTGTGGTCATTACTCTAACCCTGAGCTAGATAAGATGGTTGAAGCAGCTAACGTAGAAACGGATCCTGCGAAGCGCAGTCAAATCCTGAAAACGGTTGAAAAGACCTTATATGATGATGCGGCATTTGTTCCTCTACATTGGCAGAACCTTGCTTGGGGTGCAAAATCAAACATTGATATCAAGCCAATCGTAAACGCAATGGAATACCCATACTTTGGTGACCTAGTGGTTAAATAAAAACATAAATGAAAAGGTTGCTCTATGGTGTTAGAGCAGCCTTATTTATGTCTTTCATTTCTTAATAAAAGTAATACCAACAATTTGTTAGATATAGAGATGTTTTTCTCATGTCATTTTTAGGATAAAGAAAGGGGACAAGGAATGTTTACGTTTCTGGTCAAGCGCCTGTTTCAGGCACTGATAGTGATGTTTGTGATCAGTCTGGTTGCGTTTTCCATCCAAGATAATTTGGGTGACCCGTTACGTGAATTAGTTGGTCAGTCGGTTTCTGAAGCTGAGCGTCAGGCTCTGCGTGATGATTTAGGTCTAAATGACCCATTTATTACCAAATATTCTCGATTTATAAGTAATGCGGTACAAGGTGACCTTGGTACATCGTATTTCTTTAAAAAACCTGCGGTAGAAGTCATTCTTGATAAATTGGTTGCAACGCTAGAATTAGTGTTTGGTGCAGCAATTATTATTGTTTGTTTATCGATACCTCTTGGGGTTTATTCTGCTATTAATCCAAAAAGTATTTTTACTAAAGCCATTATGGCATTCAGCAGTATTGGTATTTCAATACCTGTTTTCCTTACCGCGATTATGCTGATGTATGTTTTCTCTATTGAACTTAATTGGTTGCCATCTTATGGGCGAGGGGAAACGTATAACTTACTTGGTTGGGAGTCAGGATTTTTTACTATTGATGGTTTGGCTCATCTGATTTTGCCGTGTATCTCTCTTGCTTCAATTATGCTTCCTCTATTTATTCGTTTGGTTCGTTCTGAAATGCTAGAAGTATTAAGTTCTGAATACATTAAGTTCTCAAAAGCAAAAGGGATCGCAACCAATAAAATTTATTATCAACATGCTTTAAAAAATACCATGCTACCAGTGTTAACGGTTGGTGGGGTTCAAATCGGTACCATGGTGGCTTATACCATTCTTACTGAAACTGTTTTTCAGTGGCCGGGGACTGGGTTCTTATTTTTAGAAGCGATTAACCGTGTAGATACGCCATTAATTACTGCTTACGTTATTTTTGTTGGTCTTATTTTCGTGGTAACAAACACTATTGTTGATTTGTTATATGGATTAATTAACCCAACCGTTGATATCACAGGTAAAGGAGCGTAATCATGAATACGACAACGACTCACGTTCCAACGCGTTGGGAACGATTTAAATCATCTGATTTTCTGTATTATTTTTTACGCGATAAAGTTGCGATGTTCAGCTTTGCTGTATTTTTAGTGTTTGTATTAGGGGCTCTATTATCTCCTGTTATTGCGCCTACTAATCCATACGATTTGAGTTCGATTGATATTATGGATTCAGAGCTACCACCATCTTGGATGGAAGAGGGAGATGAACGATTTCTTCTTGGCACTGATGACCAAGGACGAGATGTGTTATCGACGATTCTTTATGGTTCGCGCTTGTCATTAACGATTGGTTTCTTGGCGGTAGCAGTACAACTTACTTTAGGCATCATTATTGGGTTATCAGCAGGCTATTTTGGTGGTCGAATTGATAGTTTCTTAATGCGATTTGCCGATGTGCAGCTGTCATTTTCGACAATGATGGTGGCGATTATTGTGTCTGCTATTTTTAAAGCCAGCTTTGGTACTGAGTTTTTTAGTCAGTATGCAGTGGTGATGCTTGTTGTGATTATCGGGGTAGCAGAGTGGCCACAATACGCTCGTACCATTCGTGCATCTGTGCTTGCTGAGAAGAAAAAAGAGTATGTAGAAGCGGCAAAAGTTATGGGGTTCCGTTCTCCTCGCATCATGTTCCGCCATATACTTCCTAATTGTTTATCGCCTATTTTGGTTATATCAACGGTTCAAATTGCTAATGCGATTATGTCAGAGGCGGCGCTGTCTTTCTTAGGGTTAGGTTTACCCGTTGATCAACCTTCTTTAGGTTCGTTAATTAGTATCGGATTTAACTATATTTTTTCAGGTTCGTGGTGGATTACCGCTTTCCCTGGACTTGTGTTGGTGACGTTAGTTTTAGTGATTAACTTACTTGGTGACTGGTTAAGGGATGTATTTAATCCTAAAATTTATAAAGGCTAATCTATTTTTTAACTAATAAAAAAGCGGTGAATTATTCATCGCTTTTTTGTTTGTAGAACAGATATTGTGTTTCACAATATGGATAATTCCCCTTTATTTGTTGTTTTATTAGGCTAATTCGCTGCTTTTACTGGCAATTATATGCTCAGTTGTTAAGATCATTAGGTGTGTTTAAATATTTTAAAGCGAGTATTTGAATTAAACCAAAACAGAGAGCTAAGGCTCGAAGTGAGGAATAATGAGTAGAAATAAGGATAAGTACAGTATAGATAATACGGATTATACTGTTGGACAGGATAACGTTCAGAAATGGGGATTTGATGTACATAATCCCGTCTTTGGCATCAGCGCAGGTCTGATTGCACTCTTCTTAGTTGCTGTAGCAGTAACTGATCCCGAAAGCGCCAAAACCGTTCTTGATGGTTTTAAATGGAAGATCATTAATGCATTTGATGGTTTATTCATGTGGTCAGCTAATATCTTTGTTATTTTCTGTTTAGCATTGATTGTATCGCCATTTGGCAAAATTCGTCTGGGTGGTGATAAAGCCAAACCGGATTACTCAATGGTATCTTGGATAGCAATGCTATTTGCTGCAGGTATGGGTATTGGGTTGATGTTCTGGGGCGTAGCTGAGCCTGTCGCATATTTTACTGGCTGGTTTGAAACACCGCTTGGCGTTGAGGCAAATACACCAGAAGCCGCGAAGTTAGCGCTGGGTGCAACTATGTTCCACTGGGGCTTACACCCTTGGGCTATTTATGGTGTTGTTGCTTTGTCATTAGCATTCTTTGCTTATAACAAAGGGTTGCCACTTTCGATGCGCTCTATCTTTTATCCAATTTTAGGTGATCGTACATGGGGATGGCCTGGCCACGTTGTTGATATTTTAGCGGTTCTTGCTACTTTATTTGGTCTGGCGACGTCATTAGGTTTAGGTGCTCAGCAAGCTGCGAGTGGCTTCCATCATGTATTTGGTATAGATGGTGGTCTAGGTCTTCAAGTCGCAATTATTTTTGTTGTTACCTTACTTGCTGTTGTATCGGTAATGCGTGGTATTGATGGTGGTGTAAAAGTCATTAGTAACATCAATATGCTAATTGCCATTGTACTATTGGCTTTTGTTGCTCTTGTTACTTTCGCTATATCAATGGGGACGATTCCAACAACGATTATGGGATATGTGGAAAATATCATTCCGTTAAGTAATCCGCATGGTCGTGTAGATGAGGCATGGATGCATGGTTGGACGGTATTTTATTGGTCTTGGTGGATTTCGTGGTCTCCATTTGTAGGTATGTTTATTGCGCGTGTATCTCGTGGTCGTACGGTTCGTGAGTTTATTACTGCGGTATTGATTGTACCTACACTATTTACTGTATTGTGGATGTCTATCTTCGGTGGTGTCGCGATTGATCAAGTTGTAAATAACATTGGCACATTAGGTTCAAAAGGCCTGACAGATGTTTCTTTAGCTATGTTTGAAATGTTTGATGCTCTGCCTATGGGTAATATTCTTTCTATGATTGCCGTTGTTCTGGTGCTTGTGTTCTTTATCACCTCATCGGATTCAGGTTCATTGGTTATCGATAGTATTACCGCTGGTGGTAAAGTGGATGCGCCAATGCCACAACGTGTGTTCTGGGCGTTTATGGAAGGTGCGATTGCTGTTGCTCTACTGTGGGTTGGCGGTACTGAAGCTATCCAAGCATTACAAGCTGGTGCAATTTCAACAGCGTTACCATTTACCCTGATTTTACTTGCGATGTGTGTAAGTTTGTTGATGGGTATGAGAACAGAAAAATATAACCGTAGTTAATTTATTTTAGATTATTACGTGCAAATAAAAGCCGACGAAGTTTTATCTTCATCGGCTTTTTTATATTTCATCGCAATATAAATAAAACGTTATAACCACAACTTACGAATTGGGTCGTGAGGTGAGAAGTGGTGTCTCACTTGTGCTTGAAATAATTCAGCCGTCGCTATTGCATCCGTTAATGCGTGATGGGGAGGGTATGAAGGCAATCCATAACGTAGCCGAGTGTTGGCTAATCTAATTGATTCTGGACGCTTACCTTTAAGCCAATTGATAAAGCCTTTCGCTTGTTCTTGTTGGTAATCCCCTTCAATTTGCATGGTATCTACGACAGGGAAAACGATCCCTTCACCAATCAAACTACGAAGATTTGTATCAAAGAAGTCTCGTTCTATACGGCGATAGTGCACAACTACGACTTTTCCTGCGAGTGCATCTAATACCTGTTCTAAAATCCGGCGTAAATCAGGAGCACCTTGTAGATCTGAGTGAGTAATACCATGAATAACCACTGAATTTTCTTCTAAGCTGTCTTGTGCTTTTACAAACCAGTGTTGTGATTGACGGCAAAAAATACGTTCTAACGTAAAAGGCACTAAACCAATACTGATAATACTATTTTGGTTCGCATCCAATCCTGTTGTTTCAAAATCAAGCGCGACAAATTCAATGTCACTCAGTGGTGTTTCTTCTTCGTACGTTCCTGTCTTGTAGAAGTTTTTTAGCCGCTTATCTTTACTGATCTCCTGCTTATGCTTGAAAAAGGAGGGCCAGTTTAAAATTTCTTGAGGAGCATGTGGGATCATCATTAGCTCCTAGAATTTATTCGCGTTATAGCGATATTTTAAGAAATTTTGTGCGTTACTTAATACTTGGAATGCATCCTTTAAATTACGGCGTTCAAAGTCTGACATGTTTTCAGGTTCGATATTGTTATCGGGTTCAATACCAGCTTCGACATCTAATGCTTGGTGGCGTAATCGAACCAGTGAGATTAATTCCATTGCATGATGCAAATCTTGCCCCTTGGATTTAGGTAAAATACCGGCTTCGATAATGTCATCTAGACGTTCAAATGAGTTTTGAGCATGAGAACCAATGGCCAATGCGTGAACACGAATTAAATCGGCTAGTGGGGCTGTACCACGACGCTTTAGGTTAATGGAATTATTATGACGACCATCTTTTTCCATTACAAAGTCTTTAAAGAAACCCAGAGGTGGCGTTCGACGTAAGCCGTTTCGTGCTAAACAAGCTAAGAAGCGGTTATTCTTTTTCGCACGTCGAACAATGAAACCATTAAGTTGTTCTGCCCATTTAGTTCGACCATAGACACCATTTAAATCAAAGAAAATAGAGCTATTTAATAGCGCTTGAGGATCCGGGTTATCAATCCAATCGGCAAAACATTCTTCCCACTCTGATTGAGTTTTACGCCATTTAGGGTTGGTTGCCATGATATCGCCTGTGCAATATTTATAGCCACAAGCCGCTAAGCCATCACAGACAAATTCAGATAGTGCTTTGAAGTATTCACCATGCTCTTTTTCGTTGTATTCGTTATCTAAAATGATCGCATTATCTTGGTCTGTAACAATTAATTGTTCGTCACGAGCCATAGAACCAAGAGCTAAGAAACAATAAGGCACAGGTGGCTCCCCAAGCTCTTCTTCTGCTAGTTCTAATAAGCGTTGTTTAAAACTACGTCCAATTTCAGACATTGCGCTACCAACCATGTGAGAGTTGGCGTCTTCGTTGACCATACGTAAGAAACAATCTTTCAATTGAGTAGAAAGAATCACTAAATCTTCAATGGTTTGTTGTTGGAAAATACTGCTTACAAACAACAAACTGTTTTGCGATTCGTAGCGAACAATATCAGAAACCTCAATAACGCCAATGGGTTGTTTATTTCTTAGTACAGGAAGGTGGTGGACGTTGTAGCGTAGCATCATCAGCATCGCTTCAAAAACATAAGCGTTGTGATCAAGAGATATTAATTCTGTCGACATCACTTCAGATACGGGTGTTTCAAAATCTAAGCCACACGCCAATACCTTGGTGCATAAATCTCGGTCGGTAATAATACCAACAAAGTTATTATCTTCTTCTTCGATATCGATGTCGGGATCTGTAATTAATACCGCCGATACGTTTTCTTCAGCCATGGTTTTTGCAGCAGATTGAATGGTTTGATTTTTTTCAATCATTACGGCTTCACGGGTGATCAGCGTTTTCACTTTAGATGTTGTTAAGTCGTTTGCATCGTCTTCTGTGTTTTCAACCGCTTGTTTTAAACGAGTGGCATCTTCTACTTCAACAAAGTCAGAGAACTCATCATAGCGTTCACAGAAATCATCAAAAACGGCTTCAGGAATGCAATAAAGCAGGGAATCTTTTAGGGCTTTGGCTGGGAAACGAACTTTATTGTTCATTAATAGCCCCATTTGGCCAAAGATACTGCCTTCATCAAGACGGTTATAAAGCTCTCCATTTCGACGATATACTTCGATGATACCACTGCGAACCATGTAGAGATCTTTGATCTCATCACCAAAGCCAATCACCATGGTTTCTGCTCGGTAATAAGATATTTCAACACTTTGCGCCGCTTCTTTTATCGCTTCCTCTGGAAGTAAATTAAACGGAGGGTATTGAGATAAAAAATGCTGTATTTCTAACAGTTCAACTTCCATGTGTTACTCGACATAAATAGAGAAGGGGAAAAATAATTTTAGTTTATCGGCTTATGGATAGCCATTTTATTCTATGAAAATGAGTAATATAAGCGCATTAGAATGAGGTTCTCGGATTTGAAACATAACTTTTGCTATGCTGATAATATTGTAAGTGCTTGCTTGGAGAAATTTGATGGCTCAATTAATAAAAATAACAAAAATTTCATTGGGAGTATTAAGTAGCGTCCTTGTTATGACGCATGCTTATGCCAATGATGCTTCAAATGATGATGTGGTTAAAAAGGAAAGCGCACTTACCTCGATTTGTTTTTCTAAAGCTGCGTATTCTGATGCGAAAAATGTGTTGTTAGATGCTTGCCCAATTGGTGATGGTTTATGGGGAAATCAACAACCAAAATTAGAAAAAGGAAAGAGCGAGTTTTGGATTCAATGTGGTGTGTTTAATCAGGATCTGACGAAAGAAAAAGTAAATCATATTCAAAAGAAAGTGGATGCTTCGATTAACTTTAAATTAGAGGGAGAAGCTAAACGTTGCTTGATTGGGCCTTATCAAGATTTCACTGCAGCGCAAAAGCAATTAAGAAGTTTACAAAGTGATCGGTTATTTAAGCATGCAGCATTAAGGGAAGTGAACTTAGCTTTGTTGCCTCAAGTTGAAGAACCGATTGAAAGAGCTTCAGAGACGGTAAGCGAGCCAGAACCTGATCCTATTACTATTCGTAAGCAAGCAAAGATAAATAATCTTCATTTTGTCGTTCCATTTACTGATGACAGTAGTGAAGGTTTTTATATGGAAAATAGTTTGCCATGGCTTCGAGCTACATCTCTACATGCTCAAGAAATTTGTCAGCAAATAGATATGGATTTGGTTACTAAAGAGCAATGGCAAATCTTGCTTGATTCAACAATAATGACCAAAGACAAATGGCCTGTATTATTGCCTTATTGGGGTGCTGATAATTTGGGACTCTTTAAAGGTGGTGCGGCCAGAAAATTAAAAAACACCTCCATGCTAAATGTGATGTGTACTAAGAAAGTAGAGGATGAAGTCGTTGGAAATCCAATTTAAAGGTCGCTGGGACAGTAAGTCTCTTGCTGAAAACCTACAAGAAGCACTAGAGACATTAGAAGATGAATTTGGTGTTAAGGCGCTTTCAAATATTTCATTAAATATTTGTTTGGAAGATGAACATAGAGAAGAGCTTGCGTTACTTAGTCCTACAGGACGCGCCTTGGATTTTTTAGTTATTAACAATCCAAAAGATGTGAATGATGGAGAGAAAGCGCCAGTGCTTGAGTTTAAGCCTCGCGGATAATTTTTATCATTCAATTTAATTGATATGTAAAACCCCGGCATGTTCCGGGGTTTTTTATTTACCAATCTTTTTTTCGATTAAACCAACATTCTTTAGCAACATATTGAAATTCATCATAAGAGTGGCAGCCTAAGATGGTATCGACGGCTTTACCATTCATGAAGGTCACAAATAAATCGTAAAGGCTCATTGCTTCTTCATAATCGTCTTTATTGATAGCAAAAAGAAAAATTACATGAGCTATTTTCCCGTTCCCCCAATCCACACCGTGTGGAGAAATGATGGTATATACTTTGGTTTCGTTAGCGAGTAATCCCAAAGAATGTGGAATCGCAATGCCTTCCCCTAAAATTGTCGATGTAATGCTTTCTCGCTCAATAACAGAGTCGTAAAACTCAATAGGGGTGATGTCATCTTCTGTAAAATGAGAGCTGAATTTTTTGAGCACTTCACCTTGTGTCATTGGCTTATCCAGAACAGAAAAATAGCGGAGATCAAAAAACTTATCCAACATATATGGATGTGAGCGATTCATTAGAATGAGTTTATTTACTTGTTCTAATTGGAAGCTCGTTGGTATCGGAGATACCGTGATGGTTGGTTTGTTTTTTTGGGATACTTTTTCTGTTGAAATAACGAAATCGGCATCTACTTTTGATAGTTCTTCATAATCCCTAAGACTCTCTACTTTCTCTATAGTGAGTTGAGGCAGTGAGCGCATAAGCTGAGATTCAAGTAAACGCACGATTGATGTGCCTGAGTCACAAACAAGTAAAGCTTTTGGTGGAAGTTGCTCTTCAAGTGAAAAATTACGTTCTAGTCCAACACCAATATGCATGACTAAATAACCGATCTCACCGTCTGGAATTAAATGTTTACCCCAATGAGAAATGGCTGCTACAGTCATATCATAAGCCAATGGATAGTATCGTTTAATATGATCAAATAGTGGATTTGGGATGGTAATTTGATACTTAACTCGTAAGATCATGGTCGTAATATGGCAGAGTAAGTCTCGTTTTAATTGCTCATCATTACGCAGATCGTAGTTGTAATGTGTATTCACGTAATTCAATAAATATTGAGTTAGCTCTAATTGTTCCGTTGGTTTTTGAGTGTCGATTTCAGGAACCCCAGTAACTCGACGAGCAGCAATTTGAATACTGAGGTAATCGATTTCTGCTTGAGGTAAAGGCGCACCAAGTAAACTTTCTATGGTTTGACTCAACTCTGTTGCCGTTTTTTGTGCTTCTTCACTGAGGTTGGGTTGATCTACATGATGAATACTCGCATTTTGTTTTAAGCGATGTAAGGCAATACCACAATAAACGACTAAATGATGCAAACCTTCGTCGGTAAGCTTGATGTGATTTTTATTAATTAGCTCAAGTAAATCGGATTTCAAGGACGGGTGGTTAATCTCTGGGAAAAAATATTCACATACATCAATAAACGTATGATCGCTTGGTTTAAATTGAAATAAAATATGGGCGATACAAGCTCGAATAGCTTGCTCTTCACCAAATAATCGTAATCCACAATGCGCTTTGCTTATTAGCTCTAAATTATATTGTTCAAGTTGCTCACGAATCTCTCCCATATCGGCTTGTAGCGAAGTGCGACTGACAAACCATTGATTGGCAAGATCATCCAACTTACATTCTTCCTCTTGAGATAATAGACGCATCATCAAATACACCATGCGATCTTTGGCGTTGCGAGGAGATGATTTCATTTTTTTCGTTTGTTTTTCAATATCTAAAAAACGAGTCTCATCATAGATATCAAAGTGATAGCCTTTTCCTCTCTGATGTTGAATTTGGGCACCATAAGAGGCCAAAATATCATTCAAGGCAGAGATGTCTGTTCGAATTGTTCGTGTCGAAATATCACAACGCTGAGCAAGTTCTTGCTGAGGAAGAGCTTCATATCTAAGCGCTTCAAAAATGACATTAAGACGAGGATAAGGCAGTTGGATCATAGAAAAACCAGAACAGTTAATAAGTGTTTATATTGATAATAATATCAACCAACGAAAACGTTAGGGTAATGGTATTTATTCAATATGTGATGTATATGTGGATGTAATTTATTTTATTGAAAAATATACATTTTCCCTCTTGTTTTTAATAAAAAAGGCCAATATCCGGGGGCGAATAATTGGCCTTTTGGAGCAAACTTAGTTAAGCAGTTTTTTTGTCATGTCTAACAGTGTTTTTACATCTTCAGGACGGGTGTTTCCTGTCGCTTTATCTATGATAGAACTGTAGATGTGAGGAATGATTTTGCTAACCCCTGCATCTAATGCGATTTGCATAATTTCTTCATAGTTTTCAAGGTCAATTCCTCCAGTTGGTTCTAACCAGAAATCTTGATCAGCACAGGCTTTTGCAACACAAGTAAATTCTTCACGTGTTTCTAAGCCGCCCATAGGGAAGTATTTTACAGAGCTGCCACCCATGTCTTTTAGCATGGCAATTGCTGTTTCTACTGGAACAATTGCGTCTTCAGAGCGAGAACTTAATGGGCCTGTTGATATTTTCACCATTCCTACGGTGCCAGTTGGTGAAATAAGACCATTCACGATACTTTTATCTTGCCCAGCTAAAGCTCGACTTGTTGCTACACCAGTAAATACTTGGTTAATGTGCTGTGGTTGTACGTGCTGTGAAATAAGCGAAACCATCATTGATTGATTTGGATCTCCAGCACCTAAGCCAACAGATACAGCATTGTTTGTTACTTCGCTGTATTTCTTCATATCTTCAACAGCAGTATCAACATTTGGGTAATTTTTAGATAAAACACCAACAAGAACATGACCTTCTGCTGCGTCATAAATATCAGCCGCATTATCAACAGAGCCTGCTAATACATTTAGGCATACGCGGTTTTTATAGAAGTTAGCTTTTAAACTCATGGAATATCTCTCTTAAAATAATGCGTTAATTTTTTTGAAAATAGTGTTTAATTGAGTGGTGTTAACACTGCGAACATCAATCTCAATAATGCCTTCATTAGCTTTGTAGCCACGGCAGTAAATTGCTGGATTACCGTTATTTAATTGCTTAACGATATTATTAGTTGTTGTACCTAGGGCTTCATGGTCAAAAGCAATTTCAGCTCTTGCAATATCACGTCCTGCGCTGTCCCATACTACTCGTGACGTTACGCCATGAATGGTGTTCATATCAGAGATGAATTTTTCCATCTTCGCTACCATTTCTTGGCCTGTTTCTTTTTCTACCGTTAAGTAATCAGTGATAGCGTGAGTTAAACCTAAGATACCTTCTTTGCCGACTTTCATTGCTCGGCCAATGCCTTGAGATTGTTTGCGAACCCAATCTACATATTGAGTTTTACCTACAACTAATCCGCTTGTCGGTCCTTCAATGGCTTTTGCACCACTGTAGATAACGAGATCAGCACCCATTGCAAAGTAGCCTTTTAAATCTTCTTCTGCTGCGGCATCAACAATTAATGGCAGGTCATGTTTTTGAGCTACTGTCACCGCTTGCTCTACGCTTAAAATACTTTTTTGAACACAGTGGTGAGACTTGATGTACAAAATCGCCGCTGTATTTTTAGTGATAGCAGCTTCAAGTTGTTCTGCTGAGCATTCATTTGCGTATCCCGCTTCTTTAATGGTTCCGCCACCGAGAGTTACCATAGTGCCAACAGGAGCTCCAAAATTAACGTTATGACCTTTTGGTAGTACAATTTCTGATGGAACATCGTGAGCATGTGCGTGTAGGTTCTCTAAACGGTATTGGCTGTCTTTAACAATCACTGCAGCTACAGACTGAGCGATGCCAGCAGAAGCACAAGACACAACAACCGCAGCATCAACATTTAGAAGGTTGGCAATGTATTCACCGGTTTTGATAACGAGATCTTTCATATCAAAATATTGCCCAAGTCCTTCTTTTACTGCATTTACAACGTCTTCATTTGGCGTTGAAACCCCTAATGCAGTCATGCGACCAGATGCATTAATTACTTCAGTTAGACCATACTTCTCATGAATTGAAGACATCAGTTTTCTCTCCGTGTTGTGTCGTAATGAGTTGGCCAGCAACAATGCTTGCCAAAGGTAAAAATGATTCGTTGCCTTGACGATTTCCTTGTTCAGAATCGACAAAAGTACATGGTTCATGATGGATATTAAAAATGGTTAGATCGGCATCTTTCCCCACTTCTAATTGACCCTTTGTGTCCATTTGCAGTGCATTTGCAGCATTTATCGTTACACAGTTAATTACTTGCTCAAGAGATAAACCAATGGTTAAAAACTTGGACATGATATGAGCTAGGCTACGCACAGGTCCTGCAATTCGGTTTTTACAGTAAATATCGGAACTTATCGTGTCAGGATAAATCCCTTTTTTAATCGCTTGTTCAGCAACATCAAAACTGAAACTCGCACCGCCATGACCAACATCCAAAATAACGCCACGTTTAATGGCTTTTTTCATCGATTCTTTTAACTCACCTTCAGAGGTTAAAGTGCGATTTGGTTTACCGTTATAGCAGTGTGTAATGATGTCGCCTTTTGTTAGTAAATCAGCAATATCATCTAAATTTGGTGGATTATTTCCAACGTGTACCATTAAAGGTAGGTGGTTATTTTGAGCTTGCATTTCTTTGGCTTTAACCAAAGGTTTTAATCCGTTTTCTTTTACAACACTGCCGCTCATTCGTGCTTTAATGCCAACCACAAAATCGGAATGTTTGTTGATGGTTTCTTTGGCGATATCCAAATCAATATCACTCATATCAGCAAGCTCATCTTGTCGTAATAAACCAATTCGAGAGATATTAAGAATGCTGTATACGTTAGTTGAGCTTTTTTGAGTTAGTTGATAAAAATCATCAATATCATCCGCACCGACACTGCCTGCATCGACAACAGTGGTTACACCGTGAGCGACACCAATTAAATCTGGCTCATCGTTATATATAGGGGAAGCGGAATAACAGTGAGTGTGAGAATCAATCCAACCAGCACTGATGTAATGAAGCCCTTTTAAATCAATTTCTTTTTCAGCATCTTCGATAATATTGGTATTAATTTTGGCAATTTTCCCTGCTTGAATAGCAATATCAACAAAATGACCGTTGACTAATTTTCCATTTTTAATGAGTAAGTCATACATAATTCTTACCTGTGTTATGTGGTGCTCTTCTTAATTGAAGAGCACTACTGAGATGGGTTAGCCGATGGCTACAGGGAATAATGAGCCGAAAACCATTGCACCTAAGATAGCACCACCAGTGATTGGTTTTTGCCATTGGTAAAATGCTAGAGCACCAATTAATGAACCAATACCAATTGGAATTGAAGCACCAATTGCAGATAGAACAATCAAAGGACCTAAGAAGCGGCCTGATGAATTACCAGCACCCATCATGACATCAGCACCATAGGTAGAGTTACTTTGGCCAACGGTATACTTACGAGCAATAATGATGATGTAACCAATTGCCACGCCTAAGAAGAAACCAACAATTAATGAGGCAACAAAGTTTTCTAGCGGGTAAACAATACCAGCGCCAAGAAGTAGAGCCGGAACACCCAGTCCAATACCGGTTTGAATTGCACCACCGATGTCCAAGATACCAACTAGCGAACCTTCAATGATTCGTGCGAATAAGAAACTCGCGCCAAAGGCAGCAACTGCACCATAAACACCGGTATCCATACCTGCTCGTAACATTGAAACGAAAGCAACTTCGTTAAATGCGCCGATGCCGTATAGGTAATACATGTGAGTACCAGCAAATACGCCTGAAGAAAGCAGACCTACGAAGAATGGAAAAGACCAATCTGCGTACCAAAAGTTATTCTTTAATTTGTCATCCATTTTAAAACTCCAGACTTACTATTTGCCGCTAATGCTTGTATGAACACTCTCTAACCATGTAGGGATAGTGAGTCGGAAAGATTCTAGAAGCTCAAGGTCAAATCCACGGAAGAAGGCACTTAGAACAAACAGTGCAATTACCGCAGTTAACATCGTTTTTGTTACACGGTTCCAGCCACCATCTTCAACACCTTTACCAATTAAGATACCTAGAACAAGACCTGGAACGGCGTTACCCATGATCATATGAGCAAGACCACCAAAGATAGTTGCCCAAAAACCTGAACGACGACCAGCATCAATAGCAGCAAGCCAGAAAATAACCGGCATCGCGATGTTTACAAGAAGGTTAGCTGCCGGAACAAGTACTTTAACGGCTGTGATTTGTAGGCTTTCTGGTACGGCTGATGCTGTTGTATTTAAGAAGGCAACGACGATCATGCCGATGATGCCACAAGCAATACCCATTTTTTTCGGGTCGTGCATAGTTGTTGCTACATCGCGGTTTTTAACCATGAGAGCAGCGGCACCCCAGTTAGGGATGATGCGGTGATCAACATCTTGAGTGAAAGCACCAGCAGCAACAGATGATGCCCATGCGTTAAAGAAGAAACCAAGACCAAAAGAGAAGTGAGATGCAGGGTCGCCTTCACAAGAGTTAAGTTCTCCAAGAGTACGGAATGCACCCATACCTTGAACTGTTGGAGCATGGAACATTCGAGCAGCACCGACACCTACGCCGACACCAACTAAAGCCCCAATAATGAGAGACTTTATTAATATTATTAAGAACATCTATATATACCTTCCGTTAGTATATTTAATTAAGGAGCAATTAAATAAATAGGTGTTTATATTGATTTGAAATCCAATTGGTCAATATTAATTATTGTGACATTAACAGTGACATCAATCGTGACTGAATAAGTTGTTTTATTTCTTGGTAAAAAGAAAAACATAAACTTTTCAATTCTTTCTTTTTTCTCTGCATTAATTAATTTCACATCAACAGGTTCAATACGTAAAATAACTTGTTCGTTATCTTTTAAAATTGTTTTTTGAATATTATTTAATGCAGAGCTGAAAGCTGATTGTTTTGTATTTCCATTACCACTGACCGTTACGGTTGTTGTAATAGATTCTTTCATAAATAATTAACTTCTGTATTTTTTAACGAAAGCTTCAACTAGTTTTTTACCTAGTTCCTCTTGATCCATAAAACCAAAACCAAGAACGTTGTACCCTTCATTAATTGCTGTAACGCCTTCTTCTACAGAGCGCATACCATATTTTGCTTTGTAGCCGTATTTATTTTGAGCTGTGATTGCGCCAGCACCGCCGCTACCACAAAAAGAGATACCAAAGTCAGCCTGCTCTTGGTTCATGATGTCACCAAGCTTCATATCTGCTGCCATGCCTGGGATTACTGTTACAGAACCACCTGCAGCCTCAACACCCATACCTACTTTTTGTCCTTTACCTAGACGGTCACCGATAACTACTTTTACATCAGCCATATTAAACTCCTAATTCTTCAGTTAATTCGTTTTCTTTTGCCACTTCAAAGTGAACAGATAATAAATATGTTTCTTCGTATGCTAATGTCGGAAACCATGTCACGACATCTTCAGCTAATTTGTGTGATGACTTAGATATTTCATCAAACATTTCAATTTCAACTTCTGGTAATGGCTCATTAGTATGAGAACGAATTACCATGGCTTTTAAATGAGAAAAAAGCATTTGTTTTTGAACACTGTCTGGAAATATATTCTCAGCTCGTAAAATAGATATTACTTTATTGAACGTTGAATCTACTTCTTCAGTGAATAACTCTTCATTAATTTCTAGAGTATTACTATTCACGTTTTTTATTTCCTCTAAATAATATTTTTAATACGTAACTTGATGATGAAATAATATAAGTGGAAAGAAAAAGTGAACAGAGAGAGTTTTTCCACTTTGAAGTGGAAATTGGAATACTTGAGGAGATATAGATCATACTTTTTATTTCATTTCCTTATTTATTATGAGGTTATGAATTTGCCCAGTGTGGAAATAAAAGTAGAAGTCGGAATTTGAGGTGTTTTTTTTGTGATGTGAGTGGGGTTTTAATTGGATGTTGGGAGGGAAGTGGAAATGGAAAATAAAAAAGCCCCGCGATTGCGGAGCTTGATTCGTTGTAATGGATTAGATTAGTCAGCGAGTAAAGGTAATTGGCTTACCACTTTTTCCATTGCTTCTTGAGAGTAAGAATACAGACCGAAATCTGGTGAAGATGTTCCGTAAGAATCTTCACTCCACTTAATACCAACATAGAAATCACCAAAGTTGTGGTTTACATAGCGGTAACGTGTTTTGTAATCCGATTGATCACCAGTTTCCTTAAGAATCAACATTTCATGCTCACCTGTTTCGTCGATTTCAAGTTCACCTGGAGTGTAGAAACCTTCTGGCATGATTGATGTGTATTCGTATGCTGCACTAGCGTATTCAAACTTACCTGCTGCGTAGTATAGTTTTGTACTTTCGTCAGCAAGGGTTTCACTTTCAACCGTCATATCAAATTCGATTTTACCATCAGCTACTTTATCGCTAACAGAAAGAGATTGTGCAAATGGTGCATCTGTCGAATCCATCCAAAACAGTTCATCACCATTGATTTTTAAGATGATTTGGTAATCACCATTCGCTGTTTTGTTTTGGTAAAGCATTTCATATACGTAGATTTCACCTGCGTCTGCATTATCGTACAACTTGCCATCTTTAAGTTGTACGTCCCAACAATCTCGTTGTGCATAATCTGCGTAGTTTGGTAACGTGTCTAGTCGAGCAAGTGTAGTGTATGCACTTTGATCCCAACGACTAATATTTGAAGCGTATTGTTGATCTGCTCCATCTTGAGAGCCCCAACAGAATTGCAGATTTTGACCATTGTTCAAAAGCATTGCATGGCCAATTTCGCCGTCACGATCTGCAAAGCTACCCATTTTCCACACTTTATTTGTGTTGAAATGTGTTTCAGTGAAACCTAGTTCAGGCTCTACTGGTGGTAGTGTTTCATCTGCAGGCTGAACATTTGGTAGATTCAGTAATACCATTTCTGATTCAATGTCATTGTCTTCGCCACCAGAGAAATTGATGCCTTGAGCTAGGTATAGAACAACCCCATTAGTTACTTGAGTTGGAGTACCTACTAATGTAACTAAACCACTTTGATCAACTGTTACGTTAACGCCATTAATTGGATTTGATGCTGGTGCGTTGTCGTGTTCTGCATAATTAGCATAATATTGAACGTCACCATTTACAGCTGAATCAAATAGTTCACTGATATTTAGTGTTTGGTTAAATGCAGTGCCAACTTTTAATTGCCATGTCGTTGTTTTTTCTTGTAATTCTGCTTTAACATTTGTATCGATGGCGATTTCACCTGCTTCAATCGCTGGTAATGTAAAGCTTGCAGGAGTAGAAGCAAGTCGAGTAGCAGGGTGACCGTCATCAGCAATAATAGTAAATGCTAATTCACCTAAATTCTTAGGTTGAGGTGTACCCGAAATGGTCATTTCACTAGTGTTTTTATTAAACTTAGAAGTTAGACCTGGTACAACAGAGTTGATGTTAGTTGTATAAGTTAAAGCATCACCCTCACGGTCACTGAATAAGCCATCAACAGAGAATGTTTGTGAAAATGCAGCACCTTGTTGCATTTTCCAAGAATCAACAAGAGTTTGGATGTTCGTTTGGGTGTCCGTATCTACAACTGGTGCTGAGTTTTGTAGCTCAACTTTAAATGAGAACGTTGTGCTTAGTGTATTTAATACTTCAGAGTTTGCTGTTGCTTTATCTTCGGCTTTTAACGTGATGGTGTAGATATCTTGAGTAGGTTGTAGGTTATTAGCTGATAATGTCAGTGTTTCACCTACTAAATTAGCTGTAATTTCACCTTCACCATTAATTTCAACTACTGCTTGTACGTTAGTTTGTGTATTGTCGTACTTGTCTTGGAATAGGTTTGCAGGAATAGTAATTGTGGTATCTAGAGATTGACCTTCAGTGATAGCTAATGCACTAATTTCTTTTTGAATGGCAATTTTAGCATCTTCGTTTACTAATAATTTGTAGTTCGAGACAACAGGAGCTGTTGGTGCTGAAGGGTTAATGACAGGCTTCTGATTTAATAAATCATCTGAACCCATTGTTTCATCAGTTACAATCTTTTCAGACTCTTCTTGAGCAACAGCAGCAATCTCTGCTGAATTTTGCTCATAAGCCACAGGGTTTTTTGCTTTTGATTCTGTCAGGATTTGTGCTGTTTTGTGTAGCTTAGCGCTTTCTAAATTTGTCTTTGAATCTTTTACGAAATCAGAGAATAGGTCAATAGGCTGTTCATCTGTACCGCCAAGGGCTGCTGTTACAGCTGCGATCGCGGCTTCTTCACTTACTGGATTTTCAGCCGTGCCTTTTGCCATTTCGATAGCAACAAGATCGGTTAGTGGAGAAATTACTGCTGTTTTATCTTCAGCAGAAACAGGTGCACGGAATACAACAGCATTTGCCATTGGTTGACCTTCATGATCCATATCTGTTGTGTATGTATTCATGAAGTCAGAGTAAGAATCAGCTGCAGGGCTTAGTGCTGCTAGCTTTGCCGCAAGCGCCTTGTCAGTATCGCCTGGTTTTAGCGTTTTAAGGGCAAGAGAACCTTGGAACTCTGTTCCTTTTGGTAGAGTGATTTTACCATCGGCTTTAGTTAGACCAAATACAGTATCAACATTAACATCTAAAACACCATCGTTGTTTACATCATCAAACACAACCGCATTCTTAAAGTAGCCATCAAAACCAGTAATAATGATACCGCCAGCTGAAGGTGTGCCAGTATTAGTATCTGAACCACCATCAGAGCCGCCACAACCTACTAACGCTAGTGCCACTGACGCTGCTAATAAACTTACCTTTTTCATTCTGTCTCAATCCTTTTTGATGAGGGTAGCCTTTCCCTCAATAAGTGTTTATTTATTTGTAAAACTCAAAAGTGCGACACTTTTACGCCGGTTCAAAAAACAAAACAAGACACGGAAAATAGGAAAAAAACCGTAAAATTTATTTTATTTTTTTATCAATAGTACTATTGGTTTTTTGGAATGAATCACTCATATTTCGCACCGAAAAATACATCTAGGGACGAAAAATGAAAAAAATATACTGGTTAGGTTTATTGCCGTGTTTTGCAATGGCGCATGAGGGAGATAAAAACTATGGGTATTCTTACTTTACGTTTGGTTTAGAGAACGTAACGTATCAAGAATATTATGGTGGAACGCAATCTAAAGTGACGATCACAAACCCTGTTTTGAACAGTGGTGGCTTGTATTACATTAACGATAAATTTGATTTTTCTATTGATGCCTTGGCTTCATTTTCTCCTCAAAGTGCGCAAGAAGATTGGAAGTATTATGGTCAATTAATGCAAACCAATAAGTTTGAATATTTAAAAACGGCGACCAACATTCAACTGCACTACAAACTTACTGATGAGTGGCGAGTTATCGGTGGTCCGGCACTTACTTATCAAACGTATACTCGCTACGGTATGAAAAACCATAATGGATTCACCAATAAAGCGTTTTATGGCACATGGGAAGAAACCTCGACCGATATTTTTGTTGATTTGGGTGTGGCTTACGATAATGGCTTACTGTTTAGTGATAAGAAATGGAAAGTGAGTGGACGCGCTGTATTAGGTGTACCCGTCTATAGCGTAACTCAAAATACTAAATTTGAAGATAATACATTTAATGACTTTGGGATGAGAGCATCAATCGAAGGGACCATTAGTTACGAAGTAATGAAAGGGCTACACCTTGGTTGGTATGCGATGCTAGGTTATGAAAAACGTTTTGAGACAGACAAGCAAGCGGTGCAGGTTGAAATGTGTGTCACCATGGTTGATGGGGTTTGTACAGAGCGTGAAATGAAGAGTGGTTATGCAACCTTACCAGAGGCAGATACTCATACATTCAGTACAGGTTTACAGGCACTTTGGAGTTTTTAGCCTATAGTAGGCCAAACAAAAAAAGAGTGACACATTTCGCTCTTTTTTTGTTTTATCACTATGATTTTTTTAACTTAAATTTGGTGCGTGATAGATTAGGTTAACTTTAAACTCTTCCACTAAATGAGCATATTCCGGTTTGGGTTTTAAAATGTAACTATAGATCCCACCATCAACAAACTCATCATAAGTTGAGTAATCTAAGTCAAGATACGCATAACGTTTACCATTATTTGGGTTAATTCTTTCTTCGCATTCTAATGGATCTATATAGTTAGGAGCTACGGAACTCGACGTTATACTTATACCACTTGCTCCTTGTCCGCCCATGGTTGAGCTTTGATAAAAAGCGACAACAAAATCACACGTCATATTATGCGTATCCGAATGAATATTGAGATCAGAATCTAGCTCGAACCAGTTTGGATTAACCAACCTAGAGTCCATCATATACATTCCCGCTGTGCCTTTAATGTAGTTTCCTTGTTTGTCTGTAGGGAAGAAATATTCAAATTTTTCCATTTGATAAGGGGTCTGCCCAGTAACGACATTTAAACGAGACTCCATTGCTCGTTTATTTTTTAATATTGTATAGGTTTCAAACTCTTTTCCATTATGAATCGTAGTAAGTAGGCTTTCACCTTTATTAAAACTAGATTCATAGGAATGCAGTATTTTCCAACGTTGCTCTGCATCAAAAGCAGAATAGCTGCTTGTTACAATGAGGTGTTTGTCATCAATAGCGTAGGTACCAATTTCGGATAATGATTCCTCGGTAGGGCAGGTTCTTTTATTGGTTGAAGTAGCATAATAAGCGAGGTTATTAATGAACTTAAATGCCTCACAATAAACAACTTCATAATCATAATTATGACCAGCAAAATGATTTGTTGTTTCTAATCTATAAAGGGTATGTCCAATTAATGGATGTTCAATGTTAGTGTTTGATTCTTCTGTCGAGGGTAAATCAAAGCTTACATGAGTCCATGCACTTTCTTCATTTCCATGATAGTCATCTTTTGCTGAAATAATGAATTGAATTGGTTTATCACTTTCGATAGGAGAACCTGCTAAGGTTAGCTCTCCTTTATTGATCAAAGAAAGTCCAGGATAAGAGAAGCGCACTCTCGTGGTGATAAAGTCATGCTCTTCATCATAAAAAAGGCCGTTGATATTAAATGAATAATTTACCGGTGTGGATTGGGTTAGATTCCATGCATACATCATGGTCTGTAACTGCTGCTGTATGTCATTATCCACTTTGGGTTTTTGGTTACCAACGCTTCCTGCTTTTTGAGTTGAGCTCAATTGTGGGAGGCTTTGTACCTTATCTGCGTTATATCCTAAATCACTTCCTTCACTCACTTTAGAGGAGGCTTTCTTGGTCTCTGTTTTTTGTGAATGCTCTGCATTTTTATCATTATCGCGATCCTTTTTAGATACGGTATTTAATGATACTTTTTCTTTATGAAAGCTAGATAAAAATGCCTCACGAGATGGCGTGTTTTGTATTGTTGGTAATGGAATTGGTTCTGCTATCACGGCGTGTTCTGATGGTGACGAAATAGCAGAGCGTAACCAGATACCACTTAAAGCAATAGTACTTATTGATAATAGAATGAGTGCTTTTTTTTTCATTAGTAATTACATCATACGAGTTTGAAGCCAACTGCGAGAGAATTTTAAATCTTTCTCTATCAGGCTTGAGCTGCATTCTAAAAGTTGGCAAATTTCATTGTTCTTCATACCCATAAGATATTTTAATTTTAGGGCATTGGATTGGCGGGGATAGCGAACACTAAAGTTATCAAGTGCTTTATCCATAATGATTAATTGTTCAAATTTATCATTATCATCTTGAATTGAGGTTAACGCCTGACGCTTTTGAGCTTGTTGCGAGCGAGCGTTATCAATCAAAATTTGACGCATTACTTTGGTTGCCATTAAAAAGAAATCGCGTTTGGTTTTTACATCACTTAGCTCTGAATTTGAAAGCTTAAGGTAAGCGTCGTGAATCAAAGCGGTTGTACTATTTACACTGTCAGCCAGAACATCATTATGTTGGCCGAATTTTTCAGCGTTACGTTTTCGCTCTTCTTGAGCGATATGTCTGAGTTGTAAATAAGCGAATTGATATAACTGGTTTTCAGCTTGTTTATTTCCTGCTTGCCAATCTTGAATAATGCGTGTCAGTTCTGTTGTCGTTTTCATGACTAATTCCGTTATATTTTGCTAAATTCAGAGACAGAAAATGTATCCATAGTTTCAATACCATTTGGTTGGCGTTGAAGTGTTTGTCGATAGCGATAGAGTACCCCTTGCTTCCAATCTCTACCGGCAGGTAAATACTCCCATGTTGTATGTTGAACCTGATTTCCATTGAGATACCAACGAACCAATAGGTTCATTTGCTCTAGTTGAGCACTGTTGTCTTTATTGTTTACCCACCACATATCGGCATAGTCTTTCGTCACATTTAATGTGTACTGTTCTTCATTTTTTGAGCAGGTTTTACCTGTTTTTGGGTGTTTAAGAACTTGATGATTCTTGACTAATAAACAGTGTTTTTCGATTTTTTGACCGTGGTATTGCGTTTGTTGCCATATACCTTCAAAAGGGATTTTTTCTTCTTTATCTATTGGATAAATAAAAGCAATTTGTTCACCTCTATTTTGATGGCGTACGTGTTCGTTAGGGCCTAATCCTTGAATCTTCTCCATCATTAATTCCGTTTCTGGATCAAAATTCATCGCAATGGTTCGGTATTTCCAGTCACCTTCGTCGTTATAATCGTCTAACGTAAAACCATTAAGATCATTACGAGTGCAACCTGTTGCTGCACATCCGATCATTCCACCAAAGCCTTCAAATTCAGAGATAGGGCTTTTGTCTGCAATCACAGGATGACTGGTATCTAATTCGCATCCATTAAAGTAATCACCAGCGCTTGGGTATTGGATAAGGTGAGTATCAGTCACTGTGTATTCCATATTGCCAAAAGAAGGGCGATATCTTGGGTGATGCTGATATTTAATGTCGTAAGCACACATTCGACCTTGCCAGTCTTTTTTCTTAATGATGATGTGTTTTAGATGTTTATTGACTGGCTCATAAATAATGTCATCGGAAGTGAAATTATCTTCGATGTATTGCTGGCTTAGATTTAAGTGCTCAACAGCTTCTTTTACTGAAACAAGATCAATATTTAGCTCTTTAGAAGAACTGTCTAATACATTGAGATCGATTTGCTTAAGTCGTTGTTGAAAATCCACGTTAGAAAGCATCTTACTTGCTAGAGTGATTTCATCTCGGTTGTTTGGTGAACTATCAAGAGAGAGCAATAACCGAGTTAAATTAATGCTTTTACTTGGTGTAGTGGTGGCTAACGTTGGGGTAACCACCTCTTGGCCCGATAATGTACTAATAAGATAACCATTTTCATCAGTACCTAAGAAAAAACGTACCACATCACCCGTTCGATACTCAAAAGCGCCTTTATTTGTTGTTCCTGACAGTTGTGAGCTTGTTTGGTAATAAAGACCGGTAACTGGCGAGTCGATGAAATATCCCGTTTTTATTTCTGCATGAGCAACAGAAGGAGTACCTAGAAATAGCATTAATAAAAGGGCTGAAAACGGTTTGTTTTTCATATTATGAATGTCCTTTTCTAAACGAGAATTTAATTATTATTAGTGAAATGATGAGTCGTTAATTTCTGTTTTGTTGGGATCGGCGTCATCATGGCCAATAACATTCGCTGTTTTATATGTGCTGGTAAGTCTGGGTTAGATAAAATTCGGCGGCGAGTAAGCTCTAACATTGAATTGATCGATGCTTGAGAGACGCTTGATCCTTTTGAGTGAAACAGTAATTGCGTTACTTCATACATCATGTTTTCAGCAACGATTTTTTCTTGCTCTAACTGATGATTTTTAAGTGCTAATAAACTTGAAAATGCGATCCCTGTAATCATTAATAATGCGCATAAAAATGAAGGAATAGGTTTACGTTTTAATAAGCACGTTAATGTATAGCATGGGCGATGCTGTTTTAAGCTAATTGGACGAGAAGCGATAACCGCTTCGATATCTAATCGCAGCTCTAAAACCGAGTGATAGCGCTTATCTAAAGATTCTTGCATCGCTTTTGTTTGTATACAGTGAATATCATCATTTTCATTTGTTACTGGAAATAGCAAATGTAAGATTTTTCCGAGAGAAAAAATATCACTCTGTTGCGTAAGAAACCCACCAGATTTCTGTTCAGGACTCGCAAATTGCTCACTAAAGGCAAGCACGCCTTGTTGAGGCTCAATCGTGCTCTCTTTTACTTTTTGTGTAAGGTTAAAGTCGATTAATTTGGGAGAGTGTTGCTTATCAATCAATATGTTTTCAGGCTTAAGATCAGCATGAAGCACATTGTGTTGATGGGCGTGCTCAAGAGCCTTACAAACCTGACTAAATAGATGTAATTTTTGTGTTTTGGATAGTTCATGCGTAGCTAAAAAATCGTTAAGTGTTGAACCAATTACTTTTTCCATTACGACATAAACAAGATTTTGGTGCTCACCGCCATCAAACACTTTTGCAATGTAAGGGTGATTTAAACGCGCTAAAAGTTGGGCTTCTTCAAATAGCGCTCTTTTATCGAGTAGGTTGTTAAAACTTGGCTGAATAAACTTAATAGCCAACTCTTGCTCAAAAGTACCATTTGCTCGATGTGCAGAATAAACAACCCCCATTCCTCCACGACCCAATTCATCACGTAATTGGTACTTATCGATCGTTTGATTGCTTAAATCCCAATCAAAATGACAAGTTTGTTGCGCGTGAAAGCCGAGCAGATCGGAAAAATGCTCTGATGGAGAAGAACCTAATAACGCTGTGATCTCTTGATGGATTTCTGGTTGATTTTCTTTAAGTGTATCGAGCACTTTTTGTTGTTGTTCATCATCCAGATCTAACAAGTGATAAAAGATTTGTGTTGAAGAAGTACCTAGCAGCACGATGTTAATTTATAAAAATAATTTGTGCGTACTGTATAAGTTAATATTCAAAATGTGAATGAATATTCTCGATTTTAAGAAAGTTTAAATGGATTTTTTGATCTCAGTAGATGGAGGTTATTGATGTTTTTAATAATAAATTAATAATGGTGATTATTATTACAAATAAGTAATAGTGATTTGCTTTTTACTAGGATAGTCATTTTTCAAATAAGGATTACACTTAGCAATATAAATTGAGATACAGATTAAGAAGGTAATGATTATGGCAGAACACAACACCCCACAATTTCAAGTTGGACAAACGTTTGAAAACCACCCGTTTCAAGAGGGTGACGGTGCGATGCTTGAATTATTTCGTAATGATTTACCTAATTTACTGTATGTTGGACTTAGCAATATTACCGCTGATGAACAAACATTATTAGGTCAAAGCGGCGCTCAATTAGGTTTAGTTTCATCAGAGAAAGGCGGTTGCCTACTTGTTGTTAGTTTTGGTGATTTAGCTTTTGAAATGCAATTTAATTCATCGGCAATTCCGGATGAATATTTCTCTCTTTCTGAAGATAACACCTTATCTGTTTCTATGATTGCAGTAGATACAGCTACTAATTTATTGTGTGCAATTCGTGAATTTACGTTACCTGAAGTGTTAAGCCGTCAGTTTATTGAAGTAGCAAAAACACAACGTGAGCTAGGTGATGTGAATGTGGTAAATATCGAGAATATGCACCTATTAAATTCATTAACACCTGATGCTTTGCAAGAAAAAATGGAATTCCATCCATTACAAAGCGTGGTTGCAGCACCAACATGCGGTTGTGGTCATCACCACCATAACCATGCTCATTAAATTTAAATAGGTAACTAGGAAACTATTTAAAGGAGCGTGTGTCCTAACTGCACTCGTTCCTTATTCTTGTAGTTAACCAGTTGATGAAATCTGCGTTTTACAGACATGATTTTTTTAGATGGCCCCTCATTCTTGTGTGTTGGGTTATCTTTGTCTGTGCGGCGAATAATATTGGTTTATTGAGTTCGTGTTCTTTACCGTTGGATAGCTCAGTATCTGATACTGTGCAACAAGCATCGGAAACACAGCAAGACAAAAATGGGTTAGGTGATAAGTGTGAATTATCGGAACATTTAATCCATTTCGAACAACATCAAGTTGGCGATCATGCGCTTATTGTGCAGATATTCACGGTTCTTCTCGTTATTGGGTTGTGTTTATCATTCAGCTATACCTCTTCATTTACCGAGCCTATTCTTCATAAAGGAAGGCGGGTTCACCTCAAGTTGTGTGTTTTTAGAGAATAAATAATCGAATGTTGTAACAACATTCGACGTATATTTATTTTTTAAAGGAAACACAGATGCAAAAATCAGTAATGACAACACGTATGGTCCTATTTGGGCTATTCGCGATGTTGTGCAGCGCATTTATATCCGTTGCTCAAGCCGAAACCCCACATACTGGGTGGCTTAAAAACCAGAATCACACTCCGATTGAAACTCGCTTTGTTCTTACCGGGCAAATCAATAAAGTCGATCAAACCGTTGCTGGGTTTCTAGAGGTTCGCTTAGCCGGTGATTGGAAAACCTATTGGAGAAGCCCTGGAGAAGGTGGTATTGCCCCGAGCATGACTTGGGAGGATTCTCAAAATATTCGTAGTATCGATTGGTATTGGCCGTATCCGAAACGCTTCGATCTACTTGGTATTGAAACCTTAGGGTATAAGGGAAGTGTGATTTTCCCTATGACACTTCACATTGATGATCTCAATAAGCCTGTTACCTTTAAGGCTGATCTCACCCTGTCATCTTGCACCACTATTTGTGTACTGACTGACTACCCATTCGAACTTACCTTCACTCCTACCGATTTAACGCTTTCTAAAGAAGCGATGCACGTTTACGCCCAAGGGTTAAGTCAGGTTCCAAAAGCGTCTGCACTGATCAGTGATGTAAAAGCAGTGTGGGATGCCACAAAAATGCAGCTTCAGGTGACAGCAAGCAAAAAAATGGGATGGATAACGCCTGATGTTTTGGTGGATGGCCCGTCAGATGAAATGCAAGACGCTAATTTTTCTCGCCCGAAGATCGATGTAGATGGTAATAATATCACCGCCACATTTGATGTCAGTAGTTGGATGGGAACGCCGGATTTAACTGGTGAAAATATCAGTGTTACTTTAAAAGACAGTGAGTTTATAGCAGAGCAACCAGCAAGTATTCGTGATGGGATAATCACAAGCAGCAATGGATTACAGTCTATTCTGAAAATGATCTTATTTGCTTTATTTGGTGGTTTGATTCTAAACGTAATGCCTTGTGTTTTTCCTGTGTTGGGAATGAAGTTAAGCAGTGTTATTTCAGCTCAAGGTCTTGAGAAAAAACAGATTAAATTGCAGTTTTTAGCCTCTGCAAGTGGGATTGTTTTTTCGTTTTGGCTTTTGGCTTCGTTCTTAGTAGTACTTAAGTTATCAGGCAGTGCAATTGGGTGGGGCATTCAATTTCAGAGTGCATGGTTTATTGGAGTCATGACGCTTATTACGGCATTGTTTGGTGCCAATATGCTGAGCTTGTTTGAAATTCGATTATCCTCAAATACCAACACTTGGATCGCATCAAAAGGAAACAACTCGTACTTTGGTCATTTCATTCAAGGTATGTTTGCCACCTTACTTTCTACCCCTTGCTCCGCACCTTTCTTAGGTACTGCGGTTGCTTTTGCTTTAGCAACAAACATCCCAACCATGTACGGCATTTTTACTGCGTTAGCGCTTGGTATGGCTTTGCCATGGATATTGGTTGCCCTCTTCCCATCCATTGCTCTTTCATTACCTAAACCTGGCCCATGGATGAGTAAGGTGAAGTATCTCTTTGGTGCGATGATGCTCATTACTAGCATTTGGTTGCTGAACTTACTTTCTAACCATCTATCAGAGTTTTGGATTTATGTCATTGCAGCAATTGCGGGTGGCGTAATCTTGCTGCGAACCGTTCAAGTTCATAGTAAGAAAGCGGCAGGCTGGTTAAGTATCTTATTTGCTATCGCATTTGGTTTTGGCACCGTGATAGACAGCATGACGTCAACTGATCTACTGCCTGAAGAGCCTAAATGGGTTCCGTTATCGAGTGAATCTATTCAGCAATATGTGGATGAAGGAAAAGTGGTCTTTGTTGATGTTACTGCTGATTGGTGTGTGACCTGTAAGGCGAACAAAATCGGAGTATTGCTTCAAGAGCCGGTTTATAGCGAGTTAAACAGCGCCAATGTTGTACCTATGCAGGGAGACTGGACGGTTCCGAGTGAAAAAATCACTTCTTACCTACAAGAGCATGGGCGATTTGGAGTGCCATTTAATGTGGTTTATGGCCCAAGTGCGCCAAACGGTATCGAACTTCCGGTTATTTTGAATGAAAAAGTCGTTATGGATGCGATTAAAAAAGCAGGAAATAAACCGTAATGGGGAAAAGACAAAAAATGAAGCGCTGGGGTAAAGAGGCACTGATTTACCTTCTGGTGATCATTATTTTTAGTTTTGCTGTTGATGCGTGGAGAACTAAAGATATGCCAGCTAATACTGCGCCAGCACTTGCAGGAATAAGCACAACAGGTGAAGCGATTGATGTTATTGCTATGAGTCAAGAAAAGCCGGTGGTGGTGTATTTCTGGGCGACGTGGTGTGCAGCGTGTCGATTCGTAACACCAACCATTAATTGGTTCAGCGATGCTTATCAAGTTGTTGGGGTGAGTACGAGCTCTGGAGAGGACAGAAGAGTCTCTGGTTATATGAGATCTCACGATTACACTTTTAAAAATATGAATGATACGCGTGGCGATATTTCAAGAGAATGGGGCATTCAAGTGACCCCAACCATCGTCATTATTGATAAAGGCGAGATAAAAAACATCACCACGGGGATAACAACTCCGATGGGATTACTTGCTCGCTTATGGCTTATCTAAACGAATATATACGGACAATAAAAAATGAAATTTAAAACGAAATTAATCACAACACTGGTAATGGCATGCTTATTTTCTCCTCTTGCTTCTGCAATGACTCAATCGGAGAAAGTGGAAGATATTAATAAAATGCTTAAAGCCAACCCTACCATTATTGATAGCCTTCATGAGAGTTTGGCCATGTATATTGATCAACAGGGTAAGTATGAAAAAACGTTGGCGGATTATCATGATTATATGTACAACAACCCAAATCTTCCGTGGTTTGGTGCGAAAGATCCTAAATTAACCATTGTTGTATTAACGGATTTAAGTTGCCCTTGGTGTAAAAAGCTAGACCCAGTATTAATGAAATTGGTCGATGAGCACCCTGATGATCTTAAAGTGATAAATATTTATGTACCACTTAAAGAAGGTTCAAATCCGGCTAACTCGGCAACCTTTGCATTAAGAGTATGGAAAGAAAGGCCTGAGAAATTTAATAAGATCAGTGAGACCTTATTAAGTAAGCCGGGAATTCACAATATGCGTTCTATCATGAAGGTCGCAAAAGCAAATGATGCGGAAAAGTACGTATCAACGAATGATGAAGTTCAAGATATGGTAGCGAAGAACTATCAATTATTTACGGATTTAGGTGTGCGAGGAACGCCTGCTATGTTGATCGATGGTCAACTTCTTCCGGGTTATTTACCTTATGAAAAATTAGCACCAATGGTTGAAGCTAAAATCGCAGAAAAATCGGGTAAGTAATAACACTAACTGTTTAATTGAGTTAAACATGATTCAATAAAACAAAAACGCCGCCAAGGTTAATTGGCGGCGTTTTTTATAGATAACGAGTCTACTATCAGACTATCGCATCGTTACAAATTCTTCAGAACCTGTTGGGTGAATAGCTACAACGGCATCGAAATCAGCCTTAGTTGCACCCATCTTCATTGCTACTGCAAAACCTTGGATCATTTCATCAACCGTGAAACCGATACCGTGTAGGCCAACAACTTTCTCGTCTTCGCCCGCACAGACTAGCTTCATCTTACAAGGTTGACGGTGCTTAGTTACTGCTGTGTACATTGCAGTAAAGCCTGATGTGTACACTTTCACGTTATCTTTGCCGTATTGTTCGTCAGCTTCTTGTTCTGTTAAGCCAATCGTACCAATTGGTGGGTGGCTAAATACAACCGTAGGAACTAAATCGTAGTCCATTTTTGCATTGGTTTTACCATTGAATAGACGTTCTGAAAGTTGACGACCTGCTTTAACCGCTACAGGAGTCAGCTCAATACCGCCTTCCATGATGTCACCAACACAGTAGATGCCTTTCACGTTTGTTTCTTGGTATTCATCTACTTTGATGTAACCGCGATCGTTTGTTGCAACACCAGTTTTATCAAGATTGATAGCATCAGTTGCTGGGTGACGACCGATAGCCCAAATTAGCGTATCAACGTTTTGTGTATTACCGTTTTCTAGGTGAAGCGTTAGGCTGCCGTCTGCTTCTTTAACTACTTCTTTTGGTACCGAGTGAGTATGAAGTGTTGGGCCTTCGGTATTCATTACTTCAACTAGCGTATCGATGATCATTGGGTCAAAGCTACGCAGTGGTGATTCTTTACGGCAGAATAGGTGAGTTTCTGTACCTAGAGAGTGAAGAACGCCTGCGATTTCTACAGCAATGTAACCTGCACCAATAACCGCAACACGTTTTGGTTGTTCAGTCAGTTCAAAGAAACCATTTGAATCAATACCGTATTCTGCACCAGGGATATTTGGAATTGTTGGACGACCGCCAACGGCAATAAGAATATGATCCGCAGTATAGTGCTCACCGTTTACTTCAACGGTTTTTGCATCACCGCTTTCTGTTTCAACAAAGCGAGCAAAGCCTTTGATTACGTTTACTTTGTTATTACCAAGTACGCGATCGTAAGATTCATGAATACGACCAATGTAAGCTTGGCGACTTTCAATCATCTTGTTCCATTTGAAGTCTTTTAACTCTACATCAAAGCCGTAATCTTCAGCGTATAGGTTAATGGCTTCAGCAACTTGAGCGCCGTGCCACATCACTTTTTTAGGTACACACCCTACGTTTACACATGTACCACCAAGATCTTGAGCTTCGATCAGTGCCACTTTTGCACCGTACATTGATGCACGGTTTGCTGATGCGATACCGCCTGAACCACCGCCAATACAGATATAATCAAAATGCGTAGTCATTACTTTCTCTCCAATATTTTTTTAATTCTTTTTACATACTATGTATGAAATGCGACCAAATTTTTCTTTTTCAAGGTCTACTAGGTTTCAGGTCGCTTCGCTTGCAGGTTTCAGGAAAGAGATAAAACTGAGCAATGCTATCTGCTTTTCCTGAATCCTTTGAGGGGACTTGCGACCGGCCTGAACCCTTATTTTTTTTATTCTGGAACAATCCACTCTACTTTGAAGTGACCTGTTGCAGGTGCAATCGCTTCTTTTAAGAAAGGCAAAATATCGTTCATTTGGCTTTCTAGTTTCCAAGGTGGGTTAATCACGATCATGCCTGATGCTGTCATGCCACGCTCGTTGGTATCTGGTGATACACCTAATTCAATTTGCAGAATGTTACGAATATCTAATTTTTTTAATCCGTTGATCATATCGTCGATATCGTGACGATTTACAACAGGATACCAAATCGCATAAATACCCGTAGCCCAACGCTTATGACTTTGGCCAATAGCAGTAACTACATCGCGATATTCTTTTGCAAGCTCATAAGGTGGGTCGATTAAGACTAATCCTCTGCGCTCTTTTGGCGGAAGACTTGCTTTTAGTCGCGCAAAGCCGTCTTCTTTATAGATAGACACTTGGCGATCACGATGAAACTCTTGTTCAAGCAGTGGGTAATCTGAAGGGTGAAGTTCCGTTAGTACCATACGGTCTTGGCGACGCAAATGTGCACGGCCAACACGAGGAGAACCCGGGTAGTAACGCAGCTCTTCGCCGTCATTTAAGGTTTTGATAGCATCAAGGTAGCTGGTGATTTCTTCTGGAAGATTCGCTTGATCCCAGATACGTGCGATACCTTGTTTGTATTCACCTGTTTTTTCAGACCATTCATGCGTTAAGTCGTAACGGCCAACACCTGAGTGGGTGTCATGATAAACAAATGGCTTATCTTTTTGAGTTAATGAATTAAGGATAAGGCTTTGTACAATGTGTTTAACCACATCGGCATGGTTGCCTGCATGAAAACTGTGACGGTAACTTAACATGGATGAACTCTCACTATTGGAATGGGAATATTATACCCAAGTTTGTGGCTCAATGTGTGTACTCTTGCATCAGCCATTGAAATTTAGTCAATTAAGCACCATCTTATCTACATAGTGACATCAAATCGAATAAGAAATAAAAAGGAATGAATATGTCTAACCCGCTACTGACCTTCACCGATTTACCTCCATTTTCTCAAATTAAGCCTGAGCATATTCAGCCTGCTGTAGAACAAGCGATTGCTGATTGCCGTGCAAAAATTGAAGAAGTATTAGCTTCTGACGTAACTCCTAGCTGGGAAAGCATTATTGTTCCTTTAGCGGAAACGGATGATCGTCTTAGCCGTATTTGGTCACCAGTAAGTCATTTAAATTCAGTAAAAAATAGCGAAGCATGGCGTGAAGCTTATGAAGCGTGCCTACCTGAGTTATCTGAATATGGTACTTGGGTTGGTCAACACAAAGGATTGTACGAAGCGTATAAATCCATTAAAGAGAGCGAGGCGTTTGCGTCTTTATCTCAAGCTCAACAAAAAACCATTATTGATGAACTGCGTGATTTTGATTTATCAGGTATTGGTTTACCGGCTGATCAGCAAAAGCGTTACGGCGAGATCAGTAAACGCAGCTCTGAGCTAAGCTCAAACTTCAGCAACAATGTGCTTGACGCTACTATGGGTTGGTCAAAACACATTACGGACGAAAAAGAGTTATCAGGTTTACCTGAGTCTGCAATGGCGGCAGCAAAAGCCGCGGCTGAAGCAAAAGAATTGGATGGCTGGTTACTTACGTTAGAAATGCCATCTTACTTACCTGTAATGACGTACTGTGATAATAAACCACTGCGTAAAGAAATTTATGAAGCGTTCGTTACTCGTGCATCGGATCGTGGTCCAAATGCAGGTAAGTGGGATAACAGCGCAATCATGGAAGAAGAATTACAACTTCGTCATGAAATCGCTCGTCTACTTGGTTTTGGTTCATACAGTGATAAATCATTGGCAACCAAAATGGCAGAAAGCCCAACTCAAGTACTTGGCTTTTTAAATGACCTAGCAACAAAAGCAAAACCTCAAGGTGAGCGTGAAGTTGAAGAGTTAAAAGCGTTTGTAAAAGAAGAGTTTGGTATTGATGAGTTAGATCTGTGGGACATCACTTATTACTCTGAAAAGTTAAAGCAAAAGCTGTATCAAATCTCGGATGAAGAGCTTCGCCCTTACTTCCCTGAATCAAAAGCCGTATCTGGTCTATTTGAAGTATTGAACCGTTTGTTTGGTATGACAGTAGTTGAGCGTGAAGGTGTGGATGTATGGCACGAATCAGTGCGTTTCTTTGATATCTTTGATTCAACGAATACACTACGCGGCAGCTTCTACCTTGATTTGTATGCTCGTGAACATAAGCGTGGTGGCGCATGGATGGATGAGTGTCGTGTACGTCGTTTGACTCAAGAAGGCGAACTACAGACTCCTGTTGCTTATCTAACTTGTAACTTTAATAAACCTGTCGGTGGTAAACCTGCACTGTTTACTCACGATGAAGTGGTGACGTTATTCCACGAATTTGGTCACGGTATTCATCATATGCTGACTCAAATTGATGTGGCTTCGGTATCGGGCATTAATGGTGTTCCTTGGGATGCAGTTGAGCTGCCAAGTCAGTTCTTAGAAAATTGGTGTTATGAAGAAGAGGCGCTAGCGTTTATCTCTGGTCATTATGAAACGGGTGAGCCGCTTCCTAAAGAGATGCTAGATAAAATGCTAGCAGCGAAAAACTTCCAATCAGCGATGTTTATTTTGCGCCAGTTAGAGTTTGGTTTGTTTGATTTTACACTGCACACTAATTTTGACCCTGAACTAGGCGGTCGAGTGCTGGAAACGCTAGCGGAAGTGAAAGCGAAAGTAGCGGTATTACCAAGTGTTGAGTGGAACCGTTTCTCTCACAGCTTTGGTCATATTTTTGCTGGCGGTTATAGTGCAGGTTATTACAGCTACCTATGGGCAGAAGTATTATCAGCTGATGCGTTCTCTCGTTTTGAAGAGGAAGGCATTTTTAATACCGAGACTGGCCAAAGTTTCTTAAATAATATTTTGGAAATGGGTGGCAGTGAAGAGCCGATGGAGTTGTTCAAGCGTTTCCGTGGTCGTGAGCCGCAAGTAGATGCGATGCTGCGTCACGCGGGAATTGGAGCTTAAGGTTTCAGGTCGCTTCGCTTGCAGGGTTCAGGAAGAGCAATAAAATCCTCCTGAATCCTGAATCCTGAATCCTGAATCCTGAATCCTGAATCCTGAATCTCAAGCTCCTCTGAAACCTTCAAGGGAGCTTGCGACCGATCTGAGCTCTGCTTTTAAACCCACTCAATCTCTTCATCGGCGTGCTTCTGACATTCTTCTTTTACCATCTCGATAAATTCCATGCCCGTTTTAGAACATGTCCATTTTTCATCAACATAAGAGAAGTGGAAGCCACCAGATTTTGAAGCTAACCAAATTTCGTGCATTGGTTCTTGTTTGTTAATTACGATTTGGCTGCGGTTTTCAAATTCCAGCGTTAATACGTTTCCTGTGATAACAGGTTCAATATCAGCACCTGAATCATCAATCATATCTTCGATTAATTGCAGTTTTTCATCGACTAGTTCGTGAAATTCAGTGTTATTCATCTTATTTATCCTATTGCTTTTCTTGGCTGTGGTGCGATTATAGAGAGCATCAGTAGATATTAACACTAATGGTAAAATCTTATGCACAAAAGAGTGATGGCATTAATGCTATTGAGCCTTCTTACTTTAGCTGGTTGTGGCCAAACTGGTCCGTTGTACATGCCTGCAGATGAAGCACCACAAACAGAAGCGGCAGAGTAGTCAATAACTCTCGCGGATAAATCGATAAACAGAACAACGAAAACTAGACAAGGAAGACGACATTGGATTATTTCAATTATAAAGATGATGGACAACTTTGGGCAGAAGAGCTGCCTATTACACAGTTAGCTGAGCAATTCGGCACACCTTTATACGTGTATTCTCGTGCGACATTAGAGCGTCACTGGAAAGCATTTGATAACTCTGTAGGTAATCACCCTCATCTTGTGTGTTATGCCGTAAAAGCGAACTCAAATATCGGCGTGTTAAATGCACTTGCTCGTCTAGGTTCAGGGTTTGATATTGTTTCTCAAGGTGAACTAGAGCGTGTTGTTGCCGCTGGTGGCGATCCAACTAAGGTTGTTTTTTCTGGTGTAGGTAAAACGGCTGATGAAATGCGCCGTGCGCTAGAGTTAAAAATTAAATGCTTTAATGTTGAATCAGAGCCAGAGCTTGAACGCCTAAATGCCGTTGCGGCTGAAATGGGGGTTATTGCGCCTATTTCTTTACGTATTAATCCAGATGTTGATGCAAAAACACATCCGTATATCTCTACGGGATTACGTGATAATAAATTTGGCATTGCGTTTGATCGCGCGCCTGAAGTGTATAAATTTGCTCAAAGCCTACCAAATTTAGATGTTCAAGGTATCGATTGTCATATTGGCTCTCAATTAACCGATATTGAACCGTTTATTGATGCAACGGATCGTCTGCTTGCGTTAATCGATGATTTAAAAGCACAAGGTATCAACATTCGTCACCTTGATGTTGGTGGTGGTCTTGGTGTGGTTTATCGTGATGAATTACCGCCACAACCTTCAGAATATGCGACAGCATTATTAGGTAGACTAGCGGAACATCAAGATTTAGAACTTATTTTTGAGCCGGGACGTGCTATTGCTGCAAATGCAGGTATCCTAGTTACTAAAGTTGAGTTTTTAAAACACACTGAGCATAAAAACTTTGCGATTATTGATGCGGCAATGAACGATTTAATGCGCCCAGCTCTTTATCAAGCGTGGCAAGATATCGTTCCTGTTGTACCTCGTGAAGGTGACGCTCAAAATTACGATCTTGTGGGCCCTATTTGTGAAACCGGTGATTTTCTTGGTAAAGATCGAGCATTGGTACTAGAAGCGAATGATTTACTGGCAGTTCGCTCATCAGGTGCTTATGGGTTTGTAATGTCATCCAACTATAATACACGTTGCCGAGCGGCAGAGATTATGGTGGATTGCGGGGACGTTCACCTTGTTCGTAAGCGTGAAGAGCTAAGCTCATTGTGGGAACTGGAAGCGATTTTACCCAACTAAAAATATTATTTAAGAGCAAGGTGCTAAGCATGCTTGCTCTTTTTTCAGCCAAGAAAGAAAACATACATAAGAAGAACAACTATGCACTTTCATTTTTCTAAAATGCACGGGCTAGGCAACGACTTTATGGTTGTTGACTGTCTGACACAGAATATTTTCTTTTCTCCAGACCTGATCCGTCGTTTGGCTGATCGCCATCGTGGTATTGGATTTGATCAGTTATTGGTGGTTGAAGCCCCTTATGATCCTGAAACGGATTTTCATTACCGAATTTTTAATGCTGACGGCTCGGAAGTAGAGCAGTGTGGTAATGGTGCGCGTTGTTTCGCTCGATTTGTACGAATGAAAGGGTTAACCAATAAAACCAGCATTTCGGTCAGTACTAAAAAAGGCAAAATGATTTTAAAAGTGGAAGATGATGATCAAATTACGGTGAACATGGGTGAGCCTGTATTTGAGCCAAATAAGATTCCATTTAAAGCAACGCAAGCTGAAAAAACCTATTTATTACGTGTTGATGATAAAACCTTATTCAGTGGCGCAGTAAGTATGGGAAATCCTCACTGTGTGACTGTTGTTGATGATGTTGATGCTTATGATGTTGATAAGTATGGACCGTTGGTGGAAAGCCATGAACGCTTTCCTGAGCGTGTAAATGCTGGGTTTATGCAAATCATCTCACCAAATGAAGTGAAACTACGCGTGTATGAGCGTGGTGCTGGTGAAACTCAAGCTTGTGGTAGTGGTGCTTGTGGTGCGGTTGCTGTTGGTATTATGCAAGAATTATTGGGTGAAGAAGTGAAAGTGTCTTTACCTGGTGGTGATTTGCACATTGTATGGCAAGGTCCTGGAAAACCGTTATATATGACTGGTCCTGCAACACACGTATATGATGGTCAATTATCAATATGATTGAGAAGCAACAAGAATACATAGAGCCAACTGAGTTAACCGAAGATATCGTGGCTCAGTTTTTAACGGATCACCCTGATTTTTTTCATAAACATCCTGAGTTATTGAATCGAATTAAGGTGGATACACCTGAGCGTGGGGTGGTTTCGTTAGTTGAAGTTCAAGTTAATAAGTTACGTGGACGCATTAGTGAATTAGAAGAAGAGATCACGCAACTAATGTCATTAGCAGCACAAAATGATCGCTTATTTCATGAGTTTTCAAGTATTCAAAAGCAACTGTTGTTGAGTGAAAATTTTTCTCAAGCTGTCGCAATCATTGAGAAAAAAGCCATTGAGTTGAATCTAACGGCACACATTAAAATTATCGAACACTCTCATCCTAAATATCATGTAGATCAAAGTGCACTAGATAAATTTGTAAAGAAATTCCTGAATGGGCATTCCGCTTATTTAGGTCGATTACGTAAAGCCGATCGCGATAGTCTTTTTGCTTATGGTGGTCTTGATTTATCAAACTCGGATTTAGGTTCGTTTGCTATTTTACCTTTAGGTTCATCATCAAAACCTGTAGGTATTATTGCATTTGCTAGCCGTGATGGCGGACATTTTCAACCTAATATGGGCACACTGTTTTTAGAGCAACTAGTGAGTGTGTTTCATTATTTATTAACTCAATGGTCGAAGTCAGATAATGAGTGATGTTTTACCGATTCAATTTTCAAAGCATCTTGATGCCTTTTATGAATTCTTACGTAATGAAAAAGGGCTCAGCATTTACACCCAACGCAACTATAAACGTCAATTAACAACGATAGCAGAACAACTTGTTGAGCTAGGTGTTGAGTCTTGGCAAGACGTTGATGCAGGATGGGTGAGACAAGTCACCAGTAAAGGAATGCGTGAAGGATTAAAAGCGAGCAGTTTATCTACGCGTTTATCTTCCCTACGTAGTTTCTTTGATTTTTTAGTTTTGCGTAATGTGTTGACTGCCAATCCAGCTAAAGGGGTTTCTGCACCTCGAAAATCTCGTCCTTTGCCTAAAAATATTGATGTGGATGAAATGGGGCAATTACTTGAAGTAAATGAAGATGACCCATTGTCTATTCGTGATCGCGCTATCATGGAATTAATGTATGGTGCTGGTTTACGTTTGGCGGAACTGGTCAGTATTGATGTTCGTGACATTCAATTACGTCAAGGCGAATTACGTGTTATTGGTAAAGGTGATAAAGAACGTAAAGTGCCATTTTCAGGTCAAGCGAAAGAGTGGTTAGGGCATTGGTTACGAGTGCGAAATCAATTAGCAAAACCAGAAGAAAAAGGATTGTTTGTTTCTAAGTTAGGTGTGCGTATTTCTCATCGAAATGTACAAAAACGCATGGCTGAATGGGGATTAAAACAAGGGGTAAATAGTCACATTAGCCCACATAAATTGCGTCACTCCTTTGCGACACATATGTTGGAATCCAGTGGTAATTTACGTGCGGTACAAGAACTGCTTGGGCACGAAAATATTTCGACCACTCAAATCTACACCCATTTAGATTTTCAACACCTTGCTCAAGCGTATGACCAAGCGCATCCAAGAGCGAAGAAAAAATAGAATCGTATGATACAAAAAAGCCAGAAAGTTCTCTGGCTTTTTTAATGCATTGATTTTAAATGCTATTACTATGGTACTCACTATTTGGCCTACGATAGGCCAAATAGTAAAAAAGCTTATTTAAGCAATAAATTCTCTAGGTAATGAGCAACAGCTTCGTCAGCTGAAGAACCAATCACCTCATTATTTGGTAGCGCTTTTTTTACTTTTTCGTGCGATGTACCCATCACAATCCCTTTGCCTGCCATGCTCAACATTTCGTAGTCATTCATGCCGTCGCCAAACGCGATGCAGTTTTCTAATGTCTTACCAAGCAACTTAGCTACTGCCTCTAAAGCTGCTCCTTTTGATACTTCAGAGGCCATAATCTCTAAACACCAAGGCGTAGAGAAAGCCACCATCAGTTGATCGCCAAACTGTGCTTTTAATTGCTCTTCGTATTGCACTAAATACTCGTGTTCAGGCATGGTCACAAAGACTTTAGCAATATCGTCTACTGGTGGGTTATTTACATCGAATACTGTGTAGGTGAAGCCGTTGTCATGAAATTCTTTTAAGCTCTCATCTTCAGCATTAATGAACCATTGCGTATCTGAGTACATATGAATCGTTAGTTGGTCATCATTTTTTAATAGATCGATAACTTGAGGTACTAACTCTTCAGGAACATTTTTGCTGTAAATTAAATTATCATCAGCATCATGAACTCGAGCACCATTAGAGGTGATCATATAAGCAGGAATACCAACATCACTACGAATGTTGCCAACATCAATATGATGACGACCCGTTGCAAAAATGAAGGTTAAGTTTTGTTGGTGTAATTTATTCAGTGTTTTTTTCGTGAAGTCAGCAACTTTGTGCTCTGGTGTAAGAAGGGTACCGTCAAGATCCGATGCAACAATGGTAATCATAAAGCCTCATGATAATACCGATGCGAGTAAATAGAACATTCAATTAACGGCATCAGTATAAAATTAGAATTCAGTTTAATGAGGCTAAGTTTACGTCACTTTATAAGTAAAAAAGAGGGTAAAGATTACACTTCTTATCTTTCCTCTTTTTACTTTTTAGCAGAGAGTCACACGTGAGCGTGTTGCTGGAAAAAATCAATAATGGTGATTAATGCTTGGTTACGACATTCATCGGATTCAAACAGTAATTCATGCTTAGCATTAGGAATTGTCACCAGTTGGCAATTTGGTGCTTTTTTCTGAAATTTCACATGTGCATTATTATCAACGATTTGGTCTTTTTCACCTTGAAGTAATAGAGTTGGAAGTGTGCAGAGACTTGCTTGGTCAATACACATTTTTGCCCCTTTTAATCCTTGATTTACCCAGTGATTGCTTGGACCGCCAATTTGCAGTTCAGGCTTGGTGTCATAAAGCTCTCTAAACCATTGATAACGAATTTCACAGGTGGTGAGTGTATTATCTAAAAAAGGTTTTGCATGATATGGCGCTTGGCCTAAGGCATAAGAGGGCTGTTTTGACCACAAGCTTAAGTAGCGACTAATTGGATTTGCAATGGGTTTTAACCAAGGTTGCATATGAATACCATGCATTGGGGCACTCAGTGCTAATGCAGTGTAGGGGTGTGAGTGAGTTTCAACGTATTGAGTTGCAATCGCCCCTCCCATAGAATGACCAAGCAAATAGCAATCTTGATAATGTTCAGGTGTGATTAATGATTGAGTTAAGCTATTTAAATCGAGAACGTAGTCATTAAAATTTTCAATATGGCCAATATCGTTATTATCCGTTAGACGATCTGATAAACCTTGGCCGCGGTGATCAAAAGAATAAATATCATAGCCTTGGCAAAATAAATCATAAAACAGCTCTTGGTATTTATAGACGCTTTCAATCCTACCATTCACGACCATGATCGCTTTAGTGTGAGCTGGGCTTGTAAAGCTTACCCAATGAAGTTGTGTTTCCTTCTCTCCTTGATAAAAACCGTGTTGGCGTTTCTCCCAAAAAGGAGTTACTTGGTTTTTCATGGTTTCAAGGTAATGCGTTTCTTGAGTAAAGGTCGCTGCTTTCATTGGGCTCTCTGAATAACGAATAAGTGAAATCAATGGTGTTATTATAATGACATAAGTTAACTTCGTATCATATTTTGGTAAGTTCTTGCATACTTCTTAAGCAAGAGCATTTTTTTTATTGTGTGTTTCGACTAAGATGTCCTGCAAATCATTAAGGAATGTGTTGATACATCTCAAGTTCATAAAGAAATTGCCGATATAATCATTTATCATCCCGATATATTTTTACAGGATACCGCTTTAAAGTTATGTATGCATACGTTGCCAGACAACCGATACTTAATCGAAAAAAACAGACAATAGGATATGAACTGCTTTTTCGCGACGGTGCAAGCAATGCGTTTCCTGATATGGAAGCCAATCAAGCAACGTGTCGATTGTTGGTTGAAAACTTTATGGCAACGGGAAACAACCCAGCTTTAGAGTCTCCTCGTAGTTTTATTAATTTTCCACAAGAATCATTAATTTCTCTCGTTCCAACTGCATTTCCTAAAAAGAAAATTGTTATTGAAGTACTCGAAACTTGTACTCCAAACGATGAGCTATTTAGTGCGATTAAGCATTTGCATCGAATGGGTTATGTGATTGCGCTTGATGACTTTAGTTTAGAGCCTGAGTGGGATCGATTCCTTCCTTATTCGCATATCGTTAAATTAGATATTATGCAGTTAGGTCTTGAGAGAGCATGCGCTTATGTAAAACAGCGCAAACGTCAAGGCTGTAAGCGCCATTATCTTGCTGAGCGAGTGGAAACGAATGAAGAGTTTCAGCAAGCATATGATGTTGGTTTTCACTTCTTCCAAGGGTATTTCTTTAGTAAGCCTGAAATCATTAAAAATCGAGTGGTAAAACCTGAAGAGCTGTTAACGGTACAACTTTTTCAAGAGGTGTGTCGTGAAGAGGTAGACTTCACTCGAATTGAACAATTAATTTCTCAAGATGTGTCTCTTTCGTACCAGTTGTTGAAGTTTGTAAATACGGCAGCAGTTCGATTAGAAAATCCAATTTCATCGTTTAAGCAAGCGTTAGTGTATTTAGGGGAAGAGCAGATAAAAATGTTCGTTACTCTGATTGCGACAGCACACGCGGCGATAAATAAGCCTAAAGAATTGTATAAACAATCGTTAGTGAAAGGCCGTTTTTGTGAGTTGATGATTTATCGTTGTCAAAATGGAACACCAGGACAGCAAGCGTTTATTGTTGGGTTGTTCTCTTTACTTGATGCATTATTGGATAAGAAGCTAGATGATGTATTGGTGCAGCTTTCGTTAAGTTCTGATATTGAAAAAGCCATTTTGATCCGAGAAGGTTTACTCGGTTCGATGTTAGAGTTGTATGAAAATATCGATACCGGTAACTGGGAAAATATTGATAAGTTGAGTCGTCAACTTGGGTTCTCGGCAAAAACCGTTGAATCGACCTATCAAGAAGCGGTTAAGTGGTATCAAAGCATTTTATCTAAATAGTTTTTGCAATGCTTGGTTCAAATAAAAACGCCCCATAAATCATTTACGGGGCGTTTTTTTAGGTTTACTGGCAGTAATTAATCATTTGCACAGTATCTGAAAAGAGTTTTTGAACCAGTTGATGGCATTCTTGTGTTATTGACGTAATCGTTTCTGCTTTATCTGGATTAACCAGGTCGTAATCACCCTCAATGTTATAACTAAAGCCATCACCGGTAATGGTGATCGGTTTGATTGTAATGCGTCCACGGTTGGCTGAAATGTGAATAGGTTCAACATGGATCGGGTAAGAGGCCTGTTTTGTTTTTGGTTCTTTTACTTCATTATCTGGCTGTTCTGTATCAGGAACCAAACCTAATTTATATTGCCATAATTCTTTCGCTGTTTGAGTGGTCACCATTTCTCTTGGAATGATATTTAAATCACCATTAAAACTGTAATTAAAGCTGTCACGATTGGCCGCAAGACCGCTGCCATTAAAAGTAAATTCAGCCATACCATCTAGCGGAACAGCATGAGGGAATAAACTGGTTAGATAGCTTATTGGTAAACCGTCACCGTACGCTTCTACCTGCCAAGGCTGACTATCTTGAGTTAAATTTAGGCTGCCGCTAAAACCAAATAGCCCTTCTGCTAATGGGAAAAGTGCTCGTTCAACAGTCCAAAGTCCATTTTCAGTATTCATCTCAATCAACATCTGTTGAGTTAATAAATAATTAAAACTGGCATTTGAAGCGCTTAAAGAGAGTTTTCCATTCCATAATCCCCATTGATAATATTTTAATAAATCAAGGTCATGACCTTCGGCGTTTAATCCTGAAACTTGGTATGGATATTTCCCTTCGGGTTGTATTACTTGCACATTGTTGATGTCGACGTTATCGATCTTAACTTGCTCAAGTTGCTTGATATATTCAACGATTGAGTCTGTATCTTTGTTATCAATTAACCATCTTATCTGGCTAATCGTTAACGATTTTAGGTTGATTTTATGAGGTGATAAGTCACCTGAAAGCTGAATGTTGCCATTAAAAATATCAAAAGACAGGTTTTCAATATTGGCTTCTTTTTTATTTAAGGTGACATCCATGATCGGTTTTTCAATCATGGTTTCATTCCACACTATGCTGTCAGCATTAAGGGAAATATTGGCGTTAGTTTGCTCCCAGAGATCGTAAGGAAGTAAAATATTTTCAGCAGATAGACTGAGATCGTTTGTTACTATCTGAGGCAATTCTAAATTGATATTTAATAAATCGATACGCTTGAATTGATACGTAAAGTGTTGCTCTGATAGCCACTGTAATGGTTTTCCAATGATGTCAGCATTATCTGACTCTAAATTAAATCGACGTAGCGTAAATTGTGGGATAACCCATAATTTATTTTCTTTTAATTCAGCTTGAGCTGTAATGGTACTTCCACGCCAAGTGAGTGATATGCCATCTAGTGCGGTGTAATCTTGTGAGTAATAACCATCAATGAGCACATCATCTAGAGCTTCTGATTGCCAATATAGTTGTTGTGTTGAAAACTGGAACTCACCTTCGAAAGGCAGCGTTTTGGTTTTATCAATTGACCAGTTACTGATTTGAACTTGTGCTTCACGGATAACTAATCCATCGTCAGCAAAATCTAAATTGGAAATGCTCAGTTGTGAAATAGAAAGCCAATCCAGTTGTTGTGTGTTAGGTAATCCTGTTTGTAAGCTAATACCGTCGATTTTTACACTATCAAATGCCAATTTGTTATTTTGAATAGGGTGTTGAGATAACCAAAAATCAACTTGCTGAATATTAATGTTTTTTTCTGATTCAATACTTACATCTGACAGAGTTAAATGCAGCGGTGATTGAATTGAATAATTCAGTTCGCCAAAAGAAATCTTCTGATGAGAGAGTTTTTGAACGAAAGGGTTAAGCACGGGTTGTGCATAAGGAGTATGTAATAAGGCTAAGAATGCGACCACAAGCAGCAAACAGAAAGTGATAAGCCAGCCTAGGCTTTTCAGTGTGGTGTACATTGTTAACTCCAATAAAAGAAAGATGAATAGAAAGAGTGGAGTAAAAACGCCTTTCAATCAAGTGATCGTGTTCAATAATCCTTATGATCTCCAGTCTTTATTGCGTTCTTGAGCTAAGGGTATAAAAAAGCCCTTCTCATAAGGAGAGAAGGGCTTGGTTTTTATGAGTAATCAGGCGTAGGTTATAGCTGAGGACCCGCTTTAACTAACGCTTTTCCTTCCTCGTTATCTGTGTATTGAGCGAAGTTTTTGATAAAGCGTTGCGCTAAATCTTCCGCTTTGCTGTCCCACTGTAGTGGGTCAGTATAGGTGTCACGAGGGTCAAGAATAGAGGCATCAACACCAGGTAGTGATGTTGGTACTTCTAAGTTAAATACAGGGATATTTTTGGTTTTAGCTTGGTCAATTGAACCATCTAAAATCGCATCAATAATGCCACGTGTATCTTGAATTGAAATACGTTTTCCTGTGCCATTCCAACCCGTGTTTACGATGTAAGCTTCAGCACCTGCAGCTTCCATACGTTTAACCAGTACTTCTGCATATTGTGTTGGGTGAAGCGTTAAGAACGCGGCACCAAATGCAGCAGAGAAGGTTGGTGTTGGCTCTGTGATACCACGTTCAGTACCTGCAAGTTTTGCAGTAAAACCTGATAGGAAGTGATACTTAGTTTGTTCTGGTGTGAGTTTCGCTACCGGTGGTAGGACACCAAATGCATCCGCTGTTAAGAAGATGACTTTTTTAGCGTGACCAGCTTTTGAAACTGGTTTAACGATGTTATCGATATGATAGATAGGGTAAGAAACACGAGTGTTTTCTGTTTTAGAACCATCATTAAAATCAATAGAGCTGTCGCTACGTACAGTAACGTTTTCTAACAACGCATCACGGCGGATTGCGTTATAGATATCTGGTTCAGCTTCTTTTGAAAGACGAATGGTTTTAGCGTAACAGCCACCTTCAAAGTTGAAGATACCATCGTCATCCCAACCGTGCTCATCATCACCAATAAGTTGACGTTTAGGATCGGTTGAAAGTGTGGTTTTTCCTGTTCCTGATAAACCAAAGAATACCGCAACATCGCCTTTTTCACCGACGTTAGCTGAACAGTGCATTGAAGCAATGCCTTTAAGTGGAAGTAGGTAGTTCATCATTGCGAACATACCTTTTTTCATTTCACCGCCGTACCAAGTACCACCGATGATTTGAACGCGTTCTGTTAGGTTGAAAGCAACAAAGTTTTCAGAGTTTAATCCGTGTTTTTCGTAATTAGGGTTAGTGGCTTTTGCTCCATTCATTACCACGAAATCAGGTTCGAAGTTTTCAAGTTCTGCTTCTGTTGGACGAATGAACATGTTTTTCACAAAGTGTGCTTGCCATGCAACTTCGGTAATGATGCGAACGTTTAAACGAGTGTCTGGGTTGGCACCACAGAAACCATCAATAACAAATAAGCGTTTACCCGATAGTTGTGTTGTAACTAGCGACTTTAGATCATCCCAAACTGCTGGCGTGATGGCTTTGTTGTCGTTCTTTCCTTGATCTGACCACCATAGCGTATCTTTGGTAGTGTCATCTTTTACGATGTATTTATCTTTTGGTGAACGACCAGTAAATATACCAGTATCTACCGCAACTGAGCCAAGCTCTGTCATTACACCACGCTCATAACCTTCTAAATCTGGACGTGTCTCTTCTTCAAATAGTTGCTCATAGCTTGGATTACGTAGTACATCTGTAACCCCAGTAAGACCATATTGAGTTAGATCGAGTAGTGCAGCCTTCTTGTGTTCCATAACAGTCATAGGTGCTCCTTAGAGGATTTTGTAGGGATTTTAATATTTCTAATTATTTGTATTCTGCTAATCATGCTAACAACGCGGTAAATTGAAAACAGGGAGATGAATCATAAAATAACCATAAAGCGGTAGTGGTTATTTTATCGCCATCACAAAATAGCAATAGCTCTATTCTACTCTTAATAAAATCGATTGCGCTAGATGTAATTGATTATTATTTAATCAAAATTAAGTGTGGATAAGTGGAATTAAAAGTGTGGTTTATATCAAATTTAGTTATAAAAAAAGCCAACCTAATGGCTGGCTTTTGTAACAGTTTTGCAACTTATTCTATGCAGTAAATTAATGTACTGTATCGTTGCCGCTTGTTGCTTGTTCAAATAGGTTTGCAACATCAATACTGTCGAAATCGTAGCTTGTGCCACAGTAGTCACAGTGAAGAGAAATTTTCCCTTCTGTTTTAATGATGTCATCAACTTCAGCGCGATCAATCGTTACGATTGCACCACCGCTGCGTTCACGTGAACAACCACAGAAGAACTCAACATCTTGAGGTTCAAACAGTTGAACTTTATCTTGGTTATATAGACGGTAAAGTACGTCTTCAGCTGGTAAACCAAACAGCTCTTCATTTTTAATGGTGTCTGTTAGTTGCTCTAAATGTTCGAAGTCATTTTCCGAACCAGTACCATCTGGCATTACTTGCAGTAACATACCTGCTGCGTGAGGTTTGCCTTCATATTCACCTAGACGTAACCATAGACGAGTTTTTAGCTGCTCAGAACGCTCGAAGTAACCTTCAAAACATTGTGCTAGATTTTCACCTTCAAGAGCAACAACACCTTGGTAACGCTCACCATCTTTTGGTGTGATAGTGATAACTAGGTAGCCGCGACCCATTAGTTGGTGCAAGGTTGCGTCTTCTGCAATATCACCTTCAAAACGAGCAACACCACGTACTTTTTGGTTGTTATCGCCGTTAATTACTGCAAGAGAAACTGGACCGTCACCTTGAAGTTGAAGGGTAATAGAACCTTCAAATTTCAATGTTGCCGTTAATAGTGTTGTTGCAACTAATAGCTCACCCAATAGATTTTGAACTGGTTTTGGGTATTCCTTGCTAGAAATGATTTGTTGGTAAGCATCATCTAGTTGAACTAATTCACCACGAACAGATAAATCTTCAAATAGGTAACGATGCAATGTGTTATTTGCCATGAAATACTCCAGCAATTGTATTAAGGGTTGTCGTTACTCATAGTATAGCGGAGACAACCAGTATAAATAAGGTGTGAGACAGAAAAGCGTATTTATTGGTGTTTAAACTTCATGATATCGCGTCGTTGTTTTTTATCCGGACGTTTATCAGGTCGTGGGCTACCAAGTGAATTGAGTTTGCGTAATTGCGCATTTTCTTCACGGTGCTTAATGCTGTCTTGTGTTTCTTTGTAAAGAGTTTGTGCAATAGGTGCTCCGCGGCGTTGATCGGAAACGATCTCGATGATCACCGTGATCTCTTCATTGTTTCCTTGGCGCAGTTTTATTTCAGCGCCTACTTCCACAATTTTACTTGGTTTTGAGCGCTGTCCATTATATTGAACTTTACCGCCATCAACCATGTTGCGAGCAATTGAGCGTGTTTTGTAAAAACGAGCTGCCCAGAGCCATTTATCGAGTCTTACACCCTCTGCAGTGTTTGATTTTGAACTCATGATGTCTACCTAATGTCATATCTCTGCTTCTTAAATGGTGGCTGGAATCTTTTTTTCAATCTTTTGAGGGGAATTAATCAAAAATCGTATCTAATTAGAGTCATTAATGAGAAATAATGCTCTAATACGGTGCTTTATTTATGTAATTTCGTGATATGTCTGCGAGTAATTTAAGAAAATACCGTCAATGACAGCAAAGCTGTGCTGTTCTCTTATAATAAATATAAAATCAGACATTTAATCATTTTATGACGATGAGAAAGGAAACATAGGATCCAAATGATAACTAATATGAAAATAGAGAAGATTTCTCAATATTGGTCGATATATCAATCAACAATAGCAAAGAGTTTGACGGTGATCCTCGTTGCTTGGTTTGCGTGGATTTGTGGCTCTCTTTTTTGGTCTATGTTAGCCCCACAAACGTCTGTATCTAAGTGGACGCCTAAAACAGTGGCGGTTGCTGTATCTCAAGGAAAACAAGGTAAAGATTCGCTTTCTGAACTGCTTAATAGCCAAGTGTTTGGTCGTTTTAATGCAGAGAAAAAAGTTGATCAGCCAAAAGCGGTTGAAGTGAAAGATGCGCCAAAAACGCGCTTGAATTTAACGCTATCAGGTGTGGTTGCTAGTTCAGAGCCTTCATTGAGCCTTGCGGTGATAGCTAATCGCGGTAAACAAAATACGTATGGAATTAATGAAACCATTGATGGTACCCGTGCAAGTGTTAAAGCGATAAGCGCAGATCGCATTATTATCTCTAACAATGGCCGTGATGAAACACTGATGCTTGAAGGTGTTGAATACACCAAAATTTCTACTGAAAGAAATATCACAGGCAGTTCGGGAACCGTATTAGGAAATAATCGTCAAAATTCGAATCAAGATGAGTTGGATAAGATCCGTAAAGAAATGGCTCAAAACCCACAATCTGTTTTGAAATACATTCGCCTTTCACAGGTGAGTGATAATGGAAAAATTAAAGGGTATCGAGTGAACCCTGGTAAAGACCGTAAATTATTTGATTCTGTTGGTTTAAAGCCGGGTGATATCGCAACCAGTTTAAATGGGGTTGATTTAACCGATCCTGCTGCAATGAGCTCATTGTGGAAAAATATGTCAGAAATGACGGAATTAAACTTAACTGTCCTGCGTAATGGACAATTATATGACATCTTTGTTGGCCTGTAGCTTGAAAAGATGAGAATGAATAAGGGTGTATTGTGAAAAAGTGGATGGGCAAGGGAGCCTTATTACTTGCAAGTAGCATGATGTGGACATCGGCAATTGCAAATGACTTTAGTGCCAGTTTTAAAGGGACAGACATTCAAGAATTTATCAATATTGTTGGTCGTAATTTAGAAAAGACCATCATTGTTGATCCATCTGTTCGTGGAAAAGTTGATGTTCGTAGCTACGATTTATTAAATGAAGAACAATACTACCAATTCTTCCTTAGCGTACTTGAGGTATATGGATACGCTGTGGTTGAAATGGATTCAGGTATTTTAAAGGTCATTAAAGATAAAGATGCAAAAACATCGGCAGTTCCTGTTCTTGGTGCAAAAGATCAAGTGAAAGGCGATGCGGTGATTACGAGAGTTATCGCTGTACGTAATGTGTCTGTTCGTGAGCTTTCTCCTTTGCTTCGTCAACTTAATGATAATGCGGGTGCAGGTAACGTGGTTCACTACGACCCTGCCAATATTATTATGATCACAGGTCGTGCGGCGGTAGTTAACCGTTTAGCTGAGATTATCGAACGTGTTGACCGTGCTGGTGATAAAGAAGTCGAAGTGGTGGAGTTAGATAATGCATCAGCAGCAGAAATGGTGCGCATTGTTGATGCTCTAAATAAAACCACAGATGCCAAAAATACCCCTGCATTCTTACAACCTAAATTGGTTGCGGATGAGCGTACTAACTCGATTTTAATTTCGGGTGATCCAAAAGTGCGTAATCGTCTGAAGAAACTAATCAAGCAGCTTGATATTGAGATGGCGACCAAAGGTAATAACCAGGTCATCTATTTACGTTACGCTAAAGCCGAAGATTTGGTTGATGTATTAAAAGGTGTGTCAGATAACTTATCGGCAAGTAAGGGCTCTAAGCAAAAAAGCAGTTCACAAAATCGCAATGATGTGATGATTTCTGCACACGTTGATACGAACTCACTAGTAATCACTGCACCGCCTGATGTCATGCGTGCAATGAAAGATGTGATTGCTCAGTTGGATATCCGTCGTGCTCAAGTATTGATTGAGGCTTTAATCGTTGAATTAGCAGAAGGTGATGGCGTTAATCTAGGCGTCCAGTGGGGTAATCTAGAAACTGGTGCGATGATCCAATACAGCAACACGGGGGCGTCAATTGGTGCCACCATGGTTGGTTTGGAAGAAGCGAAAGATACAACAACTACGACTGCTGTTTACGATGAAAATGGTAAATTTGTTCGAAATGAAACCACAACCGAAGAAGGTAGCTATGATGCACTAGCTGGTGCTCTTGGTGGCGTTCAAGGTGCGGCGGTAAGTATTATGATGGGCGATTGGGCGGCATTAGTTACAGCAGTATCTACCGATTCCAATTCAAACATTCTTTCATCTCCAAGTATTACGGTAATGGATAATGGCGAAGCGTCATTCATTGTGGGTGAAGAAGTACCGGTATTAACAGGGTCAACCGCAGGCTCAAGTAATGACAATCCATTCCAAACCGTTGATCGTAAAGAAGTGGGTATTAAGCTAAAAGTGGTACCGCAAATTAACGAAGGTGATTCTGTTCGTTTAGATATCGAACAAGAAGTATCTAACGTGTTAGGTGCCAACGGTGCTGTGGATGTGCGTTTTGCAAAACGTCAACTTAATACCTCGGTAATGGTGCAAGATGGCCAAATGCTAGTACTCGGTGGTTTGATTGATGAACGTGCGCTTGAGAGCGAATCAAAAGTTCCGTTCCTAGGTGACATCCCTGTGTTGGGGTATCTATTCAAATCAACCAGTACTCAGGTTGAGAAGAAAAACCTAATGGTATTCATTAAGCCAACCATTATTCGTAATGGAATGACAGCGGATGGTATCACTCAGCGTAAATATAACTACATTCGAGCAGAACAGTTATATAACGCAGAAAAAGGCCTAAAACTGATGGATGATGCGAATATTCCAGTATTGCCTACCTTTGGTAAGGAACTGAATCACCCTGCTGAAATTCAAGCGTTTTCTGAGCAATTTGATGATAACGAGAAAAAGGAAAAATAATGGCGGATACATTATTTCCTGAATCTAACGCTGTACTTCGTTTGCCTTTTTCATTTGCAAAAAGGCATTCGGTAGTCATTGAATCAAGTGTTAATGGATGGGTGCTGTACTATGTATCGCCCCCTTCATCTATGGTGCTGTGTGAGATTCGCCGTGTTTGCCAATCTAGTTTTTCATTAATTCAGTTAACCAAAGATGAGTTCGATACTAAGTTAACTCAGGTATATCAACGTAATTCATCAGAAGCTCAGCAGTTAATGGAAGATATCGGTGCAGACAGTGACGATTTCTTTTCATTAGCTGAAGAGTTACCAAATAATGATGATTTATTAGAATCAGAAGATGATGCGCCGATCATTAAATTAATCAATGCCATGTTAGGTGAAGCGATTAAAGAGGGTGCATCAGATATTCATATTGAAACGTTTGAGAAAGTATTGTCGATTCGTTTCCGTGTGGATGGTGTACTGCGTGATGTATTAAGCCCAAGCCGTAAGTTAGCGCCATTATTGGTGTCTCGTGTAAAAGTGATGTCGAAATTGGATATTGCTGAAAAACGAGTCCCGCAAGATGGTCGTATTTCACTGCGTATTGGTGGTCGCGCTGTTGATGTGCGTGTATCAACTATGCCGTCATCACATGGTGAGCGCGTGGTAATGCGTTTGTTGGATAAGAACGCAACTCGACTGGATTTAAACAGTTTAGGTATGTCGGCTGAAAACCATAAAAACTTTCAGCATATTATCAAGCGTCCACATGGCATTATTTTAGTTACTGGCCCAACAGGTTCGGGTAAATCAACCACCTTGTATGCAGGGTTAGGTGAACTAGACAGCTCTCAATCCAATATTTTAACCGTTGAAGACCCTATCGAATTTGATATAGATGGCATTGGTCAAACACAAGTAAATCCAAAAGTAGACATGACGTTTGCCCGTGGTTTACGTGCCATCCTTCGTCAAGACCCTGATGTGGTAATGATAGGTGAGATCCGTGATTTAGAAACCGCAGAAATTGCCGTTCAAGCTTCATTAACTGGCCACTTGGTAATGTCGACACTACACACTAATACAGCGGTAGGTGCGATTACTCGTCTTCGTGATATGGGCATTGAACCTTTCTTAATATCATCTTCACTGCTTGGGGTGCTTGCACAACGTCTCGTTCGAACTCTGTGTGGTGAATGTAAAGAAGCGTATCAAGCGGATGAAGAGCAGAAGAAATTGTTCTCTCTTTCGGCAAGTGACGAGTTAACGCTATATAAACCAATTGGTTGTGAACACTGTAATGGTAAAGGCTATCGTGGTCGTACTGGTATTCATGAACTTTTAGTGGTGAATGAAAAAGTACAAGAGTTGATCCACAAAGAAGTGGGTGAACAAGCGATAGAAAAAGAAGTAAGAAAGTCGACTCGCAGTATTCAACAAGACGGCTTATTAAAAGTGCAAAAAGGAATAACCACATTAGAAGAGGTGATGCGAGTCACTCGGGAAGGATAGATGGCGGCGTTTGAATATAAAGCGTTAGAAAAAGGGAAACAGAAAAAAGGCGTCATGGAGGGAGATAACGCCCGCCAAGTTCGTCAGCGATTAAAAGAGCAAGGTCTGATCCCTGTCGAAGTCATTGAAACCAAATCTAAGCAGCAAAAAAGTGCATCGCAAGGATTGAGTTTTAAACGTGGGATCAGTGTTAACGATTTATCATTGATCACTCGTCAATTGGCCACCTTAGTTCAAGCTGGAATGCCACTTGAAGAGAGTTTAAAAGCAGTGGCAGAACAGGGTGAAAAAGCGCATATCCGTAGCATGATGATGGGGGTGCGTTCGCGGGTTATTGAAGGTTACCCTCTTGCTGAGAGTTTTGCTGATTATCCTCATGTATTTGATGATCTGTTTTGCTCAATGGTGGCTGCAGGTGAAAAATCAGGCCATTTGGATACGGTATTAAATCGTTTAGCGGATTACGCTGAAAATCGCCAGAAGATGCGCAGTAAATTACAACAAGCGATGATTTATCCGATCATGCTAACTTTGATTGCCATTGCTGTAATTTCATTCTTGCTAGCAACGGTCGTTCCCAAAATTGTTGATCAATTTGTGCAAATGGGACAAGGACTTCCAACGGTTACTGAGGTCTTATTGGCAGCCAGTAACTTTGTTGTTCATTGGGGGTTGTTGGTTGTTGTGGTTGTAATTGTTTTTATTGCAGGTGTGAAGTGGTTACTTACAAAACCACATTTACGCTTAGCGTGGGATAAAAAAATCTTACAGCTTCCTGTTATTGGTAAGGTGGTTCGAGGGTTAAATACCTCTCGTTTTGCTCGTACATTATCCATTTGTACATCAAGTGCGATTCCTCTGCTTGATGGTATGAAAGTCGCTGCAGATGTAATGAGTAATACCTACTTTAAACAACAAGTATTAGAAGCGGCAGACAATGTTCGAGAGGGCGCAAGTTTACGAGTCTCTCTTGAACAAACGAAACTGTTTCCCCCAATGATGTTACACATGATTGCCAGTGGTGAACAAAGTGGCGAGTTAGAGCAAATGTTAACGCGTTCTGCGGATAATCAGGACCGAGATTTTGAATCTTTAGTTAATATGGCTCTAGGGATTTTTGAACCGTTATTGATTGTCTTTATGGCAGGCATTGTTCTCTTTATTGTTGTTGCGACATTGATGCCAATAATCGAATTAAACAATTTGGTTGGGTAGCATTCACTGCTATCTACCTTTTCTTTTATCTTATATGAATTTTTAACGTTAGGAGTTATTCCATGCAAGTCAATTCAGCTCAACGTAAACAAGGCGGCTTTACACTGTTAGAAGTAATGGTCGTGATTGTAATTCTTGGTGTGTTAGCGAGCTTAGTGGTTCCAAATCTACTTGGTAACAAAGAGAAAGCCGATCAGCAAAAAGCGATCACCGATATTGTTGCACTAGAAAACTCACTGGATATGTACAAGTTAGATAACAGCGTATATCCAACGACAGACCAAGGTTTAGATGCGTTAGTTTCAAAACCAACAGCAACTCCAGAGCCTCGTAATTACCGTGCAGACGGCTACATTCGTCGTTTACCGAATGACCCATGGGGTAATGAGTACCAATACCTAAGCCCTGGTGATAACGGCACTATCGATATTTTCACATTAGGCGCAGATGGCCAAGAAGGTGGTGAAGGTGCGAATGCTGATATTGGTAACTGGAACATGCAAGACTTTCAATAAGTCTTCATAAATAAGAACAATGATGAAAATAAAACGTGAGGTTGGGTTTACCCTGATCGAAATAATGTTGGTATTGGTGCTGCTATCGCTTAGTTCGATGGCCGTTATCATGAGCCTTCCTGATAATCAGGAAGACCAACTGGAAGAAGAAGCCTCACGTTTTTATCAACTTGTTCAACTCCTTAATGAGGATGCTTTGCTCAATGGGATGGATTACGGCATTTACTTTAATCAAGAGCGACAAGAATATCGCTTTATGCAATTAATGGTAGATGGCTGGCAGCCAATTGAGAAAAGCCGCTTTTTTACAGAAGTGAAAATGGAAGAGTCGCTAGAGTTTGATATGACGCTTGGTGGTTCAGCTTGGGCAGATGATGAGCGACTATTTGAGCCGGGCTCTTTATTTGATGAAGAGATGTTTGCGGATGTCGAAAAAGATAAAAAGCCAACACCTCCTCAAGTCATGGTGCTTTCAAGTGGTGAAGTGACTCCTTTTTCGTTTCGCTTATCTCCGCAAGGTGCTCGTGGAAACCTTGATGATAAGTCATGGCTTATTCGCGTTGAAGAGTCAGGGGTGATTAAGTTATTTGCTCCGGGAGAGGAACGTGATGAGGAATAAGAAATATCAGCGAACCTCTTATAAAGGCATGACATTACTTGAAGTCTTAGTTGCGCTTGCTATTTTTGCTACCGCAGCCCTAAGTGTGCTGCGCTCGGTGACTCAGCACATAAATACATTAAGTTATTTAGAAGAAAAAACCTTTGCAAGCATTGTGGTGGATAACCAAATGGCATTAATGATGTTAGATAAACCACCGACAACGAAGAAGAAGGGAGAGACTGAGCTGGCAGGGCAAACATGGTATTGGACAATTGCTCCAGTAAAAACAACGTCTGATATTTTAAAGTCTGTGGATGTCTCTGTGTCGACCACAAAAGATCAAGAATCCCCTTTAATAACGGTACGAACTTATGTTGCGCCGTAATTCTTCTCATCCTTTTTCAAAAGGCTTCACACTGATTGAAGTGATGGTCGCTATTGCTGTGTTTGCGACCTTGAGTTTTGCCGCGTATCAAGTGGTGAATCAAGTGCAACGCAGTAATGAACAATCATTAGAAAAAAGTGAGCGCATTAAACAGCTCCAACGCAGTTTGGTTTTTCTTGATAACGATTTTCGACAAATTGTCGCTCGTCCATTTCGAACTGGTGGTGAAAAAGCGTCGGAAGCTTTATTGAAATCGGGAGAGTATTTCCTTGATTCTGAATTCCAAGCCATTTTGTTTGTACGCCTTGGTTGGAAAAATCCACAGCAAGCTTTTCCTCGTGGTGAAATTACTAAAGTTGGCTATCGAGTTATTGAGAATAAATTAGAGCGATTATGGTGGCGATACCCAGATACGCCTGTTGGCCAGGAAGCGGTAATTACTCCGCTTATTGACGGTATCGAAGAGCTAAAATTTGAATTTTATGACGGTAAAAAGTGGCTAAAAAAATGGGAAATGAAAAATCAATTACCCAATGCCATTAAAATGATACTCACGTTTAAAGATTATGGTGACGTTGAGCGTGTTTACCTTACTCCGGGATTTAAGCTGGATAATAACGTGAATCAAAATAGTGATGATTCAAAAGAGGATCGTGGCTAATGAGAAAGGTAGGCGTGATTTCCCATTTTAAAAATAATAAAGGCGTTGCATTGATCGTGGTACTGCTGCTTTTAGCCATTATGACCACCATTGCAGCCCAAATGTCAGAACGATTATTTCTTCAATTTCATCGAGCTCAGAATCAGTTAAATCATCAGCAAGCGTATTGGTACTCTATTGGTGTTGAAGCCTTAGCAAAAACCGGAATAGAAGAAGCCTACAAAGATGGAAATAAAATTAATTTAAGCCAAGCGTGGGCAACCGAGGAAACCACTTATCCACTTGATTATGGTGAAGCTTATGGTGGTGTAAAAGACAAACAAGCTTGCTTTAACTTAAACGCATTAAGCAGTGTTGAAGCCAGTAATGATTCATCCAAACGCCCTTTTTTGGTGAGTGTATGGATGAACTTATTAGAGTCAGTTGAGGTAGATAATTATCTTGCTGAAGTGATTGCTGACTCCACATGGGAATATCTAGATCCTGATGACGTTGTGCGCTCAATGGCAGGCGTTGAAGACAGTACTTATCAATCGTTTAAACCTGCATATTTAGCTCCAAACGGTTGGATGGGAGATGTCAGTGAGTTACGTGCCGTTAATGGCGTTACAGCGGAAGTTGTTGAAAAAGTATCTCCACTAATTTGTGCGATACCAAGTGGTAATTGGTACTTAAATGTAAATACCTTAGCTCCAGAAAATGCCAAGATATTGGTTGCGCTATTTTCCCCAAATTTAAGTGAAGATGACGCAAGAAGTGTATTAGAAGATCGTCCATTTGATGGATGGGACTCGGTTGATGATTTTCTTGCTGAAGGACCAATTAGCCGAGTTGAAGAAAAAGTTCGTAAACAAGCAAAAGATTATTTATCCGTAGATAGTCAGTTTTTTGAGTTAGATGCTCAAGTATTAGTAGAAGATTCGCGCGTACGTGTGCGTTCTTTATTGCATAGCAGTGATAAGAAAGTGGTGAACGTTATCCGTCGCCAATATGGAGGAATGAGTGAGCGAACATCTGATAATACGGTTGAATAGTCAACCATCAGATCCCATTCAATGGATAGTCTGGTCTCCAGAAAATAAAGAAGTGATTGCTTCAGGTGAGTTAGGTTCGTCTGAAGAATTACCTTCGTTGTCGTCATACAGTGAGCAACGCATGGTGTCTGTGCTTTTACCAAGCAGTGACGTGTTATTGCGTGAAGTTGCGATACCTGAAGGGGCAACTCGTCAGTTTTCATCGATGTTACCGTTTATTATTGAAGATGATTTAGCACAAGATGTTGATGATCTTCATATGGTTATTTTGAAAAAAGACAGCAAGCTCGCTCAAGTAGCGATTGTTGAACACAGCAAAATGGCCATGTGGTTAGAGCAATTGAGCGATGCAGGGATCCAAACCAAACGGTTTATGCCCGATGTATTGGCTTTACCATTTCATGATGATGGTGCGAGTATGGTTCAGTTGGATCAGCAATGGCTTATTCGTCATCATGAATACCAAGGTGCAGTCGCTGAATCTGAATGGGTATCCATGTTATTGACGGGTATCGTTGATCGTGCTGAAACCAAATATGAAGATTCAGAAACCGATGAAGACGCTGAATTATCACCAATGCCTTTTATTCTTCATAGCTATTCTGAATGTGAGATGGAAGTCGCAGGGACTAAGGTCAGCCTTGAATCCCCTGAGTTAGTGATGCAATTATTAGCTGAAGGATTGTTGTCTTCAAAAGTAAACGTGCTAAATGGTCCATATCGTCCACAATCTTCATGGAGAAAGCATTGGCGAGTATGGCAAAAAGTAATTTTGTCTCTTGGTCTCGTTATGGTTGCTTTTGTTGCTCAACACGTTTCTGAAGTACAAAAATTAGAACAACATAGTTTGGCTTTGCATGCGGAAAGCGAACGTATCTTTCGAGATATTTTTCCTAATAAGCGAAAAATACCAACGGCGAGCTATCTAAAATCTCAGATGAAAAATGAAGAAGCTCGTTTACAAGGTGGTGCTGGCGGACATGATTTGTTAGCTTGGATGGCAGAAATATCACCTTATTTATCAAAGGTTCCTCAAGTTAAATTACAAAGCCTAAAATTTGATGGCAAGCGTAATGAAATTCGACTTCAAGCCAGTGCTTCTGATTTCCCATATTTTGAGAAGTTGACTTCAGAGCTAGGAACTAAATTTGAAGTAGAGCAAGGTCAATTGAATAAGAATGACGGCCAAGTCTTTGGTGCCATTATCATTAGGAGACAATAATGAAAGCATTTATGGCATGGTGGCAAAGTATCTCTCCACGTGAGCGTATATTGGTTGCTGGCGGTGGTGTAGCACTGTTGATCGCGGTTATTTACTGGGGGGGGATCAAACCATTAAATGACCGTGCAGAACTTGCTCAAAATAGAATTAATAATGAACGTAATTTATTAGCGTGGGTTCAGAAAAAAGCCGATACGATCATTACATTAAGAGGTGGGGCATCTTCTAGCTCACAATCTGCAATTCGTCCAATGAATCAGGTGATACCAAGCAGTACTCGTCAATTTAAAATTGAGTTGATTCGTATGCAGCCCCGTGGCGAACAAATGCAAGTGTGGGTAAAACCATTGCCTTTTAATTCTTTGGTTAATTGGTTGGCATTTTTACGCGATTCTCAAGGAATAAATGTACAATTTTTAGATTTAAATAAAACTGATGTGGAAGGCGTGGTTGAAGTGAACCGTCTTCAATTAACTCGAGAGGCATCATGAAGTTTAAGTTATTAATCGCTACCGTATTTTCTACTTTTTTTACTTTTAGTGCGTTATTGCATATTCCAATCCAGTGGGTTGTAGAGCAAGCCCCTAAAGTAAGAGGATTAGAGTTAACTGGGCTTTCAGGAACACCATGGAAAGGACAGGTTGATTCATTATCATGGCAACTAATGAATTATGGTCAAGTTCAATGGGAAATAGACCCATTAGCTATATTTAAAGGCCATGCTGTTTTTTCGGTGCGTTTTGGTCGCGGTAGTGAATTAGATTTAAGAGGAAAAGGTACGGTTGGTTATAGCGTATCTATGGGTGCTTATGCTGAGAATTTAGTGCTTTCTTTCCCGATAGCAAATGCAATGAAACACTTGCCGATGGCGGTTCCTATCTCATTACAAGGTCAAGCAGAGATCAGTGTTAAATCTTACCAACAAGGTCAGCCTTGGTGTAAACAAGCTATCGGTGAAGTGGTGTGGTCTGGTGGTAAGGTCGTTTCGCCATTAGGTAATATTGACCCTGAAACAGTGATTGCTGATGTAACTTGTAATGACAGTAAAATTAGTGTCGTGAGCAAACAATCATCAAAAGATGTCGCGAGCCAATTTGATGTTACCCTTAATCCAAATCGCTCTTATCAAGTAAGTGGTTGGTTTAAACCCGAAGCGAATTTCCCTTCAAGTTTAAGAAGTCAGCTAAAATGGGTAGGCAAGCCGGATGCAAAAGGGCAATATAGAGTGACATACTCAGGACGTCTATAAAGGAAAAACGATGGCTAAAAAACAGTTGCCAACGATTTTGGATACACGCGTTGAAGCCAAATCCAACTTATTCTGTATTGAATCGGTTGATTTGCGCTTTTCTAATGGTGTAGAACGTACCTATGAACGAATGAAACCAAGCGGTCGTCATGCCGTCATGATGGTGCCTGTAACAGAGCAGGGTGATTTACTTTTGGTTCGTGAATACGCTGTCGGAACCGAAAGTTACGAGCTTGGTTTTCCAAAAGGATTGATTGATCCTGGAGAGATACCGTTAGAAGCGGCAAATCGAGAACTAAAAGAAGAGATTGGTTTTGGTGCAAAAGTACTCACACCATTGAAAGAAATTGTATTAGCCCCTTCTTATTTCTCAAGCAAAATGACATTAATTCTGGCTCAAGATTTATATCCAGAGCGATTAGAAGGTGATGAGCCTGAGCCTTTAGATGTAGTTAGGTGGCCTTTAGCTCAAGCATCTGAGTTATTGCATCATCTTGATTTTTCAGAGGCAAGAAGCATTACCGCATTATTACTTGCTCAACAGTTTTTAGCTAAGGAGTAATATTGATGGATTCTACACTTTCTCATCTTATCCCTGAAGTGATCAATATTGCACGTGCATCGGGTCAACTTATTCTCGATATTTACGAGAAAGGAGACTTCGAAGAGTTCATTAAATCAGATGAAACTCCAGTGACCAGCGCTGATCTTGCCGCTCATAAATTAATTATCGAAAAACTTTCTCAGCTAACACCAGATATTCCAATTCTTTCTGAAGAAGATGCAGGAATATCCCTAGAACAACGTGCTCAATGGGAGCGTTATTGGCTCGTTGACCCTCTTGATGGTACGCAAGAGTTCATCGCTCGTAGTGGTGATTTTGCTACGATTATTGCTTTAGTTGAAAATAATCGCCCAGTAATGGGGGTTGTGTATGGCCCTGTTTCTGGTGTGACGTACTACGCTTATGAAGGGAAAGGAGCGTGGAAAATTCCTGATATGGATGAAAGTGTTCGTATTAGCACGTTAAAGCATGAAGATGAAAAACAGCCAATTGCGATAGCGATCAGTCGACGTCAAGATATCAATAACATAACACGTTGTATGAGCTCTGATTGGAATTACGATTTGGTTCCATTGGGATCAGCTGCGCTTAAAGCCTGTTTGGTTGCAGAAGGTGCTGTGGATTGTTATTTACGATTAGGCCCAACTGGCGAATGGGATACTGCAGCAACGCAGTGTATTGTTCAAGAGGCGGGAGGTCGTATCTTATCTACAGAGCTTGAACCGCTTTCTTATAATGAGCGAGAGTCGTTAGAAAATCCGAATTTTATTGTTCTCGGTGACGAAAACTTACCGTGGAATAACATTCTTACATGTAAATAATTAGACCAAATCTTGATAAATTGATTATTAAGATTGCTATAATTTGACTACGCTACTCGAAAATTATTTCTTTTCAGAGTACAATCCTTAATCATACTAAATTAGTCAGGTATTACTTGTGTCTTCAATCAATATTACTGAAAGTGCCCAAGAGCATTTTGCAAAACTTCTAGCACAGCAGCCAGAAGGGACAAACATCCGTGTATTCGTGGTTAACCCGGGTACTCAAAACGCAGAGTGTGGCGTATCTTACTGTCCACCAGAAGCAGTAGAAGCGAATGATACTGAGCTGAAGTTTGAAAAATTATCAGCATACGTTGATGAGTTAAGCCTGCCATTCCTTGAAGATGCTGACATTGATTATGTTACTGACAAGATGGGTTCTCAGCTTACTCTTAAAGCACCTAATGCGAAAATGCGTAAAGTAGCCGATGATGCACCATTATTTGAACGTGTTGAATACGCAATTCAAACTCAAGTTAACCCACAATTAGCTGGTCACGGTGGCCATGTTAGCCTGATGGAAATTAACGATGAAGGTGTTGCTATCGTTCAGTTCGGTGGTGGTTGTAATGGTTGTTCAATGGTTGATGTGACACTAAAAGAAGGCATCGAAAAAGAACTATTGGTTCAATTCGAAGGCGAATTAACAGCAGTTAAAGATTTAACTGAGCATGATCGTGGTGAGCACTCTTACTACTAATTGCTAGTTTAATCGCAATAAAGAAAAGGTGAGTAGTTACTCACCTTTTTTGTATCTGCTATTTATGAGGAGGAAATTATTTAAGCATTCGAGTAAATGTCTCGTTCCCCTAACCAACGTAAAATAATGGCTTTCGCATTTTTTGGGTAGTTATCATGTAGGTGACGAGCAATGCGTTGTACTTCTGGTATTAGGTGTTGGTCTCGAACTAAATCAGCAATTTTAAAGTCAGCCAAACCTGTTTGTTTGGTTCCAAGTAATTCACCTGGTCCTCGAATTTCTAAATCACGTTGGGCAATCACAAAGCCATCATTACTCTCTCGTAAAACACTTAAGCGTTTTTGTGCGGTCTTTGATAATGGCGAGTGATATAAGAGTACACAATGACTTGCAACAGAGCCTCGACCTACACGCCCACGTAATTGGTGTAGCTGTGCTAACCCTAAACGTTCAGGGTTCTCAATGATCATCAAACTTGAGTTAGGCACATCTACCCCCACTTCGATAACCGTAGTAGCCACTAACAAATGCAGATTTCCTTCTTTAAACTCCTGCATGATTTGCTGTTTTTCTTTTGGCTTCATTCTGCCGTGCACTAAACCAATTTTTAGTTCGGGTAGTTGTAATCGTAACGCTTCTGCGGTGTCTGAAGCGGCTTGGGCTTCTAATACTTCGGAATCATCAATAAGAGTACAAACCCAGTAGGCTTGTCTACCATCGTTCATACATGCACTACGAACTTTGTTTACTATCTCATCACGACGTGTATCTGGAACGGCTATCGTTTGAATCGGTGTTCTACCCGGAGGAAGCTCATCAATAACAGAGGTTTCTAAGTCAGCATAAGCCGTCATGGCTAGCGTTCTTGGTATGGGCGTAGCAGTCATGATTAATTGATGTGGATAGGCTCCATTTTTTTGGCCTTTTTCACGCAGTTCTAAGCGTTGATCAACACCAAAACGATGTTGTTCATCAATAATAACCAGAGCAAGATGATGAAACGCCACATTTTGCTGAAACAGTGCGTGAGTACCCACTATCATTTTCGCTTCGCCACTGGCTATGCGCTCTAATTCTTTTTCTTTCGCTTTACCTGTTAGTTTTCCTGCAAGCCAACCAACAGTAATTCCCATCGATTCAAACCAATGTGCAAAGTTAGCGGCGTGTTGTTCTGCGAGTAATTCCGTCGGAGCCATTAAAGCAACTTGATAACCGTGTTCGATAGCCTGTACCGCTGCTAATGCTGCAACTAAGGTTTTACCTGAACCTACATCACCTTGTACTAAGCGCATCATTGGATGAGGTTTTGCTAAATCTTGTTCGATTTCAGCGACAACACGTTGTTGAGCGTTCGTTGGAGTAAAAGGAAGTTGTGCTAATAGTTTTTGCTTTAAATTAGTTAGTGTTGCTAGTGGTAACGCATCTTCTTGTTGTCCTTTACTGCGAACAGACAACATAGATAAATTTTGAGCCAACAACTCTTCCATAATTAGGCGCTGTTGAGCAGGATGTTTACCTTCATCAAATGCATCAAGGTTTATTGATGGATCTGGACGATGAATAATATGAAGCGCTTGATTAAGGGTGATTTGGTTATTGTATAAACCTTGTGGTAAAAGCTCAGTAACTGCTGCTTTATCTAATAACTCTAAGGCTTGGTCAGTTAAACTACGTAATGTATTTTGACGTAATCCATCCGTTGTTGGATAGACGGGCGTTAAGCTTGCTTCAATTTCAAGTGGCTTGGATGGCACATGAAATTGATATTCGGGATGAACAATTTCTAAACCACTGCCTCCACGTTTAATCTCTCCATAAGCATGAACTAACTTGCCTTCACTAAAGCTGTTTTTCATGCCAGCATTAAAATTAAAAAAGCGTAGGGTTATGGTGCCGTTTCCATCACTGATCTTTACCAGTAGCATTTTTCTTTTGCCAAATTGCATATCACAAGACATGACTTTGCCTTGTACTGCGGCAAATAAGCCAGAGTGAACACGTGCCATCGGGTATACACGTGTTCGATCTTCGTAGCGTAATGGAAGGTGGAAAAGTAAATCTTGAATGGAGACCAATCCTATTTTTTCGAGCTTTTCTGCGACTTTTGCTCCCACACCAGCAAGAGAGGTTAATGGAATGGCAGAAAGCATGGTATTGGTCATAAGTGGTTCCCTAGTATTTCTTTAATCTCGCTTTAAGGCAAAGTGATGAAATTTACGCCCTTGATAAGTCATTATACCTTTATCTCCTGGATTTAGAGCATGAAAATAATGGACGCCGACTTCAAATTCTCGTTTTGGTCCAAATCGTCCTTTTTGCACATAAATCCAAAATTCCTGATCTTCTTCTCCGGGTTGAGTGTCTGGGATTTCAACTATTTGCTTATCTAAAATAGTTACTTCGGCTGTCATCTCAGGTGCGTTTTCTCCCAAGATATATTTGCTTTGGAAGCGTTTAAATAAAAAAGCTGCAGCAAGAATAAAGATAAGTAACAAAATAATATAAGTAACAGGCATGATTTTCCTTAAACGTGCAAGTAAATACATAAGTTCATCATTATTCTACTCTTTATAGAAAGATAGATAAGGAGTATTTATCGAGTTTGTGCGGGTTTTCTAGTTATTTTATGTATCTTTTCTTTAGAAGTAGAAATCAAGAGACGAACTGAGATCTAGCTCGAACATTATCTTAAAATTATCCCCTATTATTTTACTGTGTACTAAAGATAATAATCTGAAGGATCAGAAAGAGAAACTCGCATTTGCATGGTATAAAGTAGAAAGAGATTTCAGAGTTAAAGATTAGGAGAGTGATATGTCTGATATTGATCTTGTTGTGAAGCAAAGTCGTAAAATTGAATCTTTATTAAAGACACATTATCACGCAGAAGGAAAAGGACTTCATCAGCTTATTAGTAGTTGTGAGGAGCGTCTTCCTCATGAAGTGATTAAGAAATTACGCTTTATTGCAACTATGCGAAACAAAGTCGTGCACGAAGAAGGATATAAGTTAGAAGATAAATCCGCTTTCAAAGCTACGTGTAAAGAAATGAATGATATTTTGACCCCAAGAGCCAGTCGATTTTTATGGAAATTAGTGGGAGGGATTGTATTGATTGCTACTTTGATTTCTTTAGCTATCTATATGATTCACTGGGAAAATATTAAGCATTTATTTTAATTTCTATATTTTAGGCATAAAAAAACGGACGCATTTGCGTCCGTTTTTTTATATGAACTTATTTGAATGTAGATTAGTACATCATTGGCAGAGTCATTAGTCCAACAACTACTGCGATCATCATAAGTCCTTGTTTTTGCGATGAAGTAATCATTACTATGCTCCTCTAATGTCATCTATCATTGCTTGACAAATAGAATAACACCGTTTTTGGTTATTGATCAAGCACTGATTGCTCTAAAGCTTAAAAAAATAACTTTTCTATGACAATAGTACCCGTTACCTCCTTGGTTAAGGTATGTTTTTGTCTGTTGTTATTGTGGTTTTTTGTGTTTAAATCATGTTAACTTGATTTAAGTTGTTGATTTTAATGTTTTTAATTGGTTTTTTTGTGGTTTGTTTATTGAGCATCTATTTTAGTTGTGATTTTAGAGTTTAGGTGCGATATCTTGCTCTACTTTCAATTTTGCCTTTTTTATTGCTTTAATATGATCGGCTTTTAAGTGACTTTTATATCATTAGATTCTAAAGAGCGCATTTTTCTAATAAAAAATCATATTGAACTGGTTATAAGTTACTTTGATATATATGAAAAATTAATATATATACTGCTTAAGTGGTTGTATTTGTTGTGTTTTATCTTCTATTTTTATGTTTTTCATCTTGTCGATAAAATGGTCTTTTTTAATGTGGATTATGCTTTTAGTTGTTTTGGCTTACTATTGCTTTCTATGCGCTATTTATCGATAAAAATAGAAAGCATAAAGTTCACAGTTGTTATCTGGTATCCTAAGACGGTCTTTAATAAATGATGAGAAAGTGAAATGAAACAAGATATCCATGGTCATGTTGTTTTAAATATTCTTATTGATTCTAAAGAGCCGCTACCACGCGCTCAATTGGAAGAAAAAATAGAGAGTGAATTTGGTTCTGAGGTTTGTTTTCATACTTGTAGCCAACAAGATTTAACGTTGGCTGAGTTGCTTGATTTTTTACTATCTAAAAAGAAGGTTGTCGCAACGGAAGAAGGGCTTACAGCAAACCCTGAGCGCATGTGTCATCATTAATTATATTAGCGTAAATAAAAAGGTCGCATATAGCGACCTTTTCATTTGAAAGAGATGGTTTAGATTAAATATGGCTGAAGTAGCTCATGATGCCATCTAAGAACATTTGTACCGATATCATAAGTAATAGCATACCCATTAAGCGTTCTATTGCTGCTAACCCTTTCTCACCAACCACGCGTTGGAATATTTCAGAAAACATTAAAATAACGGTTGTTGCTGACCAAGCTCCTAATAAAGCAAGGCTCCAATCAAGCATGCGATCTGGCTCTTGGTGAGCTAAAAGTAATAATGTAGCGAGAATAGAAGGACCAGCAATCATAGGGATAGCAAGTGGTACAATTAAAGGTTCATCACCAGCACCTAAACTTGCACCTAATCCCCCCTCTGGTGGGAAAATCATTTTTAAGCCAATTAAGAATAAGATAATGGCACCAGAAATAGATACCGCTTCTTTTTTAAGGCTTAAGAAATTCAGGATTTGCTCTCCCATAAACAGGAATGCCATCATTATTGCCAAGGCAATAAGTAGCTCTCTGATTAAAATTATACGTCTACGCTTTTTTTCTACGTGTTTAAGAATGGCTGTAAATACAGGTAAGTTACCCATAGGATCCATTATAAGAAAAAGCATGACAGCGGCAGAAAGCGTATCCATAAATGTGTACCAAGATTAAAGTTCAGAAGAATATCGGCAATGGTAGCATAGATACCCATTAAAAATGAGTTGAAGAGGTGGAGTCGTAGTATAAAAAAAGGAGCTAGGTGCTCCTTTTAAAATACTTTATTTGTAGCGGTTATTTTACATCATGTGTTTTTTTCTGATGTCCAATAAAGCAAATACACCAAAGATGAGTATTGACCATTTTTCCCAACGACTCATTGATATTTTATCGCCAAAAGCACCAATAAAGATAAGCATCTGTAAACCATGCATCATAAATAAGAATGCAGTCATGATGTAAAGGGCAATGGCGGCTTTACCTGGAAATGGCATAAAGAAATTTAAAATTAAAATAAACCATACAAAGGCAATGGCAGCTTTAGCAAGAATGATCAATCCTTTCATCTATTCCTCTCTTTCATATAATTTGAAGGTTACTTGTCCTGCCGTTTTGTCTTTGCTTAGATGCCAATGGGCAGGAACAGGCAATGAGCTTAATTCTTTTTCTGCTTCAATGTATATCATAGCGTTTGCCGCTAACCATCCATTATTTTCTAATTTTGTTAAGGTTTCTTCTAATAAATCTTTTCTAAATGGAGGATCAATAAAGACAACATCAAATGGAGTTGCTGCTTGATTTAAAAACGTCAATGCATCGGTATGATGAATTTCGATATTATCTGCTTTTAAACTCTCTGCATTTTGTTTAAGTTGTGCATGAGCTTGTTTATTTAATTCAAGCATTACGACGTGTTCAGCACCTCGAGAAGCGGCTTCAAAACCTAAACCGCCGCTACCAGAAAAAAGATCTAAACAACGAGCTCGAGGAATATCAGGTGCTAACCAGTTAAAAACAGTCTCTTTTACACGGTCCGTGGTTGGTCGTAATCCTTCTGCATCATGTACAGGGAGTTTGCGTCCGCGCCAGCGCCCACTGATAATACGAATGCTTCCTGAGCGACCATTTGTGCCAGAAGTGCGAGGTGAGTGTTGTTTACGTTTAACCATAGATTTTTTGACCGCTCAGAAAGTGATAGTATACGAGAAAATTGTACCAATTTAATTCTAGGATTTCCCAATGACAGGCAAAAAGAAACGCGGATTATTGTCTTGGTTAGGTTTTGGTGATGAAGAAAAAGCCGAACAACCAGCAGTAGAACAACAATCAGTAGAAGAAAATGCAGAAACGCTTTCTCAGGCTCCATCTAAAGATGATAGTGCCGTAGAGAGTGTAGTGGAAGATGCAGAGCTTGAACAGCCTAAAGAAAGTGAGAAAGTAACGGTACAAGCTGAAGAAGCGACAGAAGCGGAAGAAGTTGTTACTGAGAAAGAACCTGAAGCGGAATTAGAGGCTGAGCCTGTAATTAAAGTGGAAGAAGTTCAAGAAAAACCAACAGAAAGTTTCTTTGCTCGCTTAAAGCGTAGTTTACAGCGCACAAAAGAGAATATTGGTGCAGGATTCTTTGGTTTATTTAGCGGTAAAAAAATTGATGATGAACTGTTTGAAGAGCTTGAAGAACAGTTATTAATTACCGATGTTGGAATGGACACGACAGTTAGAATTATTGATAGTCTAACTGAAAAAGCGAGTAAGCAAGATCTTAAAGATGGTGAAGCATTATATGGTTTACTAAAAGAAGAAATGGCTGAAATCTTAGCGAAAGTTGAACAACCATTAGAAATTGACGAAAAAAATATGCCACACGTTATTTTAATGGTTGGTGTAAATGGTGTGGGTAAAACAACAACCATTGGTAAGTTAGCGAAACAATTCCAAAATGAAGGTAAATCAGTCATGCTGGCTGCGGGCGATACGTTCCGAGCGGCTGCAGTAGAGCAACTTCAGGTTTGGGGTCAGCGCAATGATGTTCCTGTTATTGCTCAACATACTGGAGCTGATAGTGCGTCTGTTATTTATGATGCGATTGAAGCTGCACGAGCACGTAAAGTTGATGTTGTTATTGCTGATACTGCCGGTCGTCTCCAAAATAAGAGTAACTTAATGGAGGAATTGCGTAAAATTGTTCGTGTAATGAAGAAAATTGACCCATCAGCACCGCATGAGATCATGTTAACGTTAGATGCGGGTACGGGTCAAAATGCCATTAGCCAAGCTAAATTGTTCAGTGATGTTGCTCCAGTAACTGGAATTACATTAACGAAATTGGACGGTACAGCAAAAGGTGGTGTTATTTTCTCTATTGCGGATCAATTCCAAATTCCAATCCGTTTTATCGGTGTCGGTGAAGGCATTGATGATTTACGTCCATTTGTGGCGCAAGATTTTATTGAAGCATTATTTAGTCGTGAGGAATAGCGCGTGATTCGATTTCAGCAAGTGTCGAAAGCCTATCGAGGTGGTCGTCCAGCATTACAAAAAGTAAATTTTCATTTAAATAGAGGTGAAATGGCTTTTTTGAGTGGTCATTCAGGGGCTGGTAAAAGTACGTTGTTGAAACTGATCTGTGCAATAGAACGTCCAAGTGATGGCAAGATCTTATTTAATGGTCATGATATTACAAAAATTTCGAATCAAGATATTCCATTTTTACGTCGTAATATCGGTATCGTTTTTCAAGATCATAAATTACTGATGAATCGTACTGTTTTCGATAATGTTGCATTACCAATGCGTGTTGAATCAGTACGAGAAAATGATATTAAGCGCCGAGTCTCGGCAGCATTAGATAAAACTGGGTTATTAGATAAAGCAAAAAGTTACCCTATGCAATTGTCTGGTGGTGAACAGCAACGTGTGGGTATTGCTCGTGCGGTTGTAAATAAACCTATGTTGTTATTGGCTGATGAACCAACAGGTAACTTAGATCCACAGTTATCTCGTCAGGTGTTTAATCTTTTTGCTGAATTTAATCGTGTGGGAGTAAGCGTATTAATGGCTTCTCATGATTTATCATTAATTGGTGGTAATAAGTACCGTCGTTTTGATTTACACCAAGGGTGTTTACGCGAGGTTGCTGATCATGGCTAAGCGTAAACCTAAAAATACTCAAGGTGCATCAAATGACGGTTTCTGGGCTACTCATAAAAAACAAGCCAAGCTTTCTTTTCAAGAACTGTTACGTCGTCCTTTAGGTAATATGCTGACATTAGCGGTGATTGCTATGTCATTAACCCTACCTTCAAGTATGTACTTAATTGGTAAAAATTTAACGATTGTCGCTTCAAAATGGCAAGCGCCTTCGCAAGTCAGTTTGTACTTACAACAAGATGTTGCAGAAACCAAAGTTCAAACTTTAAAGAGTGAGCTAGAACGCTGGAAAGAGATTGAAGCGGTTCAATACATCTCTCCACAAGAAGGTTTAAAAGAGCTGAGTGAGCATTCAGGATTTGAGCAAGCACTAACACTATTAGATAGCAATCCGTTACCCGCAGTGTTAATTGTTTCACCAAAAACTGAGTGGCAAGGTACAGAACAAGTAAACCAGCTCGTTAATCGTTTGAAGCAGCAATCTTATGTAAATGAAGTTCGTTTGGATGATGATTGGTTAGCTCGATTGGATGCCATTAAACATGTAGCTATCGTAGTTGCAACGACATTGGCTATTCTAATGTTTGTTGCTGTCTTTTTGATTGTAGGTAATACATTACGTTTTAATGTATTAGAGCAAAAAGATGAAATTCAGGTAATGAAATTAGTTGGTGCAACAAATACTTTTATCCTACGCCCTTATTTGTACACGGGTATGTGGTTTGGTCTATTAGGTGGTTTTGTTGCTTGGCTATTAACTGCAATTATTACGGTTACTCTAAATGGAGCGGTAGATAATGTGGCTGTACTTTACGATAGTATCTTCCGTTTAGTTGGTTTAACGTGGGATGAGAGTTTACTATTGCTTATGTTATCGTCATTTTTAGGTTTACTAGCGGCTCGAATTTCAGTATTGCGTCATTTAAAAGAAATTGAACCGGTATAAAACAAAACGATCCTTATTTTAAATAAGATCTTAAGCCGCTAATTGATTGAATTAGCGGCTTTTTTGTTTTTGTTTTGTTAAAAACTGAACTTACTTAACAGAAATTAGTCAATAAAGTGTGGATAATTTTCCGCCTTTCACTTGCAGTCTGTTTACTTTAAGTACATTATTGCAAGGTTAAGTTAAGTAATACCAAGATATAAATGGGGATTTGAATGTCGAAAGAAATGTATTCAATGGCTGTCGTTTCACAAGATAGTATCGATAGCTATCTACGATCTGTTAATAGTTACCCAATGTTAACTGTGGCAGAGGAGCGTGAGCTAGCGGAGCGTTTACACTACAAAGAAGAAATAGAGGCAGCGAAAGAGCTGATCCTATCTCATCTTCGTTTCGTCGTACATGTTGCCCGTGGTTATTCAGGTTACGGTCTACCTTTAGCTGATCTTATTCAAGAAGGTAACGTAGGCTTAATGAAAGCTGTAAAACGTTTTAACCCAGAAGTGGGTGTGCGTTTGGTGTCTTTTGCTGTGCACTGGATTAAAGCTGAAATTCATGAATACGTATTGAGAAACTGGCGTATTGTGAAGGTAGCAACGACCAAAGCACAACGTAAATTGTTTTTTAATTTAAGAAAGAATAAAAAACGTTTAGGTTGGTTTAATAACGGTGAAGTTGAAGCCGTTGCAAAAGATCTTGGTGTTGCACCGTCTGAAGTTAGAGAGATGGAAGCACGACTTGCTGCTCAAGACTCAACGTTTGAAGCTCCTGCTGAAGATGATGATCGTGATATGGCGTTTACTGCACCAGTTTACTACCTAGAAGACAAGCAATCTGATGTTGCTTACTCTTTAGAAGAAGATAACTGGGAAGATTATACAAATAATCGTTTAGCAAACGCGATTGCGACGCTAGATGAGCGTAGTCAGCACATTGTCCAATCTCGTTGGTTAGCTGATGAGAAAGCAACACTGCAAGAGTTAGCAGATACTTATCAAGTATCGGCGGAGCGAATTCGTCAACTTGAGAAGAATGCGATGAAAAAATTGAAGGATGCCGTTGGCGACGTTCTTTAATAATAAGAAGAATTTTAAAAAAGGCTGAACTTGAAAGAGTTCAGCCTTTTTTTATACCTGACTGTAATAGTAACGTCAGTAATTGAGTGGAATATCTAATCTAACCGTATTGGTATGATCAAGAGTTTGATTAATTGGACAGATTATAATAAAAATATCTTGTGCATAAGTAGGGAGTTATCTGTTCAGATCTTAATTAAATTTAGTAAAACCTAGATAACACGATAGCTTAGCAACAGAATTTATATCCACACTTTAAAAAGGATCTTCACTACATATAGTGGATCACTTTTTCATAAACTACTTTATCAACGTAATTCACAGCTTTCTCCACAGGTGGGTAAAAATTAAACAACTAAAAATAGCCTAAAAAAATGTGTGGATAATAACTATGTGGATAACTTTGTTTAACCCTTACGTACTCTGTGTTTTTCTTGTGGTTAATCGAGAGTACAATAAATAAAAAATAGAGAGAAAGGCTCATAATGGATCAGTTTCAACATATATCAGTAGTAGACGCTCAAGAAAAATTAAAGCAGCAAGATCTTAATGCTGTATTGGTAGATATTAGGGATCCACAATCCTTCATTAGAGGGCATGTAGAAAATGCATTTCATTTAACGAACGACACGATCGTTGAGTTAATGAATGAGGTTGATTTTGAACAACCAGTATTGGTTATGTGCTATCACGGGCATAGTAGCCAAGGTGCTGCTCAATATTTAGTGAATCAAGGCTATGAAGAGGTCTATAGTGTTGATGGTGGATTTGAAGGTTGGCATAAAGCAGGATTACCTGTGGAGAAATAAAAGTATATGCAAAGATTAATCGCATTATCAAACCCTAGAGCAGGGCAGGCATTTATAGATTATATGGCATCGAGACATATAGATATCAGAATGATGCCTGAAGGGGATGGACAGTTTGCTTTATGGGTTGTTTCTGATGATGCTTACCTACTGGAGGTTGAGTCAGAATTACAGGCATTTTTACGTAACCCTAATGATGTTAAATACCAATCAGCATCATGGGATATGGCGGATACACGAACTGCAAAGTTTGCATATGGTTCGCCTAATCTCATCAAAATGATCAAAGCCAAAGCCGGGATCTTTACGTTATCGATTATGCTTGTGTGTATTGTGATTTTTGCTTTGCAGCAATTAGGTTGGAATAACTCGATTTTCCAAGCACTACACTTTCCTGCCTATCAAGGACAGAGTGTTGAAGTATGGCGCTGGTTCTCACATGTATTGTTGCACTTTTCTGCGACACACATAATTTTTAACTTATTGTGGTGGTGGCAGTTAGGTGGGGATATTGAATTACGATTAGGTCGCACTAAATTAGTTCAGCTGTTTTTATTTTCTGCCTTATTTTCTGGCTTAGGTCAGTTCTGGGTAGAAGGGGCTAATTTTGGTGGCCTATCTGGTGTGGTGTATGCATTACTCGGTTACTCTTGGTTTATTGGCTGGCTAGCGCCAGAGAGGGGCGTTTCAGTTTCTAAACCAATAGTCGGTTTTATGCTTGTTTGGTTAGTTCTTGGTTATGTACAACCTTTTATGGCGATTGCAAATACTGCACATTTAGCCGGTTTAATTACGGGATGTGTGATTGCAGGTATTGATAGTCGCTTTAAAAGATCTTCATTAAGTTAAAAAAATGAGCGAGGTAATGATTATCTCGCTCATTTTATATCGACGCAGATAAATGAAAATATCTGGTATAAAAACGGTTATTGGTAGATGTATTTGGTAAACAGTAAATCAACGGCTAACGTCTTTCCTGTCTCTGCAAGTAACAGTTCATTAATTGCAGTTAAACACTCTTTTCTAATTTCTTCACGACCCGCAAGGGATTTAATTCTTTGTTCTGGTTGTTGTCCTAACACTTCAACTAATGCGTTTCGGATCTGTGGATTATGACGCTCTAATTGCGGTAAATCTCGGTTATCTGCAACAAGAATATCTACTCGAATTTGGATGTAACCTAGCTTTTTTCCTGTTGTTACAAAGTTCGTTGTTAAATCTGGTGCCAGTGTAAAGTAGCCCATTTGAGGAGCGACTTCTTCTTCTGCGTGGATCGCAGGGGAGAATATTTGGCTAATAATCAGCAGTAACCCTGCAAATAATGATTTCTTTGTCATTTTCTAATCCATTCATCAGTCAATTTATTTTATTACTTGATACAATAGTCGGCAGTTGTGAGAAAAAATTAACTACAATCTTTCAATATAAGCAATATATGTGAAAGATGTTATAGAGAATATGTCAGATATCAATTCTTGGTGTGCTTCTGTACTAAAAAGAGTGCAGTGGCAAGAGGCCGATACATTTGAGTGTAGTAACGATCTGCAGCGTTATTGGTTGCTAGGATTAGATTCACTATCACGTCGTTTAGAGCAACATTGCCATGTGTTATCGGTATCGGTATTGGATAATACCCATGTGAACCCAAATAAATTAACCGTAGAAGAGAAAGCTCTTCTTAGCGGAGAAGTGTGTTTGCGTCGAAAAGTTATCTTAAAAGGCGATCAGCAGTCATGGGTTTATGGTAGAACATTAATTCCATTATCATCATTGCAGGATCAACCACATGATTTAACTCGTCAAGGTCACACACCTCTAGGTATTACAGTATTTAGTGCTCAAAGTGCACATAGAGATAAATTACAAGTAGGAAAAATAATGACAGAAAGAGGAGAGTTGTTTGCTCGTCGTTCTCGATTATGGATGAATAATAAACCTATGTTAGTTGCAGAGTTATTTTTACCAGAAGCACCCATTTATTCAAAGGAAGTGGAATCATGAATATGTCAAAAGCAGAGGCGTTTTGGCAATTGACCCGAATGAATCGTCCAATTGGTTCTCTATTACTTTTATGGCCAACATTATGGGCTTTATTTTTAGCAGCCGATGGATTACCTGATTGGCATGTACTTATTGTATTTGTATTAGGTGTCGTTTTTATGCGCTCTGCAGGGTGCGTGATTAATGATTTTGCGGACCGTAAAGTGGATGGTCATGTAAAACGAACGGCTAATCGTCCATTACCTTCTGGACTTATTTCTTCAAAAGAAGCGTTGTCTCTTTTTGCTGTTTTGGTTGTGTGTTCTTTTATTCTCGTTCTAACCATGAATACCTTAACGATTATGCTATCGGGTATCGGTATTGTTCTTGCAATTGCTTATCCTTTTATGAAACGAGTGACGTATCTCCCTCAGTTTGTACTTGGACTAGCATTTAGTTGGGCGATTCCAATGGCATATGCGGCAGAGTCGAATCAAGTTCCCCCTGAAGCATGGTTACTGTTTGTGATTAATGCTTTGTGGACGATTGCCTACGACACACAGTATGCAATGGTGGACAGAGATGATGATGTAAAGATTGGCATTAAATCAACCGCCATTTTATTTGGACGTTATGATAAAACCATTATCGGTTTATTACAGTTATCAGTATTGGCATTATTGATCGTATTAGGTTCTCAATTAGCACTTTCAGGTGTGTATTACTGGGGGATATTAGCGGCTGCTGGATTTTTTGTGTATCAGCAATGGTTAATAAAAGGACGTGAAAGAGAAGCTTGCTTTAAAGCGTTTTTAAATAATAACTATGTTGGTGGACTAATTTTTATCGCTATCAGTGCTAGTGTGTTAATTTAAGATATTGTTTTTAAAGAAAAGCCAGTATGAGTCATCTCATACTGGCTTTTTTGTATTTAAAGAAAAGGACGTTAAATTAGTCTTCTTTTGTCATTACTGCATGAATCGTTAGTTTGATTTCAGGAGTAAGAAGGTGCGCGATATCTTGTGATAATGGCTCAACTTTACTTAACACTGCTGCACCATCTTCATCAAGGTATCCTTCTGTTTTTAGAGTATTAAACAGAATACAGAATACGCCTTTATCAAAGAACTCAGGTGCATTGATACCATGTAGACGACTTAAACGCTGAGCCATGATTTGGCTTTGCTCTTCTAGTTCATCTTTACCCAAATCTGGAGATGCTTGAAGATGCGTTAGTGCGATTGCATAGCGTTGCAGAGTTTCTGAAATAGTATGAGCAAGTAAATGTAACTTACGAATGTTCGCATTACACAGTTGCAGCGTATCGCCATCACGTAAAATCAGATTTTGTTGCACTAATTCATCAATATGATTATTTACAATAGAAGCTAATTCATCTTCTTTATAATGTAAGAACAACTCCGCTTTTAGGAAAGGATAAATTAATTTTATCTGTTCCTGAATTTGCTCTACGGTAATTGTGTCATGGTGAACGACGAGTTTTGCAATTAATGATGGTAGTGCAAATAGATGAATAATGTTATTTCGATAGTAAGTCATCAGTAGTGACTGATTGCGATCTAGTGAAACAATCTCACCTAGCGTATCTTTTTCAATAACAAATTTATCTAGCTTAATGGCATGTTCTAGTAAGGCGTCAGCATCTTCACTTGGAACTGTTGCCGTTGCTGAGTATGGAACATTACGCAGAATTTGCAGGTAACAATCTAATTGTTCAGTTAAGTCTTCTTTACTTAGTGCTCGTTGGTTTGCAGCAAGTAAAGCGGTTGCACATAATGTTAATGCGTTAGCAGCAGCTGCGTCATTAATATGTGTCATCATCTTATTAGCGATGCCGTTTACGACAGGTGTCATCCATTCTGGTTTTTGTGGTTCAATCGGGTTGATTGATTCTGACCAGTTTGGCGCATGCTCATTTAAGTAATGGTTTAATGAGATAGGCTCACCAAAGTTAACGTAACCTTGTCCGAAATTACGTAGTTTGCGTAGTGTACGTAATACCTGACCTGCATTTTCTTTTTCTTTACGCTTACCACGTAGTTCTTTTGCGTAAGTGGTTACTTCCATTACGTGTTCATAACCAATATAAACAGGCACTAAAGTAACTGGGCGGTTTAAGCCACGCAGCATTGCTTGTACCGTCATTGCTAACATACCTGTTTTCGCTTGTAGTAAACGACCGGTACGAGAACGTCCGCCTTCACTGAAGTATTCAACTGAGTATCCTTTTGCAAAAAGCTCAGCTAAATATTCACGGAAGATGGTTGAGTACAGGCGATTACCTTTAAAGCTACGACGAATAAAGAAAGCACCACCGCGACGGAAAATAGGACCCGCAGGGAAGAAGTTTAAATTAATGCCTGCAGCAATATGCGGTGGAACTAAACCTTCATGATACAAAACATAAGAAAGGAGTAGGTAATCCATGTGGCTACGATGACAAGGAACATAAACAATCTCATGACCCTCTTGTGCTAATTTACGCACAGTAGAAGCGTTATTGATGTTTAATCCCTGATATAAACGGTTCCATAACCATTTTAAAATACGGTTACCATTTTTAATTAGAGAATAAGAGAAGTTGGTAGCGATTTCTTCCATGATACCCATGGCTTCTTTACGCACTTTCTCTACATCGACATTTCGACTTTTTGCTTCTTCTAAAATGACTTTCTCAATCGCTTGTGATTTTAATAAGCGATTAAATAGCGCTTGGCGATTAGGTAGGTTAGGACCTGATGCCGCTAATTTTTGGCGAGAAAAGTGTATTTTTGCAACACGCGCTAGTTTATGCGCAATGGCTTCATCAGAGCCGTGGTTATCAGCCATATAACGTAAAGATACTACTGGGCTAATACGAACGGTTGAGTCTCGTCCTGCTTTTATTAACGTGACAAATTTTTGAGGTCCGTTAAGTGGCATTAAGTGAGGCTTACTTGTTCCTTCTTTACCTGGCTTTCTTCCCCATAAAATAGAGGTAGGGATCAGTTGGAAATCAGCGTCTGGATTATCAGCATGGTGTTTTAATACAATCTTAAATAAATCGAGTGACTCTTGTGGAAGATCGTCATCAGTATCGAACATTTTTGGTCCGATAGAAGTAAATACATAGCGTGGGTATTTAACGCCTTCAATCTCGATAGGAGATAGAGGGTCAGGTAAACCAAGTTCTAGAGCACTTTTTTGTAGTGTAAGTAAATCCACATGTGAACGAAATGGTAGTGCGTAAATAATTGGGCGCTCAAGATCAATTTTTAAATCTTCAATAGGATTCGATGGAATCGAGCTACTCTTCACCATTACCGATAGTGGTAACTTTAGTAAAGAATGATAAATAGTGTGTCCTGTAGACATAATGACAATAACGCCTTAGTTATGTACCGAGCAGTCGGCCGTATAATAGATGCTTACAATTTCAGGCAAGAATAGCAGAACTGGTCAAACCTTTTAATAGGGATGAACAGAATATCCGCAATTGTATGAGTCATATGACAGAAAAGTAAGCGATTTTGTCTTATTTTTAATCAATAGGTCTTTCAAAGCATAGCACAGCTGTATATACTCACAGTGAACTGTATAAACAGACAGGTGATTTATGAAGCCGCTAACGGCAAGACAGCAAGAAGTCTTTGATCTTATCAAAGCAAAAATTGATGATACTGGCATGCCACCAACACGTGCAGAAATTGCTCGTGAGTTGGGATTTCGTTCTGCGAATGCGGCGGAAGAGCACTTAAAGGCATTAGCACGTAAACAGGTGATAGAAATTATTCCTGGCGCATCTCGTGGGATACGTATTCTATTACAAGATGCTGATCATCATGATGAAGAACTAGGTGTTCCGTTAATTGGTCAGGTAGCGGCTGGAGAGCCTATTCTTGCTCAAGAGCATGTTGAGAGCCACTATAAAGTTGATCCTGGAATGTTTAAGCCACAAGCGGATTTCTTATTACGCGTGAATGGCGAAAGCATGAAAGACATCGGCATTATGGATGGTGATTTACTTGCGGTTCATAAAACTCAAGACGTTCGTGATGGCCAAGTGGTTGTTGCTCGTGTTGATGATGATGTAACGGTAAAACGTTTAGAGCGTAAAGGCTCAATGGTATTTCTTCATGCTGAAAATGAAGAGTTTTCACCAATTGAAGTTGATTTAACCTCTCAAAGTTTAAGTATTGAAGGTCTTGCTGTTGGCGTGATCAGAAGTACAACTTGGATGTAGTTACAATCTAGCCATTTAGATTGATGTCATATAATCGTCATTATCGCTTGTTTAGCTGAAATAGATCTTTACAAGTGGTAATGATAGTTATTATCATTTAACCTTATTCTCAAAGGATGATGATAATGACAAACCTCGGCCATAAAATTCCTTCACGTTTATTGCAGCCTCTCTGGTTAAGAAGCCGTGAAAGTATGATCGACAATGGGCTCATTTATGACCCTATTGCTGCAGCGGCTTGTCAGCGCTGTCACCTTTCTGCTGAATGTCTCTCTGGAGATATAGATCAAAAACAGCTTCTTCATGCCACACTGACGGTTCAGTGTGATCAGCAAGTTTCTAAATTTCTAAAATCAAATCCATCTGGCTGGGTTGTCAATGTTGGTGCAGGGCTAGATACGCGTTTTTATCGTTTAGATAATGGTCGTTGTCATTGGCTTGAACTTGATATTAATGAAAATTTGCTTTGGCGCCAAAAGCTCTTTCATACCAATGAACGATATTATTTACGTTGTGGTTCTGTATGCGATGATCATTGGATAAATGAGCTTCCTGTTCCTAATAATGTGCCAGTCATGATTGTGTGTGAGCAAGCTTTGTTAGATTGTACTAAAACTCAACTATCTAAATTTATTCAACTGCTTGGTCGTCGTTTTAATCATGCAGAAGCGTTATTCGTTGTAGCAGGTGATCGCTGTAATACTATGATAGGCAAAAAGCTTGGTAGTGCAGAATATCAACATGGCTTATATCAGCCGAAACTTGATTTCACTGGTTGGTTGCCATGGATTGAAAGCGTCTCGGTAACGTCTCCTATAGAGCATAACTGTACTCGCTGGAAAGCATGGCAGCGTTGGTTAGCTAAATTCCCATTGTTTAAGCACAGAGTGACGCCGTTGCTGATTCATATGAATTGGTAATAGTAAAATAAGCTTTAATACCAATTGTTCTATTTAATGACATGAGTATAAATTGAATGGTGTAAAGGTTTAGGATTGAAAGAAAGTAAGCAATAATGCAGTTACTTTTTTCTCTCGGTACTCTCTATGTGGCATTCATTAAGAAACCTTTCATTACATCGGCAAGTACTAGCATTAGCCATACCGATGGTACTATCAAATATCACGATTCCTTTATTAGGATTAATTGATGCTGCAGTTATTGGGCATTTAGAACATGCGTGGTATTTAGGTGGTGTCGCTGTTGGTGGCACGATGATCAGCGTAACATTCTGGTTGTTGGGCTTTCTTCGTATGGCTACTACGGGGTTGACCGCTCAGGCTTATGGTGCAAAAAATAAAAATGCACTGAGTCAGACGTTTTCTCAAGGCATTTTTCTTGCTCTGTGCTTTTCTTTTGTTTTATTGCTTTTTCATCAGCCACTTTCTCAGGTCATTTTTTCATTTAGTGACGCCTCTGCTGAAGTGAAGCATTATGCCGAGCAATATTTCTCTATTCGTATATGGAGTGCACCTGCCGCATTGAGTAATTTGGTTATTATGGGCTGGCTACTGGGAACGCAAAATGCTCGTTATCCTATGTGGTTAGTTATCATAACCAATAGCATTAATATTATTCTCGATCTTTTATTTGTTGTTGGTTTTAATTGGAAAGTTGAAGGTGCGGCACTTGCTTCCGTTATTGCCGATTATTCCTCATTAGTAATAGGTTTGTGGTTTGTTTTAAAACAGAGTAATAAGCTTGTATTACCTAGCTTTATTATGTCTCTATCAGATTTATTATCGGGTTTTAAGCGTCTCTTGAATTTAAATCGAGATATATTCTTACGTTCTCTGTGCTTACAAGCTTGCTTTACTTTTATGACGTTTCAAGGGGCATCATTAGGTGTAGATATTGTTGCTGCAAATGCAGTATTAATGAGCTTCTTAATGATGATTTCTTATGGCATGGATGGATTTGCTTATGCAATGGAGGCAATGGTAGGAAAGGCGATTGGAGCAAAAAGTAAAACTCAGCTAGCGGATTCCCTCATTGGTACGACTTTTTGGAGTTTAGTGATAAGCAGCTTACTCAGTTTGGTATTTGGTGTATTTGGTTATCAGTTAATCGCAATGATATCTTCAATTGAAGATGTGCAAAAAACAGCGCTGATTTATTTACCTTGGTTAATTGCTATGCCATTGGTATCAATGTGGTGTTTTTTGTTGGATGGTATTTTTGTTGGAGCAACCAAAGGCTCTGAGATGAGAAACTCTATGTTTATTGCAATGATAACCTTTTTCTCGGTTTGGTGGTTAATGCAAGATAGCGGAAATCATGCGCTTTGGGCTGCTATGATTTCATTTATGGCAATGCGTGGTTTTAGTTTGGCTGTGACATTCTATTATCAATGGAAAAAAGCAATTTTCCTATCATAGGCCAAATGCAATATCTAATTGATAGTTAAATAAAAAAAGGGCTGTATGGTGCAGCCCTTTTTATAATTAAAATAATCTATTTAGACCATTGAGTGCGGCAACTCGATAAGCTTCTGCCATTGTAGGGTAGTTAAATGTGGTATTGACAAAATACTCAATAGTATTGGCTTCGCCTTTTTGTTCCATAATGGCTTGACCGATATGAATGATTTCAGCCGCACGTTCGCCAAAGCAATGAATGCCTAATATCTCTTTGGTTTCACGGTGGAATAATATTTTTAGGCTTCCGATATCTTTACCAGCAATCTGTGCTCGTGCTAAATGTTTAAATGATGAGCGGCCAACCTCGTAAGGTACTTTTGCTGCGGTCAGCTCTTGTTCCGTTTTTCCTACAGAGCTAATTTCAGGGATGGTGTAAATCCCAGTAGGAATATGATCGATGAGTCTAGCTTCCGCTTTTCCTTTAGTAATGGCTTGAGCGGTAAATCGTCCTTGGTCATAAGCTGCACTGGCTAAGCTTGGGTATCCAATCACATCACCAACCGCATAAATGTGCTCGACGTCTGTTTGGTAATTATCATTTACTTTTAATTGGCCACGAGAATCGGCTTCTAGACCAACAGCTGAAAGGTTTAACTTGTCCGTATTACCTGTTCGTCCATTTGCAAAAAGTATGCAATCGGCTTTCATTTTTTTGCCTGATTCTAAATGCATGATCACACCGTCATCATTTGCTTCGATATGCTCAAAATTTTCATCATTGCGAGTGACGATACCGCTGTTCCAAAAATGATAGGAAAGCGCATCTGACATTTCATTATCTAAAAAGGAGAGTAGGCGATCACGAGTATTAACTAAATCAACCTTTACACCTAATCCTCTAAAAATCGAAGCGTATTCACTTCCAATGACGCCTGCACCGTAAATAATGATATGACGAGGATCATGCTTAAGAGATAAGATAGAGTCGCTGTCATAAACACGACTATGGTTAAAGTTAATACCTTCAGGACGATATGGACGAGAGCCAGTAGCAATAATAAATTTATCTGCTGTGTAGGTTTCAATCGAGCCATCTTTTGCTGTAACCGCAACGGTATTTTTTTCTACGAAACTCGCTTCTCCAAAGATGAGAGAACATTGGTTGCGATCGTAAAAACCTTGTCTCATTCGGGTTTGCTTATCTATTACGCTTTTCGCATGACCTAAAATATCCGAAAAAGTAGAATGAAGACTGGTATTATTCTTACAGTAAAGAGGGTTTGAGTTAAACTCGATAATACGACTAACAGCATGACGTAGCGCTTTCGATGGAATCGTACCCCAGTGTGTACAACCGCCACCAACACTTGGTTCTCTTTCAATAATTGCGACATTTAAGTTGGCTTTAGTAAGACCCATTGCAGCCCCTTCTCCACCTGGGCCACTACCAATTACAATGGCATCAAAATGGGTTGAACGTATTGGGGTTGAATTAGTCATTATTAGCGCCTTAATTATTATCAATATCGCAACATTGCTAACAAAGTATTTTAACCTTTTCATTCGTTTGGTAAATCAAGTGATTAAGATAGAGTGGAGAGGATCACGTTGTTTATGGAAATCTGTCGTATTAGTGATTTCATTATTTACATAGGTAAGTAGAAATCGATAATGTGGGTTGGCGGAAGTTTGTGATACCCATTTAATTAAATCACGCAACAAACGGTAAAGTATATGTATCCTGAATTTGAAGCTGATGATCTCAATGCAGTATCAGAAGTAAAGCGCCCTGTGAGTGCAAAAGGCGTTCGTGCTCAACAAAAAGAAAGAACTCGAAGAACCATTATTGACGCTGCTTTTTGCCTATTATGTGCCGAGCGAGGTTTTACGAGTTTAAGCTTGCGAGAAGTTACTCGAGAAGCCGGAATTGCTCCAACATCTTTTTATCGACACTTTAAAGATATGGATGAGTTGGGCCTAACTCTAGTGGATGAGGGGGGGTTGATATTACGTCAATTAATGAGACAGGCTCGCCAACGTATAGTCGTAGAAGGGAGTGTTATTAGAACTTCTGTCGAAACTTTCATGGAGTTTATTGAGGGAAGCCCTAACGTCTTTCGCTTATTACTACGTGAACGTTCAGGAACGTCACCCGCTTTTCGTGCTGCGGTAGCAAGAGAAATCCAACACTTTGTTGCGGAACTTACCGAATATTTAGTTGCCACAACAGGGGTAGCTCGTGAAGAAGCATTGGTTCAGGCTGAGGCATCGGTAACACTTGTATTTAGTTCAGGAGCAGAAGCGTTAGATTTAGACTCGGCATCACGAACTGAATTATCTGAGCGACTCATTTTTCAATTGCGAATGCTCTCTAAAGGAGCGTATTGGTATCGTAAAGAAAATGAAAAATAGAATGTAGATGCATTGATCGCAGTGAATCAATGTCTGTATGAGGTAAGAACATGACACATGAAAATAGTAGAAATGAACGAAAGACATTAGCGCTATCAGTGGTGGCAGGTCTTTGTTTAAATGCCGTTTGGGTTGGATTAACAGTAACTGAAGTTGCTTTCTCAATTTTTCCAATTATTGCATTGGTTCTAGCGGCTCAAGGTTTATACCAAGAATATTTACGACCGCCAGTGAGTGAAGATACTCCGCTTATTGCCGTGGCTTGTTTTTTTGTAGGATTGTTTGGTCATTCAGCATTAGTAAAAGCACAATATCCAGAAGCGGGTTCTAATTTCTTTTCGATTTTAGTTGCTCTGGCTTTGTTACTTTGGATTGGTGTGAAAATGGGTATTTTAAAAAAGAAAGATACTCACACTGAAGTATAAATAACCGTTCATAAAAAAGGCTCAGAACATTACGCTCTGAGCCTTTTCTTTAAGTTTATTTTCTTTCTAAGAAAACGCCTGCTTCCATATGGTGTGTATATGGGAATTGGTCAAATAAAGCAAAACGCGTAATGTTGTGTGTTTGGCTTAAAATTTCTAAGTTTTCTTTTAGCGTTTCAGGATTACAAGAGATGTACATAATACGCTCGTAGCCTTGAACCATCTTACAAGTCCCTTCATCCATTCCAGAACGAGGTGGATCAACAAAGATAGTGTTGCAGTTATAGCTTTTTAAATCGATGTTTTGATCTTTTAAGCGTCTGAACTCACGTTTACCTTCCATAGCATCAGTAAAATCTTCAGCTGACATTCGAATGATTTGTACATTATCAATGTTATTCGCTGCAATATTGTATTGAGCAGAATCAACAGATGGTTTTGCTAATTCGGTTGCTAAAACACGATCAAAGTTTTTCGCTAATGCCAATGAGAAGTTACCGTTACCACAGTATAATTCAAGTAAATCACCTTGACTGTTTTGCGTGCAATCTACAGCCCATTCCAGCATTTTTTGAGCAACAACGCCGTTTGGTTGTGTAAAACTATTCTCAACTTGTTTGTACGTTAGGATATCGTCATTCACTTTAAGTTTTTCAATAACAAACTCTTGGTCTAAAACGATTTTCATTTTACGTGCACGACCAATGATATTTAGGTTAAAACCTTCATCATTCAGACGTTGTTTTAATGCTTTCGCTTCTTCTTTCCAAGCATCATCTAGTTGACGGTGATAAAGCATCGACACCAAAATTTCGCCACTAAGGGTTGATAAGAAATCCACTTGGAACATTTTATAGCGAAGTGTTTTACTCTCTTTTACTGCTTCTGTTAGTAATGGCATCAAATCGTTAATTAAACGGCTTGCAGGTAAGAAGTAATCAACACGGTATTTTTCTTTGGTTTCTTGGTTGAACATGACGTAATACATTTCGTCACCTTCATGCCACACACGAAATTCAGCACGCATGCGGTAGTTTTCAGCAGGAGAGGAAAAGACTTCCAGTTCTGGAACATTAAATTCAGAAAACATAGCAGAGAGTGCTTCTGCTTTTTCATCTAACTGTACTTGATAATTTTCTGGGTTCATGACTGATTGTGTCATCGTCTTGCCTCACGCTGCTCAAAATAAGAGCGCCGATTTTATGCGATAGAGATCTGTTGTCCAGTATTTGTGTGTTATTGATCGAAACTAATTAATACTAAGACGTGATATTGAGCGCATAAACCTAGACAAAGATAGTGTAGGTCACTACTATTTCGCCCATGTTGGTGCGCTATTTTTAATATTAATTATAGCCTGAATAGGGAATCTGGTGAAAATCCAGAACTGACGCGCAGCGGTAAGAGAGAACGAAGGTACAATTTTTCACACTGTTAATTTTAGATGTTTAAGGATATCGACGAATAATGGGAAGTGAGTACTCTAGGTTAACTGCTCTCAAGTCCGAAGACCTGCCAGCAATAAGTAATACATTACGTATTGCTATATGGACTTAACGCGATTTTAGGAAACAACGGAAATGAAGAAAACTGCCTTAGCGACAGCTGTAGTGTCGCTGCTTTCACACGCCTATACATCCCCTGTATTTGCTCAAAATACCACAACAGAAACCGATGAAACTATGGTTGTTACTGCGAACAGATTTGAGCAGTCAACAGAAGATGTTATTGCACCAATGAGTGTAGTCACCAAAGAAGAGATTGTTCAGATTCAAGCAAAAACGATGACGGACATTTTAAGGTTGCAACCTGGGATAGAAGTCGCAAGCAATGGTGGTATTGGTCAAAATGCCTCTATTTTTATGAGAGGAACTAACTCTGATCATGTATTGATTTTAATTGATGGTTTTAGAATGAACAGTTCCATTAAAAGTGGAATGAACATTAATAAGATCCCTGTAAATCAAGTCGAAAGAATTGAAATAATTCGTGGTTCTGGAGCGGTAATGTATGGCTCCGATGCTGTTGGTGGTGTGATTAATATCATCACTAGAACGTCTTCTGATAATCAGTCGAAATCAGCAACCATTGGTGCTGGTAGTGATAGATATAAAGAAGGAAACTTTGCAGCTAACACTAAGGTAGGTGAAAACGGACATTTAAAAATGGCTGCCGGATTCACCCAAACAGAAGGCTACAATGTTAATCCTCAGCCGGGATTAAATGATGGAGATAAACATGGCTTTGAAAATAGCCAGTTTATGTTGAACTACGAGCACCAGCTTTCTTCTTATGTAAGTCTTTTTACTGGTGTTAGATGGTTTAATAGCACATCAGAATATAACCATTATACAAATACAAAATCTCGATCAGAATCAGAATCTACGGTTTATTCTTCAAAATTATCTTTTCATAAAGATGCGGTTTCATCAAACCTAAGTATTAGTTATCAAGATGACCAAACTCTGGAATATCATGAGAATGGAGATCTCGATTCTGAGCAAAAAATTGATCAGCTAAATATGCAATGGGCTAACCAAATCAAACTAACGGATGACTGGTTAGTTAATGCAGGTGTTGATTGGACTGATGCGAAAGTGAAAGCTGACATTACTGATTGGTCAAATAAGGTAATTATTAATGAAGGTGAAAGTCGTACGTCGACTGGCGTCTATCTTGGAACTCAATATCAACTAGAGCAATTAAAGTTAGAAGCAAATACTCGATTTGATAAGCACGATAAGTATGATGAATATACAACGTGGGGTGTTGGTGCGAGTTATCAAATTAATGATATTTACAAAGTAAGTACTGCTTATAATACAGCGTTTAAAGCGCCATCATTTTATGATTTATCGACAGCTCCAGATTTAGAGCCGGAAACGTCAAAAAATATTGATGTTAGTCTTGCAGCAGTATATAGCCTAGTTAATGTTAATTTATCTCTTTATAAGAACCGTGTAGATAATTTAATTGTATATTATGACGCTCCAAATTTTGCAGGCTATAGTGCGAATGTTGATGCTGATATTAAAGGTGCTGAGTTAGAGTTGTTATTTGATACTGGAGTTATTTCTCATACATTGATCGCTGAGTATAAAGATCATGAGGATACAGAAGGTCAACAACTAGCAAGAAGAGCAAAACAGAATTATAAATGGATGGGTAATGTAAGTTTAGGAGATCTAGACCTGAACCTTTCTTATATTTATACAGGAAAGCGCTCTGATTTACCTTCAGCCCCAGGTGTTGAAACCGCTTATCTTGATCCATATTCATTGTGGAGTGTTGCTGCTGCTTATTGGGTAACGTCAGATCTTGCTGTTCGAGGTCGAGTTGAAAACTTATTTGATGAAGAATATGAAACGGCGGGCGGCTATAAACCTGCAGAGCGATCATATTATGTTAGTTTAGATTATCAATTTTAATTTGATTTAAGACCGCCTTCATTGGCGGTTTTTCATTTTGAGGTATGAATGAAAAAGAAAGTTATTATTAGTTGGTCATCAGGTAAGGATTCAACACTCACTCTTATTCGATTACTTGAGAATCCAGACTATGAAGTTGTTGCTTTATATACGACACATGTAGCAAATGAAGTCCCATTTCAAGTAACTCCATTATCAGTTGTTCAAATGCAAGCTGATTTAGCTGAACTTCCTTTAATAACGATTGAATTGCCTACCGTATTCCCTGCAAATGATGAATACCAATATCTAGTGGTGAAAGGCTTAAAAGAGTCTGGTATTGAGTTCGACGCAGTAGCTTTTGGTGACATGTTTTGCAATGGCATTGTTGAATATCGTAAAAGCTACATTGAAAAAGCAGGTTGGGAGTGTGTTTTTCCTTTAATAGGGCAATCAAGTAGGGATTTGGCAGAAGAGATTATTTTATCAGGCATTAAAACAATTCTTGTTACAACTGATGGGACTCAACTTGATAATCAATTTTGTGGAAAAATATACACAAGAGAATTAATTGCACAGCTACCAATAGGAGTAGATCCTTGCGGAGAAGATGGTGAGTTTCATTCTTTAGTGGTTAGCGCGCCATGCTTTAAAGGTTCAATCCACTTATCTGAGATGCAAATTGAAAAACAACAGCGTTTTACTCATCTGCGTTATAACGCTTCTGTTTTACAAAATTAGTGCAAGAGGTATGATTAGAACTCATCTTCTCATATCGGCTTACAATTAGAGTCTGTGGTTTCAGTTATGCCAAAACACATTTTGATTTTTGATTCGGGTATCGGTGGGTTATCGGTATATAAAGAAATTAAATATCAGTTACCTTTAGCTAAGTATATTTATGCGTTTGATAATGCGGCATTCCCTTATGGTGAACTAACTGAATCGGTACTTATAGAAAGAACGACGCATATTGTCTCTCAGTTGTGTTCTAAATTTCCTATAGATATCGTTGTGATTGCTTGTAATACAGCAAGTACCGTTGTACTCCCTTCTCTTAGGGATAAGTTAGATATACCTGTAGTAGGTGTTGTTCCAGCCATCAAGCCAGCAGCACTTGTATCAAATAAGATAGGCTTACTTGCAACACCAGCAACAGTAAAGAGAAGCTACACGTATGATTTGATCAAATCTTTTGCCCCTATATCTGATGTTCTGTTATTAGGTTCAACACGATTGGTTGAAATGGCAGAAGAAAAAATGGTTGGAGTCGATGTAAATATTGATGAACTAAAAGAGATTTTATCTCCATGGGAAAATAAAGTAGATACGATTGTTCTTGGGTGTACTCATTTCCCTTTTTTGAAAAACGAAATAAAAAAAGCGCTTGGAAATAAAATATTGCTTATTGATTCTGGGGAAGCGATAGCTAGAAGAGTTAAGCAGTTATTAAAAAGTGGGAAAGAAGAAATGATTATTTACGAGGGAGAGGTGTTTTGTAGTGCCTCATCTATAAAAGAAGAGGCACTAAATAGTACATTCAAAAAACTGGGTTTTAGTTCTCTTCAGTATTTGGATTACCCGAAGTTTTAGGATCATTAGCAATACGCACCTTCAGAGTACGCTGATCAAATTCGTTATTGTTTAAATTTTCAATAACGTTGTCGGCGTCTTTCGTTGCAACTACTACGAAACCAAAACCTCTTCTTTTACCCGTACGTTTGTCTTTCATTAAACGCACAGCAAAAACATCACCAAATTCAGCAAAGAGTTCTTTTACATCTGATTCATTTGCACGATAAGGTAAGTTACCTACATATAATGTAGTACTAGCTTGATCTGAGGTTGGAGCAGTATCAGCAGAACCATCTGAGTTTGGTTGTGCTGGAGCTTTGTTAATAGTTAAAACCGTAAAACCTGTAATCACTGCGCCAAAAGCGAAAGCAAAAGCTGGAGATACTGTTGGGAATAAAGAGATTGCACCGGCACCTAGTGCAGCGATAGCAATAATAGCAATGTTTGAATTAGTAGATTTCATGATAAGTAAGGTCTAGTAAATAAATGGAAAGTGATGAATTAACAATAAAATCACATTGATACTACTTATATTGTTTATCAATTGCCAACTAATTAAGCCATTGTTCATTTCTTGTAGGGGGTTTGTTTGAAAAAAAGTGATCTGTGTAGAAAATAATCACTTAGATGAATATTTTTAAATATCGCTTGCCAATCCTAATCAGCTCTCTATAATGCGCCTCCGTTCCCAAGGAAAAGATTAATAACTTTAGCCATGAGAACGACAAGTTTTAGGACTTCAAAATAAATTGAAAATAATCCTTGACTTAATAAATTGGCTCTGTATTATACGCAGCCTCAAACGACGAAACGGAAACGCAAGTCGTTGAAAGAAAAGCTCTTTAACAATTTAACCAAATCAATCTGTGTGGGCACTTGTGA
>NZ_WOBR01000011.1 GCF_009727955.1 Aliivibrio fischeri | reverse complement strand
CGTGTTATGCAGGCGTTATGTTCTAGGCGGAAGATAATTGTTATCTAAAATATTGTCTTAATTTTTATTAAGTTAGTAATTAGTGAACTTAGTCACAGTAGTTCATACCAAGATTATAATAATGATATCGTATATATTGGTACAAATGGACTATTGAGGCTTAAATGCAAACTTACAACTTATCAGGAATACGTGGTTTTGAATTAGATTCTAACTCTATTACGGTTTGGTTCGATGAAACTGCTCGTTCAGTTAGTTATGACTACGATAGTGCAGGTAAGCAGCACATCGACAGAATGAAAATAATTGCGGTATCTGGTGGAGATCTTAATTCTTACATTGATACTCATGTTAAGTTTAAATATGTTCGGTGATCAACGGTTAGAGCGAACATAACAAATGCATCAACACGATTTGCTACACTCGGCATTGTCAGTTTGCCTTTAGTTTCAGTGATTAAGGCGTTAAAATTCAGTTAAGTCTGTATCGTAGCAAACGTGTTATGCAGGCGTTATGTTCTAGGTGGAAGATAATTGTTATCTAAAATATTGTCTTAATTTTTATCAAGTTAGTAATTAGTGAGCTTAGTCACAGTAGTTCATACCAAGATTATAATAATGATATTCGTATATATTGGTACAAATGGACTATTGAGGCTTAAATGCAAACTTACAACTTATCAGGAATACGTGGTTTTGAATTAGATTCTAACTCTATTACGGTTTGGTTCGATGAAACTGCTCGTTCAGTTAGTTACGACTACGATAGTGCAGGTAAGCAGCACATCGACAGAATGAAAATAATTGCGGTATCTGGTGGTGATCTTAATTCTTACATTGATACTCATGTTAAGTTTAAATATGTTCGGTGATCAACGGTTAGAGCGAACATAACAAATGCATCAACACGATTTACTACACTCGGCAATCTCAGTTTGCCGGGTGTTTCTCGTTTTAAGGCGTCAATTTTAAGTATAATTGCACAGTAGTAAACGTGTTATGCAGGCGTTATAAGCACGGGTTTTTCATGAAAAGGGATTATGATGGAAGAACTTCAAGGTGGGCGCGAAGGGCTAGTTTTTCGCTCTGAAGATAAAGTATATCGACCAAGTGGTTTTTGGTCTGTTTCAATTCATAAGTTACTGTCTCACCTTGAAAGTGATGGCTTTAGTGGCGCTCCAAAATCCTTTGGTTTTGACGACAACGGAAATGAAATTTTGTCTTATGTTTTGGGTGAGGTTTACAATTATCCATTAATTGGAAATATTGCTACGGATGAAGCATTAATTTCTGCTAGCAAGCTTTTGCGTCAATATCATGATTCAACGGTTTCATTTATTTCTAGTCCGTCATTTCAAAAAACTAAATGGATGCTACCAGGCAGAAAACCGTATGAAGTTATTTGTCATGGAGATTTCGCTCCTTACAATGTAGCTTTAAATGGAAATCAAACTGTCGGTATCTTTGACTTTGATACGGCTCATCCTGCACCAAGACTTTGGGATATTGCTTATGCTGTTTATTGTTGGGCACCGTTTAAGACCAATGAGTATGACGCATTAGGTGATTTAAGCTCTCAATCGACTAGGGCTAAGTTGTTTTGTGATTCTTATGGTTTATCAAATGCTGACCGTGAGAAGTTAGTTGAAACTATGATTGATAGGGTTCAAACCTTAGTCGATTTTATGCAAAGTGAAGCTAACAACGGTAATGAGGCATTTATTGAAAATATCACTAATGGACATCATCTTGCTTATTTAGCTGACATCGAATATCTGAAGCTAAATCATCAATCCATTACAAATAGTTTATCTGGTGAAAGGTGCTTATAACAAATGCATCAACACGATTTGCTACACTCGGCGTTGTCAGTTTGCCTTTAGTTTCAGTGATTAAGGCGGTAAAATTCAGTTAAGTCTGTATCGTAGCAAACGTGTTATGCAGGCGTTATGTGCAAATTAGGAAAGTATGGAGAAATGATATATGGAAAAGTGGCTAATAGAGGTAAAAGAAGCATTAAGTGAAGCACTGGAAGCTATTTCAAATGGCGATATACCACAAGAAAACCTATATCAGTTAGCATCACTTTTCTATTCAAAGCGCAATCATATGAATAATAGCTCATTGTTTGAGGCTATGAATCATGAAATTGATGAACAAGTTAAATCTGATTGGTCATTTGATCCCAACTCCAAACTTCATTATAAGTTCCATTTCGTTTCATCCTATCTAATTTGCTTCGTGATAGCAGGGAAAATTGATGAGTTTACCTATGATCAAATAATGGATTTCGTTAACCAAAAATTGGATCTATTTGAAGAGTAGCTCGGAGCTAAAATTAGCACATAACAAATGCATCAACACGATTTATTACACTCGGCAATCTCAGTTTGCCGAGTGTTTCTCGTTTTAAGGCGTCAATTTCAAGTATATTTACATAGTAATAAACGTGTTATGCAGGCGTTGTGCGTACTGAGTCCGAAATTTTTTGCACGGTTCATCAATAGAAACGAGACTTTTTTAAACGCTATTTAGCTATCACAAATTCTCTTCTTTGTTGCCTTTTAGCGTTCGTTTCATCAGGTTCGGCAATTAAGCATTGTCGGCCTAAATTCAGGCGTTTCAAAGGCATTTTTACGCTTCAATGGTTCTTTGGTGTTGCCTCATTTTAGCTTGCATCCGTGTTTTCCTCGCCGCATTTTCAATCCCAATTGTGGTTAGGATATTTGGTTTTTAGTTCCAAACTTGCTGAAACCAAGTCGTTCAAATGGTGTTGTAAATGTATTTGTTTTTCTTCACATTATTTCCAGTTTTATGTTCATTTTGTTCGCTTAATTACCATTGGTAAATTAAAATCAGGGCTTAGAAAATGTTGGCAGAGCAGTTCTTTACCAAGTTGGCCAAGCCGAAAAAGAGTCCGCACAACAATCGCATCAACACGATTTATTACACTCGGCGTTCTGGGTTTGCTTTGGTTTTTGTGATTAAGACGGTTAATTCAGGTTGGTTGGCATGGTAATAAACGTGTTATGCAAGCGTTGTGCGTACTGAGTCCGAAATTTTTTGCACGGTTCATCAAAAGGATCGCGGCTTTCGTAGTTTTGGCTTCGTAAGCGTTCCTTTCTTCTTTGTTGCCTTTTGGTTTTCGTATTATCAGGTTCGGCAAATTAGTCATTATTTCCATAAGTTCAGGCGTTTCAGAGGCTAATTTACGCTTCAATTGTTCTTTGGTTATGCCTCATTTTAGTCTGCATCAGTGTTTTCCTTGCAGCATTTCCAATCCCAATTGTGACGAGTATATTTGGCTTATCAGTTCCAAACTAGCTGAAACTAAGCCGTTCAAATGGCGTAAAAAATGTATATGTTTTCCATTCACTTTATCTCGCAATTTAAGAACATTTTGTTCGCTTAATTGGCATTGGTAAATTAGAATCTAGGCTTAGAAAATCTTGGCAGGGCAGTTCTTTACCAAATTGACCAAGCCGAAAGTAAGCACGCACAACAATCGCATCAACACGATGCTTATTACATTCGGCATTTTTGGTTTGAAGTGTAATTGGTTTGGTAAAGTTGGTCGTCAGCACGTGTTATGCAAGCGTTATATTCTTTGAGGTAAAAATAAGTTGAATCAATATAAGCATGAAGTAATTGGGGGTCTTTTTGGACTAGCATTGATAAATTTGTGGTATTTCAGTGGGCTTGCAATAGAGGAGGAAGTTCTCCCTAAGCATTATGATTATTTTTTTAATGCAGTAACAGTAACGTTTAGTACGGCGCTTGGTGCGTATCTTGCTTTTCGTTACAACGCTTCCATAGAGCGACATAAAAGAGAAGTATCAATCGCTGAAAATCAAGTTGTAGAAATTGCAAAACTCAATCGCGCTTTGTTCAATTTAGGGCGACAATTGAACTCAATCGGTAATATGAATCTAGTGTTATCTAAATATAGTAACGAATATGATTTAGCTTTTAATATGAGAGTTGAGAAAAACTTCGATAGCACACCAATGGTCGATTTTGATGAGTTAACATTAATTTTATCTGAAGAATTACCAATGTTACTTGTGTTAGATAATGAACAAGCTGGCTTCCTTATGACATTAGAATCATTCCAAGTACGAAGTGATTTCTTTATAAATAGGCTGCAACCTGAAATGGCTGAAAAAGGGTTACTTGATAGAAAAGTAACATTAGAAGAGCTTCATGAAAAACTATCTTACGGAACTTATAAAGGAGCAATTCAATCTGCAACAATATTTAAGGACAATGTAGAAAAAACTTCGGCAGGTTTAGAAAAAGCATTCGCAGATTTACTGGTAGCTTGTAAAAATAAATATCCTAAGGCAAGATTCATTGACGTTGAATGACGAATATAACAAATGCATCAACACGATTTACTACACTCGGCAATCTCAGTTTGCCGGGTGTTTCTCGTTTAAAGGCGTCAATATTAAGTATAATCGCATAGTAGTAAACGTGTTATGCAGGCGTTATACGAACTCTGAGAATGCAGTTTTTTGGTTCAGTTCAGCGATTGAACCATTAGTTTTTTGGGTGTAAAAGTAGGGTGGTTTATCTTTTTCTTTGTTGCCTTTTGGTTTCCATTTCATCAGGTTCGGCATTGAACTATTATTGCCCCAAATTCAGGCGTTTCAGAAACTAATTTACGCTTCAATTGTTCTTTGGTTATGCCTCATTTTAGCCTGTATCAGTGTTTTCCTCTTAGCATTTTCAATCCCAATTGTGGTTTGGATATTTGGTTTATCAGCTCCAAACTGGCTGAAACCAAATCGTACAAATGGTGTAAGAAAAAGGGATTGTTTCATCTCGCAGTTTTTATTGTTGATTGGATATTTTGCTCGCTAAATTGAGCCAGTCTAATTAAACTCAGTCTACAGCAAATCTTGGTAAATCAGTTCTTTACCAAGTTAATTGAAGCGAAAGCAAGGCTCGTATAACAAAGCAATCAACACGATGCTATTTACATTCGGCATTCGCGGTTTAGAGTGTAATTGGTTTTGTAAGTCAGTCTTTCGCACGTGTTATTGCGGCGTTATGCCGTTTTTATGAAAGGGAATATTGTGGAAAAAATAGTTTATTTCTTACCTTTAGTGCGTTTAATTAGCGTTGTTTTTGTGACTTTAGGGGTTATGATTGCTGTAATGACGTTTATTACAAATCGTATAGACAAAAGAGATGAAAAGGCTCATAAAAAGTCATCATTTTATTTAGAGCGCTGCGAAGATGCACTTAAAGAACTGTGGAAGAATTTCACTAAGACTCAACTTGATGAGGTTGGTAACTATACTATTGTTGAAATACTTAATAGCTATGATGAACTAAAAAAGAAGATAACAGTTGAAGAGCATAAACACGCACTTAATTTGACAGAATCTCGTTACATTAATTTAATATATAACGTTATATCACAAGCAGAGCTTAAATATGTTGTTGGCTTGGATATCGATGTCTTAAATATGGATTTTGATGATGTATATAAAGAAATAAAAATAACAGCAGAATCATCCTTACCTAATAATTCTATTATTAAAGGTTCAAATTATTTTTATGGCCATTTAATGTATAAAAACGGGGCTAGTACTGAGTTATTTGAAGTTGTTGCTGCATTTATAAGCGATAAAGAGAAAGATACAATTGCGAGTTCATATAAAAATAATCAACGTGCATTAAAATCACTACGACGTAAATTACCAGTATTTATGGCAGCGTATAGTTACCTTGTTGGCGTTGAGCAAAAACGAGAGTTAACAGATCTGCCAAAGCCAATTTCAACTGTATTAAAAACTGCATAACAAAGCAATCAACACGATTTATTACATTCGGCGTTGTAGGTTTGTCTTTGGTTTAGGTGTTTAAGGCGGTAAAATTCAGCTAAGTCGTCGTAGTAATAAACGTGTTATTGCGGCGTTATATTTTCCGTCACGAACTGAGAGATGTTGAATAAATGGAACTAGAATCTACAAAAAATAAATACTCACTCTACTATGATGAATCTAATAATATAAGGAAATTACTCCTTTCTGGAGCTGAGTACAATATAGACAATGATCCGAGTCAGGAATCTTCTTCAATCTTTGTTTTAGGGGGGATTGCTTTGAATGATCAAAGTAAGGAGATAGACTTCATCGATTTGAAGAATAAACTCTATCTCCCCAAAAAGACTGTAGAGCTTAAATTTGCTCAGATGGTAAAAATTAGAGCTAAGTATACTCCTATCGAAGCATTTAAATATGCGTTAGGTAGTAAGAAGTTTAAAACCCTTTTTGAGTTTTTTCTTGAAAAGAACGTATATATTCACTATGAAATGATAAATACAGTATATTGGTCTTTCCTTGATATAATCGAAGACCTTGTGTTATGTACAGATGATATAAATGACTATAGCGAACAATTTATTTATAAAGACTGTTTATATAGACTAATTAAACTCGATAAAGAAAATTTTCTTGCTTTAATGACTTCATTTGACTATCCACGTATAGAGAAAAAACACTCTCTAAGATTTTTAGAAAGTCTCCATGAGCTTATATTGAATAATATAGCAAAAAAATTTTCCAACAATGAAAGTGATTTAGATTCTAAGATGCTTTTTAAACTTGGATACCTTGTCTATAAATGTATTCATTTGTTCAGTGAAAAAGTGGATTTTGAGTTGGTTTTTCAGTTCGAAAAGAATGTACTAATTGACGATTTTTCATTGTTCTATATGAATAGATTAAAAATGTTCCCTAACTCCAAGCATATCCTAGACAATGAGGAAAAAGTTGAAGAAATGATACAAAAAATTCGTGTCCATGACTCAGAAATTGATAATATCGACTTTGTTTTTGTTGAATCTGAAGAAGAAGATAATTACCTCGTACAGATTTCAGATGTTACTTCTGGTTTTATTAAGTTGTTTTTCAATTTTTTAGAGTATGCATCAATTGAAGATGTAAACAGATTTATTGCTAGCCTAAATCCATTGCAGAAACAGACAATGAGCCTTTTTAAAGACCTGCTTGATAAATCTATAGAGGAATGTCACATATTTTTACATCGTGTTGTAGTCCCTATTGATGAGCACAAAGCTTCTATTCTGTTGAATGGAAAAATATAACAAATGCATCAACACGATTTGCTACATTCGGCATTCTAGGTTTCTTTGGGTTTATCGCTTTTAGTGGTAAATTTGGGCTTAATCTGCATGGTAGCAAACGTGTTATGCAGGCGTTATATTTTTTATCTCTGGTAAGATTTGCTATCTCTATTTTTTAGTATAAATTGAAGGCTGATAATTTATAACTATATGAAATTAAAAATGAATAAAGAATCCACAGTTGCTGGACAAGCTGTCTACTCGAAGAAAGTACTCTCAATATACGATTTCTGGGTTTTAGGAGTCTCAAATAACTATTTTTGGAAATGCCCAACTAGATTTATTAGCGAGCAATTTTCAATGTTAGTTTCATCTAATCATTTAGATGTTGGTGTTGGCTCAGGTTATTACCTCAAGAATTATCTACCTCAATCAACAAAACGTATCGCTTTGCTAGATTTGAATCAAAATAGTCTTGATACAACTTCAAAAGCAATAAATCATTTCCAACCGGAAGTTTACTGCGGGGATGTACTTGAACCTCTTGAGTTAAATGTCGATAAATTTGACTCAATTAGTGTTAATTACTTGCTTCATTGTTTACCTGGAAATTTGATTGATAAGGGTATTATGTTTAAGCATCTAAAAGAACATCTGAACGATGGTGGGGTATTGTTTGGTAGTACAATTTTAGGCAAGGGTACAAAACTAAACTTTTTCGCTAAAAAATTGATGGGTGTTTACAATAAGAAAGGAATATTTAGTAATCACAACGATGACTTAGAATCATTAGTGGCATCGTTAAGCGAGCACTTTACAGATGTTAAAGTGGAAATGATAGGATGTGTTGCGTTGTTCTCTGGTAAAAAAATATAACAAATGCATCAACACGATTTACTACACTCGGCATTCTAGGTTTCTTTGAGTTTACCGTGTTAAGTGGTAAATTTGAGCTTAATCTGCATGGTAGCAAACGTGTTATGCAGGCGTTAGCTCGATAAGCAGTTTCAAATTAGAAAGTAATATCAATTTATTATGGAGAATTTATATGAATTGGCTGGATGCAATTCCAACATTGTTATCTGCTGTTGCTTCAATAGCTGCAGCAATTGCAGCTTTTGTCTCATTACGTATAAGTAAACGTTCCATTTCAATTGCTGAATCCAGTGCTCTTGCCATGCATCACAATTCTGCTTCATTGGTATACTCTAACGTTGTAATAAGCTTAGAAGAAACGTGTAGAAATCTTTCTGAGTTTTGTGGAAATCTAGATGTTCAGTGGTCCAGAGAACTGGAAGATAAAGACCATTATAGCCTAGGTGGTCAAAATGCAAGACCTTTACGTCATGTCCTTTCTAATGGTAGTGAGATGTTGGCAAATTATGCATTTGATAATAAATCATGGAACAACTCAGCTAATCAAGCAATATTTTCTGTTATTAGGCGTGGAGTTAATGGCTTAAATGATAGTGAGTATAAGAAACTTTTAAATAAAGCTGATGGGGAGTATCAATCATTTGAAGGAATATTTGGTATTCCATCAAAATCTTCCAGTATTGTATCGGCCTCGGCATTTCGGTGGGTTTGTTATCAATTAACTAAACGGGTCAAAGTTGAAGATTGGAAAAGTATATGGGTAGATGCATGGCTTGAAAATGGATGGTTATATAATTATCAATCTGAATATTTAAAAATTAAACCGGTACTGCAGGAAGCTAAAGACTCATTAAAATCAGAAAAACTAAAGTTAGCTCATACATCTTTTCCTTTAGATTATAATAAAGAGCTTTCAATGAAGTACGATGAAATTATTAGTATAATTAATCATCTTTTAAATGATTGTAATAGTGAGCTTTTAGAGGCCTATAAAGATTGGAATTATAATGAAGAGTTAAGTCAATTGGTTATTTGTTCAATGGCAACTGTTCATTTTGCAAAAATGCAACTGGATATAATTGACATAAATAACAATTAACCCCTTGAGATATCAAGCTAACAAATGCATCAACACGATTTACTACACTCGGCAATCTCATTTTGCCGAGTGTTTCTCGTTTTAAGGCGTCAATATTAAGTATAATTGCATAGTAGTAAACGTGTTATGCAGGCGTTATGAGTATTTGTGGATTAAGAAAAGGAAGTCATTTTGTATCAGCTATATTATTACCCAAACAACGCGAGTTTAGCTCCGCACTTCTTATTACATTTCATGGGATTAGAGTATGATTTATTGTTGATTGATAGGAAATCAAGCTTCCACAAATCAGCTGAATATTTAAAATTAAATCCAGCAGGTAGAATTCCTACATTAATTGACGATGGAATAGCAATCTTTGAAAGTTCTGCTATTTGTATTCATCTTTGTGAGCAAAATCCTAAGCATGGTTTAATCCCTCGGTTGGGGAGCAAAAGTAGACCTCAGTTTTTCCAATGGTTAGCGTACTTGAATAATACGCTTCAAGCTGAGTTAATGGTTCGATATTATCCACATCGACATACAAATGATGAAAGCACTATTCCAAATATGGTTGCCGCTCAAGATGATCGAATTGCTGAATCACTATCCGTAATTAATGATCAACTTGAGGGTAAGAACTACCTTTTAGGCGATGAAATATCAGCCTGTGATTTCTTCTTATTTATGCTTTCTGAGTGGTGTTTACCAATTAAGCAATCGCCATTAAGTTTTGATCATTTGTCAGCTTATCTAAATCGTTTATCATCACATCCAACAATCATGGCTGTTTGCGAGTTAGAGGGTATCGATCTTAGCCCATTTAAGTAATACTCATAACAAATGCATCAACACGATTTGCTACATTCGGCATTCCAGATTTCTTTGGGTTTACCGCGTTAAGTGGTAAATTTAAGCTTAATCTGCATGGTAGCAAACGTGTTATGCAGGCGTTATATGCATGCTGGAAATATCAACAATATGAGGAATGATAAGCTGTATGAGTTTAAATATATCTAAAATGAAGAAAATTGCTGGCGCAGCAAACAATGTAAAAATCGTGCAGGCAGCTAAGTCAGTCGTAGCCATAAATTTTTATACTGATGGAAATTTGTTCATTGAAAGATACGACTTGATGAATAGCCATCATGATTTAATGCAACATCGTCAATTTAGAGCGAAAGCTATGGTTGATCTGGCTATGTCATTAGAATGTTCCTTGAAGTCATTAGTTATTTCTTTAAGCCCAAGTACGCAGAAACCTAAAGCAGCAATAAAGAAAGCAAGAGACTGTTCCCATGACCACCAGAAGCTCTACAGAAGAGTAAAGGTTAAAGCTAAGCATCGTGTTACTCTAGCTTCTATGGATAATTTAATCCTAGATGACCTAGCTAAATTTGGTGTGGGTTCTCGTTATACCCATGAAATTTGGAATATTCAAACATCAGGAAAACTAAGCGTAAATGAAGAGCTGTTGTATCGAACGATTGACAATCCAGAATGGATGACAACATTACGAAACTTAGCCGTACAATGGAATAATGAAGCCTCGAGAGTGCATCAAAAGTACCTGAGACCTCATACAATTCTAAGCGGCAAGCAGTTAAGCCGACTTGACGCAGAGTTAGCTAAAATAAAGTAAAATGCATATAACAAATGCATCAACACGATTTATTACACTCGGCGTTCTGGGTTTGCCTTGGGTTTTGTGATTAAGGCGGTTAATTCAGGTTGGTTGGCATGGTAATAAACGTGTTATGCAAGCGTTACACGAACTAAAGATTGCAGTTTTTTGGCTCAGTTCAGCGATTGAGCCGTTAGTTTTTTTAGGCGTGAAAGTAGGGTGGATTTCCTTTTTCTTTGCTGCCTTTTAGATTTCATTTCATCAGGTTCGGCAAGTTAGCCCTTATTTCCCCAAGTTCATGGATTTCAGAAGCTAATTCACGCTTCAATTGTTCATGGTTTTGCCTCATTTTATTCTGCATCAGTGCTTTGCTCTCAGTATTTTCAATCCCAATTGTGGCGAGGATATTTGGTTTATCAGCTCCAAACTGGCTGAAACCAAGTCGTACAAATGGTGCTAAAAAAAGGATTGTTTCGTTTCGCAGTTTTTGCAGTTGAACGGTTCTTTTGTTCGCTAAATTGGCTTTTGTAATTTAGAATTGATTTCTAAATATTATTGGTAAATCAGTTCTTTACCAATTAAAGCGAGCGTTGACAAAGATCGTGTAACAAAGCAATCAACACGATGCTAATTACACTCGGCGTTTGTGGTTTGAAGTATAATTGGTTTGGTAGAGTTGGTCGTTCGCACGTGTTATTGCGGCGTTATGTGTTGGAATCCCCTTAAGCAAGGAATAAGTTGTGATCAAATTTAGACGTGAAAATAATAAGTTAATCTTGTCTTATTCGAGTGAACAGCCCGATGCCAGTTGGGTTTTTAACGAAATGAAAGAGAAGGGAAGAGTATCAATAGTAAGAGCATTTACCTTTACTTCTGTTGATCTTATATCATCTTTAGATAATGGAAGTGATGTTGTTGAGTTTCATGTTGCAAATAAAGAAGGTAAATATTATCGATTCTCGAAGAAAGTACTGTCTTTAAAAAATGATTTATTTATTGATGAAGCGGTAGATTTCAACAAAAAGTTTTTTGTAGCGGAAAGAGGAATATCAGTCATTCCTAAAGTTGATAACTTAGTTGAAAATTCAATCTATATCGGCGGAGATCATGAAGATGCGATACCATTATTAATATATATTGAATTGCTTAAATCCTTCCCTAATAGCTATGAATTAAATATGTATTCAAATGCTCGCATTAGCAGTATTCTATCCTCTTACATTGACACTAAAGAAGACTATGAAAGTAAATATCAAAAGTATTTAAATAAAAAAGTAACTCAAAAGGGAGAGGATCTCAGTATCCATTTTTCTGAATTTGAAGTTTTTAAATATAATTGCCTTTTAGATAAACTAAATAAAATGCTAAATGATGAGGTATCTTATTCTGAAGCTCAATGGCAAGAGGAGCTTTTACAAATAATATTGCTTCTTTATCCTAAGTATATTCATGTTTTTAAAGAAGCTCGTGTAAGAGATACGTATAGTAAAAAAAATAGATTTATCGACTATCTATTAGTCGATTCAACTGGAAATATTGATATTATTGAAATAAAAAAACCGTTTGATAAATGTATTGTTACACAAAGAACATATCGAGATAACTATGTACCACTGAAAGAGTTATCTGGCACTGTAATGCAAATTGAAAAATACATATTTTATTTAAACAAATGGGGTTTAAGAGGGGAAGATAAGCTAACTGAAGATTATAAAGAAAAGCTAGCTCCAAACTTTAAGCTTAAAATCACTAATCCTAGTGGTATTATCATAATGGGTCGGAAAAAAGGTTTGTCTGATGAACAACTCCAAGATTTTGAAATAATAAAAAGAAAATACAAAAATGTAATTGATATTATTACTTATGATGACCTAATAGAACGTTTACAATTTACCATCAAGCAATGGGAGGCAATTAATAGTGGACAAAATAAATAAACTATTAAGAATAGCGATTGTTGGTATAAACACATAACAAATGCATCAACACGATTTACTACACTCGGCGTTGTAGGTTTGTCTTTAGTTTCAGTGGTTAAGACAGTAAAATTCAGCTAAGTCTGTATCGTAGTAAACGTGTTATGCAGGCGTTACACGAACTCTAAGATTGCAGTTTTTTGGCTCAGTTCAGCGATTGAGCCGTTAGTTTTTTAGGCGTGAAAGTAGGGTGGATTTCCTTTTTCTTTGTTGCCTTTTAGTTTTCATTTCATCAGGTTCGGCAATTAAACATTATTGCCAAAAGTTCATGGATTTCAGCGGCTAATTCACGCTTCAATTGATCATGGTTTTGCCTCATTTTATCTTGCGTCAGTGTTTTACTCGCCACATTTTCAATCCCAATTGTGGTTAGGATATTTAGTTTATCAGCTCAAAACTTGCTGAAATCAAATCGTACAAATGGTGTAAGAAAAAGGGATTGTTTCGTTTCGCAGTTATTGCCGTTGAAATGATATTTTGCTCGCTTAATTGAGCCAGTCTAATTAAACTTAGTTTACAGTAAATCTTGGTAAATCAATTCTTTACCAAGTTAATTGAAGCGTTGACAAAGATCGTGTAACAAATGCATCAACACGATTTGCTACACTCGGCGTTGTCAGTTTGCCTTTAGTTTCAGTGATTAAGGCAGTAAAATTCAGCTTGGTCTGTATAGTAGCAAACGTGTTATGCAGGCGTTATGTGAATTAAGAGGTATCACTAGTTGAGAAAAATAGGTCTTTTAAAATCGGAATTATATATTAATATCATCAAGATAATTGCTTGGTTATTTTTATTAACATATGTTCCATTTATGTTTGTAATCCCTTGGTTTTATGGTGATTGGAACTATGTTCATGGGGTATGGCATAGTTGGCAGTCATTAAATGTTGGCATCCTAGCTTTTTTAGCGACTGTAATTGCTTTGTATGTTTCTCGTTATCAATCAATTGAGCATACAAAAAGAGAATTTGAAGGTGAAAAAGCATTTTTACCCCATGCTCTAGGTGAATTGTGCAAGTATTTAAATTCAAGCGCGTTAGTATTAATTAGCGTGCTCCCACCGGTGAGGGGGAACATGAGTTCAAATTTAAACATTGAATGTCCAATATTACCTTTGGAACAATTTACAGTATTTAAGAACTGTATAAAGTTTGCAGAACCAGCCGTTGCTAAGTATTTGGTTAATTTATTGAAATTATTACAAATTCATCATTCTAGACTTGAGGGTATTTGTACACAGAATTATGCAAATGCTCCATATGCACGTTCTTGTTTATATAATGCTGCTGAAATTCAAGCTTTAATTAATGAGTTATATGACTTTGCTAGAAGTGAAGCTGATTTTAAAGCAGTAGAATTAGACTGGGAAATGATTCGTGTAGCTTACCGAAATTTGGGTGTTATATATGAAAATATCGAAAGTCTTGAACGGTATTCTAGAGAGCAGCTATCAAAATAATTCACATAACAAATGCATCAACACGATTTTCTACATTCGGCATTCTAGGTTTCTTTGAGTTTACCGTATTAAGTGGTAAATTTAGGCTTAATCTGCATGGTAGCAAACGTGTTATGCAGGCGTTACACGAACTAAAGATTGCAGTTTTTTGGCTCAGTTCAGTGATTGAGCCGTTAGTTTTTTAGGCGTGAAAGTAGGGTGGATTCCCTTCTTCTTTGTTTCCTTTTAGCTTTCATTTCATTTGGTTCGGCAATTGACTATTGTTGATCTAAGTTCAGGCGTTTCAGAGATATTTTTACGCTTCAATTGTTCTTTGGTTATGCCTCATTTTATCCTGCATCAGTGTTTTCCTCACAACATTATCAATCCCAATTGTGGCAAAGATATTTGATTTATCAGCTCCAAACTTGCTGATACTAAATCGTACAAATGGTGCTAGAAAAAGGATTGTTTCGTTTCGCAGTTTTTGTAGTTGAACGGTTCTTTTGTTCGCTAAATTAGCTTTTGTAATTTAGAATTGGTTTCTAAATATTATTGGTAAATCAGTTCTTTACCAATTAAAGCGAAGCGTTGACAAAGATCGTGTAACAAAGCAATCAACACGATGCTAATTACACTCGGCGTTTGTGGTTTGAAGTATAATTGGTTTGGAAAGTAAGTCGTTCGCACGTGTTATTGCGGCGTTGTGCGTATTGAGTCCGAAATTTTTTGCACGGTTCCTCAATGGAAACGAGACTTTTTTAAGCGCTATTTAGCTATCACAAATCCTCTTCTTTGTTGCCTTTTAGCGTTCGTTTCATCAGGTTCGGCAATTAAGTATTGTCGGCCTAAATTCAGGCGTTTCAGAGGCATTTTTACGCTTCAATGGTTCTTTGGTGTTGCCTCATTTTAGTCTGCATCCGTGTTTTCCTCGCCGCATTTTCAATCCCAATTGTGGTTAGGATATTTGGTTTATCAGCTAAAAACTTGCTGAAACCAAGCCGTTCAAATGGTGTAAAAAATGTATCTGTTTTCCATTTACTTCATTTCGCAATTTAAGAATATTTTGTTCGCTTAATTACTAGCGGTAAATTAGAATCAGGGCTTAGGAAATCTTGGCAAAGCAGTTCTTTACCAAGTTAGCCAAGCCGAAAGTAAGCACGCACAACAATCGCATCAACACGATTTATTACATTCGGCGTTCTGGGTTTGCCTTAGGTTTAGTGATTAAGGCGGTAAAATTCAGGTTGGTCTGCATGGTAATAAACGTGTTATGCAAGCGTTAAATGCCAGTGATTAAAAAATCAATTGCAGCAATAATCTCATTTCTGAAAGTCGATAACTCATTAACAGGTTCGGATAAGATTTTAACTGGAACACTTGTCATTTGTTGAGTCAGCATTATAAAGTCACCTTCATCAATATGAATCGTAGGACAAAGGTGACTTGGTGCTTTCTTATCAAGTAGTTCGATTGGTGTTAATGGGATGACTAATCGAGTATTTAAGTTATCAAGCAGATCACTTTGAACATCTACAAAGTAAGGGTAGGTTTTAGCTGAATTTTTATCTTTGTTTTTATATAGCGTAAATTGAGACATTTAAAATACTCGGTATGAATCAGAAAAAAGACCGTGTTTCTCGGTTAGTTCGTTGCAAGCATCAATAGCTTCAGAGTTTTGATCTAACCATTCTTGTCTTTTCAATTTACTCACTTCTTGTGAAAGTGCTTTTTCCATTGTTGCTGAAAGGTTTATTTTTAAACGTTTTGCTTCAGCGAGTAGGTCACTATTTAAAGTTAAATTGGTCGCTTTTTTTACCGCCTGTGTATTATATTGGTTTCTCATAACGTTACCACTCATGCGCATTAAGTATGTGGGTTTAGTATATAACGTAAATAGGCATTTAACAAATGCATCAACACGATTTGCTACATTCGGCATTTTAGGTTTCTTTGGCTTTACCGTGTTTAGTGGTAAATTCAGGCTTAATCTGCATAGTAGCAAACGTGTTATGCAGGCGTTATATCGTTTTTTTAAGTTCATCGTTTTAAAGGATTAGACATGATTCAGCTCAGACCAATGACCTCAAATGAATATCCAGCGTATTGTGATTATTTCATTGATGATTACAGCCGTGAAATAGCTGAAAACTATGGTCACTCAATGGATAGGGCGCTCGAAATAGCTAATCAGGATCTTCTTCGTAGTTTTCCTAATGGTTTGGAAACTAACGACCATGAATTATTGTGTATTGAATCGGATTCAGAATTGGTTGGTTATTTGTGGCACTCGATTAACGCAAATGATAAATCGACGTTTATTTATGACTTTTTCATTTTCCCAAGCTGCCGCAATAATGGTTATGGGAAATTGGCAATTACTGCTCTTGAATCACAATTGAAATTGATTGGTATTGAGCAAATAAAATTGCGAGTTGCGTACCAAAACCAAAGAGCGTTAAAACTGTATCAAGAGGTTGGTTTTGCTATTTCTGGCTACAATATGTCAAAGAAAATAGTAAGTTAGCATTCTCGATATAACAAATGCATCAACACGATTTACTACATTCGGCATTGTAGGTTTGTCTTTGGTTTTTGTGTTTATGGCGGTAAAATTCAACTTGATCTGCATAGTAGTAAACGTGTTATGCAGGCGTTACACGAACTAAAGATTACAGTTTTTTCGCTCAGTTCAGCGATTGAGCCATTAGTTTTTTAGTCGTGAAAGTAGGGTGGATTTCCTTTTTCTTTGTTGCCTTTTAATATTCGTTTTATCAGGTTCGGCAATTGACCATTATTGCCAAAAGTTTATGGATTTCAGAAATCAATTCAGGCTTCAATTGTTCATGGCCTTGCCTCATTTTAGTCTGCATCAGTGTTTTGCTCGCAGCATTTTCAATCCTAATTGTGGCTAGGGTATTTGGTTTATCAGTTCCAAATTAGCTGAAGCCAAATCGTACTAGAAAAAGGATTGTTTCGTTTCACAGTTATTGCCGTTGAAGTGATATTTTGCTCGCTTAATTGAGCCAGTCTAATTAAACTCAATTTACAGTAAATCTTGGTAAATCAGTTCTTTACCAATTAAAGCGAAGCGTTGACAAAGATCGTGTAACAAATGCATCAACACGATTTGCTACATTCGGCGTTGTCGGTTTGCCTTTAGTTTCAGTGATTAAGGCAGTAAAATTCAGCTAAGTCTGCATCGTAGCAAACGTGTTATGCAGGCGTTGTGCGTACTGAGTCCGAAATTTTTTGTACGGTTCATCAATAGAGCCGAGGCTTCCGTAGTTTCGGCTTAGTAAGCGTAAATTTCTTCTTTGTTGCCTTTTGGTTTTCGTTTCATCAGGTTCGGCAAATTAGCCCTTATTTCCCCAAGTTCAGGCGTTTCAGAGGCATATTTACGCTTCAATTGTTCTTTGGCTATGCCTCATTTTAGTCTGTATCAGTGTTTTCCTCTTGGCATTTTCAATCCCAATTGTGGCGAGGGTATTTGGTTTATCAGTTCCAAACATGCTGAAACCAAGCCGTTCAAATGGTGTAAAGAATGTATCTGTTTTCCATTTACTTTATCTCGCAATTTAAGAACATTTTGTTCGCTTAATTGCCATTGGTAAATTAGAATCAGGATATTAAAAATATTGGCAGAGCAGTTCTTTACCAAGTTAGCCAAGCCGAAAGTAAGCACGCACAACAATCGCATCAACACGATTTATTACATTCGGCGTTCTGGGTTTGCCTTGGGTTTTGTGATTAAGGCGGTTAATTCAGGTTGGTTTGCATAGTAATAAACGTGTTATGCCAGCGTTATGTGTTTGTTTTATATAGTAGTAATTTTTAAGATCATAGTTGGGAGTAAGTAATGACAAAATACAATGATGAGTACTATATTGCTTTTCGTCCAAATGATGACACTCAAGTTCATATAAAACCAGATAAACGAACAGCACTTAGAAAGTACCATTACAAAAAATTAGAAAATGGAGGAGACCCTTTATTTTTTACTAATGGTTTTAGTGAGGGGGAGAAAACTTCCGATCTATTAACTGATTTAGTTGTAGATACCTCTGGTTTATTGATAAATAAAAAACTTAAAGACGAATTGAGTCAATATACTATCGATGGTGTCCAAATCTATCCTTCTATCTATATTGATAATGCCAACAATGACCATGGAAATTATTGGTATTTGGGTTTATATACTGAGTTAAATTGCCTTGATCTTACTCGGTCAAAAATAGAAATATTTGATTTCGATGACGACGATGATGATGACTTCCTTGAAGTTAAGCAATATTACTTGAATGAAGCCGTGCTAAATCATATTAATGAAGAAAGTCGATTGATATTTAAAGTTGCAAATTGCTCTAAGAGTTATTTGTTTTTTCATAAAAGTATTGTCGAATTCATTTCAAAAGAAAACTTTTCAGGTGTTAACTTTATTAGAGTTTCTGACTTTAATGAAGGAGACCAGTTTTAAATCAGTATATGTATTTACACATAACAATCGCATCAACACGATTTGCTACACTCGGCGTTGTCAGTTTGCCTTTAGTTTCAGTGATTAAGGCGTTAAAATTCAGCTAAGTCTGTATCGTAGCAAACGTGTTATGCAGGCGTTATGTGCTTTAAAACTGCTAGTTACCTCAAAGAAAGTGTGAAATTAATTCCATATAATTTTGGCAGCTTGGATTACACAGGCTTACTTGTCCAAATTAATTAGAAGGAAAATATAATGGCTACAATTACAGAATTTGATGCATGGTTAGACATGGCTGATTTAGAAAATCATGAAGAGGTTTATGCATTGCATCAAGCAGTATCTGGGTGTGAAGATGTGGGTATGTATCAGTGTCAGGAAAATAATGGTAAGTTTTTTGTTACTGCAAGTCATGTTGATGAGACATTAATGTTGGCCTCTCAAGATGCATATCGTTATTTTCTTACCGTAATAGAGAAACGTTTTGGTATTAGTGATTTTGGCGATATAGAAGGTTGGTATGGATTTAATCGAGCGATGGCGAAAGAGGATTAAACGCACATAACAAATGCATCAACACGATTTGCTACACTCGGCGTTGTCAGTTTGCCTTTAGTTTCAGTGATTAAGGCGTTAAAATTCAGCTAAGTCTGCATAGTAGCAAACGTGTTATGCAGGCGTTATATTTTTGAAGGAAAACGTATGTTTAAGAATCCATTTCGAAAAAAAGAATTAGATACGAATGAAAAGTTGAAAGATACTCTTGAAATGGTAAGGCGGTCAGGGGACCGAAAATCTGAGTTGGCTCTTTTATTGATTTTAACTGCTGAAGAGTCGAGAAAAATAGCTGATTCATTAGATCGTATTTATGAAATTTTCCAAGATGATATTGATGAGTTTAACGATGATGAATTAAATCAATTTCCAATAAATGTTCGTTGTAAAATTGATCAATTGCGCGATTGTTGTGATCATGCTTATGATGGTATCGATAATTTAAAAACGGTGGCTGTTGGGTTAGTTGAAGAGTTACCAGTAATAATGAACAAAAAAATATAACAAATGCATCAACACGATTTACTACACTCGGCAATCTCAGTTTGCTGAGTGTTTCTCGTTTTAAGGCGTCAATATTAAGTATAGTTGCATAGTAGTAAACGTGTTATGCAGGCGTTATGCGCCAAAAATAGGGGAGATGTCCATGCTTTTGTGCAGGATTCTAATTATCTGTATTTGTTGACTACCTGTTTGTTTGTAAAATATCACGTGGCTACCTTGGGGAAATTTTCGATAACCATTCCTAATTTCATCACAGCCTTTACCTATATCTGGATTTTCCGCTAACAACCAAAAAGAATCATCAAACTGTTTAAGGTAAATATTTCGTTGCTCTTTTCCCCAACGACGAGCCGTAAATATAGCTACATCCTTAAGATCATTTTTTGCTGAAATCGTTAATGTGAATGGCTTCATTTTGAATTTTCGCTATCAAGTTCATTAATAAATGAATCTAGATCGTAATCAGCGACTCCGCTTTCTTCTCCTTCAATAAGAGAGTTACGTAATGTATGCAATTTTGTTTCTTGTGTTTCAAGTAAACGTAACGCAGATCGAATAACCTCACTGGTTGAGCCGTATCTTCCAGATTGAATTTGTGAGCTAATAAAGCCTTCAAAATGATCACCTAAAGTAATACTTGTGTTTTTAGCCATTGCCTTAACCTTAAAATACCAAATAATATGGTGATTATGGTATAAAATTCAAATTAGTCAAGTCGCGCATAACAAAGCAATCAACACGATTTGCTACATTCGGCATTCTAGGTTTCTTTGAGTTTACCGTATTAAGTGGTAAATTTGGCTTAATCTGCATGGCAGCAAACGTGTTATTGCGGCGTTGTGCGTACTGAGTCCGAAATTTTTTGCACGGTTCATCAATAGAAACGAAACTTTTGTAAACGCTATTTAGTTATCACACATCCTCTTCTTTGTTGTCTTTTAGCGTTCGTTTCATCAGGTTCGGCAATTAAGCATTGTCGGCCTAAGTTCAAGCGTTTCAGAGGCTATTTTACGCTTCAATGGTTCTTTGGTGTTGCCTCATTTTATCTTGCATCCGTGCTTTCCTCGTAGCTTTTTCAATCCCAATTGTGGTTAGGATATTTGGTTTATCAGTTCCAAATCTGCTGAAACCAAACCGTTCAAATGGTGTAAGAAATGTATCTGTTTTCCATTTACTTCATCTCGCAATTTAAGAACATTTTGTTCGCTTAATTACTATCGGTAAATTAGAATCAGGACTTAGAAAATCTTGGCAGGGCAGTTCTTTACCAAGCTAGCCAAGCCGAAAGTAAGCACGCACAACAATCGCATCAACACGATTTATTACACTCGGCGTTCTGGGTTTGCCTTTAGTTTTATGATTAAGGCGGTTAATTCAGGTAGGTTTGCATAGTAATAAACGTGTTATGCCAGCGTTATGTTTACGGGGTAAGTATCGTTCGTTAAGCACTGATGGGAGTTTATGTAATTGATATTGTGTGATATTCCTACATTTTACTTTCCGGTAAGTTATTCATAGGTACTATATAAAATAGATGTTGTTATTTAAGTAGAAGTCTCAACGAGAAAAAATTATGAAAAAAGTTCTAGTTTCAATTAAAAGTATTCCTTATGGTCACAATTCGTTATCCAGTGAACATATTGGAAAGGTCATAAGTGGTTATTTATTATCAGAGAATGCAGATTACTACTATTTTAAACGTGAGGATTTAGAAAGACTAAATATAGTTATTTTTGATGATCTCAGTAATGGCTATGATATGTTTTTACCTCTACACAGTTGTCTTTTATTAAGTGAAGTTGAAGTTATGAATGCTTCAGTTAACTAAAGAGATATGAATTTGTGGTAAGAGTAAACATAACAAATGCATCAACACGATTTACTACACTCGGCAGTCTCAGTTTGCCGAGTGTTTCTCGTTTTAAGGCGTCAATTTTAAGTATGATTGCATAGTAGTAAACGTGTTATGCAGGCGTTATATGTAATTTAAGTTTTTTATTTCCCAGTATTTGGTGATTTATTGTTATTCTATGAATGATATGAAACATCTAAATCAAAGGTAATGGTCTGGTCGCAAAAAATAATGAATCTTTTCTAATTAACTTAATATAGCCAAGTCTAGTGATATTATCTGCCGTGTTTTTAACTTATTTTGGTTTAATTAATTGATAATATTGATGTTTATTACTAAGGGGAAAAGAAATGAAAACTGCACTTCATTATAGCTGTCCAAAATGTACTGGTGATTCTGAAATTCAAATTAAAGAAATAGATAGATTAAAAAAAGATAACATAATAACTTGTTCTATCTGTGGCGGTGATTTGACGTTAAATGAAGAGGGGATAAAAGTAGCTCATAAACGTTTTGAGGATTTCAAAGCTTTGATGCCGTATCAGTTAGGTGTTAGTGGCATTTTTCTTTTATCTACGTTATTACACTTTTCAGGAACCATCCCAACGGTAGGAATGATTGTAGGTTATTTGATTGCTGGTGGTTTATTCCTAAAGGTACAATCAACTCAATTTCCAGAAGCACATTTAACATTTCAAGATTAGTAATCTGAATTACTTTTATATTTCAAGTTAGTGCTATGGAATACATATAACAAATGCATCAACACGATTTACTACACTCGGCATCTCAGGTTGTCGAGTGTTTCTCATTTTAGGGCGTCAATTTTAAGTATAATTGCATAGTAGTAAACGTGTTATGCAGGCGTTATGTTCTAGGCGGAAGGCAATTGTTATCTAAAATATTGTCTTAATTTTTATTAAGTTAGTAATTAGTGAGCTTAGTCACAGTAGTTCATACCAAGATTATAATAATGATATTTGTATATATTGGTACAAATGGATTATTGAGGCTTAAATGCAAACTTACAACTCTTCAGGAATACGTGGCTTTGAGTTAGATTCTAACTCTATTACGGTTTGGTTCGATGAAACGGCTCGTTCAGTTAGTTATGACTACGATAGTGCAGGTAAGCAGCACATTGACAGAATGAAAATCATTGCAGTATCTGGTGGTGATCTTAATTCTTACATCGATACTCATGTTAAGTTTAAATATGTTCGGTGATCAACGGTTAGAGCGAACATAACAAATGCATCAACACGATTTGCTACATTCGGCATTCTAGGTTTCTTTTGGTTTACCGTGTTAAGTGGTAAATTTAGGCTTAGGCTGCATGGTAGCAAACGTGTTATGCAGGCGTTATAAGGATTTTATATGGACTTTTTTGAACCACAAGTAAATGAAAGAAAACAGCATCATAACTTTAAAAATATACTTATTCCTGAGCGCGAGTGTGAGCGAAGAATCTTTAATTCGTGGGCCAAAGGGTTTGTGGATAGAGATAAAAAACTAATTAAGGAATTTCAGACTACTTTTAATTCTTCATTTTGGGAAGTTTATTTATTTCAAGTGTTTAAAGATCTTGAATTAACAGTTGATTGGAGTAAAGCAACTCCAGATTTCAGTGTTAGCTCACAAGAGAATGAGTTTATTGTTGAGGCAACAACCGCTAATGCAGCTAATGGTAAGCCTAATGAATGGGATAAGAAATTTGATGCCGAAGAAATAGCTAAAACTAAAAGATTTGCTGAAATAAATAGAGAAGCGATTATTCGTTTATCAAATGCATTTCTTTATAAGTCAAAGAAATACTTAGAGTCATACTCAAAGATTGAACATGTAAAAGGAAAACCATTTGTTTTAGCTATTGCACCTTTTGAGCAACCTTATTTTAATTTGCAATATAATCGTCCTATAAGTGCTTTACTTTACAATCAATATGTCAATGAAGACGTATACTTAGATAACCCTGAAGAATATCCTAATGGGCCTCCGACGGAGTTTTTAGATTTTGTTGAAAAAGACAATGGTGCAGAAATTCCATTAGGTTTTTTCGCAAATAATGACTTCGAACATATTAGTGCTGTTATTTTTTCATCAACAGCAACTTGGGGAAAACTGAGTGCAATGGGTATTGATTTTGGTTCTGATGTAGAAGTCGGTTCTGTTTGGTCACACACTGCTGACGGAATTCCAGTTAAACACCTTTACTCAAACCAAGAGCATAACGAGAGAGCCGTTGATGGGCTGCAAATTTATCATAATCCTTTTGCTACTAATCCACTTCCATTCGAACTCTTTAACAAGAAAGGTATCGTACAAAGTTATTATGATCCCGAGTACGGTAATATCACTAGATATGGTTTAGATCATGCATTGTACTTTCGAACTGTAACGAGAATCACACGTAAAATCTTATAACAAATGCATCAACACGATTGACTACACTCGGCATCCTCAAGTTGCCGGGTGTTTCTCGTTTTAAGGCATCAATATTAAGTATAATTGCATAGTAGTAAACGTGTTATGCAGGCGTTATATGCATTTTAAGCTCAAGGGCTATTTTATTGGATTGTAGATAATGGAATATTTATTGGTTCTTCTTCATGTGGCTTTAATTTGGATGCTAGCTGTCGCGACCCCTGGTGCTAATGTTCTTTTAACGATCAACACTGCACTTAATTACGACCGTAAAATTGCAGCATTTTCTGCTTTTGGTGTTAGTTGTGCAACATTGATTTGGTCGTTTTTTGGTGGTTCCGGTCTAGTTATTCTCTTTTCGCATTTCCCTCAATTATTTGGCTCAATGAAAGTGGTAGGTGGTAGTTATTTATTGTATTTGGGAATGCGTCAGATTTATCTAACTCTAAAAATAAAGAGGTTAGATGAGTTAACTGAAATCAATCAAACGGTATCACCATCTAAAAGAAAGGTTTTTATTTCAGCTTTTATAACCAGTATTTTAAATCCGAAAACGGGTTTCTTCGTCGTTAGTTTATTCAGTGTTTCTATGCCTGAAAACATGAGTGCAACGATGATATTAGCAATCATGCTAACAATGGCTTCAATTACGCTTAGTTGGCATTTATTTTTAGCTACGGCGTTTTCCCATGAATCAGCTAAAAGCGTTTATGCTCGCATTTCTGGGGTTATGGATTATGTCACTGGTGGATTGTTTACTATTTTTGGCATCAAAGTAATGACCTCATAGTAAGAATGGTTGTTTGCATATAACAAATGCATCAACACGATTTGCTACATTCGGCTTTCTAGGTTTTTTTGGGTTTACCGTGTTTAGTGGTAAATTTAAGCTTAATCTGCATAGTAGCAAACGTGTTATGCAGGCGTTATATTGCGAAAATAGTTAAGAGGATTTCATGGAAGAACAGTCTCAAATCTACTTGGATCAGTATCTAAGCTCACTTTCTGAAATTGAGCGTAACAAGTATCAATCATTTAGTTCAGACTATTTCTGTGCTGATGAGCATAATGCCAATTTATGTGCGGAATTAATCCGAATTGGTCAAAAGACAGCAACTTGTAGCTTAAATATTTGGTATGAATCAGGTGAAGAACCAATGCCAACCGTTGGTCATTTACAAGTGGTTGTTGATTGGAATGGAAAACCAATTTGTATCATTGAAATTGATTCAGTTGAAATGTGTCAATATAACGAAGTTACGGCTGAGTTCGCTCATGCAGAAGGCGAGGGCGACCGGTCATTAACATGGTGGCGTGAATCTCATTGGCGTTTCTTTGGTGCTGAATGTTTAGAGTTTAATATTGAGCCTAGTGAGGACATGGTTCTTGTATTGGAACGATTTCATGTCGTTTATCAATAGGCAATATAACAAATGCATCAACACGATTTACTACACTCGGCAATCTCAGTTTGCCGGGTGTTTCTCGTTTTAAGGCGTCAATATTGAATATAATTGCATAGTAGTAAACGTGTTATGCAGGCGTTACACGAACTAAAGATAGCAGTTTTTTGGCACAGTTCGGCGATAGAACCATTCGATTTTTAGATGTGAAAGTAGGGCGGTTTTCTTTCTTCTTTGTTTCCTTTTAGTATTCATTTCATCAGGTTCGGCAAATTAGCCCTTATTTCCCTAAGTTCAGGCGTTTCAGAGGCTAATTTACGCTTTAATTGTTCATTGGTGTTGTCTCATTGTATCCTGCATCAGTGTTTTCCTCGCAGCATTATCAATCCCAATTGTTGTTTGGATATTTGGTTTATCAGCTCAAAACTTGCTGAAACCAAATTGTTCAAATGATGCTAGAAAAAGGATTGCTTCGTTTCGCAGTTTTTGTAGTTGAACGGTTCTTTTGTTCGCTAAATTGGCTTTTGTAATTTAGAATTGGTTTCTAAATATTATTGGTAAATCAGTTCTTTACCAATTAAAGCGAAGCGTTGACAAAGTTCGTGTAACAAAGCAATCAACACGATGCTAATTACACTCGGCGTTTGTGGTTTGGAGTGTAATTGGTTTTGTAAGTCGGTCGTTCGCACGTGTTATTGCGGCGTTAGGCACATGGAGTAAATATGCTATTAACTGATTTAATTAATGAAGTACAAAGACAAGTAGGTCGAAATATCATTTTATTTCAACAGCTTGAAGGGTTATTGAAGCATATTCTTACTTTTCAGGAAATTGATGGCCATATAAGTGAACTCCAAGATATTATTGAATTTAAAAGAGCCTCCCTAAGTAAACAAACGATGGGGCAATTAGTTGGGCAGTTTACAGAGAATAATAATCAAAACGAAAGCATAAGAAGTGATAATGATCATAAAGAACCTCATATATCTTTCAAATTTTGGGTTGATAATGAGGAGTTTTATTTAAATAAGAATAAATCTTTATCCAAATTAGTTCAAGAAAGGAATAAATTAGTTCATCATTTACTTCTTGAGCTTGATTTAAAATCGATTGATAGCTGTGAACACATTAGCAAAGGACTAGATATACAATGTGAGCATATACGTTCAGAAATCAATGCGACTCAGTCTTTTATTAAAGCATTAGCAGACTGTAAAAAAACAATGTCGGAATTTATTTCTTCTGATGTCTATAAGCAAGAGCTAATAATTCAAGTTTTACAGTTAAATAGTTTGGTACTTATGCTTGCTAAAATTGCAAAGGAAGCAACTAGAAAGGATGGTTGGACTTTATTGCATTCAGCTAGTTATTTATTAAAAAAACATGAACCCGAAGAGTGGGAATCACTTCGTAAAAGTACGGAATTTAAATCGTTAAAATCATTGATGCTTAAAACAGAATTGTTTGAATTTAGTGAAGAGAAAACTAGTAAAGGCGGCATTAGAGTTTTATACAAGCTAAAAACTGATAGTGGGTTGGCATATGCCTAACAAATGCATCAACACGATTTGCTACATTCGGCATTCTCAGTTTGCCGTGTGTTTCTCGTTTTAAGGCATCAATTTTAAGTATAATTGCTTGGCAGCAAACGTATTATGTAGGCGTTATGCGAATTAATGTCTTATTGATTATAGTTTGTGACTCAACTCTATGTAACAAATTATAGAAATAAGTGATGTAACTATTTAATTGATCTTGCAAATAATTTTAATTGATAGTTAGTTTTAATGAATAGTTCCAATGAGTAGCTTTTGATAAAGCTGATTAGATGTTGGTTCTATGTTAAATTGATTTTTTGTTTCTTAAATTCAATATGGCATAGTTTTTAATTAAACTTAAGTCAATATGAACCATATATAATACTTTTCCATACATTTAATAGTGTTTTTCTCACAATAAAATGTTAATTTTTTATGACGTTTATAAGTTAAATTGAGTATTTGCATTTTGAATGCTTTAGGGTAATTGGTTTGCTTGGCTTATTGTTGTGAGTTATTAAGTTCAAGGAATCTATAGTTGATAACATTATGTTATTTTTTCATGTCTATTTTCTTAAATTAAATAATCATTATATTTGGGTTTAATTTTCATTAAATATGAATAGTGAATCATTTATATTTACACGCTCAATATCCACCTTTGAGATATTGCTAGATAATTAATGACTTTTAATAAAAATAAAATGGAAATATTTATGAAAAATGTATGTTTAGTGGCTTTACTTTCTACTATGGCTTTTCAATCATTCGCAGATAATCAGATACCATCAGATGTGGGTGATTGGCAAGATTGCGGTCCATTAAATGTAGCTGCAGTACAAGCAGAGCATAATGGTGTTATGGTTTTATTAGAAAATGAAACTGAAGGTTGGAAAGCATGGAAAAGAATTGGCGTTACTCAAGATGAGCCTGTGTTTGACGGTTTAATTCCTCGTACAACTTATAAAGAAGATGCCACAATTGAAGGTAATTTAACCTTTAATAACTCATCACACATTATGCAATTTCAATCTTTAGCAGAAAAAGCATTATTAAACAATAAACAAGTCGAAGTTCGTTTTGAAGGCGATGAAATTTGCCACATTGACAATTACAATAGCAATGCTGTCATGATTAGATTATTAAAGTAGTCTGTATCGCATAACAAATGCACCAACACCACTTACTACACTCGGCAATCTCAGTTTGCCGGGTGTTTCTCGTTTTAAGGCGTCAATTTTAAGTATAATTGCACAGTAGCAAACGTGTTATATGGGCGCTACATTTCCGATTGGTTAACAGTTAATCGTAACAAAAGGTAATAGTGATTTGTTTTTTTAATTTTAACATATAGAATGAACACTAATTATTTATCATCACCGCTATGAGGATCTTTACTATGAGTTTATTAGTCAGTCAAATATCCTCAATTTATTTCAATTACCTTCTTCAAGTTCAAGCAGTAGCAATATATCTCCCCAATAAATAGTATTTTTAAAAGATAGCTCAAGATTTCCGGATTATTTTGAGTACTTTATCTTAATTTTTTCCATTAAATTTTCTATTTATTGATGGAGGACTTATGTCCTTTTTTATTATTTCTCAGATATTGGTAGGTTTAGCTGCTTTATTTGATATCGCATCATTTCAGTTTACAAATCGTAAGACACTTTTATTAACACTAAGTATTTCAGCGTTATTAATCGCTACCCATTTTGCCTTACTAGAACAGTGGACCGCTGCATGTTTACTTGTGATTGGTGCATCTCGTTACTTTGCAGGGATTTTTATATCGGATCCAAGAATGAAATGGTTGTTTTATCTTGTAACAGTATTAGGCACTATTTTAACGTTCAATGGCATCACAAGTGTATTAAGTTGTATTGCTTCGTTATTTCATACTAAAGCTTCATTCATGCATAACGATAAACTTATGCGCTGGCTAATGGTTTTAGGGACAGTAGTTTGGGGAGCTCATGACATCATTGTAGGATCGCCAGTGGCTGTATTAATAGACATGTTATTTATAATAAGTAGTGCTATTGGTTATTATCGTATTTATATAAAGAATACGGAGGTGATAGCTCAACAATCAAGTAGATATTAGAAATATAACAATCGCATCAACGTTATTTTCCACACTATCAATTTCAATAGCATGTCCTATTTAAAAGGGCATTTTATTATGTAACTAGGCATTATTTTCTTGATGGAACCGACATAACTGGCAAAACGAGTTAATTAAATCTTATTAGATACAACAGAAAGAAGATATTCGAATCAGTTCACACTTTTACATCTGTTGATGTATTAGCAATGTTGTAAGATTTAACTAATTTAAATCAATAAGCTTTATACGTGCAAGGTGACTTAGATGTTAACAAAGATGTTTAATTTAGCTCTGTTATTGGTCCTAAGTGGATGTTCAGCGACTAAAACCGAAGTAGCAACTGAAAAAGAAACAGAATTACATAATGTGAGCTTTATTATCGGCAATATTACAAGTATTTATGATATCAAACTATCTTTAGGTAAAATCGATTTTGAAAATGCAGTATTTAAAGAAGATTGGTTTTCCTCTTTATCATATCAATATACAAAAGATAGACGTTATATTGTAGGTACGGCTAAAGCGGGCAGTTTTATCGCTATCACCTCCACTAAAGCACAAGATGCAAGTGGTGCGCCTTTGGGAACTTTTACTCCTTGCAATCAAACATTAGTATTTCAGTTACCTTATGATGCGTTAAATGTTTACGTTACCGATGTTAATTATCAGTGGAATAATGTGTCTATTACGCCTATGTATTCTAATGAGATAGAAGAGGCAATGATTGCTTTTAAAACCTCATATATTAAACAGGCCGCTTATCGTCAACTACCTGCTGATTTATATCAAGACTGCGAAACACTAAACCCGAACCCACTCATTATGACAAGGCCCATTTAGCAATACGATTACTGAATTATCTAGGTAATAAGGTTGACCCGGCTCTAGTTTATTGAATGATTCACAATATAACTCTTTGAAATTAGAATACATCATTCTAATATTTGTTTTGCGTTACAATAATATTCCCGCCAGTTATTTTGGTGGATTTTTGGGTGCTTTATGACAGCAATGTATTTGCTGTGGTAGATAGAAATCATGAAAAAAATAATCATTTTATCAACGCTTCTAGGTTTGAGTTCTGTTTCTCATGCTGGATTTAATTTTGATTCTGCTAACGAAAGTCAGATATACATCTGTACTCTTCAACCGTTCCAAGATATTTTTGCAGAGGCAGGAATAACAGAGGATATTGCTCGTTATAAAGTTCAACGACGCTGTGAGAAATCTCAAGGCGAAGATAGTATTTTTTGTAAGTCTCGTGAAGCGAAATGTAATCAATCAACAATCATACTTGGTCTAGAATCAAACACAAATAAGAGTGTAGAGATTTACAGTCAAAGTAATCAAATGGGCTCGTCGATAAGTATTGAGCATAATGAACCTGATTTAAGTGATTATGATTTTGACGATAGAATGTCTTCTTATGATATCCCATCAGGTTGGACTGTTCGTTTTTATGAAGGTAAAAACTATACTGGCGGTTTTTATACTCGTAAAAGTGGGGAAGGGAATGCTAAAGGGTTTGATAATAAAATCAGCTCTATAAAAATATTGAGCACTTTTTAACAAGACAAACCCTATTATATATAACCGAATTTCTAGCCTTAATTAAAAGGCTAGAATGACATATTACAGTATTAATAGTTTAACTTTCTAAAATAGCACGAGCTTTATTAACTGCATCATTAAGGTCGTCTATCCTTCCTGCACTCACCGGCCCAAGTACACTCGAATATAGTGCGAACTTTTTATCAAATGGTAAATTTAGTTCATCATACAGTTTCTGTCGAATTTGAGCACATTGAGTCGGCTTAGCAGTTGCTAAATTTGTAAGGGTGTCATAGATGAGTGACGTTGTATCCATTTGTATTATCTCCATGTTATTCATCTAATATTATGACTAGTATAGAAAAAAGATTTTAGGAATCCCATCACAAAACAGTTAGAACACAAAATAATAAAAATTAATCACTAACTAAGTATCACTAATGATATTGAATAAGAGCACTTGTGAGTTAGTCTTAGATTGTCTACAATGACGCACTTTTATTTTATAGGTCATGAACATGAACGACGCTAAAACTCAACCAACGTTACCCGATCACCTTTCAGGCAATCCTCGTAGCCCACACCATGTGGCAGAATGTTTTGAACATCACATCGGTATTCGTCTTAATGGTAAAGAGCGCTTTGATGTTGAAGAATATTGCATTAGTGAAGGTTGGGTGAAAATTCCTTCACCAAAAGCATTGGATCGTCGTGGACAACCAATGCTAATCAAACTAAAAGGCACTGTTGAAGCTTTTTATAAATAAGCATTTAAATAATATAAATTTAAAGGTCTAGTTTTACTGGGCCTTTTTTATTATCTGTAAATCATCATAAGAAGTAATGCTCGCCGTCAATCTACATAAATGCTGATATATAAGCAATTCGAGTAATAATAAGTATCCGGTTTAAGGCACAAAGTATATAAATCTAATCATACATTTATAAATGTAAGGTGAGTATGATTTATCTATTTCTATGGTTGTATGTGTCATTTTCAATTGGCGTTTCAATTATCGCAAACAGTTATGGGCGTTCTGGTCCAGTGTGTTTTTTCTTTTCATTAATAGCCACTCCAGTATCAACTTTTATTTTTTATCAATTTATAGATCAAAAAAAGGCGAACTCATAGAGCTCGCCTTTTTTATATGTGAGAGTAACTTTAGTTAGAAAATTAAATGTGCCATACCAGCAATCACAGGAAGTGTGATAATAGTACGTAAGATGAAGATAGCAAACAGTTCAAAAATGTTTACTGGAATCTTACTACCAAGCAGTAAGGCACCAACTTCTGACATATAAATTAATTGTGTAACTGACATTGCAGCAATAACAAAACGTGTCATTTCACTATCGATTGAAGCCGCTAGGATTGATGGAATAAACATATCAGCAAAACCGACAACAATCGTTTGAGATGCAGCTGCCGCTTCAGGAACACCTAGTAATTCAAGGAATGGAATAAACGGTTGTCCTAGTACAGTGAAAACCGAAGTATATTCAGCAATAACAAGGGCAACAGTACCTAATGCCATAACTACAGGTAATACGCCAAATACCATGTCTACTGCATTTTTAACACCTTCACCAAATACGCCTCTAATAGAAGTTACTTTAGCTGCTTTGTTCATCGCTTGCTCTAAACCCCAAGAAAATGTTGTGTATCCTTCTGGGATTAATTCTGCATCGGCATCACGCTCGGTACCATCAATGAATAGATCTTTTTTACGGCTTAACGGCGGTAGGCGAGGGATGATAATTGCAGCCACAACACCAGCAAGACATACTGTTAAATAAAATGGTAAGAAATAACTCTCTAGTTCAACTTGAGCAATAACAACCAGGCTGAAAGTAATTGATACTGCAGAGAAAGTCGTACCAACAACAGCGGCTTCACGTTGAGTATAAAACTTACCTTCATATTGTTTGCTTGTTAAAAGAATACCTACTGAACCATCGCCTAACCATGATGCCATACAGTCAATAGCTGAACGACCTGGTAAATTGAAAACAGGGCGCATCACTTTACTTAACAAAGCACCAAATAGTTCAAGTAAGCCAAAGTTAAGAAGAAGAGGTAATAATAAACCTGCGAAAATGAATACAGAAAATAGAACAGGAAGTAAATCGTTTAATACTAAGCCACCAGTATTTGGTTCCCAAATAGCTTCAGGGCCAACTTGGAAAAATACCATTGCTGCCGCAGCGCCACCAATTAAGCGAACGACGAACCAAAGTGGACTTGGATTCAACAAGCCAAATAGGAATTCATTTTTAGTAATAAAACTTGGTTTAAACAATTTAAATAAGATGGTTACTACTGCCATAAACATAGTGATGCCAGTAACCATAGCTACTAGGTGCTCACCGAATAGAGCCTGAATTGATTTAGCTAAAACGGCCACTGGGATAGTGATATCACCGTTATAGGTTATTGGTGCCATAAAAAGGAACAAGCCGATTAATGACGGGATAAGAAACATTAGAAGATTCTTCTTCTTGCTCATAGGTATACTCTCACTTGAATTTTGCATAAATCTCTCAAATTACCACTAGTTAATAAACTGCTATTCCTTAGCATTATTATTCACTAAATTTCCGTATTCATTCAATAAAGTGGAGATTACACTGTTTTCTAATGAAGTGGAATACTATTCATTAAAAAAAAGTAATTATTCACTTTTATTCAGTGGATAATCATTATTGAATGCTTAATTTGTAATCAAATTGATTGTTATTTGTTAAAAGAAAAGCATTATATACAAAAAAGCCCCCTATAGAAGGAGGCTTTATAAAAGTTGTGATTTACTATTTAAATTCAGCTACACGCATACGATTAAGTGTCGCCATTACCTCAATAACACGCGGTTTAGCCAAATCGCCGTGCTTTGGCATCATTTCATGCCAATTATCATGAAGTTGCTGAGCAATAAACTCAACAGGGTTCGATTCCCAACCTGGAGTTTGTGACAGCTGAAACCACATCCAACCAATAGCATGAACTTGTGCTGAAGATTGAAGTTGAGAGATAGCGGTAATATCAATGTATTCACGACCAAAACGTAATGAATCTTTGTTTTTTGCTTGAATACGGAACTTACCTTCTTGAAGAATCGCCTGAAGAGAAGAACGGTTTAATTGACGTGTCTCAGTTGGTAGCAAATTGTCAGAACCTTCACGTACACGTGTGGTAGGGTGTGAAGCAACCACTTCTTTTGCTTTTGAAGTAACATCAACAGCTTGGTAATCATGCATTTGGATGACTGTATCTGCAACATCAAGATAATCGCCAGAACCACCCATAACAAGAATTGTTGATACACCCATTTCATCGCGTAATTGACCAATACGATCGACAAGAGGGGTAATGGGCTCTGCACCATTATTTACTAATGCTTGCATACGTTCATCACGGATCATGAAATTGGTTGCAGACGTATCTTCATCAATTAAGAGTGTTTTAGCCTGCGCTTCTAGTGATTCTTGAAGCCATGCCGCTTGTGATGTAGAGCCTGATGCATCTTGAGTTGAGAAGCATGTCGTGTCTTTACCCATAGGTAAATGATTAATGTAGTTCGATAAATTTAAATTATGAACACAACGCCCATCTTCTGCCTGAATTTTTGTTGTCGATTCTTCTGTTACAATATACTCACGGCCATCACCAGGGATGTGATCATAAATAGAGCGCTCTAAGGCATTAAGTAATGTTGATTTACCATGAAAACCACCACCAACAATTAGCGTGATGCCTTTTGGAATACCCATACCTTTAATAGGACCACGGTTAGGCGTCATTAACTCGATTTCTAATGATTCAGGGCTTTGAAATGCAATCGCATCCTTCATTGGACGATCATTATTACCAGCAATTCGAGGTAAAATACTGCCATTAGCAACAAAAGCAACTAAACCATGTTCAGAAAGCTGACGACGAAGAGCAACTTGATCAACGATAACCTTACAATGCTCTTTTAACTCATCAATAGGAAGTTCACGCGCCAAAAGTGTACGGCGTACATATTTTGGCATATGGAAAGTTAAAATGTTAATTGCTTTTTTCGCTAAAATCTCACGACCTTCAGCCGGTAAATTAATGTTGTAACGAAGTTCAATACCTTCATCATCAAAAATTACTGATGTGTGGTCCAAAACAGTTTGGCCAGATAATGCAATAGATAACGTCGCATCTTTTTCCAATAACTCGCTGAAGTGACGTGCTAAAAAATCACGAGCGGCACGTTGATAATCAAGAGATGTCTCTTGAAGCCATTGAAGATGGGTTAACGACCATGCCCGTTTTGCACGAATACGAGTTGGTGGTGCATAAGGGTCAGATTGAACATTATCGATATACAGAGTGAAGTCGGTAAAGTCGTATTCCCCTTTAATAGAGGTATAGCTACGGTAGTTTCGTTTTTCTAATTTTTTTAGTTTGGCTTCAAGCTGTTCCATTACATTCACATAATCTAATAAAGTTGTGAGCAGTATAACAAAATACAAGGATGAATAAGTACCTCTTTATAACGGCAGAATGAAAATATATAAGACTATTTGCTAATTTACTTTAATTACAGAAAAAAGAGATAGTTACATAGAACACATAAGGAGCTTAAATATGGAACTTCTCATTGATATAGCACAGTATTTATTTATGTTGATTGGTATTGTGTGCATATTAGTCTCGGTAACACAATATTCCAGAAGAACATCAGACATAACCGGTGCAGTTATGCTATTTGTAAAACGAATTGAAATGTCTGTTAATGAATATAAGTGGTATCGAATTGGTATTAGCGCACTTATCCTGGGCGTAGCTATTCGAATTATTAAATTAACCTTATGGACTTAAAGTTACCCACAGTTATCCACAATTTCTGTGGGTAACTGTTTGAATAACACAGTAACTCATTGAAATGTAAAAGGTAAGTATATAGATCAAGCTTTTTCTTTCTCTATTCTATTATTTTTTTGCGACGCAAAGTAAAATAGCAAAGTTATTATAAATATTGTTTGGATTGTGGAAAATAATGGACAAAAAACCTTCAAAAAAGAAAGTAGCCATCATTGGTGGTGGCGTTGCAGGCTCAACAATTGCAATGTATCTATCAAAGTTTGATATTGAAATTGATCTTTTTGAACAAGGAACCAGTTTAGTTAATGGTCCACCTATTTGTCATTTACACGCCGGCGGTAACTTGTACCGTGAGATCTCTGATGAGCAATGCATCGCTTTATTAACAGAGTCAATTCAAACCGCTCAATTTTTCCCTCATTCATTAAATATTCGACCGACAATTATCGCTGTACCTAAAGACGATAGAGCAGAAGCGAGCGATCTTTTACCGCGTTTAAATTTACTGCAAAAACATTATCAAAAATTAGTTGAGCAATCAGAAAAGAATGAAATGTTTGGTAAACCAGAAGAGTATTTCACGACGTTTACTAAGCAACAATTATCTGAAATCGCAGAACTTGAACCAACAAATCAACCTCGTTCAATGACTGAGTGGATGATCCCATTTGCTAAAACAACAGATTTAGAGCAAATAAAATACCCAGTAGTCATTGTGCAAGAATATGGTCTTAGTGTATTTAGAATGGCATCAACCGCACAATTAATTCTTAGTGAACAATCCAATGTAAATCTGCACCTTTTAAGTCGAGTTGAAAAATTAAATAAGCAAGATAATGGTAATTGGTTTTTAAGTTTCTCAAACAGTGACACTGTCACTAATTGTAACTTTGATTATGTCATTAATTGCGCAGGGTTTCGCACCGGTATCATAGATGATCTTGCACAACAGCAAACCAAAAGGCTGGTTGAATTCAAAGCTGCCTATGTGACACATTGGAATAGTGACTTTTTTGGAAAATGGCCAGAAGTAATATTCCATGGAGAAAGAGGTACACCAAAAGGTATGGCACAGTTAACTCCATACCCTAATGGTTATTTTCAATTACACGGAATGACTGAAGACATTACGTTATTTAAAGATGGGCTATCTCGTTCTTCAGAGCTATCATCTCAACCGCAGTTACCAGAAAAGTTCATCGATAAAATTACGAATGGTTGGAAAGAGAGCATTCAACAAGAGCGAACTGAAAAAGCCATCAAACATTTATCTCAATTTATTTCTTCTTTTGAAACTGCATCGACAGCAGGTAAACCGTTATATGGAGCTCAACAAATTCCTGGAGATGATGTGACACTAAGAGCGGCAACGATTAATTATGATGGTCATGGTTATTTTAGGGCAGAGATAGTAAAAGCCTCATCAGCTATTGAATGCGCTAAACAAATAGTGCAGCAAATAAAATTAGGCTCAGAAATTAATACACTAATTCAGCCATCTAATGATGACGTTTGTCACTTAGCTGAACAGTTTGCCATAGAAAGAGGGTATCCAGTTGAGCTTGCACAAACGTATTAAATACCTAATGTTCAGTCATTAATATCGATGAATATAAAAACCTGTTTACATATGTGCTTTGTATGATCCTGCTAAAATCAAAAATAATCCATTATACAGTGTATCATTCATGATAATTTTACTGATAATCTTGTTGAAATATCCTCGGTTTTTGTTGAGAATAAGCGCATAAAGACAAACTCAAGGTGAGATGTGGAATTTTTATTAAAACGCCGTTGGCCCAGATTTGAGTGTAAAAAATCTGTTAATGCTAAAATATTTTGGGCGCATAGATTAATGCCTTTTGTTAGCGTTAAATTAATGGATGTATCTAAAAAAGGGTTTGGTTTTACAAGTGAACGTAAATTACAAGAAGGCAGTTGTGAACTTAGAATACGTTCATTCCCTGCAATGATTGGTGATATTGTGTATCGTAAAGAAATTAAATCTGTAAAAGGGGAAACACTTTATCAATATGGATTTTATCTAAGTACACAACTACATAAGACTCAGATAGAAAATTTAGGTTGTAAAGGTGTTATCCATATTGAGCACATCAACAAAGACGATGATGAAGCTCTAGGATAAAAAACTAGTTGTGAATATAGCGGAATAAACCAAAGCATAAAAAGTATTTAAGTAAGACATGTTGTTGATTCGACTCTAAAGGGTGATATATAGAGCGATTCAAACATGTCATGCTTAAGTTGTTCAATTGCTTATCGAGTGTGGTTTCAGATATCAAATTATGAATACCTTGATGAACATAGATCGTATTATCTTCAGGCATTTTGCCAGTCCACCAGAAATACAATTCTTTACTGCTTTTTGTTCTATCAAACCAATGGTCACACAATACCATTAAATGGTCATTCAATGATAAAGCATCACTTTTCTTAAGCGTTTCTATAGCCGTATATATTTGTGTTTTGGCTTCTGTTTTTGCATTTAAAAATTGCGGATAGATCATCCATATACGTTCATCATTAATTATTAAAGAGAAAATATACAATTGATGTTCCGTGTCATGTGAAAAAAGTGTTATGTCACAAGAGTGACCTTGCGCCTGAACTATCGTTTTTAATCGTCGATGAAAAGCAGAACTTAGATGTGATGGCGACATTCCACGATTATGAATAGTAGGGTAATGGTGCTTACAAATGGTTTTGTAATCATCACTAAATGCATTAAGGCATTCTATAAATATTTGTTCCAACAAGTAAAATACCCCTAAAAAGGTGAGTGTCTCCTGTGTACACTCACTTTTCAATATTCAAAAATAAGAATTATCTATTTTCAAACCGATTGTAGTCCAAAAGACCGGCTTCGATTGGATATTTCATTTTATACCATTCTGTTAACTCGTCACTATAAGCCCAGAATTTATTTGAGCTGCGTCTAATAGCGTAGATATCAAGTAATGCTACGTAATCCTCTTCAGAACCGACTTTGCTTAATTGTTTAACAAAATCAGATAACTTAGACTCTTCAATTTCTAAAAAGGCCGCAGGGTAACTACCTACAACACCATATAAGATAGATAAACGATCAAGCTTAGGAATACGATTTCCTTCCTCATTAAATAAAGAAGAAATATTCTTATGTGCACTTGTATTTAATAAAGTAAAAAATTCACTGCTTCCTTTACCCGATACAATTTTTAACGTCATAATTTGTGGAAGGTATTGAAGACCATCACCTTGAATACGATCAATATTATTTAACGCAACATGTGATGATTTATCTAAAACTGCATTAGTTACATTGTAACGATCTGATAATCCTTTACCCATACGTTTACGTAACTTAGCAAAAAGCTCATCTTTTGGATTATCAGACGTATAAGTTATCTGCGTTGGCTGTTCAAATGGTTGAACATCACGCTGTAAAAAACGGCTCAATTGTGGTGACGGATCTTGATACCAACTTTCAAATTCTGTTTTACGCATTTTCTTAGGTAATAAAGCTAAAAAGTTACTTTCGCCTTCCATTCTTAAGAAATCCATGTACATGCGAGTCATTAATTGATGGCCGAAATTGCCATAAACATCGAATCCCGCAACTAACAAATAATGAATTCGTTCTAATAGGGCGTAATCAATTACCCAAGCGGTTTTCGGTGTAGGACCATTTAATCCTTTAATTACCGATGCACTATCAAAGTGGCGGTAGATAGTTAATGCCGCGTTATCGTTTTTCTGATCGCCATTCCATACGAGATCAAGTGTTAGATGTTTTCCATCAGCAAAAATACTATTTAAATAGGTATTTTTCGCTTCTAAGTAGCGAGCTTGATTTCGAGAATATTGAATCCAACTCGTAATTGGCACAGTAGTACTGTCTAACTCCGCAGGTAGAGCGAGATTCTCTTTTTGTTCTCTATAGAACTTAACGACATCAGGACTGTCTGTTTTATCTGGATCGACAAAGAAAACCCAAAAATGATCATTAATCACATTTAGCGCTAACTGCCCGCGGCAAACCGGACCTTTAATAAAGCCTTGAATGGTATCTTGAGCTTCATCCAGTAAATAGCTATAACGTGAGTGAACAGGTAAATCGACGAAAGTAACCAAAGGGTTAGCTGCAATTTCTGTTGAATAACTTGGTAGTGAGGTTACTTGATAATCTGCAGTAACAAACCATTTATTCCATTTTTCAAAGCGTGTTTGATCAAGTAAGTAGGGCATATGTGTTTTATCAACAATGCTACTACGTACAGGAACAATACGATAATAAACACGTTTTACTCCTGGTTCATCATATGGGCGACGAGTTGCGATTAAAGATAAAGGTTCACCAGGAGGCGTTGCCGAACGAACAACTTTAAAGAAACGTAATGTTTTAGGATCGGTCGTAAAATAAAGGTGATTTAAAAATAGGTGTTCATATAGATAACGAGCAGTCAGTTGCTCTTTTAATGAATTACCGTTAAAGAACGTTTCCCATTTTTCAACATTTGCAATATCAGAATCCGAAAGAGGAGCAATATCACTCATATGAGCGCCTTGCTCTAGCCAATTCATTAGTAAATCATGTTCTGAAATAGACAGCTCAGGCATTCCATAAGGCATCCCCCAGCTTGGGTATTGATTCTCGTAATCTGACATTTCTTCGATTGTTGGACATTGTTGATCACGATCGATAGAAAAATCATAACCCGTTAACTGCGTTTCTTTGGCAAGTGGATTTGTTTGCTTCAGTGTAAGCATTCGTGCCATAACACCGGCTTCAGTATTCGCGATTTCATTTTGATCTCGCTCATTCAATACCGCTGAAAAGCCAATATCACGCCATTCTTGTGTTGTTTGAGCATCCTCAAATAAACGTGTCGGGTTAGCAGCGACTAAACGTGTACCTTCATAAATTTTCGATTTATGCGCACCACGATCGATTCCTTCTGCTGAAGACATTTTTAATTGGCAGGGAGCATCGTAACAGGCATGGCATACCACACAGCGTTTATCAATTAGAGGTTTAACTTCTTCAAGATAATCAATGCTTTCAGGTGACTTATACTCATGAATGCGATTCTGTACGTGAGCCTCACCAAATAATTGATCGTAGTTATAGGTAGCATATGTTGCACAACCTGAAAAAATAACAACAAAGGCAATCAATAGTGAGCGTTTAGAAAACATAAGCACATCCAATAAATTTAAGATAAAGCATATTGTAATAATAAAAAGCGAAAAAAACAAAAAAAGCCCGTCTGTAAATACAAACGGGCTTTGATTTTATTGAATAATATTAAACAGTAGCAGGACTTAGTTGCTGAGCTTTTTCTTCAGAGATAGGCTTAGTAACTAGAGCTAGAATAATTGCAACACCAACCATAGCAGCAGAGATAGTGTATGCAAGTGCGTAGTCACCACCTTGAGTCATCGAGAAACCAACAACAGCAGCACCAATTGCACCACCAATACCCCATGAAGTGTATAGAACACCGTAGTTAGTACCGTAGTTTTTCAGACCGTAGAACTCAGCAGTAAGCGATGGGAATACTGCTAATAGTGTACCGTAACCAACAGCAGCGACAGCCGTACCAATGATTAGCATTACTTCATTGTCGTACATGCTAAATAGAGCCATGTTCGCACCTTGAAGAACAAATGCAATTAACAGTGTTTTTACGCCGCCAATTTTGTCCGAAAGCATACCAGCAGCCACACGACCGCCTGAGTTAAATACTGCTAAAAGAGAAGCTAGGTAAACAGCATTTGGTAGATTTGCTTGCATGCTTGCAATTGTAGTGATATTGCCGATGATCATTAAACCAGCAGATGCAGCGAATGCGTACATAATCCATAGAGAATAAAACTGTGGCGTTTTAAGCATCGCTTTCCAGTTTAGATCCATTGGTTTACGAGTTGCTACTGGCGCTTTGCCTTCTTTAACTTTAGGTTCTTCAGGTTGGTAACCTTCAGGTGGGTTGTTAATCGTTGTCGCTAAAGGAACGGCAATAATAAGAATTGCAACACCAAGAACTAAAAAGCTAGTTTGAATTCCGTACATAGAAATAAGCGCTGATGTAACAGGTGCTAGGTAAATAGCAGCTAAACCAAAACCTGCAGCAATTAAGCCGTTTACCATACCTTTCTTAGAAGGGTGGAACCACTTCATAGCAGATGGAGCTAGACATGCATAACCAAAACCAATGCCAGCACCAGTCATGATACCAAAAGTAATGTTAAGCATGAACACTGTTTCAGCAAAGCTAGAAGCGATCATACCTAGACCAACTAAAATCGTACCGAAAATAAGAATTAAGCGTGGTCCCATGCGGTCTTGAAGAATACCAGCAACTAAAAGACAGATTGAAAAAGTGATCGTTGCAGTCGCATAAGGTTGAGACGCTTGAGACGCAGTCCATCCCATATCAGTCACAAGTGCTTTATTGAATACGCTCCATGCGTAAAGAATTCCTAAACATAGGTTGATACAAAAGCCTGCAAGCAGGATACGCATTGCTTTATCGATATTTTTCATCGTTTTCTCGGTGAGTTGAAAGTTTATTACAATTAATTTTGAATGAATTAACTGCTGTTTTTTAGAAATATGACATGTGTCACGTAAAACTGCGCGGAGTTTATCAGCACTTTTTATTTATTGGAATAGGTTGTATGAAAATTACACCACATTTTTTCAATCTAATATTTCACTTTTATTGGCGTCATATAATTGACGATCTAGCGGCATTATTCTGTCATATCTTTGTAAAATGTTGATGTTGGGTCTATTTTTACAAATAATTACTTGATAATATGCGCCGCGTTAACAACAACACTAATAAATAGAGAATATTATGAACTTTAAAAAGATGAAAATAGCTGTAGCAGTGGCGTTAGGCGTAACTACTTTAACTGGTTGTATGGGTCAAATGGGTGTTACTCAACTTGTTACCTTTGGTAACTTAAAAGCAGTTGATAACCGTTACGGCCGTGCTGGACTTTATATTCTACTTGCACCTGTTTATGGTATTTCAGCTGCAGCTGACTTATTTATCTTTAACTCAATTGAATTCTGGACAGGTAAAAACATCATCACAGGTAAGAGCCCTGCGATCGTAGATAAAGATGTTGGCGGCGCTGTATTTAAAGTTAACGACAAAATCGATGCATCAATGACAAAAGCACCAGTTGCACCTCTACAGGTTAACAACAAGGTTAAGAGCACAACTGTTGAACAAATCGATGCAAACACGCTTGAAATGCACGTTGCATTACTAGATGGTACTCAACAAGTACTTCGTGGCGAAAAAGTAGATGACAGTGTTGCATTCTACCTAGACGGTAAACACATCACTACAGTACAAATTTCAGAATTAGAAAACTACGTAGCAGCAACTCAAGCTTAATCTGCGTTTTATCTAGTTTTAAAAGCACCCAAACAAAAGGGTGCTTTTTTTATGCCTTATCTCAAATATTTTATAAATATATTTCTCTTCTTAATACCAGTAAATTTAACTATCAATTAACATTTAACGCATCATTAATAAGACTTTTTTATTAATAATAGTGCTTATGGCTCACTGTTTATCTCCCCGCACCCTCACTGAAACATCTCCGTAACAAATTGCCGTTTTACATCTACTTGAATTTAAAATTAAAAGCGATAGAATGCAGCGGAAACAAAGATTTCAAATTTGAAAGGATGCTCCAATTTTTCATTTGAGGTGTTTATGAAATTACTTCTGATTTTTTTAATATCAACCATCGGTGGTGTTGCAGCTGCTGAGCATTTTCATTCTTTCATTTTAGGGTTAAGTATCGCTACATTAGCAGTAGGGTGCTGCCACTGGTTTGCATTTCGAACGACCAAGTATCCTCAACTTGCAATGTTAATGCTAGTTTTAGGCTTATTCGCAAAAATTACGGTAACCATAACAGGCGTGATCATTGGTATGAATGCAGAGTTAATCTCATCGCCGTTTATTTTTGCCGTTTCATATCTATTCTTTTCGATTGTGGCAACTTACCTTTGGTTTAAGATTAAAGATGCAAAAATTTCTAAGCCATTGCTAAAGAAGTACTTGAAGACCGCTTAAACAAAACATCAAATAACTGACGACAAAGGAGCTTTTAAGGCTCCTTTTTCATGTCTTATACATTCTTTACCGTATTCATGGCCTATAATCCTTGCTATAGTGCAGTAATAGATTTATTAATTAAGGTTCAAATAGATGGCCATTTCCATCTTAATCTGTGACGATTCCGCTCTGGCTCGTAAACAACTATCTCGAGTAATACCTGCATCATGGGGAGCAAATATTGAGTTTGCACAACATGGTTGGGAAGCCATTCATAAATTAGAAGCCAATACCTTTGATATTCTTTTTCTTGATTTAACCATGCCTGAGTTAGATGGCTACGGTACACTTGAAGAGATTCAAAAACGTAACATTGCCATTTCTACCGTTGTTGTCTCTGGTGATATACAACCCAAAGCACAACAACGAGTTGCAGAGTTAGGGGCGAAAGCCTTCATCAAAAAACCATTAGATAAAGCCACCTTAATCTCAACATTACAGAATATTGGTATTCAACCAGAAAAACCTGCAAGCTATCAAGTGCAGTCGGTTCAACCAATTCAGTTACGACGTCGAGATGTTTATCTTGAGGTGGCTAACGTAGCAATAGGTCGAGCAGCAGATTCACTAGCAAGGCACTTTGATGTATTTGTGCACATGCCATTACCGAACGTCAATTTATTCGAAATGAGTGAATTGCAAATGACATTACGTCACTTAGCGACTAATGAACATATGTCCGGAGTGTGCCAAGGCTTTAGTGGTGAGGGTATCGCTGGTGAAGCTTTGATTTTATTAAGTGATTCAAGCGTATCCGATTTATTGACCTTAATGGATTATCCTGAAAGTGACGATGCAAGTTTAGAACTTGAGTTATTGATGGATGTTTCAAATATTTTAGTTGGTGCTTTCCTTAAAGGAATTGGTGAGCAAGCAGAAGTGCGTTTCTTCCAAAGCGCTCCTGTATTACTTGGACAACATATTTCCATTGATAGTGTTGTGGAATCAACTAAAGGGACGTTCAATCGCATCATGGCTTTTGAGGTCAGCTATAACATTGATGGCACACAAATTAAATGCGATATGCTATTAATGATAGTAGACGAATCTCTACCAATTTTAGACAACAAACTTGCATACCTATTGGATGACGAATAATGAATGGGATCCCAGCTGAATTTGAACAATTTCATTGGATGGTCGACATGGTACAAAACGTCGATATCGGACTAATCGTAGTCGATAAAGAATTCAATGTGCACTTATGGAATGGATTCATGACACATCATAGTGGAAAACAAGCTCATGATGTGATGACAAAATCACTGTTTGATTTATTTCCGGAAATAAATGAAGCTTGGTTTAAAGCAAAGTCTAAACCTGTTTTTGAATTAGGCACGCGCAGTTTCATTACTTGGCGTCAAAAGCCGTATTTATTTCGCTGTCGTAATGTTCGGCCAATTACTCAGCAGAGTGAGTTTATGTATCAGAATGTCACATTAAACCCAATGCGAAGTACAACAGGGGAAATCAAATCAATGTTTTTAGCCGTTGAAGATGTAACTGCTGAAGCCTTGGCTGAGCGGTTGAACCAGAAATAATTACAAAATCTGAATAAAAAAAGGAGGCTAATTTAGCCTCCTTTTTTACTTAACAAATAAATGATTATTTATTCGCTTTTTTATCAGCTTCTGTCAGTTCACGGATCTTACGGCTGATATCACGACGAGATTTAGAGATTTCAGCACTTTTGATAATGTGATCATCAACACGGTCTTCGTAATCTGCTTTCATGTTTTCAACAACGGCAATAACTTCAGCTGTAGTCATTGTAGGGTGAATGTAATCAAGCATGTTTTCTAGAAGAGTTACACGCTTTTGGTTATCACGAATTTTCTTTTGGTTATCTTGAAGTTCACGCTTCAGTTTATTTTTACGACGAGCTTGGTTGATGATTTCAAAAACGTTGTTCATTTCAATTTCCTATAATATTTAATAGCTTCTATCTTGATTAAATCATAAATGCGATAGCGAAAACAATAACAAGATCAATACAGTGTTAAAAAGATGGTATTAAGCAGATTTTGAGCTATCTTCACTTGCTTCTTTCTCTAAGTCTCTGTTTGGAGAAATCTTAGTCACATTTTCAACTTCAACAACTTCAAGGTTTTCACCAATTAACAAACCACCTTTATCGATAGTAAGGTGCTGGGTTTGCATGGTGCCCTTAAATTTACCTTTAGCTTGAATATTCACTTCGCCACCTTGGCAAGTTCCTTCAACCAAACCATTAATCAAAACTAGTCCCGCTTTGATATCGCCCTGAACTCTCCCAGTAGGAGTAACAATCACTTCAGCTTCAGTTGCAATATTACCTTGAACGTAACCATCAATTTGGATGCTTTGTTCTGATTCTAGATTACCGATGATACGGCAACCTTTTGCAACGATAGATAAAGATGCCGAGGTAGACCGACTACTAAAAAGGCCCATGAGTGTTTCTCCAATTGATATTAATTTAACTTAAGAATACTATCATGAATAGAATATAGCGTATCTACTAATTGATTAGTTAATAACATATTTTAACCGCTTAGCTCACACTTACGTCATTTTGGGCGGTTATAAGCAAGGAATAGATAAAATGAGAATATTTAGCGAGACTGAGATCCGTGTTATCGGCTGTTTAATTGAAAAAGAAATCACAACGCCAGAGCAATATCCATTAACTCTCAATGCATTAACAACGGCCTGTAATCAAAAAAGCAATCGTGACCCTGTAACATCATTGACTGATTCTGATGTCCTAGATAGTGTGAATGCACTAATCCAAGAGCGTATTATCACTGATGAAACACGAGGTAATTCACGTGTAGCAAAATACCAACATCGTTTTTGTAATACGGAATTTGGTAGTCTTAAACTTTCTAAGCAAGAACTCGCTATTTTATGTGTTTTGTTTCTACGAGGTCCGCAAACACCAGGCGAACTTCGTACGAGAACACAACGCTTATGTGAATTTGATAACGTAGCCCAAGTTGAAAATGTGCTGAATGGCCTTTCTGCAGATGAACACAACCCTAAAGTGATCAAATTAGCCAAAGAACCAGGTAAAAGAGAAGCACGGTTTGCCCATTTATTCTGTGGTGAAGTCAGTCAAGCGACTGCAACGTATCAACAGATATCTTCAGATACAGATGATAATGAACGTATTGTTGCATTAGAATCAGACGTATCTGATTTAAAACGTGAAGTTGAAGAACTAAAGAAACTTATCAACAATTTACTTGATAAATAATGGCAGAAGAAAAGAGCACATGGTTTATCTACCTGATAAGAACTCGGGTAGGTAGCTTGTATTGTGGTATTACTAATAATTTAGAACGACGCTTTAAAATGCATCAAGATGGGAAAGGGGCAAAATACCTTAAAGGTAAAGGACCTTTGACCTTAGTTTGGCACTGCAACGTTGAAAGTAAATCCATTGCTTTAAAATACGAATATCGTATAAAAAAAATGACTAAAGCCTCAAAAGAAGCTTTAGTCACTAATCAAATACCATTACCGACGATTAATGATTAATCATAAATAGTTGGGATAGGCTTACGTTTATGCTGAGACATTTGGTAGATTTTAATTAATCGAGCTTCTGCATCAGCATCAATTTTTTTACCTTCCAAAAAGTCATCAATTTGATCATAACTAACCAATAAAGCATCTTCATCAGCTTTCTGTGGTGCTAACTCTTCCAAATCAGCAGTTGGTACTTTTTTAACTAATTGCTCAGGCGCGCCTAATTGTGCTGCAACTTCACGAACTTGGCGTTTATTTAAACCAAATAAAGGCGCTAAGTCACACGCACCATCACCAAATTTAGTATAAAAACCCGTAATATTTTCAGCAGAGTGATCAGTACCTAATACCAAACCACCGACATAACCTGCAACTTCATATTGAGCAATCATACGAGCACGAGCCTTAACGTTACCTTTTACAAAATCAATTTTTGCGCTATCAGTTGGCAGTAGACCGGTATCTTTGAGCGCGATGTGATTAGCAGAATGTAGCCCATTAACACCGTCTTTAATATTGATACTAATAGAGTGGGTCGGTTGAATAAATTGCAGTGCTAGTTGTGCTTCATCTTCATCTTTTTGGATACCATAAGGAAGACGAACTGCGATAAATTGATAATCAGAACTTTGAGTCTCAAGGTTAAGTTCGTTTACGGCAAGTTGAGCTAAACGACCACAAGTTGTCGAATCAACACCACCACTGATACCAAGAATTAACGATTTACAGTGAGCTTCAAGCAATTTACCTTTAATAAAGTCCACACGTTTTTTGATCTCTTCAACTGGGTCAATTGACACCTTTACTTTCATTTCTTCAACAATTTGCTGCTGCATTACTCATTCCTTTGCTCATTCGAGTCTTATTTACGATTAATGTTGATTAATAATACTGAAATAATGTAATTAATAATAGAGAAATGATACATGGCATAGCCTTTGACAAAATTTTCACTTATGCTGTTTATAATCAAATCGATAGGAAGTTTGTATGAAGATTGCTGTATTTGGAAGCGCGTTTAATCCGCCATCTCTTGGTCATAAAAGCGTTATCGAGCGTCTTGGGCATTTTGATAGAGTATTACTCGTACCGAGTATTGCCCATGCTTGGGGAAAAACCATGCTTTCATTCGATACTCGTGTAGAAATGTTGAATGAATTTGCTAAAGATTTAATTATCAAAAATGTCGAAATCTCGACATTAGAAAAAGAGATTCACATTCCAGATCAGAGCGTAACTACATTTTCACTGCTAAATAAACTTCAAGAAAATGAAAAAAACGCCGATATAACTTTCATAATAGGACCAGACAACCTATTACAATTTGCTAAGTTTCATAAGTCAGACGAAATAGTAAAACGTTGGTCTGTCATGGCATGTCCTGAAACAGTTGCGATCCGCAGCACAGACATAAGGAATGCAATTAGTGACAATATGGAAATTAGCCACTTAACAACACCGCATGTTGCGGATTATATAAAGAAACATCGATTATACGAGTAACAATAAATGATGAAACAAATGAGCCTACTTAGTCTGCTTTTCTTACTGCCTTTAAATGTGAGTGCAGGGAATAAGGCCACTTGTTTTCAGGAAAGTTACGATAGTTATTCTCGTGAAATTTACTCTTCAACCTCGTCATGCTTAATTCCTCTGTTTGAAGTAAACCAGTTCATTAATCAACTAACCAGTATGACAAATAGAATTGAAAGCGAAGTATTTGAAGAGCCTACATTCTGGGAGAACTGGGCTTACAGTACAGGTGATGATCCATTACTAACGGGTTATTTAAGTGACAGTGCCGTTGGCTTTACCGTTTGGCAACCAGAAGAGTATTACGATAAAAAAATTGAAGAATTTGAATCGTATGGTGAATGGCTTGAAAGTCACGGTCTACAATTGAGTTTGGCGTTTGGTGGGGAGAAAAAAGGAAAAAGTGCTCGATTTCGTATTGATTATCGCTGGCACGATAAAGCAGATGATCAGGTCTTTATGCAATTTGAAGTGCCTTTTCAGTAACCACCTAATTCATAAAGACCTTTATTAGAGCAGGGTGTTATTCACTCAAAATAGCAAAAGCCTGCTCCATTAATTGAACATTCCCGTCGAAAAGTCTTTCGGCAATAACATCCATCTTACCGCCTGATTTTCTCAATTTATCAGCTTCACGAACTTTTAATAGCATCATCATATCGGCAGATAAATCAATTTCTGCTGGAATTGTGCTTTTCCCTAATGCTGTAACATAATGGGTTATTGCACTTGATTTAGCAGAAAGGGATGTGTGACAAGTCGAATCCAAGATCTCATCCTGAATCACAGATAATAGACGTTGCTGTGCTTCATTGCTGAGAGCTTTCGTTTGAAGCTTATTTAAAGCAGCACAAAGCAATGGTGTCGAGTGAAGGTAACCACCTTGGTGCGGCAAGTTTTCACGAGTTCTTATAGAAAAACAGACTCTTGAAATGGTTGAATTAGGAACCACCGTTTCTGAGATTAAAGAGTCGAACGGCAGCCAAAACATCTCTCCAGCTTCAACCAAATATTCCCACTTACCAAGACGGATTAGCATTGCGCCAGATTCAACCGAAACCAGTTCGTAATGATTTTTTTTCTTACGAGCAGTGTAAAAAAGCGTAGTAAGTGTGTCTGACTCAAATGTAATTGCGTTTTTCATATCGACCTCTAAATTGAAGTGCGTAACTTTACTGGTTTCCATTAAAAAATCAATGCATTCTCATGGTTTATCATCGATTTGCTCTTCAATGGTACGACCTCTGAAATTGATCACGTACAACGACATAAAAATCAAGTAGAATGTGCGCTTATTACATTTTCGGTAACCAGAAGTCCAAACATGACCACACAAGATATCTATCAAGAAATTCGTCCATATAACGACAACGAAGTGCCTGCGGCTATTGAGCGATTAATTTCTGATGATGAATTCATAACAGCCATTCTTCACTACAAATTTCCATCAGCATCTAAATTTTTGTTTTGGCTTCTTGCTCCATTACTACGTTACAAATTACGTAGCACATTATCAAAAATCAAAACCGTTGAAGATGTGCAAATTAATGTTGCGAAGTATTTGAATAAAACCATCAAAACCACAACAGGTGGTATTACTCATTCAGGTCTTGATAAATTAGATCCAGAACAGTCTTACTTGTTCGTGTCTAATCACCGTGATATTGCAATGGATCCAGCATTAATGAACTGGGTTTTATATAACAACAAAATGCAGACGGTACGCATTGCCATTGGCGACAATCTATTAAAGAAAGCGTGCAGCACTGAATTAATGAAACTGAATAAAAGTTTCATTGTTAAACGCTCAGCAAAAGCACCTCGCCAAATGCTACAAGCGTTAGGCTTATTGTCTTCATATATCAAACATTCACTAGAAACTAATAATTCAATTTGGATTGCCCAAAAAGAAGGTCGAGCGAAAGACGGTAATGATTTTACTGATCCAGCTATTTTAAAAATGTTTCATGTAGAAGGGCGTAAGCGTAAAGAAAGTTTCGCTGATTACATGAACGGTTTGAATATTGTTCCTGTATCCATTTCATACGAAAACGACCCTCTTGATTTGCAAAAAGCCAAAGAACTGAATGCATTAGCGACTCAAGGTTCTTATGAAAAAGGCGAATTTGAAGATATCGATAGCATTATTAAAGGCATCATAGGTAATAAAAAACGCATTCACATTCACTTTGGTGACGTTGTAACTAATGCACCTGAAAATGCTGATGAATTAGCGGTTGAGATGGATAAGCAAATCACACAGAACTACCACTTATTCCCGATCAATTACGCCGCTGCAAATGTTGAATCAAATGATGTGAATCAAGGCGTGATCAGCGAGCTAAATGAAAAACTCGCTCAATTAACCGAAGATGAAAAGCCTTATTTACGTGCGCTTTACGCTAATCCAGTTAACAACGCACACAAAACCAATACTGAAGCTACATTATAAATCAATTAAATAGTTTTTTATCCCAATGAGGAGGGTTACCAACTTGTTGGGATAAGAAATCGATAAACGTTCTTACCTTAGGAGGCAAATGCTGTCTCCTTGGGTATACCGCATAGATCGGTAACTTCATATCAGCCTGCCATTCTTTTAACAATCGAACTAAACTGCCATTATCAAATTCATTTTCTAATAAGTAGCTTGCTAAGTATGCGATACCGGCTCCGGCTTTCGTTGCATCTAAAATGGCAGAAGCATTGTCAATTTTAAAGTTACTTTGAACATTGACCACTTGGTGTACACCATCACGAGTGAACTCCCAATCATTAAATCTTCGTTCGTTACTTTGATAAGTAATGCATTTATGTTTTACCAATTCAGCAGGACGTGTAGGGCAGCCATGCTGTTCAATATAACTAGGGGAAGCCGCAACAACAAAACGACAATCTGCTATTTTTCTTGCCACCATACCTTCAGGTAAATCATCATGAATCGCAATCCAGCAATCGAGACCATCTTCAAGCAGTTTAGGTTTGTGATCAAAAAGGCTAACTTCAAGTTCGATTTCAGGAAACTGAGCTTGGAACTCAGCAAGAGCATGAATAATATGACTATTTCCAAAGGATTGAGCGATACCGACTTTAAATACACCTGATATTCTGCCGTGGTGGGCATCTAATAAAGCGTCAGCTTCATATGCGATATCAATTAATTTCTGGCAATATTCTGCATATTGACTACCAAGTTCAGTAATAGAAACCGAGCGATTATTACGTTGAACCAACTGACAATCTAAACGTGTTTCTAGCGCCTTTACTTGTTTGGATACATGAGATTTTGAAATACCAAGTTTCTCTGCTGCTCGGGTAAAATTCAATTCATTTGCTACCGTAGCAAAAATCACCATCTCGTGTAGATTGTCTAACATAATACCGTCCATCATAATTATTATGGACTTATTGTAATGCTACTTAAAAATATAACCATCAACTTTTATGGTTTTTGGAAATTCTGTAATTTGTTGGCCGCCTAAATAGATATTGCCTTTTACAACTAAATCATCAGGAAGCGTTGTGATTTTTGAATAACCTAAATATAGATTCCCTGTAACCGTTAGTTGTTTAGGTAACCGAGTAAGGGGAGTCCTAATTACACTTAAGTCACCATTTACCGTTAAACGTTGCGGAAGTTCTGTAACACTAGAGCCAGCAAAATTAATAAAACCAGCGACTTTAATACCTCGCGGGTAACGTTTTAGTTCAGTCGTACCAGCTAAGTTCAAATAACCTTCAACCTTCGTTCCACGAGGAATGGTTTTAATAACCGTATTGGCCAAATTTAAGTTACCTTTAACAACTAAACCTTTTGGTAATTTTTTGATTTTACTATTCGCAAGATTCAAATTACCTTTAAGAACAAGGTCATCAGGCAGCTCAGTGTAATCTGTGTTTCTAAGCGTAATATTTCCATAACTATCAATATGATTAATTAAACGGTGTTTGTTTAGCTTTTCTGCATAAACTGGATTGCTTAAAAATACACAGCCAATAAGGCCAGTTAGCAGGTAATTGAATTTAGACATAATTTTCACGGTAAATGAATCTCTTCCTATATTATCGACAAATTTGCAAATAAGTTTAATCTCAAATCAGTGATATAGGTCCTTATTTTACGTTTCATTTATGAAACTACTTTTGTTATAGTGAAATTCGGTAATGGATACCGAAGCGACAAATGTGTCACTAGTAAACTCAAATTTTTAAGGTTTAAGGAAACATCATGGCTAAAGCAACTGGTACTGTTAAATGGTTTAACGAAGAAAAAGGTTTTGGTTTTATTGCTCAAGAGAATGGACCTGATGTGTTCGCTCACTTTAGCCAAATTCAATCAGAAGGCTTCAAAACGTTAAAAGAAGGCCAAGCAGTGTCTTTCGATGTTGAGCAAGGTCAAAAAGGCCCGCAAGCAGCTAATATCGTAGCTCTTTAATAATACAGAATTAATAAAAAAGGCCCTCTAGGTGACTAGTTAGGGCCTTTTTTTCATTTTGAACTAAAAATTAACGACGTAGAGAACGTGTTTTTAATTCATAAATTAGTTTTTCTGCACTGCATGAAAACTTAAGACGAGCATGCAATTCTTTTTCATCTTCGGTAATTACAATACTGTGCTCAACGTCTGCACATACTTCTTTAGCCAATGCTAGGTAGTTAGAAAATTCAGATTCTAATAATACTTTATTGTCAGCAAAGATGCTTACTTCTGCAACATCATCACCTTCTTTAATCACAAAACCCATTTCAGCACTACAACCACATGCTTCACATGGTACGTTTTGTTCAACTTCAGAACTCATTGCTTGTATCCTCAATAGTAGTAGTAGGGTAATACTATGCTGCTTTTTATCAGAACTCTACCATTTTTATCATATTGAATATCTAGTTGTATAAAAGATAACATCAGAACAAAGAATTGCACACAGTTACGTAACTTGGGATGAATTTCTCAAAAAATGAACCTATATGACAAATTTTTGTAAGAATCAGCAGGCGTTTGTTGTAATTCAATACTGTATACCGCAAACTAGACTCTAAATGCCTTTTAGGCCACAACTTCGTATTTGCGTTACATTTTTTATTTCTTACTTTTGAGAACGAATTTAACGGACAAGTTGTTATATGATGCTTAAAGAGCAATACACGATAAAAATAATTTAATAAAAGGATTTGAATCTTACAAATCTACTAGATTTTATTATTAGTACATTTTTATGATTGATTTCTTAATGGACTAACCACTTAGAAGAGCTTTATTATGCCAAAAAGAAGTAAAGAAGATACTGAAATCACCATCCAAAAGATCATGGATGCGGTTATTGATCAACTATTACGCTTAGGCTATGACAAAATGTCATATACAACACTAAGTCAACAGACTGGTGTTTCAAGAACCGGCATTAGCCACCATTTCCCAAAGAAAACAGATTTTACAGCAGCGCTAGATGGTCGTATTTTCCGTCTTTTTGCTGAGCGCCTTGATATGCAAGGTGACAAACAACAATTTATTGATAGCTGGATTTCATCTTTAGAAGACGAGCAATTCCGTGCTATTTTGCGCCTTTTATTCCACCATATTGTAACATCAGCAAATGCACATGAGTTTGCACATAACGGTATTGAGCGTTTATATAGCATGGTTGAAGACCTATATGGCGAAGAGAGTCGTAAAGATCTAGAGTGGTTAATAGGTCTATCTCTTATCCGTATGGCAAAATAAATCTGGTTAATTGCATTAAAAAGCTTATCTTAATGGTAAGCTTTTTTTTTGCATCTAAGTTTATTTAGAGTATATACTCTATTTAACGGAGGGTTTATGCTAAAAATGACACGTGTTTCAATTTTAATAACGACATTATTATCTATATCTGTACAGGCTAAGTCTGTTGATTTCGATTCTGCTTGGAAAAATGTATTAAATAATCACAACGGTATTGCTGCAGAACGAATGAATGTACAAAGACAAGAGTCGTTGGCATCTGGAACTTCTGATCTAAATCTTCCCTCAATCACGTTAAGCGCAAATTACACTTATCTTGATGATGATGTTACCGTCTCAGGGCAACAGCTAATTGATAGCACCAATACAAACCCAGCAATAGCTGGCTTACTTGGACAATTAGTAGGTCCAGTAACTTCAACACTTACTGAGCGTGATATTTTCACCAGTTCGATTCGTGCTATTTGGCCAATATTTACTGGTGGTAGAATTTCAGCAGCAGAAAGTGCCGCAGAGGGAAAAACAGCAGAAGCACGTAGCCAACTATTAATGAAACAACAGGCTTCTTACGAAGATTTGGCCAAATATTACTTTAGTACAGTATTAGCGAAAGAAGTAGTTAATACCTATAGCGAAGTAGAACAGGGCCTAGCGAAACACCGTGATAATGCTATTAAACTACAGCAACAAGGTCAAATTGCTAAAGTAGAGCGCCTTCAAGCAGATGCGTCTTACGACAAAGCAAAAGTCGATTTGCGAAAAGCACAGCAAGATTACGACATCGCTAATGCAGCATTAGTTAGCATGTTACAAACAACAGAAACCGTCACGCCTGAAACTCAATTATTCATCAACAAATCATTGCCTCAATTAAACGCATTTATTGATAGTACTTTAGATACCTATCCTGGTTTGGCGCTCTTAGATGCAAAAGAACTGCAAGCAAAAAGTTTAGTTAAAGCCGAAAAAGGAAGCTATTACCCTGAAGTTTACCTGTATGGTAACTACAATCTATATGAAGGGGACAGTTTATCTGCAGAAATAACACCTGATTGGCTTGTAGGTGTTGGTGTTAACGTTCCTTTAATCGATAACAAAGGTCGTTCGGATAAAGTGGTAGCAGCACACAGTGCTATTCAACAAGTTCAATATTTAAAAACACAAGCAAAGCAAGATCTCGCACTATTGGTTGAGAAAACCTACCGAGAAGCACTTCAAGCGATTGATGAATATAACGGTTTAGCTTCCAGTTTAGAGCTTGCTAAAGAAAATGTGGAACTTCGTGAAAAAGCCTTTAAACAAGGGTTATCGACCTCGTTAGATGTGGTTGATGCAGAGCTTTATCTTGCAAGCATTAAAACGCAACGTTCTTTAGCTTCATTTAATTATGTGATTTCTTTAGTTAAATTATTAGCTCTAAGTAATCAAACAGACACTTTTGTACAATATCAACTACAAGCAAGACAAGGGTAAATTCATGAGTAACTCAAAAAAAATTATTAGCATTGTTACTTTATCGGTTGTTATTGGATGGATTGGCTACAGCTTTTGGGCCGCATATCAACCTCGTCCTGAATTACTTCAAGGTCAAATTGAAGCTGAACAATACAATATTTCATCCAAAGTCCCTGGACGTATTGAAAACATTTACGTTAAAAAGGGCGATATGATTGAAAAAGGCCAAGCGGTATTTTCACTTTACAGCCCTGAAATTGAAGCTAAATTAGCACAAGCAAAAGCCGGTGAAGCAGCTGCAAGTGCATTAGCAGAAGAAGCTGAACAAGGTGCAAGAACTCAACAAGTTGCCGCAGCAAAAGATCAATGGCGTAAAGCAAAAGCGGCAAGTCAATTACTTGAAAAAACCTATGCTCGTGTAAATAACCTATATAAAGATGGTGTTGTAGCTGAGCAGAAAAAAGATGAAACCTATACGCAATGGCAAGCAGCCAAATACACAGAAAGTGCTGCATACCAAATGTACCAAATGGCTAAAGAGGGGGCTCGTACTGAGACCAAGCGTGCAGCTAACGAAAAAGTAAAAATGGCCATGGGGTCGGTTGCTGAAGTGGAAGCCTATGTCGCAGATACAAAAATCGACAGTTGGTATCAAGGTGAAGTTTCACAAGTTCTATTAAATGCAGGTGAAATAGCGCCACAAGGCTTTCCTGTTGTTAGTGTTATTGATATGAAAGAAGCATGGGCGCTTTTCCATGTTCGTGAAGATAAGCTTAAAAATTATGTAAAAGGTGACATTTTAAATGTATACCTTCCAGCACTTGATAAAACGGAAGAATTCAAAATTACCCATATTTCTGTTTTAGGTGATTACGCCACATGGCGTGCAACAGATAACAGCCAAGGTTTTGATCTTAAAACTTTTGAGATAGAGGCGCATCCAGTAAATCCAATTACAGATCTTCGAGTTGGCATGAGTGCCATTGTTACGGTTGAAAGTAAATAAGAATCAAGTGCAGAATACGATGATATCAATGAAAACATATTGGCGTTCATACTTTACAAGCCCTTGGGTTATGGCGGTGACTTTTGTTTTACCGCTACTGATCTCGCTTGTGATTTGGTGGATATTCTCTTCAAATGTCGTTAGAGAATTACCCATTGATGTCGTCGATCTCGATCAATCTCATTTATCTAGAATGATGATCCGTGATTACGATGCCACGCCAACACTTTCAGTTAAAAGTATTCAACCAAATAAAGAAAAAGCCAACCTCGCATTAACTAGAGGTGATAATTATGGCTATATTATTATCCCTCGTGATTTTGAGAAAGACGTAATGCTTGGTAAAAGCCCGAAAATAACAGGCTTTTATAACGGTCAGTTCATTCTTATCGCTAAGCAAATAAACTCAGCATTAATGCAAACAGACATGACAGCACAAGCAAAACTGTCAGTAATTAAACAATTAAGCATTAAAGAAACCACATGGACTCAGGCTATTAATTCAGCCGTTCCAATTAAGGTGCAAGTTACGCCACTGTTTAACCTTGGTAGTAATTATAATCAATTCCTTGTTTCTGCCATCTTACCTGCTATTTGGCAAATGGCGGTTATTGTTGGCATGCTTTGGGCGATGCAAAACGAATCTGTACGAACAGGATGTGACTCGCTTCGTGAGTGGTTTGATAAGCAAGAACGCCTAAGTATATTCAACTTTACCTTAGTTTATTTTTGCATAGCGATGATGCTAGGGGCTGTACTGTTTTATTTTTTATACGGTGTCATTGGATTTCCGTTTAATGGTTCAATCACTGCATTTATTTTAAACATGAGTTTGATGAGCTTTGCTTGCATCAGTTTGGGCATTGCCATCGGTTATGGTACTAATGACATTGTAAAAGCAATGAGCATTTCTGGCGCTTATACAGCACCTAGTTTTGCATTTTTAGGAGTGACATTTCCCGTAACTGATATGAATTCATTAGCAACGTTTTGGCATTCTATTTTGCCAGCAAGCCATTTTGTTCGAGCTCAAATTGAATTATCAAATTACGGAGATTCTTTAGTTAGTGCATTTCCTAACATTGGAATACTTACTTTATTTACTCTTCCTTTGTTATTACTTTCTCTTAAGCTAAAGAAATAAATTATGTCGCTATTTCTACTTATTCAAAAAGAAGCAAAAGCCATATTCAGTAACACTACGATTGTATTAGCAATGATTGGTGGCGTACTTTTCTATGCGTTTTTATATCCATTGCCATATCAACATCAAAGCCCTGAAGAGCAAAAGATCTCGGTGGTGGATCTGGATAAATCTGAGTTAAGTAGAAAATTTATTCGCATGGTAAATACCTCACAACAAGTCAATGTGGTTGAGCAAGCAAACAGTATTAACCAAGCCAAAAACCAATTTTTAAATAACGATATTACTGGGTTTCTTGTCATTCCATCTGAATTTTCAAAAAAATTACAGTTAGGCGAAGCACCAACCGTTGGTTACGCAGGCGATGCCTCTTATTTCTTGATTTACGGTACCATCGTGGAAGGGTTAATGACAGCCGGTGGAACTATTTCTGCTGAATACCGAGTTGCTCACTTGGCTATAGATGGTACACCGATGAATGCTGCAGTTCATTCATTTAGACCTTTCCAATCCAATTACATTCCCGTATTTAACCATTACATGGGTTATGTACAATATGTTGTTCCCGCAGTATTTGTGCTTATCCTTCAGCAAACCTTATTAATGGCTGTAGGGGTAAGACAAAAACAATCATCAGCTAATGAAAATACAGCAACGCATCTGATCGTTAGGTTTGGAATATTCCTATTTACCGAACTATTATTAGCGTGTTTGTATTTTGGTTATTTCTTTGATTTTTATTCTATCAGTCGATTTGGTACGCCATTAGAACTGCTTGTTTTATTGGTGCCATTCATATCATCTGTGATTTTACTTGGCTTATTTCTTGGTAAGATACTTCCAACCTCTGAAAGTATTTTATTACTTGTTTTGTTTAGTTCCATGCCAATTGTATTTAGTGCAGGCTTTATTTGGCCAGCAGAAATGGTACCAAGTATTATTACCGATATCATGCATCTATTGCCTAGTGGCTTTGCCATTAACGGATTTTTAAAACTGAATCAGCAAGGGGCAGGATTAAGCGGAGTATTAACGAATTTAGGTGGTCTGTACGCACTGTGTATCCTTTATGCTTTTCTATTTTTCATTACTCGAAATAAAAACAATCTCAAAGGTGATACTGAGTAACATCATAATTTCAAAAGTAAATGAAGTGACTCGATTTCATTTTTACTGAGTGAGTAACTGTATAAGAAGTTTGATAAATTGTTCTTAGTTTGGACTAGGGATACTTATAATGAAAAAACAGCTACTTGGAATTATCATATCAGCAAGTTTATTAATGGGGTGCCAGAGCACATCAGATGATGAAATGGCAGATATTGCAGAAACACCAACCGTTGCGTCATTTGTTGATTATCACAATGAACAGCTACAGCAATTTGTTACGGAAGATATTGGCAGTGTTGCTCAAACGAATGAAGAAATTATCATTTTACTAAATGGTGATAAGAGCTTCGATTCAGGCAGTACAGAAATTAAAAATGAGAGCAAACTTGTACTATCACAGTTAGCTAAATTACTGAATGATAAACCAGAGTCAGAAGTTTTTATTGCAGGTCATACTGATAGCCGTGGCAGCAAAAAATTCAATATGTCTCTCTCCAATAAACGTGCTGATTCTGTTCTGGCGTTACTAGAAGAAAATGGGGTTGATGGAAATCGAATCAATACCTATGGTTTTGGCGAATCAGAGCCAATTGCTACCAACATAAATGCAGAAGGGCGTAAAAAGAACCGTCGTATAGAAATCAGAATTACACCAATTTCTGAGCTTTTCGAAAAAGAATGATCTCAGTTTATTAGAGCAGATCTACTTAATAATTAGCGCACTGATGTATAATAAGCCTTATTTCAAAAAGGAAAATGAAATGGGGCTTTTTTCACGTTTATTTGGCTCATCCAACACAACACGGCCTAGTGTTGAACCAATTGAGTACAAAACCTTTCTTATCTATCCAAATTCAGAACCAGACGGTTCGCAATTTCGAATTGCTGGAAAACTCACCAAAGAAATCAATGGCGAATTAAAAGAACATCGCTTTATTCGTTCTGATGTTATCTCATCAAAAGTCAACGCCGATGAACTCATGGTAAGTAAAGCAAAAGTACTGATCGATCAACTTGGTGATTCATTATTTAAATAATGTAACTAGATTGATATTAAAAAATAAACAATTTGATTGTTTTTTCGACTTATTCTTGAAAATCAATAAGTAACAATTAGTGGTTTGACCTCTTTTTTGTCACCAAAATGTTGTTTTTTTACTAAATAGCGGTGAGAATAAGGTCGTATAAAATTTTAAGTAATGAAAATATGTCATTTTATTACAAAACACTTGAATTAATCGGTTAGCTTGGATAAAACTAACTGACAAATTCATGCCAATAGTCAAGGAATTACTATGCAAATTGGTGTACCTAGAGAAGTCTTCGCGGGTGAAACCCGTGTTGCTGCAACACCTAAAACGGTTGAGCAGCTTATCAAGCTTGGTTTTACAGTTGCTGTAGAATCGAACGCTGGTATCTTAGCGAGCTTTGATGATTCAGCTTTTGAACAAGCTGGCGCAACCGTTGTTTCAACTGATGATGTATGGAAATCAGAACTGATTCTGAAAGTAAATGCACCTCAAGTAAATGAAGCAACGGGCGTTGATGAGTTCGATTTAATTCAAGATGGCGCAAGCTTAATCAGCTTTATTTGGCCAGCACAAAATGAAGAACTACTAGCAAAGTTAGCGACAAAGAACATTAACGTTCTTGCTATGGATTCGGTTCCTCGTATTTCTCGTGCTCAAGCGCTTGATGCCCTAAGTTCAATGGCAAACATTGCTGGTTACCGTGCTGTAGTTGAAGCTGCACATGAGTTTGGCCGCTTCTTTACAGGTCAAATAACTGCCGCTGGTAAAGTTCCACCAGCTAAAGTACTTGTTGCTGGTGCTGGTGTTGCGGGTCTTGCCGCTATCGGTGCTGCTGGTAGCCTTGGTGCAATCGTTCGTGCATTTGACGTTCGTCCAGAAGTAAAAGAACAAGTGCAATCAATGGGTGCAGAATTCCTTGAAGTTGATTTCAAAGAAAACTCTGGCTCAGGTGATGGCTACGCTAAAGAAATGTCTGATGAATTCAACAAAAAAGCAGAAGAGCTATATGCAGCTCAAGCTAAAGACGTTGATATCATCATTACAACAGCATTAATCCCAGGGCGTCCAGCGCCGAAGCTAATTACCAAAGAAATGGTTGATAGCATGAAAGCGGGCAGTGTTATTGTCGATTTAGCGGCAGCGAACGGTGGTAACTGTGAATACACAGTAAAAGACGAAGTTTTCGTAACAGAAAACGGCGTTAAGATCGTTGGTTATACTGATATGGTTGGTCGTCTACCAACTCAATCATCTCAGCTATACGGCACAAACCTAGTAAACCTTCTAAAACTGTTATGTAAAGAAAAAGATGGCAACATCAACATCGATTTTGAGGACGTTGTTCTTCGCGGTGTAACCGTTGTTAAAGAAGGTGAAGTAACTTGGCCTGCGCCACCAATTCAAGTGTCAGCACAACCACAAGCGAAAGCAGCGCCAAAAGCTAAGGTTGAGCCAAAAGTTGAAGAGCCAACATCACCAGTTAAGAAGTTCGCAATGATCGGTGCAGGTATTGCTGCATTTGGTTGGGTTGCATCTGTAGCTCCTGCTGCATTCTTAGCACACTTTACGGTATTCGTATTAGCGTGTGTAGTTGGTTATTATGTAGTATGGAACGTGAGTCACTCACTTCATACACCACTAATGTCAGTAACGAACGCTATCTCAGGTATCATCATTGTAGGTGCATTACTGCAAGTGGGTCAGGGTAATGGTGTCGTTTCATTTTTAGCATTTATCGCAGTTCTTATCGCAAGTATTAATATATTTGGCGGTTTCGCTGTAACCAAGCGTATGCTTGAAATGTTCCGTAAAGATAAATAAGGAGTAGGACAATGTCAGCAGGATTAGTTCAAGCAGCGTATATTGTATCTGCCGTTCTATTTATCATGAGTTTAGCCGGTCTGTCTAAACAAGAAACAGCTCGTAGCGGTAACTACTACGGTATTACTGGTATGGCTATCGCACTTATCGCGACTATCTTTGGTCCTGATTCAACAGGGACAGGTTGGATCATCGTAGCAATGGCTATGGGTGGCGCAATTGGTCTTTACTATGCGAAAAAAGTTGAAATGACTGAAATGCCAGAACTTGTGGCAATTCTTCACAGCTTCGTAGGTATGGCTGCGGTTCTTGTTGGTTACAACAGTTACATCGATCACGGTGTTCTTGTTGGTGCAATGCTAAATATCCACCTTGTAGAAGTGTTCTTAGGCGTCTTCATTGGTGCGGTGACTTTCACAGGTTCTTTAGTTGCATTCGGTAAGCTACGCGGAGTGATTAATTCATCTGCACTTCAATTACCTCACCGTCATAAACTGAACTTACTAGCATTAGTTGCTTCAGCTGGTCTTCTTTACCACTTTGTAAGTGTTGAAGGCAGTATGTTCGCACTTATTCTAGTAACATTGATCGCATTTGCATTCGGTTATCACTTGGTTGCTTCAATCGGTGGTGCAGATATGCCAGTTGTTGTTTCAATGCTTAACTCGTACTCTGGTTGGGCAGCAGCAGCAGCAGGTTTCATGCTATCAAACGATCTACTGATTGTTACTGGTGCATTAGTAGGTTCATCAGGTGCAATTCTGTCTTACATCATGTGTAAAGCAATGAACCGTTCTTTCATCAGCGTAATTGCTGGTGGTTTCGGTCAAGACGTTGTTGCTTCATCTGGTGATGAAGAGCAGGGCGAGCATCGTGAAACAACAGCTGAAGAAGTAGCAGAAATGCTTAAAAACTCTAAGTCTGTAGTTATCACTCCAGGATACGGCATGGCAGTAGCTCAAGCTCAATACCCAGTTCACGAAATCACTGAAAAACTTCGTGCTCAAGGTGTTGAAGTCCGTTTTGGTATCCACCCAGTTGCGGGTCGTTTACCGGGTCACATGAACGTTCTTCTTGCAGAAGCTAAAGTACCTTACGATATCGTTTTAGAAATGGATGAGATCAACGATGACTTATCTGAAACAGATACCGTTCTAGTTATTGGTGCTAACGATACCGTTAACCCTGCAGCAATGGAAGATCCAAACAGCCCAATCGCTGGTATGCCAGTTCTAGAAGTGTGGAATGCGAAAAACGTAATCGTATTCAAACGTTCTATGAACACAGGTTATGCGGGTGTTCAAAACCCACTATTCTTTAAAGAAAACACTGAAATGCTTTTCGGTGATGCTAAAGAAAGTTGTGTGGAAATCAGCAAACATATCTAATATGCTAATCTGATAAAGTCGATAAGCCGAGATATTATGTCTCGGCTTTTTTTATCTGTAATAAATTAATAGACATAAAAATTCAATTGGTTAAAAAAACTACCGGGGTTATACAAAACATTTTGAGTATTCATGCACTTTAGTGAATAAATTAGTTCCTATATCTTCCATATGATAAACTCTCAAAACCGTTCATTAATCAGTATCATCATGTTTTCAGTCTCTTCTTTTTTTAAAGCTTTCTCTGTTGCACTCATTTTAAGTGCCTGTGCTGTTTTATTTGCTTTATGGCAACACTCATCAACTCAACTTAATTACGTATCAAGAGACATGGACTGGGAATGGTCATGGATGTACTACGAACCGTTTTCTAATGGAATTCAAACCACACGCACTAAAGACACTAAGCAGCTGTTATTCAGACGTGTGGATACCAGTTCAAAACTTACTACTGTGGTAAACATTACTTATACCAACAAATTAGAAATCATAGTGACGTATGAAGACTCGTGTGTATCTGGATCACTTTTACCTGCTGCGCTAAAGTTCAATCAAACCCCGCAACAACAAATTAATTTCCAATGTGAAAAGAATGGTCAAGGTTATCTGTTTAGACGCACCGCAAACCAACTTACATCACTTCAAATCAAATCCGATAAATTTGAACTAAAAGAAAACTTTTCTGAATGGCCAATTGATGAATTAAAAAAAGATCAGTTTATACAGCAACATTCTAATTTTTTTAAAGGAAAAGGTCAGAGTGACGTGTACGAATGGAGTAGGGATTAGCTATTTCAATAATATACAGACATAAAAAAAGACGCATATTCGCGTCTTTTTTTATGTCATTTTAATAATTAATCAATTACTTTTTACGACAGAACTCAGCGATTACATACATAGATTGACCGCCGTTAGCTTTACCAGAAACTAAACGAGGATCGTCACCAAGGCTGATACCACGAATAACTGTACCTTGTTTGATTACTTGGTTAGTACCTTTAACTGGTAAGTCTTTAATTACTGTTACGTCGTCACCTTTTTTAAGTTCAACGCCGTTAACATCACGTGGTTTTTCACCGTCAGAAAGAAGAGCTTTCTCGGCCCATTCTTTAACGTCTTCTTCAACGTACATCATATCTAGCGCATCTTGAGCCCAAGATTCAGAAGCAAGTTTGCTTAAAAGAACGTAAGAAATAACTTGAACAGTCGGTACTTGGCTCCACATAGAGTCGTTTAGACAACGCCAGTGGTTAACATCCATTTTATCAGCGTCTTCGATTTGTGCTGTACATGTATCACAAATCATTACACAGTTATCAACCGTGATATCTGTTTTAGGCGGAACTGCAAATGGAGCTAGTGAGTTAGTTGAACCACATAGTTCACATTTAGAATCGCAACGAGTTAATAGAGTTTTTGCAATGCTCATAAAATAGTGCCTGTTTGTTTAGTGATGTTTATATTATGGCAAGTTTATACCACAAGAAAAAGGATTGCGGTGAGAATACTGTAATTTTTCTCATTTCTTTTCGTTTAAGTATCCTATACGTAAACAGTGGTTTTCAATTAGGTGAACCAGATGGGTAAAAGCGGTTAAAAATGGGCATTGTTGGTAAAAAATCTCATTTTTATGTAAAGCAAAGTAAATACGTTTTTATGCAGAAAAATACCGTGGATAATGAATATGAAACGTCAAATCTGCATAAAAAAGGAATAAATAATGAAAAAAATAATCGTAATAATTGCTGCCGTTTTTGCATTATCAGTTGGAACCGCTTACGCATTTAATGGACATCTAGGCCATGGAATGGATATATCTATGCCACATTTTAATCTGTTTCATGACTCAGATTGTGGAGATCACCACTAAAATTATTTCAATATAAAATAGAGCCAGTACGACACTGGCTCTTAGCAACTAGCTAACTAACACCCAGTACATGCAGCATAGCAACAGAGTTCACATGGCCAAAGACTGCATGATCTTGAAAATTCTTCATCTGACATATGCTCAGTTTTTTTGAACGTTCAAATCCTTGTAAATTTTCCTTGCCTTGTTTTAAACAGGAAGGAATTTCAATTGGCTCTGTTAGCGTTGGTGAAATAGTACTAAGCCCTTGAGTGGGAACAGTCACAGATTCTTGTTCACTAAAAGAATAACTAGAAAACATCAATAACAGCATTGTAAAAAGTAATTTTTTCATTTGTATACCTCACAGAAATTTACGTACGGATGATTATTGTTGCTTAATTAGTATTGGAAGAAGCTACAAAATAATCACGCCAATTTTTAAATTATGTGAAGGTTGGTACATAATACGAAGGTTAGAGAATCATGAGATTAAGTGCTTGAACAATGGTAGAAGCTATAAAGTGCCCTTTAAAAACTAAACACCACAGTGCGCATTATATATCTTATGTTAAATAGGGTTTAGTAATGGATAATATCTTATTGCGAATTCTCCCCCTTTGTTCTTAATTGCTTCTCGACGTATTTAACCATAAGGCTATTTACCATAAAATAGCTAATAATCATTCAATAATACTTCGTATTCATCGTTTGATTATTAGCTTAACTCTAACAACGTTCTATTAGCCACCAGCTAATTTAACTGTGTGGCCTTGTTTAGTTAGAAAGTCTTTAATCTTTTCGCGGTTATCACCTTGAATTTCAATATCGCCATCTTTTACAGAGCCGCCACAGCCACATACTTTTTTTAGCTGAGCTGCAAGTAACTTAAGCTGAGTATCTTCCATATCCAAACCTGTTACAACGCAAACACCTTTGCCTTTACGACCTTTGGTTTCACGTTGAATGCGAACAATGCCGTCGCCTTTTGGGCGTTCTGCTTTTGGTTCTTCTTGTTTGATTCGACCAACATCTGTTGAATATACTAAAGACATAATTAATCTCGGATTTTTTAAAGATATTAAGATTGTAATTTATTTTTCATGTTTATCCAAAAAGCTTTTAATTGCTGTTAACGAGCCTTTTGCTAATTTACCTTGATATAAGCAGTACCAAGTCTTAGGTTCACCTGTATCATTCTTAATGGTAAATCCTTTATATTCTTCGGATTTAAATTGACTACGCTTTTCATTAAGCGCTGATTCACCCATGTCTCCAAATTCTTTTGGATCGATAATCGTGCCAGCTTCATTCCACCAATCAATACTTTTTTTAACCGCACTTAAGTGACCGTGTAACACATGAGTTCTTATCAAAACCTTCCAGTCATCCGGAATACCTGTTTTGTTCTCAATAAAGAATCCTTTGTATAATGTCTTCTTCATAGTTTTCTCTTCGTGTTTCAACATAAGTTAAGGGTTAAATAAATCAGTACTAAATGCTAGTTAATTCTTTGTTTTTCGTGATCTTACCTCAAATATGAAACTGTGTTATATTAATAAAAATTATAAGTTATGGTGCATCAGGATGGATAAAAATCACTTTCTATCAACACAATTAGATACTGAAACATTGGCGACATGTTTAAAGAAATCATATTCTCAAAACAGCCTTATTTCTTTTAAAAATGATTGGAATAATTTTGTCGAGTTTTGTCAGCTGCATAACGTTATTGCTCTACCCGCCTCTACAACAGCAATACGTATCTTTATAGAAAAACAGGCAAAAAAGAAAAAACTGGCGTCAATTAAACGCGCGTTAATTTCTATCTCTCATATTCATACTGCATTTGAATATAAAGATCCAACACAATCCATTCACGTAAAGTCAGCACTAGGAAAAATACGTGTTGATAAAGTAAATGACAACAAGCAAACGGAAGGTATCACTTCTGACATGCTTAAAGAACTCAAACACCATTTAATTAATTCTGTTGAACTTAAAGACATTCGAGATCTGGCTATCTGGCATTTAATGTTTGAACTTCTACTAAAGCGCGGCGAACTCAGAGACTTACAACTTGACGATATTTGTTTTAATGACGAAACAAATTCTTGTTTGGTACAAATCCACCAAAATTATTACGCTATTTCAGAGGAAACAACTGAGCTACTTTCTAACTGGCTTCAACATTCCAATATTCATGATGGTCATTTATTTAGAGCTATAGACAGACATCAAAATGTGGCGATTAATGGTTTAAACGATTCTTCCATATACCGTATATTTCGCCGAGCAAATGAATTATTGAATCATGATGTAAACTTTTCAGGTTTATCTGCACGTGTTGGAGCAACGAAGGAGCTCTCGCAACGAGGTTATTCTATTCATGAAATACAAGAGATGGGACGTTGGGTAAGTCCTGCAATGCCAAACCAATACATTGGTAATACTGAACGTTCTGAAAAACAAAAGTCCTTATTTAAAACAAAAAAAGCCTGAATTATCAGGCTTTTTATTTAAATCTAACCAACTTACTTAATTGCGTTAAGCACTGCTTTTTGCAAGAAAGTTTTGAAGCAATCGCCATTATGTTCTAACAACTTAGGAAACATTGAAATTGGCGTCATTCCTGGGAACGTATTCACTTCATTTAAGTAAATTTCATTATCATCCGTTAGGAAGAAATCAATACGAGAAAGGTCTTTAAGTTTCATTTGAGTGAATACTTTACGGCTGTATTGATCGATCATCTTAACTTGTTCTTCTGTAAGATTCTGTGCATCTAAAGATGTCGTTGAATGGCTACCGCTGCCGTATTTTTCGTCATACGTATAAAAAGCACCATCAGGTGCCGTTACTTCACCTGGAGCCGTCGTAAATAGTTGGCCATCAATTTCGTATGCTGCAACTTCAAGTTCACGAGGTTTAACCGCTTTTTCAACAAGCACTTGTTGTGAATAACCAAATGCATCATTAATCGCTTTTGATAATTCAGCTTCTGACGTTACCTTGTAACAACCAACTGAAGACCCCTGACATGCAGCTTTTACAAATAGCCCGCCCCATTGCTTAAATGCAGCTAGTGCTGACTGATGAGTTTCTTCATTATTCTCAGTTAAGAATAAGTACGGTGTATTTGGGATACCAAGCGCATCATACCAAAGTTTAGATGTGATCTTATTGAAGCTATTTGTACTTGATTCTGCATCACATCCTAAATATGGAATGCTAAGCATATCTAACATAGATTGAATATCGCCGGTTTCACCGGGGTAACCATGAATACACGGAACAACATAATCTACTCGAGAGCTAACTGTCTCACCATTAAATAATGTTTTGTCTGAACGTAATTCGTACTTCAAACCAGATTCAATATGAAACCAACCTTCGTCTTTGATCTCAAGATGCGTAATTTCAAATGCATCAAGTTCAGAGAGTTGTTGAGAGATATATTTTGAAGAAACTAATGAAACTTCGTGTTCAGTGCCGCCACCGCCACAAAGTAAAAGAATATGAGTCATAATTTTCACTATAAAAAGCAATCGGTGCATATTTAGATGCACCGATTATGATTAATTTAACTTATGTAATTCAGGGTTATCTGATTGTTTAATGCTATTAATACTTCTTACAAACGGGCCGTACGCTTGAATGTCAGCAGGAAGTTGTTTGATTGCAGCACGAGCTTCTGCTGGCGTTGCGTAATCACCGTATAAAATTGTATACCAAGGCATATTATTTACTGTTTTACGGTTCATCCAAACAGGTTGCTCACCAGATAATTTTGCAGCATAAGTCGACAGATCTGTTTTGCGACTTAACGCTAAAATTTGTAGTGTGTAACCATAACGGTTATGCATGTCTTGTTGCTTTTCCGTTGGCGGTAAAATCTTAACAGCAGCATCGCTTGCTTCTGGTGCTGCTGTTTCTTCTGGAGTCAGTTTAACAACAGGTTTTTCAGCTTCAGATACAGCAACAACCTCTGTTTCTTCAAAAGTGGTTTCTTCTTGCTCAATCGGCTGAGAAACTTGATACACCTCTTCAGATGAATCAGTAGTAATGTTTGTGGTATACGAACTGCTTGTACATCCTGCTAGCAGTGCGGTTAACGTAATAGGAATGATTCTTTTCATTTTAATTCACAATAATAGTCATGCTGTTACCGTAATTCTGCACCCGATGGTAAATACAATCAAGTCTTTAGCTAATGAAGTACTAAATTACTCATATCTTTGTGCTCAATACTTGATTTTTTTAGTTATTTTGTGCGCTGGTCTTCGTTTATTTGCTTTCAATCGCGTCAAATCTATACTACTCAGCTATCTTATTCTTATATAAAGGAATAAAGGACGTTTATATGCCAGATTTAAAACAATTACTGCGCCCCGAATCCATCGCTGTGATTGGTGCTTCCATACACCCTGATAGAGCAGGACATATTGTAATGCGTAACTTATTAGAAGGTGGTTTTAATGGGCCAATAATGCCTGTTCACCCAAGTTATAAATCTGTTTGTGGCATCTTGGCATATAAACAAATTTCTGAATTACCTATTACACCTGATTTTGCCATTCTATGTACAGAAGCAAAAAAGAACGTCTCAATTCTTGAAGAACTTGGAGAAAAAGGCGTTCGTTGCGCCATTATCTTATCATCAGATATGAATTTATACTGTAATGGAATCGGTGAACCTTTACCTTATGAAGCCAAGCGTATTGCCACCAAATATAATATGCGGATCTTAGGTCCTAATAGTTTAGGGATTATTCTTCCGTGGATTAATTTAAACGCATCATTTTCACCTATCAACGCCAACAAAGGAAACATTGCTTTTATATCTCAATCAGCTGCTGTATGTACGACAATTTTAGATTGGGCAAATGAAAAAAACATTGGGTTTTCAGCTTTTGTTTCACTAGGTGATGGGCTTGATATTGATTTCAGTGAACTGCTCGATACCCTTTGTACCGATTCAAAAACAGAAGCCATTCTTCTCTATATAGATTCAATTAAAGATGCCCGTCAATTCATGTCTGCCGCCCGTGCGGCAGCTCGTAATCGTCGTATATTAGTGGTTAAAAGTGGGCGTTCTGTCGCTGGAAGTAAAGCTGCTCAATTACATACCAATGGCCAATTAAGCTTAGATGCCGTTTATGATTCTGCAATCAGACGAGCTGGAATGCTTAGGGTGTCTAATACACATGAGCTCTTTGCTGCAGTAGAAACACTTGCACACCCTATCCCATTTAGAGGTCATCGATTAGCAATTGTGACCAATGGTGGCGGCCCAGCTATTATGGCCGTTGATAGTCTAATGCAACAAGGTGGGAAGCTTGCCGAATTTAGTGACCCCTTGATTAACGCCTTAAATGAAAAACTTCCACATAATTGGTCTCACTCGAATCCGATAGATATAGGTGGTGATGCAAATGATACCCGATATTGTGATGCGGTAAGTGCATTATTAGACAGTGAAGATTGTGATGCAATATTGATTATGCACAGTCCATCAGCGGTTTCAAACGCAACACGAACCGCTGAAAAATTAATACATTTGATTCAAAATCATAAACGCAAAGCCAAATTTACAATATTGACGAACTGGTCAGGTGAAACCTCTTCTAAAGAAGCTCGATTACTCTTTACACAAGCCGGAATACCAACATATAGAACTCCTGAAAGTTCTGTGTCTGCATTTTTGCATCTGGTTGAATATCATAGAAACCAAGGTTTATTAATCGAAACACCAGTCTCATCAGGTCATATTAGTAAACATGACGCACAAATGGCTCGTGAGTGGTTAGAAAATTGCGTTACACATAACTTAACCGAACTGGATACACATGAAACCCAAGCCCTTTACTCTTGCTATGGCTTTAAAACATTAGATACATGGATAACTGAAGATCCCGTTGAAACCGGCTATGTCGCAGATAAGATCGGCTACCCTGTTGCTGTAAAACTGCGATCACCAGATATCCCACATAAATCGGATATACAAGGTGTCGTATTAAACTTAAACACCAATGAAGAAGTAATAACCGCTGCGCAATCAATACTCGACCGAGTCTCATTAAGCTATCCATCCGCACGAATCTCAGGGTTAAGTGTTCAAAAGATGGCGGCAAGAGCTGGATCACAGGAATTAAGAATCAAGGTCTGCCAAGATCCCGTCTTTGGCCCTGTGATCTTATTGGGTGAAGGTGGATCAGAGTGGGATCTTAATAATAATGCAGCGGTAGCTTTGCCACCTTTGAATATGGCATTGGCTGAAAACCTAATTAAACATGCGATTAAAGAAAATATAATTCATAACCGCAACTCCCCTAACAAAATGAGTATATTTGATTTGAGCGCTTTTCTCGTTCGCTTGTCACAAATGATACTTGATTGTCCTGAGATTGTTGAACTTGATATTCATCCACTTCTTGTTTCTGGTATGGAGCTCACGATTATAGATTCTTCGATGAAAGTACAACACTTTAACGGTGATATTCATAAGCGATTAGCAATAAGACCTTACCCAAATGAATTAGAGGAATTCGCACAACTAAAAGATGGCAGCTCTGTTTTACTACGCCCCATTCTTCCTGAAGATGAACCCAAACATGCTTCTTTTATTTCCCAAGTATCCTATGATGATTTATATAAACGTTTCTTCTCAGAAGTTGGTGAGTTTAATCACGAAGCACTTGCCAATTTTACGCAGATTGATTACGACCGAGAGATGGCATTTGTTGCTACCAAACAAGTAGATGGCGAAGAAATTATTATTGCTGTTGTTCGCGCTCTTTCTGATCCTAATCATACAAACACTGAATTTGCAGTATTAGTGAGATCAGACTTAAAAGGTTTAGGATTAGGAAAGATCTTAATGGAAAAAATTATTCGCTATTGCCAAAGTATTGGTATTAAAGTGATGACAGGAATGACAATGCCTGCAAATCGCGGAATGATTGGGCTTGCACAACATCTAGGTTTCTCAGTAGACATTCAAATGAGTGACGGTGTTGTTGATATGTTTTTGGAACTATAATACCAATCGCAGTAAATCATTGGATTAACTCCATTGGAATATAAAAAAACCAAGATAAACGCTTGATTTATCTTGGTTTAATATAGATACAAAATTGTTTTATAAAAAGGGATATCTATATTATTTAGATTGCTCTGCTTTTTCTTTCTTTACCATAATTGCACCAGCGATAACAAATGCAACCAATAATAAAATTTCCATTAAACTTACCTTATTTTGTGTTAAAAATTAAAAGACCTGATTAATATAACATCATATGACATTAGTTAAATAGATATAACTCAATTTTGTAAAACTTTTGTCAAGTTTTGTGAAACATATACTTTCCCTTGCCTGTTAATTTCGCCTCATACATGGCTTTGTCTGATTCTTTTAACAATGCATCAACATCTTTGCCGTCATTATAATCTGCGACTGTAATCCCTATACTGACATTAACCGACAATAAAGTGCCTTTATATGAAATTGGTGCTTGTATCGAATAAATAACTCTATCGGCTAACTCAATCAATTGCTCTCTATTTGCAACCGGATTAATAAATAATACAAATTCATCACCAGCTAAACGCGATGCCAAATCATTAGCCCTGACTGCATGTTCTAAACGCTTTGCAACCACTCTTAATACTTCATCACCCGCATCATGGCCATAAGTGTCGTTAATTTGTTTAAAGCCATCAAGATCAAGGTAGCAAAGTCCCATCTTCCCTATGCTCCCTTCTTTCAGCAATATCGTATCATTCGCTGCTTGATAAAATTTTGCTCTATTAGGTAAACCGGTTAATACGTCATGATGTGCTAAGTGATCCAGCCTCTCTTTTTCTTTAACATCAGATAAGTTAGTAAATATAAAGATATAACTATTTTGGCCATATTGTTCATTATCAATGATCTTACTTGCCTTAACATACAAAGGAAGTTCGGCACCAAATTTATCTTTTTCTAAAACCTCACCATGCCATTGTCCGAAGCGTTGAATTGATTCTGTAATTAAATTTGTTGATGTCGTAAAGTGTTTTCCATCGAATAAAGTCAGCATTGGAATTTTACTTAACTCACTCATTTGATAACCAAAGATGTCGGTAAATGCGGGATTCATCAGTGTTAACTTTCCATCCGCATCGTATATCAACACACCGTCTTGGCTATTTTTGAATACATTTGCTGCCAACTTCTGTTGAGTACGACTCCTCAATGCTTCAGTCACATCAACCATTGAAAGTAATACTTGATTTTGATTCGATAACACTCTTGATGTGATTTGTAATGTCTTGCTATCACATGTTTGAATAAGTAAATCATCCACTTCTTTACGGTTATCAATGATCTCGAATAAATCTTGTTCATTACTTGGCTGTATTACATCCAACAAATTACAATTTTCAAGTAAATTGATCGATAAACTAGGGAACATCACTTTCGATGCTTCATTACTTAAAATAATAAGACCTTTTTTATCGATAACAAAAAGCGCATGTTGGACGGCCGTGATAATTTGCTCTCCAAAATCTCTCTCATGTTCCACTTTTTTTAATACGTAACTTAATTGCTTTTGACGCTCTTCAAGTTTACTTGTCATTTTATTAAACGAAGCAGTTAAATCACCCAGCTCATCATGTGTTACAACCTGCGGACGTTCATCAAACACACCTCTTGTAATTATCCCTTGCATTGCATGATTTAAGCTACTAACAGGCGTAATAACCCATTTTTGTATTTTACAAATGATGAAGTAACCACAAATAACAAAAAATAGAAGCATAAAAATAAACATCTTTAATGCGGTATCTCGAGTTTCATTTAGAATATTTTTTGAAACAATCAGATTCATTTGTGCAGTTTCTTGTGGATTTAAAACAAACGGAATAGTTACATAAATGAAATGATCACCAATAGCATACCCGTCAGTTAATATTTTTTGTTTTAATTCAGCATTAGGGGCGTGTGATGATTCGGTCGTGTTTTTATATTCAATAAATATCTGACCATCACTGTCTATAACAACCGCCTGTAATATCGCGTCATCAGCACTGAACGCATCTAAAATTTTATTGGCAGTTTCTTTATCATCTAAAATTAAGGCCGGTTTTAGGTTCAAACTAACCCCTATTGATAAAATCTTAATACGATTAATTAAATTATCTTTTTCTGTTTTATAAGTGCTTATGTAGTTATAGCCATGAAACATAACGAATAAACTAAGTGCAAATATGATTATTGGTAAAGATAAGCGCTGGCGCAATGATGCATTTTCTATCCACTTCATCCGCGTTGACTCTCCTCATAAACCAATTTAATTATTTAAAAAACCAAGATGTTTAAACGAATATACAGTTGTATTAATTAAATTATTAATAGGTATAACTTAATCGTATTTGGTGAGTATAACTAAAAATACTCTGTACGGTTCAGCAATTACAAACAAATCGCTGACAAAGTGATCTAAGTAACACTTATAGCTTTGTCAGTTACCATTCATAACTTGAATGCTTATTCTCATTCGAAATTTTTGACATGTAAACTTACTTTACATCGCTTTCTTATATACTAGTTCTTATTTTATAAGGCGATCGTATGCGCACTCTCATTATCTTTTTAGCTGTTTTATGCTCTTATCCATCATCGGCAAAATCAGTTCAAAAATATTACAAAGAACATCAACCAAAACGTTGTGAGACACTAAATAGAACACTAACACATGTTAATAAATTGCTCAGCTTTAGTGAGGGAAAGGAATATAAAGAGAGATTAAAAGAGAAGAAGGCTCTAAAGAAATTAAGGAAAGAAAAAGGATGTTAAAAAGCCAACTTTTACGTTGGCTTTTTATGAATTATTTTGCTTTTGGTCTAAATGGTTTAATCACTTCTTCATTACATTCAAGAAATGGACCTTCCATTAGATCGATACAGTATGGAATTGCAGGGAAAACTGCATCTAAGCATTCGCGAATTGATTTTGGTTTTCCAGGAAGGTTTACAATTAATGAGTCTTTACGCAAACCCGCCGTTTGACGAGATAAAATAGCTGTTGGCACAAACTTTAATGATTCAGCACGCATTAGCTCACCAAAACCAGGCATCATACGATCACATACAGCTTCTGTTGCTTCAGGAGTCACATCACGCTTGGCTGGGCCTGTTCCACCTGTCGTCACAACTAAGCAGCAGTTCTTTTCATCTGCTAATTCAATCAATGTTTTTTCGATCACATCTTGTTCATCAGGGATAACCACATACACAGGTTCCCATTCAGATGTTAGATAATCATTTAGTGTTTCGATGATTGCTGGCCCTGAAATGTCTTCATAAATACCAACACTTGCACGATCACTTACGGTTACAATGCCGATTTTTGCTTTTTGAGTCATAATCTGTATCTTTTTAAAGTAAGGTAACCGCTATTATTACAAGCGGTTACTCTTTTTTCTACTAAAAAGGCATTTTATCTAGTATTCGTAAGCCATGTTAACGGATACACCGTACGTCGAATCGACTGAATAGATCGCCGCTAAGTCAAAATGGAACATGTTTAATGGAGAGAAACCAATACCTGCGGTAAATGCATCATCATACGTTCCAGCAAGATCCTTTTTAAAACCACCACGCAGCTGAATTTGGTACAATAAATCGATTTCTGCACCCGCTCTGAACATTTGAACATTATCATCTAAGCCAACAAAACGTTCTTGTTCGTTTAAGTCTAAATCAGCAGTAACAATAAAGTAGTTTGTCATAAATGCTACACCCGCAGTGTAAGTCGGGGTAAGTTCGTAATTATATTTATATGATTTGCTACCGTGTGAACCACCACCTTGAGAGTTTGCAAAATTAACCGTAATCTCTTTGGTTTCAATTTCATTCTTAATTAGGTTTTTACCCGCGGCAGCAAAACGCCAAGGTCCGTAAAACCAAACCGCACCAACATCTACGTTGAATGAATTATCTGTTGTTTTGTTTTTATCAAAGTCTTTAAAGTCAAAATTGTTTACAGCTTCTACATAGGTATACGTTAAGTAACTTTGAATTTTTGGTGTTACACCAATGGTGATGTTTTGCCCTAAGAAATTAGTGTAACCAGCAAAAGCGACACCAGCCTCAGCTAAGCCTAAAGCGACGGTACCTACCGCTGTAGTATCTGCAAGTTGAAGTGGTTTCGATGGATCCGCCGGTAAACCAAGCGCATCAACATCAGGTAAGGTAATACCCTCAACAGAGGTTTTGCCATAAAATGCCATTGATAAATAACGGTTAGGAATTGCAACAGCCATCCCAGCTCCCATACTAAAGCTCAGAGCATCACCATTTAAATTTCTTAGACCGTTTTCAATATCAGCTGCGCCTGAAAGATCGCTATTAGCAAGTTTACTAAAACCTTTCTGAACCTGGTCAACATCATCAACCATACCGCCTTGATCCATGACTTGAAGACCGGCACTTGGTAACAAAAGACCCGCATCATCTTTACGACTATAGATAGCAACTAATGCAGGGTTATAAAAAACACCAGTAAGATAGTCAGCGGCTGCAGTACCAGCGCCACCCATAGCATCAATTCGACCATCAACGCTGAAATTTGTTGCTGATACTTGAGAAGAAGCTACCGTCGCACACGAAAGTAAGCCAATTTTTATCCACTGTTTCATTTGATTAACCCATTAAAAAAATCTCTTCCCTATTTATCGACATAGAAAAAGTTAACTTTAATGAAATAAACCAAAATATTGATAGCAGTGATGTCTTTTTTTAATTTAACTTAAAGATAAATACATACAAAAAAGCCGAGGGGTTAGCTCGGCTTTAAAATAGTAATTAGTTAGAGTTGTTTTTCTCTTTTTCTGCAATTTCAGCTCTAATTTGGTCTGAAATGATTTTGATGGCTTCTCCACTACCAACGCCTTGACGCATCAGTTCTTGGATTTTCTCTACTGCTTGTTGCTGTTCTTCATGGGTTAATGTTGGTAAATCTAACATTATTTACTCTCTGTATTTTCATCTGAACCAAAATTCATTACTTTGGTTATTGCCTGAATTTCTTGGATGGAAATCGGTCCTTGAAATCTTTTATGATTAAACGACACACTTAAAATATAGCTGCCTGGTAACACATTTGTCGAAGGTAATAATTTAGGAAATTTCTCTTCGTACTTCTGTTCCCATAACTTTATATACTCATTATCTTGATGGTCATAAATACCAACAGCCATTTCTGGTAATGGGCAATTAGATTTAAGTAAACCTGTTTGTGTCGTTTTCCATTTATCTTTGCCTAACCACGCCACTTGCATTTCTGTTTTTGGTGTAGTTAAAACAACCCATGATTCCCATTGTGTTTTTTCTTTATCATCCGCAATAATTATCAGCTTATACAATCCATTTTGAATTCGATTATTCAAAGACTCACTAGCATAAGTGTATTGCGTAATTCTTTCATCTTGTGTTGGTGTTATTTTGATAGACGGATTAGTTAATTGTTCTTCTTGTGGCCATTTAATAAATGAAAGACTTGATATAGGCTTTTTTGTGTCAAACTTAACAATCAATCGATGGTGTAATCTTCCCGGACTCTGAATAATAACACGTTGCACACTCACTGATTTTAACCAGTTAGGTATCACTTTATTTGATAAATCTCGACCACAATTTACTGAAATTGCAGAGCTAAGTAATTTATCAATATTATTGGTGATATTCTCATTAACCGAGTTCTGTAAAACTTCTATCGAAGTAGCAAAGCCTTTTCTTGCATGCCCTTCTAAAAATTGCTTATGCGCAGTATACAATGCAGATTGCTCATTAAACCAATCCACTGAATTTGCAAAAGACGTATATGATGCACAAACTAATGAGCAAAAAACGAAAAACTTACGCATAAACATCATAAAAATTACGCTTTCATTTTGTAGCCAACGCCACGCAATGTTTCAATTTCTATTCCAACAATCTTTTGACGTAACTGAAGAATATGCGTATCTACTGTACGTGTAGTTGGAAAATGGTTGTAACCCCAAACTTGGTCTAAGAGCTCATCACGAGTAAACACTTTTCCAAGGTTTGATGCTAAGAAAAGCAAAAGATCAAACTCAGTTCGAGTTAATGTAACATTCTCACCTGAATTAACTACATCACGTGTAGAGGTATCAATAGCTAGATTACCAACAACTAATTTAGATTTTACTTCATCAGTTTCTGGTGAACGTAAATGCGCACGTAAACGAGCCAGTAATTCAGCTTCAGCAAAAGGCTTAGTTAAATAATCATTAGCACCAGAATCTAGACCTGTTACTTTATCTCTAACAGAAACAAGAGCCGTTAATAAAATAACGGGAACATCTTTTATTTGTTTCCATTGACTTAACCAAGTTAATGAATCACCTTCAGGTAGCTGACGGTCAAGAATGACAATATCAGCTTCGCTCCAAAGACCAGATACATTTGCGGCATTTTCGGAATGTAAACAGCGATAACCCGCTTCTTCTAAGCTGACAATCAGTCCGTCCGCTAAGTTTTTATCGTCTTCAACAAGTAGGATTGTCTGTTTCACAAGGTATCTCCAATATAAATGTCGTCGGTGGCCCCTGAAGAGTCATGGTTCCGCCCATTCTTTTGATCATTGATTCGACAATGGTTAGACCAAGGCCTAATCCTGCTTTACTAACAAAAGGTGTTTTTAATTCTTTCCAATCACGCTTTGTTAATTGTCCGCCATCAATGACTTCAATTCTTAATTTTTTCTGTTCTACAGTAACGTTCAAAATAACGGGTGGTACACCGTATTTATGAGCATTACTAACTAAATTATCTATACAATTGCCCAACCAATATAGATTAACTTTAATGGAGGCATCTTTATTTATTTTAAATTCAACTGGCTGAGTATACTCCAAACAACGATAGCTGAGCCATTCTTCAACAGAAGGTATCCAATCTGTTGAGAACCCTTTATCATCTGATTGTAAATAATCTTTACTTGCCTCAGCTAATTGACGTAAACGCCTTGAGTCTTCACATAAACGCCTAAATTCATCGTACAAGGATTCCGGCAATGCTTCAAACTGTCGTCGAAATCCTTCAACGGTTAATCCCAAACTTGCGATTGGCGTTCTTAATTCATGCGTCAATATTTGTAAGACTAACATTCGACTTCTCATCTCTCTGCGTTTACCGTTCCACTGAGAGATACCCCAACCTATCGCCAAACACACATTAATGAACACCAAAAACAATACAATATATGACAATGTCTTTGAGTCTGTTTGATCTTGCCAACATACATTACCATTTCTTACATAGCAATTTGCCCCTTGCTTAAATAGGGTCGCTTCAAGTTGGTAATTTTCTAAATACTTATTCTTTAATTCTGTTGGGTATAAATAATAGCGGCTGCCTTTGCGTAACCACAATAAATCATCAGCAATAATGGTATCTGAACCACTAATAATCGCTCTAATTGCTGTATCATCCATCATTTGTAAATGGTGCAATAATGTCCCTTCACCAGCAATGGCTCTTTCTTTTATATGCATATACGGTGATAGCTGTTCTTTTGCTTCGGGATGTAATTGAACATATCGATATGCATAAGAACCACCACCTGGGTGTATCATTCCAGATCGTGCAAACCATCTTGTTGGCAGTGTTATACCTCGACACATTGCTCTGATCAAAACAAGAGGCTCTCCCACCAACGGACTTACAGGCCAAGGACCAGTACATGTTTGCGCACTACGATACAGCCTTTGTAATTGTTTAAATGGGTAAGATGCTGTTTGTGGTAACAATGTATCAGGAGACAATAATACGGTAGGATATTCTTTTTGTATTAAGCGAATGTCATAAATTTCGACGGCTTGTTGTTTTTTAAACGCTTTTTTAAAGTTATCGATCTTTGTTGCTAGGCTATCTGCATATGATGAGAAGCTTAATAGCAATAAAGTCGTAAGTAGAAAGCGCTTATTGAGCAACGTAAACCCCTAAGAAAAAATATAATAAAGCATAAGTTATCAGTATATTATAGTTCCAAATGAATACGAATACTTTATTTTTACAACTGTTCATCTTTTACTCAAAGAGGGCTCAAATTGACAAAGTATTACTTTGCCATGACTTTACCACCTATCATTTTATATGCAGGAGTCCCCCTGATAAGCGTTTCTCTTGCAAAGATTGACTGACACTGCGGACATTCACATTTCGTTGTGGTGTGATCTTCGACGATTCTTTCCACAAAACATTTCACTAAGGCTCCTTTCCCACCTTTTCTGTATTTATATAAGGGCGCTTTGCATTTTGAACAAAAGATCATAATGGTCTTTGTTGGGCCTTTCTTATTTGGTTTCGCCATTTCTTTCCATATCTTAGGTTGCCATATACAAAGGCTTTATTTTACACTCAATTAATAAGTACTTAACCCTTTCTCTATCATCTGTCTATAAAGGTCTTTTTATGCGAATTAATGCTAAAAACCCCGACGCTAAAAGTGCATTACTATTACTTACCGATATTCAATCTTATTTTAAATCAGAGCTTTTAAAAGCAAGCAGTCTAACATCACAATCAACTGAATTTAAAGCTGTAGAATGGCTAAGAGACAATGGAAGACATGGCGGTGGTGAGCGCTTTGAAGCCATTGATGGTGGAATATTTAATCGTGCATCCATCAATGTTTCACAAATTCAATATGAAGACGATGCCAACAAACATTACAATAGCGCGACAGCCCTCTCAACGATTATCCACCCCAATCACCCTCTCGCACCATCGATTCATATGCATTTTAGTCTAACTGAATTAAAAGATGGTACTAATTATTGGCGAATCATGGCTGATTTGAATCCTTCTCACTTTGATAAAGAAGACAAAGAATACTTCGATCAAACATTAAAAGTAGCGGCCAAATCTCATTACTTAGAAGGAACTAAGACTGGTAATCAATATTTCGATATCCCTGCATTAAAAAAACGCAGAGGTGTGAGTCATTTTTATTTAGAGGGGTTTAATCCAAAAGGAGAAAATGGCGAAGTATTTACAAAACAATTTGCAACAAAAGTGATTGATACTTATGTGCATATTCTTAGCTCACACTTACTGCAAAAAAGTGAAATAACGAAAGAACTAAAACAGGCTCAATTAAATTACCACACACTTTATTTCTATCAAGTATTGACTCTAGACAAAGGAACCACGGCGGGTTTATTGGTTCATGATCAAAATGATGTTGGCACTTTGGGATCTTTGCCATCACACATTAACCGCTCCCTTCTGGAAGAGTGGCAAGCTTTAACTCCTCAACCAACTGCTCGATTAGTTTCAGACTTATTAGCAGCGCTTCCTTGTGAAAATACATGTTCAATAACAAAAGAAGTTAAGGCTAACCTAGCTCAAGCCATTCGCGCATTTTACAAAAAATAACATGCATAGTGCCACCACGCATCATATCGTGGTGGTAAACATTCTTATTATAAAGTTGGCTTAATCCAAACCTTCTCAAAATCAAACCAACCTAATCCATTGCATGACGCATTTTGAATACTGTTGTTTGTGTCTTCACTTATTCCCATCCAACCATGAAATAATGGATTAATTTGACCACAATCAACCAAAAATCGACAAATATCGTTTACTGGAAAGTGACACTGTGACGTAGATTGCCATTTTTCAATCATATTCGATATGGTTTGGAAATCAGCTTCAGGCATTACACGTTCAATTTCATCAAAGGCAAATAGCCATGATAATAATGCTTCAGGGCATTGAGTCCCCAAACTCATTCCGCGAAGCCAAATATCAATCGTTGTAGCCTTCTCTAGATCGAGTAAGTCTAAAGTATCAAATTGATGTATCTTTAAAATGATCCCATCTTTATCTAATCGTTGCTTAATGATTTTCCCAAGTAATGGGTATAACGGATGCTCATTCTCAAATCCTAAATGAACAACACTCCCTCTTTCTGGTAACTCAAAAGGTGGAACCGTGCGATTTAAGCAATGTTGAAAGCCCGGTAATAACCCATACGCGTTAAAAAGGCCGATACCATTCATGGTTGAATTTTGAAGCTCATTCAATAGTAATAATGGAGTGATCGTATTTAATAAATAACTTAACCAATTTTGATCTTTTGCAATGCCAGTTTTACGGTTAAATAATAAGTAACTGCAGCCTCGATCGACATCAACGGTTTCGCCATATGAATCAAGTGATTGATCATTTCCTTCATACACTTCCAAACCCAATTTCAGTTGAATTGGCGCGATCTCTGGTAATGTCCACACTTCAACAGAATCGATAAGAGGTCGATAACCAAAATATTGTTCATTGGCCACTAAAATTAATTTTTTATCTGTGTTTTCCGCGACCTTATAAGGTCCACTTCCAATAGGTAAATGTTGTTGCTCATCACTATCATGACTGGTTGCCGGAACCAATTTCGCATTAAACTGAGCTAATTTTGAATCAAAATAATGGTCATCTTTGTTTAATACAAAATCAATGATATTTAAATTTGGACTTAAAACATCCTCAATATGGCTGAAAACATAATTGGCCTTTAAATGAGTAAATGTCTCTTTAATGTCATCAAATGTCAGTAGTTTTCCATCATGAAAATAGATACTTGGTCTTAAGTAAAAACGCCAATGTGTAGGTGAAAGCATTTCCCAATGGTGGGCAATATCACCCTCCACTTCTCCTTGCTTATTCCATTGAGTTAAACCGTTGAAAATTTGCTGCATTAAGTGCTGCTCTGAACGACGAATTGCTAACGATGGTTTTAATAGGTTCAGTTGGCGGTAATAAGGTAACTTAACAACTTGTTTGCCCTTTTCGTGTGAAACCCCTAATACTTTATGGATCAAATCCAGTAATGCGTCTTGATTACCATCCAAAATATCAAGGGCAACATCAAGTTTTCCATCTTCAATATTACGTCGAGCGAGGGACAGATAGACCGTATCTGGCGTAGATAAAAACTCAAGAACGGAACTCTTACCTCGACCAACCGCGGGGATCCAATCAATCCATTTTTCTTCGGACATTTTTTTAAGAACCATACGGGTATTACGACGAGTACAGCACAATAGATCGGCAATATCATCAATCTGTATGCCGTCAGACGATAAGTGATAATGACCGTATAATTTTTCGAATTGCTTTCGTAATCGTGGGCTGCCCATAAAATTCCGTTCTGTAGGTTGAAGTAAGTCTTAATTTTCTACTCAATTTTTAAGACTTCAAACTAATACTCTTGATTTTTCAATAAGTAAGTTTACACTAATTTTCAATGATAATAGAGGGAAATCATGATGTCTCCAGTCCAGTTACACGAGTTTAATACTCATACCAGAAGAAAATCAGATCGCTACCCTGTAGAGCGTAATGGTATTTTCATTGTAACTTCTGGTCAATTTCATTATCGCGATAGAACCGGTGATGATATTACGCTTAATGCTGGTGATTTTTTGTTATACAGCTCAGGCGATATTTCAAAAATAAAAATGACAAACGATAATAATAATTTTAAAGCTCAATCTGTTGTTATCGATGTTGCTCTATTTCAGAAATTTTTGTCATACAGCAATGCACCAGCTCACTCACCTTGCAATTCTGACACTTTCATTTTTACCGCTCAAGATACATCTGTAGTCAGACTGCTTGAACTGTTAAAAGAACAATTAGCAAATAATGATAACAATGACACTCTTGAGTTTTTAACCTTAGCTTTGTTGAGTGAAATGGTAAACAAACAGCCATGTTTAATCCCTTTTATACAAAAAATATCGGTATTAACGACCTCTCAACAACTTATAAGATACGTTGAAGAGCATATATCAGCAGATTTAACCATTGATATGGTTGCTCCAAAATTAGGAATGTCTGCATCAACATTAAAACGTAAACTTCAATCAGATAAACTCTCTTTTGCTCATCTAGTAAAAGTAAAACGCATTAATTATGCGGCAACACAACTAAGACTGACTCGAAAAACTATCACTGAAATCGCCTATGACACAGGTTTTAAAACAGCAGCGCACTTTAGTACGAGTTTTAAGTCAGTCAAAGGGATCACACCTAAAGAATTTCGTGATTCACTTCAAGGATAACTTGTCACAATGGTGTAACACTTCCAGATTATGATGCTTTTTTTTCACAATGGATTTAGCTCATGTTCAAAGCGTTTAGTTACACCTCTTTATTTACAGCGTTACTTTTTAGCTCTTCAACTTTTGCTGCGAATACGGTAATTGCGGGTTCTACCTCAGTTTCGACTTTATTAGAACCTTTTATCGACCAATACAATAAAGACAATAAACCACTCATTGATTTACAAAGCGTTGGATCAAGTGCTGGTATTAAATTGTTGGTTGATGACACCGTAAACCTTGCTATTAGTTCTCGTGAATTAACCGAACAAGAAAAAGAGACATTAAGTTCTACACTTATTGCCTACGATGCCATTGCTATTGTTGTTCACCCTGATAACCCAATAACTGAATTATCAACTGAGAATATTTGGAAAATTTATCATGGTGATATAAAAAACTGGAAAGACGTCGGTGGGACAGATCGTAAAATATCGGTAATCTCGCGTGAAATTGCTTCTGGCTCTCGTTTTTCGTTTGAAAAACACTTTGGTTTAACACAAGAAATCAATTCGTTTACCGTGTCAGATATTAGCGATAATGCTCTTGTTGTTAATGGTACGGGTATGGTGAAGAGTATTGTTTCACGTAATCCTTATGCTATTGGTTATGTTTCAGCAGGGACACTTGGTGATATAGCTCAATTACGAGTTTTAAAGGTAGATAATATTTTACCAAGCCAAGAAGCTATAATGGAAAACAAGTACTCTCTTTCTCATCCATTTTTATTTGTATACAAAAACCAAACAATATCAAAAGAGTCGACTGAATTTATGAATTATATTGCTTCACCTGAAGCGACTAAAACCATTCAATCACTTGGTTATATCAAGTAACTATTGAAAATAATGGTCGAATAACATATTGTTTACTCGATTTTAATTTCAAGGATGTCACATGTTAACCGTAAATAGCTATTTTGAAGATAAAGTAAAATCTATTGGATTTGAACAAAACAGTAACGCAATTTCTGTAGGTGTAATGTTACCGGGTAACTACACTTTTGGCACAGCTGCTGCTGAGAAAATGAGTGTTATCACAGGTGCTCTTACCATTAAACGCTCAACAGATGCTGACTGGGTTACTTTCTCTTCTGGTGAAGATTTCTCAGTTGAAGGTAACTCTTCATTTGAAGTAAAAGTAGAAATCGAAACTGCGTATTTATGTGAGTATTTGTAATACGAGTACCTAACCAAATTAGTATTGATTCACAATACTGGTTTCAAACTATTACTCGTTTTTAGTTTAAAAAAAATGACAAGGAAGTTCGCTCCCTTGTCATTTTTTATTTCTGATTTACTCTATATAAGTAAACTAGATAGCTTACTCGTCATCAACCACAATTTGCTTTGGCTTTTTCTTTGGCATAAATACCTGATCACCAACTGCAACATTTGTATGGAACGAGTTATCACGTTTCTTAGGCGCTTTAGGCTTGTTTTGATTACCCTTCGCTTTAAATTTCTTAGGATCGCCTTTTTTCACAAACGTACGTTTATGTTTCGGTTTCAATCCTTTAAATTTGCCTTTTAATTCTTCAAATACAGAGAAAGACAAATCTTGTTGTAAGAAGGTTTCTACACGTTTAAAGCTTTCCCAGTCTTTTGGACCAACAAGTGAAATCGCAGTACCTTTCTTACCTGCACGGCCTGTACGACCAACACGGTGAACATACTCTTCCATATGCTTTGGCATATCAAAGTTAATTACGTGCGTTACACTTGTTAAGTCTAAACCACGAGAAGCAACATCGGTTGTTACTAAGATCTTGTGAACACGACGCTCAAACTGACTCATAATGTTATTACGAGCGGTTTGATTCATATCACCACTTAGTGCTACTGCTTTTAAATTCTCTTCGTTTAATAACTTAGTTAAACGATCAGTATCAGAGCGTGTTGCTGTGAAAATCATGATTTGGAAGTAGTCTTCTGTCTCAATGATTTTGTTTAAGATCGCTTGCTTGTGATCTAAATGGTCACATAAGTAGAAACGTTGCGTAATGTCTTTGTGCTCATCATTCGATAAACCTACAGAAATACGCTTTGGATTATCCAGCATGTTACCTGCGAACTTATTCACTGCATCGTGATCAAGCGTTGCTGAGAACATTAACGTTTGACGACGACGGTGACTTGCCGCTTTATGAATCTTTTGCAAATGCTCAGCAAAGCCAAGATCTAGCATACGGTCAGCTTCGTCAAGGATCAGCGTTTCTAAACCATCAAGGTACAGAGATTGATGCTCAAGGTGGTCAGCTAAACGTCCTGGAGTTGCAACAATGAACTTAGGGTGCTTGCGTAATGCATTCACTTGGTCATTAAAGTTCTCACCGCCAGTAATCAATGTCGCGTCATAAGTTAAACCACCTAACATTGCGCGTAAATGGCTATATACTTGTTTAGCTAATTCACGTGTTGGCGCAAGAATCACGGCTCGAGGATCATTCTTTGAGAAAGATTTCGTTTTCAGTGATTTGTGAAGCATTGGTAAAACGAAAGCTAATGTTTTACCTGAACCTGTTTTTGACGACGCAAGAACATCTTTACCTGCAATAGCAACAGGAACAGCCTTACGTTGAATTTCAGTTGGTTTTTTAATGTTCTGGTGAGCGAGATTTTTTAATAGGCGATTATCTAAACCTAAATCTTTAAATTGCAAAAGCTGCACTCCAATTTCGAGTATTATTGATAAATAACCAGTCATTCTGGTCTAATGTGACGAGTATATCATAACTGTCGTTTATCCTTGCATATAAATATTCACTTGAGCTCTTACACTCTCTCATGACTTTGTTACAATGGTTTTATTCTAATAAACATTCATTTATAAAAATAAAAGTAGAAAGTTCATGAGCATTCAAATTACTGGAACATTAGCAAAAATGCGTTCTTCTTTATCTGAAGGAACCGTTCAATATCGTCTGCCTGTCGGAGATGAAGAAATCAACTTAAACTCTTTAATTGGTAAAACGCTAACTCTTACTCATACAGGTAATATCTTTTGCTGCTCATGCGGCAAGAAAACGAAAAAAAGCTACTCTCAAGGTCATTGCTTTGTGTGTATGAAAAAGCTAGCAAGTTGCGATATGTGCATAATGAAACCTGAAACATGTCATTTCGCAGAAGGAACATGTCGCGAACCTCAATGGGGTGAAGAGAATTGCTTTGTTGATCACTATGTTTATCTTTCTAATACATCAAGCATGAAAGTCGGCATTACCCGTCATACTCAAATTCCTACACGCTGGATTGATCAAGGCGCAACTCAAGGTTTGCCTATCGCTAAAGTGAAAAACCGCTTAATTTCAGGTCTAGTTGAAATTGAGTTAGCAAAACTCATTGCAGATAAAACCAATTGGCGCACACTATTAAAAGGTAACGGTGATCCCCTACCTTTAAAAGAAGCGGCCTTAGAACTATTGCCTCAAGTTGAAGCGGCAATTGCAAAGATTCAAGCTGAGCATGGTGAAAATTCTGTTGAATTATTAGACGAGCACATTCTTGATATTGCGTTTCCTGTTAATGAGTTTCCGACAAAAATCGTAAGTCATAACTTTGATAAAAACCCTGAAGTCACAGGCGTTCTTAATGGTATTAAAGGTCAGTACCTACTGTTTGACACTGGTGTTATCAACATCCGAAAATTTGGATCTTATGAAGTCACTGTGACAGCGTAACAAAAAGGCGTTCATTTAACTCTAAATGAACGCCCTATTTTTATTTTTTATCGGTCAATGATTCAATTTTTTCTTCAGGTAATGGACCTTCTTTAAAGACGACAAATGCTCGACGGTTTTCAGCATTCGCCTTTAACGTATGCTCTTGAATTATCGGTTCACTTTCACCAAATGATTTAACTTCCCAGACAAATTGTGTCGGATCAACCCGAGTTTTTAAATATTCTTGTACCGCGATAGAGCGCTCTTTTGCGAGTTTTTCATTATAACTCACGGAACCTTGATAATCCGTATGACCCGCGATCAATATGCGTCCAGTCAGTCCTTCTAATTTTAATGCTAGCTTGTCTAATTCAATTTTATCTTTCTCTTTTAATACAGATTTATCAAAATCAAAATGTGATGCCATCGTTACATAAACTTTTCTCTTCGGCTCTGGAGGTAAACACGCAGGGTTCGTTTCTTTCTCTACTGTTTGTTCAAAAACCAAATACGCGCGACGGTTTGCCGCATTTGCTTCTAATGTTCGCCCTTCGATTAATGGCTTTTTCTCACCATAATATTTAATTTCCCATTCATAATTATCCGCATTCAATTGCTTTAAAAGGTATGTTTTGATTGAATCTGCACGTCTAAGAGAGAGTTGTTCATTATATTTTTCAGAACCTTGATAGTCTGTATGACCAACAATAGCAATTCGACCTTTTAACTTTTCAATATCACGAACAAACTGATTTAACGATGGGAAATCTCCCTCCATAATTTCTGATTTATCGAATTCAAAGTGTTCAGCTACACCGATTTGTATTTCACGCTGTGGTACTAAACACTCTGCAATTAAAAACTTTTGAACTCGCTCATCATATTTATCAATGTTTTCTTGGCTTACGTAAGTATCAGTACTACACCCAAACAAAGAAAGAAGACCTAATCCAATAAATAGCGATTGTTTTATTTGCATCTTTCTTCCTTAAATTTTACCAATAAGATTAATGAATACACCACTTGCATCATAATCATCATCGTTTGTTAAGTTATCGTCGAATCGAGAAAAGTTGTACCCAACACCCATCTTAAAGTTATCTGTTAAATGTTTATTAAATGAGATAAGTGCTCCATCTTCCATTTCATCGTATTGAGTATCTACTTTCCAATGATATTGGCCTGTTACATCCCAATTCTTCATTATGCGATAAGAAGCACTGATGCCAGTGAGATAAATTTGGCTATTAACATCAATCCCAGCACCCGATGCACGATCAAAACGTTGATATTTATCTTTATACGCGTATTTCGCGCCAAAATCCCAATGAGCATTCCAAGAATATATCGCCTCAGTTTCGATGATATGGCTTTCTTCGTCTGAGTATTCAACATCACGATTTAAGTTATCAAAGTCCACTAAATACGTATAACGTGCCAATAAATTCAATCTATCATTGTAAATTGGTCGATAAGCCAAACCGATACTAGACTCAATAAAGCGTTCAAGTAACTCACTGTTAGTTTCATTTTCTGAGCGAGAATAATTAAACTTACCAAATAAGGTGTATTCTTTGGTTAAGTGGTGGGTATAACTATTTGTTGTTACCCATTGTTCAATTTTTTCATTGGTTTCTTCAGTTTCATCGACACGATATTCAAACTTGTTCTTTAAAAGAACATCATCAAGATCAAAACTTATACTAAAACTGATGGCTTTACGGTGAACAAGACCCGTTAGTGTATTATTGGGGTCATTATTATATTCAATCTCACCTTGCTGGTAAGCAATACCAAGATCAATATCATCAGTAAATTCATTATCAAAGCCAAATGAATCAATACGTCCTTTTCCATTGTTTTCATTAACAAATTGATTCTCTTGATAGAAATCGACAGTTTGAGTTAACGCTGCTCTTTGCCCTAAAATTACGTTATTTTGATCCTGATAATTATCTTCTACATAAGTAACATAAGTAGAATAATCTTTAGTCACATCATAATTTACTGTGGCTTCTGCAGCATCACCACGGCTACCCGTTGTGTATGCACCACCAAGCGTCAGATCCTCTAGAATTCTTGTTTCTGCACCCACAGTGACACTGTCGTTATCATCATAGGAATCAGTCGCATCCACAGTTGTTTGAGCCTTAACGTAAACGCTATTTTCACTATCCCAAAGGTATTCTGCTTTTGCTCCCGCTAATGAACCAGTTCCTGACTCTTTCTGTCTATTGAGTTCTTTAACATGTTTCCCAGCTAATGAAATTTTTACGTGTTCGGTTACCAAAAACTGTGTTTCTAGCTCAATTTGTTCACTGTCTGTTTCTAATGTACCGTCTAGCTCTTTTTCTTCCATTGATGTAAAACGAGTGGATACTTGAACTCGATCGCCAACTTGCAAACGAACTTCTGTTCCATAAGACTCTTGTTCAAGATCGTCACTTTGACTCGCGTATGAGTACCCCGCATCTTTTGACTTATACCAAGCTTTAATATCATTCCCAACAGCACCGAACATATCCGGAGCGAGATCATATAAACTGGCGACACCAAGAACTTGAATGTTATTTCCTTCGCGATCATTTACATTACCCGATGTAATTGGTGTAAAGGTCAAGCCACCATCAAATGAAACAAAGTTACTGTCTGCTTGTGTTCCAGTAGTGTGCCCGAACTCTGTTTTTAGATAAGTACCTTCTGTTGCACGTAATGTTAGATCTGTTGAATACAGTTCGTAATCTTGACTGTCTTTTTCTTCTGTTATGTAAGTTGCACCAACACCAATATAATCATTAATCCAACCTTTAGCTCGACCACCATAGGCCATCGCATCTTGTGCGTCTTTACCTCTTGGAATATATTCATAATCAACAGATAAATAGTTTTCATAACCACCACGAGGCGAATCATCAATAACTGAACCAAAACTGTCAGAAACAATATCAGATAACGGTCTCGTTAAAATAATTCGCCCTTGATATTCGTCTATCTCATAGTCACGTCCTGATTGTAATGGAATTTCTCTCTCTACAATCCCGCTGTCTTTATTCATGACTTTAATCATGACTTTATCGCTACCAGGTAGCACTTCACCATGCTGTAAGAAGTATAATGAACCACCCGTTCCTAAAAACTCATCATGCGAATAAAGTGAATCTGCTTGTGAAGCAAAACCGACAATATTTAAACGATCCTCACCGTATAAGGTAGTTTCTCTTGTGCGGTAATCTCCTTTAAAACCATATAAACTGCGGTTGTAATCACCATTATCTGTACCCGTAATTCCAGTATTAAAATTACCCCACAGATATTGAGATTTGTCGTATTGAACATCGAGGTAAACTTTACCTTTTGTGTTCACCACTTTTTGAATATTAGCTCCATCACCATAATTGCCATACATCATTTCATCGTCACCATCGACAATGTCAAATACAGTCGAAGCGTCATTTGCTGCAAATGGATTTTTGAACATATCCTTTACGGCACTGTCCTTGGTATCTACATGAGCAACAACTCGTAATTTGTCACCAAATTTTCCCTGACCAAAATAGGCAATACGTCCTTGGTTATAGATATCTTGAGCATATTGCTCATTGACCTCTAACGCACCTGTACTACCACCTACACGATTTGCACCAACATAGAAATCAGCTAAACCAGCTTGTGCATAATAGGTATCAGGAATACGGGCATAAAGAGAGAATCGACGCTCTTCTCCTGAGTCAAAAACAACCGTCGTAGGGAATCGATACGCATCCGTTGGTAGGAAGATTTCCGCATATAAATCCCCTTCTACAACATCAAATTCATCTTCACCGATAATCACTTTATCGACGCCATCAAGCCCTGTACCAATGAATTTTGCCAAACCTGATGAGGTGGGAATGTTATGACGCATCAACCGTGACTTACCAAAATGACGTCCCGAGTCTTCTTCATTTATGTTTTTATCAATAGAAAGATCTTTATTAGGTCGAACAAGATCAACCACCCCTAAACTGGTGACATCCATATTGCCATCTTTATCCCAAACCTTGAGCCTAAACAGCAATTGTTCACCTAGTCTAAATTGATGATCAACCTCTGTTGAACCATCCCACTCGATATCCGTACTATTGGCTAATACATCACCTTTTTTTACGATTAAAGGTTCGGATAAATGACGATCTGCACCGCGGTATACTTCTAGCTGCCATGTCTTTATGTAGTAACTGTAGTTTGTATTGACAGAAAAATTCAGTGCATTAACTAAAGCCCCATTTTCAATCTCGGCCTCATCACTCACACTCAAATCTAATACAGGGTTAAATTTGGTGATATCACGACTTGCCCATATTGCACCTTCATCTAAATAAATACGTGAACTGTCTGTTTGTTCATGAGCATCAATTAAGATCCCCATAGTATCAGAATCGAGCTGCTGTAAATTCTCGGTATTTTTAGCAAAAGTCATAACAGGTAATGCTGATAATACACACACTGTTATGCTTTTTTTCTTAAAAATATTTAGGCTTTTCATAATAACTTCTCTTCTTTTTATTATTTTGAGTTATTTTTTTCTTCACTTTGCACACTAAAGTTAAATTTAGTCAGTGCATGTGGCGTTATTCGTAATACCTTCGGATTTTCACTAATTACTGTCATCCCTGTAGGCAATGAATCGCTATCAACTTTTACAAGGAATTGTTTTCCTTTTTTATCTAATACCCATTGATCAGGTACGTGATAACGACCATATTGATCGGTTTCTATAATGATCCCTTCAACGGTTAATAACCTTACTCCTGGAATACCATCTTCATACAAGCCCATATTTTCGATGATAATTTCCCACAAATAATGGTCGCCATCTTTATAGAGATTACGAGTAACATTCAGATTTTCACCAGTTAGCCCTTCTTGTCTGTCTCCTGTATGGCTTGTTATTACACTGTCGTCTTTTTTAAACAGGATATGGGTGCCATCTTCAGTTTCTACAGTAAAATCAAATTTATCTTTAGTGATTGTTGCAAATTGCAATACTGCTTTATTGCCTTCTGGCAAAGTCCTATTTCTTGATAAACCAAATAGATGATCAATGACAATACTTTTATTGATAGGTGCAATATCGCTTTCGCTTACGTTTTCTTCTTGGCCTAGAATCTCTAAAGTTGTTGAATTTGATACGTACGCTGACTTAGGTATATCTGCAGTAATTTTAATCTCATAAGCCGTTGCTTCTGCTTGATAGCCATCGCCGTTATGATCTTCAAATACTTTTCCAATAATTGATGCGGTATCAAATAACTTATCAGGCGTAATTTCAACGGTAGCACTACTCATGTTTGACTTAATTTGCAGAGGCCCACTCGTCATTCCTTCTGCTGGTGTCATGGCATAAGCAGTATTGACATAACTGCCAAAGGTCGCACCAACGGTTACTCGCAACAAATAACGCACACGTACCTTTTCTTGAATAGTTGAGCCACTTGAACCATATGCAAGCATATCGCCAATGTTAAATGTTAATACATTAGTAATACTTGGTTCTTGAGTATTAAATACATCATCAAATGTATCGAACTGGCCATCAGGTCCACTGTTTGTTATTTCTGTTGAACCTTCCACATATTGAAAACCAGAAGGGTATCTATCTTCTAATTTCACCCCTTTAAATTCAGCTTCATTATGATTTTCAATGATGACTTCGTACTCAATGACATCACCCACTTGGGCTGAGTCTTTAAGCGCTTGTTTGGTTACTTGCAGTTCACCTTCATTATCAGCAAACTTCTTAACGTGAATAGTTACGCTGTCTTCCGCCGTTATTCCTCTCGGAGTCGTGACAGTAAATGTGTTAGTTATATCATCATCAAGACCTTTACCAATTTGACCAACAATAATGATTTCAAATGCGTTACCTTCATATGCTTTTAGCGTTTGAGTTGAATCTAAATCAACCGAACTTTGAGTATCTACAACAGCGCCACTTGGAAATTCAATAATTTTTGCCGTCCATTCAGTAAATAATGGATTGCCATTTGCACCTTGTAGTTTTGATATTTCATCAACTAGGCGAACCCCCGTTACGTCTGATGATCCTCGGTTAGTGACACCTAAAGTAAAGGTAATTTCATCATCATCATTGGTATATTCTGATTTATCTGCCACTTTTTTAACCATAAGAACCACTTCTTCTGGTTTTAAAATGGCGGTTGAGTCAATAGTCGTTGTGCCATCATCCATGCTTGCTGTGTTGCTTATTTCACCTAATGCATCAGGATTAACAGCACCACTAACAATAAAATCGACAGTAGCATTTGGGGCAAGGTTAATGGTGACATCAAGATCATTTCCGATAGGCAGTGGATCTATTGTTGTTGTGTCATATTTGTCATTTTGTATTTCATAATCAATACGCCAAGAGCTGAACGCATCTTCAGTGCCACCTAAAATAGTCGTTACTTTTAAGTCGCTAATTAAATCAGTTACTTTAATATTTTGAGCAAAACTGGCGGCGTTGTTCACTAATGTAATATGGAATTCAGCTTCTTCTCCTGCAACATAATTTCCTTCTTGAGTGCCATCTTTTAATGTTTTTTCAAATGAAACACTTTGAAGTTCTGGTTTTAACTCTGCTTCTTTAGTTACTGTTACGCCATTAAAATCCATAACAGCCGTATTTTTAATGGTGCCTACTGCTTTTTGATTTACATCGCCACTTACTGTGAAGGTTACGGTATCTAATGGAGCTAAATCGATATTAACTTCGATATCTTCATTAATAGTGGCACTTGTTCGAGTAATAACAGTATTCGGATCATTGGCTTCCACATCTAATACCCAATGACTGAATGCTTGCTCTGTTGTTCCATCAATCGTCTCGACCGTTAATGCTGAGATGATATCATCAACTTTTATGTCATCTGCAAAGCCATTCGTTTCATTTTTAACCGTAATAATGAAATCAGACGATTCCCCTGGAACATAAAACTCTACCGGCGCTTCTTTTGTTAAAATCACAGTTGGAATAATCGGAACACTGATCGCTTCAGCCGTTTGTGATACACCATCTAGCTCAATCGTTACTGTATTTTTTACTTCACCGTGAATCGTAGGTAACAATGTTGCACTCAGTGTAATAGTTAGCTCATCATTTGGTGCTATTTCGATGACTCCATTAATATCACCTGAATGTATAGTTGGAATAGTTGTCTCACCTGTTAATGAGTTGCCACTAATAGTTATTGAATTAGGGTCAAAAGCAGTAATAGTTGCACCGTCAATCGTTGTACTTTCAATCTTTGATAAAAAATCACTGATTTGAACGTCTTTCGCCCATGCGCCTGTGGTGTTTGTCACTTTAATGGTGTAAGTCAGCGTATCTCCCGCCTCATACACCGGTTTATCAACGGTTTTACTTACTGTTAACGCCGCTAATTCAGGTGTGTATGTTGCTTCTGCTCTTTTTAATTTATTTTCAGCATCAGTCACGTTAACGATGTTAGTAATGTCTCCCATTGCCTTATCATTAACTTGCCCTTCAAGATGCAGTTGGATCTTATGCGACGGTGCAATGTTATAATTGACTTCATAACCTGATGACCCGGTAATTTCACTACCCGATATTGGCTTAGACAATGACGGTTCTGTGCCAACTACATTTATATTTGTTATGTCCCACTGTGCGAATACTTGTCCATCACGAGCCTGTCCCGCAAAATCCGTTTTAATACTTTTACTTAAATCACTAATATTAACGTTAGTTAAGTAACCACCACCTATGTTTTCAATTTCAACATCAAAACCAATTACTTCACCTGGAACATAGGTTGCTGGGGTTTTTGTTGCTGATTTTGATACGGTTAACTCTCCCTTTTCAGGTACGATATAACCAACATCAACGCGATAATCAGCTCCATTGATCGTTACTGTATTTGTAAATTGGCCAATAGCATCTTTACGTATTACCCCTGTGATCTTAATTTCAACTTCAGTCAATGTTGAATCAAGATGTCTTGCTGCCATTTTTATTACGGAATTAATATCACCACTCGTAGGTAAACTGCTTATATCCGTATAACTTGGTGTCGAATCATGATCACCGTCAGAGATAACCGTAGAAGCGATAGTCCAAGATTCCAATGCTGATTTCATTGTGCCATCTGCCGTTTCCACCATGAATGATGAAATGGGATCAACAACGGTGACCTCTGTATTGGTATCCGATTTATTTAATATCCGAATGGTATAATTGATCGTCTGTCCAGGTGCATAACTATCGATATCAGATTGTTTGATTGCGATAATTCTCGCGGTTCCAGCATCAAGCGTTACATCATTAGTATTAACACCATCAACTTGTGCAATATTAGTGATCGACCCTGTTGCATCATTCGAGACCGTTCCTGATATTTCAAATTTAACTGTATCACCTGACATTAAATCGAATGTAGCATTCAGATCAGATGTTCCTTCATATTGACCAGTAATAGAAAAACGAGATGGATCTGGTTGCTCAAGTAAATGAACATTAGTTAATGAATATGCACTACCACCATCTGATGTTTTAATTGAGCTTACAATATCTTTAATTACTACATCATTAGCTGTACCTTCCCCGTCATTTCTTACAATCACCTCATAAGTTACTTGACCACTAGGGTTATATTGGCAGCCACTTCCTGTTGATGATGGAAAAGAACAAGTACTACTGTCTGCTGTCGTATTGGTTACTAATTTTTCAAAAACAAGTTTTGGTGCGACAGGAGGAATAGGATCCGTATTAACGGTATTATTTCCACCAATAGCGGTGTTTGCGTCAACAATACCAACGGCATCAGTACGAATTTGTCCCGTGATTGTGAACGTTATCTCTTCCATTGGTGCGATATCAAGCCCATCAGCTTCTTTTATATCAACATCCCCTTTGGGATCATAATCAAGAGGTTTAGTATCAACGCTACCATTTAAACCTGTTGTTACAACATCAGTAATGTTGGTATTGGTTAATGCAGATTCGATACCTCCACCAATCACTTCCACTTTTATCTCAGAAAGCAGATCTTGAATAATGGTGTTATCACGCCATACAGGTTGAATATTCTTAACGATAAATTGATATTCAACCATATCTCCCGGTTTATAAGTATCACCACTACTGTATGGTTTCCCACCTACTGAAATAATGGTTTTTGACACTTCTAAGCCTGAAGGGTCTGAAGTAATGCTTGATTTTGGAAGATTACTACCGCCATAAGTTGGCGTAATTTTTATCGCATCTAAACTGTCATCACGAATTTGCGATTCCATCACAAAATCAATCCATCCATTTGGAGCTATTGACACTGATGGAATATCAATATCTGCATTATTTCCGCCGACAAAACCACCAATAGAAGTCGTTGGTTCGCCCGATGTTGTTGCTGTTACTGTCCAGCCATTCGGTTGATACACAGACGCTTTATCATTATTGCCTTGACCTACAGCAGTTTGTGCTAATCGTACTTTTAGCTCTGAAAACTTTTCAATAAGCGCCTTTCCATATTCAAGACCATCACCCGTGTTTTCAATTCGCAGATGATAAAAGACCTTTTGTTGCTCTGTTTGATGGTTGTAGGTTTTCTTAACACTAGTCAGAGCATTATCAGAATAAGCTTTATGTAGTTTGTTTAATGTTACAGGCAGCATCACTGAACGATCTGATGTCACAGCATGTCGCCCATCAATCAAGGCACTATTTTTAAATTCGCCTACTGCATTTTCAACAATATGAGCTTTAATTTTATACCTAACATATGAGCCAAGCGGATCTGAACTTTTAGCAGCTAAATCAAATTCTGTATCAATATCTCTATTATCTTGAACACTTCCAGGATTGGATATTGGGCTTCTGTCCGTTTCAGTGACAATCTGCCAACTATCAAACGCTGGACATTGCTCTATCGAGCCCGTTGTTACATTGTAACAATTAGTCTTAATTGAACGAATTCGGTCAGTGATAGTAATGTCGTTTAAGTGAACCTCATTATCATTGGTTATTTCTATTTGATACTCAATAAAACCATCAGGTTTATAGCCAGCCAGACCACTACTCAACTTAGTCACGCCATCAGTATCATAATAAGCAAGAATCGATTTTGAATACTCAAACTTTTGAGCATCTGGTTTAGATAATGCACTTACACGATCACCATTGACCGATAATATATTAATAATATCGCCTGTTGCTGTTGGATTTACCGTAGTAGTAACAACATAGTCAATGGTAGCACCCGCAGGGATTGAAGCTCTTGTATTTAAATCTCTACCATCCGTAGTGGTTCCAACCTGAACATTACTGCCTGGTGCATTGCCACTCACTTGAGGATCAATCGTCCAACCCGGCAAAAATGCGGATCCCATCGTTCCATCAACTAACTCAACTTGTACTTTTGATATTTCATCTAGAACAGGGATATCATAAGCATTGCCCTTACCATCATTAGTAATAATCAGGTGATAAGTTAAGGTCTCGCCAGGTTTATAGTTCAATTCATCCACTTCTTTAGAGAAGGTTAAGTGGAACTCATTTGGACGTACCGTAATTCCACCAATCGTAATATCACCGACGGCATCATTACGAACAATTCCTTTCACGGTATAAAGAACGTAGTCTCCACCCGCAACATCAATGGTAGTATCAATGTTCTTATTATCTTCCACCACGCCATCTAAAGTGCCGTTGGTTGTGCCTTTTCCACCATTCGTATCGTCTTTGTCTACGGTAACGCTAAATGTATTTAAAAATGGATTAGCAGACGAGCCGTCCATCAATAAAACATTTAAACCAAGAATATCTTCCAATACCTTATGATTATTTAAATACCCTGTTTTAGATAAAACTTTGACGGTATAAGTCAGTTCATCACCAGGACTGTAGTATTGGTTAGAACTGCCATTAACAAGCAAATTTCTAACCGTGTCAGCACCGTTCCAAGCGATTTCATTTTCGTGATGAGATACGTGTGACGCTTCATCCACTTCACCAAAATCACGATATACATACGCATCATTTGGCAATAAGTTAGTTTCGGAACCAGATATTACGGTACCAACATAGTTATCTTTTACTTTGGCTTTAATTTGAAAGATTTTAGCTTCTTGTGGTGCAAGCTCTAACGTGTCACCAGAGCCTTTTACAGGGTAAATAAAATCTTCATTAGTAGTAGGGCCAAATGTAGTTTCGCCATCTAATTTTATTTGCCAATATTCAAAAGGTGACTTATCCAAGTCATCTTGAAAATGATCGTCTTTATCATTCGCTAGCACAGATTTAATTTCTGACATCAGATCAGCAACGGTTAGTCGATCAGCGGTGACCGTTGAGCTATTATTAAATAGTGTGATGGTATAAGTGATGTCCTCACCTGGCACCACTTTTACTTTATCTGATGTTTTTAAAATTGAAACATTAAATTTTTCGGTAACAACATCTTTACCAATTTCAGCAGTTGATGAATGATCAGTTCCCGTTGCAGGATCGTGAATTTCAGCGGTGTTTGATATTTCTTCTTTTGCATAATCTGATTTTACGATACCGGTTACAGAATACACAACATATCCCATTCCACCAAAAGAGCCCGCAGATTCTTGCGGATCAATATCAATGTTTGAATTTATGTTATTTCCATCTTGCCAATTTAACTTATCGTCTGTAAAACTACCACTATTAGGATGTCCTTCCGTTGATGCCTCTATTTTCCAGCCGGGTTCAAAAACATCCATTCCAATAATGTCATCTTTTACATCAACATCATTTGCATAACCTGCGCCTTTATTAAAAACGTAAATATCGAAAGTAACTTCTTTACCAATTTCAAAATGCTCATTACTGCTGGTTTTTGTTACAAACACATCAGGATCTTTGGGCCTAACCCAAGCATTGTCACTATTTGATTTACCATTATCTGGCGTAGTTACTGTGGCAACGTTATTAAAACTACCCCACACGATTTTGTTAGGGTTAGTACGATCAATTTGTGCAGTGATTGTATAAATAATACGAACATTCGGTGGAATTTGGGCTGTAGTATCAAGATCCTTATTATTTTCAACAATACCAACATCCGTCGCAGCTAACAGATCAGCTTCTTCTTGCGCTGACAAACCTGATGTATCAACAACTTCTTTATCTACATCAATCGTCCACGTGGTAAAAACAGGCATTAATGTATTATCTGGTTCTAACATATCAGCTTGAATGGTAGATATTGGATCAGTCACATTTACATTCGTAGCATAACCATTTGATTTATCATTTTTTAATACCAACTGATAAGTAATTTCAGTTGCAGGTTTAGAGTAAGAAGTCTGTTCACCACTAAATGACGTCGCTCCATTCACCTTTACTGATTTGTTTATCGAAACCGTAAAATCTCTAGGTACAGAGCCTCTATCCGCAATAGCTTTTCCATCAACAATCACTTCATTGGTAATTGTGCCATTCGCGGTATTAGATGTTCTCGCTTTTACTGTATATGTTACGATTGTTTTTGGTTCAATCGTTGCTTCAACATCTAAAATATCTGGAGATATAATGACTCCTGCAATCCCTGTATCTGTTGACGTAGCTGGCGTACCATCAATATGCTCAGCGTTTGCCGTAATTACCCAGTTAGAATAAGCAGGTACAGGAGATCCATTGATGTCATCTACCATGATAGATGCAAGATCATCAACTACTGGCACTTGATTGGCAAAACCATCACCATTATTCGTTACTTTAATCGTATAAGTAAGCAATTGTCCTGCTGAGTAATAATAAGAATCGACGTCTTTGGTTACAGAAAGACTATCGTCAGGCATTTCAACCCCTGTTCCACCTTCAGATACATCATCAACACAACTTGGATCATCATCAATAATAGTTCCAACACTCGTGTCATTTACTATTGCTGTTAATTTATAAATAACTTTCTTACCTGGTGCGATATCAGGTGATATGGCTAAATCCCCAGTCTGACTCGCACCATAATTGAATTTACCTGCGTCAGTACCAATCTTGTCTTTACCATCCGTAACTTCCAATTTCCAAGATTTGAATGCGCTTCCTTGCCCAGCACCACCAGCTTGTTCTGTTTTTATACATGATAATTTATCTACAATGATCAAATTATTAGCAAAGTATTTATTAGATGTATTCTCAACAGTAATGTCATAGACAACTGCTCCCCCAGGAACATATTCACTCTGAGCAGTATCTTTGGTGATTTTGATTTCCGAATCACTTGTTTGTAATACTCTTTCAGCATCAATCGACGTTGAGATTTGGCTTGTTGAACCGGCTAATGAACCATCAGATTTAAGCACCTTTGCAATTAAATTGTTGATTGTCCCAACAGTTACAGGAGTAATGATAGTTTTTATCGAGTAATCAATGGTTTCATTTGGATAAACCGATACTAAGTCATCAAAAACAGCATCTGATAATGAACCACTAGTATTTAACGCAGAAAGAGAATGCGAGCCTATATTGTCAACTTTCGCAATCCATGATTGATAAGGGTTACCTTGGACATCGGTATGATCATACTTTGCTTCATCTAAATCATTACCTAATGTTGATAATAATGTAGCAATATTATGTTGAACCCGATAATTATGAACGATTCCACCACCAGTATTTTCAACACTAAGACGAATAAGCATTTCACCATTAATCAAATAAGGCGAAGTTTGATCAAATTCATGTAATGTTATTTCCAATTCGCCAGACGAAGGGGGTGTCGTTAATTCGTTACTATTTACACTACCATCTTTGGTACTTGAAATTGCAGAAGTGACAATGTCACCAACCAACGTATCCACAACAGTGGCTTTAATTGTATAAGTTAAACTTCCGCCTACATCAATTACAGCATCAATTACTTCTAGGTCACCTTGCAAAGGAAAAGAACCAATATCACTATTTACCCCACTCTTCTTTGCACTAATGGTCACTGATGAAAATGGCGAAATTAATGTACCGTCAATGGACTCAACAGATAGAGACGCAAAAAGTTGATTAATAGATAAATGTTGTACTTTATAGCTACCTGTATTTTGGGCTACAAGTGTATAGGTTATTTGCTGACCAAGACCATATTCAGTTTTATCTGAAGAAAGTGTTAATGAATATTCATATGGTGCTGGCTGAACAATAGCGATATTTGAATCAATTGTTTCTGTATCTGTTGTCGCTGTAGCCTGAACTGAAATATCATCTTGAGCAAGTTCTGATACGTTTGCTAAAACGGTATAAGTTAATGTGCCACCTGAGTTTAATTTTGCATTGGAAACAATAAGGTCGCCAGATGTATTAAAATCCCCCTTATTAGAGAACCATGTCGCCTTTCCAGAAATCTCGGTAGATTGAAAAGCGAGTTCACTGCCTGACATCACAGATAAAAAATCAGCCGATAGAGAAATATTGTCGATGGAATTCGATGTTAAGTTATCAACAGTGATGGTATACGTCACTGTACTATTATTTTCATAAACAACAGGATTAGAAGTTACAGTAACGGATAGGTCTGCAGCTGCAGCATGGTTTATCTGCAACAAAGAACTCACAAAAAAGATAATCATACTTATCAGAGTACAATTCAATCGTAAAAATGATTTCATATCTTAATTTATCCAACCTGCAACATGTTAAAAGTTCAAACTCAAGGTTAACCATTTCACTCGTCAATCGAACAAGAAATGCAAAGGTGTCAATTAAATATTAATTTAACTTAATTTTTGTATCATTTGTGAGAGTAATTGTTAAATCAAGACTTATAGCAATAAATTATTTATAAATGAGCTCAAGGTATTAATTTTCTGATAAAAAGAGCTAAATACATTGACTAACCAAATGCATTAATCACAGTTATGTTTACTTTTATTGGGTTCCCTACTCACCAAATTCTTAACTATGAAACACTAAATCTGTGATTTCACTCGATTATTCTTTTTCGGTCATTTGATTAATGCTATTGATTCAGATATCAATACTTGAACGTATAAGGAGTTACGAATGCTATTGGCAACACAGGAAGAGTTTCAAACTCATTTATTCATTGATGACGCAGGTTCATATTGCGCTCAATATGACGGCTTCACTTTGAGAAGTGTTTTCCAACCAATATTTGATAAGAAAATGAATATTTTTGGTTATGAAGCATTACTTAGAATTCAAGACTCAAATGATCAGCCAATCAGACCCGACCTTTTCTTTTCGGACTTATCTCGCACCTTAGAACAGATACTAAATATCGAACGCTTAAGTCGGGTTATTCATATTCGAAACTTTTCTATCTTTGCTCCATTAAATTGCAAACTATTCTTAAATGTTTTGCCTGAATCTGCAGTGCTTCTTTATACCAGTCATTTACCTGATATAAATGCAATGCTATTAGAGTCAAGAATCAGTGCATTAAATCTATCTCCACAAAACATCGTATTTGAATTAGTAGAATTTCATTACCAAGATGAAAAGAGGCTCATCGATGCTATCGAGATGATCAAAGAGCACGATTTTTTTGTCGCTATTGACGACTATGGTTCGGAAGCCTCTTCTGCAAAGCGAGTTTCACAATTAAACCCAAACGTAATTAAAATCGATCGCGCTCTATTACTAAAGTATGAAGCAGGCGTCAAAGCCCCTCTTTTATCAGCTCTATCTATAGCAAAAAAACAAGATGCTTTGACGATTGTTGAAGGGGTAGAAACACCTCATCAATATGAATTAATGAAAAAATTGAATATTGGTTATTTCCAAGGATTTTTGCTTGGAAAACCCTTACCTTTACACGAACAAAATCATCAAGCAGCTTAACATTTCTTAATGAGTTGCAGATGGGTAAGCATCCATCTGTTACTTATTAATCACTTGTAAAATTTATATTCTCATATTGATTCCTATATTGAGGATAACTCCACTTATCGAAATAGCTCACGTCGCCTCACCCATAGAAAAGGAAAAATTAATAGCTATATTTCAATTGATTACATATATTCCCCCCTTCCTCTACTCTAAATGGTATGCGTATTGCTTGATACATAAATAATCGAGTTTTTTCACGTGTTAGAGCTTTCAATTTTTGGGAGCATCTCATCTAGATAGAGTAGAGGCTGACTATGAAATACAAGCAACTTATACCAATTATTGCTCTCGCTACTGCGAGTATTCCTATTCATGCAACCGTCGTCGATTTGGATTTCTCAAATCATATTGAAGCGACGAATTTAAATAATAGTTTTGGCCCCTCATATGATGGCCCTGTTATGCACTTCTTAAATGTTGGGGTTCATAATGGTAAAACTATTGATGCGAAGATAAGCAGCCGAATTATTGGCGATGCCACTTTCCTATACCACACCCCTAATTACAAAGAAGGCTCAACACAACCAAGCGGTGACATTGGCTTCCTATACCAAACAAACTCTCCGGGTCCTGCTGGTCTCATTTATACTTTTGAATTTTTTGACGGTACCGATGGATTATCAGGGACATTTTCAATCCCTTATACGATTCCTGAATTTGAAATGATTGGTTACGACATTGATGGTGAGCCAGTACAATCAGAACAAGTTCGTGTATATAAAAACGAAGGTTTTTTCAGCTATCAAACCGGTTCTGCAGGAGCGAGTCTAACAGCAGAAGAAAGTTCTGATGGTCTTTCAGTGTTATTCACAGGCCCAGGAACAAACTATAATGAAACCGATACTTCAGGTGCTGTAAAATTCACCTATAAAAACACCTCTATTGTTACTCTTCAATTTGAAACCGTTACCGCTAGCAACAGTCCTTTGCCAAACCCAATTTTTTCTGCTTTTGACGGTAACTGGGATCTTGATGACTTTACTTCACCAATTGGAAGCTCTGATGAATCTGATTTTGGTGATGCTCCTGATAGCTACAACACCTTAAAATCAAATGACGGCGCAGAGCATGCTATGACAAGTACCCTTTACTTAGGTAGTAGCGTCGATGCAGATACAGATGGTCAACCAGGAATAGCGTCAAATGGAGATGATCTCGATGTTGACGGTAACGACGATGACGGTATCACTATCTTAACCAGTTTAGAAAAAGGATTAGACGCATTAATAAATGTAAGTGCCAGTGGCAGTGGTTATCTACAAGCATGGGCTGACTGGGATATGAACGGCTCATTTGATGAAGGCGAACAAATTTTAACAAACCACCCAGTTGTGAGTGGCGTACAAGTCGTCCCAATTAGAGTCAGCGACAACGCAATTATTGGTTCAGTACAAACTCGTTTCCGTTTATCAAGCAACCCTAATATACCAAGCTCTGGTTACGTTGGTGATGGTGAGGTCGAAGACTATGTTTTTGATGTTACTGACCCAGGAACCACGATTCAGCACTCTGGTTATTACACTGCAGCGTTTGAGGATAACTGGCCTGAAATTGGTGATTTTGACTTAAATGATGTGGTTGCCTATTACCGTACTACCATTGTGAGTAAAGATGGTGAAGTATTACGATTTGATATCACAGGGACCATCATGGCATATGGTGCATCTTATGGTAACGGTTTAGGCTGGAAGCTTAATGGTTTCTCTGAATCAGATATAAACCTTTCGTTAGCTCGTTTAGAAAAAAATGGCGTCACTCGAGCGAATATTTCACCATTTACAGGTGAAGATAAATCTATTGGCTCTCCGGGTGGAGACTTGGTTGTTGTTGCTTCATTGAATCTACGAGAAGACATAATCATTAACGAAGAGTGTAAATTCCACCGTACAAATCCATCATGTAGTGCATCACTTGAATCAGAGCAGATGACATTTAGCATCTCACTTCCTTTCAATGATGGTAGTGAGCCTAGCGTAAGTTCACTGTTGCCACTAAATGGTGCCGACCCATTCATATTTGCTGCAGGCTATGGTTTGTATCACGGTGATAGCTTCTCTACAGCCCCTGGGACAGACTTAGAAATTCACACAGCGGATTTCCCACCAACAAGTAGAGGGACATTAGTCAGTAGTTTCTATGGTATTGCTCAGGATGATTCAGACCCTGCAACAAGTAAATACTACCGTACAACCGGAAATCTTCCATGGGGAATATTAATTTCATCACCTTGGGATCATCCATCAGAATATATTGATATTGGTGATGCTTACCCAGACTTCGCCGAATGGGCAACATCAGGCGGTACAGAGAAAACAACTTGGTACCTTAACCCTACACCTAGTAATACTTGGTCAACTGCTGACTAACAAGGAGGATTTATGAAACGAGTTAATTTATTACTAAGTATCGCCATCATTACTTTTCTTTCTGCATGTAGTGATTCTTCATCAGGCACATCGGGGGGAGCAGCACCAGCGGCTGCGGATGTTCCTAAAAAAGAAAGCGGTATTAAAACAAGTGAGTTGTCTGTACCAGAAGGCTTTACATTCTCAACAGAACGAGAAGTCACTTTTGACCTTTCTGTTGCAAGCTCTCAAAGCGATCGAGGTTTTATGTCTATCTACACTGAATTTAATGAAGGTGCCGTAGACTATACTTCTCAAATCATTCTAACTCCAATGAATGACAGTACCGAATTTAAAAGCAGCATGATGCTTCCAAACCACGTTGATAAGGTTTGGGTGGAAATTTGGTACCCTTCAGCACTAGGTAGTGAAATTAAACAGATGATAGATATCGTTGATAATACTGTTGTTGCCACTTTATAAACATCATTAAAACTAAGTCTTAATTTAAACGGCCTATTTAGGCCGTTTTTTATACAAAATGGCCAAGCAATACAAGGAGCTCTTTACACTTTCCACTTTACCGTTAAAATAACCCTTTTCGTTTTTAAAGGATTCACGCCATGTCCATCCAATGGTTCCCGGGACACATGCACAAAGCTCGTAAAGAGATTGAAGAAGTTGTGCCAAAAATCGATGTTATCATTGAAGTTCTTGACGCCCGTATTCCTTTTAGTAGTGAAAATCCGCTTATCTCTTCTATTCGTAAAGACAAACCGTGTGTAAAAGTACTTAATAAGCGTGATTTATCGGATCCAGAAGTGACTCAACTTTGGATTGAGCATTTAGAAAAAGAACAAGGCGTAACTGCAATGGCGGTTACAACCGAAAACCCTGAAGAAATTCATAAGATCATGGAAGTATGTCGTAAACTTGTTCCTCACAGAGAGGCAATGGGCAAAAACGTTCGCACTATGATCATGGGTATTCCTAACGTTGGTAAATCAACAATTATCAATACCCTTGCAGGCCGAACTATCGCTGTTACTGGTAACCAACCAGCAGTTACACGCCGTCAACAACGCATTAATCTTCAAAATGGTGTGGTGCTTTCTGATACTCCAGGAATTTTATGGCCAAAAGTTGAAAACCCACACAGTGGTTTCCGTCTAGCGGCAACTGGTGCAGTAAAAGATACAGCAATGGAATATGACGAAGTTGCATTCTACACCGTTGAATATCTTGCTAAACAATACCCAGAGCGTTTAAAAGAGCGTTACAAATTAGATGAACTACCAGACAATGATTTAGAACTAATGGAAGCGATTGGTCGCAGCCGTGGTTGTTTACAAGCTGGTGGTCGAATCAACCTTTACAAAGCGTCTGAGATTTTACTTCACGAATTACGTTCAGGAGTTCTTGGTCAAGTGACTCTTGAATTACCAGAAATGATCACAGAAGAGTTAATTCAAGTTGAAATTGATGCCGCTCGTAAAGAAGAAGAAAAAGCAAAGAAAAAAGAAGAGCGTCGTAAACGTTATCTGAAAAACAAACGCTAATTTTCCATTACAAAAATGCAAATGGGGAGCTTTACGCTCCCCTTTTTATTCATATATCAATATCGATTATTCAATGATCAAACTTAGCAATATTGTTTCTAATTGATCCCATGGAAGCAATTGAGTATCGATAACTTCAAGTTTCGACTCCATTCCTTCAATACTTAATTGATTAACAGAGACAACACGGTTAGCCACATTAAATGCATAACACCCTTTATCAGTATTCATTACCGCTTTAATTCGTTCCGCATTCAAATCTGATAACATTGAAAACAACTCTTCAAAATCAAACACTGACTCTGCACCAAAGAACCACCCACAACTTACATAGCCTTGGCCTTTATTCTCTTTTCTGCAAAACTTCTGACCAGGTTCAAGAGCCATTTCGACAATATCTTGTTCTGCATGATGATGGTGGTGTTCTTCAATTGTTAGTTCAATATTACGCTCTTGATCAAGCCAAGATTGCGGTAGCTCACCATGATTTATCTTCGTCGTTTTAGGTTGAGTTGGCAGTTCTTTTGCCCATGAATCAAATAAACACTCATCGTAATCTGAAGCCATATCCATCTTAGTCGCGACAACGACATCAGAAATACCCAATTGATCGTTAAAGTTCTGATTAGACACATACTTATCGTCAGATAGATTTCTAGGATCGACAAGACCAATCGTTGCTTTCAAATCAATGTACTTTTCATAGTTCTCTGATTGTAAAATAGCAATGATTTTTTTAGGATGCCCTAACCCTGTTGGTTCAATAATTAAACGATCCGGTTTTTGTCTCAGTAATGCATTAATACCAACAGACATAGGAAGGCCTGCGGTGCAACACATGCAGCCACCAGGAACTTCCTTCACCATAGCACCGCCCTCAGCAAGAAAAGCACCATCAATACCAACTTCACCAAATTCATTAACCAAAACAGCCCAAGATTCATTTTCTGGTTTGTTTTTTAATAATTGTAATATGGTCGTCGTTTTCCCTACACCAAGAAAACCTGTAATAATATTGGTTGGTATTTTTTTCATTTTCTTACTCTGTTGTGATGGTATTTTTTTATGATACCTCTACTGAGTCTCAACCTACTAATTTTTTTAATAAACAGCTCTACTTATCCTATAAAAACATTACAATAAGCGCTTGATTTAGGTTATGTTAATAATATGTACAAACAACTTCACCACAGTGAATGTTGGTTAATAATTTTAAGGTTTAATTATGTTTAAATTCTTTGAGCGGTTAACGACTGCTTTTCCAAAACAAGAGCCCGACCAACCACCCAAAGGTTTGTATGCATTCTGTCGTCATTATACTAAAGGCTTTGAAGTTCCATTAATTAGCATGTCACTATTAAGTGCCATTATTGCCATGATCGAAGTATCATTATTTGGCTTTATGGGACAGCTCGTTGATTGGCTATCAACTCATGATCGAGAGACCTTTTTAGCTCAAGAAGGACAAACATTACTACTACTTGGTTTTTTAATTGTTGTTATTGTTCCTATCCTTTTATTTGTACATTCTTTGCTAACGCACCAAACGTTATTAGGTAACTACCCTATGGCAATTCGTTGGCAAGCACACCGTTACTTACTAAAACAAAGTGTTTCATTTTACTCAGATGACTTTGCTGGTCGTATTGCAACAAAAGTAATGCAAACGGCTTTAGCTGTTCGTGAAACGGTAATGAAGTTATTAGATGTATTGGTTTATGTTTCTGTTTACTTTACTTCCATGGTTGTCATGGTTGGTCAAGCAGACTGGAGATTAATGCTACCAATGCTCATTTGGTTTGCAGCTTACGTAGCGATTCAATTTCATTTTGTACCTAAACTGAAAGCCATTTCAGAACAACAAGCTGATGCACGTTCAACAATGACAGGACGTGTGGTTGATAGTTACACCAACATCAACACCGTCAAACTCTTTAGCCACAGTAAACGAGAGACTCAATACGCTGAAGAAGGCATGGAAGAATTTTTAGGTACTGTTCATAAGCAAATGCGTTTAGCAACAGGGATTAATATCTCTGTTGAGATCATTAACTACTTATTGGTTTTCTCAATTGCTGCCGTTTCTATTGCGCTCTGGTTAGACAATGTACTTAGTGTGGGTGCCATTGCAATTGCGATTAGTTTAGCTTTGCGTGTAAACGGAATGTCGCACTGGATAATGTGGGAAATCAGTTCTCTCTTTGAAAATCTTGGTACCGTTACAGATGGTATTAATACTCTTTCTAAACCTATTGAAATTACAGATAAAGAAAACGCTTCAGAATTAAACGTATCTAAAGGAACCATTAAATTCGACAACGTAAACTTTAATTATGGTGAAAACAAAAGCGTAATTAATGATTTGAACTTAGAAATTAAACCAGGCGAAAAAATTGGTTTAGTGGGTCGTTCTGGTGCTGGCAAATCTACTCTTGTTAATTTATTACTGCGTTTTCATGATGTTGAGTCAGGTTCGATATCTATTGACGGTCAAGATATTAGAGATGTCACGCAGGACTCATTAAGAAGTCAAATTGGTATGGTAAGCCAAGATACCTCCCTACTTCATCGTTCTATTCGCGATAATATAAAGTATGGCCGTCCAGATGCTACGGATGAAGATCTATTCGCAGCAACTAAACAAGCGCAAGCTCACGAGTTCATTGAAACCTTAACGGATTCTTTTGGTAGCAAAGGCTATGATGCGCAAGTTGGTGAGCGTGGTGTGAAATTATCGGGAGGTCAACGCCAACGTATCGCTATCTCGCGTGTATTATTAAAAGATGCACCTTTACTAATTTTAGATGAAGCAACTTCAGCATTAGATTCTGAAGTTGAAGCAGCGATCCAAGATAGTCTTGATGAACTAATGCAAGGCAAAACTGTTATCGCAATTGCACACCGTTTATCTACCATTGCAGCAATGGATCGCTTATTAGTGATGGATAAAGGTCAAGTTGTTGAGCAAGGCACACATAAAGAGCTCGTTGCATTAGGTGGCATTTACGCTCAACTTTGGAACCATCAAACAGGTGGGTTCATTAGCGAATAACATAAGTTCTAAGATAAATAAACACGCTGCTAACGTTCATGTAGCGTGTTTATCTTACCTGGAATAATTTTATCTCGATTATCATTTAAGATACTGATTTAAAGTAGATTAATACTTGATTTTGAACTAAATTGTATCTAGATATTTATAAATTAACGATATAAGGTTATAAACGAATGATAAGGCTACGTCCTTCACTGCTTGTTATGATATTGCTTTATTTAGCATACGATAAAGCGGAAGCCCGTAACTTTACTCCTGCAAGCCAATTTGAAGAAGCCTTCGCTACATCATTAGTTTTATCAGACAGTAATATGATCACTTTCGGTATTGCTGACTTCAACCCAAACCGCTATTTATCTAAAGATGAAAATAACCCTGATAATGGCTTAGGCAGCAATGATTCCATTCAGCTGCGTAACCAAATGACGGTATATTCTTTACCTTATACTTTTGAACTCACTGAAGATCCTGACTCTCGTTGGTCACATGAACTCACAGTAAGAGCTTCATATGTTAATACAGATATTGATGTCGAGTTCAAAGATAAAAGCTCCCCTGATTCTGATTTAGATGAAATATTTGGTTTATATGCAGAATACGCACAAAACTACGATTTCTATGAGAATTGGACCATTTCTGTCGGTAATGCGTTTCATTTAATGCATTATAGAAACACTCATACTTACAATTCTGATTTCAGTCAGAGTTTCGCTCCCGTTTTAGACGGTTTGTACTACAACGTATCAAGTAATGCGTTCATTATTGAACCCAAAATTACCTTCCAATATAAAAAAGAAACCGATTGGGGTGAATGGCGTTTTAACAATAGTTACCACTATGCTTATGGACAAGGTTTTGGTGGCTCATCAGATTACAGCTCTGATGCAAATCCTGAGGTTTGGCGTTTCGTAAACAGCATTCAACTGCGATATAACATGGCACATTGGAATCGTTTAGCACAAGTTTTATACCTAAAAGCCAAACGAGTTGATCTTGGTGGAGACGCAAATGAACCACTTGGAACCGACTTTTATTATGAGTTCAATATTGCATGGTTAATCGATACGAGAAAGTGGATTTCTTTAGTTGATAATGTTGGAATCGGCTTCACATTTAACGTGGGTAGCGCCCTACGCGGCGGCAGCATTGTACTTTTTTACGATGAATAGCAACCAAATTTTTCATACTTATTTTCAATATTAACAGTGCATTCATATGTTTTACCATGCGCTAACCCAACTCTATTAATAAAAATGATACTATCAGTCCCTGAAATCAGACAATATCTAGATTAAGAATGCATTAAAATACATGTATTCTTCATTTATTTTCGCATAATTTAAAATTGTGGACGAAACTATAAATTAGATATTTCAACTTAGGAGTACTATGTCACACACTCTATCTATTGGTGCGCTTGAATCATTTTTAATTGCAATTGCCGTGTTATTCCTCGGCCACTTGATCAATTCAAAAGTCGTACTATTCAAAAAATACAATATCCCAGAGCCAATTGTAGGTGGGTTAATCGTAGCTTTTTTCATTACGATCCTACATTTCCAAGGGATCAACTTAAAGTTCTCACTGCCATTACAAAGCACATTCATGTTGATGTTCTTTAGTACAGTCGGACTTGCTGCAAACTACAAACAATTAATTAAAGGCGGAAGTAAAGTATTTATCTTCCTTGCTGTAGCTTCTGTTTATATCATTATTCAAAATGGTATTGGCGTCAGCCTTGCTAGCTTAATGGGACTTGACCCTCTTATGGGTTTAATCGCAGGTTCAATTACACTATCTGGCGGTCATGGTACAGGTGCAGCTTGGTCACATACATTTGCTGAGACATACCATTTAAATACGCTTGAGCTTGCAATGGCTTCAGCTACATTTGGTTTAATCATGGGTGGATTAATTGGTAGCCCTATCGCACAAAAATTAATTCATAAGCATAATTTAGAATCAGAATACGGCACTGGCGTTGATACACATTCACGCTTCCCTGAAGTTGTTACCTACAATGAACGTGAAGAAGAAAAAGTAACCGCAAAAAAAGTGATCGAGACATTATTTGTGTTACTGCTTTGTGTAGTTGGTGCTGGTCATCTTGGTGATTTCATCGCAACATTTGACATCGCATGGTTAAAAATACCTGATTTTGTATACGCTCTATTCATTGGTGTGTTCATTACAAATATTACCGAAGTCACTAAAGTGCATAAAATAGATACTGAAACAGTCGATATTTTAGGTACAGTTTCATTAGCGCTGTTTTTAGCAATGGCTTTGATGAGTCTTAAGCTGTGGAATATCTTTGACTTAGCAATTCCATTACTTATCATTCTTTCTATTCAAACTGTTGTACTTGCATTATTCTCATATTTTGTGACCTTCAGAGTAATGGGTTCAAATTATGATGCAGCGGTTATGGCTGGTGGTCATTGTGGTTTTGGTCTTGGAGCTACACCTACAGCGGTAATGAACATGGGTTCATTAGTTTCTCGCTTCGGCCCTTCTCCACAAGCATTTATGGTCGTTCCAATTGTTGGTGCTTTCTTTATTGATATCGTAAATTTGATTATTTTACAAACTTACATCAGTTTTATCGGGTAAGAAAAACCAAGAAAAAAGCCCTAGCTCTCATGGAGTTAGGGCTTTTTTTATGCCAAGAAGTTAACTTGCTTTTGTTAACTTTATTTTTAGTCTGGGTATTCAAGTCGAATATCAATAAAACTGTATATGTTATCTAGAAATAATTGAGACAAGTCCGGATCAAATTGTCGGCCTCGTTCTCGTTTAAACAACTCAATAACTCTTTCTAATGGCCATGCTTCTTTATAACAACGTTTACTCATAAGAGCATCAAACACATCAACAATGGCTGTTATTCTTGCAAAAATATGGATTTCTTCACCTTTTAACTGGTTTGGGTACCCTTTTCCATCCCATCTTTCATGGTGTTCTAATGCAATTCGAGCCGCTGATTGCATTATTTCTCCATCACCAGACATCAATAGTTTGTATCCCATAACCGTATGAGTCTCGATAATTGTTCTTTCTTCTAAAGTGAGCTTTCCCGGTTTATCTAAAATAGCTTCAGGAATCCCTATTTTACCCACATCATGCATAGGGCTAATAACTTCAAGTAATTTATATTCTGATTGTGGTAGTTCATATAAACGTCCAAGCAAGGAAGACATTTTTGCGACACGCTTTACGTGATTTCCCGTTTCACCAGAACGAGTTTCAATTGCCTCTCCAAGGACGTTGATCATCTCTTTTTGGACGTTCAATGTCTTCTTTTGTAATTTGAGAATATGTGTTTTATTTTCGTCTAATTCTTTTTTACGTAAAATCGCAATATACTGAGTAACAATTATCCCTAACATCATAATGATAAGCAGAGCTGTTACGGATATGATATTTCTGTTTTTATATAAGTATGATTCAGGCTCATTAACAATGCTTGAAGCATAAGGTAGATCGTCTCTATCTATATTAAATTTATCTACTATCCCATAGTCAAATACATAACCTTCCCATGCTACAGGATATGCTGATACTTTTTCGTTAACCGTAAAATGAAGTTTATTTGATAGCGATAAAATGGATTGGATCCCTAAAGCATATGAACGGTTAACATAACCACCTAATACGCCATATCCAATGTAGTGTTCCCAAAATACAAAAATAGGAATATTACTTTTTTTAGATAAAATAGAAGCAATGGCACCGTAGTCATAGTAATTACCTTTTTTTAATTCAGTATTAAAATGAGTTAAAAACGCAACCGAGTCATCGCCCGCTTTTTCCAAAAACTGCTCAGCTTCTTTTAAAGATAAATCATCAATAATTTTAATTGTAAGGTTAGGAAATACCTTAGCATCTTCTATGAATTGTTGTCTTACTAGTTGGGAGGTCAAGCTGTTATCGCTAAACAGATAAACAGTTTTTCTATCAGGAAACAGAGATTGTGAAAGTTTTAAATTTTTAACAATATGATCGCGTTCATAGTAGACAGTTGTTCTATCTTCTATATCAGCTAAATCGATTGACAGATTATTGATACCTACAGCAACGATAGGTAACTTAGGAAAAGTTTTGTTTGCGTTTTTAATTAAGAAATTAAGTGCATTATCATCCGAGGCAATGATCGCATCAAAATACCCTTCCGAGTATTTGTGCTTCAAGTATGTTAAATATTGCGCTTTGTAGTCATTACCGTTTACACGCTTAGAATCCATGTACTCAACAGAAAGTCGAACATTCCTATCAACTTTAGCAATGGATTCTGAAATCCCCTGTTGTATATTCATTGTCCATTCATAAGATGGGCTATATGAATGCAACACAAGTATATTCAGTGGTTTCATTTCATGTGCAAACAAACTAATTGGTGCAAATAAAAAAACAAAACCACAAACTAGAGATAGGTAATGACGCATGTTTCAAGACTCTGAAGATGTATTAGGCTTTAATACAAGTTGTAAAAGTAGTCCCATGTAAACTTGATTGTTGCTCCATTACAGATCCTAAGAATCCATCAACATCAAGGGTATTATCCGTAATAACGATATCTGAAATAAATAGTTCGCCATCAATAACTTGCGATAAACACGCAGCAATTGGCATCATTCCATTTAAAGCAACAAATAACTGATATTCTTCTGACAATTCGATTTGAGTCAAAAACTCAAGTACATCGTCATATTCTTTATCCCATTGTTTTGCAACAATCATTGCCCAACGAATAGTAAGCCTATGTTCTGTAACAGGTAAAACAAATACACCATCAGAGATATTTGAATTAACAAATTCAAGCTTAGTTGGTACACATGGATTTTGACTTAGATAGATATCTTTACCTCTAAGACTTTCAGGCGTTGGGAAATCAACATTTACCTGTTCTGCCAACCAAGATAACTTGTTCTTGTTGAATGTTTCGCTACTCATATCACCTACAAAAAAGGATGGTACCCCATCCTTTAATTTAAATTAGAAATTCAAAAATGCATAACCTGTTTCGTAGGCATCTTGCTGGTAGCCTTTTAGGCCAATTTCTTTTACGCGAATCATTTCTGGTGCACGTTTCAGGCTTGCTTTTTGATCAGCAGCGCTAAGAACTTCTACTTCAACATCTTCAATAAGTTGAATTGCAGCTTCTAATTTAAAGCCAACAGCACCACCTGCAAATTTACCTTTCATTAAACGTTCTTTGATAACAACCGTTTCAACTTGGTAATCTTGCATTAATTTTTTAAATTTAAATTGAAAATCACGGATTGATTCCGTTTTTGATGGCTCAACAATATCAAATTTAGCTACTCGACAATCAGGTAAGTCGATCATGCCATCTGATTTATTGATTAAACAGATGATTGCTTCATTACCTTTAAGCTCTACGCCACATACTTTCATTCTAAAATCCTAACAATGTCTTGAACCCGTTGATTATAGGCTTAAATTGATGAGATTGATACGTTGAATCGAAGATAAAAGCAATCTAACTTGAATCATTGACCCCATATATTGCAAAAATCAGGAACGCACATGCGTGGTTGGGATGGAGAGCTACAAGCGCTTAATAAAAGAACCATTAAAGCAACAGTAATCATTTGTTTTTTCAAGTTATATCTCCACTCATATATTTTATCCAACGCATACTAATACATATCACCTAAATTCAGAAATCCAATTAATGCTTTTATGCATAAGGTTACTTACTTTATGCTAAAGTGATGACATCCTTATGCTACACTCTTCTATATCGTTTAAAATCAGAGAATCTTTAATGAAAAAAATCATTTTTGCACTTGCTATCACAACTATGCTTAGCGCTTGTTCTGATAACGAAGTTGGTGATGTATCACTAGGTATGTTCACCATGAAAGACATTAAAATTTCAAACTTGGATGATGAAAAGATCCCTGGTGTTACTTGCCACATCGCATCAGTTGAAGCAAATTTAAGTCTTTCTGATCCAAGTGACAGCTCTATCTCATGTCGTCAAACAGGTGAAATCACACCTGAAATGATCGCTCAAATTGACAGAAGTAAATCTGGTGAGGTTGTTTTCAAGCAATCTAAAAGTATTTTCTTTAAATCAATGAAAGTTAGACGTATTTACGATGCTGAAAACCAAACATTACTGTACTTGTCATACACAACAAAAGAAACAGAAGGCAGCTTTAAGCATAGTTTATCAACGGTGCCATTGTGGGGAACAAAGGCTTACGTAGAACAACCTGTTACTGCTAACTAATTAACAAATATCTACAAAATGGCCCTCGAATAATGAGGGCCATTTTTTATACTGTTACCAGTGAATTTTTAAGATGGTGATTTCCACTCTTCGGTTACATTTGCGACCTAGAATCGTATCGTTATCACATAACGGCAGATATTCACCAAAACCTCGAGAGTATAATTGACTCGCATTTAGTTTATTCGCTAGTAAATAGCGACGTACTTCGTTAGAGCGTTGTTCAGATAAGTTCTGATTCTTAATCGGATCACCAGTTACATCAGTATGCCCATCAAGTACTAGAGCTAACTCTGGTTTACTCGCCATAACGACAATTAATTTATTAAGTAGTGAGCGTGCTAGAGGCGTTAATTCCGCTTTAGCGCTAGAAAAATGCACTTTTTCTTGAATGCTTATCACCAGTTGGTCATTACCTACTTTGTGATATTGAATACCCATATTCGTTAATTGTTGAGCGACTTGTCGCATGTCATCGTCTTTTAACTCACCATTAGGTCCAGTCAATGCACGTGTCATTTCTGACGTTTCCACTTCTTCAACAGGTGCGGTTTCAGGATTTTCAAAATCAGGGAACGGTGCATCTTCTTTCGTCTTTGGTGCGGTATCTAATAAACTACTTCCTTGTGGTGCACACCCAACAAATAGTAATGAAGCAAATAATGGTAAAAGTCTTAGCATGATCAATCCGAGTAATATAATTCCTACTCTTGATATCGACGTTTATAATCGTTTCTTTAATGAAAAACGGTGATAAATGTGATGTTGATTCCTGCTTTTCGCTTATTAAAACCACGATTTCTTATCAAATGTCCCTTATAGGAATGAATAAAATTGACATTTCTGATGGTCTAGTTACCATTTCCCTTTTATATGACGAGAAATTCCCATGTCTGAAGTTGAAAACACACAAAAAGAAGCTATCGATCTAGAAACGATCTCTCCTGAACTTAAAAAAGTTATCGAATTTGAAAACGTTCCTGAAGAAATGTGGCACATGCTTGTTTCTGTGCACGAAGTAGCTGAAATCGCCGTTCGTGAATCTTGGGATGCAATGCCAGCTAGTGCTCAAAAAGTTCTAGATAACTTTGAGCAATTCCACGCATTAGTTTCTCTAAGCCAAAGCTACGCTGGTTATGATTTCATGGCTGAGTTCGAAAACTTAGACCTACCAGAAAACATGGACGAAGATGCTCAAGCTGAATACCGTTCACAACTTCTTGATCAAGTTTTACATAACTGTGTGAAAGATCTAGTTAAGCAAATCAAAAAAGCTCGCCGTGACCCAATCATGAAGCGTGAGCTTGCTGAAATCTTCAAAAAATAATTAATAATGGATGGTGTTAACGCCATCCATTTTCGGAGAAATAATGGCTCGTATCGTTCGTTATACTTACAAGTCTGAAACAAAAGAGATCCCTTTCTCTTTTCGTGAATTTCACGGCCCATTTGAAGCTGCAGCGGCTGCTGAAGGTATTGATATCTCAGATTTCGATACTATGTTAAAGCAAGTTGAAATGGCCTCAAATAATCCTGGTGCGGTTAAAGATTTCCGTCACAGCTACTTTACAAAGCTTGGCTTTTCAAAAGTACGTTTCGTGAAAGAAGACTAATTAGCGAATTTGCGTTAGTCTCCCTAGCATTGATGGATGATATGCCCATGTGTGGTCAAACATCGCCATTAATGCTGGATTTCCATATTTTGATAAACACACCGCATGAAATCGGTTCTGATGTTTTTTCAAATCCCCTACCATTGCATCTATTTTTTCTGAATGCGTTGGTGCAATAAAATCAGACAATACCACTAAATCTGCGTTTTTATATTTATCCCCATGCATCATTTGAATTGATTTTTCCAACACGGGCTCTAAATCTGTACCACCATGAAATTTATACGATAAGAAATCAGCGACTTCTTTCAAGCCATCCTGTTTACTTAATTCATATGTGATTTGCTGAGTCGAAAACAGAATGACATAACAATCTCGCTCTTCTGCCAATGCGATCTGCATTAATCCATAAGCTAACGCTTTTGCACATTGCTCTGGGAATCCACTCATAGAACCTGATGCATCGACACAAACAACAAACGGCCCTTTTTCAATAAGCGCATTACTTGCAGCTCTCGATTGAGTTGTGACTTTGCGTAACTTACGATCAGCACCCTGCATACGATAGTTCATTAAACGTTTATCAATAAGGTGCTGATAAAAAATAACTTCAAGTTCTGGATGCGATAAAAATAAGGTTTCATTAGGAAGTAGACGACTTAAATCGTCACCTTCATGAACACCAACAATATCGTCAGTTACAAAATCACTCTTCTCTTCCACCACTTTGACTTCTTCAGCCATTGCTTGTGATTTATCAAGGTGTTCTGCTTCATTAGCCATACGTCCAAGCTTAGAAGCAATGTCTTGTAATCCTTTATTTTTCTTCAGAAATCGTGCATGTAGTTTCATGATATCAACATTAGATTTGGTCAGTTTTGCTGATGCCATATCCCACAGTTTACCGATTTGAGCTTCATCACCTTCAGCAGTAACAGACTCCATGGTTTTTAATGTTTCAATTCGTTGATACAAATCAGCAAGGAGTTTTTCTTTATCTTCTTTTAATTCACTTAACTGCGCTTTTTTGATTGCATCCGATAAACTTTGATACCAACGTTCACAAAAGAATCGAGGGAACATTGGATTCATTAACCCTTTGTTATCATTAGCTAATTGTTTTGCTTCAACGTAAAATGCAGAATGCCATTTGAGCTTAGATACAATCTCATCAATGCGTTGATAAAACTCGTTCTCGCTCCAATGAATCACATCCTGATATAAAGCCAGTTCATCTTGAATACGCTCTGTTTCGCATACTTTGGTCATTTTATGCTTAACTTTGCCACGCCATTTCAAAATATGATTCTTAATGGTTGGTTTTATATTAGGGTTTGATTTAGCAGCGGTCAGAAATTGCGGACGTGAAAGGATCTCAGCGATCGATGAATCAATCATCCCTGATTCTGCTACCATCATTACCAAATTTAAGGCATCAGCACCTAACATATTTGTCCCTATTACTTATTAAGAATAATAATCGCTAAATTTCATTACTCGTCGACTAGAGTTATTAAATTGAGTTTTACATCCCTCAATACGCTGAGTTAATAACTGTAGACTGTTTTCAATCACTGAAGGCAAACTTTCTTCAATAAAGTTATGTGGTAGCGCTGCGTGAAATTGTGTTCGACTTTTTAGTAATTGATGTTCAGCTTCGTCTAATTTCTTTTGATTTACAGAAACTTGCTCTGCCCACGCATCAAATTGACTTTCAGTTGGATCATTATGACCAACCATACCGACAAGAACAGAACGATTTGCGATATCTTTGATTACTAATCTGGAATCTGCATCTAATTCAAAATTAAGCATACACAGACTTGGGTTCTGGTTTACGTAACCATATACCGATGCCTTACCTTCTTTCATCTGTTTTTCGATGTCATCAGGGTTAACATAAACCCAGCGGCTATCGCCTTTTTCACCTTCGGATACTGACATATTAGATTGAAGCATCACTAATTTTATTAATTGATGCGCGTTGCCAACACTAAAGCGTTTGCCTTTTTGAAAATCGAACTCATAGCTTTCTTTTTTCATTAAGCGGTTACCGGCCGTTTCCATATGCAACTCAACACTGTGCTTTGCCAAGATCTCCGCTTCCATTTCCGCCATATCCGTTAAGATCATATCGATATTCATTAATACCGCTTGTTGATCAAACGCTTTTTCTGATGCAAAGACTCGAATACTTTCACGTACTTGTTCTCTGTTCTCAGGAGTCGTCCATAAGCAATCTTGAAGTAATAACAAATCCATCGGATTAATTTCATCACGACCACTAAAGAAAGCGGATGCCTTTAATAATTTAACGGATTTTTTCCAACGTCGATCAGATACATACAGATCTTCATCATAAGCCGTATTGTTTTGCTCAAGCATAGTCTTTAATTCAAATAGCTTTTCAAAAACTTGATCGGATAAGGTTAATCCATCCAGTTCTTTTTGCCATTGATGGTACTCGCTGTCCGTTACTACTAATGATGGATCGATTTCTGTTTCTTGAATCGTCCCTGTCATCAACATGGATTTAAAGTTATTTTTATTTTGAATACGGTTAACAAATACGCGTACTAACATTCGGTCATAGAGTGCATCTAAACCGCTGTCTTCATCGGGTAATTCGTTTGATGCCGAAATAAGAAGTCGCATTGGGACAGGAGAAACTTCATTACCGTTTTTAAATGTTTTTTCATTAACAACGGTCAGCAATGTATTAAGAATTGCTGGACCGGCTTTCCAAATTTCATCTAAGAAAACAACTTGAGCATCAGGTAAGTAACCTTGAGTTAATCGAACGTATTTACCGTTATCTTTTAATTCTTGAATTGAGAGAGGACCAAACACTTCTTCTGGTGTCGAAAAGCGTGTCATTAGATATTCAAAATAACGACTGTTATCAAACGCTTTAATTAATCGTTTTGCTATTAAGCTTTTTGCAATACCAGGAGGACCTAATAAAAATACGCTTTCACCAGACAAAGCGGCAAGTAAGCATAGTCGCATTGTATCTTCACGTTCATACACACCATCAGATAATGCGGTAGTGAGTTTTTGAATTCGTTCAGATAGCAGCGCACGTGCAGCGCTTGTTCTCGTTGAGGTTCCTTGCATTACATTCCCTTACACTTAAGATAACTGCTTTCTCTTGAGTATAATGTAAATTTCAGAGTCGTTATAGTTACATATTGCCTCAATTGTTTGATTAATAACCATATACACTCATCAATTAGTCGAATCCCTCTACTTTAGAGGTAATAAATTGCACTCTTCTTAATATATAAATCACCATACTCGTTATTTTTTTGTAAAACCCAAATAACATTGTTTTCATGGATACAAGCTGTGTGCTAGGTTATCTATCTATATAAAAATAAGTGCAGTAAAGGATATACCATGATTGATTTTCGCTCTGATACGGTTACTCGCCCAACACCAAATATGCGTGAAGCTATCGCTAATGCTCTGGTTGGTGATGATGTTTATGGAGATGATCCAACCACAAACGAATTAGAACAATGGGCTGCTGAGCGCCATGGTTTTGAAGCGGCAATGTTCACTTCATCAGGAACACAAGCAAACCTATTAGGGCTTATGTCTCACTGTGAACGTGGCGATGAGTATTTATGTGGCCAACAAGCCCATAACTATAAATATGAAGCTGGTGGCGCAGCGGTATTAGGGTCAATCCAACCACAGCCAATTGAAAATAATCCCGATGGTACTTTATGCTTTGAAAAACTGGCTGCTGCAATAAAAGCGGATGACTTCCATTTTGCCAGAACCAAACTATTGAGCTTAGAAAACACCATTAATGGCAAGGTTCTTCCGTTAAGCTACCTAGCTCAAGCTCGAGAATTTGTGAACAAACATCAACTTGCTCTGCATTTAGATGGGGCTCGCGTCTATAATGCCGCAGTTGCGTTAGATGTTGATATAAAAGAGATTGCTCAACATTTTGATAGTATGACGATTTGTTTATCAAAAGGCCTATCAGCACCAATTGGCTCTTTGCTACTTGGGACAAAAGAATACATCAAAAAAGCTCGCCGTATTAGAAAGATGCTGGGGGGCGGTATGCGTCAAACGGGCATTCTTGCTGCTGCTGGAAAACTCGCATTAACCGAGCAAGTGCCACAACTGGCCGTGGACCATGCCAATGCTAAATATTTAGCTGAACAGTTAAATACGGTAAATGGATTTTCAGTAAATGTTGAGCATATTCAAACTAATATTGTTTTTGCTAAATTAGACAACAAAGTAGATATCAAAACCATTTGTGATAAAGCACTTGAACAGGATATTTTACTTTCTGCTGGCAACCCTATTCGCTTTGTGACTCATAAAGACATCACAAAACAAAATATTGATACCTTAATTGAGTTCTTAAAACAGAACTAATCTTATCCATTCCATCAATATAAAAAGAAAAGAGCAGCCAAATTCGCTGCTCTTTTTTATTACTTTACGGTGAAGTATTAACCTTCTATCACCTTCATTAGCAATGAACCATCACACATTGCTTGCTTAACCAGTGCGGCTCCAGGCATGGTTGCTTGAGTATAAAAGCGACTCTCAACCAATTGCGTGTCTTTTGCATATAGTGGCAATACTTGGTTTTGAATAGAATCCATGATGATTGGGTACAAAATGTCTTTCGAAAGGTTAATTTCCCCACCTATCAATATCATTTCTGGGTTAAATAGATTTACCATAATAGCTATGGCTTCACCCAAATTATGTCCAAGCTCAGTAATGACTTGTTTTGCTAATACGTCGCCTTGGTTTGCGGCAAGACAAATGTTTTCAATCGTAATCGTCTGATCTTTTAAGACGGTTTGATGACCATTATTAATCAAGTTTTTTACTTGATCACGAATCGCCTTTGCACTTGCTACGGTTTCTAAGCAACCTGTATTACCACAATGACAACGAGCACCAAGTTTGTTGATCTTGATGTGTCCCATTTCACCAATATTGCCTGTTCTACCTTGCAGCACTTCCCCATTCATAATAATGCCGGCACCTACACCATGGTGAATAGAGACTAAGATAGAGTTGTCGATGTTTTTTGAATTACCAAACAACTTTTCAGCTAACGCCCAACTTCTTGTATCGTTCCCAATGAATACTGGTAAGCCTGTAGATTCATAGATCTTAGGGCCCAATGGTAAATTTTTCACATTGTAATGAGGCATTTGAATGATCAAACCTTGTGAAGAAATCACTAATCCCGGTAATGACACCGCAATGCTGGTAATTCGTCCTAAAATCTTAGAGTGTTTTTGAAAGAACACGTTAATTTCATTTAATAACTTGGCAAGTAGCTCATCTTGCTCAATCTCTTTGATTAACTGTCTTTCTTCAATGATCTGCTCACCACCAAGACTGTGCAAAGCGATGGTTAAATAACCTCGTCCTAGTCGTAGAGATAAAAATTGCCAACCTTCATTATCGACTTCAAGCCCAATTGCAGGTCTACCACGACTATTTGCTTCTTGTACTTGAGTTTCTTTGATAAGGTGTGCGTCAAGAAGTTCGCGTGTGATTTTGGTAATACTAGCCGGCGCTAGATTACTCTCTTTAGAAAGATCGATTCGCGAGATAGGGCCAAGTTGGTCAATTAACTTATACACCCGGCCCGCATTTACTTGTTTTAAATGATCAATGTGTCCGGGTTGGGCCACGTACATACGTATCTCCAGTAAAAAATATATCAATTAATTGAATTTTTTTACTTTGCGAACAAATTGTGAAGCTTAAGTATTTGCCTACGTGATATCCATCACGAAGATTATGAAATATTTACGAAAAATGCGACTTCACAACGAATTTTAACGCCAAATTTTATAGTTTTTTATTTGAGTAAAATAATTATGTCAGCACCATTATTTAAAATTAACGAGTTATTCGAGACCATTCAAGGTGAAGGAACATTTACCGGTGTTCCATCTATATTTTTACGCTTACAAGGTTGCCCTGTTGGTTGTTCTTGGTGTGATACAAAGCAAACTTGGGATGTCGAATTAAGTGATAAAACGGATTTACAAACCATTTTAGCAAAAACGGAAGATACCCCTAGTTGGACAGAACTGTCGAGCACTCAAATAATTGAAATGTTGGAAAATCAAGGTTATACCGCAAAGCACATGGTGATTACTGGTGGTGAACCATGTATGTATGATTTAACTTCATTGACTCAAGAACTAGAGCAGCACGGTTATCGCTGCCAAATAGAAACCAGTGGTACTTACCCTATTATTGCTTCAGAGAACACTTGGGTGACAGTGTCACCAAAAATCAACATGAAAGGTAAATTACCTGTTCTGCCAGTCGCCCTATCTCGTGCAAATGAGATTAAACACCCAGTTGGTACAACAAAAGATATTGAACAACTTGATGCATTATTAGAAGGTGTTGAGTTACTCAAAGATGTCACTATCGCTCTTCAACCAATTAGCCAAAAACCAAGAGCTACCGAACTTTGTATTGAAACCTGTATCAAAAGAAATTGGCGACTTTCTATCCAAACGCACAAATATTTAGCGATTGCGTGAGAATTTTTTACATTTACCCTGTTTGAGTCATGGAATTGTCACTATTGCCGATATATGTTTAAGCATAAGTAAAAATAAAACAACATCCACTTTGGAGATTATATGTCTAACAGACTACGTAGAACAAAAATCGTTACCACTCTTGGCCCTGCAACAGATCGTGATAATAACCTAGAAAAAATCATTGCCGCTGGCGCAAACGTTGTTCGTATGAACTTCTCTCACGGTAGCCCAGAAGATCATATCGAACGTACAAGAAAAGTTCGTGAAATCGCTGCAAAACTTGGTACTCACGTTGCTATTCTAGGTGACTTACAAGGCCCTAAGATCCGTGTTTCTACGTTTAAAGAAGGTAAAATCCAATTAGCTATTGGTGATAAATTCACACTAGATAGCGATTTACCTAAAGGTGAAGGTAACCAAGACTCCGTTGGTCTTGATTACAAAGAACTGCCTCAAGATGTAACTACTGGTGACGTTCTTCTTCTTGATGACGGTCGTGTACAACTACGTGTAACTGCTGTTGAAGGCAACAAAGTTCACACTGAAGTAACAGTTGCTGGCCCTCTATCAAACAACAAAGGCATCAATAAGCAAGGTGGTGGTCTTTCTGCTGACGCTCTAACAGACAAAGACAAAGCTGACATCATTACAGCTGCTGCAATGAAGGTTGATTACCTAGCGGTTTCTTTCCCACGTAACGGCGAAGACATGAACTACGCTCGTCGTCTAGCTCGTGATGCTGGTCTTGAAGCGCAATTAGTTGCTAAAGTTGAACGCGCTGAAACAGTAGCGTCTGAAGAAGCACTGGATGACATTATCCTTGCATCTGATGTTGTTATGGTTGCACGTGGTGACCTAGGTGTTGAAATTGGCGACCCAGAGTTAGTTGGTGTTCAAAAACAACTAATCCGCCGTGCTCGTAGTCTTAACCGTACCGTTATTACTGCAACACAAATGATGGAATCAATGATTTCTAGCCCAATGCCTACTCGTGCTGAAGTAATGGACGTTGCTAACGCCGTTCTTGATGGTACAGATGCGGTAATGCTTTCTGCTGAAACAGCAGCTGGTGACTTCCCTGTTGAAACAGTAACATCAATGGCTGGCGTTTGTATGGGTGCTGAAAAAGTACCTACAGTTAACGTATCTAACCACCGTTTAGACCGTCGCTTCACTACACCAGAAGAAACGATCGCAATGTCTACTATGTATGCAGCAAACCACATGGAAGGCATCACTGCGATGATCACACTTACTGAGTCTGGTCGTACTCCACTTATGATGTCTCGTCTAAGCTCTGGTCTACCTATCTTTGCTCTATCACGCAACGAAGGTACACTAAACCGTGCAGCGCTTTACCGTGGTGTGACTCCAGTATTCTTTGATGAGAAAGCAGATTCTGGTCTTCCATCAACTTATGCAGCGATCAACACGCTAAAATCAAAAGGCTTACTATCAACTGGCGACCAAGTAATCATCACTCAAGGTGACGTTATGGATATCGTTGGTTCAACAAACTGTATGCGTATAATTACTGTTGAGTAATTAAACACCGCATAAAATAAAAGCCCCGATGTTTAATCAACATCGGGGCTTTTTATCTTTTCCAAACCCTATACTTGGCTATGATTTCCAACCATCATAAGCACGAGTGATAAGGTCATTCGCTTCTTTCCATTCTCTTGTGCCTAGTAATGTGTTTCTATCAAAATGCTGTGTTTTTAATAATGCATTCGCTTTAGCTACGGACTGAATAGCAAGATTATCCAATACTTCTACTGCTGATTTACGGTTATTACACATCAATAGCATATCGCAGCCTGCATCTAACGCTTGTTGGGAACGCTCTGCTGGCCCACCCATGATGGTTGCCCCTTCCATGCTTAGATCATCTGAAAAGACTAAACCATTGAAGTTAAGTTGCTTACGAAGCACGTCTTTTAACCAATATGATGATCCACTTGCTGGTGATGAATCGTATTCAGGATAAATAACATGAGCAGGCATCATTGCATCTAAAATTCCCGCTTCAATTTGAGCTTTAAAGATTGCCATATCAAGCTCAAAAATATTATTACGATTATCGTAAGGTGTTTCTAGATGCGAATCAGCAATAACACCACCATGACCTGGGAAATGTTTACCCGTCGTTGAGGTTCCTGCCGATTTCATACCTTGCATGAATGCTGTGCTGTACTTAACAATCGTATTAATATCATCGCCAAAAGCACGATTACCAATAGCTTTACAATCAAACCCATTATCTAAAACAGGCGCAAAAGTAAGGTCAATATCATGAGCGACTAGCTCTGCACATAATAACCAACCAGCCGTTTTAGCCAGTTCAAGTCCGTTATCCATTTCAGCATAGGCTTGTGCTGGTGGAATAAGAGTAAACTCATCTCTAAAGCGCTGAACACGCCCACCTTCTTGATCGACACCGATAAGAATCGGTCGACCTGCTGCTTTACGAATGGATGCAGTCAATGCCGCTAACTGTTTTGGATCATGATAATTTCGAGCAAATAAAATCAATCCCCCAACGGTTGGGTGCTGAAGCAACTCACGCTCTTCTGCATCAATTTCATATCCTTCAACATCTAGCCATAACGGGCCCATAGCATTCTCCAAATCATCTTAATTTTTATAGGCTTAAAGTATCATGCTCGTTATCATTTTGAAATCTCATATATGGCAATTTTATGTCAATAGTGTGAGTAATATAGATATAATCTTATGACTTTATGGCACAATAAAAGCGTTAATAAATCCGTAGTTATGGAGTATATGCATGGAAAAATACATTGGCTTAATGTCTGGAACCAGTTTAGATGGTGTGGATGCCGTCATCGTTGAAACCAACGGTACAAAAATCAATCTACTTGGTCATGCTGATTATCCAATGGATCCACAACTAAAAGCGGATTTACTTGCTGTATGCACGGGGCAACAAACCAATTTAAAAGTGATTGGTGAAATAGATCACCGTCTTGGTCATCTTTTTGCCGATGCCACTCTGCATTTACTAAATACTTTAAATATTGCTCCCTCTGACATCACAGCAATTGGCAGTCATGGTCAAACGGTGTTTCACTCGCCTGACGCAGAATACCCTTTTACGATGCAACTTGGTGATAGCAATATTATTGCAGCAAAAACAGGTATTGATACAATTGCCGATTTTCGTAGAAAAGACATGGCATTAGGAGGCCAAGGAGCTCCATTGGTTCCTGCTTTTCATCACACCTTATTTGGAAAGCCAGACAGCACCAATATAATTCTAAATATTGGCGGCATCTCTAATATCTCTATTTTACAAAAAGACTCTCCTGTTATTGGTTATGACACAGGTCCTGGCAATATGTTGATGGACTCATGGATCACTGAGCATAAAGGGGAAAGTTACGATAAAGGTGGTGCATGGGCTCGTTCTGGTCAAATTATAGATGAACTGCTCAACCAACTAAAAACACATGACTACTTTGCACGTCCATATCCAAAAAGTACGGGTCGAGAGCTGTTTAATTTGGATTGGTTTGCACAATACATCGAAAATAAACCGTATCAACCACAAGATGTTCAAGCAACGCTATTAGAATTCACCGTGGTAACTATTGTTGATCAAGTGATCCGATTCCAAGTTGGCAATGACACTAAGCTATTAGTCTGTGGTGGCGGAGCTCATAACCAGTTTTTAATGGAACGGCTGCAATATCATTTACCTAATTGGGCAGTTTCCACCACTAACGACTACAATGTAGATAGTGACAATATGGAAGCAATGGCCTTTGCATGGCTTGCTCATCAAAGAATTCATGGCTTGCCAAGTAATGAACCTGATGTGACAGGTGCTTCTCGTTATGCGAGTTTAGGTGTAATCTACCCGGCTAATTAATTTAAAGAATAATTAAAATCTTTATTAAAAAGGTCTGCATTTTAACGCAGACCTTTTTGTATTTGCTTCATTTATTTGAAGGTTACATTAGTCGTAAAATCTTGTGAATACTTCAATATTTCATCAAATGAACGTGGTAAATATGCTCTAAACATAGGTTGCCAATTACCATCAATAGTATCAATGTTATTTAAAGCTTTCGAGCCACAATTAAAATGCAATGTATAACTTCCATCGTTGTTAGCTTTAGCCTGAAAATTATTAAGTGCAAAATTGTCTTTTGCGATCCAACCTTTATCATCATAAGTGGTAATCGACCAAAAACCGCCTTTTTCGTAATTAAGTGGCGGGGCCTCAAAAGTAAGTGAGCGACATTCTTGATTGCCAGTACCCTTCACTGGAAAATAAAAGGCATCTTTTGCAGGTAGCCCTCCCCATCCAGCGGCTGCTACGTATAAACGTTGCTTAGGATCAAGCATCTTATTAGTGACACTTCCAAACCCTAGCCATGCTTTTACTTCAGGTACGTGTTTTTCAAGCTGGCTACGTAATTTATCTTGAGATATTTTATCAAAGCCTTTATCTACATAAGGATTATTAGAGTTTGCTTCAATATTTAGCTGGTCTTGTAAAAGATTTGCTTTTTTCACTCCAACACTATCTGGTGTCATGATCCCTGTTCTAGCATTTAAAAAAACGTGAGTTCCTTTAGATAACATATTCGGAGTAATAATTAATGATTCTCCGGGATAAATAACAGCAACCGTATAATGTTTTTCATCAATGACTTGGATTATCTGATATTGACCAGATTGAGGGACAGAAAGCGTCGCCCCCTTTGATACGTCAACTACAGCATGAGAATACAAAATATCTTGGTTCTCACGAATAACAAATTGAAAATCTTTACTTGATATATTACGTGCATGCCGCCAAGTATTGACTGGCACTTTAGTCATTAACTCAGAAAAATAGGTATTCGTTTCTGCCTCAATAAAATTATCATTCGTAACTGTGGTGTTTGCAAATACCGGCGTACAAATCATTATTGCCAGTGTTAAATAAGAATATTTCATATTTTCCACCTATTTGATGGTAACTTTGGGTAATTTATATTGTTTTAATGCGTTCATATCCGGCTCGTACACACGCATTAACATGTCCCAATCATTGGTTACTGGTACATGATTAATGGCATTTTCAGGACAATTGCCATAATTAACAGTAAAAGAACCATCTTGGTTGAACTTAAGATTATTTTTATTTAAAACAGAATGTTCATTGGCGATCCAACCCTCTTTATTATAAATAGTGATTGAATAAAAACCGTTTCCAGTCACTGGTGGTTGCTTGTAAGTAGCAGTAATACACTTGGTAGCATCCGCTGCTTGTCCTTGACTGTAATAAGATAAATATTGTGCATTTTTATCTGGAAGTAGCCCCCACCCAAGAGCTGTTCCATATAAATGCATTCTCTTATCTACAGTACCTCTTGCCCCTTGCATTCCATTCAAGCTACCGAATGTTTTACCCTCATCAACCAATTTGTGGCGTAGTGAAATCAGTTGTTTAAAATCATAATTTGGCAATTTATGTTGATTGTGTGAATTTGTTTTTACTTTAATCTGATTTTGAATTCGTTTGACGTTATTTATATCATTCGGATCATTTGGATCTATCTGCGTTCTTGCCACTATCATCGCAAATTCGGTATCCGATTTAATCTCGTAAGTTCCCGGATTAGTAAATACCTGATCGATATAGTGATCATTTTGCACAATCATCACTGATAAATAACGACCATTAGTATCTGGAATAGTGACGGTTCCTCCTTTAGAAACATCTGCAACATAACCTGAATAAATCGTATCTCTGTTCATTCGTACCACTGTTTGATTATCTAATGGCGTTAGCTTCGGAAAATGAAACCAAGCATTTGACCCAACTAACTTAGTGATATTACTGAACGATAAATCAGACTCAGCTTTTTCATAATTACTTTCCGTAACAGGGAGCAAGGTTGATGCAAATAGTGAACTTGATACGGTGGAAGCCAGAAGTAATAAACTCAGTTTTTTCATAATTTACCTACCTAATGTTAAACAGGTATTGATTATAAAAAATACATTGCAGTTCCCACAGGGAATTATTAGACTCAAATCAATTCCATTTTAGACTTATGCAGAATTATGATTGATAACAAACGATTAATGAATGTCGATTTAAACCTCTTACTTCTATTACAAGTTTTAGGGAAAGAGAAAAATACGAGAAAAGCAGCAGAGCGCCTGTTTGTGACTCAATCAGCAATCAGTAAAGGCTTAAAAAAACTAAGAGAACAATTTGATAACGAGTTATTCATTAGTTCAAATAAAGGATTAGAAGCAACGCCATTTTGCGAAGAGATCCAATTAAAACTGCCTCGTTTACTGGAAGAATTAGCATCACTCTATGATACTGACTCGAATAATAACTATGGCTCATATTCAGGTACGGTTTCTATTGCTATTAATCCATCGTTAACTTTTCCCTTCGCTGAACTTATTAGAAATTATGTTCAAGAAAAACTTCCTAATGCCTCATTAGAATTAGTTAACTGGAGTTGGAACACGGAATTACATATTAAGAAACAAATGATCCACTTAGGGATCAACTATTATCCGCTCACATTAACGAAACATATTGTCCAGCACCCCATTACTGACGTTAAATTCAATTTGTGTTTATCAACCGCACACCCCCTCCTTAAGCAAGAGATAACAATGGAAAATATTGCGAAATATCCATTAGTGATGAATCTCATGCCTGACTATGTTAAACAACAAAATCACGTAGAACGTTTACTCAAAGAAGCGAACTTAACTCCTAAGGTTGCATTGAAAAGTGACATTATGTCGGTTTGCTTATCTACTTTAGAAAAAACAGAGAGCGTTATGCCAATTCACAGCTTAATTCAGCCCTCTCTACCAAGCTCATTAACTTTGGTTGAATTCTCTCCATCAATTGAAACTTGTATCCCGAAAAACCAAATTGCTTTATATACCGCTAACTCATCAGAACAAACAATGATAAGCCGACAACTTGAAGATGACATAAAAGCCATTATTTTAAGTCTAAGTTGAATATGGTGGTTTCTATAAACACCAACTACAATTAGTTAGAGACGATAAAAAATGTGCTATTTTTTGAAGAGTTATCTTCACCTAATTCAAATATGAGTGTAGTGTACCTTTAAGTTTATTCTTGAAATAAACATGAATTACTAAAGTTAATAAGTATTATAACCAATGACAACTATGCATATTTCAGCTCAACTACAGCCACTTTGGCGCAGCAAAAAATCATCAGAATCATGCCATTCTTTAAAAGACCAATTGGCGTGGCTGCATGATGCTGACGATAACTTTAAGCTTAAAGCAATAAATCAAGGCAAACTGGATGATAAACACCAGCCTCTTAATACCTGGTTATCTACTAATTTAACTAATGCTATTGAGTTATTTTCAAAGAAAACAGAAGTTAATCATAATGTTGCTGCCTCTATGTGGCTAAAATCGTTTAACAATCAATTCTTCACGAGTTTGGTGGCGCTTCGTTTAAAGTTTAACCGAGTTCCTGTTATTCAATTTAATGATATTTTCATTTCGACTCCTAACGGAGAAAAAATAAAGTCCTTACAAATCAATAATAATTGTCATTTTGTTTGCTTAGAGAGTGATCCGTTAGCATCAAGTTTACAATCAACAGTAGTAGCAAGCCACGAACAACTGGATGACGCTTTTACTCACCTAATTCAGCAAATTGGAGGTGGTTTAAGTGTATTATTTGAAAAAGAACGATTAAAACACCGTCCATTTTGGGGAAGCATTTCACTGGCTGTCAGTGTCTTCTTTATGCGCTTAACCGAAAAAGGACTTTCTGCGGATCTTGCAAAACAAATACTCCCTAATGCACAGCAATGGTTATCTAATATCATGCCTGATATAGGGAAAGATCTTGCGCATATTCATGTAGCAGAGAAAAAAGAACGAGCCATTTTGTACGTTCAGCGTGAAACCTGTTGTTTAAAATACAAAATAGACGGTAAGAAGAAATGTGCTACTTGCCACCTGCTATCTGATGAAGAACGTATCAAGAAAAACAGTAAACGTATCCCTTCATAATCCTTTCTCGTACTAATGTGTCATCTCAACTCTGTCACACAGATGACACATTAGTTTTATAAATGTTAAATAAAACCTACATCAATCTTTAATATGATTTTTTTATCTTAGATCCCAAGCAAATAACGAGACCAAAACGGAGTGTTTTGGTTAATTTAAAGGTATGGAATCTAATGAAAAAATTACTACTATCAACGGCTATCGTTTCATCTTTTGTATCAACCCCTCTTTTAGCAGCAACGGTTTATGATCAGGATGACACTCTATTAAAAGTTGGTGGCAGAGCCGAAGCTCGAGCAAATATTTCTGACAATAATGAATCAGCAACCGATAGCTCGTTTCAAGACAAGAGTCGTGCACGCATCAATCTAAAAGGCAAAACCAAAATTAATGAAGATTTAGGTGCGTTTGGTACTTATGAAGTCGAAATTGCTGATGGAAAAAACAATCTAGTTAATACTCGTTATCTATTTGCCGGCCTAAGTACTGCATTTGGCAACTTCTCATACGGACAGCAAGATTCTGCACAAGTAATGCTTACTGATTACACCGATATTTTAGCTACATTTGGTGGTGATGCAGCAGATTTAACGGACGGTAACAAAGATAAACGTGAGAATAACTTTGTCTACTCTGGTGAATTCGATGCTCTAACCGTGCAAGCAAACTACATTGCAAGTAATACTAAGAAAAGTGATAGTTTTGGCCTATCTGGCATGTATGCCCTACCAATTGGCTTAGATTTGGGTTTAGGCTATACCTCTGGTGAACAAGCTGGGCTGGATGCCGACCAAATTAACCTTGCCCTTCGCTATACACTTGATGCATTCATGGTTTCAGGTTTATTCACAACAGGTGAAATCGACAAAACCGATGCTACCGGTTACGAGCTAGCCGCCGCTTATAAAATGGATAAGTGGGTGTTCCAAGGCGTTTATAACTACCAAGAAGTTGATAGCAAAGACACTGAAAACAACGTTGCTATTGAAGCTATCTACAAACTAAACAAAAGTTTCCGCACATATGCAGGATACAAATTTGAACAAATTGATGATTTAGATGATCAAATTCAATTTGGCCTACGCTACGATTTCTAAGTTTTATGAATTTTAGCGCTCTGGGTGGAGGGCTAAAACCAAATCCGAAATGGCTTCATCGCTGTTTCGGATTTTCTATTTTGCATATACCCAGAACCGAATTTCTGCTATAACGTACTCTTAAATCACTATTATATGGTTAATCATGAAATTACTTGTTCGCAATCTTCCTCGTACTATGTCTGAATTTGAACTACGTGAAATGTTTAAAAAACACGGAGAATTCAAATACTGCAAAATAGTATTAGACGAAATTACAGGTGAATCAAAAGGATTTGGTTTTGTTGAAATGCTTGACGAAGAAGAAGCATTAGCAGCAATCGCCGCTGAAGATGGCAAAAAGTTTGGTAAACTTAAAATCCGCGTAAAAGCAGCTGAATAATCATTTGCTTTTATCAATGACCATCAATCGCTATTCATCCATTAATGGTCATTGGTATTGCTGTGGTTTGATATAATATCAAACCACGCACTCTTCTTTACCCCTATTCATTTGCTTTCAAATATAAAACTATTATGCCTATCTCCAATCCTTGTTTTACTTCATTTACTCAATCTATCGATAGTTATACACTTCCTGAAAAATTCACTTTCCCTTTTTGCTATGAGCCACACCCTTTATGTGAACTTGCAGCAGAGGAGTTACAACGTCACCTAGAAACGCAACAAGAATGGCATCATAATTTCGGCCTATCTGGTGATAAAAGTAATGCGATTGGTAAAATGTTTGGCGTATTATTAGTGAAAGCACCAACGGGTGAAGTTGGCTACTTATCCGCTTTCTCTGGCAAAGTTGCGGATAGTAATCATCTACCTCATTTTGTACCACCTGTATTTGATATGCTGGAAGAAGACGGTTTTTTCAAAACAGAGCTTGCAGAAATCACAGAGATTAACGCAACCATTAAGCTGCTCGAAGCTAATCCACAATTATCTCACTTAACGGCCGCTATCCAATCCGAAACTAATGCTTCACTACAACAGATAGAAATGCAACGCCAATTGATGATTGAAGGACGAAAATCTCGTAAAGCACAACGAGCAGCGGCTGAAATCACAGCTCAAGATGGTACGCAAAAAAGCGCAGATGAATTAGAACAACTCAAAGTAGTACTTGGCAAAGAAAGCGTTAAAGAAAAAAATACCTTACGTGATATTAAATTCATGTGGGATGAAAAAATAAGCGCCCTTCAATGCCAACTTAATGAGTTAGAAGGCGCGCTTAATGAATTAAAAACCAAGCGAAAAACTCTATCTAACAGATTACAAAAGAAATTATTTCAGCAATACAAGTTTTTAAATACCCATGGTACTGAGAAAGATCTAAACGATATTTTCAAAGACACACCAAACCAGATCCCACCAGCCGGTTCTGGCGAATGCGCTGCACCTAAATTACTTCAATATGCCTTTGCACATGGTTTCACGCCACTTGCACTGGCGGAATTTTGGTGGGGCATTGCCCCAAAATCTGAAATCCGCCAACATAAAAAATTCTATGCATCATGTCAGAGTAAATGCCAGCCAATTTTAGGCCATATGCTTGATGGGATAGAAATGGATGATAACCCACTGCTTATCAACCCAGCAGAAGGGAAAGATCTTGAAATCGTCTATGAAGATGAATTTATGGTTGTAGTAAATAAACCAGCTGATTTCTTATCTGTGCCAGGTAAAAACATCCAAGATTCGGTTTATACACGGATACAACAACGTTACCCTAATGCAACGGGTGGGCTAATCATTCATCGCTTAGATATGGCAACATCTGGATTACTGGTTTTAGGCCTAACGCCAAAAGCACATAAACGTTTACAGCAACAATTTATTAATCGTACGGTAGAAAAGCGCTACACGGCTCTGCTTGATGGAATTTTAGAAAACGATGAAGGCTTGATCACATTACCTATGCGTGGTGATTTATATGATCGCCCTCGCCAACTGGTGTGTTTTGAGCATGGAAAACCTGCGGAAACAACCTACCAAGTTATTGAACGCAAAGAGAATAAAACCAAAGTTTACCTTTACCCGAAAACAGGTCGAACTCATCAACTTAGAGTGCATTGTGCTCATTATCTTGGTTTAAATATGCCAATCACCGGTGATGGTTTATATGGAAAAAAAGCAAATCGCTTGCACCTACATGCAGGCTATTTGTCATTAACTCATCCTATCACTAAAGAACCGATGGAATTTAATGTCGAAGCGGAATTTTAATGTTATGTGTAACAATAAATTAACCCACAAATTTATTCGTTTATCCGATGATATTGACGGTATTGCTCTGCCTCAACACTTTACGTTCCCGTATTATTATGCGCCTCATCCATTAGCAAAATTAGCAATGGATGATCTGCAACACTATTTATATACTCAAAATGAGTGGCAACACGGCTGTAGCGTTAACGGGAAAATGTTTGGCGTATTGGTCGTTAAAAACCAACAAGACGAAATTGGTTATCTTGCTTCTTTTGCCACTCAAGATGCAGAAAAGCAACCTGAATTAGATCACTGTCCTGATTTTTTTGTTGATGCTATTTTTGATAAAACAAATCACGATTCTCTTTGTTCTCAGCAAAGAACAGAGTTACAACATCTAAAAAGTCATATTCAGAAATTAGAAAATGACCCAGAGTTTATTGAGCTAAAAGAAAAACTGTCCGTTAACCAACAGCAAGCGGAACACGAAATAACCCTGTTTCAACAGGCTATGGCTGACGCTAAAAAGCAACGTAAACTGCAGCGCGTTGAGGCAGAATCTAATTCCTTATCTCCTCTGGATCCTGATGATTTACGCACTCTTATTTCTGAGCTAGGTAATCAAAGTAGCCGAGAAAAAAGCGCATTTAAACAATTAAAGCAAGATTGGCAAAACACGCTTTTGACGCTCTCTACTCAATACAACGAAAATGAGTCTCGCATTTCACAAGCGAAATTAGCGTATGATAATTTAGTACAACAACTTCATGTTGATACATTGAAAACAACGCAATTTCTCAATTCTAATGGCGTAACCAAAAGCCTATTCGAATTATTTAAACACAGTGATTCAGACCAACTGAAACAAGAACCTATTGCCAATTCAAGTGAGCAAAACTGCCCTAAGCTTCTACAAGCTGCATTTACATTGGGTTATACACCTTTAGCGCTAGGGGAATTTTGGTGGGGAGCATCGCCTTATGACCAAATTCGTCAGCATAAAAACTTATATCCTGTATGCCAAAGTAAATGCTTTGAAATTCTAGAGCACATGCTTGAAGGAATCAGCATCGACGACAGCCCATTAGAACAAACACCGTCTTATGGTAAAGAGCTAGAAATCGTATATGAAGACGATACGCTTGTTGTCGTCAATAAACCCGCCGAGTTTTTATCCGTATCAGGGAAATACATTTCAGATTCTGTTCATGCACGCATTCAAGCCCGTTATCCTAATGCAACAGGTCCACTAATTGTTCATCGTTTAGATATGTCGACCTCAGGTTTATTGGTTCTTACATTGACTGCCGAATCGAATAAACAGGTTCAGAAACAATTTATCGAACGTACGGTTGAAAAACGTTATACAGCACTACTTGAAGGTAATATTGATACCGAAAGTGGAACAATTAACTTACCGTTAACCGGTGATATGGAAGATCGCCCTCGCCAAATGGTCTGTCATAAAAGTGGCCGTAAAGCAGAAACACACTACCAAGTCATCGATCAAGTAGGTAAACGAACCAAAGTGCATCTTTACCCACACACGGGCCGAACTCATCAGTTGCGTGTTCATTGTGCTCATCAAGCGGGATTAAATACCCCGATTGTTGGTGATGATCTGTATGGCTTTAAAGCAAACAGACTGCATTTACATGCTGGATATTTAAAATTCAAACACCCGATAACCCATGAGACGGTTGAATTCTCGTGCCCTGAAGATTTCTAACCAATAATGCTTTACTTATTTTTGTCTCCTAACTGCATAAAATAACCCACCATTAAGAGAAATGTTGGGTTATCCCTTTCATTACGACATTAATATATTGCATTTATTTATAAAGAGGTTAATTTAGTCCTCCTTATCAACACCGCAAACACAGTGCCTTTTCACTCTGTCTGATGAATTAACATTATGTATGACTACAAACCACGAATCGACTACGCTTTACTTGCTGCAATTTTAGTATTAATTGTACTTGGCTCTTTAACCGTTTGGAGCGCAAGTGGTTTTAGTGAACCTATGTTAGAGCGTCACTTAGTACGAGCTATGATCGCCATTGGTTGTATTGTCGTAATGTCAGGCATATCCCCTATGCATTATCAACGCTCAGCACCTTTTCTATATGGGCTAGCTGTTGTTCTTCTCATTGGGGTAATTATTGCTGGTGATAGTACTAACGGCTCACAACGCTGGTTGGTAATAGGACCAATTCGATTTCAACCCTCAGAATTAGTTAAAGTTGCAATACCTCTCATGGTTGCTTGGATATTAGCAGCGGAAGCCACACGTCCTGATTTAAAAAAAATTGGAATTTGTTTGCTTGTTACTGCTGTGCCTGCAGGTTTAATTTTTATTCAACCTGACCTTGATGGGGCAATTTTTACTGTTATCTATGCCCTATTTGTTCTGTATTTTGCCGGTATGAGTTGGAAAATCATCGGCTCTTTTCTAGCAACCGTAGCGACTGCCGTCCCGCTTTTATGGATATTCGTTATGGAAGCGTATCAGAAAAAGCGTGTTACTCAGTTTCTTGACCCTGAGTCGGATCCCCTTGGAGCTGGTTACCAAATTATTCAATCTTTAATTGCTATTGGCTCTGGCGGGATACGTGGTAAAGGTTGGATGAATGCGACACAAGGACATCTGGGTTTTATTCCTGAAAGCCACACTGACTTCATTTTTTCTACCTATGCTGAAGAATGGGGATTTTTCGGCTGTGCTCTACTGTTATCACTGTATTTATTCATCACCGGACGTGTAATTTGGTTAGCTTATCAAAGTGAAAGTACCTTTACTCGTTTGGTGAGTAGTACCTTTGCATTAAGCTTCTTCTTGTATGCTTTCATTAATATGGGCATGGTCAGTGGTTTACTTCCTGTAATGGGCAGTCCACTTCCATTTTTCAGTTATGGTGGTACAGCAATGATAACCCAAGGTATTTGCTTTGGTATTGTCATGTCATTGTGTTTATACAAACCATACAAACCGAACCGTCCAGATAGAATCTAACGCTATTTTTTCTTGTCATAAATCGTTCATTATTCCCCCATTTGAATTATGAACTTTTTATGACAGTGAATATTTATAGTGACATTATCAATAACTTGGCATAATCTCGATCTTTCCCGTCACACCTCTTGGTTTGATATATTTATTTCGAGCTATTATGACAAACTCACTATCAATCGGCGCGTTAGAATCATTTCTAATAGCTATCGCTGTGCTTTTTCTGGGTCATTTCATCAACTCAAAAATTGACCTATTCAAAAAATATAATATCCCTGAACCTATTGTCGGTGGATTAATTGTTGCTTTTGCAATTACGGCTTTGCACTTCCAAGGAATTAGCCTTGAGTTTTCTCTGCCTCTTCAAAACACCTTCATGCTAATGTTTTTTAGTACCGTTGGGCTTGCAGCAAATTACACTCAATTGCTTAAGGGTGGCACTAAAGTTTTCCTATTTTTAGCCGTCGCTTCATTTTATATCATCATACAAAATGCCGTTGGCGTTGGGCTTGCTTCTGCTATGGGTTTAGATCCACTGCTAGGTTTAATCGCAGGTTCTATTACTTTATCTGGCGGGCACGGTACGGGTGCAGCTTGGTCACAAACCTTTGCTGATGCTTATCAATTAAACACACTTGAACTTGCGATGGCGTCAGCAACGTTTGGTCTAATTATGGGTGGTTTAATTGGTAGCCCTATCGCACAACGATTAATTCAAAAACATAAATTAGAATCTGAATACGGCGCAGGTACAAATACTCATGACCGTTTTCCTGAGCTAATTACCTATAACGAACGTGAAGAAGACAAAGTGACAGCCAAAAAGGTCATTGAAATCTTATTCATCTTGCTTATCTGTGTTACTGGCTCTAAGCATTTAAGTAATTTCGTAAACAGTTTCGATATTGCTTGGCTTAAAATTCCTGATTTTGTTTATGCATTATTTATTGGTGTTTTCATTACTAATATTTGTGAAGTAACGAAAGTTAAGAAGATTGATAACGAAACCGTAGATATCCTTGGAACCGTTTCACTATCACTATTTTTAGCAATGGCGTTAATGAGTCTAAAACTATGGAATATCTTTGATCTTGCGATTCCATTTTTAATTATCTTAACGATTCAAACGATTGTTTTAGCCCTGTTCTCTTATTTCATTACTTTTAGAGTCATGGGGTCAAATTATGATGCTGCAGTCATGGTTGGCGGACATTGTGGATTTGGACTTGGAGCTACGCCAACAGCGGTAATGAACATGGGTTCTTTAGTATCTCGCTTTGGACCGTCACCTCAAGCTTTCATGGTAGTTCCAATTGTAGGTGCATTCTTCATTGATATTACGAACTTAATTATCTTACAAGCTTATATTAGTTTTATTGGATAAATAGATCGGTAACTAAAAAAGCTATAAGGCACCACGCCTTATAGCTTTAGTTTCATCACTATAATTTAAACTGCTCTACGTTTTTCGACAAATTAGAAATGCTCTTATTCATGTTCTTAACTTGTTCAGAAATCACACTAGAAACGTCCATACACACTTGAGACATATCTCTGACATTAATTGCATTACCGTTAATTTCCTCAATAACGCAACTCTGCTCTTCACTTGCTGTTGATATTTGATGACTCATATCTGAAATTGAGTTTAAGTTGTTATCTACAATTTCAATATTATTTCGAGATATTGTCGATTGTTCTACACACTCTTTAATTGTCGTCTGACTCAATTCCATCTTTTCGCTTACATCATGAGTTTTAGCCTGTAAGTTTGAAATGATGTTATTAATCTCAATTGTAGAGTGTTGTGTTTTCTGTGCTAATACACGAACTTCATCAGCAACTACAGCAAAACCTCTTCCTTGCTCCCCAGCCCTTGCCGCTTCAATTGCAGCGTTTAGAGCTAACAAGTTTGTTTGATCTGCTATGTTACTGATCATATCTAAAACACTTGAGATCTTGTTACTGTCATTACGTAATTCCGCAATTAAGGCATTACATTCATCAATCTCACTTGAGGCGAGATTAATAACTTCAGAGGTATTGGAAACCATTTGCTTAGTTTGATTACACTCTTTAGATGCGTCAGAAGTAAAATTCGCAGAGTTATTGATATTATTTGTAATTTCACTTGAAGCACATTGCATTTCATTGATTGCAGTCGCTAACATATCAACAGAATTAAGCTGCTGAACAATCGCTTTTTCATTTTCTTTAGACTGCTCATTCATCAAACTAAATGCATCGTTGCTAACGTCAATACTCTCTTTAACTGCATTAATTACGGTAACAATTTTCAGTCGGAACGAACGAATAGACATCATAATGCTACCGATTTCATCATTGATAAAATCATGACTATCTATAAAGGCACACACTTTCCCACTTCTTAAATCCAACGAAATAAATTGCTCTAATGATGAGTTAATTAATGCGATACGTCGATTTAAATCTTTTGAGATGTACAAACCACTTAAAATTGATACCAGTGTTATGGATACAATAACAAAGATTGCAAAATACAGCGTGTTCAATCGTTCTTGCTTAGAGGTCTGTCTGTATTCTTCAAGGAAAATATTTATTTTATTAGATAAGTAACTAATATTATTATTAATTTCCTCATAAACATCTAAACTATCAGCTACTAGCTTGGCTCTTGGTTCAGAAAGACGACGCTCTCTAATATCATTGATGTAATTAACATACGCATTAATCTCATTGTTTAATGTGGCTAGTTGAGTTTTTTCCTTTTTTATTACATCTAAATCAAACTCACTATAAGAATTTAAAAGTGAATTAATATCATAAATTAATTTATCTCTTAATTTCACTTCTTCTTCATCTTCAAATCTGATAGAAATCAGAGCTAAATCGGTTCTTCTTAGTGAAATTAATTTCTTTTCAAAATTATCAAAGATTTCAGATGACTGAATGACCTGTCTAAATAAGAACTGTTCAGTCTTATCATTATCTACATAATTCATATAAATAATATTAAGGGCCACAAATAAACCTGTTGCATTAAATGCCACAAGAAATAGAATTTTATTTCTTAATGAGATATTTTTCATATTACACGCGTCCATAATCCTAATAGAACATTAGAATCCTAATTTATAATAGTAAGTGTTTTTATTTTATAGAACTAATCTAACTTTTTTAGTATTTCACTAAGTGTTAAACAATTTTGCAGCATTAACTCACGCTGTTCATTTTTAAGATTAGAGTTTGATAATTCACTAATAAGCCAGTCATTAAGGCTTATTAATTTTATTATGATATCTTTGTTATTTTTATATAACTCATTATCTTTCTCAATAGCAAACCTTAAAATTTCACACGAGTCTAATATTTTGTTTGTTAAATAAATATAATCGACTTTCATTTACAACCTCCATTATAATAATTTTAAAAAGAAACTTGTACAGGCATACCCTCAACCCATTGTTCTTTAGTTATTTTTTTTCTTAATGTCACTTTAACTTTTAACAATGATTTTGGCCCCTCAAACGGTTTGGCCAACTGAGCAGGTAACTTAGTTGTGGTTTCGATAGCTAAAGATACGTTACCCTTTAGTCTTTCACGATTTGGAAGTATGACGGTAACGACACTACCTTCTTTCGCCTTTTCAATAAATTTAGGTTCTAAGTACGCTATGACAAATGGATCAGCCTTAGATGCAATCGTCGCTAATACATCACCCTTTTTTATTCTTTGCCCTACTACCGTATTAATTTCTATGATATTTCCGTCATATGGAGAATGAATACTTAGTAGTTTTTTCTGACTTAACTTAGTAACTAACTCTTGATTTAATGAACGAACTACTTGAGCAATACCACCAGCTAGTTCAACTTGCACACTATCTAATAGTGCCTTTTGGTATCCTATGTCCGCACTAGTTAACGTATTTTGCGCACTATTGTACATACCGATGATATTGGCATAATCAACTTGTGATACTTTCCCTTCTTTAATGAACTTGTCATAATTAAGTTTTATTTTCTTTATACTTTCTAAATTATCTTTCGCATTTACAATAGCTGACAAATAAGGTTTTAGATCATACAGTGCTTTGGATTTTCTTTTATTTAAATTAGTTAATTCAGTTTTAATAAATTGAATATCTGAATCTAACACGGTGTCATTTAACTCTAAAATATTTCGTTCATGTGTAATTTCATCACCTTCTTTGACATTTATAGCAGTAACCACGCTATCTTGAGGTGCAGTTATCATAACTGGGTTTGTTGTTATGACACCTGGTGCTAAAGTAAGTATATATTGTTGAAAAAAAACGTATGCCATTATTAATATAGGACTTAACACTAATGCTAAAATACAATACCATCGAAATCGATATCCACCTCTCTTAGCACTCCCATATATTATTTTCATTCCATTATCAGATGTTGGCTGTTTATCTTTTTCTAAGTGAAATTTTACTTTCATAATATTTAAAATCTTTTTCCACGTTTAAGTACCCACCAAGGCGCCATACTCGACTCCTCATGACTTCTTCTTGTTATTTCATTTACCATTGAAAATGCAGTTATTAACCTCATAAAAAAAGCATATATAGGATATAGAGGTAACCATATTGATAATTTAATATCTTCTTTAGGTCTTTCTGAAACAAGACCAATATAAATTGAAAAAGTTAACACAATAAATATTATGTATATTAGATAAATAAACAAAAGCATTGATAGTACAAATGTAATTGGATAACTTAAACAAACGTATAAACTAAATAATGCCATTAATAATGGTAGAACCACGTTTTGAATTACACCGTAAACTAATGTATAAACAAAGTTACCCCAGCCTAACAAGCTCGGACTTAACCCCTGCTTATGCTTTCTTAAAAAGAGAAAAAGTAAATCACCATCCCATCGTAATCGCTGCATTAACAATATTTTTAACGTATCAGGCGCATCTGTATGCCCAACCGAATGAGGAGTAAATGCCAAACGACTATTTGGGTGTCGTCCTTTATATTGTTTTAGCCGCATGGTTAAATCGAGATCTTCAGCCGTATGGGTATCCCAACCACCAACTCGTTTAATCACTTCAATCCGAAATGCACCAAAAGCACCGGAAATATTATTTAAGACTCCCCAATTGCTCATTCCAGTTTTACCCGTCTGCATGGACATCATATATTCAAGAGATTGCATTCTAGTTAATAAATTAGCATCCCAATTTCGAACTCGAAGTGCCCCTCCAGAAGCTAAAACATTTGGATCTGAAAACTGTTTAGCCATTTCCCATGCCATGTTGTTGTCAAATGAAGTATCTCCATCAACATTAATGACTAAATCATTTTTTGCTTCCGATAAACCAGCATTTAATGTAGATACACGGCCACCTCTTTGCCATTTAGCAATGACTTTAACTGTTCGCATTTGTTTATGTTGATGTTTTTTAGCACCGTATAAGGCTGCTTGATAAGTCTCTGCATTTTGCTTGGCGCCATCCACTACAACTAAAATCTCTATCTTATTCGGATAAACCTGCTCAACAAGTGTATCGATCGTTTCACTAATGGCTTCCCCTTCTCCATAACAAGTAATAATAAAACTAATTGAAGGACATGATGTTGCTTCTAGTTCTGATAAATTAACAGACCAACGCAAAACACCACTCGCAACTAAAATAAATAGAGGCATTTCGATTAAGATCATGATTGGAAATAATATAAATATTAATTCTGTATCTTCACTTATCATCCCTATTATTGAATAAAAAATGTATTCAAATTCACTCATTACTCAATAGTACCAAGCTCATCAACTAACCACTTTGCAGCATCATCCTGAAGGGATACATTAGGCAAAGACCATATATGAACATTCAGAAGCACTAACTCTGATTCGATTTTTTCAGCAATGAGTTCAATTTTCTTTTGTAAAACTGGTAATGAATCAATTGGTGTCATTGGCATCAATAATAGGATCATATCTGATCGATACTGACAGCAAATATCGGTATCACGCAGTATCGAGTTAAGATCATTTGATATTTGATCAATCAACTGCATCAATTTCGTTTCCCCAAATTGAGCAGAATATTCTTCAATGCCCGCGAGCTTTATCCCTAATAAGATATGTGAATGCTGGTGACGGATTGCCAATTTATTTATCCATACAAGCAAATTATCAAAAGAATCCTCATCAATGAGCCCTTTTAGTGTTAGCTCTTGATGAAAAGATTGATGTCCATACATCATTAAATTTTTAACCTGATCGCCTGCTTTATACGTACTTATATGACGGGTGATTAAATCATCAATCTCATTACTGTCGGTACAAGACAAACAACGAACACGAGCAACCGATTCTGAAAAACTATAATCACAATCCAAACACTTATAGCTTTCAAGCGGTCTGTCGTAATCCACCCCAATATGACGCAATTGGGTTAAACAAGTAGGACACTCTAATTTCCCACGTTGCATAAAGTGATCTTGTTTCCCTACATGCCCACAAGTAAAACAATGTAGTGAAACTATCTCTTCTATATCGACACTCTTACATGATGGACATGTTTCAATATAGTTTTGATGACCGCTATTGCAAGATGGACATAATCGAACTCGATCCACTGTATACTCTTTCTTTAGAAATCCTCTTTTAGTTTCTAATTGGAGATAATTATTGGATGCATTTTTATATCCAATGTACGCAGTAATCAGTGGGTAGTGATAAAGTTCTTGTTTACTGCTATCACACAATGGTTTTAAACACCTTTCTGTACCTAACCAAAGCCAAGCAAGAAGTTTATCCAGGGGTTCTTCTTTTATCAGAGCTAACTTCGCTTTATGTAGCATCCACTGCTCTGCCACATTAGTCGGTGTCCATATTCCATCCGAAAGATGAGAGCTTAACTTACTCGCTTTTAATACATATATATGCCAATTCCATAACTGTAATTTAGAATGCAGATATTCTAATGTTCTATCTTGTTCTTCTGGTGGTAATGACACAATACAAATAGCTGGCTCGTGTAATAAAAGCGCATCAGCACTCTTTACATGAATTATATTAATGTCACTTCCATATACAGATTTAGATTCACCAATAACATAAACAGGAATAGACACTGAACTTTCCATCTTCATAAAATAACCATTTGTGCAGCAAACCAAAATAATTGGTATTAACGTTTGATAAAAAATAGTCATTCCCAAAAAAGGAAATGACTATCTATATAAAATAAATAAGAAACAGAATTTTAGATTTATACTTTATTTCTATTTTTAAAATGAAACTTTGCTTTATACATTCTTTTATCAGCTATACGGATTAAATCCTCTAGAATTAATCCATCAACTGGATAAGCACTGTAACCTGTACTAATGCCTATATTTATTACAAAATCACTAAGTGACAGAGACTTAGATATTATTTCAAATAGATCATTAATAAATAAATCGATATCAACATTATCATTTTTGTTTAAGAGTATTGAGAATTCATCACCACCCAATCTATATACGCTTCCTTTACTTCCTATAAAAGAGCGCATCCTTTTAGATACTTCAATGAGTAGTTGGTCTCCGATTTCATGGCCATAAATGTCATTGACCTTTTTAAAACCATTCAAATCACAGAAAAATAAGATTGAACTTTTGAAACTCTTTTTAGCATCTTTATCAAAAGCCCTTCGATTATAAAGGCCTGTTAATGAATCAACATAAGACAATTCATACATCTTTTCTTTTTTTATCAATAAACTATTAAACATATAGGTTATGAGCGATAAAGCAAAAACAAAGAAAACTAAAATATAAATTTTGTATTTATATTCAAGCTCATCAATCCAATCATCCGGAGAGCCAACTGATATTAGCCAATTCTGATTTAATACACTAAATTGATGTTCAACCGTATTTACCAAATCAGCAGATGATGATTCACTGACAACTATTTTATTACTACTATTTTTTTGTATAACACTCAGTTTGTAGTTGTATCCACCATCACATAATTCAGGTAATGATAAAGTATTTAAGAAATCATTAACCTTAAGTATTACGATACTAAAACCCCAAAAAGTATTAAAATCTTTGCCGACAAAAATAGGTGTTCTAATTATTAGCCCAATTCCACCTTGAAATAACTCAAGTGGCTCAGACATAATACTTACTCTATTATCCCTGGCATAAATAGCATCTCCCCTTCTTTTTTTATCAGAAAACAAATCAATATACACATTTTCATTTCCTTTCTCAGGATATGCATATTTTACAGTGCCATTAGGAGCTAATTGTAAACTCTTAATCACCTTATTTTTTTCGATTAAGTTCTTAGATATTGAAGTGAAGTCGTTTTTTGATATAAAAGAATCATTCTTAAAAAGCATATACTTATAAACCTTTGATAAAGTTAAGTATTCATTTACTTTTATTAAAATTTCACTTTCATATTTCTTTAATAAGTGTCGCATATTCGTCTTATTTCTTTCTTCAGTAAGGTTATTACTTAATTCAAAAATAAAATATCCAACACTCATATAAACAAACGATAGCATCACTACAATGCCGATTCTTTTTAATCTTAATGCTTTATACCTAGTAGAACTCACTGTAATTTTCTGCTTTTATCAGCATACATTTTTTCATCCGCACAATTAATCGCAATTTCCATACCTTTTGATAAATCTTCAATGCCATATGAAAATGACAAGTCTATGTTGTTTGATTTAAACAGCTTTTCGACTTTATTTCTTATCAGATTTAAGCGACTTTCAAATGTATGTCGGTCATCCCATTGAGTAAAAATCAAGAATTCATCACCACCATATCTAATGATAAGATCTTCTTTTCTTAATTCATGTTTTAAATACATAACAAATTTGCTTAAGCAGTCATCACCTAGCTTATGACTGAAGTTGTCATTAACCTTTTTAAACCCATCCATATCAATGAAAGCAACCATGTTAAATTGATTCATGTAATAACTGTTCAGGATGGTTCTATCAAAGCAATCTGTTAAGGCATCTCTAGGAAACGAATCCCTGTCATCTTCATCATAAACAATAGTAATTATTAGTGTTTTTCCATAATGATTAATTTTCTGCCTAAACGTATAATACGATTTAGTTTGACCATCAAAGTCGACAACTTCTCTTACCGCTAAGAAGTTGGATTTTGATTCAATTAACTCCTTATCTATTGCTATACAACCTTCGTATTGTTCAAATTTTTCATAAATGCTTTCTAGAGGCATCCCTACTAAGTCCACATTCATAAAATTAATATGGGCTTGATTATTGAACAAAGCATTACCTTCAGAATCTCGAATTATAACTAAGCGACTCATACAATTAAGATAGGATTTGAAAAACAAATTTTCAGGACTATTCGGGTTAAGCGCTATCTTATTGTATTTTTTCAGTATACTTTTTTTTACTTCTTTTATAGTTAAACTATCACAAACCTTAGAACCAAGATTATTAAATATATCTACAGAGTGAATATCATTAACTATCTGTGCGCACTCATTATCATTATCGGTTTTGATCAATTCATAAATCAATTTTTCTAACAATAACTTAGGTTCATGTTTTTCTTCTTTATGAGGTTCCGGTGTCGCGATTGTTAAGTCAAACAAATTCATTGGTTTATAAAAATAATATCCTTGGTATGATACTTTTTTTCCAAGAGATTCAATTAAGTTAACTTGTTTTTTATTCTCAACTCGCTCAATAACAATATTAAAATTACTGATATCTTCTAATTCGTCTAATGTATATTTTAAATGTCTAAACTTATAAAAATTGTTTTCAATATCATTAACTAAAGATCCATCTACTTTAATTTCATCAAGATCTAATGACAATACTTGTTCAATATCTGAAAAGCCTTTTCCAAAATCATCTAAAGAAAACTTAACACCTAATGATTTAAGTATTCCCATCGATTCTTTAACACGTTCTAAAGATAAATAACTGTCATTTTCAGTTATCTCCAACGTTACATTTTGTTCATTTTTCAGCAACTTAGATGTTTTATCAATAAAATAATCTGATTCTAAACTCTGTATCGAAATATTTATAGACACAGGGAAGGAGCAACCAATGTTTTCGTGATATTCCCTTCTATCTGATAATACTTTCCTTATTATTGTATAATCAAACAAAGGTTTATTTGTTACCATTGAAACGTAGCTCTCAATATTTGTAACACCAGGAACTCTTAATAAAGCTTCAACACTAATAATACTTCCATTTTGTACTTTTGGTTGATATAAGAAAGAAATTGTTGAATTCAATTATGTACCCTAAACACACTCTATAAATAACAATCAAATTATTGATAATAAATTAATTATTGTATTTGCAAGAAAAACCAATTTTTTTGAGACTACCACTTCCAGCTGGAAGAGTTACAAAACAAGAATCACCTAATGAATATATATTTAAAATATAATAATTCGTTCCATCGTATGCATATAATTTACCTTGAGATAAATTATAATCGACAAAATACTTTGTTGCGCTACTTGTTGCAGGAACAGCTATATCATCACTATACTTAGTATTAACTACATTGACAGAATCTAAATATTTTTCATACTTTACATAGTTAACTTGTTTTTCATTTATTGTTATTGTACCAACTAAATCTACTCGATAAAATTTATGCCATATTATTATTATGAGTAAATTAATTACAGAAAAAACAATTAATGTTTTCGATATTTGACTTTTCATATTTTACATCGAGCAATTTTATTTTTAAGGTTCAATTCGCACTCTTGGTCTTTAGTCTTAATTAAAAATTTATCTTCAGAGATTTTAATTAAATCAAAATCTTTGACTTTTTTTATCTCTTCTAAAGGAATTAGATCGTAAAACACATGTTTTTCTATACAAAAGATTAATGCTGAACTAGATAAAATGAAAATGATGATTGAAAATAAAAAAATAGATGTTTCTTTTAGTTTAGAATGTGACGTTTTTTTCTCTGTGCATTGTATGCTATTTGAATTTATTCTAATCTCTTCTACATTGTTTATTTTATAACCATTGCCTTTTACATTTTCGATAACATGTCTATTCGTATCTTTTATTGATACTCTTGTTCTTTTAATTAACTGAGGAATGCTTTCATTTGATATCCACTGAGTTCCCCAAAGAGCATCTTTAATATGTTCATTTTTACAAATAGAAGGATGTTCTTTTATTAACAAAGTCAGAATTGCAGAAACTAAAGGCGTTGTTGAACCATATTCGTTATTACCATTAACTGCATCTTCTAGCGTATCGTACAATTTTTTTGTTGCTGGATCCCAATAGATTTCATTGAGTTTAAAAACCATATCATCCTGACTTAACAGTTATCGAATTAAATACAAGTCATAAATAAACCTATTCATCTTTATTGTCAATATATTGAGACCAACTTATCTATATTCGTTAACTTTGTTCAAAACCAAAACCAATAAAAAACAAAGTATAAACACAAAAAAAACAAACGTAATACAGAAATGCTGTTTATACTTAATTTTTGAGCAAATATAGAGCAGCCTATTTCATAACAGAAATAGGCAATACCCTACTTCATTGTTAATTAGTTTACGTCTTATTTACAAGGTAGAATCTAAACTTAAAAAATAAGACTATAAATAATTAGAATGAATAACCCATACCAATATACATGGTACTTACCGATCCTACATTTGTGTAGTCCGACAATTGATGGTTATTTGGTTTATTCGTAAACTCGGCTAAGTCATCACCAAAGATATGCTCGAAGCTAGCGTTAATCGCAAAGTTATCTGTAATGTTATACGATGCACCTAAACCGATTTTTGGCAATACTTTCGATTCTTTTTTATTAAAAACGTTTACATTACTTGTTAGCTCTTGAACTGTATAAGCTGCACCCGCTTTACCAAAAATACTCCACTTATTATTGAAGTTGTACTTTGCTACACCTAATGCAGCAATGTTGTAGCCATCATAGTCAAACTTCAAATTTTCAAAACGATTTTCATTTGTTGCATAAGTCGAATAACTCACTTCTGCACCGTATTGAAATTTATTATTCATTTCTGAGTTAAATAATAGACCAGTATTCAAGCTCCAAGCCAACTTTCCTGATTCTTGAGAATAGTTCATATTGTCAATATCAGCATCTGGTGAAGTAATACCACCAATACCAATATTTCCCCCAACATAAGGCATCATTTCAGCTGAAGACGATACAGAAAAAACACCAAATACAAACGCAGCTAAATATATTTTTTTCATCTTTTTATTTCCGGTAGTTAATGATTAACACTACTTAATGCTCTCTTCATTAATTTGAAGTAAACATGGTTATATGAAACAAAATCTAACTAACAATAAATCTATTATTATTGATTTGATTAATTGGTTTAGTTAGGTGAGAGAAATATACTCCATACGAATAATCAATCAAATTATACGTAATTACTTAGTTAATTATATTGTTTGAATTAGAGGGAACAGTTGAAGAATAATTACCAATACAACAAAAGCCATTAAATACAACAACTTAAGGGGCTAGCAATGTTTATATAAAAATATATTTTTTGATATTATATGCAACATTGCATTACATATAATAATTGTCATTAATTTTATTCCTAAAAACAAATATATAAACATAATTAATTTTCGATAAGTGCCTCTATTGCTTCACCAAAAATATAAGCCTACCATCTATTAGTAACAATTTACGCACATTTGTAAGGAAATGTTGATCCAACTTGTTGAATCATCTAGTTTATCTACCTTATGTGAACTTTTTATGACAGTGAAAATTCTTAGTGACTTTATCTATCACTTACCTTACTCTCGACCTATCTGTCACAACAAGTTTCGGCTTAATTTTCGTCTGGAGAATGGCGATGTTTGATTCATTTATTTCGATTCTAACGGCTTTATGGCAACAAGATTTCACAATTCTGCAAAACCCAGCAAGTATGACGATGATCTACTTTTGTTTGATTCTATTTATTTGGTTAGAAAGTGCTTTTATTCCAGCGGCTCCACTACCTTGTGATAGCGTTGTTATTCTTGCTGGTTCTCTAGCAGCTGCAAATGTAATTAGCTATCCAGTGATTGTTGCTGGTCTAATCATGGCTGCGGCAATTGGTAGCCAATTGGCTTTTCTACAAGGTCGTTGGTTACATAAATTTCCAACAATTCAGAAATGGATTAATGCTGTTCCAGCACACAGATTACAAACAGTTGACTCTTTATTAACTAAGCATGGATTAATTGCTCTTTTTGTTGCTCGCTTTATTCCTGTTGTTCGCCCTCTTCTGCCATTGATGATGGGACTTCGAATGCAGCAAGCGTCTCGCTTCCATTATTTTGCTTGGATGAGCGCGATTATTTGGATTTTATTATTAACCGGTTTCGGTTATTCATTATCATTTTTACCTGAAAAACTATCTAAATATATCACCATGGCATTAATGGCGGCACCGGTCATCACACTCGCGATTGCAGTATGTAGCTTTATCAGTGGTTACTGTTTAAAAAAATACCGTCGAAAAAAAATCTGTTAAATTAATTCGATATAAAAAGCCCCTAACTCACACAAGTTAGGGGCTTTTTTATTTTATCGATGAAAGATAACAGCTACGAGTTATACGTTGTCGACGATACATCACCGCCTTTACCTGTCCAATTCGTATGGAAAAACTCACCTTTTGGTTTATCTACACGCTCGTAAGTATGAGCTCCGAAATAATCACGTTGTGCTTGCAGCAAGTTTGCAGGAAGACGAGCTGTTGTATAACCATCAAGGAAAGTCAATGCTGATGTCATTGATGGCATTGGAATACCTACTTCCATTGATTTTGCTGCTACTTTTCGCCATGCTGACATGCTATTTTCTAGAATACCTTTGAAGTAGCTATCTGAACCTAAAAAGGAAAGTTCAGGATCAATATCGTACGCATCACGAATATTACTTAAGAATGCAGAACGGATAATACAACCACCACGCCACATCAATGCCACGTTACCGTAATTTAGATCCCAACCATTCTCGTTTGACGCTTCACGCATCAACATAAAGCCTTGTGCGTATGAGATGATTTTCGATGCTAAAAGTGCTTGGCGTAATGCTTCTATCCAAACTTGTTTATCACCTTCAACAATTGATTCTTTCTTACCAAATAACGCTTCTGCTTCTACACGTTGATCTTTTAATGATGATAAACAGCGTGCAAATACAGATTCTGTAATTAGCGTTAATGGGATCCCCATATCTAATGCATTAATTCCTGTCCACTTACCAGTGCCTTTTTGGCCGGCAGTATCGAGGATTTTCTCTACTAATGGTTCACCGTCTGTATCTTTATAACCTAATATGTCCGAAGTGATTTCTACTAAGTAGCTATTTAGTTCGGTTTTATTCCACTCAATAAAAACAGATTGCATTTCATCGTGTGTCATACCAAGACCATCTTTCATGAACTGATATGCCTCTGTGATAAGCTGCATATCGCCATATTCAATGCCGTTATGAACCATTTTTACAAAGTGGCCAGCACCATCGTTACCAACCCAATCACAACAAGGCTCATCATTTTCAGTTTTTGCTGAGATGGCTTGGAAAATTGGTTTAACAAATGGCCATGCTTCTGGTGAACCGCCAGGCATAATCGAAGGACCAAAGCGTGCGCCTTCTTCACCACCAGAAACACCAGAACCGATAAAGTGGATACCTTTCTCTTTTAATGCAGCAACACGACGGTTAGTATCTGGGAAATTTGTATTACCACCATCAATAATGATGTCACCTTTATCTAATAGAGGAACCAACTTATCGATAAATGAATCAACAACATCACCTGCTCGTACCATTAACATAATTTTGCGTGGTGATTCTAATTTGTCGACTAACTCTTGAAGCGAATATGCACCAACAATATTTGTCCCTTTTGCCGGACCTTGTAAGAACTCATCTACTTTTTCAGCAGTTCGGTTATGTGCTACCACTTTATAACCATGATCGTTCATATTTAGAATTAGGTTCTGGCCCATTACTGCAAGACCAATTACGCCAATATCACCTTTCATATCTTTTACTCCAAAAATTTGCGTTATGCTCAAACTTCTATTTATTAATAATGCGAGCCGCTGCATCTATATCTAAAAACCATTCAGTTTCACCCAAGGTTGAGTGAATTTTTGCTGCCGGATATGGCAATTCATTTGCTGGTTTAGTATGAATTTCTTGAACAATTTCAGCTTTACCACTACCTAACACTAGATAGCTAATACGTTTAGCTGTTTCTAATACTTTTGCTGTCTTCGATACTCTTTGTTGTCCTGACTCTGGGTGAGTCGCAATAACCGCTAAGTTTGTATCGTTATAATCTGTCTTATTAGGAAATAATGATGCAGTATGACCATCTGCTCCTACGCCTAATAAAATCCAATCAAAAACTGGGATCCCATTTTCTAACGGAATGAATTTTCTCATTTCATTAGAGAAACGATTCACTTCTTCTAGAGGTTCATTTTCCCCTTCAATGCGGTGAATATTTTCTAACGGAATATCGATACGAGAGAACAATAACTCATTGGCTTCTCCGTAATTACTCTCGGGATCAGTAGGAGAAACACAACGCTCATCCCCCCACCAAAAATGCAAATTATTCCATTGAATATTTTTAGCGTAAGCCTCTGATGCTAAAAGTGAAAAAAGCATCTTTGGTGTACTACCACCAGATAATGAAATGTGAACAGGTTTTCCTTGTTCACCCAATTGCTTTAGCTCATCAGCTAGCGTTTTTACTACATCTTGTGGTGTGTCAAATATTTTATGGTTAATCATAATTCACAGTAATCCGTATCTGTTAAGTTCTTACAAGGAAAACGCCACTTTCTATTATCACGTTCCAATAATTGATCGGCTTCTTTTGGTCCCCAAGTGCCACATGCATAGCCAAATAAGGCTTGTGGATCTTGTTTAAAATCGAGTATCGGTTGAACAAACTTCCAACATGCATTTACTGCATCACTTCGTGCAAATAATGTAGCATCACCATTTAACGCATCTAATAGCAAACGTTCATAGGCTGTCAGCATTTGTGTCTCTGCCAGTGATTGATAATGGAAGTCCATTGATACATCTTTCACATTAAAGCCTGAACCGGGCTCTTTCAAGCCGAAACGCATTTGAATGCCTTCGTCAGGTTGAATGCGAATCACTAATTTATTTTCAGGAGCATTTTCTGCAAACGCAGGATGTGGTGTCTTTTTAAAATGCACAACAACTTCTGTCACACGAGTTGGAAGACGCTTACCCGTACGGACATAAAATGGCACCCCATTCCATCGCCAGTTATTGATAAACATTTTCAAACCGACATAAGTTTCAGTGCGAGAGTCATCCGAAACACCCTGTTCATCACGGTAGCTCGGTAAAAACTGTCCTCTTACTTCCGATTCCGTATATTGACCTAATACAAGATTATTACGTAGATCTTGCTCTGTCAGTGGTTGAAGACTTTGTAGTACTTTAGCAATCTCATCACGCATCGAATCCGCATTAATTGCTGATGGAGATTCCATCCCAACCATTGCTAACACTTGTAGCAAATGATTTTGGAACATATCGCGCATTGCACCAGAGCCATCATAGTAACCACCACGTTCTTCTACTCCAAGAAACTCAGAGCCTGTGATCTCAACATAATCAATAAAATTGCGGTTCCACAGAGGTTCAAACATCACATTTGAAAAACGCAGTACTAATAAATTTTGAACCGTTTCTTTACCAAGATAATGGTCAATACGATATATCTGATGCTCTTCAAAATACTGATGAATTTGTTTACCAAGTTCTAATGCTGACGCCAAATCATAACCAAATGGTTTTTCGATGATTAAACGTTTCCAGCCATTAGATTCATCATTTAATCCATGAGCAGCTAAGCATGATGGGATCACGCCATAAAGACTTGGCGGTGTTGCTAAGTAAAAAAGTGTATTTTGTTGTTCTAATTGGTATTTATCAGCAAGTTGATCTAATTTACACACCAACTTTGAATATTCATCAACGTCTGATGTGTTCAGTGCTTGGTAATGCAAATGATGACAAAACGCATCTAAAATTTCAGGATCCGTTTTCTCTAATTCTCTTAATGATTGTTTCATTTTTTCTCTATATGACTCGTCATCATATTGAGTTCGGCTTACACCTAAAATGGAAAACGTAGAAGGAAGTTGGTTACTGGCATACAAATGATATAAAGCCGGGATCAACTTTCGATAAGTAAGATCGCCCGAAGCGCCAAAAATTACGATGGTATTGTTGTCCGAAATTGTCATTATTTTTTTATCCGATACACAGCAAAGTATCTCTGTATGATAAGAACAACTTCTCTTTATTACTAATCAGTTTTAGTTATTGTATTGATAGGTAAAAACTAATGTTGTTCATTAATTACACTAACTTAAGGAAAAAACTAAAAATACACCTCTACGGGCATACCTTCTACCCACTCTTTTTCTAATAAGCCACCTAAAAACGTAATTTTAACCTTAAGTAAAGCTTTAGCTCCTTCAAAAGGTTTTGCTAGCTGAATAGGAAGTTTTGACGTTAGACCAATAGCAGATGACACTCTCGCCTCTATTTTTTTACCATTAGGAAGTTTAACCGTTACCAATGCACCTAGTTTTGCTTTTTCAATGTGCTTAGGGTCTAAATAACTAATAACATAAGGAGCAACATCTGGTGATACTGTGATCAGAGGATCACCAATGCTAATTTGTTGTCCTTTTAATGCATTAATATCAATCACCAACCCCATATATGGTGCTTTAATTGACAATGCGTCAAGTTGATTTTTTTTCGTTGTTAATGCTTGGTTTAATTCACGAGTAACTTGAGCAACACCTCCAGCTAGTAAGCGTTGCTTTTGTGCAATTTCAGCTTGATTCAATGCAATATAAGCGTTAGTGAGGTTATTTTGTGCAGTGTTATAAATACCAACAATTGCGGCGTAATCCACTTGTGAGACTTTTCCCTCTTTTGCATATTGGTCATAATTAACTTTGATTTTCGTTATCTTTTTTAAATTCAGCTTTGCTGCCCCAATAGCACTAATATATGGACCAAAATCTTCTGTAATTTTTTGCGTTTGTTCTTGGTTTAATTGCTCTAATTCATTTTCTATAAATTCAATTTCTTGCTCTAAAATGGGCGCATCCAACTCCATTAGCAATTGATCTTCAAGAACAAACTCACTGTCTTTCACATCAATTAATTTTACTGATCCATTTTGAGATGCTGTGATGATCACAGGCCCTGTGGTAATTATTCCAGGAGCTACGGTAAATAAATGTTGTTTTGCAAAGGTGTAAATCATAAAGAATATGGGACTAAGAATAATAGCTAGTATCAGATACCATCTAAAACGATACGCACCACGTTTCTCCATTCCATACATCACTTTCATACCGTTATTCGAGGTCGGTTTATTCTTTTTTTCTAAATGAAATTTAACATCCATAATCGTTAAAACCTCTTACCACGTTTGAGTACCCACCATGGAGCCATGCTAGATTCCTCATGACTTCGTCTAACAATTTCATTTATCATCGCAAATGCAGTAACAAACCGCATAAACAATGCATAGAAAGGATATATCAATAACCATAAAAGCATTTCACGGTCTTCTTGGATTCGTTCGGAAATCAAGCTGAGATAGATAAGAAAAGTAGTAGCAATAAATACTAAATAAATGACATATAAACAGCTTAACACTGCGAGAACCACAGATGTTGGATAAAATATAAATATATAAAAATTAAACAGTGTCATTAATACAGGCAATAATACCGCTTGTAAAACACCATAAACTAAGGTGTAACCAAAACTTCCCCATCCATACAATTTTGGGCGTAATCCATGTTTATGTTTTCGTAAATACACAAACAGAAGATCGCCATCCCAACGTAATCTTTGGCTCATTAAACCTTTAAATGTATCAGGGACATCGGTATGCCCAATAGCTCTAGGAGAAAAGTTAAGTCGAGTTCCTGGATATCGTTTTTTGTACTGCTTTAAACGAATCGTTAAATCAAGATCTTCTGCTGTATGTGTATTCCAGCCACCAACTTGTTTCAATACCGAACGCCTAAAACCACCAAATGCTCCAGAAATATTATTCAATAAACCCCATGTTGCCATCCCTGTTTTACTGCTCTGCATCGACATCATATATTCGAGTGACTGCATTTTTGTCCAGAAACTGCTCTCTCGATTTCTTACCCTTAACGCTCCTCCACAAGCAATAACATTGGGATTAGCAAATGTTCGTGCCATTTTAAGCGCCATGTTGTTATCAAAAGAGGTATCTCCATCCACATTGATAACCAATTCATGTTTTGCTTCTGATAGCCCAGCATTAAGAGTCGATACACGTCCACCACGTTGCCATTTAGGAAGAATTTTAATGGTTTTATTCGGAATATTTTTGTATTTTTTAATCAAAGAAATGGCTGTTCTATACGTCTCTTTATTCTCTTTTGCACCATCAATTACAACTAAGATTTCAATGTGGTTTGGATAGATTTGCTCAACCAAAGTAACAATGGTTTTTTCTATCTCTTTACCTTCTGCGTAGCAAGTAACAATAAAACTGATTGATGGATGTGCATGTTTTCTTACTTCATTCGCTCCCCATGACCAATGTAAAATGCCAATAAAAATGAGCAATAAAAGAGGAACTTCAACAAGCAATAATATAGGCAAGAAAGTTAACATTAACTCCCAATATGTCGTCAATGTACCGGTTATTAAATAAAGAATATATTGAAATTCAGCCATCATATATCCTTAAGCAAATCAGCTAACCATACTGAAGCACTATTATTCAATGAAGGATCAGGCAATTCCCAGATGTACAAATGAAGAGTCACCAGTTCAGACTCAATATCACTGGCAATATTAGCGATTTTATCTTCAATAATTTTATGTGAGCTTCTTGGTGTCATTGGCATAAGAAGTAACATCAGCTCTGAGTTGTATTGACAGCAAATGTCTGTATCTCTCAGTAACCCATTAAAATGAGATGATATTTCATCGATTAACTGTATCCGCTTTATCTCACCAAACTCTTTTGAGTAGCTATCAATTCCAGATAATTGAACCCCTAATAATAAATGGTGCTGTTCATGCCTTATTGCTAACTTATTTATCCATACCAACAAATTATGAAATGAATTTTGGTCAATTAATCCGTTAAGCGAGAGCGCTTGCTCTATCGGTCGACGACCATACATCATAAGGCCTTTAACCTGCTCACCGACTTTAAATTGATTAATTGGCCTTGCTATTAACTCACTGGTTTCGTTCATATGGAAACAAGAAAGACATCGAACTCTCACTACCGATTCAGAAAATGATAATTGGCAATCTCGACATTGATAACGCTCTAACGGTCTATCATAATCAACACCAATATGACGTAATTTAGTAAAACAATTTGGGCACTGAAGTTTATCTTGTTTAACAAATCGTTGCTCTTTGCCCACATGACCACAAGTGAAACAATGCAGTGATAATATTTCTTCGATGTTTGTACTCTTACAGTCAGGACAAGTCTCGATGTAATTTAAATGTCCGCTATGACAAGATGAACATAATCTTATTTTATCTACGGTATTAAGCTTTTCTAAATACCCTCTTTTTTCCTCTAATTGAAAATAATGATAAGGTTCATAGCCCTCACCAAAATAACAATGTAATAATGGATAATAATAAAGTTCTCTTTTCTCACTTTGACACAAAGGTAATAACCTGCGATCCAATCCAAGCCATAACCACGCAAGTAATTTATCGCTAGGTTCTTCTTTTATTAAAGATAATTTACTTTGGTGCTGCTTCCATTGTTCTGTAATTTTTAAAGGGTCAAAAATGCCATCAGAGAGGTATTCAGTCAATGTACTCTCTTGTAAAACATAGACTTGGCTATTCCAGAGAGGAAAATCTTGATGTAAAGAGAGTAATGCTTGATTCTGTTTTTTAGGTTCTAAAGCTAAAATTATTACTGCTGGGGAATCTAATGTTAATTCATCTAAATTATTAACATATATAAAATCAAGGTCCTGACAATTAATTGGAATATCATTTCCAATAACATACATTGAAATACGATTATTATCATGTATATCCATATCTAACCTCTATCAATATGAATTAACTAAATTCTATAATGCAGTTCCTTATTGCTTATATACCTAGTTTAAATATCCTATAAGTATAGTTAGGAATTTTTAAATCACATAAAAAAAGCCCTCAGAATATATCTAAGGGCTTTTTGCTAATACTAAAACTGTATATTTATTTTGAACTCAATACAGCTGCGGGTTGTAATCGACTCGCTCTACGAGCAGGATACCAAGTAGCAATACTACTTAATAAGATCGCAGTACAAGTGACAATCGCCACGTCACTCCACACCAATTGCGACGGCAGAAAATCAACAAAATAGATATCACCAGATAAAAACTGATGACCAATAAGAGATTCAAGCGCTTTAATCATTGGGGTTAAATTCAATGCGACAACCGATCCTAAAACAGAACCAGCAATGCTCCCTGTCACGCCAGAGAAAATCCCCTGACACACAAATATACGTTTAATAAGGCCATCATTAGCCCCCATAGTACGAAGAATAGCAATATCACCAGAACGATCTTTCACCGCCATCATTAGAGTAGATACGATATTAAAACACGCCACGCCAATAACAAGCACCATTACCAAGTACATGATAGAACGTACTAATTGAATATCTCGATACAGATAACCATATTTTTGAATCCAACTGCGTAAATATACGTATTCACTTAATGTACCTCCCACTTCACGCACAATATCTTGAGCATTAAGTACACTACTCACTTGCAATGACACACCAGTGACACTGTCACCTAAATTAATGTATTGCTGTGCATCTTTCAGAGGAACAATCGCCAAGCCATGATCAACTTGACCACCAAGAGAAAGTAAACCAACCACTTGTAAACGCTGACGCTTTGGAGAACGCAATTGTCTATCCGCATTCTCATCAGGGATCATCGCTGTTATCCAATCCCCAACTTTTACATTAAGCGTGTCCGCCACCCCTTTACCTAAAATCACACTTTGTTTATTGGCTTCAAACGCATTCCAAGCCGTTTTATCAATATACTCAGGTAATTTAGATACTGAATTTTCAAGTAAAGGTTCAACACCTCTTACTTCTACTGCTTTTAATTTACTGCCTCTTTCTAATAAAGCAGTAAAACGTACATAAGGCGCCGCCCCAGTAACTTTTGGGTGTTTTTTAGCTTGGATCATCATAGATTGCCAATCAGTCACCGGTTTTTTTACACCTTCAAGCTCTGCATGTGGAATAACTGACAAAACACGATTTTGCAACTCACGCTCAAAGCCATTCATAGCAGATAAGCCAATGATAATGACAGCTACACCAATCGCGATACCTAAAGTCGATGAAATCGAAATAAAGGACACCATTTTGTTTCGTTGCTTCGCCCGTGCAAAACGACTACCGATAAAAAGAGAAAGCGGTGAAAACATTACGCCTCCATCTCTTGAGCTAAATTTGAACGTACGGTTTCTGTAATAAAGCGACCATCTTGCATACTTAGTTGCTTATCCAATTTTGCGGCTAATTCATTATCGTGAGTGACAACTAAAAACGCCGTGCCTGACTCTTGGTTAAGCTCGCGCATTAAATTATAAATATCTAATGCCGTTTTATGATCTAAGTTACCTGTTGGCTCATCCGCTAATACTAGAGCGGGTTTATTCACCAAGGCTCTAGCAATCGCAACACGCTGACGCTCACCACCAGACAACTCTGACGGACGGTGTTCAATGCGGTGGGCTAACCCTACTTTCTCTAGTAATTCAGTGGCACGCTTCGTTGCTTCTTTCTTATTTACACCACCGATTAACAACGGCATTGCTACGTTTTCTAACGCACTAAAATCAGCTAATAGATGATGAAATTGATACACAAAACCAATGTGTTGATTACGAATTTTCGCTTGTTTATTTGCACTCAACTTAGTCAGTTCGTTCTCTTGGAAATGTACTGTACCTGCCGTTGGTTCATCCAGTGCACCTAATATATGCAACAATGTACTTTTACCAGAGCCTGATGACCCAACAATCGCCACTAGCTCACTTTCATTAATCTGAAAGTCCACGCCTTTAAGCACTTCAGTTTCCATTGTGCCTTCTTGGTAAATCTTACGAATACCCTGACAAACTAATAATGGATTACTCATATCTTAATGCCTCTGCTGGTTGTACGACTGCCGCTCGATAAGATGGGAATACGGTCGCTAATAAACTTAATAAAATTGCTAGGATAATGACTACACAGACCTGTAATGGTTCAACCTCTGCTGGTAATGAGCCACCTACGGTAAATAATGACAATCCTAAAGTAGAAAGAATAACGTTAATATTGCTAGCGAAAAGAGCTCCTAGCGTACCGCCAACAATCGCTCCAATAACACCACTGCTTGCACCTTGAACCATAAAGATCGCCAACACCTGATTGCTCGTCATGCCTTGAGTTTTTAAAATAGCAACTTCCGCTTGTTTCTCCATAACAACCATAATCAACGCTGAGATAATATTAAACGCAGCGATAGCGACGATTAACCCTAGCATCAATCCCATCATGTTTTTTTCCATTTTTACTGCTTGGAATAATTCACCACGTTGATCACGCCAATCACTCCATGTCATGTCGTGCTCTAATGGCATTTTCGCTAATTCAGTCACTTGAAATGGGTCTTCAAAAAACAAACGCCAACCCGTTATGTTGCCTTTTTTCAGCTTCATTAAACGAGCGGTATCTTGAATATTGGCAACCATTAACTGGCCATCAACATCAGAACCGGTATTAAATACCCCAACAACTTTGAAATTACGTTGACTAGGAATACGTCCTAACGGTGTATATTGACTCGCATTAGTCACCATAATACGAACCGTATCACCATAACGAACGCTTAATTCTCGCGCTAATTTTGAACCTAAGAAAATGCCGTATTCTCCCGCGGCCAATTGGCGAACGTTTCCTGAAATTAATTCATAAGCGATAGGATCGTATTCATTCGGATCAATACCAACCAACATTCCCGCACTTAATCCACGAGCACTTTGAATGATGGCTTCACCACGTACAACGGGGGTAACTTGAGTCACATGAGGCAAACTTGCTGCATACTCACGCTCTTCATCTAATGGCGTAATTTGATTATCTGTACTAGAGATAACCGCTTGCGGTAACACACCCAAAATACGGTCTTTTAATTGACCTTCAAAACCATTCATCACAGACAATACTGTCACCAAAGAAAGCACGCCTATGGTGATACCGGCTGTGGACATATAAGAGATAAAGCGACTAAATCTATCGCCAGAACGACCTCTTAAATACCGTAATCCTATAAATACTGATACTGGATGAAACATAAATTCTCTCAATCGCGCATATACAAGCTATAATCCTATAGTCTATCACGTAAAATACTGGTATTTATTCCTTTTTTACACTTCTTCCTCTCATTCAAAAAGATTAAACACTTGCTGATACTCAGTGAGTTCGCCATAATTAATGAATAATAAATAGAGGGACGCTTATGTCGCACGATGAATATTTTTCGGTTCACTATGATTTAACCATCAATGTAGAGCCACTTGCTGTTGATACTTCACTACCAAACATGGAAACGTTTGAGCGAGAAATCCCCGCTCCATTTCGTGTTGCTCAAGAATGCAGCGCCTTAGACGATGTGTCTGAAAGCGAATTGTCTTTTTTAAAACAAGATGATGGAAAGCGTCTAGCTAACTATTTAAATAATCAAAATCAAAAACTTAACCTACTTCTTTCTTACTTGTTAATTCAACAAGATGACGCTGATTATCGCCATAAAACGTTAAGCTTTGGTGCAAGTAAGTTTACTTACCAAACAGACTCTGCATTAACTATCGGTCAAAAAGCCAAAGTTAAGTTGTTTTTAGAACACCCGCCTTCAGCTATCTATTGCTACGCTACGGTGACGCAGTGCACTGAAACTGACAACGGTTTTAACATCGAAATGGCTTATGAATTGCTCCGTGATATCGATCAAGACTTATTGATCAAAGCGGCACTTTTCCAGCAACAGAAAATATTAAAACTTCGCGCACAAGAAAGAAACTTAACTTAATAATTGAATATCCTGATGCCTATTAAAAATTTACTGTCTCTCTCGTTACCAACCAAAGCGAATGATACTCGCTCTGTTGGTAATCTTACTGGTTCTTCTCTTGCTCTCGCGATTGCTGAGATCGAGCAGCAGCATCAAGGACCTATCATCATTGCTGTTACTGAGCCTCAATTGGCATTTCGTCTGCAAAATGAAATTAACCAGTTTTCTCAAAATGCAGTAGATGTTTTTCCTGATTGGGAAACCTTGCCTTACGACAGTTTTTCGCCGCATCAGGATATCATTTCAGATCGTCTATCGCGTCTGTACCATCTTCCACAACAGAAGAATGGGACTCTGATCGTTCCAGTAAGTACATTACTGCAACGTCAGTCTCCCCAATCATTTCTACACAAACATGCGTTAGTGGTTAATGTTGGTGATCGTCTATCATTCGACAAATTAAAGCTGCAATTAGAAAAGTCTGGATACCTGCATGTCGATCAAGTAATGAGTCATGGTGAATATGCAAGCCGTGGTTCCATTATTGATCTTTTCCCTATGGGTAATGGTCACCCATTTAGAATCGACTTTTTTGATGATGAAATTGATTCAATTCGTCAATTTGATCCTGAAAATCAACGTACAATTGAAGAAGTTAAATCGATCAACCTATTGCCTGCTCATGAATTTCCAACTGATGATGAAGCAATAGAAGATTTTCGTATTCGTTGGCGTCAACGCTTTGATGCGCGACGTGAACCAGAATCGGTATATCAACAAATCAGTAAAGGTGCATGGCCTGCTGGTGTCGAATATTGGCAACCATTGTTTTTTGATGAAACAGAAACCTTGTTTGATTACCTACCAGACAACACATTATTGGTTACTATTGGTGACATTGAAAAGGCTGCAGACGATTTCTTAGCCGATGCAGAGTATCGATACGAGCAGCGTCGAGTTGACCCACTTCGCCCTCTTCTTCCTGTTAATGAACTTTGGCTAAATACCGCTGATATGTTTGCTTTATTTAAACACTATCCGCGCGTAAAACTGTCTAAAGAACCAGAGAAAGAAAAAGCAGGTCGTTTTAATCCTGATCTGCTTGAGCTACCTGAAATTGCAATTCAGCATCAAAATAAAGAACCGTTTGCTCAATTTCGTCAATTTTACGAGAAATTCAGCGGACAGGTTATCTTCTCTGTTGAATCAGAAGGTCGCCGTGAAGCGTTATTGGAACTGTTAGCTCGCATTAAACTAAAGCCTGCTATTTGTGAAACCATGAAAGAAGCCATGTCGCATAAAAACAAAGCGACCTTGGTTATCGGCTCTGCCGAGCGTGGTTTTATTCTTCAAGATCCATGCGTAGCTTTCATCTGTGAAAGTGATTTATTGGGTGAGCGTGTCATACAGCGCCGCCGTCGTGGTGATAAGCAATCTGCTAGCAGCGACACCATTATTCGCAACCTTGCTGAGCTAAAAATTGGACAACCAGTTGTTCACTTAGACCACGGTATTGGTCGTTACATGGGACTTCAAACCTTAGATGTTGGTGACATGCCAGCAGAATACATGATGCTTGAGTACCAAGACCAAGCAAAATTGTACGTTCCTGTTTCTTCATTAAACCTCATCAGCCGCTATTCAGCCGGTGCTGATGAAACTGCCCCTATTCATAAATTAGGTGGTGAAGCGTGGACCAAAGCTCGTCGTAAAGCCGCAGAAAAAGTACGTGATGTTGCCGCTGAACTGTTGGATGTATACGCAAAACGCGCCATTAAACCGGGTTTTGCCTTCAAACAAGATCGCGAAGCCTATGCTGATTTTAAAGCTAGCTTCCCATTTGAAGAAACCCACGATCAAGACATAGCAATTAATGCGGTGTTATCTGATATGTGCCAAGCCAAAGCCATGGATCGCCTTGTGTGTGGTGATGTTGGTTTTGGTAAAACAGAAGTTGCCATGCGTGCTGCTTTCTTAGCAACGCACAATGAAAAACAAGTTGCCGTATTAGTTCCGACAACCTTACTTGCTCAGCAACACTTTGAAAACTTCCGAGATCGTTTTGCAAACTTCCCTATTCGTGTTGAAGTGCTTTCTCGCTTTAAATCGGCCAAAGAGCAAAAAGAAATCCTAGCTGCAACCGCCGAAGGTAAAGTGGATATTCTGATCGGCACGCACAAATTACTGCAAGATAGCATCAAATTTGATGATTTAGGCCTACTTATTGTTGATGAAGAACACCGCTTTGGTGTGCGTCAAAAAGAAAAAGTAAAAGCCATGCGTGCCGACGTTGATATTTTAACGCTAACAGCAACACCGATCCCACGTACATTGAATATGGCAATGAGTGGCATGCGTGATCTCTCTATCATTGCTACACCACCAGCTCGACGCTTAGCTATCAAAACGTTTGTTCGTGAAAAAGCAGATGATGTGATTAAAGAAGCCATCCTGCGTGAAATTAAGCGTGGTGGCCAAGTTTATGTACTGCACAACAACGTTGATACGATTCAAAATGCAGCAGAAGAGATTGAAAAACTGATCCCAGAAGCTCGTGTTACTTTGGCTCATGGTCAGATGCGTGAGCGCGAGCTAGAAAAAATCATGGGGGATTTTTACCACCAACGCTTTAACGTACTTGTTTGTACCACCATTATTGAAACCGGTATTGATGTACCCACAGCCAACACCATTATTATGGATAGAGCTGACAAGCTCGGTTTAGCACAACTACACCAATTACGAGGCCGTGTTGGTCGTTCGCATCACCAAGCGTACGCGTATTTATTAACACCGCATCCTAAAGCGTTAAGCAAAGATGCAAGAAAGCGTTTAGACGCAATTGCTTCACTTGAAGATCTAGGTGCTGGCTTTACCTTAGCAACACACGATTTAGAAATTCGTGGTGCAGGTGAATTGTTGGGTGATGGTCAAAGTGGTCAAATTCAATCCGTTGGCTTTACGCTTTATATGGAAATGTTAGAGCAAGCCGTTGAAGCATTAAAAGAAGGTAAAGAGCCCTCTTTAGATGATCTACTACGTGAACAAACCGAAGTTGAACTACGTTTGCCATCGTTAATTCCAGAAGATTACATACCAGATGTTAATACTCGCCTATCTCTATACAAACGTATTGCAAGTGTATCGAGCAACGGTGAATTAGATGAACTGAAAGTAGAAATCATTGACCGATTCGGCACTCTACCAGAAGCAACGCAAACATTATTAATCAGCTCTGAAGTAAAAATGTTAGCCGCTTCATTAAAAGTGAAGAAATTAGAAGCACATGGTAATGGTGGTTACATTGAATTTGAACCTACTGCTGACATAAACCCTATGTTCCTTGTGTCATTATTACAGAAAGATCCTACGGGTTTTGCTCTAGATGGCCCAACCAAAGTCAAATTTATAAAAGACTTAACAGAGAGACAAACACGAATTAAATACGTAATGGACTTGCTCAAACTGTTCAACGAAAATAGAATCTAGTTATTAGGTTTAAATTATAAGAAAAACCAAATTTATAGCTTCACTTATGGATGATTGAAGCTTTAGAGCCCTTTTTCACCGGAGTATGAATGAAAAAAATAATTTACGCGTTGATTTTACTAGCAAGTTGGCCTTCTTTTGCTCGCCAATTTGATATTGAAGTTATTATTTTTAAACGCAACGTAGAACCATCATCTTATCAAGAGGCTTGGCCTGATGTTTTAGATCCAATTAATTTGGATCGTGCTTTCTCATATCGTGACAAAGCCATGATGAGCAAAAATGGGGCTTTTTTAATTTCGCAATACAAGCTAAATGACGTTTATCAAAAACTTCAGAATCATGCTGGTTTTAAACCATTAGTGCATGTGGCTTGGCGTCAAGGCGATTCTGGCTCTTCTCGCTCTCCTATTTTCCATATTCAAGCAGGTCAAGATTTCTCAGATCGTTTTGTTGCGGATGGCCGAACCATTGCTGATGCTAAAGCAGACTTATCTTTAGTGCCTTTAGATGCTCCGGCACCGACACCAGCGCTTGTTGAAGGTGATGAAAATCTAGCACCAGAAACACCAACGGTTCAATCTGGTCCAATTCTAGAGCTTGATGGAACAATGCAAGTTTACGTACAACATTATTTATACGTAAAAACGGAGCTAGATCTTAAAGTTCCAGGTAAGCATGAATTTATTGTAAATACGCCTGAAGAAAAAGAAGCGGTAGTTGAAGAATCAACAGATGTTGTTGTAAATGAAGAAAACAACGAAGAAGCCGTTGAAGTTACTGCAGCAGAATTAGAACCAGCTCAACCAATGAATGAAAACATTCAACTTGGTCACCTTGAAGATGTAACTCCAGATACAGAGATTAAAGAATTTCTTAAATCTTACCGCATGAAAGAGAAGCGTCAGATGCGTAGTGGCGAAACTCACTACATCGACCACCCTCTTATGGGAATGATCATTCAAGTGCGTAAAGTCTAATTATATAAAATCTTTACACATATTTACCAAAATAGGACAACATTTGTTGTCCTATTTCATTTCTACTTGTCCCATTTCATGCTATTTTCATTCGAAATCATAAACTATGAGAATTCTTATGAAATCCTTTATCAAACCACTGTTACTAATCCTTTCTTCTGCTCTTTTCTTAACAGCGTGTAGCGACAATAACGATCCAAAAGAAGGCGTACAATACGAAGTTCTATCAACATCATTAGAAAATGATGGCATGGCTCCTGTTACTGAAGTATTTGCCCTATCTTGTGGTCATTGCCGTAATATGGAAAACTTCTTACCAGTGATCAGCCAAGAAGCTGGAACTGACATTGGTAAAATGCACATTACTTTTAACCAATCAGCACACATCGCATCAATGTTTTACTATGCAGCTGAAATGCAAGTAGATGGCACACCCGATCATGCATTCATGGAAGATTTATTCGCAGCAACACAGATGGGCGAAGGTACAACATTAACAGAACAGCAAGAAGCGTATTCTAAAGCCTTCACTTCGCGTGGCCTAGTAAGCCCTTACGATTTCAATGAAGAGCAACGCGATATTCTGATCAAAAAAGTAGATAACGCGAAAATGTTATCTGAAAAATCAGGTATCAGCTCTGTACCAACATTTGTTGTTAACGGAAAATACAACGTATTAATCGGTGGTCATGATGATCCTAAGAAAATCGCTGATACAATCCGTTACCTATTAGAAAAATAATTGATTTAAATATAAGGAAATAATGTGTCTAAAATCATTATCACACTAGCAGTAATCGTATTGGGTTATATGCTATTTCAACACTTTGTGAATAATCCAAAAGCAGCGAAAGCAAATATTGAGCTTGGTAATGCTTTTCTTGCTGAAAACGCAACAAAAGAAGGTGTTCAAACTACGGCTTCAGGCCTTCAATATCTTGTTCTTGAAGAAGGGACAGGTACTGAGCACCCTACAGCAAAAAGCAAAGTGAAAGTACATTACCATGGTACAACTATCGACGGAAAAGTGTTTGATAGCTCTGTTGAGCGTGGCGAGCCAATTGAATTCGGTTTAAATCAAGTGATCAAAGGTTGGACTGAAGGTGTTCAATTAATGGTTGTGGGTCAAAAGATGCGTTTCTTTATCCCTAGTGATTTAGCTTACGGTAACCGCTCAGCAGGCTCTATCCAACCGGGTTCAGTGCTTATTTTCGATGTTGAGTTACTTGATTTTAAATCAACTTAAAAAGATACCAACAAAATGGCTAATCACTCGATTAGCCATTTTTGTATTCGTTATTTCTGCTCACTGACTGCAATGGGAGTGACGCATTACGATTGTAAAATCTTCATCTGCATAATCGGTTATTAATTCACTGTCTGGACAAAAGCTTAAACAGTATTTCAACACCTGCTGTGGGTCATGCGCTTCTAATAAACTCGACGATTTAAAGTATTCACTATTCAATAAGTTAAAAATAACGGCCTCTTCCGCTCTCTCATACATATCTTTAATCACTTTTGCATGATAAGTTTTATTTCTAGCTCGATAATTTAAAGAGCCACTTGCAACAACGATATCGGCTTTTGGCAATGTCGTCGCAGAAAAATCCGCTTTAATAAACTCACAATTTGTATGATGCTTAAATAATAATTTCGCCTGCTTGATAAAACTGCTCTGTTGATCAACACCGGTATAGCTCTTAATACAACAACTCATATCTAAAAATGTTTTAAAATCACCGTAACCACAGCCCAAATCCAACACCGTTTTTTGCTCAAAGTTGATTACTTGCGTCATCGTTTTAAAACGCAAAAATTGCGATTCAGTAGAGCTCCATCCTAAACTTCTCGCATGATCACCTGAAAACTGCTTTTGTCTTTCATCATGAAAAAGACGAATCGTTAATCTGTCTAATAAATGCATTGATAATGCTCTAATCATTTTGAATTGGTTTCAGGCACAGTTTACTCTGTGTATGAAATGATTTCATCTAACTTACTCTGATCTAATAAATGACAATTTAACTTGAAAGTTACTCAAAAAGTTGCTTTTATTTGTATAGTCAATTTAAAAGTAGAACACTATGAGCCAACCTCGTTACTTACTGATAAAGCAATATCTGAACGAAAAAATTCAAACAAGAACTTGGCCTATTGGCTATAAAATACCAACAGAAATAGATCTTGCTAATGAATTCTCTGTCAGTCGTATGACAGCAAACAAAGCCATTAAAGAGCTTGTAAATGAAGGCTTATTAGAGCGAACACCACGCTTAGGCACCTTTGTTTGCCATAAAAAAGCTGAATCACCTCTGATGGAAATTCGTAATATAGCAACAGAAGTACACCAACGTGGCCACCATTACAGTAGTAAAGTAATTAAAAAAGAAGAAGTAATAGCTAAAGATGATATTGCTTTAAAGATTGGGGTTCGTAATGATACTTCGATTTATTTTACTCAAATTGTTCATTACGAAAATGATGTCCCCATTCAATTAGAAGACCGATGGGTTAATCCGTTATTTGTAAAAGATTATCTAAAACAAGATTTTACAACTCAAACGCCGAATGAATATTTGGTTCAGATTTGCCCTTTAAGTGATATAGAACATTCTGTAGAGGCAATCATTCCAAATGAGCACGTCTCCGAACTTTTGCATATGGACAATAAAACCCCCTGTCTATTACTGAACCGCCGGACTTGGAGTGAAGACAAATTAGTTAGCATTGCACTTCTATACCACCCCGGTGACAGATATAAACTGACGTCTCGCAGTAAAGTTTAATTTTCTAAGCTCGTGCTTCATCGATTCTCCTCCTCACAATTCTAAAAGTGCAATGGTCAATAATTGCACTTTTGATCACAACTCCATTACATCCCATCTTGTCTTTTCATAAAAAACAGACTATTTATTTGTATATACATATAGTTTTTTATCAAGACAACCAGATAAAAATGGACATGACGTATGGACAAAGTTTTTATTAATTTACATCTTGTTTCTATGGTGGATAAACAGCAGACGGGTTCTGATGGCTACCAAGTGCTGAAAGATGCCATGATAGGAGTAAGAAACGGGAAAGTTGAATATGTTGGTGAACCCTGTCCGTCTATTTTACATGGCCACCCTGATATTATTGATTGTGCGCACGCATTAGTTACTCCCGGCTTTATTGACTGTCATACACACCTTATTTTTGCAGGAAACCGTGCAAATGAATTCGAGCAACGTTTACAAGGTGTACCTTATGAAGAGATAGCAAAACAAGGTGGCGGAATTTTATCGACCGTACAAGCAACACGTAAAACAAGTGAGGATGAGCTTTATCACCTAGCGATTCACCGCCTAGAAGGACTTAAGCGTGACGGTGTAACAACCATTGAGATCAAATCTGGCTATGGCCTAACTCTTGATGATGAAATAAAAATGCTTAAGGTAGCGAAACGTATATCTGAGTTACCTGACATGAAAGTATCCTCTACACTTCTTGCTGCACATGCTGTTCCTCCAGAATACAAAAACCGTTCGGATGAATATATAGACTTAATTTGCGACACCATCATTCCTCAAGTGGTTAAATTGAACCTTGCCAATCATGTTGATGTTTTTTGCGAAGGCATTGGGTTTTCACCCAAACAATGTGAACGTGTTTTTCGTGCGACACTCAAACATGGATTAAGAATTAAGGGACATACAGAGCAGCTCTCCAATCTTGGAGGAAGTGCACTAGCCGCCTCTATGGGGGCAGACTCTGTCGATCACATCGAATACCTTGATGAAAATGGTGTTAAAGCATTAGCAAAGAATAATACCGTAGCAACTCTACTTCCCGGAGCCTTCTATTATCTAAACGAAAGCAAACTCCCCCCAATTCCTTTATTAAGGCAATATAAGGTACCAATGGCTATTGCGACGGATTTTAACCCCGGAACCTCTCCTATTGCGTCATTGCGAACAATAATGAACATGGCCTGTACCTTATTTAAATTAACGCCAGAAGAGTCATTACGTGGCGTCACTTGTCATGCAGCTCAAGCACTTGGGTTACAACATTTCAGAGGGAAAATAGCGGTTGGTATGGAGGCTGATTTTGCCATTTGGCAGTTGGATTCACCAGCTGAACTTTCCTATCGATTAGGGGTACCTGACCTAATAGCGAGGGTGGTCGATGGAGAGATCTTTCATGAAAAATAATACATCGAGCCACATGACAAACTGGATCGGAAGAGTAGATCATGAAGATGGTGAACTTGGTTTACGATGGCATCAAAAAGTAAAAGGGGCAAACAGTACAAATCAAGATGGCATAATGCTATTAGGCTTTGCCTGTGATGAAGGCGTTATTCGTAATAAAGGACGTAAGGGAGCTTATGCCGCTCCTCAGGTCATTCGTCGTGCATTAGCTAATTTAGCTTGGCACCATCAAAGCGATGTTTATGATGGAGGTGATATCCAGTGTAATGATGGCGACCTTGAATTAGCTCAAAAGCAACTCGGGATCAAAATAAAATCAGCCTTAACCAATAGGCATCAAGTTATTGTTCTCGGAGGTGGTCATGAAGTAGCATGGGGATCATTTCAAGGCATTGCTCGATATTTACAAAACAGAGCTGTTTTAACATCACCTATTACTCCACCATGTATTGGTATCATTAATTTCGATGCACATTTTGATTTGAGGAACTTACCTCAATCACCATCAACTTCAGCGTCTCAATCAAGTAAACAATACGGCAACTCTGGAACACCATTCCACCAAATATCAGAATTTTGTCATGTTCAACATTGGCCTTTCCACTATGCATGTTTAGGTCTAAATAAAGGCAGTAACACTCAAGCTCTTTACCACAAAGCGAAACAGTTAGATGTGCTTTATTTCGATGATATTGAAATGAATCTCTCAAATTTACCTCAAATTAAACAAGCCCTTTCCGAATTCATTGAACAAAACGATTTTCTTTATCTCACTATCGATATCGACGTATTTCCAGCATCATGCGCACCGGGTGTTAGCGCTCCTGCAGTGCGTGGTGTTTCATTAGAGATTATAGAATCACTGTTACCCGATATTTTAAAAGCTAAAAACCAACACGGCGAATCCAAATTACTACTGGCGGATCTCGCTGAGTTTAATCCTACCTTTGATATTGATAATCAAACGGCACGTTTAGTTGCTCGGCTCGTTTGGACCATCGCTCACGGCATGAAATCAAATATGTAATAGCAAGGAGAAGCAATAATGACACAAACATCATCTAACCCTAGACTGGATGAATCTCGTACTATCATTGCACCGACAGGAGTCGAGTTAACGGCTAAATCATGGTTAACAGAAGCCCCACTTCGAATGCTAATGAATAATTTACACCCTGACGTTGCAGAGCACCCCCACGCTTTGGTGGTATATGGGGGGATTGGCCGTGCTGCACGAAACTGGCAATGCTACGATAAAATCATCGAAGTATTAACTCGTCTAGAAGATGATGAAACCTTAATGGTGCAATCAGGAAAACCCGTCGGAGTTTTTAAAACTCATGCTAATGCACCACGAGTATTAATTGCGAACTCAAATTTAGTTCCACATTGGGCTAACTGGGCGCATTTTAATGAACTCGATAAACAAGGTTTAATGATGTACGGTCAAATGACGGCTGGCAGTTGGATCTACATTGGGTCACAAGGTATTGTTCAAGGAACTTACGAAACTTTTGTTGCAATGGCAAAGCAGCATTTTAATGGTGATACACAAGGTCGCTGGATCCTAACTGGTGGTCTTGGCGGTATGGGAGGTGCTCAACCTCTTGCTGCAACCATGGCTGGCTTCTCAATGCTAGCGGTTGAGTGTGATGAATCTCGTATCGATTACCGTCTCCGTACAGGCTATGTAGACCGTAAAGCAACAACACTCAGTGAAGCCCTCTCTATCATTGAAGAAGCAAAACGTTCTGGCTCTCCTATTTCTGTTGGTTTATTAGGTAATGCTGCTGATGTCTATGCTGAAATTGTAAAACGTGGAATTGTTCCTGACATTACCACTGACCAAACATCTGCCCATGACCCTCTTAATGGTTATTTACCTCAGGGATGGTCAATGGATCACGCAGCAAAAATGCGCTTAAAAGATGAAATCAATGTAGTGAATGCAGCAAAACAATCAATGGCAGTTCAAGTAGAGGCAATGCTATCTCTTCAAAAATCAGGCTCAGCAACGGTAGATTATGGCAACAATATTCGACAAATGGCTTTTGAAGAAGGCATCACTAATGCCTTTGATTTCCCTGGATTCGTCCCAGCTTATATTCGTCCTCTATTTTGTGAAGGTATAGGACCATTTCGCTGGGCAGCTCTATCTGGTGATCCTGAAGATATTTACAAAACCGACCAAAAAGTAAAAGAACTGATCCCTGATAATCCACACCTTCACAATTGGTTAGACATGGCACGTGAACGCATTCAATTTCAAGGATTACCTGCACGTATCTGCTGGGTTGGACTAAAAGATCGTGCTCGTCTCGGTAAAGCATTCAATGAGATGGTAAAAAATGGAGAGTTAAAAGCTCCTATCGTCATTGGTCGTGATCATCTTGATTCAGGCTCTGTCGCCAGTCCAAACCGTGAAACCGAAGACATGATGGATGGTTCTGATGCTGTTTCCGATTGGCCATTATTAAACGCCCTGCTCAATACTGCCTCTGGAGCAACGTGGGTATCCTTACACCATGGTGGAGGCGTAGGCATGGGTTTCTCACAACATTCAGGTATGGTCATCGTATGTGATGGCACTGACGAAGCTACTGAACGTGTCAGTCGAGTATTACATAATGACCCGGCAACGGGCGTAATGCGACATGCTGATGCAGGTTATGATATAGCGATCAATTGTGCAAAAGAGCAAAATCTAGATTTACCTATGTTATCTGTACCTAACAAATAAATTAATACTAATAAAAATAAAATTATAATGAGAAGAAAATTATGTATTCATTAGACATTACTCCAGGTAAGTTATCCCTGAAACAGTTACGTGAAGTTAGCCGTCACCCTACAAAATTATCGTTAGATCCTAACGCTCTGCCAGATATGCTCATCAGTGCAAATGTTGTTGCTCAAGTAATTAAAGAAGATAAAACCGTTTACGGTATTAATACAGGGTTTGGTTTACTCGCTAATACACGTATTGCTGAAAAAGATTTAGAAACACTACAGCGAAGTATCGTGCTTTCTCATGCAGCTGGTATTGGTGAGTTTATGGAGGATGCGACTGTTCGCTTGATGATGGTACTCAAAATAAATAGTCTTGCTAGAGGTTATTCAGGTATTCGCCCTTTAGTTATTGACGCTTTAGTACAATTAGTCAATTCAGAAGTCTATCCGTGCATACCCAAAAAAGGGTCTGTTGGTGCTTCTGGGGATCTTGCCCCATTAGCTCACATGAGTACCGTTCTATTAGGAGAAGGTGAGGCTCGCTATCGAGGTGAAGTAATCACAGGAAAAACAGCATTAGAAATAGCTGGATTAATTCCAATAACACTGGCACCAAAAGAAGGACTAGCCCTACTTAATGGCACCCAAGCCTCTACTGCATTTGCACTTGAAGGTTTATTTGCGGCTGAAGACCTTTACGCTTCAGCCACTGTCTGTGGTGCCATGTCTGTAGAAGCCGCTCTTGGTAGTCGTAAACCATTTGATCCACGAATTCATCGTGTACGTGGTCATCGCAGCCAAATGGATGCCGCACTTGCTTATCGACACCTTTTAGGTCAAAGCAGTGACATAGGCCTGTCTCACCAATGTTGTGAACGAGTACAAGACCCCTATTCACTTCGATGCCAACCACAGGTAATGGGAGCTTGTTTACAGCAGATCCGAAACTCTGCTGATATATTAGAGATTGAAGCCAATTCAGTCTCTGACAATCCACTTGTCTTTGCGGATGATGGCGACATTATTTCTGGTGGTAATTTTCATGCAGAGCCCGTCGCCATGGCCGCAGATAATCTTGCTTTAGCCATTTCAGAAATAGGCAGTTTATCAGAGCGTAGAATGGCGCTTTTAATTGACAATGGATTAAGCAAATTACCTCCATTTTTGGTGGATAATGGTGGTGTAAACTCTGGCTTTATGATTGCACAAGTAACCGCTGCAGCATTAGCTAGTGAAAACAAGACGCTAGCACACCCCGCCTCAATTGATAGTTTACCAACTTCAGCAAACCAAGAAGATCATGTCTCTATGGCGACATTTGCAGGACGTCGATTAGGCGATATGGCAGAAAACACACGTGGTATTTTGGCCGTTGAACTATTAGCCGCAGCTCAAGGTCTCGATTTTAGAGCGCCAAACAAAAGCTCAAATAGAATAGAAAAAGCAAAAGAACTGCTACGTGAACGTGTTGATTTTTATGATAAAGATCGTTACTTCGCACCAGATATCGAAAAAGCCAACTCGTTATTAAAAGAAGCCGTATATAATCATTTAATGCCCGATACCTTACTTCCTAGTATATAAAAACTCATACCCTTGGAGGTAATACTATCTCTAAGGGTATTCTTTCCCAATTTGAGTCTTCATTTTTTATCAGTACAATATCAATACATTCAATAAATCAAGGAAGTACAATGCCAACGATTGATATTCCTAAGAACAAACGTGACGAATTAATCCAACAATTTCAGCGCTATTTTGAACAAGAACTTGATCATGAATTAGGCCAATTTGATGGGGAGTTCTTATTAGATTTCATTATTAAGCAAACAGGACCTGTCTTTTATAATCAGGGATTAGCCGATGCTCAAGCTATTATTGAACGTAAAACTCAAGATATTGCTGATGAAATATATGAAATTGAAATGGCGGAAAACTAAATAAATGTAAATAAAGTACTCTTATTTAAACAGCAGGTTAACCAGTAAAAGCTAATCTAAAGACAAAAAAAACCATAAATTGTTACATTTACCATCGACAAAAGTGTGACAAAAGTCTAAAATTCGAGAAAATGCAAAATAAATGTAAATTTACAACCATTTTCTCAAATTTAAGAGGCTTTAATGCAATTTTCATTAAAAAATACGTCTATACGTATTCAAGTTTTACTACCCGTTGTACTCACCGCACTTGCGTTGTTCATTTCGTTAGGTTTCACTGCCTCTACACTTGAAAAAGAACAAGATATTATTGCTAACAATACTGATTCTTTCGTCTTCTATAAAGACCAACTTGCAAAAGTTGATGACGAAGTTTACCCCCTACGTATCAGCGCTGTTTATGCCATTTATGATACGGATCGTCGTGCAAACTTCACGAATGAATTACGAAATAAAGTAGATGACATCAATGTATTGCTGGATGAACTAGAAGCAAGAAAAACATTCGCTAAAGAAGTTAATCTAGTTCGTACTAATATCAATAACTACGTTCAGTTTTCCCATAAGGTTATTGAATATCTAAATAAAAAAGAAAGTGGTCAGGCCGTTTCTCAAAGTTACGATGCGCTTATCTCGCAATACCGTAATATTGGTAATAGCATGGTTTCTTCTATCAATGCTCTTTCTCAACGTGTAAATGAGTTTTCTGATATTGCAATGAAAGAAAGCTATGAGAAAAACACTCAAGTGAAAACCACAGCAGGTCTAACTATTTTAGCTGTCTTTATTATGTCGATGATCACTGCATGGTGGCTTTCAGGCTTAATTGTTAATCCAATTCAACAAATTCAATTAATTATCCGTCGCTTAGCTGAAGGTGACTTAACAGTACGAGCTAATGCCGATGGTGATAATGAGATTGCAACATTGAGCAAAGACATCAATACCACAGCATCTCAACTACAAACTACAGTAGAAGCATTGTCACGCATCAGTGAAGATGTTGCAGCAGCATCAACAGAACTAGCGGCAGTGATGACTGAAGCGGAAAACAACTCACAGCAAGAACTAAGCGAAATCGAACAAGTCGCTTCTGCTGTTAATGAACTATCAAGTACAGCTAATAACGTGAGCGATAATGCATTAGCGGCAGATAAAACAGCACGTGAAACAAATGAATTGGCTCATAATGGACTAGATATCTTTACTCAAAGTAACAAAGCAAGTGAAGAAATGGGGTCAGCACTAACAGATGCGGCAGTGGTTGTTAATCGCTTAAAAGAACAATCTGAACAGATCAACAATGTCGTTGAAGTTATTCGCGGCGTATCTGATCAAACTAACCTACTCGCTTTAAATGCGGCAATTGAAGCTGCTCGTGCTGGTGAGTCTGGTCGTGGTTTTGCGGTTGTTGCTGATGAAGTTCGTATGCTTGCAGCTCGCACGCAAGATTCAACTCAAGAAATTCAAACGATTATTGAATCACTTCAAGAGCAATCTACACTTGCGAATGCAAGCATGGAATCGAGCTTAGATAAACTGGAATTAAATAAAGAGCTTACAGCAAAAGCTAGTGATGCCCTACTTCAAATTACCAATTCGATAGCATCCATCAATGATATGAATACGCAAGTGGCAACGGCTGCTGAAGAGCAATCTCAAGTAACTCAAGATATTAACCGCAACGTGGTAAATATGTCTGAATTAGTCAATCAAAATGTTACGGGCATCAGCCAAAGCGCAAGTGCAAGTAATGAACTATCAAAGCTAGCAGAACAACAAAAAGAACAGTTATCATTCTTTAAGTTATAATGTAAGCATCCATGATGAATTAAAGCAGCAAGGTTAACCTCTTGCTGCTTTTTTGTATCTATAGAAAATGAATTTGCATTCAATTAATCTAGATCAATTAAAAATACACATTTAGTTACAATTTCAATCGACAAGAATGTGACAAAGGTCTATATTTCGAGAAAATTCTAACAATGAGACATATCTAACGATATTTTTTCGAATTACAGAGGCTGAAAATGCAATTTTCACTTAAAAATACGTCTATTCGCGTCCAAGTTTTACTGCCTGTTTTATTTACAGCGTTAGCCCTATTCTTTTCTCTTTGGTATACATCAGTAAGCCTAGATAAAGAACAAGATATTTTAAACAACAACACGACTTCATTTATTTTTTATAAAGATCAATTAGCAAAAATTGATGACCATATGTATCCAATGCGTATCAGTGCTGTTTATGCTATCTATGATCACGAGCGTAGAATCGAATTCTTAAAGAATTTAAGCCAAAATGAGAAGATCCTAAACGAACTTCTTGTTGAAATCTCTGCCCATAAAACATTCAGCTCTGACGCTGCAATAGTTAAAAAAGCTGTTCATGATTATTTAGATTTCTCTAAAAAGATCCTTAACTTTCAAGAGCAAAAAGAACAAGGCATTACAACAAGCGATAATTATAATTCACTAATTGCTCAATACAGCAAATTAGGGAATATCATGGCAGAGTCAATTAATACGCTATCTGCAAAAATTAATGATACCTCTACCAATGAAATAAACAAAAGCACAGAAAGAAACACACAAGTTCAACATAATGCAATTATCACTGTTCTTATTGTTTTTGTTATTTCATTAGTAACATCTTGGTGGTTATCAGGCTTGATCGTTCACCCTATCCAAAAACTTCAATTAGTTATCCGTAAACTAGCAGAAGGCAACTTAACGGTTCGTACTGATATTGATGGCGAAAACGAAATTGCTCAATTAAGCCAAGACATC
>NZ_WOBR01000010.1 GCF_009727955.1 Aliivibrio fischeri | reverse complement strand
CCAAGAAAGTTTTGATATTACGGTAACGAATGCAGATGGTTCGACACCGGGCGGCGGTGATACGGATAATGATGTGGGCCCTGTTACAGATTCAAATGCAGCAGAGAATACCTTGTCAGAGAATGCTGAGATTGGCACGGTTGTAAATATCACTGGCCTCGCGACAGATCCAGATGGGGATAACGTTAGTTATAAACTCTCAGATGCAGATATTGCAAAAGGTCTGTTTGCTATCGATGCTACTACAGGGGTCGTGACATTGATTGGCAATCTTGATCATGAAGTCGCCGATTCTCACTCTATCACCATCATTGCCACTTCAACTGATGGATCAACAAGCCAAGAAAGTTTTGATATTACGGTAACAGATATCGATGAAATCCCACCGAATCCACCGACGATTACTTTAGATATCGACAGCGGTAAGTTGGGTGATGACTTCTTAACTAACGATGGTTCGTTTACTGTCACCCCAAGCGAAGTTGGCAATACGGTTGAGTACTTCGTGAATGGTTCGTGGACGACTGATGCGCCAACCGCTACCGAAGGTGCTAACTCAATTACGGTTCGTGAGACTGATGCAGCAGGTAATGTGTCTGGCTCAAATACACTAGATTTTGTTTTAGATACCCAAGCGCCAAATGCACCAACAATTACTCTTGATACCGACAGCGGCAAGATGGGTAATGACTTCCTAACTAACGATGGTTCGTTTACTGTCACCCCAAGCGAAGTTGGCAATACGGTTGAATACTTTGTTAATGGTGGATGGACAACTGATGCGCCAACCGCTACTGAAGGCGCTAACTCAATTACGGTGCGAGAGACTGATGCAGCTGGCAATGTGTCTGGCTCAAATACACTAGATTTTGTTTTAGATACCCAAGCGCCAAATGCACCAACAATTACTCTTGATACCGACAGCGGCAAACTAGGTAATGACTTCCTAACTAACGATGGCTCATTTACGGTCACGCCAAGTGAAGTTGGTAATACGGTTGAGTATCAAGCGGCGGATGGTAGTTGGTCAACAACACCTCCTGAAGTAGTTGAAGGTGATAATTCAATTACGATTCGTGAGACTGATGCGGCAGGCAATGTGTCTGGCTCAAACACACTGGATTTTGTGCTTGATACGAAAGCACCGAATGCTCCAACCATCACTTTAGATACCGACAGTGGCAAACTAGGTAATGACTTCCTAACTAACGATGGCTCATTTACGGTCACGCCAAGTGAAGTTGGTAATACGGTTGAGTATCAAGCGGCGGATGGTAGTTGGTCAACAACACCTCCTGAAGTAGTTGAAGGTGATAATTCAATTACGATTCGAGAAACTGATGCAGCGGGTAATGTGTCTGGCTCAAACACTTTAGATTTTGTTCTGGATACCCAAGCACCAAATGCACCAACAATTACTCTTGATACGGACAGCGGTAAGTTGGGTGATGACTTCTTAACTAATGACGGCTCGTTCACAGTAACCCCAAGTGAAGTTGGCAATACGGTTGAATACTTTGTTAATGGTGGATGGACAACTGATGCGCCAACCGCTACCGAAGGTGCTAATTCAATTACGGTTCGAGAAACTGATGCTGCAGGCAATGTCTCTGGTTCAAGTACACTGGATTTTGTACTTGATACGGAAGCACCGAATGCACCGACGATCACTTTAGATACCGACAGCGGCAAGTTAGGAAACGACTTCTTAACTAATGACGGCTCATTTACGGTCACGCCAAGTGAAGTTGGCAATACAGTTGAATATCAGGCAGCAGATGGCAGTTGGTCAACAACACCTCCTGAAGTAGTTGAAGGCGACAACTCAATTACAGTTCGTGAGACTGATGCCGCAGGCAATGTCTCTGGCTCAAATACACTGGATTTTGTGCTTGATACGCAAGCTCCAAATGCTCCTACGATTACTCTGAATGTTGATTCGGGTATTAGTAATGGTGATCTACTTACGAATGATGGTTCATTCACAGTAACGCCAAGCGAAATTGGTAACACGGTTGAATATCAAGCGGTGGATGGCAGTTGGTCAACAACACCTCCTGCTGTGGTTGAAGGTGATAATTCAATTACGGTTCGTGAGACTGATGCAGCTGGCAATGTGTCTGGCTCAAATACACTGGATTTTGTACTTGATACCCAAGCACCAAATGCACCAACGATCACCTTAGATACAGACAGCGGTAAACTAGGTAACGACTTCTTAACTAATGACGGCTCGTTTACGGTAACCCCAAGCGAAGATGGTAATACAGTTGAATATCAAGCAGCAGATGGCAGTTGGTCAACAACTGCTCCTGCTGTGGTTGAAGGTGATAATTCGATTGTTGTGCGTGAAACTGATGCAGCGGGTAATGTGTCAGGTTCAAATACACTAGATTTTGTTCTGGATACCCAAGCGCCAAATGCACCGACGATCACTTTAGATATAGACAGTGGCAAGTTAGGAAACGACTTTTTAACTAATGACGGCTCGTTCACAGTAACGCCAAATGAAGTTGGCAATACGGTTGAGTACTTCGTGAATGGTTCGTGGACGACTGATGCGCCAACCGCTACTGAAGGCGCTAACTCAATTACGGTGCGAGAGACTGATGCAGCTGGCAATGTCTCTGGCTCAAATACACTGGATTTTGTGCTTGATACGCAAGCGCCAAATGCTCCTACGATTACTCTGAATGTTGATTCGGGTATTAGTAATGGTGATCTACTTACGAATGACGGCTCATTCACAGTAACGCCAAGCGAAGTGGGTAATACAGTTGAATATCAAGCAGCGGATGGCAGTTGGTCAACAACCCCTCCTGAAGTAGTTGAAGGTGACAACTCTATTACGGTTCGAGAGACTGATGCGGCAGGTAATGTGTCTGGCTCGAGTACATTAGATTTTGTTTTAGATACTTCTGCAAATGCAGGTACTGTGATTGTAGATAATATCACTGAAGATGATGTAATTAATGCTAACGAAAGTGGCGAGAACATCATGATATCAGGTACAGCAATAGGTGGTGATATAAATAAAGATGATGTTGTCACCATGATTATCAATGGGCAATCTTATGAAACTACGGTTAATCAAGATGGTAGTTGGAGTGTAGCTGTTGACGGTGGTGATTTAGCTGCAGATACCGAATTTGAGGTATCTGTCAGCTCAAGTGATGATGCGGGCAATATAGTCGAGAGTAAAGTTACATCGCTTCATACTGTTGATACGCAGACCGGTACTGACGGTGCTGCACCAACCGTAGTGATCACGGAAGATACTAGTCCTAATGATGGTTTAATTAGTGCTTCTGAGTTAGTTGGTGATATTGATGTGAGTATTGGTTTGCCGACAGGAGCTTTAGAAGGTGAGATCATTACCGTAAGTGATGGAAACACAACAAAAGAGATCACTTTAACGGCTGCTCATTTAATCGCTGGTACTATAACAACAACGTTCCCAAGTCCTGGTGAAGGTAATGAGATTAAAGTTACTGCAACGCTAACGGATCAATATGGAAATGAATCAGAGAGTGGCGAAGACGTTGCGGTAATTGATACCTTAGCAGAAGTTGGCGCTGTTACGGTTGCTGATATTACAGAAGATGATGTTATTAATGCTAGCGAAAGTGGCGAAACCATAATAGTTACCGGCACCGCAATTGGTGGTGACATCAGTAAAGATGATGTTGTTACTATGATTATCAATGGCCAATCTTACGAAACGGCAGTTAATCTGGATGGTACTTGGAGTGTTGAGGTTGCGGGTAGTGACTTGGCTGAAGATACCGAGTTTGAAGTTGTTGTGAGTTCAAGTGACGATGCAGGAAATACCGTAGAAAGTAAGGTGACATCAACACATACTGTTGATACTGACGTTCTGACGGAAACCGATGGCGATGGTAATACCGGTATCACTTCAGATATCACTGATGCTACAAATAGTGGTTCTAATGATGACACAATCACTAATGATGCAACGCCTGATATTACGGGCGTAACAGAAGCGGGAGCTAAGGTAACTATTACCTATAGAGACGCATCGGATACGTTACGCACAGCTACGAGTACAGCAAGTGCTAATGGTGTTTATACCATCGCAATTTTGCACGCTTTAGCGGAAGGTTCTAACCTTATTGATATTGTTGCCGTCGATTCAGCAGGAAATACCGTATCAACTACACAAGATGTAACGGTTGATACTAAAGTACTGACAGAAACGGCTGGTGATAGTGACTTAGGTATTACTTCTGATATTACAGATAATACTAATACAGGTTCAAACTCTGATACCGTAACGAATAATACAACGCCAGATATCACAGGTGTAACTGAAGCTGGTGCTAAGGTTACTATTACTTATACCGATAAAGATGGTGTTATTCATACCACCGACGAAGTGACAGCAAATCAGAATGGTGAATACACCATATCTCTTCCTTATCAGTTAAATGAAGGAGCAAATGCATTAACCGTAACAGCAATAGATATTGCAGGTAATAAGACTGAAGTAATACAAGATGTCACTATCAATGCAGATCCTATTGCTAATGATTTTGACATTCAGTTAGTTGATGATATTAGCACTCAATTTAGTTTTGACGCATATGTCAGTGATCTTGAAGATGACGAAAACGATACAGATAACAAGTATGTAGACATTACGATAACTGATTCGCCAGAGTTTGGTACGCTTTATGTTGTTGATGGAGGCACCCGAACTGAAATTACATCTTCGACAGTATTAACGGAGTCAGATCAAATTGAATATGTTCTGGATAGTTCGATCAATGACGATTTAAGTTTTAATGCTCAAGAAGACTTTGCTCCAAATTACTCAAATGGAAGTGTTAACTCATTTACATTAGCAAGTGGCGTTATTATTTCTGGTGGACAATTTACCGGAGATAGCCCTGATAATACCAGTACGCTAACCCCTGAAACGCTTTATTATGATAACGTTGCTCAAGAAACTGGTTTAGGTGTTGGTAACAGCGAAATCGATGTAAAAACAAAAGATTATGTTGAAATTGATTTCAGCAATGTTGGGTCACCAAATACCACAGAGGTAGTAATAACTGAAGTTAATATGGACTTTGGTAGTGTTTGGGGAAATTATTCAGAAAACAGCAGTGCGGATGCCAAAGTTCAAGTATTGCTTTTCAAAGATGGGGTTTTAGTTGGTGAAAGTCCTTATACCTTTGATGATGAAAATAACGGTATTTATGATGGTAGTGGCGAATTTACCGCCAATATTCAGCTTGATAGCGGTTTTGACCAAATTAGAGTTTATACCATTCATGGTGAAGGTTCGACATCATCAAATTCTAATTTGACCCTACAAGGTGTTGAAGTAATTGATGCCATGGTAAGTGAAGATATTCATTATCAAGCTACAGACAGCGATGATGCGATTGATACTGGTGTTATTACTATTTCTACCGATAGTACTGATAAAGCCACGAATAATGCTCCAATTGTTGATAACTCAGTATTTAGTGAAACGTATGAAGATGTAGCTATTCCACTAAATTTAAGTGAGTTACTGATAAGTGATTTGGATGGTGATGATGTCACTCTAACTAATATTACCGTTGATCCAGCATTTGGTTCTTTAGAACTTATTTTCAATGGTAATGAAGTCATTGGGGCCACATTTACTCCAGTTGAAAATAAACATTTCGATAGTAATTCACCTGTTGAGTTTACGGTTACGGTGAGTGATGGGCATAAAACCTCAACGGGAACTGCTGAAATGATTGTTAATGCTCAAGCAGATAAACCAACCGTTTCTTTAGTTTTAGGTGAGCCAGTTATTACTAATTCAGCACCTAGTTTTGATACAAGTGACGTTGAAGCGATTAAAGAATATTTTGAAAATGGCGGCACTATTCCTGGAGTTGGCAATGTAACTTACAACGCTGCGATGGTTGTTGCCGATGATGGAAATAACTTAATCATAGGTACTCCTCTAGGTGATAATTTAATTGGTGATTCTATCCACGGAACAGGTAATGATGTTTTTGTTGGTGGCGGGTTAAATGACTCTATTTATGGTGGCACAGGTCCTCTTGATTCTGGTGTTGATGCCGTTATTTATAGCGGAAGTATCGATGAATATTTAATTACTAACCAAGGTGGAGCACATGGTGGAGGTGTTGATCACTGGGTAGTTACAGATACATTGGGACGTGATACAGGCTACGATCATACAGCACCAGAAGATAATGGAGATCAGTTATATCAAATTGAACGACTTGTGTTTTCTGATGCGATCGTTGAGTTAAATCCTGATGGTAGTTATACGATCATACAAAATGTTGAGATCCCATTAGATCTATCTGCAAGTGTTACAGACCTCGATGGAAGTGAATCACTTGAATCATTAGTGTTGTCTGGATTAAGTGAAAATGCAGTAATTTTAGATGAGAATAGGCAGCCGATTGGTACTTATGATGAGGCTACGGGTAATTGGATTCTTCCTGTTGGTACGGGAAATCAGACCGTTGATTTCAGTAACTTAAGTATTCAAGTTCCTAAGTCTGAATCTGACTTCACATTAAAGGCGACAGCAACAGCGATTGAAGCATCAAATTCTGATATTTCTACTGGGGATGCTGAAGCAACTTTACCACAAGATATTTTAGTTGATCAGGGTGGTTCATTACCGACAACATTAATTACTCTTGCTCTTGATTCATCTGGAAGCATGGGAGATGTAGAAGTTGATGATAAAGAAAGGATGCAACTAGTCTTGGAATCATCTATTAAGCTATTAGAAGATATTCAAAACCAGCCAAACTCAGGAACCGTGAAAGTTCAACTTATTGATTTTGATAATCGTTATTATGATGATGAAAATGGCACTGCCACTTCTTTAGGGTGGTATTCTGTTACCGATGCAATTACTCATCTACAAGATGCCATTGAGATTGAGGCACTTTCAGATCCTTACCATATTGGAGGAGGAACTGATTATAATGAAGCCATTTATGCAATATTTGATGGTTATTCAAATGATAAGATCCCGAATGACGTTGATTTATCGAATACAAATGATGTGATTTACTTTATTAGTGATGGGCACAATAACGAAGAGATACCAGCAGACCTTTTAGTTCAATGGAATGAGTTTATTGAAGATAAAGACGTTAAAGCGGTAGGTGTCATAAATGATGGTACGAATAATCCATATTTAGGTGGGCTAACTGATATTAGTGATAATGTTATTTATATCGAAGATAAAGAGTTATATACCGTACTCCCTCAGCTTAAACCTACCATTGGGCAGCAAGGAGCGCTTACCGGTTCTTTAACCGGAATAGTTAACTCAGAGATTGTTATTGAGACATCTAAAATCAATGTATTAAAAGTTATAGATCAAGATGGAAATGTATCTTCAGAAAGTGTGGATATTAATCTTTATGAAGAGAAGCTTCAGCTTGTAACTGATTACGGTAATTTATTGATTAATAAAGATGGAAGTTACTTATTCCAACCTATCGATAACCCGACTCTCATTGATAGTGGTAAATCGGTTACATATGAACTTGCCTATACAGTCATTGATGGCGAAGGTATTGAACATTTACAGCAAGCAACGCTTAATGTGAGTCCTTCTGATGAAGCAAATATACAGATAAACCATTCATTAAGTGGCTCAACCAATAATGATGTGGTTATTGGTAGCAATGAAGATGACGTTATCTTTGCTCATCAAGGAAACGATATTTTAATAGGTGGTCTTGGAGACGATATCTTAGTCGGAGGCATTGGTGATGATATCTTCAAATGGGTTGATCAAGGTGCTGATTCAGGAATTGATACCATTAAAGATTTCACTAAAGGTGAAGACTTAATTGATATTACTGAAATCCTGAATGATGATGTTCATCAAAATGATCTTAATGATTTGCTTGAGCATATTACTATATCTGAAGACGGTGATGATTTAACGCTCTCTATTACAGATGATGCAGGTAAAGATCATACGATTGTTGTTGAAGGAGGTGTTGGTTCATTTGGATTGGATAATGCTAATTTCTCAAATCAAGCTGAGATCCTAACTAAACTACTTGATGAGCAGCTTTTTAAATTAGATGATACTATCTAAGTTGTTGTTAATACGAAATTTAGGGTCTAATTAGACCCTTTTTTTATATCACCTCTTGTTTAGCTCGTTTCAAAAGAGCACAATTTATATGGATTGGAATTAAAGAAGTCGAAGTGGGATTTACATGGAATTAGAAGATATTCGTCGTGATTACAGCCTTGGTGGTTTACGTAGAGCCGATTTACCTCAAGAACCTGTAGACTTATTTGAGTTATGGTTAAAGCAAGCAGTAGAAGCTAAATTAACTGATCCTACAGCGATGACAGTAGCTACGGTGGATGAGAATGGACAGCCATTTCAGCGCATAGTGTTGTTAAAGCATTTTGATAAGACAGGTTTTGTGTTTTATACCAATTTGGGCTCTCGTAAGGCGCAACAATTAGAACACCACAGCAAAATATCACTGCATTTTCCATGGCACCCACTTGAGCGTCAGGTTCATATCACGGGTACTGCTGAGAAATTAACGGCTCTTGAGAATATGAAATACTTCACATCAAGACCGAAAGAAAGTCAGATAGCAGCATGGGCAAGCAAGCAGAGCAGTCGTTTAACCGCAAGAGCTGCACTTGAAGGAAAGTACCTCGAGCTAAAACAAAAGTTTGCAAAAGGAGAGATCCCTGTTCCGAAGTTTTGGGGGGGATTTAGAATTAAGATTGATTCTATTGAGTTTTGGCAAGGAGGGGATCATCGACTTCATGATCGATTCTTATACAGTAAAGATCAAAATGATTGGCAAATCGATCGTTTAGCGCCATGATCTTGTCGTTATTTATCTAGTATTAAACCGTAAAAAAAGGATGATCTTGTGTTCATCCTTTTTTCATAACCTAAAATTCTTTTAGCCACTCACTATTAAGTTTGTCGCTATCGCCTAAATAATCTAGTAACCACTGAATCGCAACAGACTGATTATTATTATTCCAAGCTAAACAGCATGGACTAGGAGCAATATGGTGTTCAATTTTCTTACTGATCACCTGTCCAGTTTCTAATAATCGCTTGGCTCTGTGATTAGGAATAACCCCAACTCCTAAGCCATCAATAAAACACTGTTCAGCACTGTGCCAGTTGGGAACGATTAATCGACGTTGATTATCTAATAGCCACGTTGAACGCTTAGGTAGGATTTGAGAGGTATCTTCAAGGCAAATCGCAGGGTATTTAACTAATTCTTCATTAGGGATGTCATGTTCAAAATTAGCCAGAGGATGATTGATACTAACGATAAAATCCCATGCCAACTCTCCCATAGGACGATAAGAAAAGTCTCCACCAATAGGAATGGTTGCTGTTGCACCTATACCTATATCTGCTCTACCCGTCATTAATGCATCCCACACACCGTTAAACACTTCCATAGTTAGCTGAAGTTCGATATCAGGAAAAGTCGCGTAAAAATCACGTACGAGTTGATTTACACTGTTTTCTCGAACCACATTATCTAATGCAACCGAAACACTTTGTTGCCAACCATTAGCAACTCGCTGAGTATTAAAGCGAATGTCTTCCATATCTTTTAATAATTTTCTTGCTTGGTCTACAAAATAAGTACCTGCGGCTGTGAGCTCTACCCGCCGATGAAGTCGAGTAAATAAAACGACCGTTAAGCGATCTTCTACTGATTTAATCGTATAGCTAATCGCACTGGGTACTTTGTGTAATTCATCTGCTGCTTGGCTAAAGCTGCCCAGTCGAGCAACGGACTCAATAGTGATTAATTCATGATATGAAAACATAAAATACCTGATGGTTATTTATTCGCATCAAATAATTTGATGCAAAGTGCAAATTATATCGTTTCACAAGAGTAGCAACTAGCACATAGAATGCAACGAATTTTAAAAATGTTCAGCTTTGGAGAAGAACATGGAAAATAAACAACAATCGATTCCTTATATTTGGCTTGCTGGCCTAAGTATGCTTGGTTTCTTAGCAACAGATATGTATTTACCTGCATTCGATATCATCCGTGGTGATTTAGGTACGACAGAAAATATGATTGGTTTAACCCTAAGTATTTTCTTGTTAGGTATGGCGATTGGTCAACTTTTTTACGGTCGATTAACTCAAAAATTAGGTACGAAAAAATCATTAATCATTGGTCTAAGTATTTTTGCTATCAGCAGTTTAGCTGCTTCATTTTCAACCAGTGTAGAAATGTTATTAGTTGCTCGTTTTTTTCAAGCGTTAGGTGCGTGTAGTGCAAACGTTATTTGGCAAGCAATGGTAATTCAACGTTATGATGCAAAAACATCACAACGTGTTTTCGCTACCATCATGCCACTTGTTGCTCTTTCTCCTGCGTTAGCACCATTATTGGGTGCTGCGATTGAAAAGTTCTACGGTTGGTCAATGATTTTTGTAACACTAACAGTGATTGGTGTTGGTCTAGCATTACGTACTTTTGTAGATAAAGAGCCAAAACAAGAAAAAGCGACTTCAACAAAAAGCATCACATTTCGTGATGTTATCAAGTCAAAAAAATTCACAGGTAACATGCTAATTTACGCAGCAAGTTCAGCAATTTTCTTTGCGTGGTTAACTGGCTCACCGTTCGTAATGACGCAAATGGGTTACTCTGGTGCTGATATTGGTTTAAGCTATGTTCCTCAAACTATTGCGTTCATCGTTGGTGGTTATGGTTGTCGTTGGGCATTAGAGCGTTTTGATGCACAAAAAGTACTACCGTGGATTTTAAAACTGTCTATTGCAAGTGTGGGTACTGTGTTCTTAGTATCATGGAGAATGGATGTGTCTTCTATTATCCCAATGCTAATTCCGTTCTGCTTCTTAGCGGCTGCAAATGGTGCAATCTACCCAATCGTAGTAAATAACGCATTGGTGGATTTTAAAGAAGGCAGTGCAGTAGCTTCTGGCCTACTTAACTTTTTACAAATGCTTTTCTGTGTAGCAGCAAGTGCAATGGTTTCAAGCATTAGTTACCTAGGTGCAATCTCTATGGGTAGCATTATGTTATTGCAACTTGTGTTCTTATTTATTGGTGCTGTTATGGTATTCAAAGTAAATAAAGAAGAAAGAGCGGCACTTGTTACTCAGTAACCAATCAATATATTGGTGAATAAAAATAGCATTGAGCATTATTGCCAATGCTATTTTTTTATCTGAAGAAAAGAGAATTATTTCTTTTTGATCATAATAGGTTCTACATCGATTTCATAACCCGAATAAGAGATTTTACTTGGACTATATTCTCTCTTTGTAACTAAGTGATGGGTGTTAAATTGAACGTCTACTCTAGGGAAAATCTTATTGGTTACAAAGATCGTATTCTCTTTTAAACCATTATTAAATGTGATCTGCTCTCGTTGAAGTTTTGAACCTAAAACTTGCAAGTCTTGCTCAGATTTTTCTTTTGAACGTAGAATTTTTTCAGCCAGTTCATTTGGTTGTTGTTCCATATGAATATTTGAAATTTTAATTAATTGAGTTTTAACTTCATTTATTTGCTTTTGAAGTAAATGAAGGTTCTCTTTTTGAGTTTCAAAATCATGAAAAGCCTGAACTTTAGTATATGCGCCACCTTCGATACCAAGGTTAGCGGTTTTAATTGCCCCATTTGCAACTAAGTTACCACCGCTGATGGTTCCATTTCTTTCGGCTTTATCAATAACAAAAATAGAACCTAACGACTCAATTAAGCAATGATTAGCATGGAGTGTAATATGAACATCCTGATGCGCCATTAAATGCGCATTCTGAGCTAGTTTTGATGTGATAGTACCTTCTGAACTCACTATGCAGGTCAACGGCTCTCCATCTTGAACAGGACGACCGATAATACCATGCATGACGGTGATATCGTGTTTTGCCGTTACTTCTGCATTTTCGATAAAACCACCGACAGTAATACTCCCTGTAGCGGTAACTTTCATACCTGATTCAATATCTTGTTGAATGAAAATACTGCCTTCAAAAGAGACATGACCGGATGTAGCGTTAACGGTTTTTAATGTCAGTAAGTTATCAATACCGACACCAGATTTATTGATTAATGGGCTACCATCAATATCCGCAATCAGTAAGTTTGGATCGGTAGGAGCAAGAGAGGAGCCAGGATAAAGTTGGAAAGGAATGTCCGTTCCTGGTGTAGCAGTAATGATTTTTCCAGTAATGGTTTTGCCATTTATCCCTTGTGTTGCAGGGATCCGCCTCATTAGTGGTGTATTTTGTTTAACGCTAATGACATTGCCTAGATCGCGCATATCTACATGGCCATCATCGGTTTCTTGTGGCTGAAGTACACGTTCATGAATGTTGGGTACTAAGGCTTCAAACTGTGTATCTTGTCCTTCGACGGCTTCGCGTCCAACGGCAATAACATCTGAGTAGGTTTCTCCCGGAGCAAGATCTTTTCCTTTGAGCAAGAGAACTTTTAAGGCCTCTTTTTTCACGCCTTTAGTGATGCCATTTTCTGTTAATGCTTGAATGATTTCAGGACCACGAACAGGATGACCGCCATAAGCTCCAGTCACTGTCATTGATGCCTTCATTTCATCATCTTGCATATGAACGACGAGTTGAGCATCTAAGCATTGAGCAATCATGACATTATTAAGTGCGGTAATATCGCCATTGTTAATTGCAGCAGTAATTTCATCAATATTACTTTGATATTGGTAATAATGACCCACTCCCATTGCACTCAATGCATTATCTATGTCTGAGTAATCAATAGGAGAGGTAAGTGACGTATCTTCTGGGATCACAAAATGTACAGCAGATTTTTTTTCTGAAAACGCTAAAAACTTTTCAATCATCCTTTTTCCCAAGTAATGAATTTTCATTAGTATAGGATGATATTATCATTTATAGCGTATGGGGTTCACATGGTGTTGATTAAATGTAAACACGCTCACACTTTATAAATTATCCGTTCAATTTTCCGACTAATTCAAGCACTTCAAAAAAAGGTTGAGACTCAAATTTTCCAAATCCTTGCATTTTATTTGCTCTAATTTTGCTGGTTAATGGGGTTGGAATACCACATAAAAACCGAGCAAAAACGGCATTGGCTAATGGCTCTTTGCTGCTGTTTTGAAGCTCTTGGCACCATATTTTTACATTTTCGTCATCCGCAATAAAGTGAGACGAACTGCGAGGTAAAATAGCAGCTTCAGATCGACAAGCAGAGCAGTGACCACATTTTTCAGGCGCATTAAAATCAGCAAAGTAATGAGCAAGGGCATGGCTTAAACAGCTTTTGGTTTCAAAGAAATCCAACATGGCGTGAATTCGATTTATTTCACTCTGTTCTTTATTTTTGAATAGTTGATGTTGCTCTTGAGAGAGAACATGCGTACTTTCAACTTTGTTTAAAACCTGATAAACCTCAGTCATTTGCTTACTTTCAAGCTCTATCCAACCTTGTTCATTAAAATAATCTAATGCCGCGATCACGCGTTTTCGCTCACCTCGAAACCCCATCCATAAAGCATCAAAATCGACTGTATGCCAGGTTTTTGCTTTTGGTGAACACTGAAAAATAGTTGATACGAATTGCTGACGTTCCGTTTGAAACCTAGCAATAATGTCGTTTATAGGAATAAGTGTTTTAAAACGATAATCGGCATAGTAGCTGTATTTAGCTTGAATGATTTTTTTCAATTCTAAATAAACGAGTAGCGTTTTTAAGGGTAATTGACGAACATTGCTGTCTTTAGATAAACGCAGTAGTTGTGTCTCCCACGTTTCATTCGCTTGGTAAATGTCATCCAATACATATTGGATTGCTTCTCTGTCTGGTGTATCGCCATACACAAAGTTCTCTAATACATTTAAGCCAGAGGTGTTGGCTAATACAGTACAAAAAGAGGGTAAACCATCACGACCTGCACGGCCGATTTCTTGTGAATAGTTTTCAATAGATTTAGGTAAATCAAAATGAATGACCTGTCGAATATCCGATTTATCGACTCCCATACCAAATGCTATGGTGGCAACGATACAATTTATTTCACCATGCATAAATTGATGTTGAATCGTTTCTCGGACGTCATTTTTTAAACCAGCGTGATAAGCCTTAGCTTGAATGCCATTACTTTGTAGCCACTGAGCAACGTTTTCAGCGGTTTGTTGCAGCGTGACATAAATAATACTTGGTTGGTCTGGTCGTTGTTTTAATGTTGCAAATAGCGCTGAGCGTTTTTGCTCTTCTTCAACCGGAATTATAGAGATATCTAGATTTGAACGGTAGAAGCCTGTGATTACAATATCATCTTGAGCAATATTGAATTTTTTACTCATATCTTCAATAACCGCAGGTGTTGCTGTAGCAGTTAGAAGTAATACCTGAGGAATATTCAGAGCTTCGCGATCTTGTGGTAGTTTTAGGTAATCGGGTCTGAAATTGTGACCCCATTCCGAAATACAGTGTGCTTCATCCACCACTAATAATGAAATATTAATTTGAGCGATAAATTGACGAAAGCGCTCATTCTTCAAGCGTTCAACAGAGATCATTAATATTTTAATTTCACCGTTTCTTACGCCTTGTAAAATGGCTTGAGTTTCTTCTCTCGTTTGAGTTGAATCGATTGAAGCCGCAGCGATACCTTTACTTTTTAAAAAAGCGATTTGATCCTTCATTAAAGCCAAAAGTGGGGAAATAACTAAGGTAAGATTTGGCAAAATAAGCGCAGGCAGTTGGTAACAAAGAGATTTACCTGATCCAGTTGGAAAAATAGCAGCAGATGAGTGACCATTTAGCACTTTCTCAATCACTTGCTGTTGACCGCCTCTTAGAGAATCAAAGCCAAATGTTTCTTTTAACGTTTGTTGATACATTAGTAATCTACCTTCTTTCTCATGCTCTTTGTTTGACCGCGCTGCGATTTTTTATCCATACGCTTATGCTGTGAGCTTCGTGTTGGTTTGGTCTCTTTACGTGCTTTTTGAGTCTCAGTAGCAGATTGAATGAGTTGCTTTAAACGATCAAGAGCATCTTCTCGATTTTTCTCCTGTGTCCGAAATTGTTGCGCCTTAATGATGATAATACCTTCCTTGGTGATACGGTGATCACGCATTTTCAGTAAACGCTCTTTGTAGAAAGCAGGAAGCGTCGAACGGTTAATATCAAAGCGAAGGTGAATGGCACTAGAGACTTTATTTACATTCTGACCACCAGCACCTTGTGCTCGAATTGCAGTAAGTTCAATTTCCCAATCGGCTAATTCGACTTGGTTTGAGATGGTTAGCATGTAATAAACCTATGATCGTTGTTCTAATAGAGGGTATACTACCAGTTAGCGTCAATGCGCACCATTTTCAATACAAAGGTAATTTCATGAGTGTAAAAGAAGAACTGCAAAAAATTCATAACCGTTTAGATCGTTGTAAGCACCGTTTAGCGGCTGCGCAAAAGCGTGATGATCAACCCGTCGTTAAGCAATTCTTGCATGAAATTCAAACGCTTGAAAAAAAATTAACAAAGCTTAAAGGTAAGCAACAGTTTGAAACAGGTAACAAAGGTACTGAAGTACGTAACCTTCCTTTCAAGCGTGCAATCACTAAAGCAGAACAAGCTGATATGGGTAAACTTAAAAAATCAGTTCGTGGCTTAGTTGTTGTTCACCCAATGACGGCACTAGGTAAAGAGCTTGGCATTAAAGAAATGACAGGTTATGCACCACAAGCATTCTAATTATAGAGTGTATTCAGTTTAGAAGGCATCGGGTGTCAGTTCATTCGGTGCCTTTTTCTTTTTTCGCTATTTCTGATCACAGATTGTGATTGGTATTACTCGTAAGTTGATATGACAAATACTAAATCAAACGTTACTAAGAAATCATTACACCCACGTAATAAACACACAGGAAACTATGATTTTCCCGCTCTGATTAAGGCGTGTGCAGAATTAAAACCGTTTGTTGAGACCAATCAATACGGTAATGAATCGATTAATTTTTCAGACCCTCAAGCGGTTAAAGCGCTAAATAAAGCGTTATTAGCGCATTTCTACAATGTACCATTTTGGGATATTCCGCAGGGCTACCTGTGCCCACCGATTCCTGGGCGTGCTGATTATATTCACAATATTGCTGATTTACTTGCTATTACTAATGAAGGGACAATCCCAACAGGTAAGAAAGTAAAAGGCTTAGATGTAGGTGTGGGCGCAAACTGTGTTTACCCAATTATTGGTAATCGTGAATATCAGTGGAGTTTTGTTGGCTCAGATATTGATCCTCAATCGATTAAAATGGCCTCGTTCATTGCCAATAATAACCCAAGTCTAAAAGGCATTGAGTGTCGTCTGCAAAAGAATGAAGAGAACATTTTTAAAGGCATTATCAAGCCAACTGAGTTTTTTGACTTTACTATGTGTAATCCTCCTTTCCATGCATCAGAAGCAGAAGCGACAGCAGGAACTGAGCGTAAGCAAAAAAATCTAGCAGCAAATAAAGCGAAAAAAGGCCACGCTTTCCAAGAGATGCAGAATGCAAAAGCATTGAACTTTGGTGGTCAAAAAGCAGAATTGTGGTGTGAAGGTGGTGAATTAGCCTTTATTCTTAAAATGGCTCAGCAAAGTCGTGAATTTTCACTACAAGTACAATGGTTTACTACATTGATTTCTAAGAAAGAAAACGTAGCTGAGCTGTATAAAGAATTAGAAAAGATCGGCGTTAAAACGATTAAAACGATTGAAATGGCTCAAGGGCAAAAAATCAGTCGTTTTGTGGCTTGGACTTACCAAGCGAATGTAAATTTGTAAGCTTTTAGGTTTGATTGTTAGTTGTTGATAATAAAGAACTTATTAATTATCTCATTATCAATAAACATCAACGTAAATTACAGACACATTCAGTAACATACTCGTTTTATTTAGATTAATAATTTTAACCATTTAACTGTCAGAATATAGGTAATTCAACAGTTAAATGGTTATATTATGAAATCCAAAACGCTTCTTGCTTCAATCATTAGTGCAGCTTTACTCGTTGGCTGTAGTGATGAATCAACTGCTCAACGAGCTCCGCAAGCCCCACTTGTTGGAACTTACACCGTTGAGCCTATTTCGTACCAACAAGGAAAAACCTACATCGGTCGAATCGAAGCCATGGAAGATGCTTCTATCTCAGCTCAAGTTTCAGGATACATTCAGTCTCGCCAGTTTAAAGAAGGCCAAATGGTTGAGAAGGGTGATGTACTTTTCCAAATTGATCCTTCCTCTTTTGAAGCCCAAGTTGCCAACGCAAAAGCCGGAATTACTCAAGCTAATGCAGCGCTTAAAAAAGCACAGTTAGATTTTAATCGTGGCAAAAATCTATTACCGAAAGGCAATATTAGCCAAGCTGAATTTGATGGTCTAACCGCGCAATTATTGAGTGCGGAAGCACAAGTTGAGGCTGCTCAAGCGCAATTGAAGTTGGCACAAGTTAACCTGTCTTACACCACCATTACCGCTCCATTTACTGGACGAATCAGTGACAGTAAAGCCAGCATAGGTGATTTAGTTTCTCCTGCATCTGGTGTATTAACCACTTTAGTTAGCCTAGACCCAATTCATACTCGTTTTACCATCAGTGAACGTGAGCGTTTGATGATGGGAATTGATGCGATTGAAGGGGATGGAAAAGGTGCATCAAGCCAAGTGGAAGTGGTATTGAACCTTGAAAATGGCAAAGAGTATAAACACCTTGGTAAAGTCGATTTCATTGGTAACCGTATCGACAAAACAACCGGTACATTAACATTACGTGCTTTGGTTGATAACCCTGAGCATACGTTGCTTCCTGGTCAGCACATCAATGTAAATCTTAGAGAGAAGACACCTACAGAAGTTTTAGTTGCTCCAAGACGTGCTGTACAAAGTGATTTAGAAGGCGATTTCGTCATGGTATTAACGGAGGGCAATATTGCTGAGCGTCGTAATGTCATTCTAGGCAAGCAATTACCTGAAGGTGTGATCATCAGTTCAGGAATAAACGCTAATGAACAAGTGTTAGTAAAAGGATTGCAACGTGTAAGAAATGGAGTTCAGGTTCGTTTAGAGAACACGGAGTCTTAATATGCTAAGTCGATTTTTTATACAGCGTCCTAAATTTGCTCTGGTTATTTCTATTATCCTCACTCTTGCCGGAGCCATTGCATTAGCGGTGTTACCTGTTGCTGAATACCCAAAAATCAGTCCGCCATCTGTCAGCGTAAGTGCTTATTACACAGGGGCAAGTGCTGAGGTGGTTGAACAGGCAATTGCTGATCCCATAGAAACTTCCGTCAATGGCGTAGAGAACATGATTTACATGTCTTCAAAAAGTGCCAACGACGGTTCATATTCATTAAATGTCACCTTTGATGTGGGCACCGATCCTGACATGGCACAGGTTAACGTTCAGAACCGTGTGGCGCAGATTGAATCTAAATTGCCACAAGAAGTGCGTATGGTCGGGGTTACTGTTAAGAAGCGTTCTCCAGACCTTTTGATGGTATTGAACTTCTACTCACCTGATGGGAAATATGACGATCAATTCTTAATTAACTACGTAAACCTAAATATCAAAGATCAACTTGCTCGTGTTACTGGCATCAGTGAAGTTGGAGTGCTTGGTGGTGGTGAATACGCCATGCGTGTTTGGCTTGATCCAGACAAAATGACCAACTTAGGTTTAACCACATCCGATGTTCATGCCGCTTTAGCAGAACAAAACGTACAAGTTGCAGCGGGTAAAATTGGTGCTGCACCTTATGCAAGTGCGCAAGATGTGCAGTTTAACTTGGTAACTAAAGGGCGTTTAGAGTCGGTTGAAGAGTTTGAAAATGTGGTACTTCGAGCAAACAACGATGGATCTTCTGTTTATTTAAAAGACATTGCCCGTGTTGAGTTAGGTAAGAAATTTTACGATGGTAATGGCCAATTCAGAGGAAAAGACGCCTCTATCGTCACCCTTTCTTTGCAGTCTGATGCGAACGCATTGGAGAGTGGAAAAGCGGTCATGGATATGCTTGAAAAGTTAAGTGCGACTTTCCCTGAAGGTCTGGCGTATGAAACCAGCTATGACACCACACTGTTTGTTGCAGAGTCCATTAAAGGGGTAGTAAAAACCTTAATTGAAGCGATTCTACTGGTTATTGCTGTAACGTATCTGTTCTTAGGCAGTGCTCGTGCGACGTTAATCCCAGTGGTTGCGATTCCAGTGTCGTTAATTGGTACCTTTGCTGTTATGCTGATGACAGGGTTCACCATTAATACCGTGACGCTATTTGGACTTATTCTTGCCATCGGTATTGTGGTGGATGATGCCATTTTGGTTATCGAAAACGTCGATACTATTATGAAGCGTGACCCTTCATTAAGCCCAAGAAAAGCCACTTTGATTGCGATGAAAGAAGTAACAGGGCCAATCATTACGTCGACTCTGGTACTGCTTGCGGTATTCATTCCTGTTGCCATGCTTCCGGGGATCACCGGCATCATGTATCGTCAGTTCGCATTAACCATCTGTATTGCGGTAATTATTTCATCCATTAATGCACTGACATTGTCGCCTGCATTGTGTTCTCTGGTTCTAAAACAGGGAGGGGATAATACGGCTCGTTGGTTTAAAGCCTTTAACCGTGGCTTAGATAAAGTAACGGATAAATACGGTGAGATTGCGGGTTTCTTTGTACGAAAAACCATGATCTTGATGACATTCTTTGTGATTGCTTTAGGTGCAGTAACCTTCTTTGCAAAGACCACATCAACGGCGTTTGTACCACAAGAAGATAAAGGTATTTTACTGGTTAACGTTCAACTGCCTGATTCAGCTTCACTTTCTCGTACTGAAGAAGTGTCTGCCAAGGTGCTTGAGATCATCGAGCAAGAGCAAGGTGTTGATGGAGTTACCGTAGCTAATGGTTATGCGTTCTTAACAGGTGCTGCAGCATCAAATGGTGCGTCACTGTTTGTGAAATTAAAGCCTTGGGGTGAGCGTAATGACATGGATGGAGATAACTCTTCATTTGCAATTACCAACCGTATTAACGGGCGTGCAGCGATGGAGTTACCTGAAGCGGTTATTTTTGCCATGGGTGCGCCAGCGGTTCCGGGAATGGGTGCAGCGTCTGGTTTTGAATTTGTTCTTGAAGATACATTAGGTCGTAGTCGTACTGATTTGGCTAATGTGATGAATCAAGTGATTCAAACCGCCAATCAACAGCCTGAAATTCAATATACATTCAGTACGTTCCGTGCCAATGTCCCACACTACTATGTGGATATTGACCGTGAAAAAGCAAAACAATTAGGTGTTTCATTAGGCTCTATTTTCCAAACACTGCAAGGTAACTTAGGTTCAATGTATGTGAATGACTTTACTATGTTTGGTAAGAACTTCCGAGTCACTATGCAAGCTGATGGGCAGTATCGTAGCAGCATGGATGATTTGGATAAATTCCACGTTCGTGCAAGCTCTGGTCAAATGGTACCATTAAGTACATTAGTCACTTATGACACGGTATTTGAACCTGATGTAGCGTGGCGTTACAACATGTATCGTTCAGCGGTGATCCAAGGACAGCCAGCGGCGGGGTATTCAAGTGGTGATGCCATTGCAGCGATGGAACGTGTTGCAGCTGAAGTGCTTCCACATGGTTACCAATATGAATGGACAGGTATGGCGTATCAAGAAGTGAAAGCGGGTAACCAAGCGATTTATGCGTTTGCGTTAGCGTTGATCTTTATCTATCTATTCATGGTGGCACAATACGAGAGTTGGAGTATTCCACTTGCGATTATTCTTGTGGTGCCAGTGGCAACCTTTGGATCTTTCCTTGCGCTTAATTTAACGGGGATGCCGTTGAATTTATACGCACAAATCGGTCTGGTTCTCTTAATCGCACTGGCCGCCAAAAATGCCATTTTGATTGTTGAATTTGCGAAAAATGAGCGTGAAGAGAAAGAGGTAGGCTTAGATGATGCGTCAGTGAATGGTGGTCGTTTACGATTCCGCGCGGTAAACATGACATCGTGGTCATTCATCTTAGGTATTCTGCCATTGGTGTTTGCATCGGGTGCAGGCTACATCAGTCAAAACTCTCTGGGTGTGTCACTGATTGGCGGTCTACTATGTGTGTTATTAGTGGGTACGCTACTTATCCCAGGCTTCTATGCAATGGTACAACGTCGTCGTGAAAAGCTGCACGGCGGAAGCACCAAACTTATTCCTTTAGATGATGAGTAATTTTGCAAGAAGCTAACGCATTAAGCGATTAAATATAAATTTAAAGGGGCCTATGTGGTTCCTTTTTTATATTTTTATTTTAGAGTGATTCATATCGGTGATAGTCATTATTGGTGTTATACTTATTACGTGAATTGCGACCATGTATGACGGAATGATATGAAAAAATACGAATTAGTAGTACAAGATATTATTAGTAAGATTTGTCAGCATAGTATTAATCATAAATTACCACCTGAAAGAGATTTATCTGAAATATATGGACTTTCTCGATTTACGATAAGAAAGGCATTAGCTAAATTAGAAGCGATTGGCATTGTAAAAGCTAAGTTAGGCTCAGGGTATTTTGTTAATACATCAGTAATGGGTACGCCATTAATTTATAATTCCATTACTGAAAACAGTTTTGATGAAATGTCATATAAGAAAATAAAGCTTAATAAAAAACTACCAGACCAACAGGATAAGCAAATATTCTCAATTAGTGATGATGATTATATATGGAATATAAGAAGATTAAGGCTGATTCATAATAAAGTTATTCAAATTGAAGAAGCTAAAATTCCGGTTAGATTATTTCCGGAAATGAATGAGCAGATTATTGAGAACTCGATTCAAAAGCATGCATTAGCGATAGGTTTAGACATAGATAGTTATTTAACTAGTTACCAAGCGATTAGTGTATCAAGGGAAGATTCAGAACTTCTTGATTGTAAAAAAAATACAGCAGCAATGAATATTACAAATCGTGGTTTTTTAAAAAATGGTGAGTTATTCATCGTCAGTAATATTATAGATATCAATTATCAATGTACGTATCACACCCCATTTAATAGTGAGAGTATAGATTATCGAGATAAAAAATAGCCGCTTAGTTATAAGCGGCTATCGTTTTTAAGGGGTGTGAATAGACCCATCAGGGAGCCTACTTTGAGTCCATTCATGGGGACGATACATTACCGGGAATTCAGTCGCTGCTTCTCTATTGATTTCGACGCCAATCCCATTGGTTTCTGATGCGTAAAGGTAACCATTAATCGGCTCTGCAGCATTAGGGAAAACACGCTTGGTATTCTCGTTATATTCAACATGCTCTTGAATCGCCGCATTATGTAAATGTACGTTTAAGTGTGTATTTACAGCAGCACCAATAGGAGTCATATCTGGTGGGCAATGCCAAGCCAGACGAACCCCAAAGGTTTGGCACAAGTGAGCAAGTTTTAGAGCTGGAGTTATCCCACCAATTTGAGAAACATGACAACGAATAAAATCAATTCGTCGATTAATGATCAGTGCTTTCCACTCTTCAGGATTATTAAATAGCTCTCCTAATCCCAATGAAACCGAGGATTGGCTTCTGATATTATCTAACCATTCAGTTTGGTTAGGCGGCAAAATATCTTCAATAAAATATGGCTTAAACTGCTCTACCTCTTTTGCAAATTGAACGGCTTGATTGGGGAATAAGCGCTCATGAACATCATGCAAAATGTGAAATGTATTACCGTATTTTTCTCTCAAAAGTCGGAACATGGTTAAGGTATTATCCATGTATTGATCTTGATCGTAGTATGAGCCTTCTGTTGGGTTTTGCGCTGTGTTTAACTGGCTTGGAACACCACCATAAAAGCCCAATTGACAACGTATATGCTTGTAACCCTTATTTAGAAATGAGTCGACCAAGTCATAAATACCTTCCATAGTATCGCTGGTTGCGTGGGTGTATACAGGGATCGCATCTCTTGATTTCCCACCAAATAATTGATGTAAAGGCATGCTTGCTAATTTTGCTTTAATATCCCATAACGCCATGTCTACACCAGAAATGGCATTATTAATAACAGGTCCATTACGCCAATATGCGTTAACCATCATCATTTGCCAAATATCTTCAATATTATTCGCATCTTTACCGATAAGAAGTGGTTTGAGATATTCGTCAACCATAGTTTTTACCGCTAATGGTCGTTGCTGAAAAGTCGCACAACCAAAACCAGTTACTCCATGATCAGTTTCAACGACAACAGTAATTAAGTTATGTCGGTCTGGCTTTGTAATTATACAATCGATGTTGGTGATGATGGTTTTTTTCACAATTAAACAACCTAAATTAATAATAACTTCTATTATATAACCGTGTTAAAAGTAACATTTCAAGCCCTAATTTTAGGGTGAAAATAATTGGTCTGAAAAGGTTTTTTAATTGATTAATAAAACAGACCAATCCTGAAAAAAGGCCGAAAAAATAATTTTACTGAGTTTAAATGTGAGATAACTCTCTTTTTCTAGAGTTGGATTAATATGGGTTGTCGTTATGATATCTCCAACTTAGTCATTCCCAAAAACAGGTATGTTATGCAAAGCATTGACACAAATAACGAGATCCCAAGAGATATAGACTCGACATCTAAAGAACTGAGCTTTGAGGAGAATTTACAGTTATTAATTAAAGCTCTTGGCAGTGAAAATAATATAAATAGTACGACTCACTGCATGACTCGCTTACGATTTAAGTTAGTGGATGAGTCGCTTGTTAATCAAGATGAAATCAAAAAAATAAAAGGCGTAAAAGGGGTTGTTTTACAACAAGGACAAACTCAAGTCATTATCGGGGTTGAGGTTGAAAAGTGGTATAATGCGATTTCAAATATTTCCAGCAACACAACGTCATCAACGGAATCAAATAGCCTTGAAAAAGGTAAACTATTTCAAGGTGTCATGCGAATTGTTGCGGGTATCTTTGGCCCAGTAGTTCCTGCGATTGCTGGTGCTGGTATGTTGATGGGGCTGCTTTCTGGTCTTATTGCAACCAATGTGATTTCTGAGTCCTCAGATACGGTGTATTTTTTCCGTTCTATCTCTGTTGCTGTATTTTTCTTTTTACCTATGTTGGTTTCATTCTCAGCGGCGAAGGTGTTTAAAGTTAATGAATACATTGCTTTGGCTGTTTCATCAGCAATGCTTGCGCCTAAATTAATAGAGAAAGCAGCGCAGTTAAAAGATGTTGGTGCAGTGCCTGAGTTAACGGTGCTTGGCGTTGTTCCTATTGAGTTGCTAAATTATGGCGGTGCGATTGTCCCTGCGATATTGGCTATTTGGGTGTTGTCGAAAGTAACGCCTTTAGTTGATAAGTTGGTTCCTTCATCAGCAAAACCTGTATTTACGCCACTTTTAGCCTTTACGGTAACCTCGACCATTACGCTATCGTTTGTAGGCCCTGCAGGTATTTGGTTGAGTAATGGCGCTGGATGGGTGGTTGGCTCGTTACTTGAGATATCTCCAACGCTGACAGGTTTTGTCTTTGGCCTAACTCGCCCAATTACTATTGTATTTGGTATTCACCACAGTATGACGCCAATCAGTTTAAATAACTTTGCGCTATACGGAAAAGATTTATTAATGCCAATCATGTGTTTAGGTAACTTGGCGATAGCTGGTGCAACTATGGCAGTATGGCATAAGCAACGTAAATACGTATCTAAAGAAGAGTCGTCTATCACATTAGGTTCAGGTGTTACTGCAATTCTAGGTATTACAGAACCGGCGTTATTTGGTGTTCTGACTAAGTATACGAAAGCGTTAATGACAGCAAGTTTGGCTGCGGGCGTATTTGGTGCTATATCAGTCACTATTGATACTCATTTAAACAGCTACATATTATCGTCTGTATTCAGTTTACCTGCGTATCTATCAGGCGGAACACAAAACTTTATTCAAGCGATTTTGGGTGTGTGTGGTGTGTTTGTTCTCTCTTATATTCTAACGTTATTATTCGTTAAACTTGATGATAAGTAACCTCTCTTAGTTAGTCATATAAGTGAGCCGTTAATTGCTAGCAAATAATGGCTCACTTTCATTTTTAAGTCGTAACATTAAAGGAAATATATATGAGTCACATCGCTATTATTGGTGAATGTATGATTGAATTAAATGGCGACCCCTTTGGACAAATGCAGCAGAATTACGGTGGGGATACCTTAAATGCTGCGATATATTTGAATCGAAGCCTATCAAGATCATCGAAAGAAACTCATGCAGTTCAAACCAGTTATGTTACTTCTTTAGGAACTGATGCTATTAGTCAAGAGATAATGAAACGCTGGAAAGAGGAAGGAATATCAACAGATTTTACTCTTCAAGACTCTCATCATTCTCCGGGGCTTTATTTGATACAAGTGGATGAGCAAGGTGAGCGAACATTTTTGTATTGGCGTAATGGCTCCGCTGCACGTTATATGATTCAGCACCCTGATTTTGGAAAAATTCGTAAGGGCCTTGAGAGAGTTGATGCCATTTTTGTTAGTGGTATCAGTTTGGCTATTTTACCTGATGAAGACCGATGCACGTTATTAGCTTTGTTAAATGACTTACATCAACAAGGGATTACGATTATTTTTGATAGTAATTATCGACCAAAGTTATGGGATTCAGAAATAAAAACAAAAGAGGCTTATCAGCAAGCGTATCAAACGACTGATGTCGCATTGGTGACATATGAAGATGAACAGCTTTTATGGGCAGACCAAGATCCAACACAAACCATTCTAAGGCTTCATCAATTAGGAGTGAAAACCGTTGTTGTAAAATTGGGTTCTAAAGGTTGCCTGATGAGCGAAAGCTCAGATCATCAGCCAACATTAATCGCAACGAAACAAGTCGAAACGGTTGTAGATACCACTTCTGCAGGTGACTCATTTAATGGTGGATTCTTATCTTGTTACCTTACTGGCGGCTCAGTGGTTGAAGCGTGTCGTCGAGGTAATGCATTAGCTGGCCTTGTTATTCAACATCATGGGGCAATTATCCCTAAACACATTACAGACACACTTTAATACCAGAGTAGGAATATAAAATGTCGACAATTAATGAACAACTTCAATCGCTAAAAGTCATTCCAGTTATTGCATTGGATAATGCTGAAGACATCATTCCGTTAGGTAAGGTGTTATCTGATAATGGACTGCCTGCGGCTGAAATTACTTTTCGCTCAGATGCAGCAGTAGAAGCCATTCGCCTTTTAAAGCAATCACAGCCTCACATGCTGATTGGTGCTGGAACAATTTTAAATGGTGAGCAAGCACTTGCAGCAAAAGAGGCAGGAGCAAGTTTCGTTGTGTCTCCTGGTTTCAATCCAAATACAGTTAAAGCATGCCAAGAAATTGGGATTGATATTGTTCCAGGCGTAAATAACCCAAGTACAGTAGAAGCGGCATTAGAAATGGGGTTAACTACGCTGAAGTTTTTCCCGGCAGAAGCATCTGGTGGCCTTAATATGGTTAAATCTTTAGTGGGTCCTTATGGTGATATTCGACTAATGCCAACGGGTGGAATCACAGCATCAAACATTAAAGACTATTTAGCAATACCTCAGGTTTTAGCGTGTGGTGGTACATGGATGGTAGATAAAAAACTAATTGAAAATAAAGATTGGGATACCATTGCACGATTAACAAGAGAAATTGTTGAGAAAGTAAAAAGCTAATTTAATTTTTAGTTCACCACTGTTAGAAGGAGCCTATGTGGCTCCTTTTTTATACGTACCATAACCGAATAGTCTGAATAATTTTCGTATTCGCACTAAAATTAAGGTTTAATATCACAATGTATTTGGATTGGTTTCACTTTAAATCAAATCGACGGGTGTTTTAGGTAAAGGTATGTCTCTGGTTAATCAACTTTCTCTATTTATCGATGTGGTGCAACAAGGCTCATTCACTAAAGCGGCCGCATTGCATGATATGGATAATTCAGCGCTTTCAAAACAGATCAAAAAATTAGAAGCAGAGCTAGGTGTTCAGTTACTTAACCGCTCGACTCGTACTTTCTCATTAACACCAGCAGGCGAAGAGATCTTAGAGCAAGCCCATCAGTTAGTTGGCTCATTAGATAATGTGAAATCCATTGCAGACTCATATCAAGCAGTACCAAAAGGGCGAATTAGAATTACAGCTCCATTGCATATTGGGCAAGGGTATTTACAACCTGTTATCAGTCAGTTTATGGCCACTTATCCCGATGTTGAGGTGGTTCTGATGATGGATGATAAGCGCTCCGATATTATTTCAGAGCACTTTGATGTCGCTTTTCGATTAGGTCGATTAGATGATTCAAGTTTAATAGCGAAAAAAGTGGCAGATATTCGAGGAGTGATCCTCGCTTCACATTCATTTATTGAACGCTTTGGAGAGCCAAGTACACCAGAAGAATTGGTAAATTTACCCTCTGTTATTTACAGCAATGGCACATTAACGGTAGATACCGTTCGATTAGGTGAAAGCCCAGATTCATCTCAATTTAAAAGCTATAAAATGAAAGGTAACTATAAGGTAAATGATGTTCGAACCTTATTGTCAGCTGTTCAAGATGGTTTAGGTTATGCAGTGGTTGCCTCATCAAACCTTGAGCGTTCTATCGAAAGCATGGGATTAACAACGTTACTTACGGATTACCCGTTATGTAATCAAGGCTTAGCGGTATACGCACTTTATCCGCATCGAAAACAGACCGCATTGGTTAGAGAGTTCATTAGTGCCGTGCAAAAGCACATTGGTCATCCTCCGTTGTGGGAGCAACACATTCCAAATTTTGCCTCTTTATATCCAGTGAAAAAGGGGCAGTAGCCTCTCATTTTACGGTGGAGTTGTTCGGTGTAACGTCCTGAACAGTATATACTTCTGGGTGTTTATTGAATTTAAATTATCTCTGAGTACCAATTAATGCAAAAACATAACGTAAAATTTATTGCTGCTGATATGGACGGCACACTGCTTAATGAACATAGCCAATTAGATCCAAGTTTTTTCGATCTTTATCAGCAATTAGAAGATAAAAACATCATTTTTGCCGCTGCCTCTGGGCGTCAATACTACAGCTTGTTAGAAACGTTTGAGCCAGTAAAAGATCGAATGATGTTTATTGCTGAAAACGGCACGTTAGTGATGTATAAAGGTGAAGAACTTTATAGCTGTTCAATGGATACACCATCGGTAATCAATATCATTAAAACTGCTCGTGCGATTGAAGGTACACACATTGTGCTTTGTGGAAAACGTTCTGCATACATTGAAACACAAGATCCAAAAGCATTGGCAGAATTTTCAAAATACTACCAACGTTGTGAATATGTCGAAGATTTACTTGCGGTAGATGACGAGTTTATTAAAGTGGCGATTTGTCATTTTGATGGAACAGAAGAGTTCGTTTTCCCATCTTTTGATGCCAATTTTGGTGAGAGTCATCAAGTGGTGGTGAGTGCTAAGATCTGGCTTGATGTAATGAATGCGGTTGCTTCTAAAGGGGCGGCGATCAAACACCTACAAAACACACTGAGCTTTAGTTTTGAAGAGACAATGAGCTTTGGTGATTACTTAAATGATTTAGAAATGCTGCAAGAGAGTTATTACTCTTATGCGATGGAAAATGCACATCAAAAAGTAAAAGAGACAGCACGCTTTATGGCTCCAAGTAATAAAGATGCAGGGGTATTTACCGTGATTAAAGAGCAGGTGTTGTAAGCGTTTACTTATCGTATACTCGATATTAAAAAGCCCTAACAACACGTTAGGGCTTTTTGTTTTATAAGCGGTAAAACTGCTATGCTGGTGTTAATTCGCCATCATTTTGTTGATGAGAAATAGAGTCATCATAGAACTTATTTTTTACGATTTTTGTACCAGCCGTGCCATTTAGCGCATCTAAAGCTAAGTGCAAATCCGCAATGATACCGATAGAGATATCGACATTTTCAACGTAGTTGATCATCGAATCAATTTTGGGCTGCATAGAGCCTTTATCAAAAGAGTAGCCTTTTAATTCTTCGGTAGTAGCAATGTCTAGTTTGATTTGGTTTGGCTTGCCGTAATGGAAAAATACCCCATCACCATCGGTCAAAATTAAGAAGTAGTCAGCTGAGATCTGCTGAGAAAGCAGTGATGCCGTTGAGTCTTTATCAATAACACAATCGATATTTGTAGTGATACCGTGGTTGTCAGTACAAACAGGAATACCACCTCCGCCGCAACATATAACAATATTATCGTGCTGCAAAGCCAATGAAATTAATTCACTCTCACGGATGTTTTTAGGAGCAGGGGAAGCAACAACGCGTCTAAAGTAGTCACCATCTTGGCGAATAGACCAGCCAAACTCTTCAGCAAGATCGTACGCTTCTTTTTCAGAATACACTTGGCCAATGAACTTGGTAGGGTCATTAAAAGCGGGGTCGGCTTTATCAACATCGACATGGGTAAGAATTGTCGTTACGTTACAATCAACACGGTTACGTAATTCTTGCGCAAGCATAGTTGCTATCATCCCTTGAGATTCAGCAACTAAACAACTAAGAGGATAAGAAGGAACAGCATCAAAGGCATCATTTTGTTGGCTTAATAAACCAACTTGTGGGCCATTTCCATGAACAATAGCAATACGGTACTCTTTGCTTAATTTCGCAATAGACTCTGCCGCTACCTTTACGTTTTCAAGTTGATTTTCATAAGAAAGAACCTGACCACGACGCAATAGTGCATTGCCACCTAGGGCAATAACAATTGTTGGTTTCATTGTTGTACGACTCATTTTAAATTTTCTCAATGCCACATTAGTGCTGTTATCGCTAAATAGAGATTTATTTTTATCTCTATTTGGCCAGCGTCCATTTATCACAAATCTATTGTGTTCAGTATTCCCTTACTTAGTCAGAAAAGGTTCTACGAATACACAGACTGGACATTGAGCGGGGATTCTATACTGGAAATATCAGCAACGCACCGTATTTATCTCGTAAATGAGAAATATATGTAACCAGTTGTTTCTTAGGTTGATAAGTTGTATATGGTGGCTTGCTGGTATATTGAACTGCAGTGAGTGAATATGTAGATAAATGTTCTTTTCTTTGTTGTTTTTACAGTAAATGCCATAAGTTGAATATAAAGAATGTTAACTTATGGCGTTAATCTTGTGTTTGTTGTTCAAAATTAATATTTAGTGGTTTTACGAATTTTGCTTCGTCTTGATAGCGATTTCGAGTGTCCCACAAATCAACAGCATGTTGGATATTAAGCCAAAACTCAGGAGTGTTACCCAGTGCAGCAGCCAGTTTTATCGCAATAGGTGCCGTTAAGATCCCACCGTTAATTAGGTTGCTTACCGTATTTCTGTGAACACCCATAGCTTCAGCTAATGTTTTAGATGTAATTTTTAGTGGATCGAGAAATTCGACTTTCAGCATTTCCCCAACGCTTATTGGGCGACGTTTAGTTTTACGCATATTGCTTACCTTAGTATTTATGAGGATCTAAATAGGTATCTTTAGCTACACCATTATCCCATCGAAAAATTAATCGATATTGTTTATTTACTCTGATAGAGCACCATTCAATTAAGTTACCAGTTAAGTACTCGAAACGATTTCCCGGAGGTACACGTAAATCAGATTCAGAGTGGGCGGCATCTAAGATTTCTAGCTTTCTATATAGAGCATTTTCAATACTTTTCGGAATTAAACGATGTCGTTTGTCCTGTTCATAAAATTGTTCTAACCATTGCTCTTTAAATTTTAATGACATTTTCATTGCACAATACTATTGTGCACCTAATAAGTGAAAGAGTAACGCACAATCATGGTGTGCACAAGTTTTGATGTAAATCTAAACAATGAACGAGTGCTCATTGTCTCTGATGGTATTAGATTAGTGGTTTATTTTAAGAAATGTGTGAAAAGGTACTGGGTTGTGAGTGATCTAAATAAATCGTGTAAATATGTTTTTTGAAAGAAGAGTGCTTGTGCGAGGGAGTTTGAGAATATAAGAACTGATGCTGAAAATAGGAGATTGGTTTAGGAAATGAATAACGTTGTGTTTCAAGTTAGCTTAATGAATCTCCAGAAATAACTTTACCAACCAAATCTCTACTAGATTATCCCTTAATAATGATAAAATCGCCATATCAGAATAACCGAGAAATCCTATGTTTATCCATCATGTTAACGACATCGACTGGCTAGTGATTACAGCTTTTGAAGAACTGAAAACTATGTTTATCGAAGAAGCCGGTGCGATTCCATCTTGCTTCTCTATCAGTAGTGAATTGAGCCTGATTGATCAAGCCAAGCGCACTTATGGGTATTTGCCTGCACTCAGTGGTGTAATTACCGATACTGGTACATTTCAACGTCAGAATAACGAAGAAGATTTGCTTCCACAGCTTGCTTGCCTAGTTGAGGGGCGTGGTAGAGTATTTATCTATCATGGCGGCTTTGTGGCTTTTGTGGATGACGAGCAAACCTTTATTACACGAATGGACTGAAAATAATTCAGTTCAGATGCCGATCAACTAAAAAATAAACAACCCGCCAATCAGCGGGTTGTTTACTATCTAGCTCTCATATTTAATCTATCACGCGGTGACTGACTCATCTCTCGTCATTCTTTTTACTAATAGCGCTCTTACCTTGTCGTATATAAGATTAAAAGCAAAGGCGTAAATGGTGATAAAGATAGTTACGCCGATATCCATCATAAAGGCTTCCCAGATCCCAACGCTTAATAAGTAAGCCATTACTGGCACTGTGACAAACAGTAACCCAACTTCAAATAAGATAACGTGGAAAACGCGTAATGAAAGCGTGCGTTGTGTTTTTTCACCTGTGAAAAATTGATCGAAAATCCAGTTATAAATGAAATTCCAAATCATTGCGATAGTAGCAACGACTATCATGGTTCCTGATAGTGCCGTAACATCATGATCAGTAAAAATAGCTAATCCAATAATAGATAAGCTAACGGCTAATACTTCAAATAAAACGGCATGAAAAATGCGCTCATTGGTTTTCATCTTCATTGGTGTATTCTCAAAAAAATGGGGCAGTTCTAAAATAAAGAAGCGCGATTATAAAGAGTGAGTAAAAGAGATAAAGTTAACAGCCATCACAAATCGTGATAGCTTAAGCGCGGGTCTACTTACTTGAGTTAAATGTTATGTACAGTTTTGAGCAATTAAAAATCTTTGTCACCGTGTGTGAGTGCGGTTCTTTCTCGGCTGCGGCTCGTCAATTAAAACGTGCTCAATCAGGCGTGAGTCAGGCCATTGCTAATTTAGAGATCTCGATTAACCAAGAGCTGTTTAATCGTGAGAAAAATACGCCAGTACTGACAGAGAAGGGTAAGGCTTTATTGCCGATTGCTCAGTCTATTTTGCACCAACAGAAATACTTTGATCAAAAGGTTGAGTCGTTAGAAAGAGAGCATGAATATGAGTTGGTTATTGCGATTGATGAGAGCTTAATTAATGATGATTTATTGCAAATTTTAGCGACATTGGCGGATAAGTTTCCCGTTACTGATGTTGAAATTATTACGACCTCAACCTTTGATGTTGAAGATCTGGTTAGAAAGGGAAAAGCACAAGTAGGTATCGTCTATGCTGATGGCGAGCTTAAAGTTGATATGGATTTTTTCACCTTAGGACAAATACGTTTTCTTACTGTGGCTGCGCCAGATCATGAATTAGCGGCTTTACAAATGGTGAATGATGCGGCATTGAAAGGACATCGACAGTTAGTACATCGTAGCTCGAAGGGGAAAGAGTTATGGTTCAGTTACGGGATCAGTTCAAAACTATGGTACGCCAATACTCATCAAGCCTTAATAGAGTTAGCGTGCCGTGGTGTGGGTTGGAGTATCGTTCCAGAACATACAGTGACAAGTCTCATTGAGCAGAAAAAGTTAGTTGCGCTACCGATTGCTCATGAGTTTCATGGTTGGCTAACGCCTATGGGTTGCTTGGTCTCTCGGCGTCACGCATTTGGACCCGTATTAGAGGATCTATTGTCATCACTGCAAGAGTTAAGTAAAACAGCTCATTATTAATAGTGATGAAAAATAATGAGCATATCTACAGTTGCTGAGATTGTTATGCAACTTAATCGAGAATAGGATAAACACCGTTTTCATCATGAACTTCGGCACCCGTAATTGGCGGGTTGAAAACGCACGCCATGACCATTTCTTTATCTTTATACGCTCGTAAATAATGCTCGTCGTGTTTATCAAGAATGTATAATGTTCCTGGTTTTATTGGATAAGTCTCCCCTCCAACCACTTGAATCTCCCCCTCACCACTCATGCAATAGACTGACTCTAAATGGTTTTTGTAATGGATGTGTGTTTCAGTATCTTGATAGATGGTCGTGATATGAAAAGAGAAGCCCATGTTGTCATTTTTCAACAACATTCTTACGCTTTCCCATGTTTCAGATGCTACACGTCGTTCGCTGCCGCGACATTCATCTAATGTTCTTACTATCATCGTATTTTCCTTGATTAAGATGCTTTTTTAAAATGTTTTGCTGCAATACTATCAACAGCGTCTTCAAAGATAGCCAATCCTTGATCTAACTCTGATTCAGTAATGGTTAATGGACAGAAGAATTTAACTACTTCGTCATCAGGACCCGCGGTTTCAATTACCATTCCGTTTTCAAAGCAGGTTTTTGCGATATCACTTGAGATGATGCCGTCTTTACATTTAATGCCAATCATCATGCCACGGCCTTTTTGTTGAACAAATAATTTAGGGTGACGTTTAATGGTGCGAAGAATTACGTCGCTTACTTTGCTAGACGATTGTTTTATGTGGTTTTCAAAGTTATCGTTCGCCCAATAAATTTCAAGCGCTTTTGCTGCAGTAATAAAGGCATGGTTGTTACCACGGAAAGTACCGTTATGTTCACCAGGTTTCCATTCATCTAATTCAGGTTTTAGTAAGACAACTGCCATTGGTAAGCCGTAGCCACCAATGGATTTTGATAGAGTTACCATGTCTGGTTTAATGCCAGATGACTCAAAACTAAAGAAAGTACCAGTACGTCCACAACCCGCTTGAATATCATCAACAATCATTAGAATGTCGTTGGCTTTACAGATCTTACTTAGACGTTGTAGCCATTCATTTGAAGCGACGTTTAAACCGCCTTCACCTTGTACGGTTTCTAAAAGTACCGCAGCGGGTTTATCTAAACCGCTTGAATTGTCAGATAGCATGGTCTCAAACAGGTTAAGTCCATCGATATCAGCATAACCTTCAAAAGGAATGCGTGTAATATTGCTTAAGCTAACACCGGCACCTTGGCGATGGTGTTGATTCCCCGTTGCCGCCAGTGCTCCGGCTGTACAACCATGAAAGCCATTAGTGAACGCGACAATATTGGTTCGGTTAGTGACTTTTCGTGCCAGTTTTAAAGCGGCCTCAACAGCATTGGTACCTGTAGGTCCCGTGAACTGTACCTTGTATTCTAGGCTTCTTGGTTCGAGAATATAACGGCTCAGGGCATTTAAAAATGTGGCTTTTGCACTAGAGTGCATGTCTAAGCCATGAGTGATACCGTCGTTTTCGATGTATTCAAGTAAAGCTTGCTTTAAGACTGGGTTGTTGTGACCGTAGTTAAGTGATCCGGCTCCGGCAAGGAAGTCTAGGTAACGCTCTCCATTTTCAGTTTCTAGCCAGCTGCCTTTTGCTTTTTGAAAAACAACTGGGAAATTGTTTGAGTATGAGCGCACTTGTGATTCTTGCTTCTTGAAAATATTCATGATGAGTCCGTTTATGATTCCTATTTTTGTGAAGATTTTAGAGGGATACGATACAAATACTCTGTATCGTGCTTGCCTTTAAAGTGTGATTCTTTATCTAGAAACGTAGTGACTTGCCCTTGATTTCCATATTGGGCATCAATTTTTTTAAATAATGACCAAGAGGCGTTATTTGCCTTGGTTATTGTGGTTTCTATAAATTCGATATGCAGAAGGTTTTTTCGCTCTAAAAGCGTGGTTAGCATTGAAAACGCTAAACCTTTACCTCGGTAATGTGGGGAGACGGCGACTTGCCATATGAACAGCGTATTCGGTTCATCAGGTTTTTGGTACCCAGAGATAAAGCCAGCGAGATCGCCATCTTTCTCTGCCAAAACGCAGGTTTTACTGAAATGAGTAGCTTGAAGAAAGTTGCAGTATGAAGAGTTTATATCAAGAGGAGGACACTCGGTGATCAATGCGTAAACATCGTCACCGTCTGTCCTCGAAGGTTCTCGAAAAATCCATTTTTTTGTTGTGTCAGAATCCATATCTGGACACAAGATTCTGGGCGCTGCGATAGCCATATGTAAATACATATCCTTTGTACTCTAATTAAATTCCTTTTTATTATGGGCATTTTTATCAGTTGAAAAGCAAATTAATGGCGCAAAAAAGACGATTAAGTCTAATTAAATGCGATCTAAATCACATTTAAGTTCGATTGCTAAAATAATAAATAGAGAAAAATAGATTAGTTCTCTTAGTATCTGTGAGGGCTTTGATTTGGATATGAAGGTGGCGTAGATACAAAAATAGCCCATGATAATTTGGGCTATTTATTAGTTTAAAAGAGTAATATTTATACAGCAGCGACCATTTTTTGCAGTAGTCGAATCATCTCTTTTTGCTCATTTAGATCAAGAGAGCTAAGTATTTCTTTATTTACTTTAATAGGGATCGGCAAAAGGGTTTCTTTTAATGCTCGACCTTCATTAGTTAAGTAAATTCGAAAGGAACGACGACTATTGGGATCAGCTTGTCGTTCAACAAGGCCAAGTTTTTCTAACTTATCTAATGTTCGAGTGGTTGTGGAGTTTTCCACTTTTGACTTTTCAGCAATATCACGCTGAGTTACCCCTTCTTCTTCCCATAGGCACATCATGGTTGGCCACAGCGCAACGGTTAAACCGTGCTGTTTTAATTCCGTTTCGAAATGTTTTGATGCTTGATTAGCAATAACATTTATCATCCAACCAAAGCTACTTTGACGATCAAATTCTTCCATTGTGTTCAAACTCCTGCACTTACAACTATTGCAATGGTAACTAATCCTATTGCAATTAGCACTAATAATGCACGTATATTTGATACAAACACTAGATTTGATGACATTTGATGTTCTGTAAGTGTCTTTTGCACGCCAGTGATCATTGCCCAAACAAGTGGCTTTGAGCGTAATTTATAAAAGAGAATGGCGACTAAATGCAATACGACTAATACAGGTAATAAGTGTGCACATATTCCATGCAGAGTAACAAAAACATCAAAGACATTGTCATTTAATACAATATCGGCATAAGGGATGTGATCGAATAATCCTGCTAATGCAATTCCAGTAATGCATTGAATAAATAAGGTGGAAATTAACCCAATAACCATCCAAGATCCCGCTGGATTATGACCTGCTTTTGATGGTTCTTTTCCTAATAAATAAGAAATAGTACGTTTTGGAGAAGAAATAAATTGTTTAAAACGGCTCGTGTCACTTCCGATAAAGCCCCAAACAATACGCCATAAAATAAGAGTAAAAAGAGCCAAACCTAAATAGATATGTGGTCCTTCTCCATTAAAACCACTTGCGGCTAATCCGATAAAAAGCAGTGCTTGAAGCCAATGATATATGCGTGTTGGTAAATCCCAAATCTTCATTTTCTTGTTCCTAATTAATGGATGTTTTAACTAACTGAGAAATAATTTACATCACAATAGTTGCACGTGCAACTATTGTGATGTAAATTAAATGCAACTCGAAGCGAGACAGACATCTATTAAGAGAGAACGTAGTGAAGAAATTAGTAATTAGTTTATGTGTTTTATTACCAAATATTGCATTTGCTCAAGCGAGTGCTGACCTAATTAACGCAAGACAACAGGCTTTTGTACATATTGAAAATCAATCAGAGCAAGTAGAAGAGATGATGGATGAAAATGTATTACATTGGAGCGAAATTGAATCGATCAGTCAACAATTGGTTCAACATAGTCAATTATTAAATACGGCTTTTACTGAAGGGAGTCAAGAAGGCAGTAAAGCAAAGAAAGTGGTGTGGGATAAACCGGAAAAGTTTAATCAACTGATGAAAGAGATGGATAGTGGTTTTGCTTTGCTATATCAAGCAAGCCAACAACAAGACAAAGAGGCGGCAGAAGCGGGTTTAGAGCAAGCGCAGGATACCTGTAATGGATGCCATCGTAGTTATCGTTCACGATTTTAAGTTAAAAAAAGGGTTGAAGATACGATATCTTCAACCCTTTTTAGGCTTTAGGTTTGTAATTAGTTAGTCATTGCTAACTTAGCGCCAAAGCCCATTAATAAAGAGCTTAAACCGTATTTTAAGAGGTTTGAGAATGCTTTGCTCTCCGCAATTACCGTTCTGAATTTTGCAGCGAAAACGGCAACGCAAGTAAACCATAGCAAAGCGATAATAGCGGTTGTGATACCAAGCATTCCGAGCATTAAAGGTGATGATGTCTCTGGAGTTAAAAATTGAGGAATAAAAGCAACAAAGGTCAAACACACTTTTGGGTTGAGGGCATTGGTTAAAATACCTTGACGGAAAACTTTTATATCAGATGTACGATTGGTGGTTTCTACTTGGCCAAAACCGCCTTTTGCTGTGAACATTTTAAATCCGATATAACACAGGTAAGCGGCACCTATGTATTTAATTACCATAAAAGCCGTTGCAGAAGAGAGCAGTAGTGCACTTAAGCCAACAACGGCTAAAAAGGTATGAAAAAGAACACCAGTGGCGATACCCACTGCGGCATAAATTCCTGTTTTTGCACCACCGCCTAAGGCTCTTGAAAGAACGTAAAAGAAATCAGCGCCAGGCATCGCACAAAAGGCGAACATTCCTGCGATAAAAAGAAGGTAAGTTTCAATGCTCATAAATAATTCCATGTACTGCTGCATTTGATATTAAGGACTATGATTAAGCCCTTTTCATATGGGGTTAGGAGTAATTTACTGTTTATTTTAAACGAAAGAAATCATTATTCTGAGACTTCTAATAAATAGTCTTCAACTTGTTCTGATAACCAATCAATGATCACACCACGGGGCATAGTAGTTTTGGTCATTTCTGCAAAAGACTGCCAGTTCATCGCTCGATTATGTTTAAGAACCTTTAAGGTGCCATCGCGTAAATGCTCATTGATTAATAATGCGGGAACGGATGACCAGCCTGTTTTATCCAAGACTGCATCACGTAGGTGCTCATAAAATGTAAGAGCAATGTACTTACTGGATGTTGGCTCAAACACCATTAATTCATCATCATCAATGTAGTTAAGAATGATTTCTGTGTGGCTTTCTAGATCTGTAGGGCTTACTTTTCTTAGCTGGCTTAATGGATGTTCTCTATGTGCTACTGACATCATGCGAATTTGGCCTAACTCGTTTTGTTGAACATGCAGAAGCTGACTATTGATAGGTAATATCCCATAAGCCACATCAACGACGTTTTGCTCTACCATTTCTTCAAGTTCTGGTGATGGGGCGACGTAAATTGAAATACTGGTGTTTGGGAATTTACGGTTCATGCGAGTCAAAATATCACGCCAAATGGGTTCAGGCAGTGAGTCATCTCGAACCACGCGAATGGTTGAAGCTATGCCTTCGTTATATTGTAAGCACTTACTAACAATGTCATTGCTAATGACCATCATACGTTGGCAATCATTCACAATCGACTCGCCAATTTCTGTTGGAGTAATACGGTTACCTGTGCGGACCAATAAAGTCACTCCAAGTTCATCTTCAAGAGTACTTAACGCAGCACTGACGGTGGTTCGACTTTTTTGAAGTTTACGAGCTGCTTCTGCAATAGAACCCAATTCAACCGTATATAAGAGCATTTCAATTTGACTGGTTTTCATGATCTTTTTCTCGTTAATTTATGCTGTTTAATGTTAAGCGACGAATTAATTGACGCTGACTGATTATCCTATCACCAATTTTCTCTATATGATGATCTGTATACATAAAAAAGACGAAAAATAAGTCGATGGAGGAAAATATGTCGTATTCAATTAGAAAAGAAAGGCAATTATTACTGGTTTCAACGTTTTCAGCTTTACTGTTTGCAATGTTAGGTATTGTATTAGGTACGCTGATTCATTCATTAGTTATTATTTTTGATGGTGTTTACTCATTAGTGAGTTTAGGTTTAACCCTAGTTTCGTTAGTGACAGTGCTGTATATTCGAAAAGAAGATGTTTCGAAGAATATCAAGCGTGTTAAGGTAATTGAATCTTCAGTAATTTTGCTTAAAGGGATCGCAATTACCTTAATGTGTGTACTTTCATTTGTTGCAGCTGTTCAAGCAATAATGGAAGGTGGCCGAGAAGTGAATACCGGTATCGCATTAGCCTTTGGTGTTTTTAGCATGATAGGTTGTTATACAAGTTATTGGGTAATGAAAACTCAAGGTCGTGAAGTCAACTCGGCTCTTGTTGATGCAGAAGCAAAACAATGGTTAATGGATACCGTGATTAGTGCTGCTGTATTTGTTGGCTTTATGATTGCAAAAGTATTGCTACTAACATCATATGCGCATTATGCACAACTTGCTGACCCAATCATGGTTGTAATGGCATCTATCTATTTTATTATTGTGCCAGTTAAAATGATTATTAGTTCATCAAAACAGTTACACCAATTAAATCGAGATGGTGTTTTAGCAAAGTATTCACACGCCTAAGTTCGTTCATCTTTAGGCGTGTCCATCACCACTAAGGTGCCAATTGAGTTGACCTGAGAGATCTCTCCAAGTACGTTTGAATGAAACTGCTTATATGAGGATAGACTCTCAGTCTCAACCCGCAATAGATACTCATTCGCTCCCGTAATATTATGGCATTCTGTTACTTCATTTGATTCCATTATCTGTGCTTCGAAATCTTTTTGTGATTTTTTACTGTGATCCGATAGCCCGATAGTTACATAAGCAACAAATCCTATTCCACACTTATTTGGATTTAATACCGCACGATAGCCTTGAATCGTTCCATTCCGCTCTAATTCTTGTACACGACGTAATGTTGCTGAAGGTGATAATCCAATGCGTTCAGATAACTCAACATTGGTTAATCGTCCATTTAATTTCAGCTCTTGCAATATTCTTTCGTCAAACCTATCCATAGTGACAATACCTTGCGAATTATTTTAATTTTAAACAAATATAGACAGAAAATTTACTCAGTCTCGCATTAAGATACAAGCAGAATTTAATTTTAAGATGGTTATGATGGATTACACTTACTTATTTGCGTTAATTACCTTTGCATTTGTGGGCGCGTTTACTCCTGGGCCAAATAACATTATGTTGATGACATCTGGAGCTAATGTTGGATTTGTTCGTACTATTCCTCACATGCTTGGGGTGATATTTGGCTTTGCTTTTATGCTGATATTGGTCGGGTTTGGGTTAATTCAAATCTTCCAAACTTACCCTCAGTTGGAATTTATTTTGCAGATTCTTAGTGCGATTTATTTGAGTTATTTAGCATATAAAATTGCGAGAAGTGAACCGATAAACAGTGACAATAGCGATTATAAACCCATGTCTTTTTTAGCGGCGGCAAGTTTTCAGTGGGTTAACCCAAAAGGGTGGTCAATGGCACTGTCAGTAATGAGTATCTATGCAACAAGCTCGGATATGGTCAGTGTATTTTTAATCGCATTGGTCTTTATTTGTATTAATGTTCCGACTGTGAGTTTTTGGACCGTTGCAGGTAAAGAATTACAAAAGAGATTAAAAACACCGAAGCATTTAAAGTTTTTTAACTACAGTATGGCAGGTTTACTTGTCGGTTCTATGGTGATGGGATTTTAATTGGTTTTCTTGTTAATTGGGTGTTGCTGCTTTGGATGTGTTATCTTTATGTATATCACTTCTAAATACACGATTAACAAGGGTATCCCTATGTATCGACACCTCTTTTTACTTCTCTTCACTCTTTTTACTTCACTGTCATTACAAGCAGAAGAAGTGACGTATTCCGAACAAGAGTATTTAGATCGTCCACTAATGGAGCGTTATATTCTTGATGAGTTGAAGTCATTAAGAACTGAGCAACAAGATCTAGAGCGACGTTTAACCATTCAAATTACCGATCGCGAACTTGCGGTAGCAGATAAATCATTAAATTATTCTAATACAACCGTAACTTATTTTTTCTATGTCATTGCGGCGGTGGCGTCTTTGATTGCGTTGATTGGCTGGCAATCATTAAGAGAGATGAAACAAAACACCAAAGAAATGGCAGATAAACAGCTCAATAAAATAGCGCAAGACTATGAGAAAAAATTCGTAGCATTAGAGCGTGATTTAAAACGTAAAACGCGAATTATTACTGAGAATAATCGTGAAATTGAGATCATCAATGAAGTGCATAATTTGTGGCTTCGTGCTCAAAGTGTACAAATTCCTGAGCAAAAAATGGATATTTATGATGAGATTTTAAAAGTAAGACCGGGTGATTTAGAAGCGTTAACGTATAAAGCGGATGCGGCAATGGAGATGCGTGAATTCCATTGGGCACTGAATTTATGTAATCGTGTTTTAGAAGTGGATGATCAAAATGCACACGCATTATTCCAACGTGCGTGTGCGTATGCGCAATTAGGGGCAGAGGTACAAGCCATTGATGATTTGCAGCGTTCTATTGAAGCAAGTACGTCTATGCGTGAGCTTGTATTAGAAGAGCCTGATTTTGATCCCCTAAGAGGTTTAGAACGCTTTGAAACTCTATTAGAAGAGTAATACCCATTCCAGTAATCCTCTAATTACATTGGTATAATATTAGTCGCCAAGGTGCTCAGAGATGAAATCCATAAAGCATCGTACCTTGGCTGACATATGTTTTCGGCTTGGATAAACCATAAAGATATCAATGGTTAATTTAGGATAATCCGCAAACAACTCAACTAACTTACCGGTTTCTAATTCATCGGTTAAATGAAAATGAGGGATACGTGTTATTCCTTGTCCTGCCAAACATAATGATAACTCCATAAATGAATTATTAGTGATGACCTGACATTGCAATGGAACCGCAATAGGTTGGTTGTCTTTATCTACAAAATCCCAAATCGCTCCTTGTTTTACATACGCATAACCAATGGTTTTATGCATTGAGAGTTCATTAGGGTGCAGTGGTGCCCCGTGCTTTTTCAAATAATCTGGTGAAGCAATGGTGATGGCTTTTGAGCGTAAAAATCGGCGGCTGATCAAACTAGAATCTTCAAGTTGATGCGATGCACGGATCGCCATATCAAATCCTTCTGCAACAATATCAATCTTTCTATCATTTAAATCTAACTCCAGTGTGATATCTGGATATAAATCATTAAATTTCCCTAGTATTGGACGTAAGCGTGAAAGTGCAAAGCCAACAGGACAGCTGACTTTTAATCGACCTTTAGGTTTTTCTTGTTGTCCCGTAATGGCATTTTCTGCCATTTGAGCATCTTCAATTAGCTGTTGGCATTGCTGAAAATAAAGTTCGCCTTCAGGAGTCAATCGTAACGTTCGAGTGGTGCGATGAAGTAAGCGGACACCTAAGCGCTCTTCTAATTTTCCAATCTCTTTACTGATGTAAGAGGTTGAGTGCCCACTATTAAGAGCGGCCTGAGTAAAGCTACCACTGGTCACTACTTCTGAGAAAATGACCATGCCATCAAACAATGCTGAATTAAATGCCATATTACGTTTCTTTAAGTTTATTAAGAGTCATATGGAAACAATCATTGCACATTTAGGCTATTAATCAATATTTGTGAATGAATTATAGTTATTCCATCGCAAACAAGAACAATAGATTTGAAAAGAGCAGAGCATTAACTGCTCTTTTTACTTAAATAGAATATGAAGGTATCCCGATGAAAATTTTAGCATTAGCAGCAAGCAGCAGTTCAACATCAATTAACAAACAACTAGCAACGTATGCAGCAGGTTTGGTTGCCGGTGCTGAAGTAGAAGTGTTAGACATTAATGATTATGAAATGCCTATCTTTAGTGAAGATAAAGAAAAAGAAATCGGTCAACCAGAGCAAGCGAAGCGCTTCTTCCAAAAAATTGGTGAAGCGGATGCGGTTATCATTTCTTATGCTGAACATAATGGCTCTTATGCTACAGCGTTTAAGAATGTGTTTGACTGGACTTCTCGTATTGATATGAAAGTGTACCAAGGTAAACCTGTTGTGATGTTAGCTACATCTCCAGGTCCTGGTGGTGCTGCAACGGTATTAGCAGCAGCTACAGGCTCAGCGCCTTACTTTGCAGCAGATGTTAAAGGTTCACTATCTGTTCCAAGTTTTTACGATAACTTTGATATGGAAAAAGGCGAACTGCGTAATGAAGCATTGATTGCTGAGTTAAAAACAATCATGTCAGTATTATAAGTTTTCATGAAAATAGAGGCGTATCCATTTAATGGGTGCGCCTTTTTTTATACAAGAAAATCGTAGATTGAAAACAAAAAAACTAATTTATAAATTCAAATAGATACTTTTAATCTCACAAAATTCCAACAAATGAGCAAGCTTTCATCATTCGTCACTGTTATTTGTAATTGTTATAGATGAGAATAGCTTGGTATCAATTATTATATGGTCATGATTTATATAGGACGTTTTTTATGATTAAAAAGTATTTTGCCGCGTTGTTATTAATGATGAGTATGATGGCTTCTGCCTATGCTCAATCTATTGATAGCATGGTTACGGTTCAACAAGAGTTAAAAGAAAGATTAGTTCAGCTATCAACGGCTGATCCAGCTGATAAATTGTTTTTTGAAGATGTATTGCGTCGTAAAAATGACAAGATCCGAGCTGATATTGAACTACAGCTTCAAGATGATCCAAGCGCTAAAGGGCTGGACGGTGTTGTTCGCTCTGAGATGACGCTTATGGGGAACCTATTGAAGTTAAGCCATCAAGATCTGGTTGAGTTAACTAAAGCGGTTCGTAAAGCAAAAGGTGAAGAGAAAGACGATCTAGAATTTGCTGCACAAAAACGCCTTGGCATTATGGATGTATATTATGAAGAAGCATTCAAAACACTGTCATGGGGTGAAACGCTAAATATTGATTTCACTAAAGAAAAAACAGCGATTTTAAAAGAGTTAACAAATCGTGCTGATTTACTGTCTAATATTATTCACTACCTTGAGTCACAAAAGTCAGATATTGCTAAGCGTATGCAATATGCATCTGCTGAGAAGAAAGAGCTTCTTACGCAAAATGCGACTAACTTGACTGAACGTATTTCATTAATGATTGCGAGTTTAGAAGTAACTACCGCATTAATGGAACAAAATAACATTGATATTACAGAGTATAAACAGCTTATCTTCTCTGTGACAGGTGATATTAACAGCGATGTATTGGATATCAGCGTAGCATATGGTCTAACTGAAGAGTGGGTTACTCGCTTTAAAGATTGGGCGGTAGAAAATGCACCATCTATCATTGTTAAGTTAATCATTTTTGCCGTTATTCTTTGGATTACGAATTTCCTTTCTCGTCTTGCGAAGAGTGCAATTAAGAGAAGTGTTTCTCATTCAAAAATGAAATTCAGTAAGCTAATGCAAGAGTTCTTTGTGTCTATGGGCTCAAAGTTCGTCATGATGATTGGTATCTTAATTGCTCTATCTCAAATTGGTATTAACTTAGGCCCACTATTAACTGGTTTTGGTGTTGCTGGTGTTGTTATTGGTTTTGCATTAAAAGACACGTTATCTAACTTTGCATCTGGCATGATGATCCTGATTTATCGTCCGTTTGATGTGGGTGATTTGGTTGATATCGGTGGTATTGTCGGTAAAGTTAATCGCATGAACTTGGTATCAACAACGATTAAAACCGTTGATAACCAAAACTTAATTTTCCCTAATAATAAGATTTGGGGTGACGTAATTAAGAACGTAACTATTGAAACTGAACGTCGTGTAGACATGGTGTTTGGTATTGGTTATCAAGACGATATTGAAAAAGCAAAAGCTATCTTTACTGATATTTTAGAAAGCCACCCAGCAGTATTAAAAACGCCAGAGCCTATGGTTAAATTGCATACTTTAAATGAATCATCTGTGGACTTTATTGTTCGTCCTTGGGTTAAGACTGATGATTACTGGGATGTGTACTGGGAAGTAACTGAAACCGTTAAAAAACGTTTGGATGCGGAAGGTGTGAGCATTCCATTCCCACAACGTGACCTGCATATTTATAAACACGAAGCATAAATTGCAGAAACAAAAAAGAGTGGCCAAATGGTCACTCTTTTTTTATGGACTCTAATCTAGATTATCTTCTGATTTGGTTTCTATCTGAGTCGGTTTTTTAAACTTTTTAATGATTAATGAAATGGCAAAACAGACCGCCCCAACAATAAGAGCTGAACGTAGAATAGTAAAACCATCATGTTCTAGCTGTTGAATATGAGGACCGACAGAAGCAAATAAACGCAAGCTGAAAAAGGCGAGTAAAATAAATGGGACGATTTTTTTCATGCGTGGCTCCGGCTAAAATATTCATTAACTATTGATAAAAACATCATATCGGAAACAAAACAGAATTTAATGGCCTTTGTGAGTAATGTAAGATTACTGTTTTGACAAAAAAAGACCACGAACAAATTGTCGTGGTCTAAACTTAATGATGACGATTAGATTGCTTGTTCTTTACGTGAGAACTTAAACTTAGCATCTTCAGATGGTTTGTTAGGAAGCGTTAGTTTAATCACTGGGATAGCGATTCCCGTCGTATTATAATAATCCTCTTGGTAACTTTTAGCTTCTTTTAAGCCAACAGACTTTGAACCTTCAAGGTAGAAAAACGCTTGGATTGGAAGTTCATCACCGATATCGTCCTGCCATAATGAAGCACGAACTTCATTTTGAATGTGCATAGATTCATCAGAGATCAGTTTCATTGCAGCTAAGCCTTGTGCAAAGTTGTATGAGGTACTGCTAGAGCCGTCTCTTACATCAAATGAACATTGGTGCTCAGACTTAGAACCTGATGTAGATTGGTAATGTTTTTTCCATTCATATGCTGTATGTATACCTTGTGATTCACATGAACCACTCTCACTTGGGTAATTTTCATGAGCGCCACAACCTGCAAGTTCACGTCCATCTGTTGAGCCATCAACAGGGAAGAAACAGTTATATTCTAAATCAATTTTATCACTTGGTGAGCCAAAGATTTGATATACGATGTAGCCACTGTCAAAGCGGTAAGCCAATTCAGAGTATTTGGAGTCATGACGCAGATAAGAGAATGATACGCCATCTGATTTTTTTTCAGCCTTTGTTGGGTTCCATACATGGTTTTTCGTTGGTTCTGAACCATGAAGCATAATGCCGGTACAAAGGAATGATGGACTGCCATCTCCGCCACAACTTGAATCAGATTGGTTGTAATCTTTTGTTAGTGCCTGAACTAAGCCATCACCTTGCTCTTGACTAATAATACTTCCTGCGAAAGCAATATTACTTGCCAGTAGTGTCGTTACAAAAAGTAATTTTTTTGTATGTTTCATAACATGTTTCCTTATTTTTAATTAGTTAATTTCATGTTGATGTTTCTAGCCAATCAACGAAGAAGATACTAACAACTAATTTATTATTGGATTGTCATTCACATGCGCATTTTATATTTTTTAAGAAAATTAAAGATTGATTTTTGTTTATTATTAAATTAAGCCAAGCCTTATTTTTTTACTTTGATTAATAAGAGTAATGGAATAAGGAATATGACACTCATACCAATCCATTGGTACATATGCGTAAATACGACGATCTGACTTTGTTCATAAATCATATTCTCATAGCGTAGAATTGACTCAGGATCAGTAATCGATAAATCGTTTAATTGAAGCCACTTTTGTAAATCAGGATTGTAAGGAGAAAACCCTTCTGTTAATCCGTGCCATTGTTGTTGCGAATCTCGATATTGCAGTGTTGTGACAATTGAGATGCCTGACGCACTACCTAAGATCCTGAAAAGGTTATAAATACTCGCACCTGCAATGGAATGCTGTGTCGGTAAGGTCAAATAGGCAACAACGGATAATGTGGAAAAGGCTAACCCAAGACCTAATCCTTGTATCATGCCAGGAAATACGATCCAAAACGTATCTATATTGAGTGAGTACTTAGTCATTAAGTAATTTCCGAGTCCAAGGCAGAGTAAACCAAAAAGTATTTTCAAACGAGGATCAAACTGCGGATTAAATTTAATGACTAAAACAAGTACGAATGCTGAAACAAGTCCTCTTGGTGTCATAAGTAGCCCTGTATCTAATACTGGATAGTTAAGAACTTCTTCTAATAAAATAGATAATTGAACTCCTAATCCTGAAGTACACATTGATATTAACCCTCCGATAATGGATGAGGCTAATAAATTCCTATCTTTTAAAACCCATAGCGGAGCAATAGAACCTTTGGTTTTTAAACTTCTGTATATCCACATTATTCCGCCAATAATAGTAAAGGCGAGTAAAATTTGAATTAATCTTGAATCGAACCAATCTTTCTCATTGCCTCTATCAAGAATAAATTGCAGTGAGCTGATGAATATTGCCATATAGCTAACAAGCCACCAGTCAAACTTGGATTTAGAGCGATTGTTAAGGTGAATGTGTTTATAAATAAGGTAAATACTAATTAAGCCAACAGGAAGGTTGATGTAAAAAATCCATCGCCAGTTGATGTTATCAGTAATAATCCCTCCGATAATAGGTCCGAATATTGGGCCAAGAAGAATACCAATAGAAAAAATGGCCATCCCACGCCCTCTTTGTCCAGCTGGATAAAGTTGAGCAATGGTCGATTGGGCTAAAGGCAACATTGAAGCCCCAAACATTCCTTGAAAAATTCGGTAAATAACTAGCTCAGCTAAGGTTTGTGCGGTACCACAAAGCATACTTGCGATAGTAAAACCTATGATAGCAACTAACATTACTTTGCGTTCACCAAACCGAGCGACCCAAAAGCTTGTTATTGGAATAAAGATGGCTTCGGCCATGCTATAACTGGTTAATATCCAAGGGATCTTGTCAACCGTTGTACCAAGAGAGCCCATGATGTGAGGTAAGGAAACATTCGCAACAGTGATGTCAATTTGTACCATCAAGACAGCAAGCATGACGGCAATCGTTGCACCATTTTTGCTCATGTTCTTGAGTCATCTAATAAATTGATAGTGACTTCTGCACTTGCACCAATGCGAAGCTGAGGGGCATCTTTGGGGATATCCAAAATTAATTTCACAGGATAACGTTGTTTTATTTTTACCCAGTTCCCGGTTGCGTTTTCTGGTGGCATGAGAGAAAACGAAGTACCACTGGCAGGAGAAAGTTCGCTTACTTTGGCTTGCCAAGTGATATTTGGGTACATATCAATAACGACTTCTGCTGTTTGTCCCATTCTAATGTTGGTTAATGAGGTTTCTTTAAAGTTAGCTCTAATCCAGTAAGTGTTTTTAACCACTAAAGGAAACAGCATTTGACTGTTTTTAACAACTGAACCTACAAAAACATTTATTTCGCCAAGTAAACCGTCGGTTGGAGCTGTGATATCGGTGTAACTTAGGTCTAGTTCAGCTTGAGCAAGCTCTGCAGAGGCTTGTTGAACTATCGCGGCATCAACACCATTGTCGTTCCCTCTGTTTGCTATTGCGGCTTCTACGTTGGCTCTTGCTTCTTCTAGTTTTGCCTGTGCAATGGCTAATTTGTTTTTGATTATGTCTAGCTCTTGTTGTGAGCTTAATTTGCGACTAACTAAGGCTTGAGTTCTTTTGAATTCAATTTGTGTTTCTTTAAGGTTAGAAGTTATACCATTTAAGTTGGCAATAGCTTGTGTAACTTTGCTGTCGGCGACTTGATGTTGTTGCACTGCGAGTTGATATGCTGACTCTGCTCTTTTTACTGCTAGAAGATACGGTTGAGGATCTATCTTAAGCAGCAGATCGCCTTTATTTACCTTTTGGTAGTCATTCACCTCAACTGAGATAATTCGTCCTTTTATTTGGGGCGCAATGGATACTATTTTGGCGCGGACGTAAGCATTCTCGGTGCTAGGGTGATTATTAGAATATTGCCAGGCAAAGTAGATTAAATATCCAATTAAACTTGAGACAAAAAATAAAGTGAAAGTAATACTGAAATGTCTGCTTTTTTTCATGAGTTTTTATAAGACGCTATAGAATATAAACAATACTACCTAGTGCTTTTTGAATGACAATGCAGCGAAATTTAAAACTGCTTTATTTAAGGCAAAACCTTAAATTAACTTAAGTTGATAGTGAAAATTGTAGTTAATATTTTTAAAGATACTCAATGATATAGAGCTATACTGACATTATTGTTATTAACATCTAAGGTATGTTAGCTTATAAAATTATCAGTTAATATAACCAACTTACAGCCATAATAGAGGAGCAAAGTAATGGCTTATGTAGAACCAATAAAAAACAAAGAGCATTTAAAGTATGCGGCAAAATATTTACAGAAGAATCATGATCCTGCATTTTCATTAATTTGGAATATTGGACTTGAGACAGGGTTACGGATCAGCGATATATTAAGATTAAAATATTCTGATATTGATTTTAGAAGTGGTCATTGTGAAGTTATTGAAAGTAAAGGTACATTAGCACGTAAAGCAAGAGCGAAACATCGGGTACTTAAACAAGTTAAAGAGGAACTTATCCTTCATTATCAACATAACGTTAAAAAATTGACGGCAACGTACATAACTCCATTTTATCAAATTGAAAAACTGCTTCCTAAAGAGTGGATATTAATGGTGAATGAAAGGGTGTCTGCAGCTAAAAAAGCAACACCACCAGTAACTCGTTCCTTTTTATTTAGTAAAAAAATGGTTTTTATGCTCAAACAAAGAAAGGAGAAATTTAGACACATTAATAGCGATTCTGTTTTTAGTCGTAAAACACTACTGAGTAATAGAGCCAAAGGTGTGGATGGTTTATTAACTCGTCAGGCTTGTTGGACTGTGTTTTCTAAGCTTACTCAGGTGTTAGAGAAAATAGGGAGTACAGCTAAAGTAGGGTGTCATACATTAAGGAAGAGTTTTGCGAGGCATTTATATTTCGCAACGGGTAAGGATATTAGTCTTGTCATGACCACCATAGGACATAAATCAGAAAGTGTCAGCTTAAGGTATATAGGTGTATCAGACGATGACATTAAATTGGCCCAAAAGACACTTATTACCTATTTATCGAGCTAAGTTTTATTTCTGTGACTCAATGCCAAAATAATGGCGCTTTTTATTGGGTTGGTAAATGTATTTATTGTTATTGATTGGTTTAGATTGTTGTAAATGGTGTATTTTTTCATCTATTTAACCAAATAGGTAGACGGTAAACTAGCGTCGGACCCACTTTAAAATCAATAGCTTACAAATATCAATTTACGTTTTGTTACAACATGCGTTCATTTTAATCCATTTTCATATCACCTTCAAACATCGTTACCAAAACAAGTCTTATTATTTAACTTACATTCTACCTACTTTGTAAAATAGAATTAAATATTAATTTAAATAAGAAGAAACTCTAAAAAGAAATATCTTTTTTTGGAGGGGAGATATTCATATAAATAAAAATGAAATCTCTTATATATAAAAAATATTAATATTAAAAATGTTGACTAGGTAACCCGTGGCTAATGAAAATGAATCCTGTAGAGAGAAGAACGATTAAACGCTTAGAGCGTTGTTATGAGAGATATGAAAGTATTTCTTTAGATCTAATATTATCCAGCTATTTTGAATATCGTATAAAAAACAGTGACGATAAATTCGTAAGTAAGAAAAGCTTTGATATTAAAGAACCTAAAGAAAAAAAATCGTCAATAAGTGAGGAAAGAATGAAGAGTATATTGAAATCACTAGAGATGGCAAATAAGTGTCGATTTCAATCATCTGCTCAATCTGAGTCTTATATAAATACATAAATAGAATATAAATTAAAATGAAGTTTGTCTTTGTTTTAAATTTGGCTAGTTATAAAGGTAAAGTAAAGTGATAAAACATAAAATTTATAACGATAATTACATAATAAAAATAAAAGCCTTACTATTGGCAATAATGTTAATTATCTCTAATGGAACTGTAGCTTCTGAATCAAAAGAAGAACAATCTCATGTGTATTTAGGTGGGCAGGTTGGCGTTAGTCACTTTTTAGGTGCGTGTTCATCAAATGCTATCGAGTGTAAAAATTATGTCACTGGTGGTGGCCTTTATGGTGGTTATCAGTTTAATTCTTGGTTTGCCTTAGAAGGTAGCTGGCATGATTACGGAAGCCCTAAGACTTTTTACGGGGTTGGTGATGGTTATTATTCAAATGCTACGGGTGTTGATTTATCTGTGAAGTTATCACTACCAGTAACCGATAATCTTGATCTTTATGCAAAAGGTGGTGCTGCTTATAACTATTTATCGGTTTCAGGCAACGATAATGTACATCTTGGCATGTTCGAATCCGATTCTAGCCTAGACGGTATTTGGGAAATTGGTGCGGAATATGCGCTTGCTCCAAACTGGAGCTTACGATTTGGAACCTCAGTTATTGACGGTATAGGTAATGCTAAAACGGGTAAAAGTGACCTCTACTTCACCTCTCTTGGTTTGACTTATAAATTTAAAGCAAAACCAGAGCCTAAGCCTGAAACGATTGTAAAACTGGTCCCTGAAGCAACCTATTATCCAGAGCAAGTTACGCTTCATTTTGAATTTGGGGAAAGCCGTTTTGTTGTTGAAAGTAAGCAATGGCACTCATGGAATGAACTGGCGTTAAGCGTTAAGCAGGGACAAGGGAAAGTAAGCATTACAGGTTACACCGACGCAAAAGGAACGGATTCAGCAAATGATATCGAATCTTTACGAAGAGCAACTTACGCTGCAGATATGCTGATTAAAGCTGGTGTGGATGAAGAAAGAATTCTCATTAATTCTAAAGGTTCAGCAGACCCGCTTGTAAATGAAGATCTTATGAGAAATGAATCGGCTCTGAATCGTCGAGTGGTTATTCAGTTTAACCGTAGGGTTGGGTCTTAATATGAATAAATCTATTGTTGTATTAACTACTTTGGTCTCTTTAGTTAGTTGTAAGAATGGAGATACGGATCTTATGCCTAGCCGGCCTACGGATCCGACATCAAACCATGCCCCTCAAGTTCTTGATGAACAGATTATTGGTAATATTGCAGATAAACAGTTGGAGTTGACTGGGACATATTACGATGAAGAAGGAGACGAGCCTGATGTTGAACAGTTTACTTTTCGCTGGCTCAAAGATGGTGTCGATATTCCTGGTGCTGATGATTATATCTTGCCTGTTTCAGATGCAAGTTCGTTATTAGGTGTAACAGTATCTGGATGTGTTACTCCATCAGCAAAAACAGGTGAATTAATTGGTGATGAATATTGTACAGATTTAAGTATTGGGCTTTCATCGGATATTTCTGCAGAAGTGTCGATAGATTCGTCAGTTTTTCCTCTACCTGGAAATACCATAAGTGCTTCTTATACCTATGATGATAACGGTGCAGGAATCCCTGAAGGTAAGAGTATATTTGGTTTTGTTACTCATACTTTAGGTGATGATCATATGCCAGAGTTTACTCAATGTGACTCCGGAGCTGGTAAGGATTGTATGTATGATATTAACCGCCGTTATATTGATAAAACCATTCGAGCTTGTGTTCTCCCAATTGGAGAGGGCACTCAAGTTGGTCCACTGAATTGTGATTCAACAAAAGGAATTGGCACTAAAATTACTGGCTCATTGGAATATGGTGCCACGTTAACCGCGAAAATATATGGACTAACTGGTGATACAAAATGGAAAGCCAATTTAAGCGCACAAGATGGTTGGACAAACGATAAAGCAGAAGACAGAGTTGAGATTGCTGAAGGTGAAGGTGGTGTAGGTACTAACTTATCTTACACCATAGGTACTCGAGATAAGGCTGTGGAATTAGTTCCGGGCTTAATGGATATGGGAAGCAGTAGAGATCAACAAGTGAGTCTTGATAAGCAACTTGATGATTGGGATTGGCTTGTTGCTGAAGCAAATGGAGATCCTCTACCTAAAGATGCTACGTATTTTATTGGTAAAGACATCAGCTTTTGTATTGATAGTACCGAACTTGGGTATGAATATTGTGTTAATGCCTCAGAAGCGACACCTCTTTCGGTAAAAGGGGACGCTGAGATATGTACGGATAATACTGAGTGCGTCACAGGTGGTGCATATTATCCCGAAACACCAGATAAACCATTATTTTACTCTCGAGGTATAGAGCCGATACGTGAAATATTGATCCCTGGTTCGGCAGAAGGACGTTATTTAGATTCTTTGGGTGGTACAAGAGATGACGCTTATTACCATAGGCCATTAACAATAACAGAAGCAAAAAATGCGCAAAAACTGAAATTTAGTGAAGGTGAGTTTCCTGCTCCTGTTGAAGAGTATCCATTGGTTACTTTTGGATATAAATGGGCACTATATGATCAGTCGACAAAAGCAGATTCATGTAATCTTTTGACTGAGAAAGGTAGAGATTGGTATTTAGTCGTTCCGGGTATTGATGTTTTAGGTGAAGGAAATGAAATAGACTCAATGGGTCAGGATATGTCTGATTTGGCTACGTCATCTTATAGTGCCGTTGCATTAAATCGATCTATTTTGGGATTAAAAAGATCCACTAATAAGTCTGACATTATTCCGTTTGGTTCATTAACTACGGGGTGGGTATCTTCAATAAATAATAATTATTATGCATTGCAAGGTTATTCAACCTCATATCTATCAGGACCATATGATTTTACTGCAGACGTTATTTTTGCTGAAGAGCGAGAAAAAGATTTCTTTTATGAAAATTACACAGGTTTTAATTTGATAAACCCATTATGTGTAAGTCGGTAATTTTTTAATTAGATCTTTATATAGCTCTAATTATTAAGGACTGTATTTATTATTTAAATAATTACAGTGAATAAATAGATGAGGGTAAATCTTCATCATAATTAAAATAAATAACCACAATAGTGGTTGGAGTATAATATGTATTTTAAATTAAACCAGTTGGCGATGGTATCATTATTAAGTGTAGGTGTTGTAGGTACAGCTTCTGCAAATGTATATATTGACCATCAAAATCAAAATATTCATCAAGGTAGTGTATTAACTGCAAAAACGGATCTTACATCAGAACAACTGCAAAATCCTAAAGTGATTTGGAAAGACGAAAAAGGGGTGGTAATTGGTACTGGTAAGCAATTATCGGTAACTCCTGATATTCTAGGTAATAGTCAGAATGTAATGGCTTGTATGTCATATATCAATCCAGAAGATCAAGCATCAAATGTTGAATGTTCCGATGTTTTACCATTAGAAATTCAGACGTTGGTTGGTGATCCTCGTATTCATGAAACGACAATTTCGGATGTATTAGTTGGAAAATTTATAGCTCCAACAGAAGAAGTAACTCTTTCTTTTGACGTGATTGACCCTGATAGTGGTGATGATACCCCTTTAACTGATGATCAAATTGAATCAGCAAAATACACATGGAAAATTGGTGATGTCGTTATCAAAGAAACAACTGATAAAGATGACAAAAAAATCACGATACCAGAAACGTATGGCACTCCAGCACAACCTGTTACTCCTGATTTAACATTGAAAGTGTTTATTTCTGTTCTTCCTACAGAAGAAGTAGGTAGTGGTTCTGGTCAAGCATATGCTGAGTTTGATATTTCAGAAAACTTCCCTGGCGGTAACATTGCAGATAATTACTATCGTCCAATGTTAGCAAGTGAAACTATATATGATGAAGAATCAAAAAATATTGTAAATACTGATGAAAATGGTGTTGCAACTTCTGCTACAGGTGATGGCGTTTATGGCTTTGCTGCGTTACCTCAAGCGCAAGCAAAACTAGAGTGTGAAAGCCGATCTCCTAAACTACGTCTAGCGGATGATGCAACGGTGTTTTCGAACTATTTGAATACAAATACGACTGCTGGTGGATTAACAGAACATTGGCCTTATGATGTTCGTGTTTTCTGGACAAATACTGAAGATACATCTGAGCTTGGTCAAGTTTTTGATTATTTCATGGGGGTTGCATACCTTACTGATGATGCTGCATTTAGTCCTCTTGGACAAGATCCAGACTCTCTAGCACTAGTTGTATGTGAAGATATCCCTAAGTAAATAACAATATAAAATAATAATAAAGCCTCTTTTATTAGAGGCTTTTATCTGTTCGGAATAAATATAATGAAATATAAATATTGGATAGGTATGACTATTACCATTCTATCCAGTAGCTGGAATATGGCTAATGCTATTGTTCCAAAGCTACCAAGGGTTTTTATTGATCAGCTTCATTTATCTTCACCACCAAAAGAAAATGAAATAACAAATATAAATTATAAAACAACACCAGACTCAGATATAAAAGTATTATACAGTGCTTGTATTTTAAATGATGATTCATCTGAGTGTGAAATAACGGATGATACGTTAAAAAATATTATCAACAATAATAAGGAGGAATGTGAATTAGATGGATTATTAACTTGCGGAAATATATCTGGTGATGGGTTTCCTGAAATTCCAATTAATGTACCAAAAGATACAAATAATAAATATTTACGATATTGTATTAAAGTAACTTATCTGCCTGGAAGTTATGCTCCATCAGAAAATGAATGCAGAAGTGAATTAATTACTAATGGAGATATCGATAATAAAAATGCGTTATTCAGTTATTTAAATCAAACTAAAAACTTCAGTTTATACAATGCACCAACCATGGATGCAAAAGATGATGTTTCCTTTGTAACAAGTAATTCTGCGGCGTTATCTCTTAGCTCTGAGGGCGATGCTTCATTAATTGGTTATGGCTCTGAAGTGACTAATGCCCCTAACTTACCTAAAGCGAAAGAAGTGTATTCTATGCTTGATGGCTTTGCGATTAAAAGTGAGTCAGATGATGCCATCATTTGGGGGCAGTTTGATACGACGCCATCTTATATAAATCAAGTCGAAGAAATTTTTCCAGCCCCTTATGCAATGGCTGCCATTTTAAAAAATGGTGGAATAAATACGGCTGGGGATATGGTTCGTGGTGGCTCAATATCAAGTGAATCACAAAAACGCATTGATAAGTTGTTAAGCAAAGATGGTTTGCCAAAGGCAATTTATCATACCGCTCAAGCATTTTTAGCTGTGTTTGATATGCCAAGCGGTAAGCAAAAGCTTGTTGCATGGGGGCAATCCATATATGGCGGTACATTACCTGATGAAATGAAATCCGCTTTATCGATTAAAGATGTTATTACGTCTCAAGACAGTTTTACTGTGCTCGATAATGATGGAAATGCTTATTCATGGGGACATAGCCCATTCGAGCAGCACCAAAACATCCAAACGGTCTATGCAACTCGTTATGCATTTGCTGGGATAACCAAATCAGGCAGAGTAATAGCATGGGGTGACTCATATTATGGTGGGTTACTAAGTTCTGCGGCTACTGACTTTACTAATGCAAACCCTATTACCCGTTTGTGTGCTTCTGATGCATCGTTTGTTGCTATTTCTGATGGCAATAAAGGTGTTGTTGCGTGGGGAAATGATTACGGTGCTGGTTATATCCCATCAAATATTCAAATAGAGTTAGATGCAATAACGATTACCGATGATTTCCATTGTGCATCAACAGAAAAAGCCATTGCTTTATACGACAGCTCACATCTTTTTGTGTGGGGAGATAAGAAATATGGCGGAACCTTACCTAGCAATATACCTACCTTCTCAATAGCTAATGTCATTGGCAATAATCACGCTTTCTTGATGAAGGCGATGGATGATGTGTATGCGTGGGGAGGGGTAAACCAAGGAGGTTGTATTCCTGATGGACATCAGTGTCTTTCTTCTGATGATTCTAGTTTGAATTTACGTAGTGCCATTAATGATCTTTCTGATATTTCTCAAATTGGTAGTTTTAATACGTTTTCTGAATTTGAGGATGAAACTACAGGGGGGTTTTATGTTAGGGGTTTTAATGCTGTCGTGATGTGGGGTAATTCTGTCCCTGATGGTGTGTTCAATGAGTAATAAAAATAATAACAAAGGAGTAATAATGAAAAAGTCTATTATCGCACTTCTATTGGCTAATGTATTAAGTCCAGTAGTGATGGCTGCACAGCCAATGTTAATCCCTCAAAGTGAAGCGAATAAGAGTTGGTTCAATCAAGCAAACAATTATCGTTTTAATAACAGTGAAGCATTGCCAGGCACTGTTGGGATTAACCTTGCTGCAGGTGCTTTTATTATACAAAACAAAGGTGAATACCAAAACGTGATGGCATTTGGTAATCCGCAGTTTGGGGGAGAAATAGAAGCAGGAAGTACATTAGATGAATTATTAGCGTTTATTAAACCAAGCCAAATGTATGCATCTGGTAATGCTTTTCTCGCTTTAGATCCTGTATTCCACCATGGAGTTGCTTGGGGAAATGGCGTTACTCGTGGTGAAGAGAAATCGATTGAGAATATTCAGTCTGTTTATCCGGGAACAGAATCATTCATGATAGTAAAAACCGATGGTTCACTTATTGAATATACTCCGTCGACAGGAACAGAGAATACGATTGATGCAATTACGTCTTCCGACACTATACGCTCAATTTATCACTCTGGAGGTACTATCGGTGATCCTATCGCTTGGGTTGCGCTTTTAGAATCAGGAGATATTAAGGTGTGGGGTGATGGCACCGCTGGTGGAACAATATCTGAAGAGGCTAAGAAGGCTTTAAAAAATGAAGTTGTGCAGTCTATTTATGCTACGAAAGATGCGTTTCTAGTTAAAACACAGAGTAATAAATACGTTGCATGGGGGGGAGATAATTCAGAGTCGGGCACTATCCCTAGTTATATTTCTTCTATTTTAAATAGTTCTGGAAGTTCGAGCATACAAGCAACAGAAAAAGCCTTTGCAGTTATCTCCAATTCAACTATTTATGCGTGGGGGGATGATGCTTGTGGAGGAAAGATAAATTCATCAACTTCTGATTTCTTATCAAATATGAAAAGTCCCCAGTTAAGTGCGACTCGATGCAGTTTTATTGCCACGGATGTATCAACTGGAAAACTGGCGCAATGGGGAAATCTACATACTAAAAAAACGTATGGTGAAAATACACGTTTAGTGACAAGAACATCTAATGAAGGTGCTTTGGTACTTGATGGTGAGGGAAATTATATTGATGCGTTACAAAGTGCAGAACTGTCTCCTGATGCTTTAAATGCATTTGTTGCTCCTGCTAGTGAAACCATTGCTAGCGGTAATGCATTTGCTGCTGTAAACCATCAAGGCTTAGGGGCAGGAAGTAATATTTTAAACAGTTGGGCTAATGGAGCTAATGTTGATGATATTACGTTGACTTGCGATGGCATACCTATTGATTTGTATTCCACGCAAGCCCCTGATAACAGCGTATCTTATTTTCTTGCATACCACCCTAGTTGTGGTGATGAAGTGACAACATGGAAGACAGGAGAAGAGAGCTTACCTTCGGTATCGTCGCTACGAATAACCCCTAATGTGCCAGTTATAGGCGAGAAATTAAAAGGTGATTATCTTTATGTTGCTGCTGATTCTGGTGCAGAAGAAAAAAACAGTTTGCGCACGTGGACTGTGGTGGAAACTCACGAAGAATTATATCGAGATAAAGGAACAGAGCATTTCTCTTCTACTTTCAATTTAAAAAATGATGCTTCTCTTGTTGGCCAACACATTGAGTTCTGTGTTGTCCCTAAAAGTACAGGGCAAATTGAAGGAAATCAAAGTTGTATAACGTCATTAGCTATTACTGAAGATGATGATAAATATACACCTACTTGCTCAAACGATGGTGGAATAGTGACGTTATCAAGCGGCGCTAAAGTTTCTTGTCCAGTTAATGTTGAGCAATTAGATCAGGTTGGTTCTTATCATAATTATGATGGGTACAACAATGAAAATGGCTATAAATATCCTAAATATCATCCAAACACAGCAAAGCAATTTTGTGAAGGTTTACGTATTGGAGGCAGTTCATCATGGAAATTGCCAACAATCTGGGATCTGAAAACGTTGCAGAATGAATACGGTGATATGGGGAGATATCAATGGCCAACCAATACATATTACTGGTCATCGACCGTATCAGGGTCTGGTTCTGATCCCGATGCTCATTTCTGGCTTGATTTGAGTAATGGTAATAGCGATGACGGTTATGACACGTACACCGATTACGTAACGTGTATTGATCGCAGTGATGTGCATTAATTAAAACTTAAATATATGGAATATATTATGAAATTTATAAAATTGATCAGTTGGTTTGTTTTACCTCTTAGCTTGTCTGTGTTAGCAAATGACGCTTCTGATGACAATGGTGCAGCAAGTCGTAGTAATAGTGCTATTACACAGCAGCAAGGCAATTCGTTAGTTGCAGCATTAACGAATGATTATAATGAAACTCCAGATTATTGCGGTAATGGGTCTCCTGCGTTTTTATGTTCGGGGATTACCTTTCGAGGTAATAAACCGGGTAATTATCATGTTTGGAATCCAAGTCCGAATGCAATAAATACAGGCGGTGTGTCGTTTTCTTATTTACGCAAAGATTCAAAATATACTAGATTGGCTTATGGTTATGATAGTGGTTATATTATTTATCAAATATTTGGTGCTCCACAAGGTAAAAGAGATTTAGATTATCTATGTTTCTTCCCTATCGATGCAGATTCAAACCGTCGTAATTATAATGGTTGTGGAGAGAATGTTGATTATAAGGGCTCTAGTCGTTCTTGTGACCAACAAAATATTTATACAGCATCAGAGTGGAAATCACATTATTATGATACGCATGGTGATAAACACCACCACCAATGTTCGTTTAATTTAAGAGAGACTGCACCATCAGATACGTCTAGAAACTTTTCTGAAGGTATTAAATCAATGGCTAAGATCTCTAGTGAATCGTTTGGTACTCAAAATGAGCTAAGATTAGCTGTATGGCCACAAAATATAGGCAGAGAATTACCTATACAAGCTTTTTTCTATACAGCTGATTCTGGTTATAATGGACGAAATGAAGCTCAAAGTTATCAAAAAGACTTTTATCAAACTACAGGTATTGCAATTCCAGTAATTAAAATGAAGCTTCCTGATAACAAAAATCAAGATGCTCAATTTTTATTTACTATGAGTGATCAAGGTATCTAAGTTCTAATCTAAAACTCATTGATTACAAAATAAAAAGTCGCCATTTCTGATGGTGACTTTTTTGTATGTATATACGGATTAAATTGATGGAGTCTTGCTGTTTATGTCATGGCTTTTTTTACAGTTATTTAAAATAAATTAAAAAAGTCTTTACAACGATCAGTAATCGAGTACTATTGTTCTCGCTCTGTTGCTCAGAGTTGTTAGTGAACATCAAGTAAAAGTAAGTCCTCAGAATTTCTTCGTAAGTGTTGTTATCCTCAGTGTCTCCCTTAGCTTTATCGCCACATTTAATAATTCAAGCTCAAGCACATCGCATAATGCGATTTTTATGAATTTTTACTAAGAAGGGACATAATATGTCTAAAACAACTGGTATCGTTAAATGGTTTAACGAAGAAAAAGGTTTCGGTTTCATTACTCAAGATAACGGCGGCGCTGACGTATTCGTACATTTCCGTGCTATCGCTTCAGAAGGTTTCAAAACTCTTGCTGAAGGCCAAAAAGTTTCTTTTGAAGTTGAGCAAGGCCAAAAAGGCCCTCAAGCTGCTAACGTTGTAGCGCTTTAATTTCAAATAAGTTGCGTGAGTGGTGCTTGCATCATTTACGCTACTTTAACAATGCATTATTAATAATTAAATTAGCTCTACTTGTAAGATTGCAACATTTCAAACATCTGCTCCTGTTTCGTACTTGCCATAAATCTCTCAGTAACATCTACTTCATTAGTTTTAATCCATCATTTTTCTGTAACATACTAAAATTACACTATTTTAATTGAATTTTATTTAACTAACTAATTTATAAATAAATTTAAAGTAACTATCAAAAAACAAAGGTATTTAATGAAAGTAAATTTCACAATGTTTAAAAACAATATGTCATGGGACGCGTTAATTCATCAACTAAACAGCGATGTATTATTGCGTAATCTTTTAATGAAAGGACAACTTGATTCACTTGATGTCGATTTCTCATACTGTGAAGAGACGGGTGAAGGCAGTATTACCAATAGTCATAATCAAACTATTGGTAATTTTATGGTTTCGTTTTAATTAGTTATCACGAAATTTAAGGATAATTTTTGATTTATTGGCTTCCCCAAGCAAGTATCGGCCAATTTTTCTTTTTTGAATATACCGCTAATTGTTCACAAGGGTTTACCAAGTACGTATGATCCGCGTACAAACATAATGGTAAATCGTTGATTGAATCAGTATAAAAATGAAGACTAGAATAGGTTTTATCTCCTCCATTTAACCATTCTGTTAGTCGAGATACTTTGCCTTCTCTGTAACTTGGAACACCAAGAATGTGTCTTGTATAACAGCCCTCTTTTTCTTTTAAATCAATTCCAATTGCATGTTCTATACCTATGTTCTTGGCTACGATTTTTACTAGGAAACTAACAGAAGCTGAAATAACAATCATATCTATATTATCGGCTTTTAGTTGGTGAATGAGTATTTTTGCTTCTGGGAATAACAGAGGAAGTATACGTTCTTTAACACACTCTTCTATGAGTATTTCTACTTGAACTGTTGGTATATTTTTTAGTGGGAACATAGCAAAGGTAAGATAATCTTCCATATCCATTAAGCCTCGTGAATACAGCGTCATTAAGCGTTTGTCTTCTTCTAAAAAATCAGGTGTTGTGACGATGCCTTTATCAACTAAAAACTCATTCCAAATCATGGCACAATCACCATTAATCAAGGTCTCATCAAGATCAAATATATAAAGTGGGTGTGTCATGTTTAGGCTCTCACTGGTTGAATTTCGTTAAGATTAAAAAGTAACTCTAGTTTACTTCCCGCTGCTAATAGTCTTTCTGACGAACGATTAAGTAAATCAACGGTTAAGTCGCAGTCATTAACATCTACTTGATAGCGAATGACATTACCAAGCAGTTGATGATTTTTGATAATCCCTTGTTTTGGTGAAGAAATATGTTCAGCATAGTGCCTGCCTTCTTCTTTTACATAAATCGATTCAGGGCGTATAGCGACTTTCCACTCGGTTTCAATATCAAATAGCTGTTTGGCTTTTGGTGCATCAACCAAATTGTAATGTCCCATGAAGCTTGCTACAAATTCATTTGCAGGTTGAGTATAAATCTCTTCGGGTGATCCTTGCTGAACAATCTCACCTTGATTTATTAAGAAGATGCGATCTGACATGATCATGGCTTCTTCTTGATCATGAGTAACAAAGATCGTAGTTAAGTTTAGTTCTTTTTGAATATCACGGATCTGCTGTCGGAGACGCTTTCTTATTTTGGCATCAAGTGCAGATAAAGGCTCATCAAGTAATAAGATCCTCGGTTTTACAACCAGAGCCCTAGCGAGTGCTACTCGTTGACGTTGCCCACCTGAAAGTTGATGAGGGTAGCGATCTTCTTTACCGTTTAAATCAACTAATTCAATAACTTTACAGACTTCTTTTTCAATCGTATTTACGTCTATCTTTTTCATTTTTAAACCAAAAGCGATGTTTTCTTTCACGGTCATATTTGGAAAAAGCGCATAAGATTGAAATACCATGCCAATACCACGCTGCTGTGGTGTTTGTTCTGTTATGTTTTCGCCATTAACCCAAATTTCACCATTATTGATAGGATCTAATCCTGTTAGGCTACGAAGTAGGGTTGATTTACCGCATCCGCTTGGACCTAGCAAAGTAATAAACTCGCCTTTTTCTATATTAAAATTTACGTTTTCAAAAACCGTATTGTCACCAAAACGTTTTGTTAATTGGTTTACGTTTACATAGCTCATTATTTAATACCTCGGTTAAAGCGACTTGCTAACCAAGTCAGTAAAAAGATAAACAAGAAATAGGTCATCACTAATGCAGACGTGAAGTGTCCGCTGGTTTGACGCATGTTGTAGAGATAGATTTGTAAGGTTTCATAGCGTGTGCCAACCAAGATATTAGCGAAGACAAATTCACCTAGTAAAAATGAGAAAGAGAGAAAAAGTGAGGCCATTAGACCTTTACGTAAATTCGGAAGAATGATCAAGAGAAATGCTCTTGTTGTACTGGCCCCTAATAAATGAGCAGCATCCATAAGATCTTGTAAATTAATGGATTCAAAGCTATTTGCGATAGCGCGGTACATAAATGGAAGTGCAATGGTAAAGTAGGTTCCAATTAATATCCAGGGAGTCCCCACTAAAGGGATACTGCTATCTGCATAGATTTGCAATAACCCAACAGAGGAGACCACTGGTGGTACTGCAAAAGGCAATAAGATCAGAATATTCATTACTTTGTCGAGTTTTGGAAAGTAATAAAACACAACAAAAATAGCTGGGACAATTAAGACAATACTGAGCGTTAATGCAGAAATGCCAATAAATAATGAGCGTCCAAAAGCGGCTAAAAATCGCTCATCTGTTAAGAGTTGACCATACCATTGTAGAGAAAATCCATCGGGTAAAATGGTGGCTCCCCAACGAGATGAAATCGAATAAATAAAGGTAGCAATGATGGGGATCATCATTAATCCGACAATAGAGTAAACCACCGATTTATGAAATGCGGTATTAGCGTTTTGCATGATAACTCCTAGCGATAAGCCACTGATTAACTATGGTAATAAAAGCCAGAATGGCCATTAATATAACGGAGATAGCGGCCGCTAAATTTGGTTCTAGGAATAAATCACCAGAAACAAGGCTAGCGATACGTACAGTAATTACGTTGTAGTTACCATTAGTTAAGGCATATACACTCGCATAAGCCCCGATGGCGTTAGCGATAAGAATAATGAATGTACCTAGTAGCGCAGGGAAGAGTACTGGCAGCGCTATTTTGGTCCAGTACTGCCATGTCTTCGCGCCAAGTAATGCTGAAGCCGCTTGCCAATCATCACTTAATGCATCAAAAGCGGGATAAAGTAATAACACGGCAAGTGGGATCTGAAAGTAGATGTATAGAGAAAGCAATCCCCATTTCCCATAGAGATTAAAATCATCAATTAATCCATATTGTTTAAGCAATAGGGTAAATGCCCCATTGACACCAAGAATTATAATGAAAGCAAACGCTAATGGTACACCTGAAAAATTACTGCTCATGTTAGTGAAAGCAATAACGCCATCACGTAGCTTACTATCAATGCGACGAAGTGACGAAACCAAGAGTGTCGCAATCATTAAGCCTATTAAACTGGACCATATCGATAACCATAGACTGTTACTAAACCCTTGTAGCATAAAGCTAGAATCGAATATTTCTTGGTAGTTTTCAAATGAGTATTCATCTTCATAAATGAAACTATTGATGAATACCCAAATCATAGGCGCTAATTGAAAGAGATAAAAAAACAGTGCTAATGGAGCAAGCCAAATTGCTGGTTTCATTTTCTTTATCCAAGCAACAATCGATTTAATTGATGCGTTGCTTGGGTGAGTGACTGCAGAACTACTCATAATACTAATAATTCCTGAGGATAAGTTTTGTTGTGTTTAAGGCTTAATAATTGACATAACACACCGCAAATATCCGTTTGCTTAATCTGGATGTTATCGGATGCTTGGTGAGTAAAGCGTTCTCCAATAACAAATAAGGGGACGTCACGCTCTTCTGGTAGATTTCCACCATGTGATAGATCGTTATTCATACCATGATCGCTGGTAATAAGGACTTGATATCCATCGTTTACCCAGTCATCAATGTAGTTAGATAAAATAATGTCAGCAGTGCGGGCACTATTTCGATATTGACGAGAATCCAGACCAAATTTATGTCCAACATCATCAATATTCATTGGGTGGATTAATAAAAAATCCGGTTGATGCGTACGACGCAGGTGCTCAGCATCAAGAAATAGCGCTTCATCAGGGTAATGATCCCAATGATAGAAACAACCATGCTGAATGTTGAGTTGCTTGCTGTTGGTAAAGCGATCACGTGTCGCATGATAAGGAGCGATATTATAGAGTTCACTAACCCAATGATAAGCAGCGGCTGCCGTTGTTTTACCTTGGCTTGTCGCTAAGCTGAATATGGAATCTTGGTTAGATAATCGCACAATATCATTGTTTACAATGCCACTATTTACAGGAGATATACCCGTTAATAAACACTCATATAATGGGCGAGACATTGAAGGTAATTCGGATTGAATTTTATATAGTGTTGCTCTTTGGTGCTCAATTAACCCTGTTAAGTAGCCCATACAATCATGAGCTACTTGATAATTAAGGCCATCGAGAACAACAAGAATAGTCTTACTGCTCATGGGATTCACTTACTGCTGGTTAATTAATACATTTTCTTGCCATTGGCGAGGAAGTTTACGAGCGGATTTTTCCCACGCTTTAAAATCACTTACAGGTTGCACATTGGTGTATTGGTCGTTAGGAATTAACTTATCTTGAATTGATTGTGGTAACACAACATCACTACGAATAGGGCGGGCGTAGCCTTCTGCTAGGTTAATTTGTCCTTGATCACTGAAGATGTATTCACGTGCTAATTTTGCTGAATTTGGGTTTTTAGCAAATTTATTTATGATGGTGGTATATCCTGAAATAACAGAACCATCCTGAGGAATATTAACACTAAAGCGATCTCGTCCTAATTTGTCACGATAATTTAAAGCATTAAAGTCCCACAGTAGCGCAACTTCGATTTCCCCTTTCTCTAGATTAGCTAAACCTGGATCGGTATAAGATAAGCGACCTTGCTTGGCTAACTCTGCAAAGAATTTAATCGCAGGTTTTAGATTGCTTTCATCACCACCTTTCGCAAAAGCGGCTGCTAATACGGCGTTATTTGCTTGCGCTGCCACACCAACATCACCAACGCTGACTTTGTAGTTTCCTTGTAATAAATCATCCCAAGATGTCGGTGGATTTTTTACTAACTTATTATTTGAGATAAAAGAGATCGTGCCTGTATAAGCAAGTGCCCAGTGACCGTCTTTATCTTTCGCCCAATCTGGAATTGAATCCCAAGTGGTTGGTTTATACGCTTGTGTAACGCCTTTTTTCACAGCAACTCGTGCGAAAGCAAAACCGACATCACCGATATCGGCAGTGGCGTTGTTCTTTTCTGCTGCAAATTTCGCAATTTCTTGAGCTGAACTCATGTCCGTATCTTGATGCTTTAGGCCATACAGTTTATTTAAATCGTTCCATGTATCTTTCCAGTTTGCCCAGCTTCCCGGCATACCAACACTGTATATTTTCCCTTCTTTTTGGGCTGCATTGACAAGCGATTGAATGTCGGTTTCTTTTGCCATTAATGGCGTTGATAAAGTAGTAACGAGCAATGTCGCACTGGTTAGCAATGTTTTCATTTGTCTCTATCCTTTTGGACTACATCAATAATTTGATTGTCATCCTAGAGAGACTTTATGACGATTTTGAGGCGATTTTCTGACAGTTTTAGTGAATTTTCATGTCACAAATGTTTCAGTGTGGTGTGAAAGAAGAATTGTGCTTTTGTATTAAGAATGGGGATAAGTGGTATTAAGATCATATAAATAAAGTAAAAACACGCGGTACGTTTAAATATTCGTGATCTTGATCCTCGCAATATGGGCAACTCTTCGATAGATTCAAAGGGTAAGGAAATTCATGAAGTTGCTCATTGACGAGTAAATGAATGTTAGAAGGAAGTCTCTTATGAAAAGAACAAGAAAAGCCCAATTGCAACGTGCGCGAATTCAATACTGGAAAGACACTGCAAAAGATGTGGCTAAAAAGTGGTAAAAAATAAAACTCCTGATATTCAGGAGTTTTTTGGTTTTAGGGCTTTGTAATACATAAACTCAACGTTTAATCATTGTTTTTATATAGAATGATTATTCTTTTTACTCTTCAGATAACAACGTATTTATTTTATTTAAGCAGTTGTTAATATGAGGTGTTAATCGATCTTCTTCAATCGCAGTTCTTGAACCATACAATGTTAGTGGTTCGATATAATTAATCCCAGTATCTTGAGCCATTTTTTCAATTGGCATTAATAATGTTTTCATTATAGAGCCTTGATTATCGTCAGACTGATAAGTTGATTCTGGGCTACCAGTGCTCGTCATACATAATAATGTTTTACCGTGAAGCTTATTCCCTTTAGTGCCATAAGCAAATCCATATTCTAAAACACGATCTTGCCATTCTTTTAATAGAGAAGGTGTTGAGTACCAATAGATTGGAAAAACAAAAATAATAATATCGTGACAAAGCAGTAATTTTTTCTCTTGCTCAACATCAATCTGGAAATCTGGATAAGCTTGGTACAAGTTATGTATTGTGGTTTGATCATGCTTAGACAACGCCTCTACTAGCGTGCGGTTAATTGTAGAGCTTTCAATTAAATGGTGTGCGAGTAAGACTAAAATACGCTTCATAATGTTCTCAATTATCAGGTAAAAAAATAGCTATACTCAGTACAATGCTCAACGGTTTATTTTGAGTTGATATGAATATAGCTAGAGTTGATTATTTATTATTCTTGATTAGTGCGTCATTTGAGTCGCTAAAGCGAAACGATTCCAAGCATTAATCATGATTACCTGCATCATTGCTTGCGCTAGTTGTTCCTCTCCTAGTAGATCTAATGCTTCTTGATAGCTTTTATCTGAAACACCGTCATTTGCAATTAAGGTCATTTCATCTGTTAGTGCTAAAATTGCACGTTCTGTCGCGTTAAATAGTGGCGATTCTTTCCATGCAGCAAGAGCGAATAACTTTTGTGATTCAATTCCTGCTTTTTCAGCTTCAGGTACATGCATTTGAATACAATATGCACACTGGTTAATCATGGAAGCACGGATCTTAATTAATTCTTTTAATTCAGCAGATAAATTCACACTTGATAGGTAGGATTCAATAGAAAGCATAGCACTCAAAGCTGTTGGTTGGATTTTTGCAATATCAATACGTGTAGTCATAATTAAGTCTCTTTATATTGTTTGTTAGCGCTTTATTGCGATGGAGGTATTGTGCATAATTCGATTAAAAGAGAGAATGGCCATTAAAACTGAAGTAGTTTTGCGTAAAATGCAAAGGTGATAATGTGTTAGATTTAATCCGAATATTTGATCAAGTGGTAGAATCAGGCAGTTTTTCTAAGGCCGGTCATGCATTGCATATGGCACCATCATCGGTTGCGAGAAATATTGATAATCTTGAAGAGAAGATACAGACGACTTTATTTAAAAGAAGTACACGACAGTTAATTTTGACTGAAGAAGGACTTTATTTTCATCAAAAGTCGATTCAATTATTGCAGGATAGCGATAAATTATTGAGCGAAATGAAGGGGAGTAATGAAGAGCCTGAAGGTATGTTACGTATCTCAGTTTTTGAAAGCTTCGGTAACTTGGTTTTAGCGTCTTTTATCCCGGAATTTTTAGCGCTATATCCGAAAGTACAAATAGAGTTAGAACTTGATAACAAAGTTGTTGATTTGAATAGTGAGAATATAGATATTGCTATACGAATTGGTACCCCTCAAGATAGTCGATTAAAAGCTCGTAAACTCATGGTCAACTATACTTCTTTAGTGGCTTCTCCTACTTATCTCGATAAATATCATAGTATTAATAAGCCAGATGATTTACATGATCATAATTGCTTATTGATTAGTCATGAACGACAACGTAATCATTGGTTTTTTAAAAAAGGAAATATTCAGAAAAAAGTTTCTGTTTCAGGTAATTTAATCTCTAAAGGTGGTTCTCCATTATTGAATGCTGCCTTATCAGGTACTGGCGTGTTATTGCTTTCTGATTGGATGGTTATTCCCTATATTGAGAATGGTGCTTTGGTTAAGATTTTGCCTGAATGGACAATAACACATGGAGAGCAAGGGAGCGGTGAGATTTTTGCTATCTATAAAGGCTCGCAATATCCTAAGCCGCACGTACGAGCCTTTTTAGATTTTATGGTCGATAAATTAGTTAAATAATTTATTAATTTAAAGCTAAAGCGTTTTTGATCTTTTCGATTAACGTTTGATACCGTTTTGGTAAGTCTCTGTTTCGTTTGTGAACTAAAAACAGACGCTCCATAACCAATTGAGTTGGTTCGTGAATATACAGTTCTTGTTTATCGGGAAAGGCATCGATGGCACTTTGTGGTAATACAGTAAAACCAATACCTTGAGCAACAGGCAATAAAATTTGGCTTAATTGATTGATGTAACTGGCCACAGGAAACTCATTTGCATTACCATTTTCTAATCCGTGATCCTTACAATTATCAAAATACAGTGATAAATAGTGCTCTGCATCCGGATGTTTGATTAACCCGCATTGCATTAAGGTTTCAATAGTGATGGCTGTGTTTTGATAATGTTTTGGTAATACTAGGCAAAGAGGCTCTTCAGTTAGTTTTTCACTACTAAATAAACTTGGTGTTGGGTTATGAGTAACAATGCCAATATCAATTGACCCACGTTGAATATCATCCAATATTTTATGGTTTGGTGCAGCCTCTAGAGAGGTAGTCAGGTTTGGATGTGTTTTTTGTAAATTGATGCATTCAGGATAAAGAGATAGCGCTAATGCACCTGAGCAAGATAACTTACAAAGTCCTTTGTATGGGTCATCAAAACTTAATGCTTCAATGAGTTGAGCCTCATTTTGCTTTTGTTTATTCGCATATTCATAAACAAGGCGGCCTTGTTCAGTAAGCTCGACACTTTTTCCTTCACGCTTTAATAAGTTATAGCCACAAGCTTGTTCTAATTTTTTTATATGTTGACTGACGCCAGGTTGTGTCATAAAAAGCTTTTCTGCAGTTTGAGTAAAATGCCCGACATTAACCAAAGTGCAAAAGGTATTGAGCCATAAAGGGTTAAGCATAAATCACCATGTCATTACCGTATTGTTGATCATCAATATAACAAAATATTATGATGATAAACATAACCGATAAATTTATGTTTTTATCCGAGTAATGTATTTACATAAATATGATATTAAAAAAGTTGTAATGAGGAATTTAAAGTGGATTGTCCTAGTTGTGAAGAGCATATTGGTTGGGATTGGGTTGAAGATGAAGAGATTGAACCGAATGAAGTGTTTGAATGCCCTGAGTGTGAAGAGTCACTGCGTTATTTCATTGATGAAGGTACTTATTTAGGTCCTCAACATAAAACAGTTGAAGTGGTGAGCTAACTCACCACTTTTATTATATTGTTGTTAGTTTACGATAGTTTAAATGTCGCCACTTTTTCACTTAATTCAATGGCTTGTTCTTTAAGATCATGTGATTGAGTTAAACTGTTTTCAGAATCAATTACTAACTGGTCAGTAACGTCTTTGATTGATGTTACGTTTTGAGTTATTTCACCAGTAACGTGAGTTTGTTCTTCTGCAGCCGTTGCAATTTGAGTTGCCATATCACTGATTAGCGTGACTGAAGTACTGATTTCTTCAAGTGCTAATGCTGCGCGATCTGCATCTTCAACTGAATTACCAGCTAACGAAGAACTGCTTTGCATTAGGTTTACTGCTCGGCTAGTGGTTTGTTGTAGAATATCAATGGTCGATTTTATCTCTTCTGTTGAAGTATGTGTACGTTGTGATAGTACTCGAACTTCATCAGCCACAACTGCAAATCCACGTCCTTGCTCTCCGGCACGAGCAGCTTCGATTGCCGCATTTAGTGCCAACAGGTTAGTTTGTTCCGCAATGCCTTGTATGGTTGCTAAAACGGTATTTATCTCTTGGGAATGCTGTTGTAATTCACTAATTACGTTACTTGCTTCAGCCACTTCATTGGCAAGATTATTAATTGATGCTTTGGTTTCAACAACTAATGAATGACCTTTTTCAGTGCTTGTTGATGAGTTTTGAGCAGCTTCAGCAGTTTGTTCTGCATGTGATGCGATTTCACGAGTTGCAGAGGCCATTTCGGTTACAGCAGTTGCAACCATTGTGATTTCTTGTTGCTGTAGATTAAGTTCTTTTACTGAGTTGTTTGCACGGTTAGTGCTTTGCTCTGAACCATCAGTAAGCTGTTGTGATTGATGACGTATATGCTGAATAAGCTGTTGTAAACTCTCTACAAATGTATTGAAGTTATTTGCTAGTTTTCCAACTTCATCGTTGTTTTCAACATGAATTCTTTGGGTTAAATCACCGCTACCATTAGCGATTTGAGCGAGGGCTTGAGAGACATTATTTAATGGACGGAATAGTATCGTACAAAGTAAATTGAAAAGTACGGCACAGATAAGAACAACAAAAACCGTCACTAATATTTGACCTGAAATCGCATCAAATAATGGCGCAACTAATGAGTCATAATTAATAACACTAACGGTAATTAGGCTTGTTCCATCAATTCTTTTTGCATAAATAATGAATTTTTCATCATTAATTTCAATGGTAATATCTCGGTTGGTATTTGCTGCTTGCTCAATTGTTGCGAAGGTTAGCCCGACTTCTGATACCGATTTATTTAGAAGACTGGTATCTGGGTGAGTAAAAATATTACCTTTATCATTAGCGATAAACATGAAACCATCACCTGGGAAAATAACTTTTTCCATGCTGTTTAAAATATCGGTAATCTCTACGTCAGCACCTAATACTACTTGTTGCCCATGTAAATTTAGCGCTTTACCTAAAGATACAACATTTGCGCCTGTTGCAGCCGCAACGGTTGGGTTATCCATAAAGACTTTGGAAGGTGCGGCAACAGCGTTTGTGTACCACCCCCATTTTCTTGGGTCATCATTACCTGGAGGTAATATGACACCGTTGGCGTTTACTTGAGAACCATCTGGGTAGGCGAGGAAGATATTATCAAATTTACCAGAGTCACGAATTTGTTTTAGATGGACAACGATAGCATCGTTCTTGGCTTCGACAGGTAATGAGGTTAAGGAGCGTTCTTTAGAGATAATCCAGTCTGTTACGTATTGATTATATGAGGCAGTGGTACTTTCTAATCGCTGTTCAACTTCTGTATCTAAGCGATCTAATGAGGCTTTGAAAGAAAGGGCTTCAACCAATACTCCCCCGAGTATAATTGCAGCACTTGCGGATATAGCGAGCTTGTTTTTAAGCGATAAATTTTTAAACATAATCGATCTTCATCTTTTAATTTGTGAATAGTTTGTGCTTTGTCTTAATAATTTTAAGCTTTAAAATAAATGATGACATAAAAAATCCATTGAAGATAATAATGATTTTAAAATAACTATTGGCTTTCTTTATTGATGTTTTTGTTAATAAAAGTTAATTGAAAATGATAAAGTGTCTTTTGTTGTCAGAGATTTTGTAATTAGGAATAAAAAGTGAATTCATCATATAAATATACTGTAGCGGGTTGTTCTGCCATTTTACTTTGGAGCTTAATTGTTGGGCTTATCCGTAACGTGACCGAGCAATTAGGCCCGATTGGTGGGGCCGCTATGATTTATAGCGTGGGTTCGTTGTTTTTAATCTTTACCGTAGGTTTGCCTAAATTAAAATTGTTTTCACCTCGTTATTTGCTCATTGGTGGTGGCTTATTTGTTTGCTATGAAATGTGCTTATCTCTAGCTTTAGGTATGGCAAATAGCCGTAACCAAGCGGTTGAGATGAGTATTATCAATTATTTATGGCCATCGCTAACGGTGTTGTTTGCTGTTCTTGCGAGTAAAAAACCAGTAAGCAAAGTCATTTATCCTGCTATTTTACTGTCTTTCTTTGGTGTCGCGTGGACATTAAGTGGCGATCAGGGCTTATCTATATCTCAATTAATGAGCAATGCGGCAAGTAATCCTGTTAGTTATTCTTTGGCATTTACTGGCGCATTTCTTTGGGCAATTTATTGCAATATTACGAAAAAATTAGCAAATGGTAAGAATGCGATTACTTGGTTTTTTATTGCAACCGCACTTTCATTATGGTGCAAATACGCGATAAGTGATGAAGGCTCGATTGTGATGACCAGTGAAGCTGCAATCGATTTATTGCTGGCTGGTATTGTAATGGGAAGTGGGTATGCCTTGTGGAATATAGGTATTATTGGTGGCAACATGGTGTTGCTTGCTACTTTCTCATATTTTACTCCTATTTTTTCAACTTTCTTTTCCGCTTGGATTTTAGACATTGAGTTAACAATTCAATTTTGGCAAGGGGTTATAATGGTGACAGTTGCATCATTGATTTGTTGGTGGTTTACGAGAGAAAAAAGCTAACTTTAGCTGAGTAATACACTATACATATAAGTAATACAGACTCGAATCTAATTTGAGTTATCCCTTTTAAGTAACAAGGAATGTTTATGAAACTTGATCATAATTTCTCTAACCAAGCGATTGATGCATTTATTAAAATTAGTGCTCTGTCTGTGCTTGTTTTATGGTGCTTTTCTATTTTAAAACCATTTCTTTTATTAATGGTATGGGGAGGGATTATTGCAACGGCCTTGTATCCAATTGTTGCCTTCTTTAGTAAAAAAACAGCACTAAGCGAAAGTAAAGTGAGTATCATTTTAACGGTTATTGGGGTGTTGTTATTACTGATCCCACTTATCGCGCTTTCTACTGGTATTTATACAAGTGGTACTGAGCTCTTTTTAGGCTATCAAGATGGCAGTATCGCTATACCTAAACCAAAAGAACGCATGCAAGACTGGCCTATTATTGGTCATGAAGCTTATTCATTTATGTCTCTAGCATCATCAAATTTAGAGAGTTTATTATTTAAATACAGTGCAGAAGTGAAAGTGGTGGCAGCAAAAGCGGCGTCACTCGTTGGTTCACTTGGCGGTGGTTTTATTCAGTTTATTGTATCTACAATTATTGCTGGCGTATTTATGGCCAATGCGGCTAAATGTGAACGTGCCTTTATTTTAATTACTAATCGATTAACCGGTAAACATGGCGAAGAGTTAATTAAGCTCTCTAAAGTGACCATAAGAAGTGTTGTTCAAGGTGTGATTGGTGTCGCGGTAATACAAGCTACAATGGCGGGCTTAGGAATGGCTGCTGTTGGCATTTCTGCGTCAGTTCTTGGGCTATGGGTATTTCTTGTTCTTGTGTTTGCCATTATCCAGCTTCCACCGATTTTGATTCTTCTGCCTATCATTTTTTATGTCTTTAGTGTTGATACCACGACTACTGGCGTATTGTTTGCTGTCTGGTGTGTCTTGGTAAGCAGCAGTGATGCAATTTTGAAACCGATATTATTAAGTCGTGGCTCTCATATTCCTATTATTGTGATTTTGCTAGGGGCATTAGGGGGAATGGCTATGTCTGGGATTGTGGGTTTATTTGTTGGTGCCGTTGTATTGAGTCTTACCTACCAGATGTTTACTGTATGGCTTAAGAATGAAGCTGAAGAAACTCAAAATGCAAAAGATAATCGATAGGGTTGATTATAAGAACTCAATGTAGAATGAGTTTAATTAGACTTGAATGATTTTTATCATATAGAGAACGATTACTTCTTGATATAGTCATAACTAATGGATGGATTTGAAGGAGTAGCTAATGGCTCACATTGTTGTGTTACATGGTTTGTATATGCATGGTCTTGTGATGAAACCGTTGGCTTCTCGGTTAAGACGTAAAGGTCATAGCATCCAAGTGATCAGCTATAACTCAGTGCGAATTAACGAGGCGTTGCTTTTCAAACGGATCCGTAATTGTTTATCTGAAACTGAAAAAAATGTCATTGTAGGACACAGTTTAGGTGGCATTCTCGCTGTTCATTTTGTCAATTCACATAATGATAAAAACACCCCTGTTGACTCTATTGTTACTATTGGTTCTCCACTTCAAGGTTCTTCGATTGCTAAAGAAATACAAAGTAGAAAACTTGGTTTTATTTTAGGTAATTCAAAAGAACAAGGCCTTGTTGATGTAAACCAATTAACCGTAGATTGCCCGATAGGATCGATTGCTGGGACTATGTCTATTGGTATTCGTTCTTCGATTATTCGCGATAAAGTGCCTTCTGATGGTACAGTTACAGTAGAAGAAACGCTATTGCCTGAACTTAAAGATCATCTGTGTCTAAATTATTCACATACCAGTTTAATATATGCGAAACAAACCGTTGAGCAAATTGATCACTTTATTCATAATCATGAATTTAAGAGAGTGATCGAAGAAAGAGAAAGCGTGGAGTGTTAGCAGATAATCCGTTATCTGCAATTTGAAAGGTTTAATCGATATCTTGATCTTCAAGTTGTCGTTCTTTACGTAAACGAGCTTCTTCCATTACGGCGTTGATTTCAGCCATTAAGCCATCGACATCAGCATCTCTTCCATCATCAATAAATACGCCTGTAAGCTGTGTATTTGGTGTTAATTCACCAATTTCATACAGTGCCCACATTTCTTTTGCGTATTCAGAACCAAGCAGTTCAGGGGCGTATTGACCATAATAAGTGGTCATGTTATTTACATCACGCTCAAGCATCCATTTGGCATTATTGTTTGCTGAGGCATCAACCGCTTGCGGTAAATCGATGATGACAGGACCAAGGTGATCGACTAATACATTAAATTCAGACAAATCACCATGCACAATACCTGCACACAGCATACGAGTGACGTATTGGATCATTAAGTCATGATCGCGTATCGCTTGTTCTTTGGTCAAGGTCACGTCATTTAAACGAGGTGCGACAGAGCCTTCATCATCAGTGACCAGTTCCATTAGTAATACGCCATCAAAACAACCATAGGGAGTAGGGACTCGAACACCTGCTTCTGATAGTTTGTATAACGCATCGATTTCAGCGTTTTGCCATACTTTTTCTTGCTCATCACGGCCAAATTTAGAGCCTTTTTCCATCGCACGAGCTCGGCGGCTGTTTTTTACTTTTCGACCTTCACGGTAGGCGACAGCTTGCTTAAAACTGCGCTGTTCAATCTCTTTGTATACTTTTGCACATTGAATATTATCGCCGCTACGAACAATGTAGACCGAGGCTTCTTTGCCGCTCATTAATTGGGTTAGAACTTCATCTATCAAACCATCTTCAACTAATGGCAGTAATCTATTTGGTATTTTCATTGCACCTCAAGGAGTTTAATAAACGTCGTATATACAGACGTTATTGTAAACCAAGTAATCATTTAACGCGCATTATGCCTGTATTCGGGCTGCTCACAAGTTAAGTTTTCTTGAAACACTTATTTTTGTCTTACTTCTGCCAAAATAAAATTATATGTTAAGTCATTGAGTTAATCATTGTTAGGTGAGATCTAACACAAGTTTTAGGCTTATTTTTTCTGTTATGGTTTTTGCTCTCTCTTGGATCGCTATGCTTATTTTTATAAAAGTAAACATTTGTGGCGATATTAAATAGACATAAGGCTGTAAGAAGATGGATATTTTATTATTAAGTAACGGTAAAATTGCGGGCAATAACCATGTAATGGAGTTCGCAAGTGACGCGATTATTGAACAGATTCAACGCACAAAAGCGAAGAATTTAGTTCTTATTCCTTATGCTGTTATTCGCTCAAGTCATGATGATCGTGTTGCCTTGGTACAACAAACATTTGATCATCTTGGGTTAGATTGTAAAGTAACAGGATTACATCGTTCAGAAGATCCTGTGAAGACCATTCAAGAAGCGGATGGAATTTTGGTTAGTGGTGGCAATACTTGGGTATTAAATAAAACACTGCATGATTTAGGTTTGATTGGTCCTATTCGTAAAGCGGTTCTTGATAATGGCGTTCCATATATCGGTTGGAGTGCAGGCACAAATATTGGTTGCCCAACGATTCGTACAACGAACGATATGCCTATCATCACTGGCGCTATTCTGCCTTCATTGAATTTAGTTCCATTCCAAATTAACCCTCATTATTTAGAAGCATCTGTTGAAGGCCATTTTGGTGAAACTCGTGATGAGCGTATTCAAGAGTTTTTAGAAGTGAATAAGCATGAGCCTGTCGTTGGTATTCCTGAAGGTACATGGCTGCACATTCTTGATGGTAAGTTGAGCTATCACACTGCTAATGAAAAGCCATTAAAACTATTCAGTCATGGTAAAGAACCCGTGTATTACGGCGCTGGAGATGATATTCAATTCTTAATGGAACACAGCTGTTAAATTGTTCTAAGAATACAAATTAAGGCCAAGTCTATTGATGACTTGGCCTTTTGTATTAATGACAATCAAGGATATTAATAACGGCGTCGGCGGCTTCTAATGCACCTTCTAAATAGCCACCATTTTCTTCTGCCGCTTCTGTTCCTGCAAAGTGCCAATGTAATCGACGTAACTCTTTTGCAGTTGTTGGTAGACCATAAGAAGGATGATTTCTTGGGGCTTGGTGATCTGCATGCGTTGCCGTATTAGCCTCTTGGCTCCAATCCAATAATTTAACATCAGTAGGGAAGGCGGCTTGCTCTCCAAAAATTCGAATTAATTGATCTATTGCCGCTTGTTTAATACGAGCTTCGCCTACTTTTATACGTGTTGAAGCATCGACTCCGATAAAACCGAATAAAGCACCTGAACCCTCAAATGTACTGGCATCATGAATCTCCATTAACGGACCAATATGGCTGCTTGCTGAGCCTGATAATCCATTTTCTCGCCAGAATGGAGTGTCATATATAGCAAAGAATTTTGCTTGACCTGCCATCCATGTCGGCGTTGAAGCAAAGTGTTTTTTTACATCTGTAGGCAAGCTAGGATTAAACGTAATTTGCTCAGATAAAAGACGTAAAGGCATAGCAAAAATGACATGCTTTGTTTCGATGATCTGTCTTTTGTTATTTTGAGCAACAGTGATATCTGAATAACCATTTTCTTTGTAATTTACGTGAGTAACCTTACTATCTAATTGAATGTGTTCAGAAGGAAGTAAATTAAATTGGGTCTCAACAAGAGATTGCATTCCGCCAGCAATTCTCATTGATACTGGAGACTGTTCAAATCCTGATTCGTATCTAATAGGTGCACTGTTATGTTGATTTTCTAATAAATAGGCTCCTTGAGAATATTGTGGGAAAACCGGTAATTCTAAATCATCAATAAGCTGTGTGATACGTGGGTGCATTTGTGGCCAAAACCAAGAAGGCCCCATATCCATGCTATCTAATGATAAAATTCGTCCCCCAATACGTTGACGTGATTCAATCACCTGATATTTTTACCCATTTTTTCAAGTTGATAAGCTAGGTATAAGCCGCTTAAACCAGCACCAATAATGAGATAGTCTGTTTTCATATTACTTCTCACTTATCTTGAATTTGATGTAAGTGGTGCCCTGTTTTTATCCAAACTTTACAAGTATCTTTCTCGATACTAGCGCGTAAGGAGTGTCCGATAGGTAAACGTAGCCAATCAAATTTTCGATATTCAGTATTATTATGAGTAAATTTCCCTTCAAGAACTAAGAGTTCAATTCCTCCTCGGTTTTCCTGTTCGATAGTTTGATTTGCCTGCCATTTTTCAAGACGAACACTCTCATGTTTAAAAGAATGTAGCGCTTGGTATTGCACATGTTGACGCAAAGGATCAGGAATAAAATCTTGAGTGTGAGTATCAATATGTACGGGAGTTGTATCACCTTCTTGGTATTGCCCTAGCTTAACTAAAATCATGCACCCCGCCTCTACGACTGGAGCGTGAGAAGAGCCAACAGGGTTACGCATATAAGTACCAATAGGGTAGTCACCGTGTTCATCAGCAAAAGTGCCATCTAATACAAAAAATTCTTCACCACCGGTATGAATATGAGAAGAAAAATAGCTATTGGGTTCATAGTGAACTAGGGTCGTGGCTGTTGCTATTTCGCCACCATTACGTTCTAGCATTTTGCGAGAAACTTCTTTTATTGGAGAAGGCACCCATGTGGATTGAGAGAAAATAGCATGTGCGTGTTTTGATAAATCAGTGTGTAATTTCATAATAAACCTACATGAATGTGTGACGATAAAGTTTATTGTGTGATTTTTATCTCGTACTCACAAATCAGAACTTCTATACTTCCATTAAAGTTTTTCTTTATTGAAGTGTGTTTTTAGGGACGTGTTTTATGAAATTGCACCATCTAAATGGTTTGCGAGCCTTTGAAGCTTCAGCTCGACATTTGAGTTTTTCTTTAGCGGCGAAAGAGTTAAACGTTACTCCAGCGGCGATTGGGCAGCAAGTAAAATTATTGGAAGAATGGTTAGGTATTTCTTTATTCGAAAGGAGAACATCAGGAGTCGCTCGCTTAGTATTAACTAAAGAAGCGCTGTTAGGATTACCTGAAATTACGCGTGGATTTGAGCATTTAGCACAAGGTTTAGATTTATTAAAACCAATGGATAACAGTCCTATTTTAACTGTAGCGGTAAGTCCTGCATTTGCGGCTAAATGGCTATTGATGAGAATAGATGATTTCCAAACCTCATACCCTGAATGGGATTTAAGGTTAGATACAAATATTAGAACTGTGGATTACCTTACAGAAAGCATTGATGTTGGGATTCGTTATGGAAAAGGTCAGTGGGAAGGATTAGAAGCATCGCTATTAATGACTGAGTCCGTTTTTCCGGTGTGTTCTCCTGAATTACTAAATAGAGGTATTGAAGGTATCGAGTCGATTGCTCAATTTCCTTTATTGCATGATATCTCTCTGCCTAAAGAAAGCGGTTTTCCTTCTTGGAAGGCGTGGTTTGAACAGAATGGTATTTTTGATGTAAATACAGAAAAAGGACTAAAAATAAATAACTCTGCTTCTGTTATTCAAGCTGCAATTAATGGACAAGGAATCGCTTTGGGGAGAAGTGTATTAGTCAAAGATGATTTAGATTGCGGACGATTAGTACAGTTGTTCCCTGATCTTGAATCGACCACAGAGTTAGCCTATTACGTTGTGTGGAAAAAAAAGGGGATTGTGAGTGATAAAATCAGCGTATTTAAAGAATGGTTACATCAGCAAATAGAATGAATTGATAATTTAATAATATGTAATTGAGTATATTATTTTGTTTTCGTATGCATTTGTTTGGTTTTATTATTAATTGCTTTTTTTATGGTCGTTTAGCCGCTTTGTGTATGATCTATCTCCCATCATGTCATTAACGCATTGAGAGGTAGAGGAAAGATAAGTAATAATGTTGTTATTACCTTATTTCTTCTTTTGTTATCAATCTATTGGTAGCGGTTAATTATGTGAAAAGTATTATGCCTATAAGAAAACCGATAACCTTCATTTTAATTCCAATAACGACTGGTTTATTTTCTTCCTGGGTATTGGCTGATACTGCTGTTACGCCATTAAAAACTTACGCTCAGTCTCCACTACAATCCAATAGCCTAACGACAGAGCTTCGTTCTGCTTTTGCAATGAAAGACGATTCTGTAGAGCTGTTTGCTACTGGTACCATTTCTAGTGTTTGGGCTCATTCAGAAAGCTTCAGCATGGATTACTATCAAAACCAAGTAGTCACTGGAGCACAATGGCAAATAACCCCTAAGTTTAAGGCTGAGTTAAAGTATCAATATAACTACGCAGGTAACAATAGGCTGGATTCTTTTGTTTATGGTTTCCATGACTTTTTTGGCATTGGTCAAAATGGAAGAGATAAAGTTGAAGATGATCAATTTTCTATCTCGGTGCCTAAGTATGGGGTGGATATTCAAGATTTTGAAAACGAGATATTATCAAGTGCACTTCATAGCTATTTAGAATATCAATTGTTTGCCAATGAACATAATGCAGTGAGTTTAGGTGCTAGTTTATATTTTAATAAAGTGAATAGTGGTCATTTTAAAAGAGAGGCTTTTGAGCAAGGATTACAGGCAAACTACAGCTTTAGCTATGAAAAACACGCTATTTTTTCTACACTTGGAGTCACTTTTCATGACGGTGGCGTGATAAGTGAATTGCCATACAAAGATAATACTGTTTCTTTTGCTATTGGTTATGGCTACGCCATTACGCCATCGCATCATATTGTTACTTCTTATCATAATTATGAAGGGACTGTTGATGATAGTGACGATTTTTCAGAGTCCTCTCATGAATATGTTTTAGGCTATCGTTATTTATTGGAGAAGGCTGCGTTTGAGTTTTCTGTTATTGAAAATGCAATAAATATGGATAACTCGACTGATATCGCGTTCACTTTCGGTGTTCGCTACACATTATAATAGATAAAAAAATTCCAGAGAATTTAAGGGGAAACTCTCTGGAAAAACGTGATATTAACTAAAACAATAGTAGATACATTGTACCAACACCAATCGTCGTAATTGAGCATCACATTAACGATGTTGGTATTACTATATATAGGATATTGTTTTTCATTTTCCAAAAAATTATTAATTTATCCTTAGTTAAAATTAGATTAGATTAAATGATGACAAAATAAATATACCTAGAGTGCAAGTGAACAATGAGACTACGGTTGTTTGAGCGATAATGTTTGCTGCTAATATTGCATTTCCCCCCATGGCTCTTGCCATTACATAACTTGCAGCTGCTGTTGGCGCGGCACTCATGAAGAAAATAAGTCCTAGTTCTAATCCTCTAAATCCTATGAGGATCCCTCCTAACGTAATGAATAATGGACTTAAGATAAGTTTATAGCTTGTAGCAAACCACGTAGCAGCACTCTCTTCTTTCATTGAATGTAAATTAAGTGACCCTCCTGCGCATAATAAAGCCAAAGGAAGTGTCATATTGGCAAAGTATTGTCCGGCTTGTGAAAGCATATCCGGTACAGGAATAGAGAGAAGAGAACAAATAACACCTAATATAATAGAAATAATTAATGGGTTTTTAGTTAATGTTTTTATTATGATCCCAATCGCTTGTTTTTTATTATGTTCATTCTTAGGTGTAAGGGCTATAACGGCCTGAATATTATATAAAATAGTTGTTGAAGCAACATAGATAGCAGCCAATGCAACACCAGTGTTCCCATAAGCATTAGCCACATAAGCTAAAGCAATGATCGCAGTGTTAGCGCGAAATCCACCCTGAATAATAACGCCGTGATTTTGCTTGTCTTTAAAAGCAAATCGAGTGGAAAAAATAGTGAAAAGAAAGAAAACGAAGTTAGCAATAAGCCCGTAAAGGATTAAGTGACTGCTTGAGGAAAAGTCATGTTTGGCGTTTACAATACTTAAAAAAAGCATGGCAGGTAAGGTCACTTGAAAGACTAACTTTGATGCGATTTCAATAAAGTTATCATTAATCAGATGGATGCGTTTAAGTAGGACACCTAATAGCAACATGACACAAATAGGGCCTGTTATTGAAGCTGAAAATAATAACTGTGTAATGAGGTTATCCATAATGACTTCTTTATGAGTTTGAATACAAGGGTTCAGTTTACACAAAGACGGCATGATGAGTGATGCATCAGTCGATTTTTTTGATTAGGATTCAACAAAAAACCTCTATAAAAAAGAGGCTTTTTGTTTTAGAAAGTGAGTGACTTTTACGATTACTAACTTTTAGCAATGCCTTCAAGTTGTAGTACTGGAGCTGCATCGATATCTTCAGCATTCATCATCGCGGATACACGTTGTACTGATGATAAAAGAAGACTCTGCTCCCACGCTTCTAGATTATGAAACTTATTCACAAAGCTATCTTGTAAAGGAAGAGGAGCGTTATCGAGTAACTCTTTTCCTTTATCAGTTAAATGAGCATGAACTTTACGTCGATCCGATTCGCTACGAATACGTTGAACATAGCCGTTAAGTTCTAAACGATCAATGATGGTTGTTGTTGTCGCTTGGCTTACATTTGTATGTTTTGATAACTCTTTAATTGTCACATTATCCATTTCTTGAATCGCGCGCATAAGAATCAATTGAGGGCCTGTTAACCCATATTCTTTGCTTAACTTTTTCGAGTGTAAATCGATAGCTCGAATAATTTGGCGTATAGCGACCAGAACTTCTTCATGTTTTTCCAAGTGACAGACCTTCTGTATGAGTGCGAGATTGAATGGTTATTTTCGCATTGTACTGATGTTCGTACTATTCTCAATCTTTTCTATGTAATTAGCTGGTTAATGAGTTATTCCAATAACTATTTGTCGTGATACGGTATTGTTTGGGCTGATTCTCTACTTTGCAATTGATTAAAACCATACCTTTATGTAACTTAATTGTTAATTCAAATTAAATTGTACTTGCTCACAGGGGTAGTGAGGCAGTGTTGTTATTAAAAGGATAGATATGGAACCGTCTTGTACACAAAATGGCATGAAGCCAAAATTAAAAATAAGTGATCTTTCTCGGTCGTTAGGCCCAGGCATTATGATGGCCGCTGCGGCTGTTGGTGGTTCTCATTTGGTTGCATCAACCAAGGCTGGAGCAATCTATGGGTGGGAAATGTTACTGCTAATTCTTGCGGTTAATTTATTAAAATATCCATTCTTTAGAGCTGGGGTTCAATATACCCTTGGTACTGGAGACAGTATTATTCAAGGTTACCATAAATTGGGCCGAGGTTATTTATGGGTATTTTTAGTATTAAGTGCGATTTCAGCTGTCGTTAATACCGCTGCTTTATTGTTATTTAGTGCAAGTTTGTTAGGTTATTTCTTACCTTTTGATCTATCTTTAAATGTATTGTCTGGCATTGTTCTAATTACTTGTATAACAATATTGTTTGCAGGACATTTTAAAGCCTTAGATAAACTGTCTAAATTAATTATGGTCACATTAACGATTGCGACAACGATAGCCTTAGGTGTTGCGTTTTCTAATGGTGCTGTTGCTCCTACTGATTATCAAGGTCCTTCGGTTTGGTCAATTGCGTCTATCGGATTTTTGGTTATTACGATGGGCTGGATGCCAGCACCTATCGAAATTTCAAGTATTACATCAATGTGGCTAAAGCGTCAGTGTCAAACTCAAAAAGTAACATCACAATCAGCCTTGTTTGATTTTAATGTTGGTTATATTGGAACCGCGATCCTTGCTGTGCTTTTTTTATCTTTAGGGGCTTTGGTGTTATATGGTTCGGGAATTGAATTTAAAGCATCAGGTATCGGTTTTTCCCATCAGTTAGTGGGAATTTATGCTGCAACAATCGGTGAGTGGTCACGGTATTTGATAGCAGTTATTGCTTTTTTCTGTATTTTTGGAAGTACCATTACAGTGATTGATGGCTATTCAAGAGCGGTATCGGAAGCTCAATTATTGCTACAGCGCAAACCATTAAATCAGCCAAAACATTATAACTCTTGGGTTATGATTGTTTCTGTATTGGCGATCACCATTGTCACTTTGTTTATTTCCTCTTTAATGAGTATGTTAGATTTTGCAATGATCATGGCGTTTATTACAACACCGATTTTTGCTGCTCTGAATTATATTCTAGTAACAAAAACGGAGTTGCCAGATGAACTAAAAATGGGACCAAAATTAAAAGCGTTATCCATTGTTGGTTTGGTTTATTTATTTGGATTTTTAGCTATTTTTGTTTGGTGGAAATGGCTGATGTAATGCCTATTAAATTAATTTAAAGCCTCTGTAATAGAGGCTTTTTATTTGTATATCATGACATGCATTTTGAAATTAAGGTTCATTTGCCCATTCTCCTTTATCTAATTCTGCTTTAACTGATTTAGCCGCATCTCGAGAAGCGTGCCCAATAGCAGTGGTAACATCACGTGTAGTATGTCCGATGGTTCTGCCTGCATCTTTTAGCTCAGCGCAACCGCTTGTTATAAATAATGCACTCAAAAATAAATATAATAGAGTTTGCTTTAACATGATTTTCCTTGATATCTACGTTAGATGAATCAATACAGACTGAAATAAAGGCTAAGCTTTATATCAGATAACTCTTAAAGAAAGAATTATCATCATAATGAATGTTTTTATTCTGGGATGAGTCCCCAGATTTTGATTTGAAAATACGCAATAAAATCGTCATGTCCTTTCAATATTTCTGTCACAAAGCACCTTTAGTCTACTTCTGATTGTAAAAATACACTTATAAAAATAATAGTTTCAAAAGGGAAGTATGATGAATAAATTTGTAGAAAAAGAATCTGATTTTAGCAATATGGTGAATGCTCGTTTATCTCGTAGAGGTTTCATAATGGGAACCGCGGCGGTAGGTGCTGGCGCTTTTTTAGCGTTAAATCCAGTAGCAAAAGCCATTGCAGGTAATATGAACGGTACATTATTAAACTTTGAAGCCATTCCCACCTCTACAAGTGATTCTATTGTGCTTCCTAAAGGGTACAGTTGGAATACATTGATGTCTTGGGGCGACCCTATCTTTGCTAATGCACCTCAATTTAACCCAAATGGAAAGCAAGATTCAAAAGCGCAAGCACTGCAATTTGGTGATAATACTGACGGTATGAGTGTATTTCCATTATCAAACGATCGTGCGATTCTTGCGGTGAATAATGAATACACTAATTATGAATTTTTGTTTGCTCACCAAGGTAAAAACATGACCGCGGATGATGTAGCTAAAGCGCAGGCAGCTATGGGCGTAACTATTGTTGAAATCGTCAGAAAGAACGGTCAATGGACGATGGATTCAACAGGTAAGGCAAATCGTCGTATAACAGCAAATACTGAAATGGAAGTGACAGGTCCTGCTGCAGGTCATGATTTACTAAAAACCAAAGCGGATCCTACAGGTAAAAAAGTATTAGGTACTTTCAATAACTGTGCAAATGGTGAAACGCCTTGGGGTACTTATTTAACATGCGAAGAAAATTTTAATGATTTCTTTGGTTCAGAACAAAATACAGCATTAACGCCTGATGATAAGCGTTACGGTATTAAAGCAAAGCAGAGTGAATATCAATGGCATAATTTTGATGATCGTTTTGATGTCGCGAAAAACCCAAATGAACTAAATCGCTTTGGTTGGGTGGTTGAAATTGATCCAAATGATCCAACGTCAACGCCATTAAAACGAACGGCACTAGGTCGATTTAAGCATGAGAATGCTGCATTAGTTGTTAACGATGATGGTCATGTTGTGGTGTACCTTGGTGATGACGAACGTGGTGAGCATCTGTATAAGTTTGTATCAAAAGACAAATACCAAGAAGGCAATAACGCTGCCAATCGCAATCTCCTCGAAGAAGGTACTCTGTACGTTGCTAAATTCGCAATGAAAGACGATAAGTTAGAAGGTGAGGGGCAATGGCTAGAGCTGACTTATGGCAAAAATGGATTAACCAAAGAGAATGGGTTTAATAGCCAAGCTGAAGTGATGATTTTTGCTCGCCGTGCGGCAACACAAGTAGGGGCAACTACAATGGATAGACCTGAATGGGTTGCGGTTCATCCTGATAAAAAACACGTATTTTGTACACTAACCAATAATAAATATCGTGGCGTTAAAGAAGGGCAGGATGTCGATGGCGTCAACCCACGAGCTGAAAACCATTATGGTCAAATCGTGCGTTGGGAACCTACAAATGGCGATCATGTGAGTGATACTTTCCAGTGGGACTTATACTTGATAGCAGGTAATCCTATGGTTCATCAAGATAATCTTTATGCTGGAAGCGACAACATCAATAAAGACAATATGTTTAATAGTCCTGATGGTATTGGTTTTGATAAAGCAGGACGTTTATGGATTCAAACGGATGGTAATTACTCAAATAAAGGCGATTTTTCAGGGCAAGGTAATAACCAAATGTTGTGTGGCGATCCTAATACTGGAGAAGTACGTCGTTTCTTAACTGGCCCAATTGGTTGTGAAATTACTGGGTTAACTTTCTCTGAAGATCAAAAGACGATGTTTGTTGGTGTACAACACCCATCTGAACATTTCCCACAAGGTGGAAACAGTAAGCCTCGGTCAACGATTGTGATGATCACCAAAGATAACGGTGGTGTGATCGGTAGCTAGGATTTCTATATTTGAAGTATAAAAAAGTGGCTTCATTACGAAGCCACCTTGAGTGAGAATAGTAAAGTTAAGAATAACCTAAGTCTTATTTTTCTTCTTCTACAGTCCAGTAGATAACGACTTCTTTCTTACCCCATTGTCTTGCTTTTTCAACATCTTCACCCATGTAAATATCAATTTTCTTTTTCCAGCGCTTGTTCATTTTATCAAGCACGAGGTATGTACCATCAAGTCCTTCGATTCTTACTTCTTGATTATGAGTAAGACCCATTTCGATAAGATCTCTTGATACAGCAATGGATTTCATTCCTGGTTTAAGCGTATCTCCCCAAGCTGCAAGGTTTGGAGTGTCATCAGTTTCACCAACACTTGATGTGTATGCGCTTGCTGTTACTTTCAGAGATTGTTCGCCTCCACCACAGCCAAAAAGTGAAGTCATAGCGAGTGCTGCAAGAAGATAAAAGCGAATTTTCATAATTATTTTCCTTTAAAATAGAGGTTTGTTTTTATATGTATCCGTACATAATACCTTTTTTATCTATGCATACCTTGCTAAAGATTGAGACAGTCTATGAGTTATTTAATTTTTAATTACAGAAATTATATTTGAAATACAGGTGAGTACTAAATAGCATTTTTAAAGTCATTTGGTTGAGTAATTTATCATTATCAACCACACTAAAAAATTACCCACAGTTTGGAATCATGGATGCTCAATATATTAAGTTTATTTACTTTAGCTGCTTTGTGGGGAGGCTCATTTTTATTTGTTAGGATTGCAGCTAATCCGTTAGGGCCTGCAATATTAATTGAAACTCGTGTTGCTTTTGCTGCATTGACTTTGCTTGTTGTTTCTTTTTTTCTGAAAAAGTCTTTACGCTTTATGTCCAATATTAAGCATTTCCTTATATTAGGTTTGTTTAATTCCGCTTTGCCTTTCTTGTTATTTGCTTATTCTGCACAAGTGTTAAATGTATCTACTTTGGCTATTCTTAACTCTACAGCCCCGATCTGGGGAGCGATTATTGGTGCTGTATGGACTCGAACTGGATTAAGTAAGCAGGTTATTTTTGGTTTGATTCTCGGAATGATAGGCGTGAGTGTTTTAGTTGGATGGGAAGCGATTAATATTGGCGATGAAGCGATTATTCCTATTATTGCGGCGTTAATTGGTGCGTTTAGCTATGGGGTTGCGACCAATTATGCCAAAAATGCACCAAGCGTTGAACCATTTAACAATGCACACGGCAGTATGTGGGCATCTGTATTACTTGTATTGCCTCTTGTTCCTTTTATGCCTGCTAGAGAAGAAGTCACTTCAGACATTATTGCGGCTGTTTTTGCTCTTGGTGCTGTGTGTACGGGATTGGCTTATTTATTGTATTTCCGACTTATTAAGGAGCTCGGCGCCTCTTCTGCTTTAACCGTAACCTTTATAATTCCTGTTTTTGGAATCTTATGGGGATATTTGTTCTTAGGTGAAACAGTGGGAGTAAATGCCATTATAGGTACGATTTTAGTGGTAATTGGCACCATGTTTGTTACTGGGTTTGCTTCTAAGTTTTTTCAGCATGGGCGAATTTGAATCGAGTCGTTATGGAAAATAACGTCTAAAGCTAATAACTTTAGACGTTATTGTTTTTAAGCGTCAGACTAGAAATCGCTATAATGTTTGTCAAAGCTAATTTGCATTACTGGTTTTTACAATAAACAGGATAATCAATATAACCTTTATCATTACCGCCAAATAACGTATTACCGTCTAATGCCGCTAGCTCATAATTGTTCTCTAAGCGAGATACTAAGTCTGGATTAGATACGAATGGGCGGCCAAAAGCCACAAGGTCAGCGTAACCTTTATTGAGAATTTCATTGGCGCGCTCTTGTGTGTAACTACCTGCGACTATGATCGTATTGGTGAACAATTTTCTTAGTTCAATACGAAAGTTTTCAGGAATAATCGGTGCATCGTCCCAATCTGCTTCAGATAAATGTAAGTAAGCAATGTCACGCGATTGTAACTCTCTTGATGCATCAAGAATTGTGGGTACGATATCTGGGCAATCCATGTCTTTAAATGTGATAAATGGAGCAAGGCGAACTCCAACTTTATCTGAACCAATTTCTTTACTTACCGCATCAACAACTTCAAGTAGAAAGCGAATACGATTTTCTCGAGTATCGCCGTATTTATCTGTGCGATGATTCGAATTAGTACGAAGAAATTGGTCAATCAAATACCCATTTCCTCCGTGGATCTCAATACCATCAAAACCCGCTTCGATTGCTCGTTTAGCTGAATAGACGAAATCTTGAATAACACGATCAATATCGTCTTGAGTCATAGCTCGTGGTTGAATGCAATCAACCATTTTGCCATTGCCTTCTTCGTCAGAGATCCATACTTTAGTTTCTACAGGAGCAAGAGCAGATGGAGCTATGGGCAGCTCTCCTTTTTGGAAAGTAGGATGAGATACTCGGCCAACATGCCATAGCTGACAGAATATCGCAGCCCCTTCTTTATGAGCTGCGTTAGTGACAGGTTGCCACCCTTTAACATGCTCATCAGTATAAACGCCTGGAGTAAATGAATAACCTTGAGAGTCATCTGAAATTTGAGTAGCTTCGGAAATAATGAGACCGGCAGTTGCACGTTGTTTGTAATAAGTTGCCATCATGTCATTTGGAATATTACCGGGTTGGCTTGTGCGAGCACGAGTCATTGGAGCCATTACTATTCGATTTTGTAATGTGATATTTTTTAAATGTGTTTTTTCAAATAATGTTTTGTGATTCATGTATATAACCTTTAACTTATTTCTTTATTGTTATGACCTAATGCCAACTAGTATATTCATTCGCTTTGTTTTGATAATTGAGTAATATCTAAAATCATTATTCGAAAAAACTGAATAATGTTCATCTGGATAATCAAAGGGACGATAATGGATAAGTTTTCTGATATGACGATGTTTGTGAGTATCGTAAAGCATCAAGGTTTAGCGGCAGCGGGTAGAGAACTTGGTTTATCGCCTGCAACGATGACAGCCAGACTTCAAGCTCTTGAAGAAAGATATCGAGTGAAGTTACTTAATCGCAGTACAAGACATGTGTCTCTAACCGATGCAGGAGAGCTTTATTACAAAGCCAGTCTTGAGATTTTAGATAATGTGAATGAAGCCGAGAATTTGATTTTAAATGGAATTAAAGAGGTAAAAGGTGCGTTAAGAGTAGCTGCGCCTAAAGATATTGGTAAGCAATACATTCTTCCTATCCTTTCTGAGTTTTGTGAGAAATACCCAGAGGTAGTGCCATATTTATATTTGAATGACGATGTTTCAAATATTGCCGAATCAGGCATAGATATTGTCGTTCGATATGGTGAACTGGCTGATAGCAGTTTGATATCTCGACGATTATCATCTAGCCATCGAGTGTTGTGTGCATCACCTGACTATTTAGCTAAACATGGAACGCCTTTAACTCCACAAGATTTGGTTAATCATCATTGTCTTGCGATGGTTCGTAGCCATGAGGAATTAAAAACATGGCATTTCCAAGGCTCAGATAAAAAGAATGTGATTACTGTTTTACCTAAACGATTTTCAGATGATGGAGAAGTTGTACGTTATTGGGCTCTTGAAGGGGCAGGGATAGCATTAAAATCCATATTAGACGTGCAAGATGACATTAATAATCGACGCCTTGTTACTGTTCTTAATGGATATATGGCTAATTTTAATACATCGACATCTGTATCAAGTGCTGATCTTAATGTGGTATACATGAGTAAAAAATATCAGCCAAAACGTATCCGGTTATTCTTAGATTTTCTTTTGGAGAGATTTGAAGCTATGAAAAGCGGTGGTGAGTGAGATTAAAAAGCTCCCCTGATTGATTTATGTCGATTCAGGGGAGGTCTTTATATAAATATTTACATCATTACAAGGCTTGCTGTACCTAAGAAAGCAAAGAAGCCAACTACATCAGTTACTGTGGTCAGGATAACTGAACCAGCCAGTGCAGGGTCAAGTTTAAACTTATCTAGTGTAATAGGAATAAGTACCCCAAATAGTGCTGCGGTAACAATATTGACAATGATAGCCAGTGAAATCGTGGCACCCAAAGCAAAAGATTGGAACCATGCGCCAGCAATACCACCGATAATTAACGACCATAGCAATCCGTTAATGGAGCCAATGCCTAATTCATTTTTTAATAAGGCAAAACGGTTACCAGCGGTAACTTGGTTTAGTGCCATTGCACGCACCATGAGCGTTAAGGTTTGGCTGCCTGCAATCCCTCCCATAGAGGCTACAATAGGCATTAATACCGCTAGAGCAACGACTTGGGTAATGACATCTTCAAATAAACCGATAGTAATCGATGCTAAAATAGCGGTTAATAAATTAATGCCTAACCATACACCACGCTTTTTCGAACTTTTAATGATAGGTGAGAATAGATCATCACCTTCGTCCATACCGGTACCGGCCATTAAACGGGTTTCATAGATTTCACGTTGTGTATTAATCGCAAACTGCCAATCTAATTGCCCAATTAAGGTATTTTCATCATCCACAATCGCCACACTTGGCACTGCGGAGTGTTCGATTGCTTCAATACTCTCATTCAGTGGTTGGTGAACATTAAGGACTAAGCAATCTTCTAATTTTAGTGTGTTAATTTTAACTGAATCGTCAGCGGTTAAAATATCTGTATATTGCACAATACCGTGAAACTTATGGGCACGATTAATTAAATGCATGTATTGATGTGATTCAAACAGATTGGTTTTTAATAGCTTTTTAGCTCGACCTACGCTCACGTTAAAAGGCAGTGTTGCTATTTTTCTGTCAGCCCAGTGACCGACTTCGTCGTCGTCATATTGTTTTGCATCGTCATATAAGTCCAACTCATCACGGCTGATAAGTTGTAGTGCAAGGCTGAAAATATCATCAGGGAGGGATTCTGCCCACTCGATTAACGATAAGTTATCCAGTTTTGCTAAGGTGAAGTTTAATTCGGCTTCTGACAATTCTTCAAGGATAGCAACACGAGCATCAGCACGCATTTCCGTTAATACTTCAATGTGCATTTCTAGTGGCAAGTGACGCCATAGCTGCACACGGTCATCAACTGGGAAAGCTTCTAAAATACGAGCCACAGAACCTGTATCTAAGCCGTTTTCTACAAATTCACTCAATAAGCTTATTTGTTGCTGTTGGTCGTCGGCATTGAATAAGGTTTCAATTTGGAATGATAAATCTTGATGTTCGTTCAATGTCGAACTCCGTGGATGGAAGTAAGATTAAAAAGATAATAATTATAGTAACGAGGAAAAGGTAATTAAACCACTTAATACAGTGATTTATTATAGAAATAGATAAAATAAAAGGGCTTGTGTAAGCCCTTATCGTAAATCGAAAAATCGCTTTTTAAACGCTAGAGGTAACCATTTTCGGTTTTATGTTGGTAATTTGCTCAATTAGCTCTGCTTTTTCGCTTTTTTCTTGCCACACTAAGTACAGTTCTTGCTCCATAATTGGTGCACCTTCTACAACGTATAGCTCTTTGTTATCAACACATTGGTTAATAACTGGGGCAGGCAAATAACCAATGCTTGAATGCGACATTAAATAATCAAGCGCCATTTTTGATGAATGAGTGTGTAAAATAGGCGTTTTTTGCAGCTCAGCAATTTTACTGTGTTGAATTGCAAATCGAGCTCCCCAGTCCAAATACACCAACGGCATAGATTGAATCGTTTCCATCGTACTATTTGGGGTACTAGAAACAAGCTGTAATTGATAATCACGAATTTTAAATACACGAATACCATCAATTTTTGGCGGCTCACTGGTAATAAAAAGGTCGACACTTTTTTCTAATAATGCTTTTGCCAGTTCTTGACGAGGTATGGATTCTAGGCGTAATGCCAAACCAGAGATTGTGTCATAGATCCCATTTATCCAATCTGATATTCCATCAAATTCCCAGATTAATGCACTGGCACCAATGGTGATTTGCGAATTGTAATCTTCAGTCAGTGCAACGTCTTGTTTTGCTCTTCCCCATGTTTGCAAAATTGCTTCGGCATAAGGAAGTAAGCGCTCACCTGCAGCGGTTAGCTGTACATTATGGCGTTGGCGCGTAAATAATGGGTTTCCTAGCTGTGATTCAAGCTGTCGAACACGGAAACTCACTGCTGACTGTGTGAGAAATAAATGCTCTGCAGCACGCCCAAAATGGCGCGTTTTTGTAACTTCTAAGAAGGTTTTAAGCAGATCAGTATCCAAAGTTATCATCTCTTTGATGGTGGTAACCGCCACAATAAAATATTTTGATTGAAATCGCTAATATTTTTCGTTGTACAATGTGACTGCACTGAATTACATATACGTTTTTTGTGGTCACGAAGAAGCATCAATGCGAACTCTTACTAAATTTTACGATGACAAAAACTTCAAACGAGGTTTTAGTCGCAGTGGTTTCACAATCCGCGAAGCGTTGATTTTAGAAACCTATGGTCGAACAATGCAGTCTCTATTAGACGGTACGTTGGCTCCTGAATCAGAAGCAGAAATACGATTTGTTGAGCAAATACAGCATCTACCTGCTGAGACTTCAGAATTTGCGCAATGTTGGTTAAAGTATCAAAATAAAATCAACTTTAAACCAAGATTTCATACATTATGTGGAACACAACGTTCATCAGACAGTTCAGATGATGACGATAGTGGTTCTGCTGATGATGATACAGAATAATACCGATTGTATTGGTAACTGTAATTTTAAAAGCCCGTTTATTTAATATAGACGGGCTTTTTGTTTTTTATGAATAAATCTTGTTATAAATAGGGCTGCAGCTCTTTTGCCATAAACTCTGCGATCCAAGGTTGAGCTTCAGGCTTTGGATGTAATCCATCTTTCATCATCCATTCTGGTTTTACTATTACTTGTTCTAAGAAAAAAGGTAATAGGGGGATAGCGTGTTTTTCACTTAATTTGGGGTACAGTGATCCAAACGCTTGGCTATATCGTTTTCCATAATTAGGCGGTACTTGAATTTGCATCAATAATGGTTGTGCATTATTTGCCTTAATTTGAGCGAATATCTTTTCTAAATTGGCATTGATTTTTTGTGGTGGAAATCCACGTAGTCCATCATTTGCACCTAACTCAATAAGTACATAATTAGGTTTATGTTGCTCTAATAGATTAGGTAATCGATCTAATCCATTGCCTGTTGTATCCCCTGAAATACTGCCGTTAATAACCGTGATTGACTTACCTAAGGCGCTGAGTTGTTCTGGTAATAGTGAAGGCCAACTTTGTTCTATTGGCATGTTATAACCGGCACTTAAGCTGTCACCAAGAATCAGTAAGGTTTGGCTATAAGCGGTTTTTATAGCAAGAAATTGGCTGCTAATAAGTATAAGAGTAAGAGTCAGTAATTTACGCATGAGTAACCTTAACAATAGTGGGTAACAATAGAATAGCAGAAAGCGTAAATCTGCCCATAGAAATTAGTTAAAGAAGTGTAAATGAAATTGCTGATTAATAAGAACTTATGTATACAATACGTATAATAGTATAAAGATAATATCAAAAGGAAAGGATAATGACGGTTGCCATAAAAGTAAGCTCGGTTGGAAAATCTGTGATATCTAATGAGGCTGAGTTAACCATTTTAAAAGATGTTTCTTTTGAGGTGCAATCTGGTCAAAGTGTTGCGATTGTTGGCACGTCAGGTGCGGGTAAATCAACATTAATGACTTTGCTTGCAGGGTTGGATACCCCTTCTACTGGTGATATTGAATTATTAGGGAAAAGCCTATCCCAAATGGATGATGAGGCCCGAGCTCAGATTCGAAGTGAATCCATTGGTTTTGTATTTCAAAGTTTCTTACTTATCCCATCATTGACAGCGCTTGAGAATGTCACCTTACCTGCGATTTTACGTGGGGAAGGAGAAGACATTAAAAAAGCAAAACAGTTACTCGATTCTGTTGGGCTTTCAGGGCGAGAAACGCATCTACCATCTCAACTTTCAGGTGGAGAGCAACAACGTGTGGCATTAGCTCGTGCCTTTATGACTCAACCCAAAATCCTGTTTGCTGATGAACCCACAGGAAATTTGGATCAACACACCGCTGAGCACATTATTGAACTTTTATTTGAAATGAACCAAAAACATGGGACAACCTTGGTTCTTATCACTCATGATCCTAAGTTAGCGGAGCGATGTGAGCGTACACTGACCATAGATGCTGGGCAGATCCGCGAAGAGGTGAAGTGAAATGAATGAGAAATCATTAACATCAATCTCTTCAGATAACTCCCCTTCCTCTGGAAGTCGAATGATATTGCGGTGGAGTTGGCGTGAGATTTGGCAGGGACAATTATGGCCCGTAATGGCAGCACTCACCTTGATTGTTGCATGTGTAGTGGCGTTATCTGCTTTGGCTATTCGAGTGGAAAAAGTCATGACAGATCAAGGTCGCTCTATGATGGCTGCAGATTTGGTTTTTCGTTCAGCAAATCCAACACCCGGCTCCATTCTACAACGTGCTGATGAGCATGATTTAGTTATTTCTTCTCAAGTTCGCTTCCAAACCATGGCATTCAGTGATACTGGAATGCAATTGGTGAGTGTAAAGTCTGTTGAAAGTAATTATCCACTTCGTGGTGAGTTATTATTGCATGGTGCAAATAATGAACAATATACACAAGTGAACCAAGGAGAAGTCTGGGTTGCGGATCGTCTTTTATCTTTACTCGAATTAAATATCGGTGATGTGATTGCCATTGGCGATGCAGAATTGCCGATTTCTGGTGTGATTGAATCAGAGCCTGAGTTGGCGTTTAATCCATTTCGCACCATGCCAAGTGTATTTATTCATCAATCTGATTTAGATAAAACTGGTGCCATTCAGCTGGGCAGTCGAGTGCAATATCGAACGTTATTTAAAGGGGATGATAATGCGATCTCATTGCTTCAAAGTGAGTATGAACTGCAACCTGGGGAAAGTTGGATAAGTGAAGAAACACAAGGTCGAACTGCTGATTTAATGCAAAAAGCAAAGCAGTATTTATCATTGACTATTTTGATGGTGATCTTAATGGCATCGGTTACCTTGGTATTAACTTGTCAGCATTATGCAACCAGTCGTGCAAATACTGTTGCTATGCTAAAAAGTATGGGAGCAAGCAAAGCGTGGCTGAAGCGTTGGTTATTCAGTCAAGTGGGGTTGATGTTTGTTACGGGTGTGATTGTCGGGTCGTTAATCGGGTTAGGGCTTGAATTGTTATTGCGTATTCCTTTAACGGATATTCTGCCCGAAGACTTACCAAGTTATGGCTGGCAACCTTTTTTGTTTGGTTCTATTGTTGCGTTATTCATTGGTTTACCAGCTCTGGGTATTCCATTAATTCGTCTTTTGGATACGCCGGCGATTACCGTTTTGCAATCTCAAATAAACACTTCTTCAAAAAAAGGATGGTGGCTTATTGCTGTGCCCATCATTGCTTTTTTATTTATGTATGGCAATAACAGCCTAGTTTGGATGGTATCAGTTGGCCTAGTCATACTGTTTATTTTGCTTGCCGGCATTAGTTACGGTTTAGTGCACCTGTTTGGGCAGATTAAATGGGGCGCGGCAATGACATTAGCATTGAGTCGGATTAAGCGTTCTCCAAAAAACAGCATGATGCAATTGGCTGCACTATCAGGCTCTTTAATGTTAGTTGCGGTAATTTGGCTAGTGAGAACTGATTTATTAGGAGATTGGCAACAAACCTTACCGCCGGATGCCCCTAATGTGTTTGCGATGAATATTGCCCCGTATGAGCAGCAAGAGTACTTACAAGCATTGGACAATGAAAAATTGGATCGCTCAGAAGGTTATCCTATTGTTCGTGGACGCTTAACAGAAATTAATGGCGAAAGTACCAGAGAAAAAATGAAAGGTGAAGGACAAGGCTCAGATGCGCTACGTCGTGAAATTAATTTTACTTGGCGTAATGCGTTGCCCGTTCATAATCAGGTCACTGAAGGTGCATGGACAAGCGAAAATGGGGTGTCTGTTGAGCAAGATGTCGCGAATGATTTAAATATTAAGATTGGTGATACATTGAGTTTCTCGGTAAATAGTCAACCATTTACGGCAGTGGTTAATTCGATTCGAATTGTTGATTGGCAGAGCATGAAGCCGAACTTTTATTTTATTTTCACACCCGATGTGATTGCTGACTTGCCAGCGACATGGTTAGTGAGCTTTAAAGTAAATGATGATGAAAATACGTTATTGAATCAACTGGCTCGTGATTATCCAACGGTGAGCTTATTGGATTTTAGAACCATGGGGGGAAAGATCCAAATTATGCTAGCTCAAATTACGTGGTCATTAACGGTATTGGCAGGACTAGGTGTGGTGAGTGGTATTTTATTGATATTCACATTACTTCGTTTGAGTTTGTATCAGCGTCAGCGTGAAATCACCCTTTATCGTACTCTTGGGGCTAGTCGTCAGCGCATCAGCAATACGTTGTGGAGTGAATACGGTGTCATGGCATTGGCTGCGGGGTTTGTGGCGGTGATGGGAGCAGAGGCGATTGTATTCAGTTTAGTGAAATGGGGCTTTAAATTAGAGCCGACACTTCATATCAGTATGTGGTTTGTACTTCCCTTAATTGCAATGATGATTGTTTTTATGAGTTTGGTGAGTGTGATAAAGCAGTTACTAAAACCGTTAAAGTAGATCTTTTAAGTTATTATTTTAGTTTTTATGCAGGTTTTAATTATATTAAAGCCTGCTTTTTATTTATGTTTATATTTTACTTTTTTGGATGAAACTTTACATTACTGAAAATGCAATATACACGATGTTAATCAGTGGGTTAATTACTGTTTCTTTATAGGTTATAACAATGTTTTTAATCGAAATATAAAAGCAAATATAAGTCTTGATATAATTAAAAACTAGGCGTAGTCTCTAAATGGAATTGATTAAAACTACTATATATTTATAACTTATTTTTATCGTAATTAAATTAAGTTACAAATGTTAATGTGGTTTTTCATATAATAACAGTTAAGGTTTTATTTATGAAAAAAAGACATTTGTTATTTACTCTAATATTAGCTTGTTCATCAACGCTTGCATTGGCTAATGAGCAAACCGCTAATTATCAGGATGAATTTTCTAAACCTGTTGATGGAATAAATAGCGTAGAATCAGTATTAAATGCCAGCGCCGTCATTGATGATACACCGATCCTATTAACGGGGTACTTAATCGAGCCTTTAGGAAAGGAAGTCTATGTATTTAAAGATAATACAGGCTCTTTAAATGTAAAAATTGATGGTGATAAAATGTCTGGTTTACAAGTTAAACCAAACGATAAAGTGACGATCAAAGGTGAAGTAAATAAAGAAGATAATTATATTATTTATGTAGATAGCGTGACTATTGATTAATATAAATTAATTATTTTATTAAAATACTATTTTCTTGTTGATTGTTTTTTTAACATTTACAATTATGTAAAAATGGAGCTTTAAATAAGCTCCATTTTTAATTAACTATTATACATCTTATCGAAATTCTTTTGATTCCAACCTGCCATCATTTGATCGCCGATTTTTAATACCGGTACAGAGCGAGCACCAATGGCTTCTAGCTCTTTACGACCACGCTGCATTTTTGCGTTAGTTAAACGATATTTAATGCCTTTAGAATCAAGGTAGCGTTGTGCTTCTTTGCAGTGAGGGCATTTGTCTGCAACATATAAAACAACTCGTTTCATCGGTTTCTCTCAATTATGTATTAATGGCTGCTAGCCTATCTTATACGAACAAGTAAGGGAATAGTTTACGGCGCTCTTCTAAGGTTAACGCCTCAACCCGTGCAATGTTTGTATCTGGGATAGCTTCAGGGTTAGGGTAGTGTTTTAGTACCTTTTCCATGCTCTCTTCGCGGATAAGGTGAAGCACAGGATATGGAGAACGATTGGTTAGATTTTCATCATCTTCAGGTTCAGCACCGCCAAAGCAGTAATCAGGGTGGAAAGTGGCGATTTGGTAAATGCCTTCCCACTCTTGTTGTTTGATAAGAGCATCAACCCAATCTAAGAAGAAATTATAATCCATAAAATCTTGCAGCATATTAGGAATTGCAACGAGTGTTGTTTCTAACTCTTCAGCTGTTTTTGAATCTAAATTCATCAACTCTTGAAGTATATCTTCAAGCAGTACTTCTTCTGTCGTCGCTTCTGATACAAAAATTTTGATTTGTTTATTACGGTTTGGTTTTGCTGCGAAAGGGCAAAGGTTTAGGCCTATAACCACATCTTCTAACCATTGTTGTACTTCTTGCTCTATTTTTTGAATATTCATGCTGACTGGGTTCATTTTATTATGATATTTGTTAGCAAGAGTATCAGACTTTTTGCTTATTCTTATAATGATATTTCAAAGGTTCAATTACACAAATTGGAAATAAGGCGTACCAATCGAAGATTGATTAAATAACCCTTCTTCAAAATCAGTTGCTGAAATTGGTTTTGAATAGAGATAGCCTTGAATTAGGTCTATGCCTTCTTTAACAACAAATGCTTCTTGATTTTGATTCTCAACGCCTTCTACAACCACTTTTAGTTGAAGTTTTTTAGCGATGTTGATCATTGCGCACACAATATTTTGATCGTCTGCGTTTTTCTCAATATTTGCGATAAAGCTTTTATCGATTTTTAATGAGCTAAATGGGTATTTTTTAAGATACTGGAATGAAGCATAGCCAGTACCAAAATCATCTAACGCAATAGATATCCCCATATTATTTAGCTGACTTAGTGTCGCAATGGCTAGCGGTTCATCTGAAATTAAACCACTTTCTGTTACTTCTAATTCAAGATTGCGGGCTGGCAATTGATATAGATTAAGTAATTGTTTTATATGAGTAACAAAATGAGGATCTTTCAATTGGACAGCTGAAATATTCACAGCCATAACAAAGTTTGGTGAGTGTAGAATCCATTCTGAAGCTTGTTGGATAGCGTTACGAAGTGCAAAGTTTCCTAGTTCGTAAATGAGTCCATTTCGTTCTGCGAGTTGTATTAATACATCATTCGCAATGGCGCCTAAGTGTGGGTGATTCCAACGCAATAATGCCTCACAACCAATCCATTTTTTATTTACTGGGCATACTTTAGGTTGATAATTTAAGAACAAGTCATGATTACGAACAGCTTCAAGTAGATAGCGTTCAATTTTATGCTCAGATAATGTTGATTGTGTTGGTAGTGATACATCAGCGATTGTAAAGGTTTTACCTAAACTCTGACATTTCACTACGGTATCATAAGCAAATTGAAGTAGGTCTGAACGAGAAATTCCCTCTTTAGAATGCACGGCACCAACATAAGTTTGTAAATGAAGAGACTGCTCATTTGCTGTGTAGTTTGCTTGACCTATTTCTGATAAGTGTTGGCAAAGTTGCGGTAGCTTCTCTTTATCAGTCTGAATAATCAGTAAAATATCAGATGAGCCTAAGCGACCAGTTACTGAAGTATCAGTAATTTTGGTTAATTTTGAGCGGTATTCTATTAATAAAGAATCAAAAGCCTGATAGCCATACTCTTGCTGAATTTTTCGACTGTTGGCAAAATGAACATGAAGAAGAACAAATTTGGTTTCGTTTTTAATCAGATTATCTACATGTCGGTGAATGGCTGTAGGGTTGAGAAAACCAGTATTAACATCATGATTCTTATGGTATTCAACTTTTTGTTCAGCGGCTCGTCGGCAGTCTATTTCATTGGATAATTTGATGTTAATTTCATTTAGATGTTGAGTTGTTCTCGCGACTTCCGCTTGCAGTTCTTTGTGGCGATAAAGAAGATCTGCATGTTGATATAAGGTGTTAAGTTGAGCTTCAATCGAATGTTGATAGGTTTTCATCAATTTTTGATAAGCCGGAGAGAAGTGATTTTCTTTTTTATCTAAGATACATAGGGTGCCAAAAGGCGTGTTGTCTGGCCAATATAAAGGTAACCCGCAATATGCAATCATGTTTTGCTTTAGATCGGGGTTATTGTTCCATTCAGGGTCAACTAACGCATTGAAGACAGTAAGTTCCTGTCTTTCTTTGATGACGGTTTCGCAATATAAGCCTTGATTGAGTTTTTCTGTTGCCCCTTTAATGTAAGGGGTTTCTGTGGATGAACTGGATGAAAAAACTTTAATGTCGTTATCATAAATACGCATAATTAATGCCGCTGGTACATTAATTACATTCGATAAAATATCGAGCATATTTTGCCAGTCGTTTTGCATTTGCTCTGGAATGTCGATGGCAGACGTCAATGTTTTTTGCATATCAGGTATCCATATTCCCAATAGTTGATTGCTATTAGTTAGATAGTAGCAGTTTATTCTATTCATTAATTGTCTTAATTTTGATAACTGCTAGACGAGTCTATTTATAAATTAATTAGTTAGCAAGCTTAAAACCATTAAATGACAACAAAGGATACCCATGAAATTTTAATGGTTAAAGGTGATTTATATATAAATTTCAAATAGAAACTGACTTTTATTGACCACGAGCAAATATCATTACTTTAATTGTCATTAGAAGAATATAAAGATCAGATTTAATCCATCCAGAGATTGAGGTCAACGATAAAGCATAGCTATGGTCGAATCCTACTTTAGAACGAACATCTTCAATACACGTATCATAACCTTGGTTGATTTGAGCTAGCCCTGTAATACCAGGAAGGACACCGTAGGTTCTTTCACTAAAATAAGGGATTTCACGTTCTAACTTATTATAAAAGGTTGGGCGTTCGGGTCTTGGACCCACAAGGGACATATCTCCATTTATCACATTAAAAAACTGTGGTAATTCATCTAGGCGTGTTTTACGTAATATGCGACCAACAGTGGTCACTCTACTGTCTCCTTTTGTCGCAAGGGTAGCACCAGTCGCCACTTCTGCATCCTGAACCATGCTTCTAAATTTTATCATTTCAAACACATCAATTTTATCAGGCATGGCTTTTCCAACTCGAAGTTGTCGGTAAAAAACAGGACCTTTTGAATCTAACTTAATGGCTAGAGCAATAAATGGAAAAAGTGGTAATGTAAGCATCAATCCAATGATGGATAAACAGACATCGAAAGCACGTTTGGCTTTAATGGTCGATTGGTTCATTGTGTAATATGAATCTATCATAATAAAATCCTCTGTTATTTTTGAACTCGGGTCCATGGAGTCGTTGGTTTTTTAAAGATGTAATTTAGACCACCCAGTAAATTTGCCATGTGTCCAGAAACCAAATAAGCGAGAATTTGGCAATATTTATTTGAAAATAATGTGGGGAAAAACAGGCTAATGATGCCAATGCAATAGACAATGGTTTGTCCAATAAATGCAATAAAAAATAATGGGTTAGATAAAAGGCATGCGGAGCCAATATAGGCGGTGAGCATGAAGTATGGCATCATTGCTCTCAATCCTTTGCCTGAGAAGAAAGTAAAGGCAGTTCCTTTGTATTTAGGGTTAAATAAAGAAATAAGACGCAATAATTGTTGTACATTCCCTGCTGAAATTCTTAATCTTCGAGAAAAATCTTCTTCCTGTACAACGTGCTCGAGCTCTAACGCTTGAATTGTTGGGTCGTATACTGCTTGATAACCCTGCTTAACTATCATCATAGGTAAAATAAAATCGTCATTAATAGTGTCAGGTTCTAAATGGACAAACAGTTCAGAGCGAAATAGATAGAAAGCGCCATGAGAACCTAAACTTGAACCTAATGTTGCTTCTTGCTGTTTAATATTGGTTTGATATTCCCAATATTTCTTTTCACCTTCTGATGAGGGCGTTAATAAGCGATAAGTTGGATTAACAACCCCAACATGTTTGTTCTCGAAATGTTTGGCTGCAATTAATAATGCATCATAAGAAAGTAGAGCAGAAACATCGCTCAGTGCAATGATGTCACTTGATTGATATTGAGGAATAAATTGATTAAGTAGCGCTACTTTCCCCTGGTTATGTTCTAAAGCTAAAATCTCAAAATGGGTATCTGCACATAACGCTTCTTGAATGGTGTTATAAGCGATCGTAACAGTGTCATCTGTACATCCGTCACATGCAATGATGATTTTTAATTTTGATGATGGATAATCTAAACAGGATAAATTACGAATCTTTTCTGCAATCCATTGAGACTCGTTATAAGCTGGAATGATCATGGTTATTGAAGGTAATGTACGATCTTGTTTAGATTCAGCAAAATTCCTACAGGTTGGTTTTATTGACTTTACTGGATGACGAGTCGCAAACCAACGTAGCAATATTGGGTAGAGTGCGTGGTGATATACCACCGCACAAATACTGAACGATGTAATGATGATAAGAAAAAGATTCATAGATTTACTCCTTCAAAATATAACTTTTCATAAGCACTTGCCATTGATTGGGCATGGTTATTTTTTAAGATAAAATCTCGTGAAGAGAATCGGCCAGCTTTATAGGTCATAGACTCAATGGCTTGAGACAAAGTTATAGCTGCATTATCGCTGACTAAAATACTGGATTTAGGGCATAAGGTTTCACTTACGCCACCTACGTCATTTGCAATACAAGGGATCCCACAAGCTTGAGCTTCAAGAGTTGATAATGGAAAACCTTCGTTATTTGAAGGAAGACAAAATAAGTCTAGTGCGTGGTAAAAGGTTGGCATATGGTCGATATGCCCAAGAAAATGCACTCTGTTTTCTAAATGATATTGCTTAACTAATTGCATTAAATGTTCTTTTTGAGAGCCCGAACCAGCAAGTAATAAATGATATTTAGAGTTTAAAAATCGAAATGCTTCAATTAAGTTTAATTGCCCTTTAACGGTTTCTAATCGTCCTGCATTACCAATTACAATGGAATGTTCTGGCAACGAAATTTTCAGTGTGTTTCGTGCTTTTTGTTTATCACCAATGCTGAATTTGTAAGGGTTTATGCCGTTTTTTATTGTGTAAATAGGGTAGCTATTAAAAATGTTGTTAAGTGCTTTTTTGACAAAACTGGCGTCTGCAACCAATTTAGGTTGAGACAAGGAAAGAGCAAATCGTTGTAATCGACGATGTTTGCTTACATTCAAATGCCATGCATCATGTTCTGTATGAACGTGGTTTATTTTTTTATTTAGTTTGGCTGCAATACCTGCGTAAATTAATGGTCCTATATGGTGAGAATGTACGACTGCAGCATTATAAGTTTTAAATAAATTAAGCAGTTGTTTTATTACTTTAAAAGAAAATCCTGCTGATTTATCCAAACATATAATTTGATCTTGATAACGTTGTAACCTTGGCCAATTCTCTAATGTTTTATCATAGGTGCCATCTAAGCTCACAATAACGATGCGATGTTCTTGGCTTGTAAACTCCAACATATCTAATACCATACTTTCTAGCCCGCCAGGCGAAAGATGTTGGACAACGTGAATAATGGTTTTCATATCGCACTCCTATTTGTGATTCTAATATACAAATTGCAGAGATTGTGCCAATTAAAATTTCATTATTATTCAATGAATTAGTTGTTGAGTTTTTATTTTTCTCAAATTGAGAATGAATTTCGTAATTTGAAATTTCATAATGAAAGTGATTCGTTTTAATTTGCTTTAGATATATTTGTCAGTAAGTTGTTCGTTATCTTGGGATTATCTTCAGTTAGATGAAAACATTTCACAGGTTGTGGCGGTATGCGACTAAGAACAGGTGCAGGGCTTAGAGTTTTAATCTCATCTTTTCTTCGAATACTGGTGTCGCATAATTCAGCAATCACAGCCATACCTACACCTAATCCGATCCCTCCTACAATACCTGCAATGGCATATAGAATGGTGGGTAAGTTTGAAGGCCCACTTGGTGTATAAGGTCTATCAATGATTTTCACTCGTTTTTCTTGCTCAAAAACCCCCAGTGAGCGAGTTAGTTTTGCCATTTCAAAACGCTCTACTAAGTCATTGTAAAGCTGGCGCTTAAGCGTTAAGTCTCGTTGTAATTGATAAAGTACTTTTTCGTTTTGCCCAAATGAAGATGCTTGTAGTTCAATATCCTTGATCATGCTTTCGAGAACTCGGGTTTCTTCTGTTAATGCATCAACTTTACTGGTTGCTTGTTGTAGTTCTTCTAACTGTGATAGAAGTATTGGTGGTGCTTTTGCTAAATCTTCAACGCTGTTACTACTTGCTATGTCCCATAATTGCTCGCTGCTTAAGCCTGGTTGAGTTTGCGAAAGTAGGCGTGAGCGTTCTTCTTCAAGTCGGTTTAAGTTACGTAATTTACCTTGAACTTTGCTGTGCTGAGGGGTGTATTTCGCTTGCAATAAGGTTAGCTCTCCGCGAATTCGGATGATTTGCTCTTCTATTTTTCCTATAACAGGATTGGTTTTTGAAAGCTGTAGGTCTATTGACCCCAAACGCTTTTTGGCGCCAGCTAACTCCGCTTGTCGCTCGTATAGGCGTTGTTTTAATTTGGTTAATCTATCTAAACTGGTGAGTTGCATTTCAGGTAATACGGTATTTTCTTGGCTTTTGAACTCGGCCAGTTTTTCTTCCGCGATATCTAATTCTTGTCGACGAAATTCAATATTATCCGCAAGGAATTGACTTGAATCCTTCATCGATGAACGTTCAGGTGCTAAAAGTTGTTCAGTAAAGTGGCGACTTACTGCTTCTAATGTGTCTTTCATTCCCTCTGGGTTATTAGCGCGATAATCGATACGAATTAAATCTTTACCAGCCATGCTGACAGATAAGTTTGCGGATAATTGGTTTACTGCATGATCAATGGCTTGGGGAGACATCGATTCATGAATATAACCTCGTTCTTCTGCTACTAAACCTAAGATATGTCGACTATGTAGAAGAGTTTGTAGAGCACTTAATCGCTCTTTTAACATGGTAGATACGGCTAAATCTTCCAAGAATGGGTTCATTTTAGCGGTTTCTTGAATCAACATACTGGTATGAGAGTCATAATGCTTTGGTGCTAACTTCGCAATGGTTAGCCCAATAAAAGGCATCAAGATGATTGGTAAAACAATCAAATAGCGGCGACGCCATGCTGATTCTAAAATAATAAAAATACGTTGGCTTAAGGTGATCATAATGCCTCCAACCACGCATCAAGCTGCTGGGCTTTTGCTTGCCACGTATGGTTTTTTGTTAATGCAGCTTGCTGAGTGTTTTTGTAATTCGATAGTGAATTGGGCTTGTTAGCATGAATATTGTTTAAATGAATTGTAAAATCTTGAACTGAATTTACAGTGTGAATTTCAGCAATATAAGGCGCTAGCGCAGGAAATGACGTGCTGATAATTGGAGTTCCTGTTGCTAAATATTCCAATAATTTTAATGGATTACAGGCTTTTATTTGTTCATTATCAACAAATGGAAGTAAGTTGACCTGCCAATGTTGACTGTATCTTGGTAGCTGGTGATGTAATCTAGGACCAAGTAAATGTAAGTTTGCATGGTTTTTAAATGGGTTATACGTTAATTCGTTTTTTCCGATAAAAACGAAATGCCAAAGAGGGTTCTCTGCTATAACTTGATTCAGTAAGTCGTAGTCAAGCCAATCAGATAAGCTGCCATAAAAACCAGCAATTGGACGCCCATCATTAGGTAAATCTTTTGCTCTGGGTACTGGTTGATTAAATAGAGTAAAATCAACACCATGAGTTAATAAATGTGTTTTCCCTTTAGGGAATTTTATCTGTAACTCTTTGCTGGCTGCGAGGATAAGATCTGCTTTATTAATGAGTTTTTTCTCATGCTGTATTACCGTGTTGTGATCAACACCGGCTAACGCACCAAAATCGTCACCACAATAATAAACAACGCTTTTTTCACCTAGTTCGCCACAAACATCAGCAACCGTAGGTAATGATGTCCATAAAATGGGCTGGTTTAGCTTTTCTTTATATAAGATAGGCTTAAGTTGTTTAATGATCAGTTTTTTTGCAATCCATCGAGCGAATCTTCCTTTTGGTGCTGGAATGGTTTTGATGTTTACTGTTGTAAATGGTGCCTCATTTTCATTATGAGTTTGAATGGCACTTTTCGTTGTTAGCTTCTTCCACACTCGTTTCATGTCATGAATTGAAAAACGGGGCTGGCGCAAACCAATAGAGTTAACCCAAACTACTTTTCGAGTAAATGACAGTTGTTTTATCAAGTGTTGAGTGCTTGAGGGAAGACCTCCCCAATCCTCTCCAAATACAATCAAATCAGACTTCATAACGGATTTCCTCTTTGATTGTGTTTGAGGTATTAATGTTCAGTTTTTTGATTACTTTTGCAGGGTTTCCGGCAGCAAGTACAAAAGGAGGAAGGCTTTTTGTCACCACGCTACCCGATGCAACAATAGTTCCTTCGCCAACCGTAACATTGCCGATAATACTAACTCGAGAACCAAGCCATACGTCTTGTTCTAAAATAATATCGCCGACTTGACTGTCTAGATCTGGCTTACCTAAAGCTCGCTCTGTTGGATTTATCGGATGTCCTGGGTACCCACATAAAAATCCTTGTCCTGCAATTCGAACATTGTCACCAATAATGACTTTACCACCGACAGCAATGGTGGTTTGCCAACAAATATCGACATTATCTCCCACCTCTAAGATTGGATTATCTGAATTGGTTCGGCCGCTAAAAGTGGTTTGTCCTGAAATACGACAATCATTACCAATACGCATGGTTAGAGGACCACTAAAGAATGGTAAACCACCATAAAGCAGTGTTCGCTTGCCATAACTTGCTAAGCGGCCTTTGAACGCTGGAACATAGAAGATGAGGTGAGTAAACGCTTGCCATTGGGTACATAGGGTTCTATGCAGAGCATAAAGCAATTTATTCAGTAGGCGGGGCGTAGGTAGTTCAAAGTGTCGAATAGATTTAGCAACACGAAATAGTGTTAGTGCTAACGGGCTTTCCCCTTCTTTTAGCCACTGTTTAAAACGATAAATTGATAATGTACTCATATTGGCATTCCTTTTTTGATTCCTCTTTATCTAGATCAATCATGGAATGTGCCAATATTTTTTTACTTACATATCAATGGGATATTTAGGGCTGTTCGATTTGGATGTGAATTTCTCATTTTGAGAATCGATTTGAAAGTGATGGTTTATCCTCAATTTCGCTTAATGCTATCTGAGCTGTTTTACTTACGGCTACAACAAGTGCCGCTAAAATATAGATTGGCCAATTAAAACCTTGAGTTAAGAATGTGCCAGATACAATGGTCCCTATTAATCCGGCAAATACGGCTTGAGCACTGGTGTAAATAGCGGGGTTTATTTGGTTTTGAACGGCTTTCACTGCTTGCAAAGTACGATTTGCGTTTTTAATGAGTGCGACAATTAATGCAATAAAAATACCTAATCCAAGAAAACCTGTTTCAGCAAGTACGCCAAACCAAGTACTATGAACGGCATGATTTAACCCATCCCAATGGGGACTATAGTAGAAATAATTAGAGTAGAAATTATCTAATCCAACTCCTGTTAATGGGTTACTTAATGCCATTTTAAATGCAGCTTCCCATGCGTATAGACGACCCATTGCAGAAGCATCAACCCCTGCTTCTGCTGAGCCTCCGGAAGCTCTATCTGAAATGCCTGCAACAACAAATAATATCCCGCCAGCAATAATAGCGATGGACAGTAATAAAACTTTTGATTTGATACGTTGTAGACCATAAATACCAAAGACGGCAATCATTCCTAGTAGTCCGCCTCGACTTTGTGTGGCAATTACTGCCCAGAAAAGAATTGGGATAGCGATAAAACCAATAAGGCGTTGATGCCAAGGTAATTGATGGGTCACCAGTAAACCAACAGCAAAAGAGGTTGGAAACATAAGCACTAACGCTAAATCATTAGGATCTCCAAGCATAGAGCCAAGTTCACGTCCTATGGTTACACGGGTTTCTTCAACTAATCCAATACCTCCTAACTTATTTTGAATGGCTACAATTCCGACCAATACGCCTGCAATGGTAATGGCTCTTAAAGTGAAAGCCAGTTGTTGTGGTGTTCTAACTAACACTGCAATAGCGAAAGTCATTAAAATAATTTTCCAATAAATGTTTTTAAAGTATTCAATAGCTATTGGACGGTTACCAGCCAGTGCAATACCAATGAGAATTAAAAATAAAAAACAAGCAAGTAGGGTAAATTCTTTACACCAGAATAATTTAATTTGACGAGTAATCCCAACTTGCCAAGCTAGAGCTGCAAGTGAGCCTAAAGACAATAATAGTGGAATTTTTAAAGAGTAAAGCTGAGGAAAAACCTCATGAATACGAAAAAAAGAAAAAATAACAAAAAATAGTACCATTAAAAATGGACGATTTAATGTATATAAAACAGCAAGAGGGATGATACCTAACACAACAACTAATGCTGGATGAGGAAATAAGTGCCACAGCACACCGGCTAACAGTGAACATACAATAGCAGTAAACCATTGTAGTGGTTGAGATTGAAGTGGCACATTATTATCTATCATAGTGTTTTTCCTGTGTGTTCTTTTTTAGGAAAAGTAATTAGACGTAATTGAAAAGCAAAGACAATTAAAGTGATCGTAGAAGCTGCTGCGGTGACAAGGTGTAATAGTGTTGAGTATCCTGACAAGCTGAGTGTAATCGCGATTGCTGTGAGCAAGAATATAACCGCTAATCTTCCCATTGAGTATGGAAGGTTATGATAGCGTTGAGATAAATAAAATGTAGCAATTACCCTTAATGATTGAGCAATTATCAGTGAGATTAATACTCCTGAAACTCCATGAATTGGCGTTAAAATAACGATTAATACAACCCCTATGGTTGTGGCTATACCATTAATCCAAAGTAATGCGTTTGTTTTTTTCGTGGCAAGTACGCCAATATTAATTAACTCGTTTAATTCTTTAATTGCTGAAACGATGATCAAGGCAACTGCAATATGTTTTGCTGATTGATAGTCTGTTGGCATTAACCAATCTATTAATACAGGAGCTAAGTAGCTGACTAGGATTGTTAATGAGCACAGTAGTACAAGGCTGCTTTCTGTTATCTGCGCTGTTAGTTTATTTCCTTTTGCATGTAAGTAATCAAACCGTTTAGGCATCCACCACATACAAAATGGCTGCATTAGTAGTGTGAGAGCAAGAGAGAATTTAAGTGCTACAGCATATAAAGCAATGTCATTAAAGCTGGTGTTTTCAGCAAGCACCCAACGTTCAAAGCCGTTTAAACCAAAAGCGATTAGCCCACTTAGCATTAGTGGAAGGCAATAAGGTAAACACAGTTGAGCTGTGTCTCTGCTAAATACATAGCTTGTATTTTCTACTCTCAGATTTTCATTCATTTGTATGTAAATCAAAGCAATTATTTGTATTACTGCACTGATAAAACCAGCAAGTAAAATAGCGGTAACACCATAACCTTGCTGTAAAACAATAACGGTTAATATTGCCTGAAGTAAGGCTCTGCCTGTCGTTAAATAAAAGAATAATTGTGCTTTATCTTGCATCCTTAAAGAGGCTAAAACAACGGCAATCATTCCTTCAAACGCTAAAGGCATGAGTAATAATTCTAGTTCAATTGTACTGGCATACTCAGGTTTAAATTCATTAAAGAAAGGGCTCACAATCCAAATAATAGGAAGAGACACCGCTCCCACAATCATGGTTAATGTGAATATCTGCGCAGTTATTTTTCTTTTTTTATGAGGATCTTGCTCTGCACCGGCAAAACGATAAAGAGCTTCATGTAATGAAAATCCAAGAACTACACTTAAAATCATTGCAAAAGTGGCTAATAGTTCTAAACGTCCTAATTCATATTGTGGAATATGATTAGCAATATATGGCAGCATGAACAAAGATACGCCTTTCATTAGCACAATACTTATGCCATATAGAGCCATATTTTTGAGTACCGGAGATAAAGGAAATAGACTCATTGTTTCACCTCATTTAATGATAGAGCTGAAACAGAACGTTTTTCCATTGCTAATTTAATATTTAGATAGCATTGTTCTGAGCGGTAACCTTGTGATAAATGAGCTCCTGCTTTTCCTAGGTTTTTTATCAATTGAGTGTCAGAGGTCGCATTGCTGATTTGCTGCTGTAATGAGCTAATATCGTTAGGTTTATATTTTAAACAGTTTTTATTGTGCGTTAGAACAAGATCCCAAAATGCGCCATCAGAAGGGATAATCACACACATACCAGCAACAAGAGCTTCAAGAATTGATAAACCAAATGGTTCTTGATGGCTTGTTGATATAAAAATATTGGACTGTGAACGAAGGCGATCAAGCTGAGCTGGTTGATGATGCCATTCAATGCTTTTTATATTTTGTGGTGCTTCTGTTGTTGGAAGCGCATTATTCTCAGGTAATAAGTAGCAAATTCGTGTAGGCACTCGACTAGATTCTGGAGTCGAATTAATCACCTCTAGTAATAAATCTAATCCTTTCCATTTTAGCAATGATGCAGCCCAAAAAAGCGAAGGTGAGTGATACTGACAAGGAGAAGGTAGGTTCTTTTCACTAATACCATTCACAAATGCTTCAAAATGGTGAGTTCGCAATAGATGCTCAGTATTCTCTGTTTGAATATGTTCCGCTTTTTTTCTCCATACTTGTTTTATTGCAGCGATTAAAGAAGGATAAGCGCTTTTTAAATAGAAGATGTGTTGAGCTTTACATAAACAGAGGCCAATAGATCGAGATAAGCCGACTGGTCCATGAATCAGTTGAGTGATTTGATAACCAAATAACCATTTCATTAGATAAAGAGGCATATCAATCCCTGGGCCTGAAGCTCCAACTGCCATGTTTATTTTTCCATAGAAAATGCGGGTGTAAATTAACCAAAAGCAAAAATAGAGTTGTCTTAACCAGTAGCCTTTACCATGCTCTGATATTGGAAGCCATTTAGGGTGTGACATGTTAATCATTTCAACATTACGTAATAACCAAGAGCTTGGGTTTGCAGTAAGAATCGTAATGTGGTGTTTTTTCCTGTTAATTAAATCCAGCATTTCACGAGTGGCAACTTTTGAACCACCTGCGTAAGTGATTGGGTCGAAAACTAAGATATGATTGATATTATTCATGATGAGCCTCCTTGCTTAGATCGTCGTTTGAGCGAAAGTGGGAGACAATATGGTTACGTACAAATAATTTCGACATATACGTTAGGTTATTGAAAACAGGTTTAATTGCCGCCCATAGAGGTTGACTATGTGATTGATTATTAATGAGTTGTTCTTCATAGATATTTTCAAATTGTTGTGCGTATTGAGATAAGGTGAAATAACGATAAACGGTTTCTTTTCCTTTTTTGCCTAAGCGAGAAGCTAAGTGTGGATTTTGGATAAACACCATAATGGCTTTCGCAAAAGATTCGCTGTCATTGGGTTGTGTAAGAAAGCCTGTTTCGTAATGTGTGATCACCTCTGGAATACCACCAACCATAGGTGCAATAACAGGTAATTGAGCTAATGATGCCTCAATGAGTGCTAAGCCAAAGGCCTCGTCTCTTGCGCCACTGATGTAAGCATTAATATCGCTTTTTAGTAAACCGACAACGTTACACTGCTCTCCTAAAAAATGGACGTTATTGGTTAGCTTTAATCGGTGAACCTGTGCTTCAAGGTTTGTTCTTTCTTCACCTTCGCCAATAATAACTAAATGGATATTCAGCATTACAGCGTCAACCAGAACCAAACTATCAATGAGTAGGTCGATGCCTTTTCGATGAATTAATGATCCAGATGTTGCTAGAACATAAGCACTTTTATCAATACCTAATTGGCTTCTTAGAGCGATTTTTTGTTGAGTATTTAATTTTGTTGTATTTATTCCATTTGGAACAGTTGTTAGTTGTTCTTTTTTGTACCCATCGGTTAACACATTTTGACTAATCGCATCACTTACCGTAACTAACTTAGGGCTCAAATGAATACCTAAGCTCAGTCTGTCTCTTAGTGGATATTGGGTATGTAGGTGAGTGATTAATGGTGTTTTTGTATGACGAGCAGCAAGATTCATCCATTGACAAGGTGCAGCACTATTACAATGGATCAAGTCAACATTGTGCGATTCAATAATTTGCTTACCTTGTTGATAAAAGTGATACCAATTTGAGAGTGAGAATCGTGGAGCGCTCCAACCAAGTAATAAGGTAAAAGGCGTGACATAGGCTACTTCAACCTGTTTATTTACTTCATCAGCAAGGCATTGTTGGTTACACCATAAAATGCAACGGTATTTTTGATGATTGATACTTTTAATTAGATTAATAAGACAAACTTCGCTGCCTCGGATCCAATTATCACCGTAATGTACAAACAGTAAGGTTGTTTTTGTTGTTTTAGACATCGGCTGACCATCCTTGCAGTTTCTTATTGATATAAGAGATAGGGCAAATGGTGTGCCATCTTAAGGTTGAATCTATCCTATTGAATTTAAATAGTTAATTTTTTGGGGTGGTGGTTTTTCTCAAATTGAGAATGCATTTTTATCAATATGAGAAACAAAATTAGATTTGATAAGTAGATAATAAAGAGGGTATGACAGCCTGAGAAGAGAACGTATTTTGAATGGTTTGTTGTGCATTTTTTTGAATGGTTTGGACTTGGAACAGGGGTAGGTTCACCCAATTATGCACTGCAGTGGAAAGAGCATCAGGGTTAACTATCCATCCATTTTCATTATTACAAATGAGTGTTGACATATTTCCTACTGGTGTTGAGATAACAGGAATACCTCGTCCCATGGCTTCTAATGCAACCATAGGTAATCCTTCATAACGAGAGCAAATAACAAGTAACCCGATGTGTGGCCAAATGGAATCCATTGAGTTTTGATGTCCGTGAAAATGGAGGTTGGAAGGTGAACGGCTTTGTAAGTCTTTTTCCATTGGACCTGAACCATAAAAATGAAACTGTGCTTTAGGTAGTTGATTGGCTAATTCAAGGAAACGATCAGGGGCTTTTTCATGACTTAGGCGTCCAACAAATGCTATTTGGGTGCCTTCTGATTGAGTTAAGTTTTGTGTATTTACAAAATTATTTAATACTGTTGCTTTACTTGGGATCCTTTTTTTAATTAATTCACTCACAGCAAAGTTGCAATGACTGAACGGCGCACTCCAGCGATCAAAAAAATCATATATAGCTAATTTTCCTTGTGAAACTTCGCCAGCATGATAAGTGTTGATAAAGCGGATTTTTTGATGGGAACTGCATTGAGATATACGCAGTAGTCGAGAATATAAAGCCGCTTTGTAACCATGTGAATGGATGACTTTTGGAGCATGGTGGCGTGTATAGGTTAATAGAGAGATAAACGAACCGTCTAAAAAACGATAAGAGATATTCGCCTCGTTAAGTAGAGCGATTAGTGGATGAGTTGTACTATAACGGCAAAGAAAAATCACACGCACAGAGTGTTGAAAAGATTTTAGTCCTTTCGCGAGTTGTAGTACGTGTGATTCGATACCTCCAAAATCACGGCTATCAAGTAGCAACCATATTTCATCATTCTGATTCTTCATAGGCTTCCCACGCCTGCTTTTTACGATAGAGTGTCGATGGGCTTAATTCCAATAGAACAGCGGCATTAAGGACATTTCCATCGCAATGGTCGATTGCATTTTGAATGACTTCACGTTCTATATCTGCCATTGGGCGAATTACGCTAGTATTAATAGCATCTGTCGCACTGGTCTCTAAAGCTTGTTCCTCTGGTGGTGAGATTTGCTGTTGCTCTGTCTGATTATGCTGAACTTCAGTGATTTCTGTATTTTTTGATAACTGAGACGGTGCTGCAAAAAATGGCTTAGAAGCAACCGGTGTTGTTTTATTGGTTACGGGTTGATTTAGTGGTGGTGGAAGGTGCTCTATTGCCACATGCGTATCGTTATGTAATACCACTACATTTCGGATGATATTTTGAAGCTGACGTACGTTGCCTGGCCATGAGTAATTACACAGTCTTAATTCAACATTACGTTTTAATGCTTTGAATTTTTTATGATCTTCTTTTGCGTATTTTTTTAGGAAGAAAGTCGCGATATCAATAATATCAGTTCCACGTTCACGCAGTGGTGGCATATGAATAGGTACAACATGAACTCGGTAGTATAAATCTTCTCTGAAGCGTCCTTCGTTGACTTCAGTAAGGGGATCGCGATTGGTTGCACAAATAATGCGTATATCGGTGCTAAGTTCTTTACTTCCACCTAATGGGGTGAATCGACCTGTCTGTAAGAAACGCAGTAATTTTTTCTGCATCTCTAGTTCCATTTCGCACAACTCATCCAAAAAGAGTGTACCGCCATTCGCTAACATAGCAGCGCCTTTGCGATCAGTCGTTGCACCTGTAAAAGCGCCTTTTATATGACCGAAAATTTCACTTTCCATTAAATCTCTTGGTATCGCGCCACAATTGATGGCAACAAAAGGTTTATTACTACGTTTACTTTGATAATGAATCGCTTCTGCGCATACTTCTTTACCTGTACCACTTTCACCATAGATGAACACACTGGCAGTGGTTGGTGCTACGGCATCAATGATTTTATAGACGGCTTGCATAGGTAAACTTGAGCCAATAAAGCCTTGGTATTGTTTTCGGTTGAATGTGTTTTGCAAATCTTCAACCAGACCTTCTAGTTTGTTGCGTTTTAAATGGTTAGCTATGGATGTTTTTAATCGTTCTGCTTGGATTGGTTTTTCGATAAAATCATCTGCTCCATTTTGTAGGAGGTTTACCGCAATATTGATCGTTCCGTGAGCGGTTGCAATGATAACCGCAGTGGGTAATTGTTTTTCTTTCATCCATGCAAGTACGTCCTGCCCAGACATATCTGGCAGCTTTAAATCGAGAATCACCAAATGTGGCGGATTCTTTTCCATAAATGCCTTCGCTTGCTCCCCTGTAGTAACATGAAAGAATTCATAGGGTTCATCTTTCACATATTGTTTGTAGAGGATAGCCAGAGAAGTGGAGTCTTCGACTAATAATACTTTTTGTAGCATAAGTAACATCCTGTTTTACCTAGCAAATTTTATTCTTTTATTTTGAAAAGCCTTGTTTATTTCTTTGTTCAAGCGCATCGAGTGAAAGCGTTGCTAAATTAGGTAGTTGTGCTGCTTTTTTTAACGCATCATCAAATTGTTGATTGATACAATGAATTTCAATTTCTCTTGCAAGCGTAGATAAGGCTACGTTTCCAAGCGTTAATGCACTGCTTCCTAATGTATGTGCTTCAAACTCTAACGCATATAAATCTTTATTTTTTGCTGCATTGGAGATGGTTTCTACGCGCTCTTTTGATTCAATAATATAAAAACGGATTAGTTCAGGCATGACACTCGCATCTGTATCAGTAATGATTTGCTGAATTATCTGTTCATCTACTAATAATAGCTCATTATCCATATTTTTAGGTTCTTCGGTTGATTCATTAAACTCACATAGGTCACATTCTTGGCAAAATGAAGTATCTTGTTTGCCTTCTTTAAACAAATACTTAGCAAGACACTCTAATAAATTACTCCGATTAAATGGCTTGGAAAGATAATCGGTCATTCCGGCTTCTATAAATCGCTCTTTATCGCCAGATAGAGCGTGAGCAGTAAGAGCGATGATCGGCATATTTTTATGCGTATCTGAGAGCGAGCGTATTTTTTTTGTTGCTGTCATACCATCCATTTCAGGCATGGATATATCCATAAAGATAAGATCGTATTGAGTGTTAATTGCTTTTGTTATTGCTTCTTTACCATTCTGAGCAATATCAATTGAGTAACCGGCATAATTTAGGGTGTTTTTAATGACAATTTGATTGGCGTGATTATCTTCAACTACAAGAATATTAGCATCAGAGAATACACAGGCTTTTTGTTGCTCAGCATCTCTTTGTTGCTCTATTTTTTCATTTGATAATAGACGATTAATCTCTTTTGTTGTGGCTTTGTCTAATTGAATATTGAAAGAGAATTCACTGCCCAAGCCATATTGGCTGTTCACTGTAATGGTACCATCCATCATGTGAACTAAGCGTTGACAGATAGCTAACCCTAAACCGGATCCTTCATGAGTTTGAGAAAAGCTGTTATCCGCCATGGTAAATTCATCAAATAAATATTCTAATTGTTCTTGTTGTATTCCAATACCTGAATCTTGGACTGAGCAGTGTAATTGGATTCGTCCTTCATGCTCTTTGGCATTAACTAATATTTGAACCTGTCCGTCATCAGTGAACTTTAAGCTGTTGCCAACTAAATTTAACAATATTTGACGTAATCGGTGAGCATCGCCCTGAACATAGGTCGGAACATTGTCAGCAATAACCAGTGACAATTCTAATTGCTTATTTTGGGCTTGTGGATGAAAAGTTTTGAGCACACTATTTAAACTTTCATGCATATTGAAGGTATGATTTTCAAGATAAAAAGTATTGGCCTCCATACGAGAAAAATCGAGAATATCATTAATGATTGAAAGCAGTAATTCACTTGAGTCTGTCGCTGTATTTACGAGTTCTTTCTGATTTGGCTTTAGGCTTGTGTCTTTTAAAATAGCGAGTAAACCTAGAACCGCATTCATAGGAGTGCGTATTTCGTGACTCATAGAAGCTAAAAAGCGGCTTTTACTTTTATTGGCAGCTTCTGCTTCATTTCTGGCTTGTTGTAGATCTTGATAGTTTTGCTCAAGCTTTAAAGACATGGTATTAAATGCTTGTGCTACATCACCTAAATCTCCGATAGATGATATATCAACTTGTGCCCCCGGGCCTTTATTGGCTACGGTATTGACCGCTTTTTTCAGTTTATGGAGGTTGCGAGTTAAGGCATTTCCAAGCAAAAATGAAAGTCCAATAACAAAGATAAGCTCAATAGAAGCAATGGCATATATCCATGATTTAGCTTGAGAAAGGAAAGTGTTTTCACCGTGAGTACCAAATCCTATTTCCACTTTTCCTAATGTTTTATCATCGGTGATTATTGGTAAAATGACGTCATAAGTCCCATCAGATGCATTATGAAGGATTGAAGAGTCGGGATTAGCGACTTCATGTAATTTTGGTCCACCTTCAACAATTAAGCTTCCATCTTCACGAAAAATGCGAATATAACAAATTTTTTCTAACGCGATAAAATCATCCATTAAGGAAACTACTTTGTCGTATTGATTATTGAGTATGGAATCTTTTATTGCATTGGAGAACATATGCACAGATGCATTGGCTCTTGCTATTAGTCTTTGTTCATTTGAGTCTGAAATGAATTTCACAGAGCTAAACACTAAAATCAATAACATGATGCATTGAATAATAGAAATGCCAATGATCGTTTTAAGTCGAAATGTCATAGTTAGCTCCTTGCAAGATTTGCTCTTTTATTGGTTCTCAATTAACAGCAATAATGCATCGTCATTGGGTGGTGTTCCTGCCAAAGTATCAAAGGTTTTTATTACTTGATTGATAGCTTGCTCTAGTGGTAAATGCAGCGTATTTATTAGCTGCTCTTTTATGGCTTTTTCTAAGGTTTCGCGCTCTGAACTGGTGTCTCCTGACTCAAATAAACCATCAGTGAATAAGGCCAAACGCTCTCCATGTTTGATAGATATAGTGGTTTCTTGATAATGAGTATTGGGTAATAACCCTGGAAGTGTTCCTTCTGTATCAATGACATCAATTCTTTCTGGGGTGATGTGAAGAGGTTTAGGGTGCCCAGCGCTACTTATTTTTATCGTATCATCACCAATAAAACTTAAGCAACATGCAGTTAACATAGTTTGTGATAGAAGTTGGTCTTTAAATGCATTATTTGAAAGTTGTGTTAAAAGTTGCGACGGTTGTGTGAGATCTGCATGTTGCATTAAACCACATACATAACCAGCGTAGGCATAAGAGAAAAAAGTTGCACTTTCATCGTGTCCCATGACATCAGCTAGAAGTAATAACGTATTATCGTTATTCACTCTAGATAAGGTAAAATCGCCTCCACCTTGGCCAGCAGTTCTCTGTTGTGTTGCTAATTTCCATTTTTTTGAATGTGTTTCAACTCGTGGTAATAAGGTATGGGTGATCTTCTGGTTAAGTTGTTCTGATAGTGCGTGATATACCTGATGAAAACGCGCTAAAACACGTGTGATAGAGTGGATAAGTTGTTTCTTTTGTACTGGTTTTTGCAGAAAATCATCAATGCCAAGCTCTGCTGCGTAGTTGACTGTGTTTGTATCTTGTAATCTAGAAAGAAAAATAAATGGAATTGAGAAGTTATGTTCTTTTTCTAATTGCGATCTTAATTCTAATCCCCCCATTTCAGGCATTTGAATGTCAGAGATTATCAAATCAACACTGTTATTTTTTAGAAATAATAGGGCTTCTTTACCATTTGGTTTTGTTGTAATAGAAAAATCAGAATTAAGATAGGCTTGAAGTATTTTTGATTGAACGGCATCGTCTTCTACGATCAGAATATGAGGTTGTTTTTGAGAAGGAGAACGCTCCCAGAATAGGCTCAATGTGTTGTTATTTTTTGTGGAATGATAGCGAATATCGTCACTTTGGCTTCGAATAATATCAATACCTCGTCCGCCACATTTCAATGAAAACTCACTGATCTCCGAGTCTTGATGTTGCTCTGTGGGATCCCAAGGTATTCCGTCATCAATAATGTCCATTTGCCATTGATTACTGCTTTTACGTAGAACTAAACTGATGGTTTTACTAGGCTGAATAGGGTGCAGAACTAGGTTGGTGCTCCACTCAGAAAAACACAATAAGCATTGATTTGATGTGGTTGAGTCTATTTCAAGATTTTTAAGGATTTTAGATAAAGATTGACGTAACACTCTCACCGATTCTAGTGATGTGGGTTTTGTATCTGAAAAAAGAAGGATAGAGTTCATGATTACACCACAGTTGATAAAAATCGGTTTTTTTGGACGATTGCTATAAGTTTAGTTGATATTTTTTTGGGTAAAAAAGATAAGCGCTCGATTTCTCTACAAATTTCATTTTTTAGACTTGGTTGGTATTTGTCATTAAAGACATGCCCGATAATATTGGCATTGTGGTTTTCTAGCTTCTCTAATGCGTCTTTAAATTCGGTTTGTAGCGTTTGACCAGACAAAATAACCATAAGGGTACTTTCGCAACAACCTGCAATAGTTTGAGCTGGTATATTGTTGGTATTAAGTTGTGAAACAGCTGATGCATCAATAATGACTTTGTCGAATTCGTTTAACCAAGCTTCAATTCGTTTCTTCAAGTTTTTGGGTTGACGTAATTCGACGATTTCCGCTTTATTTGTTGGTACTGCTAGACCTGAAAGCACCACACTATTATGTTGAGAGAAAGTCAGATAGTGAGAGGGTGCTTTTGTCATATCATTAGTATTAGGTGTAAATGATAACGGTACCAAACTTGGGTTTTGAAGATTAAGATCAACCAATAAGGTCCGGTAACCAGCCAGTAGGTGTCGCTCTGTTAGAGCTTGAGCTAATGAGCTTACTCCTTCACCTGAATTGGTTGATGTAACGCATAATGAACGGCTGTCTTGTTGCTCTAATTGCAAAAAGATTTGTTCAATTTCCATATGGCATGAAGGAATTCTCATTATAATGCTCCTATCAAAGCAATGGTTGCGACAACTTGGAAAACATCTTTCATTACAACACGTACTTGCTCCATTGTGCTTTCGTCTTTGTTTGGAATATATACAGTATCACCGGCTCTTAGTACGGGAATACTTCTAAAATCAGCAGTGCGACTAAACTCAACAAGGTCAAAGGTTCTAGCTTGCCCTTCATTTAATGAATGATTTACTACGCTGATTTTTTCAAGATAAGCCACATCACTAGGGCCTCCTGCTTCTGCTAATAGGTCAAGTAAGGTCATTGAATCATTAAAGCGATAACGGCCGGGTTTATTGATTGCTCCTAATACACGTATGGTTGTTTCTTTACTTTCATCTACCCAAATACGATTCTTTTCTGGGATATAAATCGTGTCACCTGTTTTTACTTTTGGCAGTAGGGATTCGTCACCGGTTTCAAAATACAGAGCTAGGTTTAGCTTACTTACTCGTGCATAACTTTTATCTCTGTGGGTAATACGAATATTATGGATATCAGCGTCCATGGTTGGTCCATCTGCCGCAGATAAGATATCTAAAAAGTGCATGTCATTCGTAAAGCGGTAGCGTCCCGCAGCGTTTACCTGACCAAAAACATAAATTGAACTATCAGAGCTTTGACGTACCCATTGTGATTTATTGTCTGATGGGTCTTGAGGTAAGTCATGTACTCGAATAGTGGCTCCTGCACGGATTGTCGGTAGGGCTGAGTCTGGTTTACCTTTTGATATAAATGAATCTAAGTTAAAGGTATAAACATGATTTTTACCGCTTGCGTCTGGAGTTACAATTTCAATTCGAGTGGTATCACCACGTAGTGTTGGTCCACCCACATGAGCTAATAAATCAAGAAATGACATTTCATCTGACCACTCAATGCGGCCTGGGTGTTGTACCTCACCTAGCACTCTAACCGCACGGCTAGGGGCAATTTTCAACCATGATTTTTCGTTCATATCGGTTTTTTCAGGAACAAAAATCGCATCACCTGCCGCAATCGCTGGAGGTCGTTGGTAGTTAGTTCCTTCGGTATAACCAGATAAATCAAAATTAATCACCGCACCGTTAGCTTTAATTACTCGGATCTGACGAGATTCAGCAAAACGAGTTGGACCACCTGCATTGGCTAAGATATCCATAAACGTTGCCCCTTTTTTCCCTTCAAAAGCACCGGGTTTTGCTACTTCCCCCATGACGTACACCATATTAGAACCTGATTTAATTTCTTCTTCTTGTTTAGGTACGAAAATGGTTGAGCCAACCTCTAATGGCGGCAATAGGCTAGAATCCCCTGTATCTAAATAACGCTTAAGATTAAATAAAGCAGGTTGGTTTTTAGAAATTACTCGGATTTGTTCAACACCTGCATAGCGAGTAACCCCTCCGGCTCTCATTAGAACATCAACAAGGTTACTGCCGTCTTTATAAGAAAACGTCCCCGGAGAATTCACCTCACCAAATACTTTGATGGCTTTTTTTCCATCAGCAGCATCACCTGCTTGTGATAATTTAGCTGGGTCAAACTCTTGTTCGATATTACCCACCATAGGAGAGGCAGGAATAAATAAGGTGTCTAGTGATTGAAGTGTTGGTAGAAGTGATTGATTACCAGAATCTAAAAATGCTTTGTAATTAAAGGTGGTTACTTTATTTGAACGACGTAATTGCAGGCGATTAAGTTGAGCTCCTGAGCGTAACCCTCCAGCAGCATAAAGCGCCAGTTGTACCGAGTCGCCATCAGATAGTGTATATTCACCGGGTTGCTTCACATACCCTTGAATATTGACAATCAACTGACGCTTGCTGATAAACACTTGTAGGTTAGTTAAGTCTTGTAAAATGGTCTTTAAGTTTAATGTTACGGTTGAAACCATTTGTGCTTCGGTTTTGCCTACTACTGAGATTGGTCCAATTTCTGGTAAAATTAAACGCCCTTGCTTATCTACCTGAAAACCTTTATTTAATGAGTCTTCACCTGGTAGCATGATTGAAATAATATCACCAACTCGAACTACATCCTTCTTCTCTTTCGCTTGAGAAACAGAAAGGGGAGACAGCATTACTATGATAAGTAGAACTTGAATAATACGCATGTTCTTAGCCCTCATTGTGTGATGGGTTTTCAAGCATTAGTGGTTGATCGAGTTGTAATAACTCGATAGTTACCCGGCGATTGGTTAGGCGTACATGAGGCTCAGTACCGCTTAGGTAAGGATCATTTGAGCCTACTGAATCAACATGAATTCTTTGTTGTGAAAGACCAAAAATGCTTAAGTAACGTTTTACTTGTTTGGCTCTCTCAAGAGCTAGGTTCTGATTCGCATCTTCTTCACCTAACGCATCCGCATGGCCTGTAATAAGCAATTTAAAATCTTTATGTTGATTTAGTAATTGTGACGCTTCTGATAAGTTAACAATGTATTTAGGGTTTAATTCCGCGGAATTAAAAGCAAATTGATTGTCTCTATTTAGAAGATCATGGATCTTTTGAGCTAACTCAATGTCTGAGTTTCCATTGTTTGAATCTGTTGGTGGCTGACAGGTTTCTTGACGTTTCACGTAATCTAACTGACGCTCTAATCGTTTTAGCAAGTTACGTTGAATAACCAAGTCATTTGCCGCATCCAGCTGTAAGCCTCCTTCTAATTCTCGTGCAATACGAGCTTCATTTTGTTTTGCTTGATGCACGGTCGCAGGAAAACACCATTCTGCTTTTTCTAGAATGAGAATATCTAGGTGACGAGCTGCTAATTCCCAATCAAATCTAAGTCCATGCTCTGGTCCAAGAGGTTGGTCTGGCATGACAGGGCTAAAAGCCGCTTGTGGGTAATTTTCAGCTTCTCCACCTTTGCCGGGTTCAGCGAAAGATGTACAACCAGACACAGAAAGCAATCCAAAAACTAATCCTAATATTTTTTTCATTTTATAACTCTCCATGTGCCATACAGTTTAAATGGTGTGTACTAATTAATGCGTTGTTTTATTAACAGGAATTGCGTTTTCAATACGTAGAAGTTTTAGTAACTCTAGTGGCTGACCATGTGCATTTTTAATTTGCATGGTACGGTCTTTTTCAATAAGTCGTTTATATAGATAAACAATGGCACCAATACCTGATGAATCTAAAAAGGCTACGTGTGCTAAATCGATTTGAACTTGATGGTGTTCTTGTTCAATCACGCTATCAATGGATGGTTGAATATCTCTACAACCGATAGCGTCCATATCACCTTGAACGGATAGCACCAAAATATCTGCGTTTGATTCGAATTGATGTAGTTCCATAATAAGCTCCTAGGAATAATCCTCGTTGTGTTGATAAGGTTACTAGAGCAGTATGCGTGCCAAAAATTAAATCGTTATTTATCAATTAATTAAATTTATCGATTCTTTATTTTGGGTGTTGTGGTGATATATTCTCAATTTGCAATGCAGTTTGCAGAATGAGAATTACCTTTAGAAGTCGATAATATAGAATGCTAAGAATAATGTGATTTTTTAATATGTCTATTTTGAAATAAATAAGATGATTTATTCGGAATGTTTATTTTTTAAAATGAGATTAATTAAATGCAAACTGATTATCAGAATAAAAAATAGTATATCAACAAAATAAAAATCATTTAAAAACAATGATTTAAATTTGGCATGTCTTTTGAATGGTTATAAAAAGTAACATCATAACTATAAGGAAGAAGCTATGTATCAATTTTTTAAGATAACAATGCTAATACTCTTATTAGCTAGCTCAAAAGTGTTTGCTGTTGCTTTTGATTCGTGTCCAAGTAAAGCGTATTTATTTCAAGGTAAACCAGTGTCTGTCTATGGTATTAATTTAGTTACCGGGACCAATAGTCTTTTGCAAGATGATACAGGGTTATCTTCTAATATAAATGGGGTGGGTTTTAATGAGACTGACCGATATATTTATGGCTTTGATACTACGAATTATAACGTAGTTCGGTTAGGGCAAAACTTTCAAGCAACGACGTTAAATGTAAATGGGTTACCTTCGGATAAAACATTTTATGTCGGTGATGTATATGACCATCATTACTATGTATATCGTAGTGGGACAGGTTTATATAAGATCGATTTATCTCCTTTAGATTCGAATGTGAACTCCACTCTAACGGCACAATTAATTACTTCAACGGCGTCGATATCATTAACGGATTTTGCTTTTCATCCAAGTAACAGTCGTTTATATGGTGTAGATAATGGTAGCGGTGGATTATATGAATTCGATATCAATACAGGAGCTGCTACTTATATTGGTGACACTGGTGAATTAGGTACTTTTGGTGCTATGTATTTTGATGTTGATGGTTACTTATATCTGTCTCGTAACCAAGATGGTCAAATTTATCGAGTAGATTTATCAACTCAAGCGATCATTGATTCAGGTATTGTCCCTGCTGTGAAATTTGCAGATGGACCATACTCGAACCAAAATGATGGAGCTCGTTGTGCTAATGCCCCTCTTATTGATACCGATGAACCCGCTACGATAGATTTTGGTGATGCTCCAGATACTAATTATGGAACCACATTAGCTTCTAATGGTGCTCGTCATGAAATGGATGGCGTCACATGGCTAGGTGCTTCAGTTGATGGTGATTATTATGCTGCCCAGTCTCCAGATTCGGATGATTCAATTACCAGTGATGATGAAGATGGCGTGGGTTTTGTTACCGCTTTAGAACCGGGACTTGATTCTGTTATTACGGTGAGTGCATCAACAACGGGTTATTTATCAGCGTGGTTTGACTGGAATGATGATGGTGATTTCTCTGATGATGGCGAACAAGTTATTACAGATAAAGCTCTAGAAGCTGGTAGTAATAATTTAGTTATTAGTGTGCCATTTGGAGCTACGGTTGGTGAAACTTGGTCAAGATTCCGTTTTAGTCAACAAACTGGATTAGCTTATTATGGTGGTTCAACTTCAGGTGAAGTGGAGGATCATGTTGTTACTATCGTTGATGCAAATACATCACAACGTCATTTCCCATCAGCAGATGGTTACGTAACAATTGCTTATGAGGATAATTGGCCAGAAACTGCTGATTACGATATGAATGATATGGTTTTAAGATATCGAATCACTGAAACATTAAAAGATGGTGATGTTGCTAAAGTAAGTATTAGTGGCCAGTTAGTTGCTGTTGGTGCAAGTTATCACAGTGGCTTTGCAGTACGATTAGCTGGCATTGATGCTACTAACATCGATTCAGATAAGACTCGTTTATATTACAACTCGGCACTGCAAGATGGTGATGCTCAAGAGTCTGGAATGACGGAAGCAAGCTTTATTTTAATTAATGATGCGATCGAAGTCTCTAGTTATAGTTGCTATTTCTTTAGAACCCAAGATGATTGTCGAGAAGATGTCGGTGTTGAATTTGAGTTGCACTTTAGTCTTGTTACTCCAGTTACAACCGGCAGTATGCCAGCGATGCCTTATGACCCATTCTTATATGCGACTCCTGGTTACTATCATGGCCCAAGCTTTGCTCAAGCACCAGGACGAAGCTATGAGGTTCACTTAGCTGACCAAGCACCGACTGAGAAATTTGATACTAATTTTTACCAGTTAGCAGAAGATACCAGTGATCCTAATACGTCTCGTTATTTTAAAACTAGCAATAATATGCCGTGGGCTCTGCTTATTTATGATGAGTGGAAATGGCCAAGAGAGCGTGTTGACCTTGTTGTTGCCTATCCTCAATTTGCAGATTACACAACATCAGGCGGTGAAACTCATACAGATTGGTATGACATAACTAATGCTATTTCGAACAAATACTATTAAGAAAAGGACGTTATTATGAAAAATATTATTTTGGATAAGATAGCTATTGCATCAATAACAGCATTATTCTTAATGGCATGTAGTGATAGTGGGGGCTCATCATCTGGTGGGAGTGCTGGTGGAAGTTCTCCAGCCGCAGATGAGAAACCTGAACCAATAAAAACACAAGATCTAGTCGCTCCTGAGGGGTTCTCATTTAATCCAATAGACGATCAACGGTTAATTGTCGATTTGAGTGGTAGTTTACCATCTCGTGCACATTTATCTGTTTATTCGAGTTTTAGTGAGAAAGATGATGGTGGTTATATTGTTGATTATGGGAGTAAAATTATAGATGTTCCATTAACTAATGGGGCTGTTGATATTGAGTTCTCCATTGCGGATAGCTTGAATGAAAGCGTTGTCGAAATTTGGTTATATGATGGCAGTGATCCACAGCAGAAAAAGTTTGTTGTAGATGGTACGCAATGGGAATGGTATTAATTTAAAATAATACCTATGATTAATTTAAAGCCACGTAGTATTACGTGGCTTTTTTACTTTGGTTTTATTTGCAATATTAAAAGTCTTTTTATTGTTGAAACGAATAAGCATATCAAAGGGAGCACCCGCTGCGAGGTGAATCAAGTTGCCTACGATACACAGCATATTATGATTTTAGAAAACAAAACTTAGCATTATTGTGTATAAAATGGCCTCTTTATTGTCGTAATGATTGGATGGAGTGAAATTTTCGATAAAGGATCCGTTAGATTTATGTGCCTCAAAATATTGAATTTCACCATTGATGGATACATTTGGTAGTACGTCGTAGTCAATACCAATTAAGTAACTGTTGCCTTCCAAATGTTCATTTTCATCAAACTGGGCACCATAAACAACATAGGGAGTAAACGAACCTAGATGATAACCTAAGCTTGCGTACATTGATGATGAGGAATCATTAATTTGTCCTTCAGAAGTCAAAATTGCTTTCCCCAGTTCATATTCAGCACCTAACGACCAAAGTTGGATGTGTTGATTTTTATTTGTTGGTAAAGTACCAATGTTTTTACGAGTGATTGTTTGATCATAGTTTGAATCTAGGAAAGAGACATTCCAACGGTAACTTTCCCCACTTAGTTGTAAATTAGCTCCAAACATTCTATTTGTTTCAAACTTTAGCTCGGTAGAAGAATTGTAATCGACCTCGTTATTATCTTTAACACCGTAGAATGGAGAAAGAACGATAGTTGTTTCATCGCTAACGTCATATGCCCAACTGACTTTGATACCGTTAAAAGCTGTGATCCCTAATATACTGTTATATATCTCTGTTGGAGGTCTTGCTGTCATGTAGGCTTGACCTACGTAATAGTACTCAGAGGCAAGAAAGAGTGGGAGTCTTAATCGACCAATGTTGACATCAAGATTATTAAATTCATAACCAACGTAAGCCCATTCTAGCTGTGGGGAGCTCCAATCATATTGTGGTGGTTTTATTACTTGTATAGAAGCTTTGAATGAGTTGTAGAAATAGTCTAGCTGGACGCCAAATGTGGTATCACAATCATAGCAACTTTCATCAGTAAACCCATGGTTAATAATTAAAGGGTTATCGTTGTCTGATTTGGCCCAAGACGTTGAACCAAAACCACTTAAAGAGAGGTTGTCAGTAAGCTCAATAATGGCAAAGGCAGGAGAAGAAATAGAGGCACATAGTACTGATGTAATTATTTTTTTCATGTTATTTCTCCGAGCTTATAGTGTAGATAATATTGGCATTTTCAGGAACAGAGGAGAGCGGAGAGTAACCAATACGATTAGGCTTATCATTGAGCCAATTGATTAAGCTTTCTATGGATGCCGTTTTTATTTCTCTTGGATATCGAGCCTTACCTGAGAAAGATAGTCCTGCCCAGTGAGCGTTCATTTGAGCTGTATTTTTACCTAATAAAAGTTGATAAAAATCTTTTCGTTCAGTGCTGTTTTCCGGCCAATCAGACAGTTCTACGCGTTTTCCATTTAGTCGTTTTGTTTTTCCTCGATATAGTTTGCGAGCTTTGTTTATTGATATCGCTTGAAATTCTGTATTTAAAGAGAAAATAACGTAATCTTCGGCAGCATGTACTGGGCTTATGGAAGCGAATAGGTAGAAGATGCCTATGAGTACAGCGTTAGTCATTTTTTGTTGTAGATAAGGACGTGTTTTACTCCAATCCATAGAGGCCTCCTAACAAGTCGCGCTTTCAATTTGGTGAAAGAGTTTTTCTTTTCTTACCGGCTTTGCTACATAGCCATCCATGCCTGAGTCAAAGCATTTCTGAATGTCATCATCAATAACACTAGCTGTGAGCGCGATAATTGGAGTTTTGTTTAAGCCTAAACTTTTCTCAAGCTTTCTGATTTCTTTTGTAGCGGTGAAACCATCTTTTACTGGCATCATGCAATCCATTAATATGACGTCATAGCTGCTGTTATTTTTGTACATATCAACAGCAACTTGCCCATTGTCTGCAATGTCGAATGCATAACCGGCTTTTTTCAACATAACTGAAGTTACTTTTTGGTTTACTCGGTTATCTTCAACCAGCAAAATACGTTCAGATTTACTTGGTGGGATTTCGACTTCTGGTTGCTCTGGAATGCTTGGATGCGATTTGTATGCTGTATGTGTTGTGGATATTGTTGTCGCTATTGATGCCGCTTCAATTGCTGTTAGTACTTTCTCCTTAAGCATTTCAAACTTAAATGGTTTTGGAATGTAATCGTCCATTCCCATGTCAAAACATTTTTGAATGTCATCATCAATCACACTTGCGGTCAAAGCGATAATTGGGATTCGGCGGAGCGATTTGTTTTTTTGTTCTATATCTCGGATGTTAGCGGTAGCAGAGAAACCATCCATAACAGGCATCATACAGTCCATTAATATTGCAGCGTAATTAGGGTTAGCGGTATACATGTCAACGGCTTCTTGGCCATTATTGGCAAATTCAAACTCTAAGCCACTTTTCTTAACATGAAGGCCTGCTATTTTCTGATTAATTTTATTATCTTCAACGATCAGTATTTTTTGTGTTACGACGGTACTTCCTTGAACACTGATTAATCGCTCCGCAATGCCTTGAGAATCGCATTTTTCAATCGCTTTTATTAGGCGTTGCCCAAGAAGAGGTTGAGATACCTGAGTCGTTATATATTGTCCAATATTGCTGGCTTCACTAAGGAAGGAGCGTATTAAGCAGATTGTGATATGGCTGTTATGCAGTTTTTCTAATTGTTCCGAATAGTCATTCGCTTGAAATGAATCATCTTCAGCGAAGATAACCGTAATAGGTTTTGTATGTGAGGTATTTGTAATTTCCTCTGTGAGAGTAGATGGTTTATTCGTTTTTTGAATAACGTTCAGACCATAGAAATTAAGCTCGCTTTCAATGCGTTTTGATAAACTCTTATCGTTAGCAATTAAATAAATGTCAGCGGTGGCTTTACTTAATTTTGGTGCAATTGAATTAATGATCAAGTCTAATTCAAAGTAGAAACAACTGCCTTCTCCTTTAATTGAGTTAAGTTGGATTTGACCGCCCATCAGCTCTACAAGTTGCGTACTGATTGCCAAACCTAAGCCTGTTCCTCCAAACTGTCTTGTTGTTGAATCGTCTTCTTGAGCGAAAGGTTCAAAAATTTGTTTTTGTTGTTCTTGATCGATTCCTATCCCTGTATCTTGGACAGAAAATATTACTTTAACGGTGCAATCAGACTTGAGTTGAGTATCTATCGATAAGGTTACGCCTCCTTTCTCCGTGAACTTAACTGCGTTAGACATAAAATTCATCAAGATTTGTCTGAGTCGATGGTCGTCAATCATTACACGGTCAGGAGTCTCAGGATGAATATTTATGTTGATAAATATGTTTTGTTCTTTTGCTTTAGGTGCAACGACAGAGGCAATGTCGTAGATAGATTCTCTAATGGATGCAGAATGTGGACTAATTAATAGCATTCCTGACTCTATTTTAGAAAAGTCGAGAATGTCGTTAATCAGGCTAAGCAAAAGCTGTGATGATGTTTCAATAGTATCTACATAATCTCGTTGAGTTGGTGTAAGGGCGGTATCAGAAAGAATTTCTGAAATACCGATAACACCATTTAAAGGCGTTCGGATTTCGTGAGACATATTTGCTAAGAAACTGCTTTTTGCTTTGCTTGCTTGTATCGCGTTGTCTTTGGCTTTTTCTGCATCTTCTTTTGCTTGAGTCAGTTTTTCTTTTGCATACTCTCTTTCGATGGTTAATCGTTCAACTTGTTGAGCAAATAGACTGAGTTCATCTTTGCCTTGGAGTAGTTTTTCTAAAGAAGGGCGAGAGTCATCGTTTTCACTTTCTAAAAAGTTAAGCACTAACTTGAGATTATTTGTTACTTGCCTTGCTAAACTTAGCGCTAATCCCATAACGATCATGGTAAGTAGAGTTACGATTGAAATAAATAGGGTTCGTTGTATTTGAGCATCAGAGATAGCTTGAGCAACCTCTACCTGAAATTCTTGTTTTATAACATCGCCAAGATTTTGCAACAGGCTTAATCGAGAGTTCATCGCATTTAAGCCAACGGATATATTTTCAGGCGTGAGTTGACTTGTGGTGGAAGCGTTGTGAAGCGCATGACGAATCTCTTGGCTTTGCATGAAAACATCGTTTCTAAATACTTCTATCATTAGTGAAACTTGGCGTTCGTTGGCATTCAATGATACGAAACGTTCTAGGAAAAGGAGTTGACGTATACTGAGTGCCTCGATCATTTCTGCAAGTTCAGAATCGTATTCTCGCTCTGTTTGGTAGATATCAATTAAGAATGTACTGAGCTTAAATTCTTCATTTGACCAAAACATTAACCATTCTAATTGTTGTAAAGCAGTTAGGTGTTGTTGGATCTCTCGTTTGGTTACATCGAAAGGTACTTTTTCTATTGCTAGTAGCAGTTGTTGGTACAAGTCACTTTGCCATTCAATCGCATCGAGCTTGTCAAAATTATCAGTCGCTTCCATTGTTGATAAGGTTGCTTCGCTGAAGTCGATGAGCAGCTGATTTACCTCTTTAGCCGTATCTTTAAAAATACTTGGGGAGAGTGCTTTTAATTCAGCATTAACCTTCACACTTTGGCTTATGAATTTTTCAGGACTATGCGTTAAAGTATTTCGATACAGCAGTGAAATATCTTCAAGATATATTACTAATTGATTGGTTCGCTCAAAATCATTTAATTGAGTTGTTAAAATATAAGCTTGCCTACTAGCTAAAAAAAGCAGCAATGAGATAGGGAGTAGTACTAAGCCAAAAAGTTTGTGTTTGACTGATCGGTTATTCCAAACTTTAAGTATTCTCATATAACATCCATTTAACTTTCTTTTTTATAGCATAGGATGAAAATAGAGCTGTAGATATTTTAAAACAAAAAATGTTTAAAAAATGAAATAATAAGTTAGTTGGTTCTACTCATTTTATTGTTTTACCATTTATCTATTTTCACTCTTTTGAACTTAAGCTGCTTAAATATTTGTCTGTTAAACCAAAGTATTTCGAATTACCGTCAGATTCTAATACAAGGCTCATGTTTGAGGTTGCGATTAGTCTTGGGTCATTTGTTGAGAATAGTACTGTTTTATTGAGTAATTTATCACTAAATAGGCGGTTAAAGTACTGAGCATTTTCTTGCTCTGCGCCATTAAAGGGTTCATCAATAATAATAACGGATTGCTCACAAGCTCCTAAGCCAAGAGCAAGACGTAGTTTTTGTTGGATACCATTTGGTAGGCTTCTGTACTTATCTTGACTTAGTTGTGTGCCTAATCCTTCTGGCAGCCACTTGTCTAACTCAAAGAAACTGATTATTTCATTCATCTTTTCTGTTGGGATTAGCCCGTTATGAAGAATGAAGTTAGCCTCTAATGAACCTTCAAAAATATGTAAGTTGAAAGGAATGTAATTAATCGATGTTCTATAGCGATAATTATTGAATTGCTTGATATTGTAACCATCGATGGATATCTCGCCCTGATAACGATCTTCTAAGCCTGCAATGATGGAAAACAATGTTGTTTTGCCACAGCCTGTTGGCCCGCAAATTACTGCTTTAGCTCCCGATGGTATTTTAAACCCTAAGTTAGTTAACCCTGTTGATGCTCCTGTGTATCGGTGAGTTACTCCACTGCCAATAATACTGCCTTGAAAAGAACGAATCGGTGGACTCTTTTCAAGTGAGAGCTTATCGTCATTCATTGACATTAAATTGTTGATCTGTGCTGAAGATGCTTTGATTGATTGGAATTTCGAAATAGAATTGTAGATGCCCATGATAGGACCAAGAGCTTTCCAAACCAGAATGACAGTGGCAAGCATAGCGCCCGCATCAGAGGTGCCATCCATTACGCCAATTACAGCGGTAACAATACTTGCGGTACCAATGACTTGGATAAGTCCACCGCCCGCAGCTTGAATTTTACTGTTGGTTACTGCAACATTTTCAGCGTCATTAGTGCTTTGCATGTGAGAAGCACTAAATCGAGACTGAACCACGCGTAACAATGGTAAACCTTGGATGGTTTTTATACCACGAAGGATCTCGTTCCATTGATAAGAGACCATTGCATTGGCTCGTGAGCTCTTTGATGTCGCTTGTGAATAGATGTAGCGAGAATACACACAAAAAGCGAGCATCAAGACTAATCCTCCCATCACAACTAATGCAGCAGTGCCTGACATTATGGCAATAGCGATGATAAATACAATTACAAAAGGCATATCAAAGTAGCTTAGCGTTGATTCAGCGGTGACTAAGCGACGGAAAGTATCAATGTCTTTTAAACGAGCTAATTGTGAGGATACTCCTGCGGTGGAGGTCATTGCATAGGGGAGCCACAGTAATTTGGATATTACGTTTTGGGATATGTGCACCGCTAAGTCTTTACCGGAGGTGGCGATAATGTTCACTCGCATTTTTTTAAAGAAGTACTCCGAGAAACCAATAATGAATGCAAATAAGGTTAGCCAATACAGAGTTGCTTCGGAGCTAGAGGTTAAGGCAAAGTTGTAAACACTCATGATGAAAAAAGGTTGGAGAGCACCTAATATACTGATCACAAAGCTGAGTATGATTAGACTTTTTAGCTCGTTAGTGTATCGATAAAAGGCATATTTAACCCAGTTACTTCTATCTTGTGATTCTGGTGGAGGCTCACGGAACAATCTTGAATATTCGCTGATAGACACCAATAAACACGATTTATGACATAACGGATATTCGACGGTGTTGTTGTTGGTGTAGTCGAAAAGGATCAGTTTTCCGTCTTGCGTACCTAAGTAAATTGCACTGAGGTTTTCGATTTCAATAAAGCAAGGGTGGGGGTGACCTTCGATAGTGTCTAATGTTTTGAGTTTAGTCACCTCACAGCGGTAACCAAGGCGCTCAATCGTGGCGATAAAACTGTCGCTGTCTTTTTGTTTTGAAATAAATGCATCACTAAGGATCTCTGGTGTGCCTTCCCATTCTAGTGCGATTAACGTATAAGCCAAACCATGCACCAACGGTGATTGAGCGTAACGCTCATTGTAACTTGGCGAATCAAAATCTTGTAATCGCTGAGTGATATTACTGAAATCGACTAAAATATTCATTGGTTGCCTCCTGCCAATTTAACACGTTTGAGGCGATGATTGAGCTTATTCATTTTATTGCTAACTATAATGAAGATCTTGTCGTTTGTGCGGTAAGCGGTACTGGTGAGCACCAGTCGTGCAAAATCGTCATCGTATACGCAATCTATATCATCGAATATTAAGACTCGTTTATTAGCAAGTAGGGCGCGTACGAGTAAAAGCGTATAACCAACTTGGCGTGAAAAAGGATTTCTCGTATGGCCCTTTAGCTCAGTGTAAAAGCCAGAAGGCAGTGCATCAATTTGAGTTTTAATATTCATCGTGTCACATAAGGCAAAAGCAGTATTATTGAGACTAGGGCGGAAACAAGTCAGATTATCAATGATGGTTCCCTCGACAAAAGAACTTGTTTTATCAACCATCAATACACTGTTGCGCCAAATGTTATAATTAATATCAGTAAGTGGGATATTATTGATTAAAATATCGAGTTTTTGGTCTGACGTTTGACGAGTGATGCAGTTGGCTAAATGCGTCTTTCCGCTGCCACTTTGACCTGTAAGCAGGTATGCTTGCCCACGCTCAAATTCGATGCGTTGTTTTTTTGAATATTTTATCGAGATATGATCAACCTCTGTGGTTGTATGCTGATGGTCGACCGATGCGGCGAGCTCTAAGAGTTCTGCGATACGTTGAATATGCAGTTTATTTAGTTTCCAGCGGCCTATGGTACGCATTACCTGTTGGTATGGCGCAAAGTATCGGTTGGTTAGCATGATGATGGCCGCCATAATACCTTGGCTTGATTCCATATTGATTACCGCGATAGCGAGCACCACAACTACGCCTGCAATAGAAAGCTGTTGGATGAGCGATAAAATCAAATTGAAGTTCGACTCAATTTGTTCGTATTTGATACTTTCAACTTCTCGTTCTTCAATTATCTGAGTCATTAAGCTTTCGATACGATACTCCATGTTTCGAGCTTTTATATCGAGTGGACTTGAAATGATTTCGATGATTTTGGAGGTGGTTAACCCTTCGATATCTGACTTATTCTGCAGGATGTCGATTTTTTGCTTAGAAAGAACTAAGGCAAAAGCGAATAATATCAAGGACGCTGTTAGAAGTGTTAAACCAGCCCATATATTGATGATGCTAATTAGAAGAATGGTGATGATACTGACGGATAGGTTAATTAGTGCTCGGACAGACTCGCCACCAAAGAATGATTTAATTTCCGAAATGGTGGCGATTCTTTCTAGATACTCCCCAGGCTCTAGACTTCGAAACTTAGATATTTCCGCTAAACAAATGGATTGAAACACCTTGTTAGTTAGGTTGGTTTCAAACTGCTTCATAATGACGGATGAAATTTTTTCTTCTTGGTTCTTAATGTGATAATCAAGAAAAATAGAGAACAAAATGATAGCAAATAATAAGAATAAGGTATTTTCTGACTGATTTGGTAATACACGATCAAAAATGATCAGGATTGAGAAAGGCAGCACCAAGGCCAACAGAGTAGAAAGAACTGTTGAAAATACAAGGTAGCATTTATCAGCAAGATTGATTTTTTGCGAAAACAGTTCAGTTTGCATTTTAGTCTCCGTCCTTCTTTGCCTTGCTTTTGTTGGATACGTTAATCAGCAGGTGTTTGGGAACTAAATCTTGGTTGTTATGTTCCTCAATATCGCTCATTAATGTCATGATGCTTTCAATTGATGAAATTGCCAGTATGCCTTTTATCTGTTCAAGTTTGATAACTTCGATTATGTAATCGTAACGTGCATTTTCGTAGTCTCGCAACGCACTAAATAGTTTACTTTCAGCAGACAGTAAATCGGTGATGGTTCGAGTACCTAATTGGTAGGCGCGCTGTATGCCTTTATAGGAAGAGTAGTTAGCGCGAATAATGTTTTCATAGCTCTCAATCGACTGAGAATAGTCATTAATGTTAAGAATGGAGTTGTTAACATCATTACGAGTTGAGAACAGAGAATCCTGATAAAGCAGTTCGTTTTTATCAATAGCTGACGATGATTTTTGATAGCTGTAGTAATCGGAACCTCCGGATAGGATAGGAACTGCTAAATTAAGCTTTACGTTTGTTGAATTACTCTCACCGGTGGCGCTTGGGTCGGTTCGGTCATAATTATTGGTGTCATCATGTCGATAGCTAGCTGAAAGAGACACGGTTGGTAAAAAATTAGAACCGCTTTCTTTAAGCGATCTACGGCTCCGTTCTACAGTTTTCTTTGCGATCAATAAATCGTTGTTAAGTCGTAGAGCTTGTTCGAGAATAGATCGTTGTTCAGATTCACTTATTGCTACTAAAGGTACGCTTTCATAAATGTCTTGTGATGGGGTGATGGGGTATTGAATCTGAATGGAGAGACTATTAAGAATGACACGGCGATCCTTTTGTAAGGTTCTTAGTCGATTCGCAACGCCCTCTTTTTGAGCAATTACTTCATACAGTTCACTAGCTGCGGTATTACCTAAATCTACATTCCTTTGCATTTGACGAGTTCGGGTTTCTGAGGATTTAAATTCAACCTTTGTTGCTTTAATTTGGGCATTATTTTTAAGGTATTCAAAGTACTGAATGGCGATTTCAGAAATGGTATTTTGCATTTTATTTTGGTGTTTGATTTCTTCAATATTGAAATCGAGTTTAGCAGTACCATATTTGAATATATCACTAAGGTTGAATAAGGTTTGTGCTAGAGAAAGGCTGTAGCTGTTTGAATTGTAGCTAGATGTGCTATCCGTTTCCCCTATTAGTAACGTTTCGTTTTCATTCCATGTAGTATCGGCTGCACCGTTCAGTGAAGGTAAAAACTTAGAACGACTAATTCCAATGTTGTTTTCGCTCTCTTCAATGCCTTTGTTACTTGCTCGTAACGATAGATTGTTTTCAAGGCCGAGTGTAACCGCCTCAAGCAGGGTGGTTGCGGAAGCTAAAGGAGTAATGTTGAGTGCTAAGGCAATAAATACGCCATTAGTTAAGTTTTTGTACTGCAACATACTTATTGATCACCTTGATGATTTCTTCGTTTTTGTAAGGTTTACTGATCACGTAATCCATCCCAGCTTCAATGCAAGCTTGATGTTCATTACTGCTGGTCAATGCGGTTGCGCCTATGATAATACAGGGCTTTTGATTACTCTCTTGTTCGTATTTTCGTATGCGTTTGGTTGCTTCTACTCCACCCATACCAGGCATAATACAGTCCATAAAAATGATGTCTGAACGATGCTTCATGAAGTGTTCTACGGCATCTGCACCATCATTAACCGTATCGGGTTCATATTCTTGCTTTGTCAAAATTCGTTTTAGTAAGAACTGTTGAACTCGATCATCTTCGACAATGAGGAATGAGCTATTTCCCAATTGCTCTTCTGTCGCTTTCGCTTCCATGATTGTCAGTAAATTCGGAACAAATTCATAAGGAATGGCTGGAGAATTAATAATCTTATCGACAAAGTTGTGGCTTTTTTGTGCTTGCTTATTATTGGTAACAGATAACAATAATTTGGTATTAGGATGATTACGTAGCTGAGATTTAACCGTCTTGCTGAGTGATGAAAGTTTGTTTGATTCAAAGGTGTCAGTTAGCATCACAGCATCATATTCACCGAAGGTCTTTGCTAATGAAAATAATTCATTTGGTGTGCTAACTGTGGTGATATCGAGTCCCAAATTGCTCAGCATACTTTTCATAATATCAATTCGCAGTTGAGAGTTGGCACACAGAAGCAGACGCTTGTTATCGAAGCGGGTTTTTTCTGTGTAGAAATTTTTCGCCTTGAGATCGAGTTCAATTTGAAACCGTTCTTGATTACCTGATTGGAACCAATGGCTTTCATAATGTCTGTCACCACTTAATAGATTTTTTGCTAAGTTGTCTTTGTTCGCGGTGTATTCTTTGTGGTTACTCCAATGAAGTTTGTTTAGTTTTGCTAAAGGCATATCTAACGAAGTTAGAAAGTTAAGATTGATGGTTAAACGAGTATTTTCGATATCAAGTGCTGCTCCTGATTCGATGGTAACGAATAGCTTATGATTTGCTTTTAATTGGATCGCGTTGGAAAGCTGTAAAAATAAAACCCAGAATAGACTTGTAGATTGACCTTCTACTCGATTAGGAAGATTATCGGCAAAGAAGCAATCTAATTGACTTTCGTTACGTTGTACTTTCGTATTTAAGTGAATCATGAGTTCAGACAGTAAGTTCAATAGTGAAAAGTCTTTGGATTTACTTTCTGTTCCTTGAGATATTAACCGGTTATAGTTCTCAGCCAGTTCTGAAAGGGTATTCGCCGCAGAGATTATATCTTGCGCCATTAAAACGCCGTTTTCATCAGTCTCTTGGATAAGATATTGCACGCCTCCCTGAATGGTATTGGTAATACCTCTGATTTCATAACCGATTAATGCATATAGTTGTTTATAAAGATCGTTATTGCGTTTTTGAGCTTCTAATTTTGTGAATATTTGCTGTAAGTTAGAATAAATTCGGCGTTGTTTTGGTGCGGTACTGACGTCATTTAAAAGTGCATTGAGTCTTTCTAAATCTAGGTTTTCTAACTCATTAGCTAGGTGGTTAAGCTCTAGACCAATAGCATGCTTATTGGTATTTGATTTCTTAAGTTTGAAAATAGCAATAAGGTTAGAAACAATCGTAATAAGGGTTAAGCAAATAATGATGATAGTTAGCCAAATAAAGTATTGGTTTCGCTCTGCCGTAATGTCGTTAGCATGTTTGCTAAACATGGTTTGGTAGTTCTCATTTAACTGGATTAGATTTGTAGTGAGAGCAAGATATAGAACCAGTATGTTTTTGTCTGTTATTGAACTGTCTTCGAATCGATTTATAGCGAGTTCAAGTTGTATGAATTCAGTGGCGCCAACTAAGCTAAATTCGGTTTTGTTTAAGGAAGCGAGAGACTTAAATTCATATAATTCATTTTTGAGTTCACTCAGCGTTAATGTATTGATATTGCAATTTTGAAACCTTAAACATCTTTGAAGTATATTGATGTTGGTTTCTATTGTTTGGTTTAGATTTTTAGCTTGAGTTAATAAGGGAGCACTTTGTACTTGTTCAATGGTATCGGAGCGAGACCATGAAATAAATAAATAAATGGCGAGAGCAACTAGCCCTATACTAAAGGCAATACTTATCCGAATAACAGGAATGGTGATGTTATTTGATGTATTATCTTTCACCTTTACCTCTCATCAAACGCATCTTCGATAGCTGACATAACAGGTTTTGCTGCGTATTCGATAACTCGACGTGATCCAGTTTTTACATCTGCAGTAAACTCCATATAGGGTGAAAGCTTGTATTGGGTTCCTCCTCGCTCGAGAAAATTTTGATTAATTTGAATTTCGGCTAAGTAGAATTCAGCATCTTCTTCTTCATAAGACGATCGGCTTATTGAAGCAATGCGCCCGTCTAAAAAGCCATATTTAGCGAAGTTATAGGTGTCCATTTTTACTTTGACCGCTTGGCCTATTTCCACAAAGCCCATATCTTTACGTGGGATCTTAGCTTCGCCGTGTAATGTATTATTAATTGGTGCTATGTCAGCAATACTTTCACCCGGAGGGATCACAGCTGAGCGAAAATTGAAGTGAACTTTATCAACAACACCATTGATCGGAGCATACACAATGAGACGATCGACCTTATCTGAATGCTGTGGAAGAAGAATGCGTTTGAGTTTAAGATCTTTATTTGTTTGAATGATCTGCGCTTGATACTCCGAATTACGATTGGCGACTAGATCTCTGTGTTGTTTTTCAAGTTTATCGAGTTGAAAACGTTCATTCATGATGGATTCGTCGAGGTTTTCTATTTCTCGTATCATGTTAGATTCTTGAACTTGCATGCTCAATACATCAACATAAGAGGCCATTTCTTCTTTATACAGAGTATTTTTGATATTGAGTTGTTTTCGGATTAAAGACAGTTGGTTCTTCGAACTTACCCGGCGTTTCAGCATAGATTTGATGAGAGAGTTTTTGTGTTTAATATCGTGAGTGATGAGATCTTCGTTTGACTGGTTCTTAGAAAACTCTTGTTTCCATGTATTAATGTTTATCTGTGTGAGTCCTGGGTATTTATCTAGGTAAGAAGTGAAATTAGGCTCTTTCATGTCACGCAAACTTTCGTAACGCAGTTTGTCTAATTCTAGCTGAATTATTTCAGTTTCTACTGTATCTAGCTGCGTATTTCGGTCGAGTGAACGTATACGAGCAATGGGTTGCCCTTCATAAACAACGTCTCCTTTTCTTACTAACATTTCATCTAAAATCCCTCCTTCTAAGTGCTGAACCTTCTCAACATCGGATTCTAATAATAATTCGCCTCTCACTGAGACAACAATATCTATACGAGCTTGTGAAGCAACGGCAATAGAAATGATGGAAACAAGAAAAATGATTAACAAGGTTTTATGCACACTCGTCATCGCACTCGCAAGGATAATATTATCATCTGCGGTCACGTTAGGTGATTCGTTATTGGAAACGAGTGCTTTTTTTAAGTGATGTTCAATTTTTTTGTTATTCATGATTCATTCTATTCATCTGCTGCCTATTGACGCACTGTTATTAAAGTAAGTGAACAGTATATTGCGATGTATTTAGGTTCGATTCTTTTTATCTCAATATTACGTAAACCTCTGAGCATAGGTTGTTGGATATTAAGTTGATTTTTCTGAATTAACGGTGGTTTTAATTATCACTATAGATCTTTTTTTAGATCTGTTTTCTTTTTAACTTATGGTAGTTCAGCAAATATAACAAGAATTTATTGTGCTTATTTTTAATAAATTTGATTGAGATTCATTATAGGAATTCAATTGATTAAAAAATTGATTTTTGAAAGTTATATCCTTTAATAGCTTTGAGCAGGATAAGTTTTGCTTTTAATTAAGGATAATAAAAATAGAAATGTCTAGTACGTAATTAATATAAAACTATCAGTTGGAAATGGAATCGGAGGCTGTAATGGTGAGCGAGAATCAAGGTAACCAAAATAATCAAGATCTTAATGAAGCGGTAGAGCAAACGGAAACGAATGAGGCTGGCTCATCTTCACAGCAACAGAATCAACAAAACCAGCAAAACTCTATAGCATCCACAATTGCTACAGGTGCAGAAAATACAGATATCTCGGATGAAGCTAATCAGGCGATGACTGATGATCCGAGTGGAGCTGGTACAAATGATGATTCTATATCCGGAGCAACAGGAGGAGCCGTTCAGGAAGAAGGAGCCTCTGATAATGATAGTGGTGATGTTGCACAATCTAATGTTGTGGGCGGCGCAAGTGAAACGGATAGTGAAGAGGCAGCCTCAGGTAGTAGTGGATCTGCTGCTGGAGTAGGAGCTCAGTCGGTAGGCGGTGACGTATCAGGCGCCGGGTCTGGTACTGATGCGGAAGGGAATGACGCACAAGCTCAAGCTGTTCAGACCTCCGCAGACCAAAGTGGTTCTTCTGCTTCCGATAGAGTGATACAGCAAGACATTGATGACTTTGATTCAGAAACTATTGAAGAAACGTTTGCTGTTGATTTCCAAGCTTCTGACGAAGAGACCATCAGCGAAGTAGAAGATGACTTTGATTCTGAAACGGTAAGCGAAACGTTCAAAATCAAAGTAGAGAACGAAAACGATGCTCCAGAAGCAGAACAAGATCTTGCTTACATCATGGATGAAGATGGATCCATAACATTTACTCAAGAACAATTACTCGAATATGCAAGTGATGTGGATGGGGATGAGCTTATTGCATCCAACGTTCAAGTAGGTGTTGATGCAACAATTCAAGACAATGGTGATGGTACTTTTACCGTTGTTCCTTCAGCAGATTTTAATGGCGAACTTGACCTTACTTTTGATATTAGTGATGGGCAAGAAACCATAAGTAGCGCAATAGCTCTAACAGTTCGTCCTATTAATGATGCCCCCGCACCTGAAGATAAAACGTTTGAAATTGAGGAAGACGGAACTCTTGTATTCTCCGACGCTGATCTTCTTGCTGGTGCAACGGATATTGAAGGGGACAACCTAACCGTTGAAAGTGTGACCTACGATGGTGGCGACGGTATCCTTACTGATAACGGTAATGGTACGTACACCTTTGCGCCCAATGAGAACTTCAATGGAGACGTAAACTTCGGCTTCGATGTATCTGATGGTATCGATACGGTGTCAGCAAATATTGATGTTAGTGTTACTCCTGAGAATGATCCGCCAGTTGCGGGTTCAACGTCCTACACGGTGAATGAAGATAATTCGATTACCATCTCTAATGTACAACTATTGGCAACATCTTCCGATATTGAAGGTGATGTATCCATAGATAGCGTGACTTACTCTGGTAGTGACGGTGTCCTTGAAATCAATGGTAACGGCACTTACACTTTCTCACCAAATGAGAACTTCAGCGGTGAAATTCTACTCGATGTGGTTGTTGCTGATGAAGATGGAGTGACTGACGCGACGACCGCTGGTATCAATGTTCTTGAAGTGAACGATCCGCCAGTTGCAGGCACAACGTCTTACACCATTGATGAAGACTCAGTACTTACTTTCAATGAGTCTCAAGTGTTACTTAATGCATCGGATGTTGAAGGGGGTGTTGAGCTTGTTGGTATTAACTACGATGGTCCTGACGGCATCTTCTCAGTTAATGGTGACGGCACTTGCAGCTTCGCTCCGAATGAAAACTTTAATGGTCAAGTTCAGCTTGATGTCACTATTCGTGATGAAGACGGCGAAGAAGTTGAAACTGTCATCAATGTTGACGTATTGCCAATCAATGATGCGCCAGTATCAGGTGATTTAGCTTACACTATCAATGAAGATAGCTCTATAACGCTAAGTCAAGAGCAACTGCTAGCACAAGCTGGTGATATCGATAGCGACAACTTAGAAGCTATCAATTTATCTACCGATGAAAATGCGACCATCCAACACAATGATGATGGCAGCTATACCATTACACCTAACGCAGACTATAACGGTGACCTAGATCTGAACTTCGATATCATCGATAACGATGGTGGTTCGGTTCAAGTTGGCCTAGATATTACCGTGAATCCGGTTAATGACTTGCCACAAGCGCAAGATCAACAGTTCACGATTGAAGAAGACGGAACGTTACTCTTCACCGATGCTGACCTGCTTGCAGGCGCGTCGGATATTGATGGTGATGAACTGACGATTGAAAACGTGCTCTACACAGGCGCAGACGGTGTTCTTAGTGACCATGGTGACGGCACATACAGCTTTGCACCAAACGAGAACTTCAATGGTGATGTTCAATTCTCGTTTGATGTTTCTGACGGTACTGATTCAACACCAGCTGTTATTGATGTTAGCGTGACACCAGAGAATGATCCTCCGGTAGCGGGGTCGACATCTTACACCGTTCAAGAAGATGGCCAAATCACCATCAGTGGTGAGCAACTATTGGCAAACTCTTCCGATGTCGAAGGCGATGTATCATTATTTGGAGTAACGTACTCCGGTGATGACGGCTCTTTTGTTGATAATGGTAATGGTACTTACACCTTTACGCCAAATGAAAACTTCGACGGTGACATCTCACTTGACGTTGTTGTGGTTGACGAAGACGGTGTAACCGCAACAACAACTGCTGGTATCGATGTTATTGGTGTGAATGATGGACCTGAAACTTCGGGCATTCAGGCTGAGGTAGACGAAGATAACGCCATTACTATTACTCAAGAGCAATTGCTTGCAAATGCAACCGATGTTGAAGGTGATGAGTTAACAGCAACTAACCTACAAACCAACGATCCAGACGCGACCATTGTTGCTAATGACGATGGTTCATTCACCATCACGCACACCGAAAACTTCAATGGTGAATTGGACTTCACATACAATATCAATGATGGTGAAAATGAAGTTCTGACGACACTCGACTTGACAGTTAACCCTGTCAACGATGCACCGGAAGCGGGCGATGAAATCTTCATTCAAGCACAAGAAGACCAAACAGTTGGTGTGACACTTCGTGAAGAACCAACATTACGTTTAGATCAAGCGCCAGAAAACGGCATCATCGAAGCCAATGTAAATGATGAGTGGGTAGTTTTGGAAGTAGGGCAAGAAGTTCCTGCCGACACAGAAGTACGTTTTGTTCCAAGTGAAGATGCTTTAGCAAATGGTACGCATACGACACAAATTGGTACCTTCGATGACAATGCGAGCGTAGATGATTGGGGCACAGAAGTTGATCCATATACTCGTCAATTTTCAGATGGTGATTTGACTGTTACTGTTCAAAGTAACGATGATCCTCTTGGTGCGTGGAACGGTAATACACATATTGGTCACGGTATTGGTGATACTGATCGTCAAGGTTTGAGTGGTGATGAGAAGCTGACTATTTCTGTTGAAGGTCAAGATATCAATGAAATTAGCTTCCACCTAGATGGTCTTGGTGGTTGGTTCATGGAAGAGTCACGCCACTTTACTGAAGTTGAGATCCGCGCCTTCAATGAAGATGGTGACATGATTGACTCGATGACTTATCACAAAGAAGATCGTGGTACTTTCGAGACAGACTACACACTAACCGTTGACCAACCAGTGTCTTACTTTGAACTGGGTACCGTACAAGGTAATGGCACTTACGTTGTTCAAAACATGACGATATCACAAACTTGTCATGATGAGGCGGTGTTCACATCGATTGGTGTAGACGGCTCAGAAATCACTGAAACGATTAACTTAAATATTCATGAAGGTGACAGTGAGATTGAATTAACGGCAGAGCTTCCAAATATCACGATTGATACGGCTGGCTCAACCGATTTTGCTTCTGTAATTATCACTGAAGAGCAACTGTTGGCGCAAGCATCTGATATTGATAGTGATAATCTAGATATCCAAAACCTAGAGCTAGTGGGGGAAAACTCAGAGCATGCAACACTCACCGATAATGGTGATGGTACTTGGACGGTAACTCCGGATGAAAACTTTCACGGTGAAATCGAGCTCGGTTACCAAGTTACCGATGGTGAGCTAACCGACAGCAACATCATCAATATCAACTTCGAATCGGTGAACGACGCGCCAATCGTTTCTGGCCCGATTGTTCTATCGACAGACGAAGATGAAGGTATCACGTTCAGTGCGGATGAATTGCTAGCGAACACCACAGATGTGGAAGGCGATACGCTGTCTATTTCTGACATCACTTACGGTGGTGACAACGGTGAGCTAGTTGATAATGGCGATGGTACGTTTACCTTCATGCCGAATGAAAACTTCAATGGTGAAATCGACATCGACTACAAGGTGTTTGATGGTACTGATGAAGTTGCAACGCACTTAGACTTAACAGTTGTACCTGTCAATGATGTGCCGATTCCGGGTGAGCCATTACACACCCAAATGCTTGAAAATGGCTCTATAATCATTGAAGCGAAAGACTTATTGTCTGGTGCGACCGATGTTGATGGCGATATTCTTCATGTCGAAAACCTATTACTTGCAGACCAAACGCAAGGTACCTTAACGGATAATGGTGATAATACCTTTACCTTCGAACCTGCAGAAGACTTCTATGGTGAAGTGAATCTGACTTTCAATATCAGTGATGGTCAAGCGAGCGTACCAAGCACTGCAACAGTTGACGTTGAAATTGTCAACGAAGGTCCAGAGGTTAGTGGTCCAATTGAAGCTGCAGTTGATGAAGATGGTTCAATCACTATCACTCAAGAGGATCTGTTAGCGAATGCAACCGATGTTGATGGCGATAACCTTGAAGCGGTTAACTTAGCAACCAACGATCCAAATGCGGTAATCGTAGAAAACTCAGATGGAAGCTTCACAATCACGCCAAGTGCTGACTTCTTTGGTGAGATTGAGTTTACTTACGATGTGACTGATGCCATCGAGACAGTTGCAGCTGACCTCAACCTAACTGTAAATCCAATTAATGATGCACCAGATGTGCCTGATATGTCTTTCACTACGGAAGATGGTCAAGCGATTACGATTACCGAAGCTGAATTATTGGCACAAGCAACAGACATCGAAGGCGATGAACTGTCAGTTGTGAATGTGACGAGCGCAAGCGACACGGTAGAAGTAACAGACAATGGCGATGGTACTTATACATTAACACCAGAACAGGGCTTCTTCGGTAATATTGACTTAGCGTTTGATGTGAGCGATGGCACTGATGTGGTTGCCGCAAACATTAACCTAAAAGTTGAGTTCGTTAATGATGCGCCAGAAGCGACGCCAATGGTGGCAGATGTCGACGAAGATGGTTCAATCCTCGTTACACAAGAGATGCTGTTGGAGAGCGCGAGTGACCAAGATGGCGATGAGTTGTTTGCAAGCTCGCTTGAAACTAACGATCCAAATGCAAGCATCGTAGACAATGGCGATGGCACTTACACGGTGACACCTTCGGAGAACTTCAACGGTGATATCGTATTCACTTATGAGGTGAGCGACGGTGAGTTGAGCACGTCTAACGACATGACATTGACCGTGAATTCGGTGAATGACACTCCAATTGTTGCTCCAGGCATCTACCACATTGAAGAGGATGGCAGCATCCTGTTCACACAAGAAGATCTGTTGAGCGGTGCGATTGATATTGATGGTGACGACCTAAGCGTGACCAGCATTAATTACTCTGGTGATGAAGGTACAGTCACCGACAATGGTGATGGTACGTTTAGTTTCGTTCCTGAAGAGCATTTCAGTGGTGATCTGCAGTTCAGTTTTACTGTGACAGACGGTACGGATGAGGTGGAGCAAGACCTTTACATCCACATTGAGGCAGTTGCGGATTCGCCTGACTTAGTTATTACGGATGGAGATGGTATCAACGTTGATGATGAAGCTATTTTGGTTGAGCCAGGCGGCATTGTTGAGCTTAATATTGCGGCTGCACTGGTAGACCAAGATCTATCAGAAACACTAACAGTAACGGTTGATGGTGTGCCAGAAGGTTCCGTAATTAGCTATGATAATGAAGGTGTGCTTAATGACCAAGATAACGGTATCACTAGTTATAGCGATACTGAAATTACGGTGACGTTTGAGGGCGAAACCGCGGGTTATCAAAATACAGCGGGTTATTATAAAGTTGACGAAGACGGTAATATCACGGGTGTTGAAGTCGTTTACGAAAATGCATCACAAGTTAGCGGTGGTGGGGACCTTGTTCCAGGGCAAGATCAGTTCAGTTTCCAAGTTGCGGAAGGGGAAAGCTTTAACCTATTTTTGATTCCAAACGGGTATCAGCACAACGACTTTGATGCGATGCAAGGCGGTCAGTACGAGTTCCGTGCTGCAGATGGCTCGCCTGCGAACATGGATACGGTTGATCCTCAACTTGTCTTCGTTGCGGCAGATGGAACCGAAACCGTGATTCAAGGACAAAATGGTGATGCGATCTTCCATGGTGGTTCAAGCGCTCAGCTAAACCAAGATGGCATTGAGCATACTCGCACGACGATTAATGAAGATGGTGAACTGGTTTACGGCTTTGAAGATTTGTATGGCGGCGGTGATGCTGACTACACAGATTTCAACTTCACAATCGATGTGGGTGAAGTGAACAGCCAAATCTACAGCGGTGAAGTGACAGTTGGCTCTGATGGTACGGTGAACTTACCAACAACGGCTATCGAAAATGCACTACAAATCCAGCTCCCAGAAGATTTTAACGAACAGTTTGAAGTTCATGTAACCGCAACCGCAACAGAGCTATCAAATGATGACTCTGAAACGGTATCTCAAACCATCTACATTAATGCGACAGGCGCGCACATTGAGCACGCACCTGAAGCTCTGCCTGTTGCTGCAACAGTAGAAGAAGATGGCTCTATCATCATTACCCAAGAAGACTTGTTAGCTAATGCTCGTGATCTAGATGGCGATCAACTAACAGCACTTAACTTAGCGACCGATGATGACAATGTGACTATTACCGATAACGGTGATGGTACGTACACATTAACGCCAGATGCTGATTTCAATGGCGATGTTAGCTTTAGGTTTGATGTGTCTGATGGTGATGATATTGTCTCTACCAACCTTGAGTTAACGGTTTCACCAGTGAACGATGGTCCAGAAGCACAAGACCAAGCGTTCATAGTCAACGAAGATGGTGTATTAACCTTCACAGATCAAGATCTATTAACTGGATCTACGGATATTGAAGGAGACGATTTAAGTGTTGAAGGAGTGACCTACACTGGTACAGATGGTGTTCTAACCGATAATGGTGACGGCACATACAGCTTCTCACCAAATGAAAACTTCAATGGTGATGTGAACTTCAGCTTTGATGTGTCAGATGGCACAGATACAGTTCAAGCTAACATTGATGTTAGCGTGACACCAGAGAACGATCCACCAGTCGCTGGTAGCACGTCTTACACCGTTCATGAAGACAACTCTATTACGATCAGCAACGAGCAGCTTTTAGCTAACACTTCGGATATCGAAGGTGAAGTGGCGATTGATAGCGTGACTTACAGTGGTAGTGATGGTGTGCTTGAAATCAACGGTAATGGCACATACACCTTCTCTCCAAACGAGAACTTTAATGGCGAAGTTAGCCTTGATGTCGTCGTTGTGGATGAAGATGGTGCAACGACTGCGACGACAGCAAGTCTTGATGTTCTGCCAATCAACGATCCACCGGTATCGGGCAATTTAGCTTACAGTATTGATGAAGATGGTTCGATTACTCTGACTCAAGAGCAATTGTTATCTCAAGCATCGGATGTAGATGGCGATGACCTAACGGCAAGTAACTTAAGTGCAGGAGATCACGCAACTGTTGTTGATAATGGCGATGGTACCTTTACGGTCACACCAGATGTTGATTTCAACGGCAACATCGACCTAAGTTTCGACATCTCCGATGGTACTGAATCAATTGTGGCAAACGCCGATCTAACGGTTAACCCAATCAATGACCTACCAACCAGCGATGATGTTTATGCTAATGTTGATGAAGATAACATCATTACTATCACGCAGGAGCAGTTACTTGCGAATGCTGCTGATATTGAAGGTGATGAGCTTGTAGCTTCCAACTTAACCTTAGTAGGAGACAATGCGACGATTGTCGATAATGGTGATGGTACATTCTCAATCACTCCAAGCGAGAATTTCAATGGCTACATCGATGTTGCCTACAGCATTAGTGATGGTGACACGCCAATTGCGGCTAACTTAGGTTTAACGGTCGATCCAGTTAACGATGCGCCCATTGTTTCTGCTGATGTGGCGATAACCATTGAAGAAGATGGTTCATACACTATTACTCAAGAAGAACTCCTACAATTCGCGACTGACATCGAAGACGATGACATGACCGCAATTATCGAAGAGCAAGGGGATGAAACAACCGTAACCGGTACGGTGTTGGATGCTGAAACTGGTAATCCAGTCGCAGGTGCTGATGTGACACTAACTGACAGCGCAGGTCATTCATATACAACAGTGACAGATCCGTCTGGTAACTACTCTGTTAGTGGTCCTATCGTTAACCAAGGATCCGTTACTATTGAGCAAGAAGGTTCTATTACGAGCAGCTTCCTTGTTCCTGCGGGCGAAGATGTTAATGGTGGCGTAACCGCAATATCTGAAGTACTTGAAGAAACGGATATGCGCATCGTAGTGACTTGGGGTGAAAACCCTCGAGATATGGATAATCACCTATGGCTTTACGATACGGAGTCTGGAGGGGAATTAGACCATATTTACTACCGCGACATGAGTCACGATCTTGGTGAAGGGAATATCGTTCAGCAAGATGTTGATGACACAAATGGCGGTGGCCCTGAAACTATCACGATTCCAAATTATCAAGATGCTGACATGCACTACTCAGTGCACAACTACACCAATAGAAGTTGGGATGTAGATGGTGTTGAAGATGTGCAGGTTCAGGTGTTTGTTGGTAATACTTTGGTTGAGACCTTTACCCCAGATTTACCTGACAATCCAACAGGTGAACATTGGCATGTATTCGATATCGTGAATGGCATTATTGTTCCAAGTCAAGATGTAGGTAGCGAGAATGCGTTTGATTTACCAACGATAGAAGAGGCGCTAGCCGCTGAGAATGGCATTGATATCTCTGAATTGTTAACCACCGATGAAGGTGATGATTCTGATGATGTGAGTGGTAACGAACCAAGTGTTGGAGATATCTCAATTGAGAATGCACTTATCACTGATAATGGTGACGGTACATATACTATTACACCGGAAGAGAACTTCAATGGTGAATTCTCGATTAGCTATAACGTGGATGATGGCAACGGTGGGGTTACTCCAGCCGAACTAGATGTAACCGTAACAGCAGTCAACGACCTTTCTGTTATTTACGACCATAATTATACCATTAACGAAGATGGGTCATTGACCTTTACTGATGAACAGCTATTGGCTGGTGCAACGGATATTGACGGCGATGACCTTTCTGTCGAGTCGGTTAATTACGAAGGCACTGATGGAGTGTTTACGGATAACGGTGATGGTACTTACTCCTTTGCTCCAAACGAGAACTTCAATGGTAATGTCGACCTAACTTATGCTGTCAGTGATGGTACTGAGGTTGTATCGGCGAACATTGATGTTCAAGTTATTCCAATCAATGACGTACCGGTAGCGGGTTCTACAACTTACAGCGTTGAAGAAGACGGCAGTATCACCCTAAGCAATGCACAACTTCTGGCGAACAGTTCAGATGTTGAAGGGGAAGTGTTTGTCAGTGATGTAAGCTATAGCGGCACTGATGGTGTATTCACGGATAATGGTGATGGTACTTATACCTTCTCGCCAAATGAAAACTTTAACGGTGACATCAGCCTTGATGTGTCTGTTATGGATGAAGATGGCGCAACCGCTGAAACAACGGCAGGCATCGACGTTATTGCCGTTAATGACCTACCAGTTGCTGGGTCAACAACCTACAGCGTTGATGAAGATAACGTGATCACGATTTCTGATGCTCAGCTTCTTGCGAATAGCTCAGACATCGAAGGTGATGTGTCCGTTAGCGATGTTTCTTACTCTGGCACAGACGGTATCTTTATCGACAACGGTGATGGTACTTACAGCTTCGCACCAAACGAAAACTTCAATGGCAATGTCAGCCTAGATGTCACCGTTGCAGATGAAGACGGTGCTACTGCTCAAACGACAGCGGCCATTGATGTTATTGCAGTAAACGATGCACCTGTGTCTGGTGATTTGGCTTATTCAGTGGATGAAGACGGTTCAATCACTCTAAGTCAAGATCAATTGTTGGCACAAGCATCAGATGTGGATGGTGATGACCTTACGGCTGCGAACCTAACCGCAGGTGATAACGCTATGGTTACGGTAAACGATGATGGTTCATTTACCATAACACCGGATGCTGACTTTAATGGCGATATTGACTTAAGCTTCGAGCTTTCTGATGGTACTGAAACGGTTATTGCAACTGCCGATCTTACTGTGAATCCAGTGAATGATATCGCGATTGTTGAAGATGTCGCTTACACCATTGAAGAGGACGGTTCACTTACTTTTACAGATGAGCAACTGCTTGCAGCTGCCTCTGATATTGATGGTGATGAGCTTTCAGTCGTCGATGTTTCCTACACGGGCGCAGAGGGCGTGTTTACTGACAACGGTGACGGTACTTATAGCTTTGTTCCGAACGAGAACTTCAATGGTGATGTAAACCTTGGCTTTACAGTGACTGATGGCACAGAGACAGTCGATGCCAATATTGATGTAACGGTAACGGATGTTAATGACGCTCCGGTTGCGGGCGCTACGTCTTACCAAATGCATGAAGATGGCACCATCACAATCAGCCCAGAGCAGCTAATTGCTAATAGCTCTGATGTTGATGGTGAAGTGTCGCTTGAAAGCGTGTCTTACTCGGGTTCTGATGGCACCTTGGTTCAAAATGACAATGGGTCTGTGACCTTCACGCCAAACGAGAACTTTAATGGTGATATCAGCCTAGATGTGGTCGTGACCGATGATGACGGTGCTACTGCAACAACTACGGCAGGTATCGAAGTTCTGGCTGTGAATGATGGACCTGAATCAGAGGATGTGAACTTAACCACAGCTGAAGATAGCACCATTCTTATCACACAAGACATGCTGTTAGCTCAAGCTACCGATATCGATAACACTGCAGATGAGCTGTCAGCTTCTGGTCTACAAATCGACCCAAGCTTGGGAGAGTTGCTAGACAACGAAGATGGTACTTGGTCATTTACACCTAACGAAAATTTTAATGGCGATGTGCCAATGACGTTTAACGTTAGCGATGGCCAAGACACCATTTCAGTCGACGGCAACATCGATGTTACGCCAGTGAATGATGCGCCTGAGGCACCAACCATTGAGATGCAAGGTGAAGAAGATGTGGTCATGGTGATTGACCCAGCTTATATCGCGGATCAAGTGACGGATCTAGATGGTGACGAGATCAGTATTGAGAGCATCACGGTTCGTGCCCCAGCCAATGCAACCTTAACTCAGCAGCCAGACGGCATGTATCACTTAGTGACTACTCAAGACTTTAATGGCTTGGTAGAACTAGGTTATCAAGCAACTGATGGAGAAGAAGTGGTTGATGGTTCGCTGAATGTGAATGTTATTCCTGTTAACGACGCACCGTTTAATGTCGGTAACGCAATGATGACCACAAACGAAGATGGTGCGTTCACCTTCGATGCTGGCGACTTGATGAACTTGTTCGGTGACATTGATACTGCTGACCTTGTTGTTTCTCGCATTATCACTGCAGACGGTGAAGATGGCGGAGAAGTCACAGACAATGGTGATGGTACTTGGACATTTACACCAACAGGCGACTTCGCCGGTGTTTCTGACCTACAAGTGATCGTGAGTGACGGTGAGTTTGAAACGGTTCTTGATGTTCCTGTGTTTGTACGCCCTGTCGCAGATGGTGCGGTTATTACAACCGACCATGATGGTCCATTAGTGTTCGGTGAAGATGAAACGGGTCACTTGGGACTGAACGTTGGTCTAGTCGATGATTCAGAAACACTAAGTAACTTGGTGATGACAGGCTTCCCTGTTGGATTCGAGGTAACTGATGGTGTGAATACCGTGATGATCACTGAACCGGGTCAATACATCGACCTGTTCGACTGGGATATCTCAAACATTCAAATGACGCCGCCTGAAGACTTCCATGGTGAGTTCTTCGTAACCGTAAGCGCAACAACGGTTGATTACGGAGATGAGCCAGAAGCGTTTGAAGATGGCATCGATTCAGGTGATTTCGAAACCCTAGCGGGTGATTCAATCATCCTAACGGCGGACGACCTAATAGGGTTGGCTGAGAATGTGGATGCTGACAGTGATGATGAAGTGAAACTGGTTCATCTTGCCGACCGCAGCCAAGGTGAGATTGTCGATAATGGCGATGGAACTTGGACGTTCACACCAGCACCGGGCTTTACTGGCGAAGCAGACATTGCTTACGTGGTCGATAAAGATGGTGTGCTTCATGATGAGCAAACGGGCGTGGTCGTGAAAGAGGGCGATTCACAAGAGAATGCAACACCAGAAGTTAACAGCATCACAACGACGGAAATCGCAGCGGATGCAACCTTGTCGTTCACTGACGAAGACATGTTAGCGAACTTGAGCGATGCAGAAGGCGATAGCTTGAGCATTGAGTCAGTGAGCTTGATGGAAGGTCAGGGCGTAATTGAGAGCGATAACCAAGGTAACTATCAATTCACACCTGCTGAAGATTACACCGGAGATGTTCAAGTTGGGTTTATAGCAACCGATGGCGAGAATCGCATCGAAAGCTTCTTCAATGTGGATATCCAAGCTAGCGATGAAGCAGCAAGTGAAGGTTATGCCCTAGCTGAAGATGGCTCACTAACTATCACAGAGTCTCAGCTGGTGGATGAGTTAGGTGTTAGCGATACCGCACAAGTTGTTGATGTTGCAGACGCGAACGATGCCGGCTTCTTCGCTGAGTCTGGCGAAGGTGAGTGGACATACTGGCCAAATGAAGACTTCGATGGCAACTTAGCGATGAATGTCGATGTTAACGATGGTGGTGAAGTATCGAGCCATAGCTTGAGCATCCAAGTGACCGATGACTCAGCACAGAGTGATGAACCACAAGTACAAGTTGCTCAAGCAACAGAAGAGCAGCAAGTAGAAGTCGCGCAACAAGCTGATGACCAAGCTCAAGATACTGAAGGTGAAACTGAAGACAGTGCTGCAGATGTAACCGCGGCACCGGGCGATACTATTTCTATCTCGATTCCAGATGAGGTGAGTGGTAATGAGTCGGTTGATTACGCTGAAATGTCTGGCTTACCTGAAGGTTCAACTGTGAGTAACGCGCTGGATAACGGTGATGGTAGCTTCACAATCAGTGGTAACTTGGAGCAGTCGGTATCGGTAGAGCTTCCTGAAGGTTATGAAGGCACTAGCGAAATCCAATTCCAAGGTTACGACGAGTTGGGTAGCTCAATAGAGGGTGCTAGTGGTTCTATTGAAGTTGAGGTCGATGATCAATACACTATGCAAGGTTCTACCCAAGAGCAGCAACCTGATATGGCAGGTATGGAATCAGGTGGCAGCGACTGGACAAGTGCGGGTGGTCAAGACCAAGGTGTTGACTTCACGGACGACTCTGGAAGCTTCGATTCAGATTCTCAAACTGGAACCGAGCACAGCAATGATATTGATACGTCAATTTAATTAAAGTGTTAAAAGGGTGGCGTAATGTCACCCTCATAAACTATGTAACTATTTGTTTTTGTGGTTTTTATAGCAGTCTATTTGGGGCATAGATGGTCGGTCCTATAATAATTATATGTGTTGAATTAATAGGTTAGTGACAGTGATTAATATAGAAATGTTAGAAGAAATGTTCGATGGCGATAAAGAAATAACTCAACAAGTGTTTGAATTATATCTTGTCGATAATGCCGCAATGGGAGACACCATACTCGAACAATATAAAGCAAATGACTTATCAGGATTATTTCATACTGCACATTCGCTTTCAGGTGCTTTAGGGAATTTATGTGAGATGGATATTTTATCGGCGATACAAGAGGTTGAAGCAGCAGCGAAAACAGAAAGTAGGCCAAATAAAGATACAATAAACACAATTGTCGAAGGATTAAATAACATAAAAGAACAAATGGAGAATCATTTAGCCAATATTAGTTGAACACTACACTTTAGTGAAAAGTATGAAATTTATACTTTTGATTATAAAAGAAAAATTATTGATGTGAGCAATTCAAAAGCCACGTAGTACTACGTGGCTTCTTTATATTAATTATTTGAGTTTTCTATCTGCAATAATAGAGGGATCTTCTGGGGTAAAGAAGAGTTAAATGCTTGCGATGGTAATTCATTATTAATATCTATATGAGCATGTAATTGTTTTAATATCGTATCTCGACGTAGATTTAGCTCTAATGAAAGTGGCATTTCGTTAATTAAATCTATTGTTTTGTTTAAATTATTAGGAAGATCTTGGCTTAATTTAATAATTTTTTCTAAAAAACTAATACACAATTCAGAAGAGTAGGGATGACGTTGCAATTCACTCGACAGTTGATCAAATGTTGGTTGTTCAATTTCAAGGCCTGAAAGTTTTTCTACTGTAACGGATAAGTGAGCTATAGATTGAATTAACTCAGCATCATTCTTTAATGTATTAAGACAATCGCGGCAATAATTATCTAAATTTGTTTTTGTTTTCAATACAGCATTGACCTTAGTCATAAGCCAAAGCTCACCAAAAAAAGAAAGTAAATATACTAATTCGATCAATACAATAGTATTGAGTTGGTGCAGGTTATCATAAAATGAGGTGGTGGCTCTTAAGGTTAATCTTTTCGCTTTTGCTATATGCCCCTCTTCAATTAAACGTTTACTTATTGAGTAATTGTATAAAATATTTAGCTGCACTTTTTGTTTGTCAGTTAGACGGTACTCACAACGACGTACGAAGTTTTTTTGCTCTAAAATTAATTGTTTTTTATCTATTTCTGATGTGGTTTGTTGAATGTAACTATTAAAATAACTCAAACATTCAGATAGATAAGAACACCAACTCGGAGAAGCAATAGGTAAATGACTTGCAAGTAGGTGGCTTGCTTTTAGAAATTCACTTTTGTCATTACATATTAAAGATAACTTTAATACGGATAGTGAACGGTGTGGAGATCTTGTTGTTAAAGCTAATGCATTTAAAGCTGAGTTTAATGATTCTTCATAATGTTGAATATTTGTTTGTAATAAACTCAAAAAATCAAACGCTTGAACGAATAATGGATGCTTTTCGCAAAGTTGTGTTGTTGCCTCTATTAAGCTAAGTGGCTGCATTAATTTTTTTTCGTTTTGTACTTTTAAACGCGCCAGAATGTAGTTTTTTCTATTACTAAACGTTGTTTCATATGTCAGCTTTAACAGAAGGTTTTTATCGTGTTCATAGAGAAAATCAATAAGAAACAGGTCGAGTTCAACTATATTTTTATGAGCAGCGATTGACACTGCTGTGGACAATAGCTCTTCATGTTTATGTTGTTCTAAAAGTTTATATAGCTTTTTAAAAAGTTGATATTCAGAAAAGGCATTTTGTACTTTTTTTTGTAGTGTAGCTTTATTTATTGGTTTACATAAATAATCTCCTCGTCCTTTTGAAAGTGTCCCAATAACTGTTTGTGTTGTGTTATCTCCAGATACAGTAATGACTCTTGCATAGGGAGATACAAACCCTTTTTCTTTGAGTAAATCGTGTAATTCTGAACCATTAATTGCTTGTTCAAGATGAAAATCGATGAAGAGTAATGCGTATCTTTTTTTTGCACAGCATTTTATGGCATCTTGATATGAGTAAGCTTTATCTATTTGTGTAAAACCAAGTTGTTTGATTAATTGAAATAAATACATGGACGATATCTGACAATCATCGACGATCAGTATATCGAAGTTTGACAGATTGAGAGTTCCCGATGTTGGGTTAAAAGCCGAAGTCATGCATTATCCTTATTTTATTGTCATAATTTTTTCTAATAAAATCTCTTTTTTGAAAGGTTTTGCAATAAAGTCATCCATCCCTGATTCATAGCATTTGGATATATCTTGATCTAGGATACTGGCAGTTAAAGCGATGATAGGAATTTTCCTTCTTTTTTGTGCTTTTTCTACTTTTCGGATTTCTTTTGTTGCTGTAAATCCATCTTTTATAGGCATCATACAATCCATAAGAATGATGTTGTATGCCTTGCTGTCCGTGAATTTTTCAACAGCTTCTTGTCCGTTATTTGCTATATCAAAAGTGTATCCTGAATTACCAAGAAACAAAGAAGCCACTTTTTGATTAACAAGATTATCTTCAACAATGAGTATATGTTCCTTGTTTAATTTTTTTACTCCCTTTGATTCTGTCGAACTTAAAGAACTGGAATAGAGTATATTGTTGATAGATTCTAAGTTTTCTAAATGGATACTTAATGAATTTTCCAAAGTTTTAATAAAACGATGCCCTAAAATTGGGAAAGTAACTAATCCATCAATAATTGAATCCAGTGCACTGATTCGACGTTTGTGTTTTTGAGCAAGAACTAAAGGCGTATTTAAATGCTGGTTATGAATTTTGATTAATTTATCTCGGCAGTTTTCTTCTAGGCAGCTAGTTACACAGTATAAGATAATCGCTTTACTACTATCAAAAATAGTAATTTTGTCAGTTGCTTTTTTTATAATTATGTTTTTAATATGATAGCGATGTAGTTCTTGAATTAATTGCTTAGATAATCCTGAATTATCATCAATTAATATGAACGTTAGCTGTTTAAGCTTTTCTGGTGCTTGGATTTTTTTATTAACAATATCGGTTTTTAGGCGAAAAGAAAAACAGCTTCCTTTTTCAGGCTCTGATTCAATATCGAGAGTTCCTCCCATTAGGTCTATAAGTTGATTGGTAATTGTTAACCCCAGTCCTGTACCTCCAAATCGTCGAGTAATGGAGCTGTCGCCTTGCGTAAATGGATTAAGTATATTTTCTTTAATATTTGTATTGATACCAATACCTGAATCTTTGACTGAGATGGTTAAGCATCCCTTATTCCCCATTAAAAATGAAAAATCGATAGAAATAGAAATAAACCCTTTTGGTGTAAACTTCATCGCATTAGATGTTAAGTTCATTAAAACTTGTTTTATTCTATGTTCATCAAGAGTGAGATAATTTGGTACATTTGGAGAAATATAAATATGTAAATCTAGATTTTTTTCCGTTGCTTTTGCGATATCAATTGAAAGGGTATCAAATATAATTTCACGTATATTGGTTGGTTGAGTATAAATTGCAAAATTTCCAGCTTCAATTTTGGATAAATCTAAAATATCGTTAATTAAAATTAACAAAGTTTGTGATGACGTTTCTATTGTATTGAGGTAATCCAGTTGAATAGGACTGAGTTTGGTTTCAGCTAGAACACTCGACATTCCTATGATTCCGTTGAGAGGAGTCCTTATTTCATGTGACATATTTGCAAGAAATGTTGTCTTGGCCTGGTTTGAGTTCTCAGCCTCTTCTTTAGCGAAAATGAGAGATTCTTCATTTTCGCTACGTTTAGTAATTAATTTATTAATCTTTCTTGAAAAAAAGGAGAGTTCATCTTTCCCATCTGTAGGCAGTTTTATACTGTAATCATGACTTCTTTCTATCTTACTCATTGACGAATATATTGATTTTAAATAGGAGCGAATTCGTGATGATAGAGATACGCCAATAATAGAAATGAACGAAAATACAGAGATGAGTAAAATGATATGGCTAGCAACTATTATCTGATGACGTTGTAATTCGTTTTTAACCTCTTGATTTAATTCAGATAAGGTAGTATTAACGGCCGTTTTAGTAAGAGATAAATAGTTATCGATGTTGATTTGAGATGCTTCTTTTGTACTAAATGCTTTTTTCAATTCTTGAAGATCTAAATTGAAGTTTTTAACTTGATTTAGTTCTTGTGAATATAAAAGTTGTTGATAATAAAAGCGATCTATTTGCTTTTTAATCTGTTGAGATGGTGATTGGAAACTTAATTGAGTATACCAATTTTCATTTAAGGCCCAATAGTTGATTAGTTCTACTCTGTGTAATAAAGCTAGTTTTTCCTTAATGTTATCGAACTGAGTTATTGTGCTTTTTTTAGTTAAAATATTATACACCTTACTAAGGTTGCTCATTTGTAATTCAGAACGATTGATGATGTCATTTAGTGAGTTATTTTCACTGGAAATACGGTCTAAATTGTTGATAGCATTATGTAATTCTGCAGAATCTGCATTCGTTGTTTTGAGCAACATGGTATTTATGTAAACGTCGGTATTTGTTTTTATTGCCGAACTGTTTCCACTAAACAATAAGTTTTCTCGTTCAAAATGCATTGAATTCGTGTAGGAAAATAATAGCTTATTTAACTCTAAATTATTCTGGATAGAGTTTAGGTTGTGGATGTTTTTTATTTGATGATAGATTTCTTTACTTGAAAATAAGCATAGAAGAAGTAAGGGAGTAAAAGTAATGATTAAAACCCTTGATTTAATAGAAAAATGATTCAGTAGCGCCATAAACAATCCTTGTTCTAAGAGCCTAAATGAAGACTTATGATTAAAGCATAGGATAAAAAATAGAAAAACAGATAATTATTGTTTGTTTTTATGTGCAGGTTATTGTTCTTAATATCAATTATTAATTTATTTTAAAGTTGGTTAGGGAAAGGTTTAAGTTATTACTCTAAATGATATTTGAATGTAATTGTGACTTTGTCGTTTCGATTTGTGATGATATTTCTATTGTCTATATTGTAAATAATTAAGGTGTCAATATATTGTCGTCTTAATATTGAGATTTTGTGTTAATTAGTTGTGATCATCACAACAAATTTATCTTTTTTTCGATAAAAAATAGTTTACGGTATTGCTGCTTGTTAGTGTTTGTACCATAGTTTATTTACAACTGAAAAAACAGTTGATAACAATAAATATAAAACAGCTAGGTACAAGGACATGTTATGGCTTATGCAAAATTAGATATAAAAGCCTGTTCAGAGCAGGAATTAAAAGATTCATATTCAATATATTTGAAAGAAATAAATCGTTATCAATTACTTACAGCAAAGGAGGAACTGATTTATAGCAGACTTTATAAAAAAGGGGATATGTCAGCAAGAAATAAATTAATCGAATCTAATTTGAGGCTTGTTGTTAAAGTTGCTAATAAATATAGAACGAGAAATCAAACAGATTTAGCGATTTTGGATATTATTGAAGAAGGCAATTTAGGTCTTATTAAGGCGATAGAAAAATTTAATCCAGAATTAGGTTATCGTTTTTCAACTTATGCAGTGTGGTGGATCAGAGAATCTATTGAGAGCGCGCTTTTTAATCATTCTAGAACCGTTCGCCTTCCTGTGCATATAACAAAAGAGTTAAATACTTATCTTAGAGCTGCCCGTGAATTATCTAAATCTTTAAAACGTGAACCTTCAATTAAAGATATTTCCTCTTATTGTGAAGAAGAACAAATTAAAGTAAGTAAAATCATAAGCTTAATACCTAGTCAGCTTACTTGTCATTCGGCAAGTAGCGATGAGACTCCGCCTAAGTTTCTTGAACTTTCTTCGAAGGATAGAGCTCTGGAACCCGATAATTCTTTATCTCAAGATAATTTAGAGAAGAATCTATCTTCTTGGATTAATTCACTTAACTATAGAGAGAAAGAAATCATTATTAATCGATATGGGCTATTTGGATGCAAAGTTAAGACCTTAGAAGATTTAGGTAAAGATTTAGAGCTATCAAAGGAAAGAGTAAGACAAATACAATCTGAGACACTCATTAAATTGAATACTATTTTTAAGAAAAATAAATTGGATTTAGAAATAGCTTTAGGCTAGTACTATTCTTTTTTAATGTCATAGATATGTTGAGGTTGTATTTATATGGATAATGACGTTATTTTGAAATTATTATTGTTTGCTAATGTTGTTTCTTTAGTTTTATTATCTAAAGGTGTTTATGATATTATAAAAAATAATGTTCTTTCAAAGAAGATCTTAACATCTATATTGCTTCTTATTTATTTTATAGGTTTTATTTATATTGAGAATTATCTTTTAGAAAAAGGGATAAAAAATAATATAGATTTATCAATGCTAATTAGTGTTACATTTTTAACACAATTAGCATTTGTCTTCATATTAGTGACAAATAAAATAAAACAAAATATTAGTAATCAAGAACAACGTAATAACGCTACAAATAAATCAAAAATTTATAGAACTGCCATTGAAGGTAGAATTGAAAGTCGTATTCCATTTAACTTAACTAAAATTAAGATTCAGAATCATAGAACATTGATTGAATATTCTTCTGGTAAAACGTTTAATAGCATATTGTCCTATGCTTCCTTGCTAATTAAGAAACATCGTAATGATCGGAATGTATCAATTTTCCATGATAATAATGAAATATTAATCATTGGTAATTTAACGAATAAAGATAAGATCAATAGCATTGCTTTAGAAGTGTATGAATTATTAATTCAACCTATTAAAATGAAAGGAAAGAATTTTATTCTCCAGCCAATTATAGGTAATGTGATTTATTCAGACGATATTGATTGCGTAGATGAAATGCTAAAGCGAGTCGATATCGCTTGCTATAAGGCCAAAAAATTAGGTTTAGTTATAGATTTTTATTCAGAAAATTATGCGCAATCTATTAATGATGAAGTGAACATCTTAAGCAAATTAGTTCATGCGATCCCAAATAAAGAGTTTGAACTGTATTATCAACCAATCGTAAATACTATGGATAAAACGCTACATGGCTATGAGGCACTGATTCGCTGGCCACAAAAAGATGGAAGTATGATACCTCCTGACAAATTTATTTCGATTGCAGAAAAAAATAATTATATCAAGGGGATAACTCAATGGGTTGTGAGTCAGGTTACCTTAGATATTATTCGCTTGAGAAATGATAATTTGAATTTTCAAGTTCATATCAATATATCAACATTGGATTTATATGACGATGATTTATATAATCAATTATTTGATATGGTAGCAAATAAGCATCTTGAACCATCAAGTATGATTTTAGAAGTAACAGAGAGTGCTTTAATGTCAGATGTTGATGCGGCTTACTTAATGCTCTCTAAGCTATCAGAGTTAGGTTTTTATATTAGTATTGATGATTTTGGAACTGGGTATTCGTCTTTATCTTTGTTAAGAATACTGGCATTTAATCAAATTAAAATTGATCAATCTTTTATTCGCAATATGGCCATTGGTAATAGTGATTATGCAATTGTTGCATCAACGATTTATCTTGCTCATAGTTTAGGCTGCAATGTTGTGGCTGAAGGTGTTGAAGATGAGCATTTGTTTTCTGAGTTACAAGAGCTAGGTTGTGATTATGTACAAGGGTATTATATTAGTAAACCATTGGATATTGATAGCATCATAAATTGGTCATTGAAGTTAATTGAAAGAGAAAAAATGTCAGCTATTGCCTAGTATGATTTTCAACTTATAGATTATATTCGACTCTTCTCCCATACATTGAAAGGTATGGGAGAATTTTGTTAACCATTTAAATAATCCATCATTTGTTGTTTTATTTTTGCTAGTTCAGAGATAACCGACTCTATAGAGTGTTGATGAGGTGTATCATGGTCTTTGCAACTGACTTCAATTGTTTTAATTAAAGGCAAAATATCTTCTTCACATAAATTGCTTAATGCCCCAAAAAGGGTATGAAAAGTGCGAAATAATTCAGGTAATTTATTGTTTTTATATTGTTCTTCTATTGTATCTGAAAGCGTCGAGTGTTCTTCTAGATAAAGTTCAAACAATTGGCGAAGGATCTCTTTATCGCCATCAAACATTTCTTCTAATATGCTAATATTAATCACTATTATTCACCCATTGATTTTACATATTTTAACTATAGAAGATAAATAATAAAAAATATATCATTTATAAACAATAAGTTAAGATTTTTTTATGAATCACATTTTCTCAATGAAAATTATGGTATCAATGAAACAGAGGTTCTTATATGGAAGTAGGTGATATATGTTAACTGAACCAAAAATTTTAATTGCAGAGGACGAACCTGTGAGTCGTCTTGTATTGCAGCGATTATTAAAGGCATTCACGTGTATTTCAGTTACAAATGGACAAGAAGCTCTGGATGTTATCCATCAAGAACATATAGATTTGGTGTTATTGGACATTCATATGCCTATTATGGGCGGCTTTGAGGTAATTGAGAAACTTAAAAATAATGAAGCAACGAAAAATATTCCAATTATTGTTATTACCGTTAATCAATCTATAGAAGATGAAATCCGTGCCTTAGATCTTGGTGCTGTTGATTTCGTAACCAAGCCATTCCACGCTGTTATTTTACAAAAACGCATTCGTAACCAACTTGCGCTTAAACTTAAATCAGATTTATTAGAGAAACATGCGTCCTTAGATGGATTAACGAATTTACTTAATCGTCGTATGTTTGATTTTGATTTAGAAAATCGATGGGCTGAAAGCCAACGCTTAAAGGGGAATCTTGGATTAATTATATTTGATATTGATCATTTTAAACTTTTTAACGATAACTATGGGCATTCGGCTGGGGATGAGGTGCTTATTAGAGTCGCTAAAGCTTTAATGAGAACCTTACAAAGGAAAACGGACAGAGTTTACCGCTATGGTGGTGAAGAATTTACTTTAATCCAATTTGATACCGATCTTGAACAGTTAAGACAGACTGCAGAGTTATTACGTCAATGTATTTATGATTTAAACATTACGCATGAATTTTCATCGCATGGTAGAGTAAGTATCAGTGTTGGCGCTGCTTTGATTAATGCGGAATCTATTAAATCGGAACAATTTTTACTAGAAATCGCCGATCAGCAGTTATATAAAGCAAAAAAACAGGGGCGCAACTGCGTATCGTTAATAAGTAATTGATAAATGGATATAATTCATTCAATTTTGCGTAAATTACATCAGTTTGGCTTTTTTTTAATCAAACAAACATTTTTTTTCAAAAAACACTTGCGCCCGATCTCATTTTCTCTATAATGCGCGACATCACTTGATGAGGCAGTTGCTTCAGATGGTCCCGCGGAGGGATGGCTGAGTGGTCGAAAGCACCGGTCTTGAAAACCGGCAAGGGTTAATAGCCCTTCTAGGGTTCAAATCCCTATCCCTCCGCCACTATTACACTGTCGAGCTTATAGCTTGATAGTAAAAAGATAAAGTGTGCCGACTTAGCTCAGTAGGTAGAGCAACTGACTTGTAATCAGTAGGTCACCAGTTCGACTCCGGTAGTCGGCACCATCTTTTCTCTCTATGAGATACAATCTGTTCCCTTTTAGTTCAGTCGGTAGAACGGCGGACTGTTAATCCGTATGTCGCTGGTTCAAGTCCAGCAAAGGGAGCCACATTTAAGAACGCCGCTTGATAGCTATATCAAGCGGCGTTTTTGCATTTAAGCCATTTATTACATTGGTATAAAGAACAAATAAAAAAGCCTCTTACTACTCGCATATGTAAGAGGCTTTTTTGTATCTAATCAATAGTACTAAAGTGACTAATTTTTACTGGCTTCAATTAATTTGTTTGTTTCTAGTTTTTCTTTTAACCATAAGCCCGATGTTTTCATCGCGTAAGCAAATATAACACCTAAAATTAATGATGGAATGACAAGCTGCCAATTCCCATTGGAAGCAAAAGTAGCGCAAGAACCAATAAAGGTCCCAGGAATAAAGCTTAGCCATGATTTTTTAGCTTGAGCACACATAAAGAAAGCAACAATGGCAGTAATGATATAACCAAGGATCTCTAAGCTCATCATGGATGATAATTTTATGATCACCATAGCCCAAAAAACACCGCTTAAATTTGTCGCAATACTTAATCCTATACCTTTAATGCCATCAATAGGGGAGGCGAAGTAGGTAGTACATCCTAAAAATCCGGCCCAACTTAATAAACCTAAGCTTATGGCTACCCAGCCCCAAACTCCTGAAAGAATACCTGTGGTAATTGCGATTGCAATCAATGTGCTCATAACTTTGCCTGTGTTGTCGTTTGCTAATTCGTAATAATAGTGATTTCTTGAAATTATTTTAGTGATGTAAATCTCTTAAAATGGCTATGCTTACATCTGTTTTCTTTTAGATTGAGATAGCAATCGATTACGGTGATATTTAAATTAATTTATGAATATATTTAGTTATTTTGGAATAAAGTTTCATATAGTTGTAAAACTTTATTTCAAAGTAAATTAAGTCTATTAACACCAATTATATGCAGCGTTTGTCGTAAAATTTTGTATTGATAATTACCAACTTAACAGTAAATGTGCTTTGCTTCACATAATGATAATTATATTTTTAAGATATAAATGGAATTGCATTCTGTTATAAGTTGATGTGAATCGCATTAAAATAATTTATACCGCAAAATATAAAAATAAGTGTGATTTAGAGCAAAATTGCGGATTTACTTAATTTGTAAAGTCAAAAAAGTTTCGTATTGTAATTCCAGATTAGAAATTAAATTACTCATAATGGAATTGTATATCATGTTTAAGAAAACGCTTTTATCAACCCTAATTCTTGCTGGTCTAGCAGGCTGTTCATCAACATCATCTGAGCAGTCAGCGGTTAATCAACTAGCTGAAAATCTAGATATTAACTACACAGTTATTACAAACCAAGGTGCTGATGACGGTCTTGCATGTAAAGAACTTCAAGCTGAATGGGCATCATGTAACAAAGTAAACATGACGCTAACTAACACAGGTGAAGCTATTGATTCAAAAGATTGGACGATTTATTTCCACAGCATCCGTTTAATTTTAGATGTTGAAAATGACCAATTTAAAATTACTCGTGTAACGGGTGATTTGCATAAACTTGAACCAACTGAAAAATTTGATGGCTTTGCGGCTGGTGAAGAAGTGGTTATTCCACTGATCGCTGAATACTGGCAATTATTTGAAACTGACTTTATGCCAGGTGCGTTTGTGACGGCTCCAGGCGCTGAAGCTCGTAATATCATTTCTTTAGATACAGAAGATACAGGCGAATACGTAGATGAAATCATTGGTGTTCAACTAAAACGTACTCTTGCTGATAATAACGTTGTTGCAACGGCAAACACTCGTTTTGAGAAAAACGCAGATGTAGTTGAAGAAAACGTGGCTTCTCACATTATTCCAACACCATTAAAAACAACACTAACGAACAAAACTGTCGATTTAGCTAAAGGCATCTCTATTACTGCAAACGGTATTGATGCTGACCAACTTGCTGCGTTAAATCAACGAGCAGAGCTGCTTGGTCTTGAAACATCGGGTGAATACCCAGTGTCAGTTTCTGTTGATAAGAAACAATTTAAAGATGGCGTATCTGGTGCATACAAATTGGATGTGACTGAAGGCAAAACTACAGTTGTAGCATTTGACCAAGCGGGTGCATTCTACGGCGTACAATCTTTACTTGCTCTAGTAAGTTTAGATAACTCAGAAATCCCAACGTTAAACGTAGAAGATGCTCCACGTTTTGAATATCGTGGTGTAATGGTTGATGTCGCTCGTAACTTCCACTCAAAAGAAGCAATTCTAGCGACTGTTGACCAAATGGCGGCATACAAGCTAAACAAACTACACCTTCACTTAACTGATGATGAAGGTTGGCGTTTAGAGATCCCTGGTCTTCCTGAGCTAACAGATATTGGTGGTAATCGTTGTTTTGATGAGACAGAAACTTCTTGTCTACTACCTCAACTAGGTTCTGGTGCTGATTCAGATAACTTTGGTTCTGGTTACTTCACAACAGAAGATTACCTAGAAATCTTAACTTACGCGAAAAACCGTAACATTGAAGTGATCCCAGAAATCGATATGCCAGCTCACTCACGTGCAGCAGTTATGTCAATGGAAGCACGTTACGCACGTCTTGCTGCTGAAGGTAAGATGGAAGAAGCGAACCAATACCGTCTGATGGATCCAAAGGATGAATCAAACGTAACAACGGTTCAGTTCTACAACAAACAAAGCTTCATTAACCCATGTTTAGATTCATCTGCAACGTTCGTAGATAAAGTAATCACAGAAGTTGCAGCAATGCACAAAGCGGCGGGTGTTCCTCTATCAACATGGCACTTCGGTGGTGATGAAGCGAAAAACATCAAACTTCATGCTGGTTTCCAAGACATCAACGATGAAGAGAAAATTGCATGGAAAGGGGACTTAGATTTATCTCAACAAGATTTCCCATTTGCTAAATCACCACAGTGTCAGTCTCTGATTGCAAGCGGTGAAGTTGCTGATTTCGAACATTTGCCAAGTCACTTCGCAGAGCAAGTATCTAAGATTGTTGCTAAGCAAGGTATTCCACATTTCCAAGCATGGCAAGATGGTCTAAAACACTCTGAAGATGCAGGCGCATTTGCAACTGAATCAGTACGTGCAAACTTCTGGGATACATTGTACTGGGGCGGTGGTGCTTCTGCTTACGAATGGGCTGAAAAAGGATATGACGTAGTTATCTCTAACCCAGATTACGTTTATATGGATTTCCCATACGAAGTGGATGCAAAAGAGCGTGGTTACTACTGGGCAACACGTGCAACAGATACTCGTAAGATGTTTGGTTTTGCACCAGAAAACCTACCTCAAAATGCGGAAACATCAGTAGACCGTGACGGTAATGGCTTTGAAAGTGCGGGTACAGTATCACCTAAGAAACCTTTCTATGGTCTATCTGCTCAACTTTGGTCTGAAACCGTACGTACTGATGAGCAATATGAATACATGGTGTTCCCACGTGTTATCGCAGCAGCTGAGCGTGCATGGCATGAAGCATCTTGGGAAAATGAATACAAAGCAGGTGTTAAGTACTCTCTACAAACCAACCTAGTAGATAAGAAAGCACAACTAGCTGATTGGACTAAGTTTGCAAACACAATGGGTCAACGTGAGTTAGCTAAGCTTGAAAGAGCGGGTATTGATTACCGTCTACCAATCCCAGGTGCAGAAATTGTGAATGGTGAACTAAGCATGAACATTTCATTCCCAGGTGTAACGCTACAATACTCTGTAGATGGCGGTAAAACATGGGCTGAATACGATAATGCAAACAAACCAAAAGTAACGGGTGACGTTCAAATTCGTTCAGCATCATTTACTGGCGAGCGTGTTAGCCGAGTAACTAGCGTTAAATAATTTACTTTAGACACAGTAAATTCAGTCATTAAATAATCAAACGGCACTTCTTTTAAGAGGTGCCGTTTTTTATCAGCTTAAATAAACTGGTGATTTAAGTCAGTAATTACCATGTATATTTGATACCAACACGGTAACGAGTTTGACGGTTATCGCTGTAGCTGTCTTGGCGTACATTACCCACTTCAACAAATGGGCGCCATTTAGTGCCATCTGGATTAACGAAGCTATACATGATGCGGAAATTGTGGAGATAGTCGTAGCTTTCATTATCAAATTGAGGTTTTGCATCATCATCGGTTTCATTCCAAATTTGGAACTCATATTGGAAATCCCATTTCCCCGTATTGTAGCCAAGCCATGTATCTAGCTCTTGGATTTTCGATGTGTATTTTTCGCCTGCTGCGTTAGTTTGTGTGTAATCCCAGATTTTCCATTTATAACGTGCTTGTGCTCTAAAACCATTATCGAAAGAGTGGTTTACACGAACATATGGAACATACACTAAACCATCTGGATTAAAATCGAGAGATGAACCCAATAGGCCTGTCGTGTTTTCTGCTATTTTATCGTAGTAAAAAATCGAAAGTTCTGAACCATTCATACTCATTTCATCGTACATTTGGTCTTGATCTTTATTGTTGTATCTTGCATCCAATTCAAAGCCGATATTCTTCCCTGTATCTAAGAACATTTTAACTCTGTCTGCATGCTTATTATTGCCATCTTTATATTCATGGCGATATTCCACTGTTGTTTTATAGTCATTGGCTAGGGTTTGTGTTGCAAATATTGCTAAACCAGAAGCGATAATAACTTTATAAGATTGTTTCATAATATTCCCTATTTATTGTTATGGGTGTTTCACTGCTAAATCTTGAATTTGTGTTTATTGTTACTGTTTAAATATGTATTTAGGTGTACGCATTGGCTGTGTTTTTGGGTACTTCTGTTGGACGCCATGGGTCACCAGTATGCTCAAGCCAAGGCATGAGTTCGTTCTGAATTAATTGAGAAATGAGTTCGGGTTGTTGTTCGGCAATGTTTTTCATTTGATAAGGATCTACTTGATTATCATGAAGAACATAAGTTAATGGTTTGCCTATTTTTCTATCAATCATCAGTGTGTATTGCTTATTTCGAATTCCACGACGACCATAAGATTGCCCGCCATAAGGCATAAAGGTATAAAATTGAGAGGTGGGTTTAATATCGCCAGTTTCACTTTTAACTGTTTTTGAGAAATCAGTACCTTCTACGGTATCTGGAATTAAATCGTCCATACCCATTAATCCAAATAGGGTTGGGTAGATATCAGGTGCTGAAAAAAGAAGATCATCAGATTTTGGAGCAATTTTCCCCGGCCAGCGGAACATCATTGGAATTCGCATCGCTTCTTCATAATGTACATTTTTGGTCGGGTTGCCATTTGAACCCATACAGCAGCCGTGATCGGAGAAGAAAACAACTAAAGTATCTTTCGCAAGATTTAAGGCATCTAGTTCATCGACGATGCGACCAAATTGTTCATCAACACCATTGACCATCGCCATGTATTCTTTGAAATATTCGGGTCCATATCCTTCTAAATATTCTTTATCCCATTGAACGTTTGGACGAGAGTTTAAAGATCTTGAGTTATCTTTAAATCGATCAAGATACTTTTGAGGCACTTGGTCGTAAGGAGAGTGAGGAGGGTTCATAGAGACGACAAGCGTAAATGGCTTGTCGTTATCACGATAGCTGCCCCCATCATTACGCAAATATTTAATGGCTATGTCAGCTTCATGTTCAGGACTCCATTGATTGATATGAAGAGGCCTATCACGAGGTGTATCGTTCGTCCAATACGTTGGTGTTAAATGCTTATCATAGGTTCCGTATGAATACCAAAAATCAAAACCATGACGACGATCTGGTGCTGTCCAGTCATTCCAATAACGACCTTCCATTGGATTGTTATAACTCGGAACAAAAGGGGCTTCTGGTGCATCTAAATGCCATTTACCGATATAACCCATGCTGTAGCCTTGTTGGCTTAAAATATCAGACCATGTAGATTGATTCTTTTTTAATTCAATACCGAAATCTTTACCGCCAAACATTCCTGGTGTGGCTGTATGACTATTTCCCTGAATCCCATTACGGTAAGGGTATTGGCCGGTCATCAACATTCCACGAAATGGAGTACATAACGGAAAATTAGATACAGCTTGTTTAAGAACGGCACTATCCTTAGCAAATCGATTTAAATTTGGCGTTAGAGATGGGTCTTCTCCCATAAAACCAAGAGCTTGTGCTCTCATTTCGTCTGGAAATATGATTAACAAATTTGGACGTTTAATCTTGTGTGCCAAGTCGGCCATTGAGTTAGCTGAGCCTGTTTTTTGGCAACCAGACAATACTGATGTTGCAGCAATAGCTCCTGTTGCGGCTGCACCTTTCAATATGTCTCTACGTGTAATAGACATTGAGTCTCCTTACTAAATTGAAGTGTAGGGTTTTCGTTATTGTTTATTTTTCTTCGAAAGCTTGCGGATCGTAAGTGATCGAAAGTTAACTTGCTGTGTTAGTGATCACAAAACCTGAGAGTGCTGATGGATTTTTAACCGTGCACTATTTTCTTTTTTTGCAGATATAAAGATAAATGAAAGGCAAGTCGCATTAACTATGGGATTTATTTGGTATTTTTGCTTTCAAAGAGTAATATATGAAGAAATACGAAAAACAACGTAAGATAAAAACAAAGCGAAGATTATCGAAAGAATGTGAAAGAGATCAAAAGTTTCATACTTCCATATTGTAGGAATAATTTTTAGGTGTAAGGTTAATTCGAAATCAAACGAAAGAGATTTCGTTGATTTAAGGAGACAAGTAAAAAATGATGAGTGCTGTCGAAAGGCGCATGGAAATCGTAAACGTGGTTAACCAAGATGGTAAAGCACGTGTTGAGGACCTTGCTGCACGATTTGATGTCTCTAGTGTCACTATTCGCAGTGACCTGAGCTTTTTAGAAAAGAATGGGTATGTTGTTCGTTCTCATGGAGCGGCTATTCCAAATACTGGTGTGATTGCTGAACTTACGGTTCATGAAAAGCGTCATCAAAATATTGGAACAAAGTCTTCTATTGGTTACGCAGCAGCACAGCTGATTGAAAATGGTGACACCGTTATTCTGGATTCTGGTACGACTACGCGAGAAATTGCATCTAACTTAAAGTCGTTAGAGCAAGCGGTAGTCATGACTAATGGTCTGGATGTAGCTATGGAATTAGCATCAGCTTCTGGTATAGAAGTACTGATGTCGGGTGGAGTTCTTCGTAAGAAAGCTCTCTCTTTTTCTGGCTCTCAAGCTGAAGCTAGCTTAAAAAATTATCGTTTCGATAAAGTGTTTTTAGGTGTTGATGGCTTTGATTTGAGATCGGGTATCACTACACATAATGAGCAAGAAGCAAGCCTTAACCGACTTATGTGTGATATTTCAGAGCAAGTGATCGCAGTTGCAGATTCAACCAAATTTGGTAAACGCAGTTGTCATATGATCAGGGAATTCGGAAATATTGATATCTTAGTTACTGATTCTGATATTCCTGAAGAGTACCTACAAGGTCTTCGAGAAATGAAAGTTGAAGTAATCATCGTCGAAAAAGAAAAGTAACCGACCTAACTCCATAGCTGCATTCGGATGCAGTATGGAGTTAGTAAATGAACACCTTTCAACATCTTGTACAGCGTCATAAAGCGGGTGACCAAAACGGAATTTATTCGGTTTGTTCTGCTCATCCGTTAGTTATCGAAGCGGCGCTTTCTCAAGCTTTAAGTGATGACTCCTTGCTACTAATTGAAGCAACTTCTAATCAAGTTGATCAATTTGGCGGCTATACAGGAATGAAGCCAGCTGATTTTCGAGACTTTGTATTACAGCTAGCAAAATCACTCAATTTTCCAATCGAAAAACTCATTCTTGGTGGCGATCACCTTGGTCCAAATCGTTGGCAGAAACTACCGGCTGAAGAAGCAATGGTGAATGCTGATGATCTTATTGCCGCTTATGTCGCTGCTGGTTTTAAGAAGATCCACCTAGATTGCAGCATGTCTTGTGCAGATGATCCTACGCCATTATCTGATGAAATCGTCGCCGAACGTGCCGCTAGATTGGCTAAAATCGCTGAAGAAACCGCAATTTCTTCTTTTGGTCATAGTGATCTTGTTTATGTTATTGGTACAGAAGTTCCGGTACCAGGTGGTGCAGCAGAAGAGTTAGATACACTTCAAGTAACCTCACCAGAGGCAGCAAGAAAAACCATTCAATCTCATCAATTTGCATTTGAACGAGTTGGCGTCGCTGATTGTTGGCAACGTGTGGTTGGTTTAGTTGTACAGCCTGGTGTTGAATTTGATCATACAGGTGTGATTGATTATCGATCAGAAGAAGCCACTGAACTAAGTAAAGTGGTTGATGACTTTGAGCACATGGTTTTTGAAGCGCACTCTACGGATTATCAAACAGATAAAGCGTATCAAGCCCTTGTAAGAGATCATTTTGCTATTTTGAAAGTAGGTCCTGCGCTTACTTTTGCTTTGCGTGAAGCGTTATACAATCTATGCGATATTGAAGAGCAATTAATACCAAAAGCCCATTGTTCAGATTTACGTGAACATATCGAAAAAGAAATGTGTGACTCTCCAGAATATTGGCAACCCTATTACCAAGGTAATGAAGCACAACAACGTTTCTCTCGTAGTTACAGCTTTAGCGATCGCATTCGCTATTACTGGCCAGATGAAAAGATCAATCAGGCGCAGAATACCCTGTTCACTAATTTATCTCGTAATGGCATTCCGCTTCCATTACTTAGCCAACATTTATCATCTCAATTTCGTTCGGTTCGTGAAGGCCAATTGAGTTTAGAACCTAAAGAGCTTGTTCTCGATAAGATCCGTCAAACACTTCGTAGCTATGCGAAGGCTTGCAAACAAAATAAAGAAGAAGGCGTTGTATTATGAATCACTACCTTGGTTACTCAGAATCAGAATTAGAAACGCTTTCTGGTTTTTGGACTGCGAAAGAAATTACTCAACAACCAACAAGTTGGCGTGGAACCGATTTAATTATTCAAGACAATATTGTAGACATTTCAGCGTTTATGGATAAGTGGAATACATACTCTGAACGTCGAATTATATTAACGGGGGCAGGCACTTCAGCATTCGCAGGACAAGCGGTTGCTCCTACATTATCAAAAGTATTACGACAACGTGTAGAAGCGATTTCAACGACTGATCTTGTCTCTAATCCGGCAGAATATTTTGCAGAAGATATTCCTACGTTATTGGTCTCTTTTGCTCGCTCAGGTAATAGTCCAGAAAGTGTTGCGGCAGTCGATCTAGCCAATCAATGTTTATCCAACTGTCATCATCTTATTCTAACTTGCAATGGTGAAGGGGCGTTATTTACTCAATTTCAACATCAAGAGAACGCCCTTGTGTTATTGATGCCAGAAGAAACTAATGATAAGTCATTCGCAATGACCTCTAGTTTTTCGTCAATGACTTTAGCTTGTTTTTCTGTTTTAACGCACAAAAATAACAATTCGAAAGGAATCGAAAGTATTTGTAAGTGTTCTGAGGAGTTGATCAAAGAAATTAATTCCAATGTCAGAGATACTGCTTCCCATGATTTTAGTAGGGTTATTTATTTAGGTAGCGGTGGTTTGAAAGGATTAGCACAAGAGTCTGCTTTGAAATTATTAGAACTAACAGCGGGTAAAGTTGTTGCTTGTTTTGATTCTCCACTTGGCTTTCGTCATGGTCCAAAGTCCATTGTTAATAATGAAACCATGATTGTTGTTTTCATTTCTAATGACCCATACACCCGTCAATACGATTTAGATCTTTTAGCTGAACTTCGTCGTGACAATATTGCTAAAAAAGTTATCGCAATTACCGCTCAACTTAATGATGTAGTTGCAGATGAAAATGTAATTCGTGTACCTATGATGGAAAACGCGTCAGATGTTGAGTTGCTGTTTCCTTACATGTTGTTTGCTCAAGCTTACGCATTCCATCGTTCTGTTGCACTAGGAAATACTCCTGACAACCCGTGCCCTACAGGTGAAGTTAATCGTGTTGTTCAAGGCGTCAATATTCATACTTTTAATAATAAAGATTAAAGCAGGGAAATATTATGACTGGACCACAAATCGTTTGGACGCGTATTGATGAGCGTTTACTGCATGGACAAATTCGAATTACTTGGGGAAAACATTCTGAAGCTAATTTGATTCTTGTTGCTAATGATGATGCCGCTGAAGGCCCTAATGCTGCGTTTATGCAAGCTGGAATGAAAGCCTCTGCTGGTGGTGAATATGCAGTGCGTTTTTTTTCAATTCAAAAAACCATTGATGTTATTCATAAAGCATCACCAAAACAGAAGATTTTTATCTTATGTAACAACCCTACTGATGTCGCTCGTTTGGTAGAAGGTGGTGTTCCAATTACTCATTGTAATGTAGGCAATATGCATTACCACGATGGCAAACGTCAAATAGCGAAAACCGTTTCAGTAGATAAAACCGATATTTTAGCGTTTGAAAAAATGGTGGAAAAGGGCGTGACATGCACGATTCAAAATACACCAGATCAAACACCAATTAACGTTCTTGAACTAGCAAAAACAGCAGCCTAGGTAGGTACTTATGTTATTTGAAGCAAGTTTAGTGGCAGTGTGGGCATTCTTCTGCGGTATCGATAAATACGATGTCGCGTTGAATATCCATAGACCACTTATCACTGGACCTGTTGTCGGTCTAATTATGGGCGATATGCAAATTGGTTTAATCGCTGGTGCAACACTGGAACTCGCATGGTTAGGCTTAGTGCCTAATGCTGGGGCACAGCCACCAGATGTAACTATGGGTACGATTGCTGCTGTTGCATTTGCCGTAATGACAGGGCAATCACCAGAAGTTGCTATGGGTGTTGGTATGCCTATCGCAGTATTAATGCAAATGCTTGTTATCGGTTTCTTTGCTATGACCTCATTTACCATGGGTAAAGCAGATAAATATGCCGAAGAAGCGAATACGAACGGCATTGATTTTCTCTTACTTTCGACCATTACGATGCGCTCAATGCTCTACGCGGTGATTGCCTTCTTGACCGTCTATTTTGGTGAACATGGCGCAGCTTGGATTGATGCCAACGCACCTAAAACACTGCTAGAAGGATTAGGCATTGGCGCGAAAATGGTTCCTGCAATTGGTTTTGCAATGCTATTGAAAATCATGTGGTCAAAAGAAGTGGCGGGTGTGTTCTTTATCGGTTTTGTAATGACAACGTATTTACAGCTTCCGATCATGGCTGTGGCAATTTTAGGGGCGTCAGCAGCCGCTCTATATTACTTCTTTAGTGGAAATGGAAACAAAAATTCAAATCAAGAATTTGAGGATTTTGAAGATGGTATCTAAAACAGAAAACCCAAATGCTCTAATTGACGGCATTGATGAGTATCAAGGCACTCAAGTGGCGAATCCTAAGAGTTTGGTTGATGGTATTGATGAATATCAAGACAAAGAAGTTCGTAAAGTTATCTCGAAAAAAGATCTTTGGAAATGTGCGATTCGTGGTCTGTTCATGGAAGGGAACTTTAACTTCGAACGTATGCAAGGTGGTGGCTTTGCTTACTCAATTGTTCCTGCATTGAAGAAGATTCATGGTAATAACAAACGTGATTTAGCAACGGCAACTAAGAACCACCTCCAGTTCTTTAATGCGAGTCCTAAACTGTTTACTTTCTTGTTAGGTACTGCCATTGCAATGGAAGAGAACAAAGAAAAACCGTCTACAGTGAATGTAATGAAAGTAGCGGGTATGGGACCTACTGGTGGTATTGGTGATGCAATCGACCATATGACTCTAATGCCGTTAACGTTGGCATTAGGTGCATCAATTGCAATGCAAGGCTCTATTGCAGGACCGTTTGTCTTCTTCATTCTGTATCAAATTGTGCACTTCTTTGTGTACTTCGGTTTGATGTTTATGGGATATAAAGCCGGTACTGCAGCCATGGTTAACATGAGCGATGCGACTGAGAAATTAGCCAAAGCGGCGAATATCATGGGTATCTTTGTTATTGGTGCATTGTCGGCATCCTTTATTAAAGTTCAAACTACCTTATCCCTTGAGCTTGGAGGGAAAGTCGTTGAACTTCAAACCGCACTGTTTGACAAGATAATGCCTAATATTTTGCCACTAGCATTGGTGTTCTTTATGTTGAAAATGGTGAAAGGTACTGGTTTTTGGGCAAAACCCCCTGTGTTGATTTTCTCAACGTTAGCCGGTGGTGTTATTGGTCACTACCTAGGTATTTTGTAACACAAAAAGAAATGAAGTTGTATAAGGGGATTCTCCCATCCCCTTAATTTCAAAGCATTATAAAAGCATTGGTAACAAGGATTAAATCATGATTGGTATTGTAGTTTCAGGCCATATTAATTTTGCTACAGGGGTTGAGTCAGCAGTAAAAGCCATTGCTGGTGAGCAAGAACAAATGGAGTTTGTCGATTTTGTTGAATCTATGTCGACAGATGAATTAGAGCAAGCCTTACGAGCTGCTGCAAAGCGTGTTGATTCCGGTGAAGGGGTACTTTTCTTAACTGATATTCCTGGCGGTTCACCTGCAAATCGTGCCTTAACCATTTTAATGGATACTGAAAATGTTGAGTTGATTGGTGGTGCAAACCTACCAATGATAGCAAATGCAGCATTTGAACGTGATGATACAACAGTAAAAGAATTAGTAACGACGTTATTAGAAATAGGCTCTTCATGTATGCAAGACATGCGATTACAGCTTGAGTTGTTCATGGAACCAGAACCTGAATGTGAAGATGGGCTGTAATATGCGTTACGCTTTATATCCACAACGTGTGTTTGTTGCTGATGGCATTAAAGAACATCATTACGTTATTGTGAATGATGGAAAAATAGAAGCAATAACAGAATGTGAACCAACAGATTGCGAGATTTTACCATTAGAAGGAAAAACCTTGTTGCCGGGGTTTATCGACATCCATATCCATGGGCGAGCAGGCGCTGATGTTATGGACGCGACGCCAAAAGCATTGCAAACCATTTCTGATGCTTTGCTTCAAACGGGGGTTGTTGCTTGGGTTGGAACAACGGTAACGGCACCTTGGGATAGTATTGTGAGCTCTATCAGTACTGTAAAAACGTGGTTAGATAAACCTCAACAATGTGGTGCTGAACTATTAGGTAGCTTTTTAGAAGGTCCATATTTTACAGAAGTGCATCGAGGTTCACATCCAACCGCTTATTTAAAATCACCAAGCATTCAAGAGTTAGAAGAACTTTATGACGTAGCGGCGCATTCACTATTACGAGTAGCGATAGCACCTGAAGCTGATGGTGCAATGGAAGCTATTCAATGGCTGCAAAGTCAAAACATCAAAACCTCTGTCGCTCATACAGATTCGACGTTTGATCAAGTTACCCAAGCACATCAATTAGGTGCTGATTGTGGTGTTCATTTGTTTAATGGTATGCGTGGTTTACATCATAGAGAACCCGGTTGTACAGGGGCTGTTTTGTATCATGACATGCTTGCTGAATTAATTGCTGATGGTGTGCATGTTCATCCTGTAATGATGCAGCTCGCTTATCGCATGAAAGGGTATCAGCAAATTGCACTTATTACGGACTGCATGCGAGCTGGTGGTTTAGAGGATGGTGAGTACCAACTTGGTGCACAAACCATCACTGTAGCTAAAGGGGAAGCGAGAACAAAATGTGGTTCGCTTGCTGGAAGCACATGCAGTTTAGATAGTGCGTTAAGAAATATGATTCAGCTAAGTGAAGTACCTGAATGGGAGGCGGTGCAAATGGCAACATTGGTTCCTGCCAAATATTTAGGCATTGATGATCGCTTAGGAAGCATTGCACCAGAAATGGAAGCAAGCTTTGTGGTGGTAAATCAAGATTTCGCTGTTCAGAACACCATGATTAAAGGTAAGTGGGTTTATTAACTCTCGTCATTTTTATTAAAGATTCATAGCTATCTAAATAAACATTTTAAAATGAATTATTTAGATAGCTATAACACAAAACAATGTTTTAGAGGTTTAAAATGGAAATTCGTCAACCGATTCATAGCGATCACGCAAAGCAGTTAGATACAGCTGGATTGCGTGAACAATTCCTTATTGAAGGGATGTTTCAAGAAAACCAAATTACTCTTACATACAGTCACATTGACCGCATTATTGTTGGTGGTGTTGTACCTACATCAGAAAGTGTTCCATTTGAAGGTGGAAAAGAAATTGGTGTGGATTTCTTTTTACAACGCCGTGAACTAGGCATTATTAATATTGGGCAAGCTGGCCGAGTGATTGTTGATGGTGTGACTTATGATATTGCTGCTCGTGAAGCCATGTATGTGGGTATGGGAGCTGAAGAGATCAGTTTTGAAAGCGTTGATCAACAAGACCCTGCTCGTTTTTATTTAAATTGCGCGCCAGCACATCATGCTTATCCAACTCGTAAAATTACACGTGAAGAAGCCTCTCCTGAAACATTGGGTAATCAAGAAAACTGCAACGTTCGAACTATTTACAAATACTTGCATCCATCAGTATTACCAACTTGCCAACTATTAATGGGAATGACAGAACTAGCTCCTGGTAGCCTATGGAATACTATGCCTTGCCATACTCATGAACGTCGTATGGAAGTGTATTTATACTTTGATATGAAAGACGACAACATTGTTTTCCATTACATGGGCGAGCCTCAAGAGACACGTCATATGGTTGTTCGAAATGAACAAGCCGTTATTAGCCCTAGTTGGTCTATTCATTCAGGCGTTGGTACATCGTCATATACGTTTATTTGGGGCATGGTTGGTGAAAACCAAACTTTCCATGATATGGACCATGTAGCAATGACAGACATTAAATAGTCATTTTAATTATATTGTTATGTTGCTGGTATCGATCGGCAGCATATATCAAGAATAGTAGGAACGAACATGAAACTTTTTGATTTAACAGGCAAAGTTGCCATTGTTACAGGGTGTAATACAGGTCTTGGTCAAGGTATGGCACTTGGTTTAGCTAAAGCGGGCGCAGATATTGTTGGTGTTGGTCATCAAGCCGCTCCCGAAACTGAAGAACAAGTGAAAGCATTAGGTCGTAAATTCCATTACATTACTGCGAACCTAATGAAGCAAGAAGGGTTAGAAGAGCTGGTTGCTGAAGCAGTTGAGGTGATGGGACACGTTGATATCTTAATTAATAATGCAGGTATTATTCGTCGTGAAGATTTACTCAAATTCTCAGAACAAGATTGGGATGACGTAATTAATATTAACCAAAAAACGTTATTCTTCCTTTCTCAGAAAGTCGCTAAGCAATTTGTTAAGCAAGGAAATGGCGGCAAAATCATCAATATTGCTTCTATGTTGTCATATCAAGGTGGGATCCGCGTTCCTTCTTATACCGCAAGTAAATCAGCGGTTATGGGGTTAACTCGTGCTCTAGCGACTGAGCTTGCAGAACATAATATCAATGTTAATGCGATTGCTCCGGGTTACATGGCAACGGATAATACGGCAGCATTGCGTGCAGATGAAGATCGAAATGCTGCGATTCTAGAGCGTATTCCTGCAAATCGTTGGGGACTACCTTCTGATCTTGAAGGACCTGCAATCTTCCTAGCATCGCCTGCAAGTGACTATATTAATGGTTATACGATTGCGGTTGATGGTGGCTGGTTAGCTCGTTAATCTAAAGTATAGAAGGAACAGCAAAATGACATTAGGAACAAAGCAAGACGTATTACAAGCGATGAAGCGAGTTTATCGTTACCAAGCTGAAAACCAAACAAGAAGTGTAGTAAGACGCAGCGGCAAAACCCGTTTTATTAAAGATACTGATTGGGAACGTGGTGTTTTTTGGTCGTGCACTGCCGCTGCATGGAAAGCGACGGGAGACACTGAATATCTGGATGGCGTAAAAAATTACGCTCTACATACTGGATTCAGAACAGGACCTAATGCTCGTTTTGCTGATGACCATGTTTGTTGCCAAGCGTACCTCGATATTTATCCTGAATTTAATCAACCTGAAGCCTTAGAGCCAACCGTTAAAGCACTTGATATTATGGTGAATGAGCCAGAGTTAGGCCGTAAAGATTGGTGGTGGTGTGATTCATTATTTATGGCGCCACCCGCTTTTGTTGCGCTATCAAAGCAAACTGGTGATTCAAAATACTTGGATTACATGAATACTGCTTTTTGGGATTCAGCTGAACATTTATTAGATACAGAAACGGGTTTGTATTATCGTGACTATCGTTATATTCCAAATGGAAATGGTGAAGAGTTACGAGAAGAAAACGGCAATAAAGTCTTTTGGAGTCGTGGTATTGGATGGGTATTAGCATCGGTTCCTCGTATTCTAGCGAATATGCCTGAAGACTATATGAATCGTTCAGAATACATTACTCTATTTACGCACTTAGCGGCTGAAGTAATTAAATATCAGCAAGACGATGGTTTTTGGCGTACTAGCTTATTAGCTCCTGAAAATTTTCCTGCACCTGAAAGCAGTGCAACCGCTCTGTTTTGTTATGGTTTAGCATGGGGCGTTAATACTGGTGAGTTAGATAAAGAAACTTACTTACCAGTTATCGAAAAAGCGTGGGCAGCCTTACTTGAATGTATTCACGATAACGGCATGATTGGTTGGGTGCAGCTACCTGCTTTTAATCCACGTGACGTTAAGTTTGAGCATAACATCGATTATGGTGCGGGCGCTTTCATGCTTGCAGCAACAGAGGTTGCGAAGTTAGCTGCATAAATATTTCTCAGAAATGTCGAATAAAAAAAGCCGATCATGTGATCGGCTTTTTTATTGTATAAACCTTAATCCTGAGTCGTTACTTGGAAAGAATAAGACTGTCCCTGTAAACCAGAGGTATTAATGGTAAGTGTTGTGCCATTTAGTACTACACGGTTTTCAATATCTCCTTTAATTACAATACCTTGTTTATCAAAGGTAAAGTTTACGCTATCGATAGTCTGAATTGGTTCACTAACTGCAACAGTGAACGTATTTGAACTTTCTTCTTTAAACATAAAGCCCATCATTGAGTTCAGTGTAATATTGTCTGTGATATTAACGGGACTACTTTTCCAATTATTTGCAGCAATGATATTTAAGGTGTTCTCTTGTACCGCGTGTGCTTGTTCATCTTGGCGTAGAACGGTGACATCAGGATGTTGAGCGTAGTTTTGTACAGTATCATTGTTTTGATTAGGAAGTAGGGCATATTGATAATCTGCCTGATCTACCTGAGTTAATGTCGCTTGTAAGTACGAGTCTGAAACATCGCCTTTGCTATTGCCAATATCACTCCAATTACCATCTACATCATTTTGGCTTATTGATATGGTTTTAGGCGTTAACATAACATAGCTTAAGTCGCTGTTAGCGAGTGTTTTATTACGAATGCTAAATGTAGTTGGTGCACCTTGATATGGTAATGTTGCTTGCTCTGTACCATCAATAAATAATTTCGTATCTGCTAAACGCTTTCTGTTTTCAATCGTAGTTATGTTATTTCCATTGCTTTGGTCTTTAATGTTAGATCCAAGCATGACGACTTCATTATCAAACATAAACCAAGATTTATAGGCACTTAGTGTGTCACTCCAATTATAAAATTGCATACCAGCAATCCCATAGTTGTTTAATGAAGTACTACCAACCCATTGCATATTGGTATTTATATTTCCACCTACACGTTCACCACTACAATCAGCCATGATTTGACTATCAACCGTTGTTCCCGGCATACGAGATGCATTAACGGTTGGCCAATATCCTGTGTAATGATCAAGTTGATCGTTATATAAATAGGTCATGCCATCGCCAGTGAACCAGCCTTTAAGGTTTTCACCATTCATGCATTCGTAGTTACCAATACGATATGAGTGCATCGCTAAAGCGAAAGCCCAATCATTTCTACGGTGCACAACACGGTCCATTGAAGGGTAGCTAAAGTTACCAATCAGAGGATCTTTAAGCGAAACCGTTGGATCATTAACAATATGCTGAGCAGCCTGATACGTGGATACATAGTAAATTTTATCAAAGAAGTTTCGATAAGTATCATCGGTTATTTGGGTTTTGATCAGTGATGACAGTTGTTTATTCTTATCGCTATCTGGTCCATTGGTATAGAACAACATAGAGTTGACAATATTTAACCCAACATCATGATTTTGTTCAGCGCTTCGAGAAATAGAGCGACCATTAACCATATCCATCATTGCTCCTTTATACAGCAAAGGTTCATACGATTGGTTAATGATATTGTAAACGGCGCTAATAGTTTGGCTATCCATACTCCACGGTGAGCCTGCAACCGCGTTCATTTGAATGCCTAAACCACCAAGTAATACATTGCCATATGTACCGTTATAGGCAATATCAGAGTGTTGTAAGAATGACCCATCAGTGTAATAGCCATCCCCTTCGCTCACATATTCAATAACTGCAGGAAGAGCCGCAATGGCTTGGCTGATTTCTTCGCTGTTGTTTTCAAGCATGCCACGAATAAGCACAACTTGAGCGTTGTCGGTTCGATTGCCGCCAGTGGATTCTCGATAGTTAGGATTCGTTGATTCAGCAGCACCAGGACTGACTCCTAAGTGAGTTGGGTCTGGAGTGAAATAGCGAGTGGCATTAAGGTGACTGGTTATAATGGTTTGGTAATTGTCTTTAATATCATCAAAAAGTAGCACTAAAATGTTATGAATATCTTTTGGAATTGCCAATTCCCATTGCCACCAATTGCCATATTCTAATTGATTAACAAAGTAGAAATTTTGATTTATGTAGTTCATGGCAGTCATGATGTCATTTAGCATTAATTGATTATTTTCTAAATTGCCATCACGTAAACGATAAGCCTTTGCCATGGTAAATAAACGTTGATAGGAGCTGCGTATATTAGGACCGAGTGTCGTATCTTTATCTATTAATGGTAAATCATTCCAAATTCCAGAAGCGTTTGGTTGTGGTGTCATGCTATCCCAATGTTTTTGCGCTGAGTTATTGGTGCTGGCCACCATATTTTTTAGCGTTTGATCAAACGTGATAGCGGGATCGCCTAAATAATTTTCAGCCCAGTTTTCTCTTACTTGCTCAAAATCACTCGGTAAATATTGTGGTGTTTGGGTATTTTTTGCAGCGTAAGCGTTCCCCGTAAATAGAAATCACATAGAGAGAGCAATCGTATTCAAACGATGTTTTTTGATCATATACATAATTGGTTCCCTTTAAATATTAATGAATTTGTAAGATGCAAAATCACTTTCGATATTTTACGTTCGTAGGTTAACGAAAATGAATTGGTTATTTATCGATCAATATCGCAAATTATTTATTTTTGTTTTCTTTCGTTTGTTTGTGATGTCGATCTTTAAATCTTAATTTACTTTCGTGTATTGTTGCTCTTGCTTTCAAATACTTTCGATAGGGATCGTTATGGCTTCTAATGCACAACATGCTGCTTTTCATATGATGGCAAAACCAACCAGTTTTCATTGCAACTTAAAATGCGATTACTGCTTCTACTTAGAAAAAGATGGTGTGGTGAATAAGACGACATCTGAGCCAAGTGAAAATATGTCTAATGGAATGTTAAAGCGTTATGTGCGTGATTATATCCGCTCACATCAAGGGCAAGAGGTTGATTTCTCTTGGCAGGGGGGTGAACCAACACTAGCTGGCTTAGATTTTTATCGAAATGCAGTGAAATATCAGCAGCAGTACGCTGAAGGTAAAACGATTACGAATAGCTTTCAAACCAATGCTGTTGCCATTAATCGTCAATGGGCAGAGTTCTTTTCTCAACACAATTTTCTGCTTGGTGTTTCTATTGATGGCATTGCTGAGGTTCATGATAAATATCGTATTTCAGTTAATGGTAAACCAACGTTTGAGCGAGTGAAGCGAGCACTTGAATTATTAAAAGAGTACAAGGTTGAGTTTAATACATTAACGGTGATTAACGATCAAAATTTGCAACGTGGTAAAGAAACGTATCAAGCATTAAAAGAGTTAGGTTCAACTCATATGCAATTTATTCCAATTGTTGAAGTTAATGCGAATTGTCAGCAATCAACAAATGGACATTATTCTCCCTCACAAGATGCAGAGTTAACTCATTTTAGTGTGTCTGCTGATGGTTATGGGCAGTTTATGATGGCTGTTTTTAATCAATGGATTAAAGAAGATGTCGGTCAGATTTTTGTTCGTATTTTCGATAGTATTTTAGGCAGTTGGATGGGATACCCGGCTTCTACTTGTGTGCAATCGAAAGAGTGTGGGCAAGCCATGGTAATAGAAGCAAATGGTGATGTTTATTCTTGTGATCATTATGTTTATCCGGCAAATAAATTAGGGAATATTGAGCAAACGACATTAGCTCAAATGGCAACAAGTAAACAACAGAAGCGTTTTGGTTCCGCGAAATCCCTTAAGTTAACTGGTCAATGTGAAGTGTGTGATGTGTATCGTTTATGTCATGGTGGTTGCCCTAAACATCGCCTCGTTTCTCTTGATGGAGAAAAGCATAAGCACAATTATCTTTGTAAATCTTATCAGCAAATTTTTACGCAAACCGCACCTGCCATGCATTTAATGTCTCAAGCCATTCAACAAGGAGGAACCGCGATTGATGCCGTACCTCTGATTAAAAATACCCTACGTATTTAACGCAACACGATAAATTGAAAATAATAACAAGGAGTAAACAATGAACCTGTCCTCATCGAAGAAGACAGTAATTGCAAGCCTAGTTGCTGCTGCCTGTGTAGCTGCACCTTCGCTTTCTTATGCTGCAAATCACAATGCTGATCAACCTAACGTATTACTTGTCGTTATGGATGATTTAGGCACGGGCCAACTTAATTTTGCCCTAGACAGTTTGGATAAGTCTGAATTAGCTAAGCGCTCTGTCCCTGTCCGTTATCAGGGGGATTTAGATAAAATGATCGACGCCGCTCAGCGAGCGATGCCAAATGTTGAAAAATTGGCTGCAAATGGCGTTAAAATGACTAACGCATTTGTGGCACACCCTGTTTGTGGCCCATCTCGTGCAGGGATTTTTACTGGCCGTCATCCAACCAGTTTTGGTACATACAGTAATGATGATGCAAAATTGGGTATCCCTTTAGATATCAAATTATTGCCAGCACTTTTCCAAGAAAATGGTTATCGAACAGCGACAATTGGTAAATGGCATAATGCCAAGATTAAAGGCAAGAATTTGGTTGATGAAGATAAGCGAACTCGTGATTATCATGATAACCAAATCACAGTAACGCCAAAAGGCTATGGCCCAGAAGAGCGTGGCTTTGATTATTCATACAGTTTTTATGCATCAGGTGCTGCATTATGGGATTCTCCCGCTATTTGGAAAAATGGTAAAAACATTTCTGCACCGGGTTATTTAACGCATAATTTAACCGATCAAGCACTGAAGTTTATTGATGAAAGTGGTGACAAACCTTTCTTTGTTAACCTCGCATTCAGCGTGCCTCATATTCCATTAGAAGAAGCGTCCCCTGCAAAATACATGGATAGATTTAATACTGGTAATGTTGAGGCGGACAAGTATTTTGCGGCAATTAATGCAGCAGATGAAAGCCTTGGTATTATCATGGATAACTTAGAGAAGAAAGGAGAGTTAGATAATACTATCATCTTCTTCTTGTCTGATAACGGTGCAGTTCATGAGTCGCCAATGCCAATGAATGGAATGGATAAAGGCTTTAAAGGGCAAATGTATAACGGTGGTGTCAGAGTCCCATTTGTCGCTTATTGGCCAAAACACATTCCTGCTGGTGGTGAAAGCGATTCACTGATCTCAGCATTGGATATTTTACCAACGGCTCTAGCTGCAGCAGGCATTGATATTCCTGAAGATATGCAGGTGGATGGTAAAAACATTATGCCTGTTTTAGAAGGGAAGACGGAAACATCACCTCACCAATACTTATATTGGGCAGGTCCTGGAGCGAAACATTACAGTGAAGAAAATGATGCGTTCTGGTATGGCTACTGGAAGTGGATCACTTATGAAACCAATACAATTCCGAATAACCCAAATTTAGAAAAACTGTCTAAAGGCTCATGGGCGATTCGTGATCAAGATTGGGCGTTGTATTTCTATGATGATGGTTCAAATAAGGTGAAGCTATTTAATGATAAAGAAGATCCTTCAGAGTCGATTGATTTAGCTAAAAAATACCCTGAAAAAGTGAAAGAGATGAAAAATGCTTTCTATAACTGGATTAAAGATAAACCAAAACCAGTTGCTTGGGGCCAAGATCGTTACCAAATCTTAACTGAATCAGCAAAAGACTAAGTTAACGTTTTTTCTAAGCCACATGACCACCGTGTTTTGTGGCTTTTTTCGTTTTGAAAGGACAATAAATAATGAAGGTAGAAATTGAACCACAAACGTTGCGATATCAGCCCAAGAAAATAAGAGAAACGGTACGCCCAACAATTGCTTATGAGAATCCAAATGCGCTGACCTATTTAAAATCGATGAAAGAAAATATCATCAGATTTGCAAATAAAAAGTCACTCTATACTCAACATGATAAGTACATAAAAAATGTATTTATGGATAAAAGAGTCAATTTAAAATATCACTGTGATTCTATTGTTAGCTATATTGCAGAAGCTTTTATTCATTATTCAGTATGGGATCATAGCCATGCTTATTATCCGGGAAGACCAAGTCAACAAACAGCCAGAACTGATGCATTGGAAGGAACGAGTCGAACGTTACCAACATTAGCTGCATGGTTACACGCTAACGGAAAATCTAATACGATTATTACTGGGTTAAACCAACAACCCATATTAGTACCAGAGGTTTTACGTAAAGCCTTTTTAGCAGGAACTAACCCACAACATAAAGGCTACTGGGGAAAGCTACATCATTGTGATCAAAGAGTCTGTGAAAGTGCAGATTTAGCACTGGCACTATGGATGAGCAAAGAGTGGGTTTGGGATTGTTTTTCAATCGATGAAAAGCATCAAATCGTAACCTGGTTTAAACAGGTTAACCAGTGTGAAACCGTGGATAATAATTGGCATTTGTTTGTACTTACCGTGCAACTCGTATTGAAAGCGTTAACCGGTGAAGATGAAGTTCAATATGAAAAATACGAAAGAGTAAAAGAGTTTTATGTCGGTGATGGATGGTTTCGTGATGGAGCAAAAGGAAATTACGACTACTATAATGCGTGGGCTTTTCATTACAGTTTGTATTGGTTTACTCAAATCGATGTTGATTTTGATTCTACTTTTATAAAGAGTGCATTATCTGATTTTGTTGGCAATTATCGTTATTTCTTTGGTAAAGAAGGATTCCCTTTTTTTGGGCGTAGTGCCTGTTATCGCTTAGCTGCTGCTGCTCCATTATTAGCTGCTGTGGATCTACAAAGCGACAAAATAACGATTGGTGAAGCGAAAAGAGCTTTTCATTGTAACTTGAAATACTTTATTAGTAACGGTGCGTTAAAAGCTGGGTTACCCACACAAGGGTTGTTTGATGAAGATGTTCGTTTAGTTGATAACTACAGTGGCCCTGCTAGTAGTTTATGGTCATTAAGAGCATTGAATATCGCTTTGTTTTGTGGTGAAAAAATTAATCTTTGGCAAGCTGAAGAAGTCCCACTAGCAATTGAGCAAGACAATTTTGAGTTAGATATTTCTGCTATTAATCTGAAAGTTCTGGGTGTATATGAAACTCAAGAAGTGATAGCTATATTTAAAAATGAATATACTCAAGATCAATCTCCGCTTAGTAGACGATTACTTGCACCATCTCGATGGGAGCAAACAATAGAGAAAATAACCGGACGGGCCAACAGACCAAAGAATAATTTATTAAGAAAAGGGGTAACTTGTTACTCATCAAAAATGGAATCATTCTTTTAAAATTCAATCTTTCATGAAAATAGAAGTTAAAATCTTTTAAAATATAAGAAATGGTAGATAACGTGTAAGAATGGTTCTGTTTTAAGTTATGTATATTCTTATTTATTTAGAATGTGCATATAAAATGAATCTTTATAGGTTTAGAATGCATCTGTTAAGGATTTATTCACTATTGATAAGTGATAAATAGACTAAAAATACGGAATGCATTATGACTCTTTCTCGACGTACTTTTTTAAAAACCTCCATTGCGACTGCTATTGTTGCGGGTGGTGGTTTAATGGTTTATCCCGCTTCTAAATTTTTTGATGATGAGGATGTAGAAGTCATTCCTCATGCTAGCCATTGGGGACCATTTAACGCGATTGTAAAAGCGGGTGTTCTTGTTGGTATTCAACCTCGTAAAGAGCTCGATGCTATGCCTACCGAAATGCTGACAGAAGGTTTAATCGGTCGAGTTTATGATAAAACTCGCGTTAAATACCCGATGGTAAGGGCTTCCTATTTAGCCGATCCAAAAGGGGATACGAAACCACACTTGCGCGGTAAAGAACCATTTGTGCGAGTTAGCTGGGATACCGCTTTATCTTTGGTTGCTGATGCAATTCAAACTACTGCAACAGAACATGGTAATGAAGCTATTTTCAGTAGCTCTTATGGTGGATGGTCGCATGCTGGTTTAATGCGCCCTCAAGTATTACAAGGGCGATTTTTTAATTTAATTGGCGGACAAAGTACGACAACGGGTGACTATTCTGGTGGTGCCTCGCAAGTTATTCTTCCTCATGTTATTGGTGATATGGAAGTATACTCGCCACAAACCGCATGGCCTGTAATTCAAGAGAACACAGAAATCTTTGTATTGATAGGCTGTGATCCTTGGAAAAACAACCGCATTGAATTTCGCGTTGCGGATCACCAAATGTATTCTCATTGGAAGCAGTTTGCTGAAAATGGCATTCAGTTTATTTCAATTAACCCACAACAGACCCGTACCGATGATGAATTGGATGCAGAGTGGGTGAAAATTGTTCCAAATACAGACACCGCTTTATTTTTAGCTATGGCACAGCATGTTTATGTCAACGATCTTCATGATACCGCTTATTTGGATCGTTATACCGTAGGGGCTGACAAATACATCAACCATTTAATGGGAAAAAATGATGGCATTGTAAAATCACCAGAATGGGCTGCAAAGATCACGGGGATTCCTGCTGAGGATATTCAAAAAATGGCTATTCGATTCGCAACCAGTAAAACCCAATTTGCGGCGGGTTGGTCATTACAAAGAGCCGATCATGGTGAAATGATCCATTGGGCGATCATTAACTTTGCCGCCATGCTAGGCAAAATTGGTAAGCCGGGAGAAGGGGTTGGTTTTAGTTGGCATTATGGTAATGGTGGTATGCCACAATCAGGGAAAACACTTCCTATTGGCTTATCTCAAGGTAAAAATCCGGTGAGTGCGATTTGTCCTGCATCTCGTATTTCTGAAATGTTGATGAATCCAGGAAAAACCTTTACTAGAGATGGTATTGAATACACGTATCCGGATGTCAAAATGGTGTATAACGCAGGTAATAATCTTCTTTCTCATCAGCAAGATACGAATGAACTTATTAATGCACTTAATGAAAAAGTTGAAACGTTTGTCTGCCAAGACCCATGGTGGTGTGCTTCTTCTCGATATGCCGATATTGTATTGCCTGCAACCAGTACGTTAGAGCGTAATGATCTTTCTTCTGGTGGTACGTACAGTAACGATAAAATCTATGCTATGCGTCAGGTCATTAAACCTTACGGTGAAAGTCTTGATGATTTCGAAATCTTTCGTAAATTAGCCGAGATATTCAATGTTGAAGAGAAATTTACAGATGGTTTAGCGTTTGATGATATTTTGAAACGTGCTTATCACGCCTCATCAGCAACTTTATCATTTGATGAGTTTTGGAAAAATGGAGTCGCCTTATTACCTGTACCTCAAGAGGCAAATCAGTGGGTAAGACATGGTGATTTTTATCAAGATCCAGATAAGCATCCTTTGCATACCACATCAGGAAAAATAGAGCTTTACTGCCAAGATATTGCAAATTTTGATGTAAAAAATTGTCCACCAATGCCGACATTTTTAGAACCGTTTGAATATTTAGGGAACGCAAAACCAAACCAAGTTCATGTTGTGAGCCCTCACCCTTATATGCGATTACACTCGCAATTGGCTAATACAGAAGTTCGTAAATATGAAAGTGTTCAAGGACGTCAGTATGTACTGATTAATGACATAGATGCACAAAAACACGGTATTCGTTCAGGACAGTTAGTGGAAATATACAATGAACGAGGACGTGTTATTGCGGGTGCAAAAGTATCTGATCAGATCATGCCCGGAGTCATCAGTTTAGAAGAGGGGGCTTGGCTGCAATTTGATAGTCAAGGTCGCTGTAATAGTGGTTCTATTAATGTATTAACATCAAGCCAAGCATGCAGTGATTTAAGTCAGGCAAACAGTGCCAATACCTGTTTAGCTTATATTCAGCGCTGTCGAGATCCTGAGTCATCCAATTTGGCTTTCGAACCTCCAAGAACAGTGACGGTAGACAGTGATATTCGTGTCGATAAAGTTAATACAACTCTTGGTGAAGCAAATACAAGTTCAAGTGAAACAAAACAGAGTGTTGGTGAAGCTCTATTTTATCAACGTTGTACTATGTGTCATTCCGCAAAAGATCCGAAGCAGTACACTAAATCGCAATGGCATGGTATTACCAAAAGTATGTTTCCTCGTGCTGGGTTAAACCCATTAGAGCGAGAAGAGGTAATGGCATTTCTTGAAGCTAATGCTAAAGACGCGCAGTAATGTAAATAATTTCTCGTTTTATTTAGGCCCAAATAGCATGGCTGCTGTTTGGGCTTTTTTATGCATAATGATTAATAAAACAAATAATGAAAGGTTTCGAAAGTTAAATCTAGGTATATTATGGCCGTTAATCTTATTAAAATACTTTCATTTGCTTTCGTTGATTTTTTGTTCTGTGATCTTGCTCATCTTATTTATGTTTTCTTTCGAATATTATAATAGCGAAAGTAAACGAAGAATTTGACTTGAGGTTATTATGTTTCTTGTATCATCCCGTGAAATGCTCCACAAAGCGCAGTTGGGTGGTTATGCCGTTCCTGCATTTAACATCCATAATTTAGAAACGGCTCAGGTCGTTGTTGAAACTGCAGCAGAAATGCAAACACCAGTCATTCTTGCTGGTACTCCCGGAACATTTTCTTATGCCGGAACTGATTACCTAATCGGTATTTGTAAAGAAGCCGCAAAACGTTACCACATGCCTATTGCACTGCATTTAGATCACCATGAATCGTACTCTGATATTCAGAAAAAAGTAGAAGCAGGAATTAAATCAGCAATGATTGATGGTTCTCATTTAAGCTTTGATAAGAACATAGATCTCGTTCGTAAAGTGGTTCAATTTTGTCACCGTTGGGACTGTTCAGTCGAAGCCGAATTAGGTCGTTTAGGCGGTCAAGAAGACGATTTAATTGTTGATGAAAAAGATGCCATGTATACAGACCCAGATGCAGCGGTTGAGTTTATTAAAGCGACGGGCATTGATTCCCTCGCAATTGCTATCGGTACTGCACATGGATTGTATAAAGAAAAACCATGTTTAGATTTTGACCGACTAGGCATTATTCGCGGTAAAACTGACGTACCTTTAGTATTACATGGTGCATCAGACGTGCCTGATGAAGATGTACGTCGTTGTATTGAATTAGGTATTACCAAAGTAAATGTGGCGACAGAGCTAAAAATTGCTTTTTCAGATGCGGTGAAATCTTACTTTATCGAAAACCCGGGGGCGAATGATCCTCGTCATTACATTATCCCGGGTAAAGAAGCGATGAAAAAAGTCGTTCAAGATAAAATTCGAGTGTGTGGCAGTGAAGGGAAGCTGTAATACGAGTTTTGTTCCATTTTAGCCTTATATGGTTTTGCCGCATTGATTTAATCAAACCCTCTAATTGAATCAATGCGGCTTTTTTTAGGTTAGTGTATGAAAAAGACAAAAATTGCCATTATTGGCGAATGCATGATTGAACTCAGTGGGAATGCGTTCTCTACACAAACACAATCTTTTGGTGGTGATACGCTTAATACTGCTATTTATCTCTCTCGCTTACTTCCGCATGTTTCTCCTTATTATCTAACCGCATTAGGTCAAGATCAGTACAGTTCATTGATGCTAAAAGCGTGGGAAAAAGAAAACATTAATTGTTCACTTGTATTGCGAGATCAGAATCGTCTTCCCGGTTTATATAGCATAAATATTGATGATGAAGGTGAACGTAGTTTTCATTACTGGCGAGACAATTCAGCTGCAAAGTATATGTGCCAGCATCTTTTATTTGTACCTAATATCGCCAAAATTATGGATGCAGAAATTATCTATTTATCCGGTATTTCATTGGCTATTTTACCGACCCATGACCGTGAAATTTTATTCGACGTATTAGCGACATTAAAAAAACATGGTGCAACGATTATTACGGATTCAAATTATCGTCCAAGATTGTGGAAAAACAATCTCGATGCAAAGTTTTGGTTAGATAATTTATACCGATTAAGTGATATCGCTTTAGTGACAGGAGAGGATGAAGAGTTACTCCTTGATAAGCCGAATATGCCAGAAAAAGAAGTAGCAGATCGACTGCATGCACTAGGGGTGGGGCATGTAGTCGTGAAGCTCGGCGCTAAAGGTGCGATGTGGTCAACTTTTAAGGGAGACGTTGGCTATGTTAACGGGGAATCGGTCGACAAACTTGTTGATACAACCGCAGCTGGAGATTCGTTTAATGCGGCTTATATTGCGGCATACAGCCAAGGTGCATCCATGGCGGAAAGTTGTGCTTGGGGTAACCGCCTAGCTTCTCAAGTTATTCAGCATAAAGGAGCCATTATTCCTATGGACTACTTACAAACACTAATTACAGATATGGGACAGATTAATGAAAAATAATTTATGGATAGAAACGTTAAGAACACTTCGTGTTATGCCTGTGATTCAAATTGAGAACGCAGAAGATGCAGTGCCGTTAGCTAAAGTGCTAGTTGAAAATGGATTACCTGCGGCTGAAATTACCTTTAGAACTGAAGCTGCAGAAGAGTCAATTCGCCGTATTCGTCAAGCGTATCCAGATATTGTGTTATGTGCAGGAACCGTATTAACCAAAGAACAAGCGCAGCTGGCAACAGAAGCCGGTGCTGATTTTGTGGTTAGTCCAGGCTTTAATCCAAATACCGTTCAATATTGTTTAGATAACGATATCAAAATCATTCCGGGGGTTAATAATCCGAGCTTGGTAGAACAAGCATTAGAGATGGGATTATCTGCATTAAAGTTCTTCCCAGCAGAAGCTTCAGGCGGTTTGAATATGTTGAAGTCATTAACGGGGCCTTATGGAAATATTCAACTCATGCCTACGGGGGGAGTGAATCCAAATAATCTACTTAGTTACTTAGCCATTCCCCAAGTGATTGCTTGTGGAGGTACATGGATTGCTCCTACTGAAGCGATTCGAAACCATGATTGGGACATTATTGCTAAAAATGTACGTGAAACTTGTTCATTAGTGATGGGTAATGAAGATGGAAAATAATCAAATGACAAAGCATGTTGCGGTTTTGCTTGCGGATGGTTTTGAAGAAGGAGAAGCGGTGGTTTTTATCGATATAATGCGTCGCTTAGATATTAAGGTTGATGTGTTATCTTGCATGGAAACGACAGCGTTAGAAACCTATTTTGAAACACGAATATCTGCAGATTATACGCTAAAAGACAAAAAAGATGTTCTCTATGATGCGGTCATGATGCCTGGAGGCCCTAAAGGAACGGATAATTTATCTGCAAATTTGATGGTTATCGATTTTCTAAAACATCATATAGAGAAAGATAAATACATATGTGCGTTGTGTTCATCTGGAGCTAAGGTGTTAGCCGCTAATCATCTTCTTAATGGACGAAATTATACAACTGGTGGTGGACTGGAAAAGAAATTTAGCGATGGTTGTTTCCAAGATAAGAAAGTGGTTGTTGATGGACGTTTCATTAGTGGTAAAGGTCTTGGAGTGAGCTTTGAGTTTGCTTTTACTGTAGCCAAACATCTTTTGTCTGATAATGTTGAAAAAGTAGAGTGGCAAGCACAGCACATTTATTTTGATCATTTTTAATTGTTATTTTTAAATATGCATTTTGAAAAAGCCCTTATATCATAGGTATAAGGGCTTTTTATTATGGGTAATTAAACAAATTTAATCAGATTAACTCTCTGGCATCCATGTTTGTTCTGACACGACCTTTTGGTTTTTGAAGGTTAATTGTTCGACTTTATCACCATGGTTGTTCCAGTGGGTAACTGAGCCATCTTTGATCTTTCCATCGTCGTAATTTGCTTGAGTGGCTTTTTTACCATTAGCGTAGTAGCTGGTGTATAGGCCATCTTTTTGGCCATCATCATAATTAACGGTTAGGTTTTTTTCGCCATTGTCATACCAACGTGTTGCTTGGCCATCTAACTGATTATTTTTATAAGTGAATTCTGTTTTTTTCTGACCATTCACGTACCAAGTTTGCATTAAACCATCAAGCTTGCCGTCTTTATAATTAAGTTTCGAAGCCATTTGACCATTTGGATACCAATTACTTTCTGTACCAATTTCAACGCCATCTTTGAATTGAGCTTTTGTTGAGATTTGTCCATTATCGTATTTTTGAACAAATTTCCCTGTATAAGGTGTCTCTTGGTTTACTTGATAGGCAATGCCATTACGCATTTGTAAGTAATCAACAGAATCACTTTGTGTTGTTGTACCTGCATAACTAACACCAGATACAGCACTTAGAGCAAATAGAACAGGAATATATTTTTTCATTGTGACACCTCATTTATTAGCAAACAGTGTTTAGCGCTGTTATTTTAATGTTCATCTTTTATTACTTTCGTTACTGAGCTAGAAAGTAAGTAAGATTTAATATTCCACTAATTTTTAGTAATGTCAGTACCAAATTTGGTAGTCATACTTTGCATTTATGAGGTGTGATTTTAGGGAACTTTTCGTGCTTCTTGATGTAGCTTCTAATGGTTTTGTTTTACAAATTCGAGAAAAGTTCTATCAGCTTTAGACAAATAACCATTCTTTCTCCATGCAATGGATATATCTAAATAGATAGGTTCACTAAATGGAATAGAAACAATATCAGGCTCATTTTCAGTGGCTAATTCTAATAATGCACTAATGGCAAAGTCACGTTTTACAATTTTCATTATCACCGCTAATAGATTGGTTTCAAAAGAAAAGTTTGCAGTTAGTCCTTCTTGTTTACAGATTGCATCCAGTTTTTCTCGATGAAAGTATCCTTGTTTGAACATCACTAATTCTTGAGAGAAAAACTCTGAAAAAGTGAGTGATTTTTTATCCGCAAATTCATGTTCATTACTTACAACTGCAACCATTTGGGAGCGAAGCAAGTGATCAGAATCCAGTTCATTCGGTAGGTTTTTTATTTGTGTAATCCCAAGATCAATGTCGCCATCAAGTAGCATTTTTTGTATTGATTGAGCACCTGCATCAACAATGGTGAGCTTTAATTTTGGATAACGGCTTTTAAATGCCATCAAAACATCTGGGAAGTAATAGGTCCCCATAATACTTGGAACACCTAATCTAACTTCCCCTTTCTCTAAACCTCGTAATTCTTTCATCGCCAGAGTGGCGTCGTCCAATTGTTGTAGGATTTGCTTTGCATGAGTTAGTAAGACTTCGCCTTCATGAGTCAGTATCATTTTTCTCTCATCTCTACGAAATAGCTCTAGTTCTAATTGGTTCTCTAGTTTTTTTATTGCAACACTTAAGGCGGGCTGAGCTATGTGTAGAGCACGAGCGGCGTGCGTCATGTTTTTATGCTCAGCAATAGAGACAAAATAAGTAAGAAGTCGAGTATCCATGCGATAACCAAATGCTATTGAAATGATAATTATAATATATTTTCACTATTCAAATGGAGTTGCTACAGTTTTAGTACAGTTTTCTAATGGCGATCACTAAGATGATTGAATTTAAAAGTAAGGCGTATTATCAGGTAAGTGCAGCTCTTGCATTTGGGTCTTTTATTGTTTTTTGTAATTTATATTTGTTTCAGCCAATGCTGCCTGTTCTCGCTGAGCACTTTTCTGTATCCGCCACGAAAATCAATTGGTTGCTAGCTGCCGGAACATTCACGTTGGCCTTTATGCTTTTGCCTTGGGCTATTGTTTCTGATTTTATTGGTCGTCGTAAAGTGATGCTTTTAAGTTTATTTTTATTACCAGCAATAGGCTTATTGTCGCTATTTACAGATAACTTAACCGTATTAATCGTGAGTCGGGCCATCATGGGGATGGCTTTAGCTGGGTTTACTGCTGTAGCGGTTGCTTATATGGCTGAAGCATTTACAGCAAAAGCGTTCAGTTATGCAATTGGTGCTTATATTAGTGCAAACTCATTAGGTGGTATTTCAGGGCGGTTGTTTGGAGGGATTATTACGGATCATTTTGATTGGCAAACTGCCGTGATATTCATGGCTAGTGTCAGTTTTATTGGTGCGATGCTTGTTGCATTTGTATTGCCAAAAGAGAATAAAATCCATGAAGATAAAAATGAATTATCTTCTTATTATCGAGTGATAGTGCAACACTTAAGAAACCGGCGCCTCTTTCTTGCTATGATCATTGGTGGGGTGAATTTTGCTTTATTTGTAAACCTTTATTCGGTTACTGGCTTTCGACTAATTGCTGAGCCTTACTCTTTACCTTTAAGCGTCACTTCTATGATTTTCCTTTGTTATTTATCCGGAACGGTAAGCTCTAGATTAGTGGGGTTATGGAGTCAACGTTTTAGTTCTGTATTTGGCATGTTCGTAGGGACATTAATTAGCTTAATTGGAATGTTTATTACGACAAGCGATTCACTAGTTATAATAGTGATCGGTTTAAATGTATTAAGTTTTGGAGCGTTTTTTACTCATTCATTAGCTTATGGTTGGGTGAGTCAGCAGGCAGAAACCGCTAAATCTACGGCGACGGCTTTGTATTTGGTGCATTATTATGTAAGTGGTAGTTTAGGTGGTTTTTATTTGATGTATTGTTGGCAGCATGGAGGGTGGAGTACGGTAATGCTTGGAGCGAGTTTTCTATATATGATTATTTTTGCTTTATGCTGGCGTTTAAATCACTACGCCCAAACGAAAGTGGCTTGGGCGTAGTAAAGCTTAGTAATAAAAGCCTGAGTTAAAGATTTTCAAATACTTTAAATCCATTCTTTCCTGAACGTTTAATGTCATACATTGCGGCATCGGCATTGTGCATTAAGTCATTAATAGAACGACCATGTTCAGGGAAGAAAGCGATACCAATACTTGTGCTTAGTTGATATGGAATATCTTCAAGCATCAGTGGGGTATTACTGCTTTCTAAAAATTCTTCTATAAGAGCAAATATTGCATCTTCATCAATGATCGTATGAACGAGAACCGCAAATTCATCACCACCTAATCGCGCTACATAGCTATTTTCAAAGAAAGTACTATATAGATTTCTCGCTACTGCTTTTAATGCTAAATCACCAGCACTATGGCCAAAATTGTCATTGAGATCTTTAAATCCATCTAAATCAATGTAGATCAGAGCTAACTTAGTTTCATTTTTCCGTGCTTTTTGCATTTTCCAATGAAACAGTTTTTTAAAGTATCCACGGTTGATTAGGCCTGTCAGGCTATCATGGTGAGCCAGTTTTTTTATTTCGTTATGATCAATTTTTTTCTTCAGCTGTAATTGAGTAATTACCAACGATACAATCAAAGAAAGTAGAATAAAGCATCCAATTAGAATCACTTCACCGCTTGAGATTCGTTCAATTGACCATTTAGGGTAGTTAGGAACGAAAGTGATTAATCGCCAGCATGAGTCTTTTTTCACAATTTTAACTGATTTCGCTGAATCTAAATTTTTAGGATAAGCGAAAACAGAATCAAATGTTAAGATACCTGAACCAATTTCATATTGACCTTTTGGTTTTTTATCAATACAAGAATAAGTTATTGGATAAATTTCCGGGTATGTTTTACTTTTGTCATCACTAAACATGAAAGCAAATTCGAGATCAGGTCTTTTATCGTAAAATAAAAAGTAATTATTACTGTTTATTAACATATGATGGTTTCTTTTGTCTAAAGAAAATAGTTTTAAACCATCTAATAAATGAGCAGCTAGGTAATTGAGTATAACAATGCCTCTTTTATTCCCCTGATCATCATATACAGGCGTTGCTAGACGAATCATCGGCTTATAAGGTTCTTCAATCTCACCATGTTCAATATTTAAATCTAAAATAGAGATATAAATATCCCCATCATTTAAAGATAAGCTGTCTTGAAAATAATAACGATTAAATTTATTTTGTAATTCATTACCAGTAACAACACTTGGAATACCATTATTATAGTTAATACGAATGAGCTCATTACCTTCAAGATCAAGGTATCTTAATTGGTCATAAAGACCTTTTCTTAAACTTAGAGCAAGCGTATTCATTTCAGCTTGTTTGATTAGCTTAGGTTCGTGTTTTTGATACGCTTTGTTAATTTCAATAAAATCAGAAAGCAGCAGTAAATCTTGCCCAATGCTGTTTAGAGTCATGGCAATGTATTTTTTTTGTGCTGAAATTAGAGCACTTTGTTCTGATTTTATTTTACTTATTTCTATCTGGTTTTGAGAGTATTTATAAAAATAAAATACAGAAAACAATAAGATATTTAATATTGTAAATAAAACGATAAAGCGTGGCCAAAAAAATAATTTATTGGACTTACTAAATGTAATCACTCTAATCACTTAACCTAATTTTAACAAAAAGCCATCCGTTGTATGACTGCAATAATTGAGGGAGGGACTTTATAATATATAAGGTTTGCTATCAATATAATTAGAGGTCATAAACCAAGTTGCATTGACCTATATCGTATTATTTGCTTTGATAATGAAAGAGAATATTATGGTTCTTATTATTAATATTCCCTTTCTTTATTTACTTAACTTTTGGTTTACATTAGCGCATCATTTATTCGGGTTTTGGATAATTTATGCTGATGTATTCTGGTTCTTCAATCCCAGCATCTTGATTAAGAACTCGAGTTAAGACGAAATAATAATTAGCAAGCGCGTTCGCAAAACGAGGAAGGGTTTCTGGAATGTTTTTATTGGTTAATTTATCTATTTGAACTAAAGCACGAACGACTTTCTTACTTAAACTTCGACATTGATGCAATTGAATGACTGGGCCGGTACCACGAGGAAGCACAAAACGCTTACCTTTATCATGAACTTGCTCTTTAAAGTAAAACATTTCAGATACGAGGTATTGAACGTCTTGTTCAAATATCCCGCACTTCCCGCGAATAGAACCATTAAGGTGAAATATTTTTGGTTGTAGGCGCCCTAGCGATTCACGAACTTCTTGGTTAGTTACTTGTGATAACGCTAAGCCAGTATAGGCACACAATTCATCCGTTAAGATTTCAAAGTCACATAATGGGCTGTCTTCAAAAATGAATGGATAGGATAGTTCACCAATATTTCCAGATGCTTTAAGTGCCATAAATAATTACTTCGTGGTTTAAATAGGTGAATGATTTTATCACGTTGTATGGGGTATCTCTAATTAATCCTATGTTTTCAGGGTTATAGATAGAATATATCAACGTAGCAACGTACAATGAGGATTACTTCGGAATACGGTGAGAATCCGTAACGGGCGCGCCACTGTGAGAACTTGCGAGAGTTTGAGTCAGATACGAAGTTGGTTCATATTATGTACGCGATTTACAGGAGTTGCCATGCGTTGGCTTGCGTTAAACCCATTTATTATTGTTTTTTCTCTTTTGCTTTCTTGGTCAGCGATGGCCGAAACTACCTATCCATTACATGTTGTTGATGGGTTAGGGAATACCGTTATTTTAGAGAAAGCTCCTACAAAAATCTCGTCTAAAACTTTGTTTACTGATGCTATATTGCTGGAGTTAGTCAATGAAGAGGCATTATCGAGTTTAACGGATTTAGCTAATAATCCTAACTACTCAGCGATTAAAGACATCTTACCTAAATCGGTTCCTTTGCTGGCACTTAATGTTGAAATGATCATCGCGAATCGTCCAGATCTTGTTTTTGCAGCTAATTGGAGTGATGCGTCCAAACTGGCGATCATTGAAAGTGCTGGAATTCCAGTTTATCGAATTCAAACGCCTAATACGTTAAAAGAGATTGAAGCCGAAATTTTGCGGCTGGGGGATATTGTTAATCAACGACCTGCTGCTGAGCTTGTTATAAACAAGATGGAAAAACGGTTACAGCGTGAGCTTATCATTCCAAGTTATAAGTTGACAGCTCTTGATTATAATCCATGGGGCACATCGAGTGGTCAAGATTCTACTTGGGATGAAGTCTTAAAACAGGCAAATTTGAATAATGCCATTGAAGGATTGGTAAGTGATAAATACGGACAAGTTCCTGTATCTAAAGAAATGGTGATAGCTTTAAATCCAGATATTTTATTTATTCCTGCGTGGGTCTATGGAGATGAAAAAGGCGCAGATAAATTTAAGCAAGACGTGCTATCTGATCCTTCATTACAATCGGTAAAAGCAATTAAAAATGGACGCGTTTATCAAATGCCCCACGTTTTAAGAAGCGTTTACAGTCAATATATTATTGATGCGATTTTGTTTGTTAATCATTCTGCTTATAAGAAACGCTAATGTCTTTTTATCGTTTAACCTCATTCCAAGCGGTTGCTGCTATTTGCGTATTTTTAGGATTATTCTTGGCTTATTTAAGTCTTGGTGCAGTTCATATCCCAATCATTGATATTTTAGCTATGTTTAAGAGTTATTTGGTTGGTGGGAGTGAATTAGCGGCAAAAGAGTATCCGCTTGCCTCTGCTATAGTGATGCACATTCGTTTGCCAAGGGCGTGCGCCGCAATTCTGGCTGGAGGTGCACTGGCTTTAGCAGGAGCATGTACTCAAGGATTATTTAAAAACCCATTAGCGAGCCCTGATGTATTGGGGGTGAGTTCGGGAAGCAGTTTTGGTGCTGTTATCGCTATTGTGACGGGTTTTTCTTTTATGAACCCGATGTGGTTACCTGTTTTTACAACGGTTGGTGCACTTGCTGCTTCTGCATTTATTTATGTTCTTGCATCTCGTCATTCTTCTTCACAAATTTTATTTTTAATATTAACTGGATTGGCGTTATCCAGTTTATTAGGTGGTGCCCGTATGGGGCTGCTATTAATGGCGCAACAGTATGAAGTCAGTCAATTTGTTTTTTGGGCAATGGGTGGGCTAGATGGTCGTATGTGGCAGCATTTATTATGGCCAACGCCTGTGATTATTATTGTGTCTATCTTGTTACTCAAGGAAAGCCGTTCTCTCAATTTACTCGCGTTAGGGGAGGAAAGCGCTCATGGTATGGGTCTAAATGTAAAACAGACTCGATTTAAATTATTGATGTTTGCTACGTTATTAACTGCGATGTCTATTGCCATTGCTGGACCTATTGGTTTCATCGGCTTGATGGTTCCTCATTTAGTTCGCCTATTAGTTGGACCAAGTCATGAAAAGTTATTGCCGTTTTCAGCCGTATTTGGTGTGATATTTCTATTGGTTTGTGACTTATTAGGGCGTTGGATCATTGCGCCTAATGAATTGAAAGCAGGTATTATTACTTCATTTATTGGTGGTTGTTACTTTATTGGTTTGATCATTCGATTTCAAAGAAAGGGACGGTTAGCATGAAGCCATTATTAAGTGTTTCCCAATTAAACTATCACGTTGGGGTTAAAGTATTATTAAAGTCGATTTCATTTACCATCAATTCTGGTGAACTGGTTGGCATTATTGGACCAAATGGTGCAGGTAAAAGTACATTAATGAAATGCATTAGTGGGTTTCAATCCTATGTTCAAGGAAGTATTGAAATCCAAGGTAAGTCCCTTGCTTCACTCTCTCATATTGAGCGTGCGTTATGTATGAGTTACTTGCCTCAATACAGCGAAGCGGCTTTCCCTTTTAACGTGATGGAAACCATTGCTTTTGGCTTTCATGCAAAACAGCAAAAAATCACCATGTCATCGACAGAGATAGACGTAAAAAGCCGTGCCGCATTAGAAAAAGTAGGAATAGCACATTTACATAAGCGTAATGTTACCGACTTATCTGGAGGCGAAAAGCAACTTGTACACTTTGCTCGAACCTTAGTTCAAGATACCCCTTTAATGTTGCTTGATGAGCCGACAGCTAGCTTAGATATTGGCCATGAATCTCAATTGATGAATGTCTTATATCAAGAGTGCCAAAAAGGAAAATCAGCATTGGTTGCTATTCATAATTTGAATACCGCTGCTGAATTCTGTGATCGTTTGATTTTGATTAACCACGGTGAAATTATGGCTGAAGGAAAGCCAAATGATGTGTTGAATGAAGAGAATATTCGTACCTTATATCAAGATTTGGTGATGGTATCTCATCATGCCGTGACAGGAAATACGCTCGTGTCACCATATAAAAAATAGTTGTGATCATTTTTATCTGTCTACTTCGGTATAAAGCACTTCGTCTTTTAGTGCTTTTTCATCCAGTAACTCAAACTCATGCCCTTGTTTGATTAGCTTATTTTCTTTTTCCAAAACTTGTAAAATTTGGCGGTAACATCGGTCAGTTATACCTAGCTGCTTGGCTTTTAAAGTCACAGGAATTTTAAATAGAGGACTACTTGAGTGCTGTTTTAATTCGAGGACCTGCTCGATGACATTAATCCTTGCTGATAATGTGATGTTATTCATCAGCTTGGTGATATTTTTGTTATATCTTGTTGAAATGAATTCGAGCAGAAGAATTGTTAGTTCTGGTTTTTCTCTTAATAATTCAAGAAGTTTAAGTTTAGGAATTTTATAGAGATAGCCAGCTTTGTTAGCTTTAACATTCAAAGTTGAATACGGTTTTTGCTGGAAGAACTCCATCTCACCTAAAGGACCTGAATAATTCGTATCTACTCCAAGAATAAATTCTTTACCATGTTCATTTATATGGAAAATGGTTAAATCGGCATCTTGGCAAAATAGAAGCGAATTAATTGGTGTAGATTGCTGTAAAAGCAATTCATTTTTAACATAAGAGATCTTAGGTAGATTAAGTTCTGAGATTAATTGTTGAAACAGGTCCATTCTCTATCTCTGTGTATTAAAGATAGCTCTATGGTAATGGTTTCATAAAAAAATGCGATAATAATAAAGAGCGAGTTGCAGAATATTCTGATTTGTCTCAGGTAGCGATTTTTCTTCTGCAAACTCAGCTCTAAACGTTTTACTTTACTTGCTTACCATCAACCCAGACTTGGCGAATATTGTTTCTGGTTGTGTGAGTGATGATTTTTTCTAGTATATCTTGAGGTGAATCGAATTCAGGACAAATTAAGAGATTAGAATTTTCATCATCAATAACTAGAGCGTCGAAGCGGTAACCCTTCTTAAACTGTCCAACTGGTAGCTTTAGTAATTGACCGCCACCTGTTGTTGCCATCCAGTAAGCTTCTAGTAATGAGACTCGGCTATTTTCTTGACCCCTTATCTCTGCTGGTAGATTCGCATTCGTTCCACATTCTCGTGCTCTTGAGTGAAGGACTGCATCTGAGCAAGCCATGAATAGGGAGGGAAAAGGGCCACCTGCAATGTCAGAGCCTAATCCTAGTTGAATATCTTGATCTAAGTATTCACGTAATGGCAGTGCTGCATTTGCAAAATAGATATTGGATCTTGGGCAGTGAGCGATTCCTGCACCTTTTTGTTTGATGGTGTTAATGTCAGAATCGGTTAAGAAGATTGAGTGAGCTAAGATGGTTCGTTCACCCAGTAACCCTGCTTCGTTGTAAATTTCGATATCTGTTTTATTGTATTTTTCTTGGCTGAAATCTCTTGCCCAATCGCTTTCTGAAGCATGAGTCTGAACCGCACATTGATATTTTTTCGCTAAATCACCTAACCCTTTTAATGCGTCTAACGAACAGGTGGGGATAAATCTAGGTGTGATGACTGGTTCGACTAAGTTATTGTTATTCGCTAGTTGAGAAAACGATGTTATGAATTTTTCAGCTTCTTGAATAGAGTGCTCTGCGCTCTCTTCGACGTAGTAACTAGGACACATCTCCTTATCATCCATTGATACTTTACCAACTAATGCGCGTTGGCCATATTTAATGCAAGTCTCTGCTAAATAAAGAGAAGATGAAGTATCTATAGTCGCAAAGTAGGTTGCTGTTGTCGTGCCGTTAGCTAAATAGGTTTTTACTAGGTGAGGGTAGTACTGTTCTGCAAATGACAGCTCGCTAAACTTATGTTCTAAAGGGAACGTATAATGGTCAAGCCATTCATTGAGAGGAAGATCTAACCCTTTCCCAGCTTGAGGCCATTGTGGCGCATGAACATGGAGATCAACCATACCCGGCAATAAAAACTGTTGATCTGTTAACTCTTGCAGAGAATTTTTTTCTTTTAATGCGTTAAGCGTTTTTGAATAACTAGGATCGGAAGGATGGAGAACGTCACATATCTTACCTTGCTGATCGATAGTAATCAGCCCATTAGAGATAAATTCAAATTCCCCTTTAATTGGGCAATGATAAATTTTACCAACGATGCCTTTTTTTATATTCATTATTTATTTCTACACTTTAAAAAAGGCCAATGGTTAATTGGCCTTTAAGATATGTTTTATTCAGTTGGTAATTTTAATGCCACATCCAGTGCAACATTGATCATTTCATGAAGTTCTGTTCGGCGTTCATCTGCCGTTAAATGTTCATGATTTTTAATATGATCAGTCACTGTACATAGGGCAACGGCATTACAATGGTTTTCTGCTGCTGCACTATAAAGTGCGTTAACTTCCATCTCTACCCCAAGAATGCCATAGCGTGCCATCATATCGTATTGCTCTTCATCTGGACGATAAAATAGGTCAGAAGAAAAAACGTTACCTACTAGGTAATTAATGTCAGTCGTTTTTAACGTATTAACACATTCGCTAAGCATATTGTAATTCGCAGTTGCAGCAAAATCGTTATCTTTAAAACGAATACGATTCATTTTTGAATCGGTTGATGCACCAATAGCTACAATAAGATCTTTAAGTTTCACATCATCATGAATAGCGCCACAGCTTCCAATGCGGATGAAGTTTTTTACTTTATACGTTGTCATTAGTTCATGAAAGTAAATGGATGCAGAAGGTGCGCCCATTCCGTGACCCATGACTGAGATTTTTCGACCTTTAAATTCGCCAGTAAAACCTAACATGCCACGGACATCAGTAACTTGAACAACATTTTCTAAATAAGTTTCTGCTATTAATTTTGCGCGAAGCGGATCACCTGGCATCAAGATAGTATCTGCAAATGCATCCAGTGGTGCATTAATGTGTGGAGTCGACATGATTAATCCTTATAAGTACATGTTAAGAAAATGAAAGAAGCGCACCAGCAATGGTACCTGACATTAAGTTTGCAAGAATTGCGGCCACTAAAACACGAGGCCCAATTTCAGAAAGAATATGGCGTTTATTTGGACATATCGCACCAAGACCACCAATAACCATAGCTAAAGAACCAATGTTGGCAAAACCACAAAGACTAAATACAACAATAGCTTGAGTCTTTGGAGACAAGGTTTCTGCTATTTCAATAAAGTTGATATAGGCAACAAACTCATTAACCGCAATTTTTTGGCCAATTAGTGATGCTGCGGTAACGGCTTCGCTCCAAGGAACTCCCATTAAAAAAGCCAGAGGAGATAATATATAACCGATAATCAGTTCTAGGCTTAAACCTTCAATCGAGATTAAATCACCAATACCGCCAACTAAGCTATTTACTAATGCGATCAAAGCAACAAAGGAGATAAGTAAGGCTGTTACGGTGGCGACTTGATTCATCCCCATGATAGAACCATCAGTTATTGCATCTAAGAGTGATTTAGGTGTGGTTGCGTCATCGATTTCGATTTCATTAGTGATTTTTTCTTGTTCTGTTTGTGGGCAAAGTAATTTGGCAAACAGAAGTCCAGCAGGAGCCGTCATAAAGCAAGCTGTTAAAATATATTTTGGGTCTATCCCTAAGTTGATATAGCCAATCATTGTACCGCCAGCAACGCTCGCTAATCCGCCTGTCATTACCGCAAACAGTTCAGAGCGAGTCATTTTTTTGATTAACGGACGTACCATTGAAGGGGCTTCGATAGGACCAACAAAAATGTTGGCAGTAGCAGACATTGATTCCGCCTTACTCGTACCGAATAATTTAGATAACACACCACCGATTAAATTAATCACAAACTGCATGATTTTTAGATAATAAAGTACAGAGATAAGTGCAGAAATAAAGATAACGACACAAAGAACGTTAATAACAAAAATGAAGCCGACTTTATAGTTAGCGAGATCACCAAATACGAAGGTTAATCCTTCATTCGAGAAGTTAATAATATGATTAACGGCATCACTCATCATTTGTAGTATTCCTTGGCCTAAAGGAACGTACATTACAAAAGCCCCAAATGATATTTGAGTAATAAGCGCAATGACAATGGTTCTTACATTGATGGCTTTTTTATTCTCGGATAGTAAAAACCCAATGAACAATAGCACCAAGATTCCAACACAGCTCATGAATAATGACATGAAATACTCCAAAGGATTTAAAAGGTAATGAGACAATACGGCGGCTAAAAAAGTAAAAAGCGGAAATTTTTCCGCTCTTATCTATTTGTGTGGGAATAGTATGATAGTAGTCACAAATTAAAGAGGTTGATTTGTATTTCTGTTATGCAAATCAAACTATGAAAATAAGGCTTAATCGAATCATTTAGGCCAGTAGAAGAAGTACCTAATGGGAATTAAAACGATCATTATTACTCACAAGGAGGAGCCATATGGATTAAAGCTAATCCTCCTAGTGAAGTTTCTCGATATTTCTTATTCATGTCTTTGCCTGTTTGGTACATGGTCTCAATGACTTTATCTAGTGAGATTAAACATTTGCTTGTGCGTTTTAATGCCATACGTGAAGCATTTATGGCTTTCATTGCTCCCATTGCGTTTCGTTCGATGCAAGGCACCTGAACAAGTCCCCCAATGGGATCGCAAGTCATGCCTAAGGAATGTTCCATTGCAATTTCAGCAGCCATACAAATCTGCTCATTACTGCCACCCAGAAGTGATGTTAATCCAGCGGCGGCCATGGAGGACGACACGCCAACTTCACCTTGGCAGCCAACTTCGGCTCCAGAGATTGAAGCGTTGGTTTTGTATAAAATTCCGATAGCTCCCGATACGGCTAAAAAGTCTTTAAGCTGCTTAGTGTCTAAGGGTTTAATAAATTTGTGGTAGTACATCAAAACACTTGGAATCACACCTGCTGCACCGTTTGTTGGGGAGGTTACAACCTGACCGCCAGCTGCATTTTCTTCGCTAACGGCAAAAGCAAACAGATTCACCCAATCTAATACTTCCATAGGATCATTATATGTGGATGTATTCACTTCTAATTTTTTGAGTAATGCTGGCGCTCTACGGGTGACATTTAACCCACCTTCAAGAATGCCTTCAGTTTGAAAGCCTCTTTCCATGCAAAGGGACATGACTTTCCAGATTTGGTCTGCTTTAGAATTAATTGCTTCTATTGACTGGAATGAGACTTCGTTACGTAATACTAATCCACTTAGGCTTAGGCCATGTTTTTCCGCTTTTTCTAGCATTTCATCCGCTGAGCCAAAAGGGAACTCTACCTTGATTTCTGGTGCTTGATTTTTATTTTTAAGCTCGCTTTCGGTTGCGATGAAACCGCCGCCAACAGAGTAATACGTTTCGATTGCGATTCGTTTATTATCAGTAGTAAAAGCAGAAATAGTCATGCCATTTTCATGCAGGGGCAAATTCGTTTTATGAAAAAGCATGTCTGTCTGATAATCGAAGTTGATAGTTGATATGCCAGAGAGTTGGAGGGTATGTTCTTCTATTGCCTTACGCATAGCGTGATTAGCACTGGTTATTTTTATCGTATCGGGTTTGTTTCCAAGTAAACCCAGAAGCGTTGCACGATCAGTATGGTGCCCTATACCGGTTAATGAAAGAGAACCATAAAGATCGACTTGAATACGCGTTATTTGAGGTAAGTAGGGCTCAATCAGTTGAGTAAAATGATAACCCGCAATCATTGGCCCATTAGTATGAGAACTTGATGGGCCAACGCCAATTTTGAAAATATCGAAGATAGAAAGCATAACAACACCTTAAAACTGTATTTATTGTTTTTAAGTTTAGTTGTTTTCTTTATTTATGCTTATATCACTTAATAGCTAGGCCTTTATTATTTAAGTAGCCTTTAATGTGAGGGCGAGATTCTTGAGATAGTTTTCCTGTAATTTGCTCTGACCATGAACTTTGTTTTTGATTCGTTGAGCGCGTAGCATAGTAGCTTTGCATTATTTCGTCATATTCATCAATTTTACTTTTATCCAGTGGCTGATAAGTATTTTCATGAACAATAACGTCGGGACTTAAGCGTGGTTTTTTTTGAGGTGTTTGGTTTGGGTAACCTAGGCACATACCAAACAAAACAGCCGTGTTTTTTGGCAGTTCTAATAAATCATCTACACCTTGTGCGTTTGTACGTAATCCACCAATATATACGCCTCCTAACCCCATAGACTCTGCAGCTAAAAGACAATTTTGCGCCATAATACCTGCATCAACAGCACCAATAAGAGTGAGTTCGGTAAATTCAGCTTTGATCTCTGGGTTCATTTCATAATGACGTTGAAAATCAATACAGAAAACAAGAAACTCTGCCGCACCTTCAACATAAGGCTGTCCCCCTGATAGTTCAACTAATGCTTTTCGTTTTTTACTATCAGTAATTCGAATAATTGAATTGACTTGGAGCAAGCTAGAAGAAGAGGCTGCAATACCAGCGCTGATGATGGTATCTAATTGCTCTTTAGAGATAGGTTCATTAGTGAAAGAACGAATAGAGCGGTGCTCTAAAATAGTATCGATAACAGGGTTCATAAGGCAGTCCATTATTAAGCATCTATAAAATAGGTTGCAGATCATCAAAAGATGATCTGCTTCTATTACAAAGATAAGGGCTTATTAATAGAAAACAAGTTAACCTGTAGTTTGACTCATTTTATGATTCACTTTTCATGAACTTGTCTTATTGAAGAGAATTGAAAATTACTGTGGTCACATACCAAAGAACGTACCGACAGCTAATCCCAAGAAAATAACTGCGGTAATTCTATGAATTAGAGTTAATGGTAATTTATCTGCTGAAAGCTTTCCTAGTAATACAACAGGAACATTTGCCAATAGCATGCCAATGGTCGTACCTATTATTACCCAATGTAAGGCATCGGCATTTTGAGCCCCTAAAATAGAGGTGGCGATTTGCGTTTTATCTCCAATTTCGGCAATAAAAAAGGCGATGAAACTGGCAACAAAAGGACCTCTATTTGATATAGCTTCATCATCATCTAGCTTATCAGGAATTAATACCCAACCAGCCATTGCTACAAAACTGAGGATTAAAACCCACTTTAATGTTTCAGGGGTTAAGAAATCGGCAACGACAACACCTAAATATGCAGCTAAAGCATGGTTTACAATAGTCGCAAAAAAGATCGCAGCAATAATAGGAATTGGTTTTCGGTATCTACTGGCAAGCAGTAAAGAAAGGAGTTGGGTTTTGTCACCGATCTCCGCTAGGGCTACGGTGGTTATTGATATAGCTAATACACTCACGACATTACTCATTTGGGTGGGATTATAATTATAAAAACCATAGAAAAACCTCACGCCCACCCAATGGTTCGTGATGTTAATCTAAGGTCTTGCCAAACAAGCTGCTCAGGCTTGTCTCATATACCATGATGATTTTGCATCAATTATGTTGATATATGAGCTTTCTGTTATATTTATTGTGTTCAAACAAGAAAGCAGGCTACTCCCCAAAGAGTAAGGTGGAGGATGGTAAAGGATGTTATTTGTCATTTCAACCATAAAGTGTTTTATAATGTGTATTCTTGGTTAATTCTTATTTGTGGACACTAATGGATCTCATTCAACTTTCTCGTATTAGCTTTAAACATTTAACTGCTCTACACACCATGCTTTCAACTCATAGTGTGACTAAAAGCGCAGAGGTGTTATGTATGAGTCCATCAAGTGTCAGTAAAACATTAACTCAATTAAGAATTGTGTTAGATGACGAATTGTTTTATCGAGATGGAACACAGCTTATTCCTACATCTTATGCATTGAAAATAGGTCCAACAGTTCATTTGATTTTGAATAATATGAATGGCCTGCTTAATCAATCTACCTTTGATCCAGCTTTGTTTTCTGGTTGTTTTTCTCTTTCTATGCGCGAAAGTACTCTTGAGGTTTTTGCTCCTGTTATGAGTGATATTTTGTCAAATCAAGCAACGAATGCTCAAGTAAATGTTCATTCAAAGGAGCAGTTGGGATTTGATGCATTACTTAATGGGCAAGTTGATTTGATCATTTTACCTCATGATAAAAGCCAGCCACCGACAAATGAAAAGCAGTTAGTGTGGGAAAGTATTATCGAAGATGAGATGGTTTGCTTGATGCGAGAAGATCACCCTTTAGCTAAAGATGAATTAACCATTGAAGATTATCTTTCTTATAAACACATTGGTATCTTTGATAAAGAACTTGATAAGCCTTATTTTGAGCAATTATTAACTCAACAACATCAATCTAGAACGATGGCGATGTTTGTTGCTGATTTTGGTAGTGCAGCAGCCATGTGTCAGCACTCTGATTTTCTATTTACGAGTTCAAAAAAGTGGTTTGAAGTGACTAAACAAGCGCATGGACTTATTCAAAAGCCATTACCATTTGATTATGGTCAAGTTGCTTATAGTATGGTTTACAATAAGTTGAGTCAGAATGATCAAGCATTGAGTTGGTTGTTGAATCGCATAAAAGAACAAGTAAACAATACAAAAGATTGAATGATGTTACTATCTAAATCATACCATTGATGAATTGATTTTATAGGTAGTTAAATGGATGTATTACAAGGGAAAATCACAGCAGAGCACTCTTTAGAACGAATTTATCCAAAACAATTAGAGCAAGATCCTCAAAAGCATCAAGATGTATTGGATATCCATATCGAGCGTTATCAATTCGCTTCAGACCAATTACAAGGAATGTATATATTAGATATCGCCTGTGGTTGTGGTTATGGAACCGCTATGATGGCAGAAGCTCATCCAGATAAATTGTTTGTAGGTGTTGATGTTGATCCATTAGCAATAGAGTACGCAAAAGAACATTATCAAGCGGATAACCTGCATTTTGAGTGCGGTGATGGTCTGGATTTTCAGTTAGCAATGTATGACGGCTTATATCAGCGATTTGATACCATTATTAGTTTAGAGACCATTGAGCACGTCCCTGAACCTCAAAAAATGGTAACGCATTTACTCACACAATTAAGTGATAATGGCATTATGATTGCCTCTGTACCAACGACGCCAACAGTAGATGGTAATCCTCATCATCTACACGATTTTACCGTTGATTCTTTTTATCAGCTATTCGCCACATCTAACTACCAAGCTTATGAAACGTTTGAGCAAATTCAATATTGGGAATTCAAAGGACTATTTTCAAAAAAAGAGTCAAAAGAAAACCGCTCGCAAGGCGTTGGTCGCAATATTGTTAAGCACTATATTCAAAAACCAAGTGCGTTGTTTTATCGAATGCATTCGATAATTACGAAAGGCTTAAATAATCGTTATTTAACCGCAGTATTTTCAAAATAACTTTAAAAAAATAGCCAACACAAGGAGGATTGTGTTGGCTATTTTTATTAGGAGTTTTTTATTTTAGATCTTGCCCATTAGTTTCAATGACTTTTTTATACCAGTAAAATGATTTTTTCGGCATTCTATTTAAAGTGCCATTACCTAGATTGTCTCGGTCGACATAGATAAATCCGTAGCGTTTACTCATTTCTCCAGTCGATGCAGCAACTAAATCAATGCTTCCCCATGGTGTATAGCCCATTAGTGGAACACCATCTGAAATCGCGTCTTTCATTGCTTTAATGTGCTCTCTAAGGTAATTAATACGGTAGTCATCATTTATTTCGCCATGCTCATCAATTGTATCAATGGCACCTAATCCGTTTTCGACTAAAAATAGTGGTTTTTGATAACGGTCGTACAAGGTGTTCATTGTGATACGTAAACCAACAGGGTCAATAACCCATCCCCAATCACTGGCTTTCAAGTGGGGGTTTTTAATCGATTTAACAACATTCGCCTCGCTTGTGTTGTTATCGTTCATATCTGCAGATGCGCAACGAGATGCGTAATAACTGAATGAGATGAAATCGACAGTATTTTTTAAAATTTCACGGTCTTCATCAGTAATATCAATAACTACATTTTTATCATCGAATACTTTTTGAGCATAAGATGGGTAATAACCACGAGATTGAACATCAATAAAAAATAGGTTCTCTCTGTCTTTTTGCATTGCAGTTAATACATCTTCAGGTTTACATGAATAGGGATAGAAATTACCACCAGCTAGCATACAACCGACTTGATTTTGTGGGTTAATTTCATGAGCTATTCGTGTAACTAATGCACTTGCTACCAACTCGTGGTGTGCAGCTTGATACTTAATTTGTTCTTTATTTTCCCCTTTTTTAAAAAGAATACCTGCGCCAGAGAAAGGGCTATGCAATAAGATATTAATTTCGTTAAAAGTGAGCCAATATTTCACTAAGCCATTAAATTCTGTAAAACAGGTTTTCGCATAGCGTTCAAAAAATGAAATCATCTTTCTGTTTCGCCAAGAACCGTATTCGTTTACTAGATGCATAGGAACATCAAAGTGGCAGAGTGTAACTAGAGGTTCAATACCATATTTTTTACACTCTAAAAAGAGGTTTTTATAAAAGCGAATGCCCTCTTGGTTTGGCTCTAGTTCATCGCCTTTAGGAAAAATGCGACTCCATGCGATAGATGTTCTAAATACTTTAAAACCCATTTGAGCAAGTAGAGCTATATCGTCTTTGTAGCGGTGGTAGAAATCGATGGCTTGATGGCTAGGATAATATTCAGAGTCACTTAATGTTACGTTTTCTAGTAATCCCAGTTTAGTTGCCATACGATTTTCACCGTAAGGGATCATATCTACAGTTGTTAATCCTTTTCCACCTTCTAGGTGAGCACCTTCGGCCTGGTTAGCAGCGATGGCTCCACCCCATAAAAAGTCTTTAGGGAATACATTGTTGGACATACTTTTATCCTTTCAAGAGCAAAGTACCAAATTAAAATTGGTACTTTGATTTTATTTTGTTAATTGATTTCGTTGTGCAATTAATTAAACCGTTGTAGGTTTTGCTGCTATGTCTTTAGGTTCAATGGCGTTTTTCTCTTCTTTACTTTTAATATCTACATCATCTTCAGGGATGTCTTTAAAACCAATAATGAGAGTCAGTGCAAATGAAAGAACGATAGATAAAGCCATGATTGCGAATACCCAGACAATACTCATTGGGTTATTAACATCGAAGAACTGTACACTCGTAAATAGTCCAGGAGCGGCCATAGAGTGGCTAAATAATCCCGCCATGCCGGCCAGAGCACCACAGATGAACCCACTGATAACACTTGCAATTAAAGGGGTTTTTAATCGAACGGCTACACCATAAAGAGCGGGTTCAGATATACCGGCTAAAATAGCGGAAGCTGCTGCTGCTAACGATGTTTGACGTAATTCACTGTTCTTTGTTTTGTATGCCACTGCTAGTGATGAACCACCTAACGATAAATTTGCTCCAATTTCAGATGGCATAACCATACCTTCACGACCTGTCTCTGCAATCGTTTGAATGATGGTTGGGGTAAATACACGATGCATACCTGTAAGAACAAGTAGCGGCCAAATTGCACCCATGATGGCAACAGCTAACCAGCCTAATGTGTCATGAACTGTATAAACAAGTGCAGAAATAGCTGTACCAATCCAAATGCCAACTGGGCCAATAATGACAATTGCAATTGGTGCTGAAATTAAAACAATAAGCATTGGTTTAAGGAAATTTTTGGTTACTGCTGGGGTAATACTATCAACCCAACGTTCGATGTAAGAAAGAACCCAAGTCATACACAGTACTGGAATAACGGTGTACGTATACTTTACAGCAGTAATTGGAATACCGAAAAAGTCTGTTTCAACCCCTTTTGCAGCTTGCGCCATTAAGTCGATAAATGCAGGGTGAACAAGGACACCTGCTATTGCAATAGCAAGGGACATATTGGTTTTAAATTTAATTGAGGCAGAAGCGGCCACCATAATTGGTAAGAAGAAGAAGGCGCCGTCGCCAATCGTATTTAAAATAATGAGTGTCGGATCTGTTTTTTCAAATACGCCTGCCATGAGTAGGATCATGCCTAGTAGTTTTACCATCGAACCACCAATGATCGCAGGGATCAACGGAGACATAGTACCAATTAGCGCATCTAATATTTTTGCACCTATAACTTTGGGCGTTAGTTTTACTTTAGCGGTATCAGGGCTTTCTTGCTCGTTTAAGTGACAAAGAGCGGTTACTTCTTTAAATACATAAGAGACGGTGTTGCCAATAATGACTTGGCATTTATCACTATTATGAACGACACCCATTACGCCCTTGATTGTTTTTAGGGCTGTAACGTCAATTAAGTTTTCATCTTTTACAACGAAGCGTAATCGAGTCATGCAGTGTGTGACAGCGATAACGTTATTTGAACCACCAAGGTGTTCGATAACGGATTGTGCTGTAGCGCCATAATTCTTTGACATGTTAACTCCAGGTTTTACTTTCCATGTGTGAGAACAGACGAACGAGATATTGATTGAATTATCAGCAATGGTACTTATCGTTCATCTTGTAATTGTTTTATCTTTGTCAGAATTTAGTGATTAATGTCTTTTACTAATTTAGCCAAACCTTCCCAATCACCATCGTTGATCATTGAGTTTGGAACCATCCACGTGCCTCCACAGGCAATAACTGAAGTTAGGGCAAGATATTCGGATACATTGCTTGGGCTAATGCCACCAGTAGGCATAAATTCAACAGGATAAACGGCAGATAGGGCTTTTAGCATTGGTAAGCCACCAGAAGGTTCCGCTGGGAAGAATTTGACAGTTTTTAATCCTAGAGACATCGCTTGTTCAACAAGGCTTGGATTATTAACTCCAGGGATAATTGGAATGTTTTTTTCCAAGCAGTAAGTAACCGTTATTGGGTTTAATCCTGGACTTACAATAAAGTCGGCACCAGCATTGATAGCTTCATCTACTTGATGAGTTGTTAAGACTGTACCTGCACCAATTAGTAAAGAAGGGTAAGCCTCTCTCATTAAACGAATAGACTCTGCAGCAGCTTCCGTTCTGAATGTAACTTCAGCACATGGTAACCCGTTGTCTATTAATACTTTAGCTAGAGGTACCGCATTATTTTTATCTTCAATCGCAATGACAGGTACGACTTTTATTTCTTTTAATTGCTGTTCAATGGTTTGCATTTTTTTATTCCTTTATTGATAGATGTTTGATGAAAAAAATATTCACAAACAGCTAAGTTACGGGTAACATGTTACCAATAACATTTAGGAAATAAACTAAATTTTTGATGGTATTTGAAAAATGAGAAGTAGCTCAAAAAAACTTAGGGAGCAAAAATGTCAGGAAAAAGCATCGTTATTATGGGAGTCTCTGGTTGTGGGAAAAGCACTATTGGTGAATTGCTAGCAACAAGAATGGCAGCAAAATTTATTGATGGTGATGATCTTCATCCAAAAGCAAATATAGTAAAAATGTCACATGGAAAGCCATTAGACGATCAAGATAGAGAACCATGGTTAGAGCGAGTGCGTGACGCTGCTTTTAGTATTGAAAATAAGAATGAAACTGGCGTTATTGTGTGTTCATCATTAAAGCGAAGTTACAGAGATAAGATCCGAGAAGGAAACAATAATATCTGTTTTGTTTTTTTAGATGGAAATATTGATTTGATTTCACAAAGAGTTGCTTCTCGTTCTGGTCACTTTATGAAAATGGATATGGTAAAGAGTCAGTTTGATATTTTAGAGCGCCCTTTTATTGAAGAGAATATTATTACGATCAATATCGATACAACAATGAACGATATCATTGAACAAATTATTGTGAAATTAGCACAGCATACTCATTTAAATAATACTGGCGACACAAATAAAAATAAGGTTGTAGCATGACTCATTCAACAATTTTAGCGGTAACGAAACGAATTGAAGAGCGTAGTAGTAAGAGTCGAGAAGCTTTTTTAAGTAAAATTGAACAACAAGCGAAGATAGGAAAAAGCAGAGCGCAAATGTCTTGTGGTAATTTGGCTCATGCAGTTGCTTCTTCTTGTTCGAGTGAAAAATCTACGATCTTAAATTTAATGCATGCAAATGTAGCAATTATTACTGCATATAATGATATGTTGAGTGCGCATCAAACTTATAAGCATTACCCGGATCAAATAAAAGCAGCATTAAATGAGCATGGGCATACTGCTCAAATTGCGGGTGGGGTTCCTGCTATGTGTGATGGTGTAACACAAGGACAAGCTGGCATGGATATGTCGCTTTTTTCTCGTGATTTAATCGCACAATCAACGGCATTTTCATTAAGTCATAATGTATTTGATGCCACATTACTGCTTGGAATTTGTGACAAAATTGCTCCAGGACAATTAATGGGCGCATTAACATATGCTCATTTACCTACTGCATTCATTCCAGCTGGGCCAATGTCTACAGGGATTACGAATGAAGAAAAAGTAGATGTTCGCCAAAAGTTTGTTGCAGGTAAAGTCGGTCAAGACGCCCTTCAAAAAATGGAATGTAGTGCTTATCATTCTTCTGGAACTTGTACTTTTTATGGTACGGCCAATACAAATCAATTGGTTTTTGAAGCTATGGGGTTAATGTTGCCGGGGTCTGCATTTGTACATCCAGAATCACCACTTCGAGCTGCGTTAACCGATTATGCTGCGGTACGTTTGGCGTCTATGACTCTTGATACACCTGCTTATCGTCCATTAAAAGATGTGTTTACTGAGAAGAGCTTAGTTAATGGTTTGATTGCATTATTAGCATCTGGCGGTAGCACTAATCATAGTATTCATATGATTGCTATAGCACGAGCTGCAGGCTTTATTTTAACGTGGGAAGATTTAAGTGATTTGTCGGATATTGTTCCATTACTTGTAAAGGTTTACCCGAATGGTCCTGCTGACATCAATGAATTTCAAGCTGCGGGCGGTGTACCAGCATTAATGAAACGCCTGCATGAAAATGGATTGTTGCATACTGATGTTACTCCAGCTTTTGGTGATTTCAATCAGCAGCTGATGTCTCCAACTTTAGTTGATGACCAATTAGAGTGGATTGAGGTAGCCGGCAGTGTTAACTCAAATGTGATTGCATTGAGTGGTAAAGTGTTCCAAGAAACAGGTGGAACCAAGGTTCTGCATGGTAATTTAGGCCGAGCAGTAATTAAAGTGTCTGCTGTGGCAAAAGAGTATCGCTTTATAGAAGCCCCTGCGAAAGTTTTCACTTCACAACATGATGTGGAAATAGCGTATAAACAAGGTAAATTAGCTCAAGATTGTATTATCGTGGTAACACATAATGGACCTGCGGCGAATGGAATGCCAGAGTTACATAAGCTCATGCCTATTTTGGGGAATATTCAAAAAGAAGGGCATAAAGTAGCCTTGGTTACTGATGGACGTTTATCTGGAGCTTCTGGAAAAATCCCGGCAGCCATTCATGTTTCTCCTGAGGCTTTACGTGGCGGTGTGATCGGTTTAATCAGAGATGGAGATATGATCCGCTTGGATAGCGAAAATGGTCTATTGGAGCTATTGTCTTCACTTGAAGGCCGTGAATTTGCATCGGTTGATACTGAAAAAAATCAGATGACATGGGGGAGAGATATTTTCAAAATTATGCGTGATAATGTATCTAGCGCAGAAGAAGGCGCCTCATTCTTATATTAATTATGTACAACTCTAAGAATAAAGCGCGATAGAAATATTGAACTTACAGACTTTCTCCTTGAGTAATTGTGAAGCCCAGATCAAAGATTTTTTGTTCTGGGTTTTTTCCCGCTAGAGTATCTAAAAGTAACTGCGCACTTTTTTCTCCAATAGCGTGTAAAGGAGTATCAACACTAGTTAGCTTAGGTTTCATTGCTTGACCTATATCTAGCGAGTTGTAGCCCACAACACTTATTTGATCTGGTACTGCGATTTTTTTCTCTTGGCAAGCCATTATTGAGCCGATAGCGATATCATCATTAGTACAGAAGATGCCATCTACATTAGGATATTCATTTAACGTTTGCTCTAATAGTTTTTGACCTAAAGTGAAGCTGGAGTGTGCTTCAGTTAGAATATGAATAGGCTTTAATCCTGCTTCTTCTATTGCTTTATTGTAACCGTTCATACGTAATTGTGTACGGGTATCGAGACGTGCACCAAAATAAACAATATGCTTTTTGCCTTTGTTGACCATAGATTTTACAACAGTATAAGCGGCTAATTCATGATCAAGTCCAACAGCAATATCTATTGGTTTTTCAGGTAATTCCATAGCTTCAATAATAGGAATACCTGCAGTTTTGATCATTTGTAATGTACGAGGAGTATGCTCGGAACTGGTTAAGATGAGTCCATCAACTTGATATGAAAGTAGAGCGGCAATTTTATTTTCTTCAATATCTTTGCTGTAACTAAAATGGGCTATTAAGGTTTCATAACCGCGAGCATTGGTTACCGCTTCAATTCCTTGAGTAAAATTAGCGAATACTTGGTTAGACAAAGAAGGGAGTAATACGCCAATAGCTTTACTTGAGGCTTTTGAAAGCATCGCAGGAGCACGATTTTGAATATACCCTAGCTCCTCAACTACCGCTTGTATTTTTACTCGTGTGGATTCAGCAACAGAGTTGGGATCACGCATATAACGACTTACTGTCATTTTAGTAATGCCGATTTTATCTGCAATGTCTTGTAAGGTTGGACGTGATTTTCGAGTATCGGTAGTCATAATAAGCCTTAGTTAATGTTACAGTAACATTATAACTGAGGCTTTCTTTATGAATCAATGGTTTGTTTAAGTGTAAATAGATGGAGTTATCACTTCACGACCTAATCGCTGCACTAGATTAGCTTCAAATTCTTCCATTTGTGTTTTACAGCACTTATTCCATGTTAATGCCTCTCCAATGACACCGTGATGTTGAAAAGCATTTAATCGGATTTGAATATGTTTTGGTAATGTTTTTAGGTATTCACTAACGGCATCAATCTCAGTTAATAAGTCAGTTTTGTTTGGAATATACAGTAATCGTACTTCGTGCAGCTTGTTGTGCTGAGCTAGTAGATTGATTGTGTGTAATACCCGATGATTGTCTCTACCAACTAACCATAAATGCGTATCGTTTTGCCATGCTTTTAAGTCAATCATCGTACCATCTAAGTAGGGGAGAACTTTGTTCCAACCTTGCTCAGACAAACTGCCGTTGCTATCAATAAAACAGGTTAAATGGCGTAAAGCATCAGTGCTTTTAATCGCTTTAAAATACTCAATAATAAAGGGAAGTTGCAGTGTCGCTTCTCCGCCTGAAACTGTCACGCCACTTAAAAAGGGCGCATATTTTTTAGTTAACTCAAGTAATTGTTGAACCGAATAGAGAGTGATTTTAGGATTCGATTTACTTGGGCAAACATCAATGCATTTGTCACACTGAGTGCACAAAGATTCATTCCAGATGACTTTTGGGCTTGGTGAATCATCAAACGTTAATGCGTTAGTCGGGCAATGAGCGAAGCAATCACCACAGTGATCACAATGGTTTATTGTATGAGGGTTATGACAAGTAATGCAGTCATAGTTACAGCCTTGCAAGAAGATCACAAGGCGATTACCAGGTCCATCAACACAAGAAAAGGTCAGTACTTTACTGACTATTCCTGTTTTTTTATAGTTGACGTTATCACCGTTTAAAAGGGCAGTGTTAACCATAAATGCAGCTACTTAGCGTATGTGGGTGTCGTTTCTAATGCCACTACACGTGGTGTACGGTTTAGTACCTCGGTGTTTTTCGCGGCCTCAGCACCTAAGAAAGTGGTATTGGTGCGTGAGCCTTCAGCATCGTATTTCGCTATATCAGATAATTTCACCATGTAGCCAGTGATTCGAACTAAATCATTTGAAGCAACGTTAGCTGTAAACTCACGATAACCTAATTGTAATGCCCCTTTAGCTAAATTAAACATGGCTTCTGGGTTTGATTTTACGGTTTCATCAATGGTTAAAATATCACTAATGCCAGAGGTGTAATATTGGTGGTGGCCAACGGTTGCTTGTACATAGCTAACAGGGTCAGGTTCTGTACCATAAGGAATACGAACACCAGGTGTAACATCGATATCTAAACTGATACCACCTTGAGCATGAAGCAGTGCTTTGCCGTGATAGCCGTATTTTACATCTGTCTCATCAACGATTTCTGATAATTGCTTAGAAATCGCATGACCTAATTGGTTTGCAATTTCATCATGACCATATTTGGCTTCGATACCTTCTTTTTCCATCAAAATATCAACCGCTTCAGCCATGCCATAAATACCGAACATAGGGGCAAAGCGGTCTTCATTGATAAGGCCTTCTTTCGTTAAGAACCCTTCAAAGAAGTTTGATTTTTCATGTAAGAAAGCACTACGAGTTTCAATTAACCCAAACATAATGGTGCAATAATGCGGCAGTATATTCTCAACAAAGTCGGCTTTGCTTTCTGCTTTTTTTGCGGCTTCTTTTAAGTTCATACGAACTAAGGTGTTTGAGCCACCAGCAAGAGGTAGTGAGTTATAACAACTAACAATACCAAAGCCTGTATTATTGTACGCTTGTGCATGCACAGGGTAGTTAGCAATGTGAGGCTTGCTGCATTCACAAATGTTAGATGCGGCTTGGCGCAGTAGATCATCTGGTGTGATGTCAGCGTCATACATAAAGGTTAAGTTTGGAGCTATTTGTTTTAATTCAGCATCAACGCGTAAGATGGTGCGACAAATAATATTGTCAGTTGGACCGATGTTAACGTGCATGAATGCATCAGGAAGAGTGCGATCTAACATGATCCAAAAACGTTTTATTTTTTGGTAAATTTCTTCATCGCTAAGGGCGCCAACATAAGGCAGAAGTACAGTATCAAGTTGACCAAGATAAACAGGAATAGAAGTAACAGAAGGGACATGATGATAAATGATGGTGAGTAAATTTAATGCATCATCAAAATTTTCTGCTGGGCTTAACTCTAAATATTCTGAACCTTGAGTTAAAAACTTAGCGTAATCTGGTAATACATAACGTGGTTTAAAAGGGGCATGGCCTTCAAACATATCACAAAGAACGCCGTCATCCATTGCTTTACGAGTTTCAGTATTGATATCCATATAAGGCAAACTTGCTTCAGCTTCTAATGCTAAGTAATTTGATTTTTGTTTTGGTGACAGATTTGCATCAGTAATGATGCTATAGAAACGTTCTTGACTCATGATAAAACCCTTTTTATTAGTATGGATATATTCTAATGAAGTCTAATGGTTTCTGTTAGTGAAATTAATTCAAATAGTATTTTCTGTTTTGGAAATAACTTGGTGTGTATATTATAAATATCAATGAAAAGACTGACTCCTAAAGTAGTATTTTATAAATAGAGAGAGGTAAACTAAGCTTTATCTGATATAATGCTCAGCCTTAAACTGCACTGATTTACTCTGCATTTTTTCTACTTTTAGCTGACTTTTAAATACAATCCCATGCCTAAATTCTTCATTCTTATATTATTATCTATTTCATTTGTATCGAAAGCGGAAGTACTTGAATTTTGGAGTGCATTTGGTGATAACGTTGATCAGGAGTTAGCTGTAGAATTTGAAGCTAGAACGGGAAATCAATTGATGATCCGTAAATTTTCAATTGATGAAATGAAAGCAGAGTTACTTTTAGCATCAAGATCTAAAAACTACATGCCTGATGTAGCATGGGTGCCTTCTGATTTTCTTGGGCTTCATAAATTTATAGGTATTTCACCTATTCCAAAAGTTTGGATAAAGCAAGATCAATTAGAACCTGCTGCACGTCAAAGTGCAATGGTGGGTGATAGCTATATGGGACTTCCCCTTTTTCTTGGTAATCATTTAATGCTCTTTTACGATAAGAGTAAAACTCCAGAGCCGATTACTCAGTGGGAGCAATTACAAGCTTTGTCAGCCAAGGAACCGAATAAAACACAGATAGCGTTTAGCTCACGTGATATGTATTTTTTCTCGGCTTTTTTTAGTTTATTTCATCCAGATATTCCTCTAGATCAGGTTCATTTTAAAGATCGTAAATGCATGAATACCTTAGTTTTCTTTCATGAATTAGTGAGACTGAATCACTTAGGTTCTCAATGTAACAGCTTATGTAGTCGACAGTTATTTATTGACGGTAAAGCGTCATATTTGATCGATGGAGATTGGGCGGTAAGTGATTTACGTGAAAAATTTGGGGACAATCTTGGTATCACTTCTCTGCCAAGTTATCGTGGTATACCAATGAAATCTTTATCTGCTGGTAAAGTACTAATGATAACGAAAACAGCATTACAGAACCCTGCAAAAAGAATGATGATTAAGAAGTTGCTAACCATGGTTCAAGATAAGGTATTTTTGACTAAATTAATCAATGAGCATCAATATATTTCGGCTTCAACAGAAGTGAACCAAGTATCAATACAACCTGAGCAAGAAGTGATGTATTCGGTGTATCAGCAGTATTTGAGATCACAGCCAATGCCCACAAGTGTACGCGTTTCATTTATTTGGGAAGCTCTAGCAAGAGGCGTATCTCGTTATTCCGATGGTATGCCTAAAGAAGAAACCATGCTTTACATTAATCAATTAATTGATCGTTTTTCTGAAAAGGTAGAAGGATCATGATCTCTCGCCCATATGTGAGTTTACGCAAAGCATTTACTTACGTTTTGATTATTTGCTCGCTAGTGCCATTGATATTTATTAGTCAATTTTTAACTAATAGCATAGGTGAAACACTATTTAATCAAAAAGAACAACAGATCCAAAATGCCGTATCTACTATTGCGCAAGAGATAGTGGTGGAGTTTGATCGTATTCAACAAAGTTTGAATTGGTTATCGCGTGATCGATTCAATATTCAAGCGCTAGATAATATTCTTTATTCAAGTGTGGTTAGACACAATTTAACGCGCTTTAGTGAATTATCACGTCTGATAAACAGTGTTTATATTCTTAATGATAAGTGGGAGCCACTCTATAATTTAAATGGCCGTCCATATCACTTTGAGAATAGTCAGCTATTAAAGGCTATAAGTATTGATAATACAATATATGAGAAAGGGTTAACTAAAACTCTTTTTTATTCAGAGCCTAATTTAATTAAAGGACTGCCATCTACGAAAGGTATTGCTTTAGTCACGCCGATGCTGGCATATAATTTGGAAGGCTCTGGACGATATCGAGCATCTGGCTATGTTGTTGTGCTTATTTCATTTGAGACAATTGAGCAGCATTTCCAACATTTCCTGTTTAAAGATGAGAACTTTAAATTAAATCAACATGTTGGACATGAAGAACATGAAATTGAGCAATCGAAAACTAAAGATGGCGCACTTGAGCGTATCTTTATATTAAATAATCCTTCATTTTCATCATCGCTGACATTAGATATAACGTACCAATTTTCTGATGTGTCACGCTTAAAGGACATGAAGTCGTCTTTATTAGCTCTATTCACCGTTATTGGTTGGACACTTATTACCGTCATTTTGGTAGCGATGGGGATCACTCGTTGGATTTCAAAAGAATTTCTTGAGATGGAAGATACCATTGTTAGTTACGCGTCTAATAAACCGAATAAACGAGAGAAACGTTTTCAGTTTAGCGAATTTGAACGAATGGCAATTGTATTAAAAACAATGAGTTTAACGATTCGTAATCAATTATTGGAACTTAAGAAGAAAAACGAAGAGTTAAATGAATCTAAGAACTTAATTGAATTAAGTAATGAAAAATTATCATCATTTAATCAAGAGCTGGAAGTTCAAGTAAAAAAACAAACGGCTTTAATTAGTGATGCTTTGTTTCGTGAAGAGGTAAACAAGAACAACTTAGCTGCAGTGATTGAGTTTGGTTCGGAATATAAAGCATTAGATTTTCATGATGTTCCCGCAAAGGTTGAACAACAACTGAGTAAATTGTTTCCGGAGACGGTTTGGAAACTCAGCTTTGATCCTTTAGGTGATAATGCAGGTATTGAAATAGTTGCTAGCAATTATAAAGTGTTGGCGAGTTTGCATTTTGTATCTACAGAAGCATTAGAAAAACAGGTATTGGTATTTGAGCTATTTATAAAGCAATTATCGTCTTGGTTAGAGCTTGCTGATATTGCAAGAACGGATGTATTACTCGCATGCGGAAACAGAAAAGCGTTTGATGAAGACTTAACGCATTATCAACAACGTTATAGAGATTCTAAAGCAACTTGGCATTTTGGATTATTCATTTTAGATGTTAATGGGTTAAAAACCATCAATGATCAATATGGACATAGTACTGGTGATGAGCTAATTAAAGCCAGTTGCCACAATATCGCTCAATTATTATCGAGTGATATTAAGTTTTATCGTATTGGTGGTGATGAATTTGTTCTACTTGTTGAAAACGTTACGCAGAGTGAGTGCATTACGTTATCTGATAAGTTGAGAGTTAACCAAAAAGGACTTTCATTTTTAGATAAAGAGGGGAACTCTTATCCAGCCCACTATTCTATTGGGTGGTCATGTTCAGATAAAACGGATTTATTTAAAATGTTCACTGTTGCTGATGAACATATGTATCGTGAAAAGAAAGTGTATTACCAGCAGTAAAATAATAAAGTTAAAATTAATGGCACTTTATCATTGATGAAGTGCCATTTTTTTATTTATTAAAAAGCAGTATTAGCGATAGAGTTCATGAAAAATAAATTCAATTATATAGTTAACTAATGAATTAAGAGTTTACTTATTTTGTTGAAACTTAGGGTGTAAACAGTTTTTACTACTAAATGGGTAGCGCCTAATAGATGATAAATTTATTGCAGCCGCTTATTTTTAGTGATTAATATTGTTAACTTTGCTGCAAAAAGTAATAAAAGTTCCAATTCGAGCGTTCGAATGCGCATTTTGTTCGTTTCTGTCACATTTATGCAATGACCTAAGCGTTATTATTATTTCTATCTTTTAACACGTGAAATAGGTTAACAATGAAAACATTAATAGCTCATCGTGGAATGTCTTCTCTGGCTCCTGAAAATACGCTTTCAGCATTCTCATTATGTAAAGATCATGGTGTTCAATGGTTTGAATGTGATGTCGATATTCTACAAGATGGCACTGTGATCATATCTCATGACGATACATTAGATCGTTGTACAGATAAAAGTGGTCGCCTATGTGATATTAGCAGCGCTGATTTATCTTCTATTGATGCTGGCAGTTGGTTTAGTGATGATTATATTGATGAGCGTTTACCGACGATTCAGCAATTAATCACATTAGCGAACGAAAAAGAGCTGAATCTCAATATTGAAATTAAATCATGTTCAGCTAGCGCTAAGTTAAGTCATTTGTTGATTGATAATTTAATCTCTGCACTTAAAGAATTAAACCCAGAACGAGAATTGATTATTTCAAGTTTTAACCACCTTGTTTTATCTGAATTTAAGCGCAAAAGCCCAGAAACGAAAGTAGCATGTCTTTTTGAAAGCCATACATTGTGGGATGACTGGAATTCGATTATTGAGTGGTGCCAAGCTGACTATATTCACCCTGAAGAGAAAGGGCTAACTCGAGATATGGTGCAAAAATTTAAAGCATCAGGTATTAAAGTAAATGTTTGGACGGTGAATGATTTGGCTCGTGCAAATGAACTTTTCAATTGGGGCGTAGATGGTATTTGTACTGATATCGCTCATAAGTTTCCTTCTAAATACAAAGCAAAACAATAATAACAAAACTAATAATTCAATAACGTGAAAGGATTGCTCAAATGAACTTATTTGAAAAGATTGGATTTACCAGTCGAAATCAGCTATTTGGCTTTTTCTCTGTCGTGATGTCAGGGCAAATTATTTACTCGGCTTTTGAAGCCTTTAAAGGGACATTTTATAATTTATTATTAGAAGTACTAAAAATAGATAATACCCAGATGGGGATCTTATTTACGCTGATAGGCTCAGCAATGTTCTTCTATATTCCAGCTGGTTGGGTCAATAATCGTTTTTCTGTCAAATCCATTTTAATTACCAGTTTGTCGATTCGTTTTTTAAGTATGATGGCGATCATTTTCTTAGAGCCTGGCTTTAGCGTACTGGTTGTTATTGCAGGTATTTGGGGCTTAGTTGACGCTGCATTCTGGCCTGCCGTTGTGAATGGTGTGACGTTAATGTCTGGCGATAGAAATAAAGGGATGGCATTTGGGTTACTAGAGTCTGTACGACGTGCAGCTGAGATGAGCATGAATGCGGTTATCGTAGGTATCATGGCATTGGTTGGTGGATCAATTCTAGTATTCCAAGGTGCGATCGTTTTCTATACATTACTTATTCTTCCTATGATCTTCTGTGTATGGAAATTCGTACCAGATAACCACATGGAAATTAAGCAAGGTGAAAGCAAAAATAAAGAAGCGTTAAAAGGCTTAATTCACGTTTTAAAAATGCCAACGGTATGGTTAGCTGCAATTACTTCTCTAACCGTATATTGGATTTACATTACTCTGATTTATACGGTTCCTTATCTTCAAGCTGTGTTCGGGTTGTCTACTGCTCAAGCTGCGATTTTCGGTATCATTAATACAGGGGCAATGGGTGTTGTTGCAGGTCTTGTTGCGGGTTCAATTGCTGATTTTGTATTTAAATCTTCCATTAAGATGATGTTCTTTGCATTAGGATTAACTGCGGTATGTTTAGGTGTGACGATTGCTCTGCCTAAATCAGAAGGTATGCTAATGATGAACATGGTTCTATTAATGTGCTTCTCATTTAGCATTTTCTTAGCAAAAGGTATTATTTTAGCGCCAGTGGCAGAAGCGGGCGTACCTAAAGATTACAGTGGTTCAGCAATGAGTGTTGGTTCATTTGCAGCTTATGCTTCTGTATTCTGGGCATATGCATTAAATGGTTGGATTATTGATAGCTATCCTGCAGTTCAGGCGTATCAAATGATCTTTGGCATTGGTTTAACGGTTGCTGTTGTTGGTATGGTCTGTTCACTCATTCTTATTTCATTAAAGAAGAAAAATAGTGGTGGAGATAACGAAAAACACATGGTTGAATCAGAAGCGTAATCATGTAATTAGTCTTTATCAGAAATAAAATAGCCCCTAGTATGTCTGTTCATGCTAGGGGCTATGTTTTAGTTGTATTTATATAATGAAAAGGAATTAAACGTTTAAAACAAACTCTTCAATCACTTTTGCTACACCATGTTCGTTGTTGCTTACTGTAATGTGGTTAGCAATTTCTTTTACGTCATCGGTCGCATTGGCCATTGCAACGCCTAATCCTGCATATTTAATCATGTGCCAGTCATTACCAGCATCACCCATGCAAATTACTTCATCGGCGGTAATACCTAGATGATCAGCCAGTGCTTCTACACCTACACCTTTGTTGCTGTTTGGGTTTAAAAACTCTAAGAAGAAAGGCGCACTTTGAACAATGGTAAATTGTTTATAAAGTGCTTCAGGAAGTTGTTTGATAGCCGCAGAAAGCAGTTCTGGTTCATCAATCATCATGGCTTTAAGTATTTGTTCATCATCAGCAAGTTCTTCAAAATCAATAACTGTGATTGGCATACCTGTGATTTTTGATTCATGCTCTGTGTAGTGACTTAGTGCTGGGGTAATTAAGCCTTTTTCTTGAGAAAATGCATGAACATTAACACCAAGCTCTTGTGCAAGTTTTGCAATGGCTTTGGCATCTGCACCAGTAATGATTTGGCTACGGATCACTTCTTCATTTTTCACTTTTTGAACTAATGATGCGTTATAGCTGAGCACGTAGTCGTTTTCAGTTGTCATTCCAAGTTCTTCAAGCTGTGGTTTCATGCCATTTAGTGGGCGCCCAGAAGCCAATACGACAACGACACCTTTTTCACGAGCAGCGGCAATTGCAGCTTTGTTTTCTGCAGAGATTTGTTTGTCGGAATTAAGCAGAGTGCCATCCATATCAAGCGCGATCAGTTTATACATCATCATTACCATTTGATTAAGAATTCTATAGGGTAGCTTACCTGATTTTTATGAAAAAAATACTATATACTGTGTCTGATTTTTACTACAGATTAAACTCATGAAATTAAGCTCTCGTTTAGATACCATCAGAAATAAAGTAACAACCCATTATGATCATATTTGGGACTGTTGCTGTGACCATGGCCAGTTAGGTATGGCTTTATTAGCCTCACAACCCAAAAGCGTGATTCATTTTGTGGATGTGGTAGATAGCTTAATGGTAGAGCTAGAAATTCGACTTAATAAATACGCTGCTGATATTCAACCTCAATGGCAGGTTCATTGTATGGATGTGGCGCACCTTCCATTAGTTAATGATTCTAAAAATTTAATTATTATTGCTGGTGTCGGTGGCGATTTACTTATTGAGATAGTACGGTCTATTTATCAGTACAATAAAGATGCTGATTTAGAGTTTATTCTTTGCCCAGTTTTGCATAATCACAGAGTAAGACGAGAATTAATTGAAATGGGCTTTGGTTTGATCTCTGAAACGCTTGTAAAAGAAAACCAACGATTTTATGAAGTATTGCATGTGAGCAACCGAGCAACACAGTCATTACATTGCATAGGTTCTGAAATGTGGGATTTGAGCAATACTGAGCACCAAGAGTATTTACATAAAACCATTGCACATTATAAAAGAATGGAAGCGAATCCTAAATGCAGTGAAAAAGTGAGTAACCTTTATGCTCATTTACTTAATTAATGGTTTTTTTGATAACTGAATCGGAAAATCGTGATTCAGTACGAAAGATAGTTTAATTTGGCACGGATATTAGTTTGATTGATTTTCAAGAATCTTTGATTGTTTTTCAAACTTTTATTTTATAATTTATGTTTTTTATCATTTTATCTTATTGATATTTAACGGTTAAAAAATTGGCACATCTTTGGCAATAGGGATAGGGAATTATTCATTTACTATTGTTTAAAAGGAAGAAAGTATGCCAACTCCAGCTTATATGCGCATTGAAGGCGAAAAACAGGGACTAATTACTGCAGGTACATTTACTGAAGATTCAGTAGGTAACATTTACCAAGAAGGTCATGAAGACGAAGTGTTAGTTCAAGGATTTGAACACCAGGTTTTATTACCTCGTGATCCTCAATCAGGTCAGCCTACTGGTCAACGTGTGCATAAGCCTGTACGTATTACAAAAGTATTCGATAAGGCATCACCACTAATGTATAACGCATTAACGTCTGGTGAGAAACTGCCTAAAGTTGAGATTAAGTGGTACCGTACTTCTGCAACAGGTACACAAGAGCACTATTTCACAACAGTTCTACACGATGCGATTATCGTTGATATCACTGCGTCAATGCCTAACTGTCAAGATCCATCACAAGCGCATTTCACACACCTAGAAGATGTATTTATGACATATCGTGCCATTGATTGGACGCACGAAGTCGCAGGTACATCAGGTAACGATGACTGGCGTACAGCAATGAAAGCGTAATCGCTCGCATTTTCGGGAGAGTCAATATCATAAGCACCCCTAGCTGTTTATGATGGCTCTCCCTTTTTGCGTTTTAGCTTATTTAATTAAGTCACCGTGTTTAACGCGATGAAAATAGAGTCGTGTATTAGGAAGGATCATTATGCAGGATGCAAACCAAGCTCAATTTGAAATTAACGTTGCAACGATAGATATTCCACTTCAAGTGTATTCATTCTCAGGGCAAGAAACGTTAGGGGAAAACTATCAGTTTGATGTTACTTTTATTTGTGAAGAGCCTGAATTGAATTTAGCTCAATGGTTACAATTGCCAGCTTGCTTGACATTGCATCATGACAATAATCCCGATTTTGCACCAAGGTACGTACACGGTATTATTGAATCGATAGAACAAATCAGCACTTCTTTTCGAAACAGTACCTACCGATTAAGTCTGGTTCCTATTTTTGCACTTCTGAATTATCGAACCAATTATCAAATATTTCAAAATAAAACTGTACCAGACATCATTACCGAGATTTATCAACAAGCGGGGATCTTGAGTAATCATTTTGCTATTGAGCTGTTTAATACTCATGAACCAAGAGAGTACTGTGTTCAATACGGTGAATCCGATGCCATGTTTGTTCAGCGCTTATTGTCTGAAGAAGGCTTAGTATATTATTTTGAACATACAGAGAGTGGAGTTAAACAGATTATTTCGGATGGACCTGAAATATATACCGAATTACCTCCCTTGTGCGTTGTTGCTGATAATGGAATGACGAAAGATGGCAACACCATTACTTCTTTAATGAAAAAGCAGCAAGTAAGCGTCGGTAAAGTATCAGTAAGAGACTTTAATTTTGAAACGCCAACACGACTTCCTGCAGGGATTATGCAGAACGATGATCAAGGTGAATGTGCCTCTGAGTTAGCATTAGAACATTATCAATACCCAATTAATCAAACCTCATCAGAAAAAGCTACAAAACAAGCGTCATTACGATTAGAGCAACAAAGAGCTAGGAGTATTGAGCTTTTCGGCGAGAGCGACTGCGCACAACTGACCGCAGGGTATTTCCAACCTATTCAAGAACATCCTAACCCTGAGTGGAACGATACTTGGTTGCTAACTCAAGTGTTTCATAGCGGGCGTCAGCCACAGGTACTTGAAGAATTGGCTGATGGTGGCTCTGAATATAATGCCAGCTTTCGCTGTATGCCATGGATAGTTCCTTTTAAGCTTAATACTCAACCTAAACCACTGATCCATAATGTTGATACCGCTATCGTAACAGGCCCTGAAAGCGAAGAGATATATTGTGATGAGCATGGTCGTGTAAAAGTACAGTTTCATTGGGATAGAAATGGTCAGGGAAATGAAAAGACCAGTTGTTGGTTACGAACATCTCAGGGCTGGGCTGGAAACCAATATGGGCAGTTTATTTTACCTAGGATAGGACACGAGGTGATTGTCAGTTTCATTCATGGTGATCCAGATAAGCCCATTATTACTGGAGCGCTTTATAACGGTGCTAATAAACCACCTTATACCTTACCTGAGCATAAAACACGCAGTACCTTTAAAACCTCAAGTTCATTAGGTGGTGAAAACTTCAATGAACTGCGCTTTGAAGATAAAAAAGACGCAGAGCAAATTTATATTCATGCAGCAAAAGACATGGACAGTCAGATCCAACATGATCACACGATAGAAGTGTTTAATGATGAGCATAAAATAGTACATAACAATCAGTTTAATGAGATAAAAAACAATCGCCATACCACCGTTAATGGAAGCCAGTTTGAAACGATTAAGGGTGATGCTCATCATCAAGTTAATGGCTCTTTACATAAAAAAGTAGGCAAAAAACAGCTAGAGGAGATCGGCTCTGAATTGCATTTAAAATCAGGTCAAAAAATAGTGTTAGAAGCAGGTACTGAAATCACCATTAAAGCCGGTGGTAGTGTTGTAAAAATTGACCCAGCAGGTGTTCATCTTATTGGTTCTGCAATTAACCTGAACTCTGGCGGAAGCGCAGGAAGTGGCAGTGGTTATGCAGGAAAAACAGCCGTATTACCAATGGGGAAAGAAGTTGAGCAGGCGGGAGAGGTTTCTAATGCTGTGAATGCAACATCTTATGATATTGAAGCGTTAGAAGTTGCTAATTATCAGCAGCAAGCAACTCAGGGAAGTGCAATTGTCGAAGAGTGTCATTGTGATGGAGAGGGAACATGCTCCGTACATTCAAACTAGATGATTATTCAATAGCTAAACACCCTGAATATCAACCAATGACTGCTAATAAATACACCATTATTGAACCTAGTCTATTCGATGATCTGTTAGTGTATGTCTATCAACAAAATCCAGTTCTTGAATGGGATTATCTATTAGGTCACGAATTAAAGAAATGCAGCCCAATTATTATCAAATTAACGGGTAATGAAAGCCATGATGATTTTTTGAATCGGTTTATTGCACAGCCATCAGGGAGTGTATTTTCATCCTCTCTCGGTTTTAAAGCGTTTCAAAATCAAGCTCTTTACGCTTATACAATTATTAAAGAGTCTGGAAATAAAGCGACATTACGATTCTTTGATCCAAGAGTATTACCAAGTGTGCTGTTGGCATTAAAACCTGAGCAGCTTGAGCAAATGTTTAACGGTGTTTTAGCAATTCAGTGGCATCACTACAACTCTTGGTTCGTATATCAACGTTCGGTATCAAGTGATTTTCTAGAAGAAGTACATAGCTTTAATGAGAATCCAATTGTTATTGATAATACGCAACTTGCTTTAATGGATGAGATTCGAAAATATCAGTTGTTAGAGGATATTGCTCATCAATATCAACCAATTTTACCATCGTCACATCAAGCGATGGATATTCTTTTGGATGCGGATAAATACAATCCAACAATGGCACAAGAATACGAAGGGTATTTACGCATGAGAATTGACGCTGGTTGCTTAGAAAAAGAACCTCAATGGATGAGCATAAAGTTAGATCAAAGTGACACCTCATTAACTGAGCGGATAAAAGGGATTCATCAACAAGTGAAAAGTCAGGAGCTAATATAATGAAGATTACTTTACCTGATGAAAAGTACGGAAATGGTAATGATTATGCGGTAAGTGGAGAGGGTACACCTGTATGTCAGACAGAGGTTTTTGATGTTGATGATACCTATATCGTTTTTTCTGATTCAAAAATAACTATTGAAGATTTTGTAAAAGAAACGTACTTGTCAGATAAGTCAGAAGTTATTGAGCATTTTATTAAGTCAAACCCACACTTAAAAAGAAGCTTTCACCAGATAATTGAAGGGATGCCATTGGTTGTATCTCCCTGGAAAGCTCCTCACAAAGATGAAGCATACGCAATAGAACAAACTGATGAGTTGATGACGGAGTTCTTAACACTATCCAGTGATGAGAAAAAGTGGTTTTCTGAGCATCATGAAACGACAACTAGTGCATTAATGATAATTGCTGCTTCAAATTTAGATACTCGAGAAGGGGTTGTTGATTCGCCGGAATCAAGTAGTTTAAATTTAAGTCACTTATTAGCGGTAAGTGCTGGATTGATAGATGGTGCTCAAGAGCAGGGAAAAATCCTTAATAGCAAAATGACAAATTTTGCTGAGTATTCAAAAGAAATAGCAGAAAAAACAAAAGGGATTTCAGAAGCTAATTTAAAATCTAATCCAGATTATAAAGCATGGCGTAAAGCTTCCCGAATTTTTAAAGAAGAGATGAAAGGAGCTTTATCAGGGGTGACTAAGCCTGCTTATATAAAAGAGTTTCAAGCAAGAAATATTAATAAGTACCTAAATATCGATAAGCGACAATTATATAAAGCAAAAGATTTTTCTAAATCTATTTCTGGAATAGACATGACGTCTTTGTATAAACAATCGATGAAATTCAGTAAGGGATTAAAAATTGGTGGAGTCGTTGCTACAGGGCTCGGCCTTTATGGAAATGGAAAGGATTTGTTTCAAACCTGCATTACAAATAATGATGTAATGAGTGAAGCATGTGGTCGCTCAACCGTTAAAAATGTTAGTTCGATGGCTCTCAATGCAGGTATGGGAATGTATGGTATAGGGCTTATTCTATCACCAGCTACAGGAGGACTTTCCGTATTATTAGTTGGTGGTGCAGGGTTTGTTTGGGGAATTTATGGTGGAGACATATCTAACGAGTTTGGAAGTGCTGTTGAGGAGGTGAGTTTTGATTTATACGATAGATTATTTGATTGATATTATTGATTTTATTACTTTAAGTAGTGCTATTTTTACATTTACAGTAGGTATGTTTTTATCTATATTTTTAACTATTTATATAAGTATCAAAAATAGAAAAATAAAAGAAGAATTAATAAATAAAGTGGCAGATTGTGCACCTCCTGTATTTAGAGAAAGATCTATTAATTCAATGGGGAATGTCGCACACAATTGGCTTATAGGAACTATGTTTCCTTCTATATGGTTTATGTACCCTATATTAAGATTTCTATGCTCATTATCAAATGTTGAAATAATTACATGGCGGGAGAAGGTTAAAATACTTCTTGGTCACACATACGCGATATGTATTTTAAGCTTAAATTTGAGCTTTACTGGGTTGATTTATTTGGTCATTAGGATATTTGTGATTCCATATTAATGGATAGTTTCATTATTCATTATAGCGTTTTACATTTATTAGTGAACCTTTAGATTCGATGGTTTCTAATGAAATCGTAGTTTATCAGAACTAATGTATTTTCTGGTATTTGGTAAGATTATGTGGAGTTTAAGATACTCATTAATATCAACCGCATTTAAGGGATATTTATAGTGGGCTTAAAGGGGGGGGGCAGCTGACCGTACTGTAAGCAAGAATAATGGGAGGAGATAAATGTCGGATGCAGTATGGTGGGAATTATTGATTATGGTTCCTGGCTCTATTTTTGCCGGATATGCTATAGCTTGGTCTGTTCCTGGTGTGATTATGAGTGCAACTGTTTCACTAGGAAGTTTTAAACATATTATTTTTATTGATAAGCAATTAGCAAAAGACCTTGATAAATATTATGACAAAAATGGGCATATGCGGCCTCAATATCAAATGTCTTGGGAAATAGGCAGTCGATGCTTTGATTATTGGATTAAGTACCCATTCATTCGTAAGCGTGTAACAACTGATTCTATAAAATTTAAGGTTTTTATGTGGGTCAATGCTTTAGGGGTATGGAGTTATATTCTTTTTATTTTTTGTCTATTAATGGCTAAAACTTTCGTTATTATTTAACTAAGTATTGTATATCATACTAAACAAGCTAAAATTGGCTGCCGCAACAGCCAATTTTTCGACTAGCGAATAATAATCTTCCTAGGAATTAACTCTATTCCTGCTTGATAGCGTTTTGCTGAGGCATTCAACCCCAATGCTAATGCACTGTCTGCGATTAGCTCAAATTGTTGTGGTAGAGAGTTAACTTTAATGGGTAAGAAATCCAATAAACGATTATCACCAAACGTGCCTAATTTTATTTTGGTCATTAACTCAGGCTTTTCAATGAGTACATCTAAAATCCCTTCAAGCAGAATATAAGAGGTGGTGATAATCGCATCGGGAATGGCGTTATCTTTGATCCATTGTTCAAAAATTGCTTTGCCTGATTCACTATTAAAGTGTTCGCCATATCCTGTGATGCTTGCTAAACCTTTCTCTTTGGCCTTTGCTTCAAACCCTAATTGACGTTCACGAGAAATATTCAGCTCTGGTAATGCACCAATTAAGCCAATTGATTTAACGTTCTCATTAACTACCGACTTAGTTAACTCGTAAGCCGCATCAAAATCTTCACTGATCACACAACCAAAATGCTCGTCATCTAATGAGCGGTCAATGGCAATGATTGGTGTACCTTTTTCTTGAATACCTAAGTAGTAATCACTGCCATTAGGTAAGCAACTTGCAACGAATAGCGCATCAATACGACGACTAATAAGTGCATGAGCGACATTCATTTCTGTTTCAGGATCATCATCAGAGCATCCAATTAAAATTTGATAGCCAGCTTTTCTTGAATTGAACTCTAAAAGTTTAGCAAGCTTGGCGTAACTGGTGTTTTCAAGATCAGGAATGATTAATCCAAACGAACGGCTACTGCCTGCACGCAATGCAGATGCCGCATGATCAGGGCGGTAATTGTGCTCATCAACTACTGCCATGACTTTTAATTGTGTCTTTTCGCTGATGCGATATTTCTGCGCTTTACCATTGATGACATAGCTTGCAGTGGTTTTGGAGACGCCAGCAAGTTTGGCAATTTCATCTAATGTCATGGGTAAGATCCTCAATTTTGTGGTTCGGATCATAGAAATATAGATCCAATCAGCTTAGGTGTTGAATTATACGCTGAATCGATTCAGTATAAAAGCTGAAAGGATTCAGCAAATTTGAAAAGCGTGATATTTGCGCTATTTTTACTCATAAATGCGAATTTAATGGGTGAAAATAAATTTGTTGAACTTTTTTTGAATGCTTTGCTGAATCGATTCAGTTTGTTTTGCAAGGCAATAAATACGATGAATAATCAGTGAACATAGATAGCGAGAGGCTAAGACCCATGCTGACATTAACAAAGAATGACATTACGCTGCAGCAGTCAGCAGCGGATAAAACAACAGCAATAAAAGCGATTGCAAAACAGCTAGCAACCAAAGGATTAGTTGCAGAAAATTATGTTGATGGAATGCTTAATCGTGAACAACAAAACTCGACATTTTTAGGCAATGGTATTGCTATTCCACATGGCACGGTTGATACCCGCGAATTGGTTAATCAGACGGGTGTCGCGATTCATCATTTTCCACAAGGTGTAAATTGGGGTGATGATAATGTGGTTTATGTGGCTATCGGTATTGCGGCGAAATCAGATGAACACTTAGGTATTCTTAAGCAATTAACGAAAGTGTTGTCTGCTGATGGCGTAGAAGAGAAACTAAAACAAGCAAAAACCGAAGCTGACATTATTGCATTATTAAATGGTGAAGTTCAGTTTGAAGCGGATTTTGATGCATCACTCATTCAATTACTTTTCCCTGCAAGCGACATGATTCAAATGAGTGCGGTTGCTGGCGGTTTATTAAAAAATAGCGGCAACGCAGAGAGCGCATTTGTTGCTGAACTGGTAACTAAAGAACCGACTCATTTAGGCAAAGGCTTATGGTTAGTAAGTACGGACAAAGGCGTAAAACGCTCAGGCATGTCTATTGTTACTACGGCAAATGGTTGTGAGTTTAATGAATTACCAGTGAAAGGTCTGATTGCGATTGCTTCTTGTAATGCTTCTCATCAAGCGTTTTTAACAACGATCACTAAGGCGGTTGCTGAGCAAAAACAAGAGTCGATTCTATCTGCAACTTCTGAACAGTTACTTGCCATGTTCTCTACTTCTATTGAAGAAACAACAGTAAGTGCTGATGCGGATAACACTGCAATCTTTAAAATTAAAAATGCGCACGGTTTACACGCACGCCCAGGTGCAATGCTTGTTGCTGAAGCGAAAAAATACGAATCAAAAATCACCGTATTAAACGTAAATGGTGATGGTAAAGCCGTGAATGCGAAAAGCTTAATGAAAGTGATCGCTCTTGGTGTTAAACACGGTCACGAACTGCAATTTACCGCAGATGGTGCTGATGCAAAAGAAGCGCTGGCTGGTATTGGTGCTGCGATTGCTTCTGGTTTAGGCGAGGGTTAATTGATGAGTACTAATTTAAAAAGCAAAGTCGTTACTATCACTCTGAACCCTGCTTTAGATTTAACCGGTAGTTTAGATGCGTTATCAGTTGGCTCTGTGAGTTTAGTAAGTAAAGGCTCACTTCATGCCGCAGGTAAAGGCGTTAATGTGGCAAAAGTGTTGTCTGACTTAGGTGCAGAGGTAACGGTTACTGGGTTTTTAGGCCGTGATAATGAAGAGCTTTTCTGTCAACTATTTGAAGAAATGAAGGCTAAAGATGAATTTGTCCGTGTTGATGGTGCAACTCGCATCAATGTGAAGTTAGTTGAAAAAGATGGCCGAGTGAGTGACATTAACTTCCCGGGTGTTGAGGTATCACAACAGGCAATTGCTGAGTTTGAAGTTCGCTTATTTGAGTTAGCAAAAACACATGAATTTTTCGTATTAGCGGGCAGCTTACCAAAAGGCATTTCTCCAGAGCAGTGCGCAGAGTGGATTGAAAAACTGCATCAAATGGGCAAGAAAGTGTTATTTGATAGTAGTCGTGCCGCACTAGCTGCAGGTTTAGATGCTCACCCTTGGTTAATTAAACCAAATGATGAAGAGCTGTCGGAATTTGTAGGTCGTGAATTAAATACACCAGAATCATGTCAACAAGCGGCTGAAGATCTTGCTGAAAAAGGCATTGAAAATATCGTCGTGTCATTAGGCTCAAAAGGCGTGATGTGGCTTGGTAAAAACGACCAAGAACAAGCTGAATGGATGTATTCTCAACCACCTAAAATGAACGTAGTAAGCACGGTTGGTGCTGGTGATACGTTAGTTGCTGGCCTATGTTGGGGTCACATGCAGCAAGATTGGGATCGTTCACAAATCTTATCTTTTGCTACCGCTCTTTCTGCTTTAGCTGTATCGCAGGTCGGCGTTGGTGTTCCAGATATTAAAAACGTACAAGAATTACAACAACAAGTAACCCTACACAACCCTATTTCTAGCAACGTGTAATAACGCTTAGTGATAGATTAAGGACAAAATATGAAAAACATAGCTATCGTAACAGCATGCCCAAGTGGTGTAGCAAACAGCATTATTGCAGCGGGTTTATTAGAACAAGCTGCAAAAAAATTAAATTGGACTGCGTCGATTGAATGTCAATCAAGCGTGTTACCTGTTGATGTATTAAGCCAAGAAGTGATTGATGGTGCAGATGCTATTATCATCGCTGCAAATACAGAAGTAGATACCGCTCGCTTTGTGGGTAAAAAAGTATATACAGGCACTATTTCGGAATGTACTACAGATACGCAAGCGTGGTTAGAAAACGCAGCGAACAGCGCAAAAGAATTAACCGCTTCTGAAGTGACATCAACAGCGGTTGCTGAAGATACGGGCGCTAAAAAAATTGTAGCGATTACGGCGTGTCCAACGGGTGTTGCACATACCTTCATGGCGGCTGAAGCGTTAGAAGAAGAAGGTAAACGCCAAGGTCACATTATTAAAGTAGAAACTCGTGGTTCTGTGGGTGCGAAAAACCAATTAACGGATCAAGAAATCGCAGAAGCGGATCTGGTTATCATCGCTGCTGATATTGAGGTTCCTCTTGAGCGTTTTAATGGTAAACGTCTATATAAAACAAGTACTGGTTTAGCATTAAAGAAAACAGAACAAGAGATGAATAAAGCCTTCGCTGATGCGACGGTTTTCCAAGCGTCTGGTAATACACAATCTTCTCAAACTGAAGAGAAAAAAGGCATGTACAAACACCTAATGACAGGGGTATCACACATGCTTCCTGTTGTTATCGCGGGTGGTTTGTTGATTGCATTGTCTTTTGTATTTGGCATCGAAGCATTTAAAGAACCGGGTACTATCGCTGCAACCTTAATGGACATTGGTGGTGGCGCTGCATTTGCGTTAATGATCCCTGTTCTTGCTGGTTTTATCGCGTTCTCGATTGCTGACCGTCCTGGTTTAGCGCCAGGTCTAATCGGTGGTATGTTGGCGAGCTCAACAGGTGCGGGTTTCCTTGGTGGTATTGCTGCCGGTTTCATTGCTGGTTACTCAGCTAAATTCATTGCGGATAAAGTATCTCTTCCTCAATCAATGGAAGCGCTTAAACCAATTCTAATCATTCCATTTGTGGCAAGTTTATTTACTGGTCTGGTGATGATTTATATCATCGGTGGTCCTGTATCTGGCATCATGTCAGCGTTAACAGAATTCCTAAACAACATGGGCTCAACTAACGCTGTATTACTGGGTGTGATTCTTGGTTGTATGATGTGTTTCGACTTAGGTGGTCCAGTAAACAAAGCTGCATATACATTTGGTGTAGGTCTTCTGGCTTCACAAACGTACGGCCCAATGGCGGCTATCATGGCAGCAGGTATGGTTCCTGCGCTAGGTATGGGTTTAGCGACATTTCTTGCTAAGAACAAGTTTGAAGCGGGTGAGCGTGAAGCAGGCAAAGCATCATTTGTGCTTGGTTTATGCTTTATCTCTGAAGGTGCGATTCCATTTGCAGCGAAAGATCCAATGCGTGTGATTCCAAGCTGTATGGCGGGTGGTGCACTAACGGGTGGTCTATCTATGCTGTTTGGTGCTCAATTGCTTGCTCCACACGGTGGTCTATTTGTTCTACTTATTCCAAACGCAATCACGCCAGTATTTATGTATTTGGTAGCCATTGCAGCGGGTACAGCAGTAACAGGCTTCACTTACGCTTTCTTGAAAAATAAAGCGGATGCGAAAGAAGCTGCAGTGGCTTAATAAATGAAGCTATATTGATATAAAAAGGGCGCTTCCAAGGTGATTGGAAGCGCCCTTTTTTATGCTGTTTAAAAGCTAGAACATAAAGTTCACACCAGCACCAATAGATGAGATGTAATCATCAGAAGCTAATGGCATATATTGGTATTCAACGTTGAAGGTAACGGAAGGGAACAGCTTCATTACTGTGCCTACTGCAACATAAGGTTTAGTTGATACTGCGTCTTGTTTTAACGTTTGATTATTAACTTTATATTGATATTCAACATTGGTGCGGTTCAAACCGAATTTCCCATAGAAAGAGCCATAATAAGACATTGGGAAATACATTTTTGCTGCGATAGTCGCACCCGTAGCCGATGCTTTGTCATTATCCATTGCGATATCATTCATTGATGCTGTCATGTAATAGCTTAGATCCATCGCAATCATGGGTGCGAAATGATAGTTATAACCCACTTGAGTCATTAAAGCGCTACCATGAGAGCCATCAATTTTTAGGTTTGCTAGACTTGGCTGAATATAGATTTGGTGTAAAGTGTCTGTTGCTTGCGCTGATGCAGTTGCCCCTAGCAACAAAAGTGGTAGTAACCTTTTCATTATAAACTCGTCTATTTAACCGAATGTGCGATTTTATTGTGAATGAGACAATGTTGTAAAGTTAATTAACCTCAATTTGGAATAATTTAAGTCATTCAGCACTGTTTCTTTAGCGCCTAACTGCGTTAAAATCAACACAATAGGCAAGCTATTGACTTATGATTTTGCCTTGTTATGCATCTAAATTAACAGCACTGAATCATTGATTTAATGTAAGTGTATAAAAAACATATATCTCGACTTTCTTATCCCAAGTTGAGGTTAAATTAAGGCTTGAAATGACATTAACTATTTGGATTTCATTATTTTTGGTTTCATTGTTGGGAGCAATGTCTCCAGGACCAAGTTTAGCGACAGTAGCTAAACATACTTTATCAGGTAAGCGAATTAATGGTATAGCAGCCGCTTGGGCTCATTCAATTGGTATTGGGTTTTATGCTTTTATTACCGTGATTGGCTTAGCGGTAGTGTTACAACAATCACCTATGCTATTTAAAGGGATTAGCTATTTAGGTGCTGCTTATTTGGCTTATTTAGGTCTCGGTGCCTTGCGTTCCACTGGCGGAATTGCAGCAAAGCTTGAATCTGGACAACAAGTTACGATTGTTGAGTCAGCAAAAGAAGGGCTACTTATCTCACTTCTAAACCCTAAAATCGCGTTGTTCTTCTTAGCTTTGTTTAGTCAATTTGTCGCAGTAGGCAATGACCCTTTAGATAAAGCCATTATTGTTATCACACCTATTGTTGTTGATGGATTGTGGTATACGATTATTAGTTGTTTGCTATCCGCCCCTAGAATTGTGGATAAACTCCGTAGTAAAGCGAAATGGATAGACAGATTATCTGGTGTCGTATTGATTTTATTGGCGATGCGAGTGGTTTTTTATAGCTAGTTTATCGGTTGGCTGTAATTAAAGAGGAAGTGCTTTTAAATTAAGAGTTCACTTTTTTCATCTCTCATTTTGGCTTACTATGACAATTCTCCACGTATAGTGAGTTATAGGTATACGTAACGTTTTTTTGCTATTCATACATAAGGTTTCTCATGACATTTAAAGCTGCAATTTTCGATATGGATGGACTACTTCTCGATACAGAAAGAGTGTGTATGTCCGTGTTTCAACAAGCATGTGAAGCAGAGAATGTTCCATTTCTTGAAGATGTTTATCTGTCGGGGATTGGCTGTAACGCTAAACGTATTGAAGAGCTTTTCCGTGCAGGTTATGGTCCTGATATCGATTACCCTGCTTTAAATAAAGCGTGGCGTATCCGTTATTTTTCTATAGTTCAGAATCAAGCTATTCCTGTTAAAGAAGGCGTTATTGAGCTGTTAGAGTGGTTAAAAGCCAATAAGATCCCAATGGCTGTTGCTACATCAACTCAAAATGATATCGCTATTAAGAAATTAGCATTAGCGGGTCTTGATGGTTATTTTGATGTACTTGCTACGGGGTGTGAGGTTGAGAACAGTAAGCCACATCCAGAAATTTATTTTTTAGCAGCGGAACGTTTAGGTATTGCTCCTGAAACGTGCTTAGCATTTGAAGATTCTAATAATGGAACTCGTGCGGCGGTTGCTGCAACAATGATCACTTACCAAATCCCTGATTTAGTACAACCAAGCCAAGATGTTATTGAACTTGGTCATCGTATTTTGCCTTCTATGGTTGAGGTTTTAGCTGAACTAAAAGCTCGCTAAGATTCTCAAGTCTTATTTAAAAAAACGGCTCATTTAATAGATGAGCCGTTTTTATTTATGGTAATAAGGTTTCTATTTTAGGTTGGAGTAAGTTAATCCAAGTTGAATAGGCTCGAGCGTTTAAATGTAAGTCGTCACATGTAAATTCATTTGATAAGAATTGATTCGGACAAAGAACGGCATTTACATCTAGATAATTGATTTGATGCTGCTGACAGTAGGTAACTAAACGACCGTTTAACTCTGCAACTTGAGCATTAAGGTGAACCAGTTTTTGGCCACAAAATAATGTACTTTGAACTAGAATTTCACAATTGTTTCGTTGCCAATAAGCTAAGATTTTTGTGTAATTATCAAAGACAGAATCCACAGAAAAACCTTGGCTCAAATCATTAATACCAGCCATGATCGTAATAAGCTTCGGTTGTACTGCTAGAGTCGTTTCAATTCTTCGCAACATGCCAAAAGTAGTGTCCCCCGCAATGCCACGATTCACATGAGGAATATGGGTGAATACGTCTTGCCATGGTCCCCATTCGGTAATTGAATCACCAAAAAGAACAAGATCAGCTTTAGGGGTAAAGGTGCTATGAGAATCAACCAAATGAATATAACGGCTCATACTATGTCCTCGTTGTGCAATATCAATTTCTGTGCATAACCACTCAATTTGATCTTTTGGGTTATCAATGACATTTAATTTTGGTAATAGACCATCAATTTGAGAAACCAAAGGACTCAGTTTAGTGGTTAAGGCCAATTCATGCTTAAGTTGATGTAATTGATTAATTACTTCATAAATCGAAATAGGTTGTAATTGATGAAACAGCTCATATAAATCAACCGTTTCGTTATTTAATAAATGTGTTTTGAGTTGTGCTTTCATCATTCCATGATCTTCTTATTGTTTTTTAAATGTGTGTTCGATTTCATCTATCATCCACTCCATAACATTGCCCATACCGCTGTCTCTACGTTTTACTACTCCCCACTCAATTTGTAATGTATCAAGGATATGATCAGTAGATAGTTTTTGAGTTTGGTTTTTATACCAGCCTGATTCTAATATGTGTTCAGGAACTAATGCCCAACCAACACTGCGAATAACCAGAGCGGTAATATAATAATAGCTGTCGATATACCAGTGATTGGCCGAAATTGGTTTTTCTTGAGAGTGGCCTACACGATCTCGAATAACCAATTGTCGATATTGATTTAGCTGGATCAACGTTGGCTTTTCAAATTGAGATAAAGGGTGTTCTGGCGAGACAATTAATGCCTGATTAAAAAAGCCAAGGGATAAATATTCTAATGAATCTGATAGAACATTAACTCGAAATAAAAAACCAAGATCTGCTTTTTTTTCATCAACCCATCGTGCAATATCGGCCTGAGATCCATTAATAATTGTCAGTTTTAATAGCGGGAATTTAGCAGAGATTTTTTGAAAGAAATCTTCAAATACGTCAATAGGTACTGCTTCATCTAATGCAACAGTGAGTGCGATTTCTTCACCGGTTGCAACAGTATCTGCTCGAGCTTGTAGTCGTTCGCATTGCTCTAAAATAGCTTGAGCTTCTACAAACATATCTTCGCCATCTTGAGTTAAAACAGGTAAACGAGCACTTCGATCAAACAGTTCAAATCCAAGATCTGTCTCTAAATTGGAAATTGCGGTACTAATTCGTGACTGCGCCTTCCCCATTTGACGTGCTGCAGCAGAAAAAGAACCACATTTTACTGAGGTTACAAAAGCATTCAGTTGGTCTAATGTCCAGTTCATTTTTTATTTCCATTCTTAAGTCGAATATGACGGTTTGAAGCATTAGGTTGTGGCTTATCTGCAACGTTTCTCTTTTCTGATAATAGATGACGAATCGCCAATATTGGGTGATGCAGTAGCATTCTTGGGCCTGAAAAGCGCATAACAAGACGCATTTGTTCTTTTGGTTCGGGCTTGTAGCAATGAATAGGGCAGGTATTGCAGGTTGGTTTATTCTCGCCATAGGGGCAACGATCTAATCGTACTTCTGCATAGTCCATCAATTGTTGGCATTCTTCACACAGTGTTTCAGAGTGGTGGTTTTTTTTACAATAAATCTCAATCATTGCAGAGACGGTTTTGAACTCTGTATTGAGTTTTCCAAGTAAAATATCACTACTTTTCATGTTTTGCCTATGCGTAAAATACTATTATTGCTCTTAGTATAAAGGGGAAAGGATACTGGGTGAAGTGTTCACTTTTTCATGTGCTGTTTTTAGCCTAGTATAACCGTATCCCCAAAAGCATATTGCTCCTAAAGTGTATGCGCCAAAAGCCATTTAGTTAGTCCTAAGTGGCTTTTTTTTATGAAAAAACATACCATACTTAATATGACTTGTTTTTATGTGTTGGATTGATTTTATGAATATAAAGAAAGTGTTACCTGTTGCACTTCTAGGGCTATTGGTTGGGTGCGACACAGAAGATGAAAATAATATAGATTCAATTTTAATATCTCCAAATGATTACAAAGTTGTAGAGTTCACATTGAAGCCAAATCAAGAAGTGAATATATCAGTACAAGACATTAATCATGTGTTGTCTGAATCTTATATTATTGATCAAGCTGCTTATCAAGACTGGAAAGATGAAACTCAAAATGGTGATTTTGAGAATGCGTTGTTGAATTTTGAGTTTGCATTTCCTCCTCTTTCTGGAAAACACCAATCAGGCTGGTTACCACTTGGAAATGGATTAACTGCAGATACTACTTTTTATCTTTTCTTTGAAAATACAAAGTTTGGAATAGTAGCGCCACCTGAAGGTGGTGATGAGATGGCGTCTACAATGATGTATACCTTAGAGCTTCGTAATTAATATTTTTTTGCTAAAAGTATCAAAATAAGTTTAGTTTAATTATCAGTTGATACTTTGTGTTGGTTTTTAGCTTGTTTTATTCGTAATAATGTTCCTGTACTTAATTAGAACACTCTATAAACAGTGAAGGAAATTATTATGAACAAAGCATTATTGGTGTTACTTACTCTTGCATCATTCTCTAGCCAAGCTTTTGAAGTATCAAGTACTGATGTACATGAAGGTCAATTGATGAATAGCAAGTTTACTTTCTCAGGTATGGGCTGTACTGGTGATAATATCTCTCCACAATTAAGTTGGAAAGATGCACCAGAGGGAACAAAAAGTTTTGCTATAACTGTGTTTGATCCAGATGCACCTACAGGCAGTGGTTGGTGGCATTGGTTGGCTCTAAATATTCCTGCAAATGTACACAGCATTGAGCAAGGCTCGGCAATGAAAAATATCTTACAAACTAAGAATGATTTCGGCACAATGAGCTACGGTGGTGCTTGCCCTCCAGAAGGTGATGGCATGCACAGATACCAATATACTGTGTGGGCATTGCCACAAGAAAAAATTGATTTACCAGCAGACATTTCACCTGCAGTAGTTGGTTATACTTTAAATAGCATGGCATTAGACAAAGCGGTATTAACAGCAACGTATGTGCGTTAATTGATAAGAACTAGGAGCATAAAATGAGCGAATCACTGCTTAAGATACAAACGTATTCAGGCGTTAATGATCAGCATTTACGTAATGTTCATATTTATGCTCCAAGTATTATCTGGGTAAAATCTGGCATAAAAACGGTATTTCAAGGTACTGATAATTATGATATTGATGCTCAATCATGGCTATTAACTGCTGCCAATCAAGATCTGAGTTTTATTAATAAGCCAACAAAAGATCATTTTTATTCTGTTCAGCTCTGTTTTTTGTTCCCACCTACTCTTGAAATGATAGAGGTGAGTAAAGAAAACCGACGTAAATATGAACACCTTAACGCTATTAAGGTTTCTTCAACATTAGCGTATGGTTTTTCTTTGCTAATCGAGATGAGTTCTCAGAATTTAAGCTCTAATGTGCAAAAACATCATTTATTTGCCTTTTATCAGCAGCTAGTAGAAGTTGGTGCATTGCATGTTTTATTCTCAGAATCCCATGATTCTTTGCAAAATAAACTGAGTGCTTATTTTTCCAAAGATCCTGCAGAAAATTATCAGTTAGATGAAGTATCACATGCTTTCTCTATGAGTCGAGCGACGTTGATCCGTCGATTGAATCAAGATGGAACTAATTTTAGAACAGTATTAGCGAACGTAAGAATGAGTCATGCTCTCTCTTTAATGCAAGAGAGAAAGCAGAGTCAGTTAGATCTAGCATTACAGTGTGGATATCAATCTGAAACACGTTTTAGTCAACGTTTTCATCAGCAGTTTGGTATTACCCCCAAACAATATATGAAAACCGTGTCGTATTAATTAAAGACGTATTGATTAAAAAAGATAAAAAAACAGCGAGCCAAATGCTCGCTGTTTTATTTTGTTACCTAGCTAAAAGCGTTGTTATCGTTATATCACAAATGTTACTTAGCTAATTTAGTCAATACGTTCATCAATAACTTGATGCGTGGTTCGATTGACTCAAGCAGTAAGTACTCGTCAGCGCTGTGGAAACCTGCACCGATAGGGCCTAAACCATCTAACGTTGGAACACCTAAGATTGCAGTGTTGTTAGCATCAGAGCCGCCGCCCACTTCTTTCCAGTTGATATCAATGTTTAGCTCTTGAGCTGATTCTTCAATCATGGCCATTAGCGCCTCAGTTTGCTCTGATGGCACCATAGAAGGTTTATATGCTTCACGAACCAGTTCAATTGATACACCGTCAACAAATGGCGTTTCGATCATACCATTTAACCTTGTATCTACTTGGTCATATTCTGCGTTATCCCAGAAACGAACATCAACAATAGCTGTTGCTAAATCAGGAACGATGTTTGCGCCCGCACCACCAGAAACCACGCCTACGTTTAACGTCGTGCCTGATTCAAAGTTAGTCATTGCGTTTGTCGCTAAGATCCAGTTAGCCATTTCAGTGATCGCACTGCGGCCATTCTCTGGTTCATTGCCAGCGTGAGCAGCTTTACCGTTGAAGGTCATTTTGTAGCGAGCCATGCCTTTACGAGCTTTAACTAAGCCACCATCTGCACGAGCCGCTTCTGCAACCAATACGTTTTTCGCTTTTTTCGCTGTTTCTTGGATCCAATCAACTGAATCTAAAGAACCTGTCTCTTCATCTGGGTTCATGCAAACACAGATAGACAGTTTATCTAATACTGTTTGGTCTAAGTTACGTAGTGCATATACCACGTTTAATAGACCAGACTTCATATCAGAAACACCTGGGCCATATGCTTTTTCAGCATCTAAAGACATTGGGCGTTCAGCTGCTGTACCTACTGGGAAAACCGTATCCATGTGACCAATCATCATCACATCAATATGTTCAGCTTCTGGTTTGTTACGAACTTCAAGACCAACGCCTGCTTTACCACAATCAATACGCTTAATAGACCAGCCATTCATTGCTTCATATTTTGCTGCCATTTGATTAGCAATAACTTCAATGCCTTCAACTGTGTAAGTACCGCAGTCTACATCAATAAGAGGGCGTAGTTCTTCAAGATAATCGTTTAGAGAAAAGTTCATCTGAAATCCTTATAGAATCATGTTCATAACAAACATTGCACCGAATGCGTTTAATACTGAGATAGCAATCATTACTGGGATATAGCGACCTTCAGTACCGATAGGACCCATGATACGGCCCATGTATTGTACTTGTGAGCCCATTAGGTAAATGGCCGGTGCAAGAATAGCAATGTGCGCACCATTTAGAATGCCTTGGTCAAACAGAGTAATAACCACACCAACTGCACCACCCATTGACATCCAAGCACCAATTAATACAGCTGCAGCTTCACCAGGAAGACCAAAGATAGCCATAATTGGAGAGAAGATAGAACCCATTAAATCAAGTGCACCTGTAATTTGCAGTGCTTTGATAATAACAAATGCCATTAATACGTTAGGAACTGTTGAAGTGGTAGCAATAACCCAGCCTTTTTTAGCGCCTTCAACAAAGATGTCTGTAACCATAGGTTTTTTTGCTTTAACGTCGCTCATTATGCTGTCTCCTCAGTCATTTTTTTATCTTGTTTGTCGTCATCTTGTCCTTCTTTACCTTCAGTAATATTTAGGTAAATACGGAATAGGTTTGCACCAACAAATTTGAAAGCAAACATAACAACAACAGCTAGACCAATTGATGATGGAACAGCTAAAGAGCCATCTGGGTTAGTTAGAGTGAATAATACCGCACCAGATGAAAAGAAGTTTACAATTGCTGCACCAGCTGTGAATTGGAACATTGTGAAAATGTCAGTCTCACGCTTGGTTAGATGTTTTTCGTCTTTTAGTTGACGAGTCATCGCAGCCCCCGCATCGGTACTCTGTAATGATGCGATTAATGCTAAACCAGAGTTACCTGGAATACCCATTAATGGACGTAGAAGAGGAGTAAGAAGCTTACGAGCTGCATCAAGTGCACCGTAATGCTCAAGAACGTTAATCATACCTAATGCAAACATAACGGTAGGAATAAGAGTTAATGCAAAAATGAAACCGTCACGAGCACCGCTACCGCCTTTACCACGAAGAGAGGTTGTTGCAGCTTGAACGCCGTCCGCAGTTTCAGAAACAGAATATGCCACTTTACCAAATGAGCCGTTTAGCGTTGTAAAGTCAAAAACACCATACCATTCATTTGATTGCATAAAGCCAGAGAAGAACACAACAGCAAAGGCCAGAGCCACATAACTGCCAATACCGACTTTACGCGCTTTATCAGCCGATTGAGTCATAAATACCTCGTTTAAAATTTAAAGATTAGAAATTGTATTGGATTAACCATTTAGGGGTATTTTGCGTGAATCGATTTTGAAGGGTTTGATAATTATCAAAAAGTATTTCTATAAATAAAAGATTGTATAAATAGTTTTATATTTTGTGATCTATCTGAAAATGTAGATTTTTATATTGAAGTGTTTCATTGTTGATTTATTTGTTATTTATTTGAGAGCATTACTTTGAGTTATGATTTGATTGTTCATCTAACGTTCAGAATTGGCTTGATATTATAAAATCTCATTCATTATCAGAGATAAAATATGAAACAGTTATTAGCTACTATTGTTGCTTTATTCGTTGGTTTTTTTGTTTTGGTTTCAAGTCTATTTTTTGCTGTGGGATTAAGTATTGTTGGCTTTTTTATGTCAAAAACACATAACAGTAAAATGAAATCAAACGAAGATAAAGAAGCAAGAATCATCGAAGGTGAGTGTTCAGAAGTGACTCATTCTTAATCAAAAGGATTATTAATGTGATGATAAAGTGAATCAAGTTCGAGTAAATCGATAGATGGGGATGAAATTATGGTCTACCTATGGGATATTTACTGCTAGATGTTAAGTAATAAAGCAGTAAATAGAAGAGGTAAGCGTGGATAGACTGTTACTAGTAATAGATTTTTTATTAACACATAAGATGATTTTTAGTGTGTTGATTATTAGCTTCATCTTCTTAATACGCCATTATGCAGTAAAGCACATTCGCGGGGATATTGCTTTCTTAACTGAAGATCAGCGTAAATGGATTTCTCGAACCAAAAACGGCTCGTTTACTGTAATTGTCATTACGTTATTTATTTTATGGCAATCAGAGATAAATGAATTTGCTTTATCCGTTACAGCTATTGCCGTTGCAATTGTGGTGGCATCTAAAGAAATCATTTTGTGTTTTACGGGGTCGATTCAACGTGCCAGTTCCCGTTCATTTCGAATCGGTGATTGGATTGAAGTGGGCTCTTTGTGTGGGGAAGTTATTGAGCACAATATGATGGCTACGGTTATTCAAGAGATTGATTTGCACCATGGGCAATATGATTACACAGGAAAAACAGCTACGCTTCCAAACAGTATGTTCTTTACATACCCAGTGAAAAACCTGAATTTCATGAAGCGTTATGTTTATCATAACTTCTCAATCTGTGTTAAAGAGTTCGTGAATCTATATCCAATGTTACCTGATTTATTGGCAAAGATAGATGTTCATAGTGAAGAATTTATTGAAGTAGCACGACGCTATAACAGCGTAATCGAGAAGCATGCTGGTGTGGATCTTCCTGGATCAGAACCTCATATCCACATTACGACGACGTCAATGGGGGATCAAAAAGTGCATTACATGATCTTTTGCCCAACAGAAAAAGCCTCTCACTTAGAGCAGCTTATTCGTCAAGATTTCATGGAAATGTATGAGATCAATTTTCCACAAAAAACAGAGTAACAAAGAGAAAAACCTATAGGTATAAAGCTTTACTTACGTACTTAATTTTTAAAGTATGGGCAATCAATTGCTCCTGTTAAAATTGCTTTAGAAATACTTTGGCAGCGGTTTGTTGTATTGAGTTTCATTTGCGCATTGGTTAAATGGAAAGTGACAGTACGCTCACTGCAGCCTAATATTTTTGAAATATCCCAAGAGCTTTTTCCTTCGCATGCCCACGCTAAACATTCTTTTTCTCTTTTGGTTAAATCGTTGTTTGATTTATTATTTGTTATATTTATTTTTCGATAATTATCAACTAGAGAAGGAACAATTAATGGTATGTTCATACACGCATGTAAAAATAAACTATCTATATAGTTGTCTTTTTCTGAATGTGCAAAACTAAGCATTCCGAAGCCATTGTTAGCCGTATGAATAGGGAAACTAAACCCAGTGATAAGACCTGATGTTTTCGCTTCTTTAATTACATTTGGAGATTTTTTATTTACAGCATTGTTTTCAAATATATTCCAATTAATTGGTGAATGATTGGAGTTAGAATAATCTACTATAGGATCATATTTTATTAAATTAGCGTCATCATAATATTGCCTCCATTTTTTAGGGTAATTATCTAGAATTGAAATATCAGATTTAACCATGGAATGAGGATAAATGATCGCGAGTAAATAATATTCACAATGTACCATTTTAGTCATATCAGATAAGCATTGATTAATATCATTATTGCTTCTACAAGCTTTAATTTTATTAATTATTCTGTAAGTGTCGTTGGCATTTATGTCTTTCATACCCATCTCTTTATCCTTACCTATTGTTTGTCGCAAGTTTTGCGTGTTATATATCATTAAAACAGTAATAGATTGACATTTGATTCTAATAAATTGGATTTTTGTCACACTATTGTATCGCTTGAAATACAATTGGTTAACATGAGTACCTGTAGGATCGTACAGGTTTACGTAAGAAAATGGTTTGTTATAGTCGATTAAACGCAAGGGAGGTTGGTATGACTATAATGATAAAAAAATCGGATTTTTTGGCAATTCCATCGGAGGAGTATAAAGGTATTCTAAGTCTTCGTTATCAAGTATTTAAGCAAAGACTTGAGTGGGACTTAGTTGTAGAAAATAATCTTGAATCAGATGAGTATGATAACTCAAATGCAGAATATATTTATGCTTGTGATGATACTGAAAATGTAAGTGGATGCTGGCGTTTATTACCTACTACGGGTGATTATATGTTGAAAAGTGTTTTTCCTGAATTGCTTGGTCAACAGAGTGCTCCCAAAGATCCTAATATAGTCGAATTAAGTCGTTTTGCTGTAGGTAAAAATAGCTCAAAGATAAATAACTCTGCTAGTGAAATTACAATGAAACTATTTGAAGCTATATATAAACACGCTGTTAGTCAAGGTATTACAGAATATGTAACAGTAACATCAACAGCAATAGAGCGGTTTTTAAAGCGTATTAAAGTTCCTTGTCATCGTATTGGAGACAAAGAAATTCATGTATTAGGTGATACTAAATCTGTTGTATTGTCTATGCCTATTAATGAACAGTTTAAAAAAGCAGTATTAAATTAATATTATTAAATCATTAATTTATTTTAAATACTAAGTATATTATAGGGAAAATAATGAATAAATGTATTCCAATGATAATTAATGGAATGATTCAAGATTTTGATAATTATGCATATAAAGAAGTTAAACTAAATAATGATAATAGAGTAAAATTATCTGTCATTACTGAAAGTTCAGTTTCAAAAATGTTAAATATCAAAGATAGAATTAATCTTAATTTAAATCAGATTGTGAATTTTTTATATACCGTTGGTCAACGATGGAAAAGTGAAGAATATAATCGGCGACGAACCTATATCCGTGAGTTAAAAACATATCTTGGTTATTCTGATGAAATGGCAAGGTTAGAAGCGAATTGGATTGCAATGTTATTGTGCTCTAAAAGTGCTTTGTATGACATTGTTAATTATGATTTGGGCTCTATACACGTATTAGATGAATGGCTTCCACGTGGTGATTGCTATGTTAAAGCACAACCGAAAGGTGTTTCTGTTCACTTGTTAGCTGGTAATGTTCCATTATCAGGAGTGACATCTATTTTGCGTGCTATTTTAACAAAAAATGAGTGCATTATTAAAACTTCGTCTTCAGATCCTTTTACTGCAAACGCTTTAGTTTCCAGTTTTATTGATGTTAATGCAGACCATCCAATAACCAAATCAATGTCTGTTATGTATTGGCCGCATGATGAAGATATGACTCTATCTCAAAGAATAATGAATCATGCCGACGTGGTTATTGCTTGGGGTGGAGACGAGGCGATTAAATGGGCGGTAAAATATTCACCACCGCATGTCGATATTCTGAAATTTGGACCAAAGAAAAGTTTAAGTATTATTGAAGCTCCTAAAGATATAGAAGCCGCAGCAATGGGGGTTGCTCATGATATTTGTTTCTATGACCAGCAAGCCTGCTTCTCTACTCAAGACGTTTATTATATAGGAGATAATTTACCTTTATTTTTAAATGAACTTGAAAAACAGCTAGATCGATACGCGAAAATTTTACCAAAAGGTTCAAATAGTTTTGATGAAAAAGCGGCGTTTACTCTTACTGAAAAAGAAAGTCTATTTGCTGGATATGAAGTGAGAAAGGGAGATAAGCAAGCTTGGTTAATAGTCGTATCACCTACAAATAGCTTTGGAAATCAACCGCTATCACGAAGTGTGTATGTTCATCAAGTATCTGATATTAAAGAGATAATTCCTTTTGTTAATAAAAATAGAACACAAACTGTTTCTATTTATCCTTGGGAAGCGTCATTAAAATATCGAGATAAATTAGCAAGAAGTGGAGTTGAAAGAATTGTTGAATCAGGCATGAATAATATTTTCAGAGTTGGAGGGGCTCATGATTCATTATCTCCTCTCCAGTACCTAGTTAGGTTTGTATCGCATGAGAGACCATTTAATTATACGACAAAAGATGTTGCGGTTGAAATCGAACAAACACGTTACTTAGAGGAAGATAAGTTTTTAGTTTTTGTCCCATAGTTAAAGGAAATTATATGAAAGATGAAAGTGCTTTTTTTACGATTGATCACATCATCAAGCTTGATAATGGTCAGTCTATCCGAGTTTGGGAAACACTCCCTAAAAAGAACGTACCAGAGAAAAAACATACAATACTTATTGCTTCGGGTTTTGCTAGAAGAATGGATCATTTTGCAGGTCTTGCTGAGTATTTATCTACTAACGGTTTTCATGTCATTCGCTACGATTCTTTGCATCATGTTGGATTAAGCAGTGGATGTATAAATGAATTTACGATGTCGATTGGAAAAAATAGCCTGCTTACAGTCGTAGATTGGCTTACAGATCATGGTGTCGAACGAATAGGGCTGATTGCTGCTAGTTTGTCAGCGAGAATCGCCTATGAGGTAGTAAATAAAATTAAATTATCATTTTTAATTACGGCCGTAGGTGTCGTTAATCTTAGAGATACATTAGAAAAAGCATTGGAGTATGACTATTTGCAATTACCTATTTCAGAGTTACCAGAAGATCTTGACTTTGAAGGTCATAATTTAGGATCGGAGGTCTTTGTTACAGATTGCTTTAAACATAATTGGGACACGTTAGACTCGACACTTAATAGTGTTAAAGGATTAGCGATTCCATTTATTGCTTTTACTGCAAACGATGATAGTTGGGTAAAGCAAAGTGAAGTTATAGAGCTCATTGATAGCATTGAATCTAGTAATTGTAAGCTCTATTCGCTAATTGGAAGTTCACATGATCTTGGGGAAAATTTGGTTGTATTAAGAAATTTTTATCAATCAGTGACGAAGGCAGCCTTAGCATTAGATGATGGTTTATTGGATTTAGAGATAGACATTATTGAACCTCGATTTGAGGACATTACAAGTATTACTGTTAAGGAGCGTAGATTAAAAAATGAAATTGAAAATGAATTATTAGAATTGGCTTAAATAAACAGAATCACCAAAAAGGAATAGAGTATGAAGTTTGGAAATATTTGTTTTTCGTATCAACCACCAGGTGAAACTCATAAGCAAGTAATGGATCGCTTTGTTCGGCTTGGTATCGCCTCAGAAGAGGTAGGGTTTGATACATATTGGACCTTAGAACATCATTTTACAGAGTTTGGTCTTACGGGAAATTTATTTGTTGCTGCGGCTAACCTGTTAGGAAGAACTAAAACATTAAATGTTGGCACTATGGGGGTTGTTATTCCGACAGCACACCCAGTTCGACAGTTAGAAGACGTTTTATTATTAGATCAAATGTCGAAAGGTCGTTTTAATTTTGGAACCGTTCGAGGGCTATACCATAAAGATTTTCGAGTATTTGGTGTTGATATGGAAGAGTCTCGAGCAATTACTCAAAATTTCTACCAGATGATAATGGAAAGCTTACAGACAGGAACCATTAGCTCTGATAGTGATTACATTCAATTTCCTAAGGTTGATGTATATCCCAAAGTGTACTCAAAAAATGTACCAACCTGTATGACTGCTGAGTCCGCAAGTACGACAGAATGGCTAGCAATACAAGGGCTACCAATGGTTCTTAGTTGGATTATTGGTACTAATGAAAAAAAAGCACAGATGGAACTCTATAATGAAATTGCGACAGAATATGGTCATGATATATCTAAAATAGATCATTGTATGACTTATATTTGTTCTGTTGATGATGATGCACAAAAGGCGCAAGATGTTTGTCGGGAGTTTCTGAAAAATTGGTATGACTCATATGTAAATGCGACCAATATCTTTAATGATAGCAATCAAACTCGTGGTTATGATTATCATAAAGGTCAATGGCGTGATTTTGTTTTACAAGGACATACAAACACCAATCGACGTGTTGATTATAGCAATGGTATTAACCCTGTAGGCACTCCTGAGCAGTGTATTGAAATCATTCAACGTGATATTGATGCAACGGGTATTACAAACATTACATGCGGATTTGAAGCTAATGGAACTGAAGATGAAATAATTGCTTCCATGCGACGCTTTATGACACAAGTCGCACCTTTCTTAAAAGAACCTAAATAAATTACTTATTTGATACTAGAGATAATAAGGAACAAGTTATGAAATTTGGATTATTTTTTCTAAACTTTCAGAAAGATGGAACAACATCTGAAGAAACGTTGGATAATATGGTAAAGACTGTCACGTTAATTGATTCAACTAAATATCATTTTAATACTGCCTTTGTTAATGAACATCACTTTTCAAAAAATGGTATTGTTGGAGCACCTATTACCGCAGCTGGTTTTTTATTAGGGTTAACAAATAAATTACATATTGGTTCATTAAATCAAGTAATTACCACCCATCACCCTGTACGTGTAGCAGAAGAAGCCAGTTTATTAGATCAAATGTCTGAGGGACGCTTCATTCTCGGTTTTAGTGACTGCGAAAGTGATTTCGAAATGGAATTTTTTAGACGTCATATCTCATCAAGGCAACAACAATTTGAAGCATGCTATGAAATAATTAATGACGCATTAACTACAGGTTATTGTCATCCCCAAAACGACTTTTATGATTTTCCAAAGGTTTCAATTAACCCACACTGTTACAGTGAGAATGGACCTAAGCAATATGTATCCGCTACATCAAAAGAAGTCGTCATGTGGGCAGCGAAAAAGGCACTGCCTTTAACATTTAAGTGGGAGGATAATTTAGAAACCAAAGAGCGTTATGCAATTCTATATAATAAAACAGCACAACAATATGGTGTTGATATTTCCGGTGTTGATCATCAATTAACTGTAATTGCGAACTTAAATTCTGATAGAAATACGGCTCAAGAAGAAGTGAGAGAATACTTAAAAGACTATATCACTGAAACTTACCCTCAAATGGATAGAGATGAAAAAATTAACTGCATTATTGAAGAGAATGCTGTTGGGTCTCATGATGACTATTATGAATCGACAAAATTAGCAGTGGAAAAAACAGGGTCTAAAAATATTTTATTATCCTTTGAATCAATGTCTGATATTAAAGATGTAAAAGATATTATTGATATGTTGAACCAAAAAATCGAAATGAATTTACCATAATAAAATTAAAGGCAATTTCTATATTAGATTGCCTTTTTAAATTTCTGTTGATATTAGGTATTACTGGAGAGGGTATGACTGCCCATACTGAATATAAAAGAAATCAAATCATTGCTAGTTCAGAAATTGATGATCTTATTTTTATGACGAAACCACAAGAGTGGTCATTTGAAGAGCAAAAAGAAATACGAGATAAATTAGTTCGTGAGGCTTTTTATTTTCACTACAATAGAAATGAAGAATATAGAAATTATTGTATCAATCAGCATGTGAGTGATAATTTACACACTATTGATGAAATACCCGTGTTTCCAACATCTGTTTTTAAATATAAGAAATTACATACTGTCACAGCCGAGGACATTGAAAATTGGTATACAAGTAGTGGAACTCGTGGAGTAAAAAGTCATATTGCACGTGATCGTCTTAGCATTGAACGCTTACTTGGTTCTGTCAACTTCGGAATGAAATACGTTGGAGATTGGTTTGAGCATCAAATGGAATTGATAAATTTAGGACCAGATAGATTCAATACAAATAATATTTGGTTTAAATATGTCATGAGTTTGGTCGAGTTACTTTATCCGACTGAATTTACAGTTGATAATGACAAAATAGATTTTGAAAAAACAGTAAAACATCTATTTAGAATTAAGAATAGTAAAAAAGACATTTGCTTAATTGGGCCACCATTTTTTGTGTATCTTTTGTGCCAATATATGAAAGAAAACAATATTGAATTTAAAGGAGGAGATAGAGTACATATTATTACTGGTGGAGGATGGAAATCTAATCAAAATGACTCTTTAGATCGTGCTGATTTTAATCAATTATTAATGGATACTTTCCAACTCGACAAGATTAATCAAATTAGAGATACCTTTAATCAAGTTGAGCTTAATACTTGTTTTTTTGAAGATGAATTTCAAAGAAAACATGTTCCACCGTGGGTATATGCTCGGGCTCTTGATCCTGAAACCTTGAAACCCGTAGCAGATGGTGAGATCGGGTTGTTAAGTTATATGGACGCTTCATCAACTGCTTACCCTGCTTTTATTGTTACTGATGATATCGGTATTGTAAAAGAAATTAGAGAACCAGATCCTTACCCAGGGGTAACTGTTGAGATTGTTCGGCGCTTAAATACACGTGCGCAAAAAGGATGCGCGCTCTCTATGGCTAATGTCATACAAAAGAATATAAAGGATTAAGTTATGATTGTTGATGGTAGAGTTTCAAAAATAGTATTAGCGTCAATAAGAAATAATATATATAAGGTATTTATTACTGTAAATTCACCAATAAAGTTTATCGCTGGACAATTTGTAATGGTCACGATTAATGGGAAAAAATGTCCTTTTTCAATTGCGAATTGCCCGACAAAAAATCACGAAATAGAATTGCATATTGGTAGTTCGAATAGAGACTGCTCATTGGATATTATCGAATATTTTGTCGATGCTCTTGTTGAGGAAGTCGCAATTGAGTTAGATGCTCCCCATGGAAACGCTTGGTTACGGTCTGAAAGTAATAATCCATTGCTATTAATTGCGGGAGGTACAGGTTTATCATATATAAATAGCATTCTAACAAATTGCTTAAATAGGAATATACCTCAAGATATTTATCTTTACTGGGGAGTAAAAGACAGTTCTCTTTTGTATGAAGATGAAGAGTTACTAAACTTATCACTAAACAACAAAAACTTTCATTATATTCCTGTTATTGAAGATAAAAGTGAAGAATGGATAGGGAGAAAAGGCACTGTTCTTGATGCTGTCATGGAAGATTTTACTGATCTTACTTATTTTGATATTTATGTTTGTGGACCCTTCATGATGGCTAAAACAGCAAAAGAAAAATTAATTGAAGAGAAAAAAGCAAAGTCAGAACAGATGTTTGCCGATGCTTTTGCATACGTATAAAGAGAATATAAAAAGCCAGATTATTAATCCGGCTTTTTTATTATTTCAATGTGTCCAAGGGTAACCAAGTTACTTCAACTCCCGCCTGAGAAAACATATCTTGGCTAACTTGGATTTTTTCACCCCAACGAGATAAGAAGTCTTCAGTCTGTTCAGGACAATATACTTTTGAAATTCCTGTTTGGATGATTTTCGCTGCACAGTTTGGACAAGGAAAATGAGTAACCCAAATATCACAACCTTCTAAATCACGTTTCGCAAATAAAATGGCATTTTCTTCAGCGTGAAGTGTTTTTAAATATTTTATTTCACGTTCATCAGTATCAGCACTGTCTGATACACCATGTGGGTAGCCATTAAATCCAACAGAAACAATACGATTATGTTTAGTGATTACCGCACCAACTTGAGTGGATGGGTCTTTACTCCAAGAACCGACTAATTCAGCCATTTGGAAGAATCGCTTTGCCCATTTAGAAATCATAACGTTGCCCTTTGTGTCTGTATTTACAGAAGTATTTTATCTATTTCATAAGCTTATAACACAGTTTCTATGTGTCAATAAGAGGAAAATAGAAATAGTGTACAATCTATACTCAATTATCCGAAAAAGAGATGGATACTAACTTTTTCAATCTTAAATTGTAGCATAGAATCACGCCATTCTTTGTTGTTACCGAGGTTAAAATGACAACATTTCATGCAGATTCATCCATCACTCGTACTTTTTGGCGTTATGCCATCCCTTCTATTGCAGCAATGGTGGTGAGTGGACTGTATCAAATTATTGATGGGATCTTTGTTGGTCACTATATTGGTTTTGAGGGGCTTGCTGGTATTAATATGGCATGGCCTGCGATTTGTATTTTAGGTGCTATTGGCGTAATGGTTGGTATGGGAACTGGCAGTGTTATGTCCATATACCGTGGCGAAAATAGACTAGAAAAAACAAAAGTGGCCTTAACTACAGGCTTTTGGCTACTTGCGATATTAAGCATCATTGCGATCACTTGCATTGTATTACTCGCAAAAGACATTTTGCTTGCTCAAGGTGCGGAAGGTCAAAACTTTGCCTATGCCATGGATTACATCAATGTGCTTATGTTTGGAGGCTTCTTTACTGCATGTGCGACTGCGTTACCTATGCTTGTGCGAAATGATGAGTCGCCAAATGTCGCTACGTTCCTGCTTGTTATTGGCGCATTAATTAATATTGTTTTAGATTACGTGTTTATTGGTGTGATGGGGTTAGGGCTTTCTGGTGCTGCATTAGCAACGTTACTGGCTCAAGCTTGTGTCACCGTTTTAGGTATTGGTTATTTCTTTACTCAACGCTCAAGTATTAAAATTACATCAAAAGAAGTGCTGTTTTCTTGGAATAAAGCGAAGCAGTCTCTCTCTTTGGGGTCATCAGCATTAGTGATGTATTTATATGGTAGCTTTGTTGTTGCAATGCATAACGCGTTAATGATGCATTACGGCTCGGCAACGACAGTGGGAGCCTATGCCATTGTTGGTTACTTATTTATGCTTTACTACCTTCTAGCACAAGGTATTGCAGAAGGGGCTCAACCACCAATCAGTTATTATTTTGGTGCGAGAGAAAATAAAAAAGTGTATCAAATCTTCAAGATTGCATTGAAGTGGGTAGTCATTACAGGCATTGGCTGGGTAACTATTTTAAATATTTCACCAGAGCTAACGACGGCATTATTTACTAATGGTGATAAAGCTTTGATTGCTGAAACGATTGTCGGTATTCGTTATCACTTATTTGCGATGTTCTTGGATGGCATGATTGTATTGATTACGATTTACTTTTTGTCCGTAAATGAAGGCAAAAAAGCCATGGTAATTTCCATTAGTAATATTGTAATTCAATTACCGTTCTTACTTATATTGCCTAAGTGGTTTGGAATTGATGGAGTTTGGTTAGCGATGCCAGTATCAAATATTGCATTGATTATCTGTATTGCACCAATGGTATGGAATCATTTGAAAACTCAGAAGATTATCAAGCCATTACCATTGACCTCTACATCGGTCATGAGTCATTAGAGTATTTAAAATAGGAAATTTTTTATTCCAATATTTACTCTTTTTATTTTATAGAAATCGAATAGACTTTAATGGGTTTATTCGATTTTTGCTTTGTAGGGAGTTAGCATGACCGAATTTGAAAAAATGAAAAGTGGTTTGGTATTTGATGGCGGTGATCCTGAAATTGACGCTATTCGTAATCAAACACAAAAGTATCTTCAACAATTTAATCGAAGTACTGAAACAAAAGAGAAGTTATCTATTTTACCAAATGTATTTAATGTTTTTGGTCAGAGTTTTATTCAAGCGCCTTTCTTTTGTGAGTTTGGAAAGACAATCTCTATAGGAAACGAAACGTTTATCAATATGAACGTGACCATGCTCGATGGGGCAGAAATTACGATTGGTAATAATGTACTAATTGGCCCTAATGCTCAGTTTTATACGGCTTCTCATTCATTGGATTACAAAAGCCGTCGTTGTTGGGAAACTTATTGTAAGCCTATTATCATTGAAGATGATGTATGGGTTGGTGGTAGCGTAGTAATTAATCAAGGCGTTACTATTGGTGCTCGTTCGGTAATTGCTGCAAATTCAGTTGTGAACCATGATGTGCCATCTGATTGTTTGTACGGTGGAACGCCTGCCAAATTAATTAAACGACTTGATCAAAAATAAAAAGAGTTAGTTAAAAATTAGGTGTTTGAGATGGATAAGTATAACGAAATGTAACTATATGTTTATTCATTAACAAGTGCTTAAAATAAGGTCAATATAGTTATTGACCTTATTGTAAATCAGGCATATAAGAGTAGGAAAATAATAACGTATGTACGTTGTTTTTATTACTTAATAATTCGAGGTTTACATTGGATATTGCCATATTACTTTTTCTAATTGTGATTAATGGTGTGTTTGCTATGTCTGAGATTGCTCTCATGACAGCAAAAAAGAGTCGATTACAGAAATTAGCAGCAGAAGGCAGTAAGTCAGCTGCTAAAGCGATTAAATTAGGCGAAGAGCCTACTCAGTTTTTATCTACCGTACAGATAGGTATTACCGGGATTGGTATCTTAAATGGTATCTTGGGTGAGGCCGCGTTTTCTGGCCCGATCTCAAATTTCCTTATTTCATTTGGTGTTCCAGCAGGATTAGCGTCTACCGTTTCGACCATGTCGACTGTTGTGATCATCACTTATGTGTCAATCGTTGTTGGTGAGCTTGTTCCAAAACGTATAGCTCAGTTTCACGCAGAACGTATTGCAACGCTGATAGCGCCATTGATCAGCATGCTAGCTTCTATCTCTCGACCATTTGTATTCTTATTATCTATCTCAACAGATGCGATTTTACGTTTATTAGGTCGCTCAAATAGCGATGAAGCATCGATTACTGAAGATGATATTCACGCTTTGCTTTCAGAAGGCTCTGAGCAAGGTGTTATTGAAAAACATGAGCACAGTATGGTGCGAAACATCTTACAATTAGATGATAGACGAGTTGCATCATTAATGATCCCAAGAAATGAATTGGTTTATTTCGACACCGAGCAATCGTGGGATGAGAACTTACCGAAATTATTGCGCTCAGAATATTCTATTTACCCTGTAACACGTGGTGGAATGGACAATGTACTTGGATTTACAACATCACGATTTTTACTAAAAGCAGCACATCAAGAACACCGAACCAAATGGTTAATGCGTAATTTATTACCTTGTTTAACGATTTTAGAAACAAAATATGGCAGTGAATTGTTGGAGTTACTAAAAACGACGGGTGAAGAGATAGCTCTAGTCGTTGATGAATATGGTGATGCTCAAGGTATTGTAACGCAAAAGAACTTGTTAGAAGCGTTAGCGGGTGAGTTTAAATCTGAAAACCCGAATGATGCATGGGCTGATCAAGTATCAGAAACGGAATGGGTTTTAGATGGTTCAATTCCGACAACAGTGCTAAAAGATACCTTAAATCTGGCTACTTTACCTGAAGAGAAAGAAGGGGATTACCAAACACTGACAGGAATGTTTATGTGGCTAACAAGCAATGTACCTGCTGTTGGAGATACCTTAGAGTATCAAGACTGGAGTTTTGAAGTATTATCTATTGATAATAATAAAGCGAATAAAGTTCGAGTTACTCAAGTTCAGTCTGAATTGGTTTAGAAATCATAGAATAATAAATAAAAGGAGATCATATGATCTCCTTTTTTGTTTTTATTTTTTAATCAACCAACTTGGGTTTAATGATTGCCACGAGATTTCTGTTGTTCGATATAAAGAAATACTAACAAACAGAGCGATAGCCCCAAGCAAAGCGTATAGACTTAAAAAACCTATGCCAGCATGTTCAAAACTGGCTAATGGGTTGTGTGATAATAAAACGGTCGTTGGTATTTGGTATATATGAGACAGAAATTGAGAAATCCCATCCCAACCTAACACCCAATTGGATAAGAGCTTTAATGCATATCCTCCCAAGAACAATACAATTAATGGTGAATTAGATACTTGGGATACGGCCAGTATTAACCCTGCTATTGGTAACATAACAATGCTGACTAATAGCATTCGAGTTAAAAATTGAAACCAGCTAGTTATCACGTAAAGAAGCGATGAGTGCTCATGCAACAAAACGAGAACAGAATCACTGGATAAGCTAATAAACCATAAACATAAATTGGCAATAAGCACTAAAATAGAGAAAATTAGTGGAATAACAATAAGCCCAAAAGTAAGTTTAACTGCATGTGTGTGTTGGCTTGTAACTGGCATACTGCGCCAAAAAGCAGAACTGCCTTCGTTACGTTCTTTGCGTAAGGTTTTAGATAAATATGTTGTGCTTAAAGCAAGAGATAGGATCCCCGCCATAAAACTTAACATGAGTTGCACATCGTTTGAGAATTCAGTAGAAAAAGGCGTAAAATCGCCCTGAGTTTGAACAGAAATAAACAGATTATCTTGCAAGTTGGTATTCATCATTAAACTTAAAAAAAGCAACACACCACATAGCAGAATAAATAGTGGTACACGGGTTACTGTTTTATGTTCAATCAACTCTTTTTGTATCATATAGAAAGAAGGACGCATTACACTGTCTCCTTTTGTAAAGTGATAAACAGATCAGCGAGCGTTCCCTGAGGGATATTCTGCATCGTGTCGAATTTGACACAATTTCCTTGTTTTAGAATCAGAACATCAGTGAGTAGTTTTTCAATTTCACTGACCTCATGGCTTGCGATGATTAAGCATCTATCACCTTGATTAAACCATTCCATTAAGTTGCTATAAAAGCTATCTCGATATAACAAATCCAAGCCGAGAGTGGGTTCATCCAGAATGAGTACTTTTACATTGGTAGAGATAACAAGAGCTAAATGAACTTGGACTTTCATCCCTTTAGATAAACTACCAATTTTACTACTCAATTTAATGTTGGTTTTTTCTAATACCGACAATGCTTTATTAATATCAAAACAAGGATGAACGCCTGATGTGTATGTTAAGATTTGTTTTATTGTCATCCATTCAGGCAACACATTTACATCCGAGATATACGCTAAATGCTTCATTAGCTCTGCGTGATTTTCGATTGGATCTAAACCATTAATTTCAATATTGCCGCTATAACGATGTGCACCTAAAAGCGCATTGATAAGTGTCGATTTTCCTGCACCATTGTGTCCAAGTAGGCCTAATACTTGGCCAGGAGATAAAGTGAAGCTGATATTATCAAGAGCTTGTTGAGCTTGATTCGAGTCAGGGTAGTGTTTAGATACACCACTCACTGTAATAATAGGATTCATTCTATGCCTTAGCTGATTGAATTGATTATGGTTATTGAGTAGCAATACCATGATAAGTTCCATAAATAAAGAAATGCGGCAAAATTAGCAACTTATCAATAAGAAAGAATAGATACTTAGCATTCTTCTCAAATATATGATTAGTAATGCTCAAGAGACTTTTGTTTTCATGTGGCAAATTGTGTGTCACATATAAATAAAAGAGAGTAAGCAGATCACACAATGATCTTTTAATTTTATGATAAGTAAAGATTGCAAAATAAGACGGTTCGAAGAGAGACTGCAAAAAACCTATCAACGATTTGGCTATGTATCATTAGATTCGATTGTAAAAAGTTATTATGAATGTCGTGCTGAGTATTCAGATTTTACTCCGTATAAACAACGGGATTTTGTCCCCGTAAGTTATGAGAAAACGAAATTATCGCCTCAACGGTTAAATCAAGTGCTCTCTTCACTGGAAAAGGCTAATGCAGTGAAAAAAGCACAATTTATTTAATTGTTATATAGTTGGATTAATAACGCTCTCTATATGGGAGCGTTGCTCTTTAATGTACTTCAAAAAGCACTTAGATTTCTCCGATAGAAAATGTTTATCAAAATAGATCAAACTGAGTGGATTCTTTTGTATATTGACACTATCTAATACGGTAACGAGCGTGTTTGTTTTTATAGCTTCTTTAGCGACAAACTTAGGCAATAAAGTAATACCATTTCCTGATTCAGCTAAAGATTTAGCGATAAATAGATTATCAACTCGATACTTTTTATATGTATTCAGTTCTAATACATGATCATCACTTGATACAAACCAAGGGACTTCTTTTCCATCGATATTGATAATGATGCAAGGATGTTGAATTAGCGTTTTCGGAGTGATGCCTATGGTGCTCTTTTCAATAAAGGAAGGTGCAGCGACTAACACATACTCTATCTCACAGAGTTTATATGCAATTAAGTTTGAGTCTTCCAGTTGCCCGATACGAAAAGAAAAATCTATATTCTCATTAAGGAGTTGTTCATTCCTGTTTGAGGAAGAAATATCAAAATTGATTAATGGATGCTGCGATGAAAAAGAGCTAATTAGACTCGGTAGTAAAAATTGGGACAATGTATCAGAGGTTGATAACTTGAGTTTACCACTGATTTCTTGTGAGTGACTTTCAATTGTTGACTGCAGCTCTTCTAGCGCCATTTCTAATAGTTTAGTCTTAGGCAATAAACGTTGGCCAAATTCAGTTAGAGTTACTGATCTTGTATTACGAATAAAGAGTCTTTCCCCTAGTTGAGATTCCAATTGTTGAATACGTCGACTGACTGTTGTTGTAGGGATTGATAAGCGTCTTGCCGCTCCTGAAAAGCTTTGATACTGAGCAACTTTTGCAAATAATAGCCAGTCTTCCTTCATCATTTAATCCTTTTATTATCCCATAAATGGAAAAGTGAAACCCAACAGTACCATATTATCAAAATGAAATATTCATCTTATTCTACTCACTTACCCACATAAGAGGCGATAAAATGAAGAAAATTACGATTATTTCTGGTCATCCAAATCATGAAAGTTCCATTAGTAATAAAGCGATTCTTGAATACTTAGAAAGTAACATTATGGAAAGTCAGCTAAACATAAGAAAGCTCGAAGATTTAAATACGCATTTTGAGTTTAATATTATTGAGGAGCAAGAGGCTTTATTACAGGCTGATACCATCATCTTTCAGTTCCCTCTATTTTGGTATTCATTCCCTGCTCTGATGAAAAAGTGGATTGATGATGTGATTTGCTATGGGTTTGCGTTTGGTGGTGAAAAGGGGGCGCAATTAAAAGATAAACAGTTTATTTTTTCTTTTACGATTGGTGGACAAGAGTCTGCGTATGGTAATGAAAAGGAAATCGCATTAACGATAGATGAACTGTTAAAACCATTAAAGCAAATGCTGAGGTATTGTCAGGTTAAAGATATTAATTATGTTTATAGCCATAATATGCTTTATATCCCTGATATGTATGGTTCGGTTGAAGATATTAATGTTCGCTCTGAATGCCATGCGAGCAAGCTATTATCTATGCTTAATTAATCGTGATTAAAAGACTGTATGAAATCATTCAATACGGTCTTTTTATTTTAATTAACGACAATATATCAGAGGTATTTTCAATTTGTCGTAGTAACCAAAGGCGAAGTGCTTTAGAGTCGGTAGATATTCCATTGTCTTCGAGGTTTTTATGTTTACTCAACGTCCCATTAAGCAAGCAAAAACGATTGATAACGTTTATGGTAGTGCTTTTTATCACCTTGAAGCAAAAGATCGTACGATTGATGAATTGAGAAAAAAGCTAGAAGCAAAAACGGATAATCAAGAATGGATTGATACGGTTTTGTCTGATCTTATTGGCCGAGGCTACCTTAAATCAGATAAGGATTTTGCTATTAATTTTGCCGAGATGGCATTCAACTCAGAAAAAGGCAGTCAATTCATTTTATCTAAGCTAAAAGAAAAAGGGATTAACGAGTCAGATGCAAATGAGGCGATTGATTATTTGATCAATCGTGATGAAATTTGCGAATTTACTATATTGAACAATCGTTTAAGTAATATGACGTTAGATTCGTATTCAAGCGATAAGCTATATTCAACTTTAATGAAATACGGTTTTAAATCTTCCGACGTACGAGAAGTCATTAAGTCTCATCCTATTGCATCAACGCTTCCTTCTAAAATGCAAATAAAAGCAGAGAAAGCTGATATCGTTAAAGAAATAGAAAAGTTGGCTCGTAAGTTAAAAGGAAAATCCGTCATTAAACGAGAGCTTCAACAAAAACTGATTGATGTTACAAACTTTGATGAACAAATTGAAAAATTAGAAATGGATGGTTCGATTGATTTTTATGAAAACTGCCGACTACGTTTAGATAAAAAACGCTTTGATTTGAGTAACTCAAAAGAGAAAAGCAAAGCTTATGCTTACTTATATTCTCATGGATTTAGTTCAGACGAGATAAAAGAAGCGTTGAATAGCTAAATTGAGGTTAAGTGTTAGATGACGCCTATTGTGCGTCATCTAACAAACAAATAAATTTAATTAATCAAATGTGTATTTATACGTGATACCGAAGCGTTCTTCTTGACCGTAGCTATTATCAATCATATAAGTGAAAGTGCTAAGGGTTTGTTTTTCAGCGAGCTTGTAACTTACACCACCGAATAACCACCATGCATCGTAATCATTCGTGCCTTTTGCAGCTCCTGTTGCCATCATTAATGTTAGCTTTTGGCTTAATGGTTTTAATGCAAAAGCACCAACATAACCGCTCTGATTGCTCGTTGGAACCATCATGTAATGATCGTCAAATGTAGGTGTGTTGTCTAGGCATTTACCTGTAGGGTTATTCACATCACACACTTCTTCTCCATCGTTGTAGTTGTAACCAATCGTTGGAAAAATCTGAATACCTAAAGGTTCAAATCCGAAGTAACTCAAAGGAACAAATGTACCTACACTATAGTTTGTTTGTGTATTTTTGTTATCAAATTCATTTTTACCAAAATTAAAATTGACGATACCAAAATCAAAAAGCCATGACCCACCAACGCGCCATTCACTCTGGTCATCATTTAATCTGATATTTATTTTTCGTACGGGATCGAATGCAATAGACCCTGTGAGCGACCAGCTATCATTATTAGTATCGTAATTATCGCTGTAGGTAATTCCTAGTTCTGTTACGACTCGGGTGGGGTCGTCAGCCAGTTTTTCAGAATTAGGTTTTACTGTTCCCGCTGCATTAGCTCCGCATGAAAAGAGAAGAGGTAGTAATATAAAGGGTTTAATTTTCATTATGTAAGCCTGATAAATAATAAAGATAGTAATCAATAAACCTACAAAGTATGAAAATACAATTGTAGGTTTAATGTTAATGAGTATATTGTTTTCAATTATTTTTTAGGATTGAATCTCTCTCTTAAACTCTGCATTGTCACAAAAAAGACAGGTGTAAAGATTGTGCCTATCAATGTTGAGAGGATCATGCCGCCAAATACTGCAAATCCCAATGAATGACGAGATTCAGCACCTGCACCGGATGCAATAACCAGGGGGAAAACGCCCCAAATAAATGCAAAAGCGGTCATTTGAACAGCTCGAAAACGCAATCGAGCTGCTTCTTTAGCGGCCTCAATAATTGAATAGCCTTTCTCTTCTCTTAGCACTTTGGCAAATTCAACGATTAATATAGCTACTTTGGCTGACATACCAATCAATATGACGATACCAATTTGAACGTATAAATCGAAAGGTTGGCCAAGAGCGAATAGGGTTGCCATCGCGCCTAAAATAGCAATAGGAACCGCCATCATAACAGCTGTCGGAATACTCCAACTTTCATATTGAGCAACTAAGAACAGATAAGTAAATAAGAGAGATAGAGCGAAGGCAATAGGAGCGGCATTGCCTGCTTCTAGCTCTTGATATGTCATTCCTGACCATTCAAATGAATACCCTTTAGGCAGTTCATTCTCTGCGAGTTTTTCAATGGCTTTTACAACATCACCAGAGCTGTAACCTGGTGCCGGAACACCATTAATGGTAGCAGAACCAAATAAGTTGTAATTCATGAGTGAATCAGGGCCAAATATTGGCTTTATCTTCACTAAGGTTCCTAATGACACCATTTTCCCTGTGTTGTTTCGTACATATAGGTTATTGATGTCATCGGTGCTGTCTCGATACTCTTGTTCAGCTTGTACCTTTACTTGAAAAGATCGTCCATAGATATTGAAATCAGAGATGTACGCACCACCCAGTTGAGATTGTAACGTTTGGAAAATATCGTTAAGTGGGATCCCCATTGATATTGCTTTATCTCTATCAACATCGATGAAACGTTGCGGTACGTTGGCTCTAAAAATAGAAAAAGCGCGCGCAACTTCAGGCAATTGATTTATTTTAGCAACAAAGTTCTGTGTAGTTTGTGCTAATGCTTGTGGTGACCGCCCTAGGTTATCTTCTAGAACAAAGTTAAAGCCATCAACAGAACCCATACCACGAATAGCAGGGGTAGCAAAAACCAGAGCATTAGCGTTTGGAATGGTGTTTAGCATTTGTCGAACTTTATTCATTAATGCTTTTTGGTGCAGAGCTGGGTCTTTACGCTCATCCCAATTGTTTAGTTTGATGATAAGCATCCCTGCGTTAGGGATTGCAGACATGTTAATTAAAGAGAATCCACTAACAGAAACCACATCTTCGACACCATCCATTTCTAAAAGATCTCGAGTATAATCCTGCAGAATAGGAATGGTACGTTGTAAGGATGCGGAATCTGGTAATCGCATTTCCACCATAAATGCCCCTTTATCTTCATTAGGTACAAAGGCAGTAGGAATGGTCATAAAGGTGTAGCCTAAAACGCCAATAAGGGCGATGTAGATAACACTTGATACCAAGAGACGTTGACTCATAAAACCAACAAGAAATTGGTATTTTTTCGTTACAGCGTCAAATCCGCGGTTAAACGCTCTAAGTGGCGCAACCGGTTCACTGTGTTTATCCGTTAAGATTAATCCACATAGTGCAGGTGACAGAGTTAAGGCGTTAATGGCTGAGATTAATACTGATACACAGATGGTTACCGCAAATTGGTTAAACATTTTTCCTGAAATACCAGGAAGTAGGGCAACAGGCACAAACACTGCAAGCAAAATTAACGTTGTGGCAAGAACTGGACCTGTTACTTCTTTCATCGCCTCAATGGTTGCAGGGATAGGCTTCATGTGTTTTTCGTGAATGATACGTTCAACGTTCTCTACAACGATAATCGCATCATCAACCACAATACCAATAGCGAGTATTAAACCAAAAAGTGAAATGGTGTTTATTGTCATTCCCATTAGGCTCATTACCGCAAATGTTGCAATAATCGAGACTGGAATAGCAATGATAGGGATGGCGGTAGCTCGTAAGTTTTGAAGGAAAACATACACAACAATCGCAACTAACAAAGCGGCAATAATTAATGTTTCGTACACTTCATCAATAGAGGCTTCAACATATTCTGTGGAGTCATAAGCAATGTTATATTCCAAATCATCAGGAAAGGTTTTGCTGTACTCCTTCATGGCAGCTTTCACTTTGCTCATAGCATCAAGAGCATTAGCGGTTGGCAGTTGATACAGAGCCATAACGGCTGCGGGTTGATTGTTTAATTGACCATCCGCTTCATAACCTTGTGCTCCAAGCTCTAAACGAGCCACATCCGACAAACGAATGATTGATCCATCTTTATTCGCACGAATAACAATATTAGCGAATTCATCTGTTGAGGTTAACCGCCCTTTGGTTTGTAAAACATACTGGTTTTGTTGTTGATCAGGAGCTGGCATCCCACCAATTTTCCCAGCAGCGACTTGAATATTTTGTGATTTAACTGCACCAATGACATCTTTAGCTGTTAAGTTCAACGTACTCATTTTATTTGGATTTAACCAAATACGCATAGAGTATGATTTTTTACCAAGTAAGGTGATGTCACTCATGCCCTCGAGGCGTTTTAATCGTTCGACAAGGTTAAGATCAGCGTAGTTTGATAAATAAATACTGTCGTAAGTTTTATTTGGCGAACTAAGGGTGACAACACCTAAAATATCGGATGATTTTTTACGGACCGTTACCCCAATTTGTTTCACTTCGGGTGGAAGGGTTGACGTTGCTTGCGATACTAAGTTATTAACACGAACTTGTGCCATGTCCCCGTCGGCACCAATTCGAAAATAAACTCGAAGACTATAGCTACCATCATTACCAATGTTTGAAGACATATAAATCATGTCTTCTACACCATTGATTTTAGATTCTAAAGGCTGTGCTACGGTTTTTTTTACCACATCGGCATTCGCCCCAGGGTAAACGGTATTTACAATAATTACGGTTGGTGAAATAGCCGGATATTCTGCTATTGGTAATACTTTTAGTGCAATTAAGCCCATTAATGTCATTACCAATGAAATCACTAATGCAAATTTAGGCCGGTGAATAAAAAATTTACTTAACATGATGTCTGTCCTAATTGTGCATTACTTTTCAGGTGTGATTTCTTCAACTTGTATTCCCGGACGGATTTTTTGTAAGCCTTCCGTCACAATACGATCACCATTATTTAAGCCTGAAATAACGGCTTTATTGGTGCCATAAGCTTGCCCTAAGATCACATACTGCTGTTTAACTATATTCTTATCATTAAGTTGCATGACATAGTTACCCGCTTGATCTTGTTGGATGGATGATTTTGGAATTAATAGACCATCAACAGTACGTTCTTTTAAGCCGATTTTAATTTTGCCAAATTCACCCGGCATTAATGAGTAGCCAGTATTATCAAAAATGGCGCGGACATGAATCGAACCTGTTGATGGGTCTATTTTGTTGCCTACGGCTGCGATCTTGCCATTTTTTGCGTATTCAGTGCCGTCAGATAATGTTAAGCGAATATCTAAATTAAGTTTTTTGTTTTTATTTCTCACAATATCAATAGCACTACGAATGCGGCGATATACTTTCTCATCTACGTTAAAGTCAAAGTTGATAACATCCACTTTTGTTAGAGAAACTAAGCTATTTTTCATTGTTGAACTTGGTGGAAGAAGTGCTGTAATTTGCTCCCCTACTTTGTAGCGAGAAAATCCTAATCGACCGGAGAAAGGGGCATAAATACGTGAGAATTCCAAATCGAGTTGAGCGGACTTTAATGTTGCTTGTTTTTCAGATATATCAGCTTTTGCAGATTCATAATTAGCAATGGCAGTATCGTATTGCTGAACACTGATACTTTTATCTTTGATTAGCTGTTTTGCACGCTCTGCGTTGCTTGTTGTCATTTTTAATGTTGCACGCGCTTTTTCTAATGAGGCTTTTGCAGAATTGACCGCTGCATGGAAAACTCGAGGATCTATTTCATAGAGTAAATCGCCTTTTTTTACAAAATCACCATCTTTAAAATGAATCGCTTTGAGTTCACCACCAACTCGTGGGATGATCTCTACACTACTTACTGATGATGTTCTTCCAATAAACTCTAAATGGGGAGTAATTGGTTGTGGATTTAGAGTTAGTGATTTCACTTTAGGCAGTGAAGGGGTTACTGCTTGTTTGATTTCTTCTTTATTACAGCCGCTTAGAAGTAGGGTACTAAGGAGGCTAATAATAAGAGAATTGGCTATTATTTTTTTCATGAGTTTTTCTCAAATTTTAATTAAAATACACATGTAGTTACATTTAAACCTTACTATTATTAATGTTATAAATAAGGTCGAAATTTAGGTCGTGAGAGATAGCACACGGTGATTTAACAACGTTTTTTTTGCTTTTATATTTCGTTGATAAATATTTTTATTTAATTTTTTTGCTTAATATCTTTACTGTAAAACTGGAATTTAAGTCTGTTTTTTTCTAAATCACTTCTTAATTTTGAACCATATCCATAATGTTTTAATTTTTGATATTTCAGAGGTTTGTAGATTTTCACTTTGAATATCCCACTCTTTTTTATTATTGGGTTGGTACTTTTTGAGCTCTAATTGGTCTGTTTTTTTTGCGTATTTTCTATAGATATAAAGTCGAATGCTTGGCCATGCGTGAGAGTACATTGATTGACACAATAAATAGAAATCAGGGTAAGGGTGTGTACGATAATAGAGTCTGATTTTCTTTGTTAATAAAACAAGAATGGTACTGCTGATCAAGAACAAAGAGATGCAATACCAATAGGCTGCTAGCCATGATATTAGTGTGTGTTTGACGATAAACGTTTTCCCTTCTAAGAATAATGTTTCTGACTGCTGTGTGGTGGTATTCCAAAACGGAATGGAAATTGGAGGTAAAGTGACTTTTCCTCCTTTTTGTAAGATATAGGTTTCCGATTCTTTTTTGATTGAAGTGAAATTACCTCGGGTATTTTTATCAATAAGTTGAACTGGGTCCGTATAACGTTGAAGGGCATTTATCTTTTCATTGGGGATAACTGTTGGAAGTAACATGGCGAGAGAATCAGGTACTTCTAAAACAGTGGTTCGTGTTATTACATCTCCGACTTTTAATTGAAATGTTTTATTGTCGTTTGGTGTATTAATTTTATTTTTGGTCGAAGAGATGTATTGCCATTCTTGAGTGAGTGAGGCCTTAGGAGCAACTATCCATTCATCAGGATTCGTCATTTGACTTGTTGGACGCTTTGCAGAAAAACGGTGTGGTTGAGTAAATAAAATACCAGTAATGCTTTTTCCTGTTTTTACTGAAACGGTGACTTTTACACCAATGGATGGCACGGTGAATTGTCCCGATTTTTGTGGGAATAGGGGGATCTCCCAACGTTGATGTGACCATGTTTGCTCTCCATCCATTAGGCTATAATTGGTGGCTTGTAAATTACGTTGTTGGGTTATGATATTTGGAATAGATATGCGTTCAATTGCCGTTCCATCGGTGAACCATCGGGGTGTTGCAATATCAACAGTTAGAATAACTGGCTGATTAATTGCGACAGTAGTGGTTTTATTTTTATCTGAATTTAACCAACTTGTGATTGTTATTTTATTATTTACAAGCTCTCGTAGTGTTGGTGATGCTTCTTCTCTAGCATAAAGAGAAAAACTGGTTGCGCTTAGTAATAAAAAAAGGAAGAAGGATATTTGACGCATTATTTATTTCCTTTATCTGAAAGCGTTTGCATATGAAATTTATTTTGTAGAAAGTATTTAGGAGCAGCTTCAACGCGACGTAACCACTTTTCTGCCACTTTTTCATTCGCTAAAATTTGCTCAGCTGAAAGAGTTTGTTTGATTATTTGAGATTCAAGGACTTGTTCATCGGCACCATCAGCGGTTTGAGGCTCATCATCAGGGAGGTCTTGAGATTGTTCTACTTCTCCTGTATTAGCTTGGCTTTCACTTAATCGATTTATTTCATCAATAATATTTTGTATAAGAGTGAGGTTATGTTGAGCTGCTTTATTGTATGGAGAGCGATTTACTATCGCTTGAAATAGGTCACGGGCAGCAAGATATTCACGTTGTCTAGCAAGGGCATTGGCAGTATTAAATAATAAAACATCAATATTTTTTTGATTATCTATTTTATCTTGAGTGTTTACAGACCGATTTTCTTCTAGTGCATTTTGTAAGTCAGGGATCCCTGCCATGAAAGCCGTGTAGGCTTGCTGATATTGTGCTGCATAATAAAATGCAACGCCTTTATGCAAAGGATTTTGATAGTGTTGTGCTGCTTTGGCGTACTCATTGCGGTCAAAATACCATTGACCTTGTTGATCTGGCGTTAGCCATAAGTCCATCCACCATTGGGTGGTTTGAACCCATAATGTTTGTTTGTTATTTGTATTTAACTCATTTGGTGCTGATGTCGATTGAACCATTTTAGCCATGCTAATAGGAGAATAAAGCCCAATACTGCTAACCAGTACTAGGGCTGCGCACCATTGCACTAGCCAACCTCGTCTAAACCACAGTAGCAACAGAAACAGAACAGGAATGAGAAGGTAATAACCAATATCTTCCCAAGGCATAACTGAATCATTGCTGAGTTGCATATGGCGTTCAATTTGGTTATTTAGCCAAATGACATCGTTATTATCTATGGTTATTTGAGTGATGTGCCCATGACTTAATTGATTCAATTCATTTAACGAGTCCATATTAAGAGGGAAATCACTCGACTGGTTACTATCACCAACAGCAAGAATTAATAACTGATTTGAAGAGTGACTGAAATAGTCTTCAAATGCTTGATTATCTGATGTTGTTACTCCGTCAGTAAGTAAAATAACCGTCCCTCTTAATGGCTGATTATTTTTGGATAAAGTTGAAAATTGTTGTTTGATAAGAGGTATTGTTTTGTATGCTGATTTTCCTTCAATCGGCATGATTTTAGGCTCAATAGCTGCGAGATAAGGAGTAATAACAGCAGAGTCTTGTGTTAATGGCATGGCAAGGTGAGCGGTGCCAGAGTAGACAATAAGACCTGTTTTACCACCATCTCGTAATGCAATTAAATCTTGAATTTTCTGTTTTGCACGAATGAGTCGAGTGGGTAATACGTCTTTCTCAAGCATAGAATTACTGGTGTCTAATACGATGAGCAAAGGTGCTTTATCTTCCCCAAAAGGAGAAGGCTGCTTTTGCCAAGTGGGGCCTGCACAAATCAGAATACTAAGGAAAATAACGACAAATAATAGCTTTAATGGTAACTGTTTTTTCCAACTACTTTCGTCTATCAATAATACGCGGTGTAAGTGCTCAGGAAGTTGGTTTTTATTATTCCTTTTCGTATCTTGATGCCATTTTATGTATAGGATGCTAGTGAAGGGGATCAATAGCGATAGCCACAAAGGGCGAATAAAATGAAAGTGAGAAATTATTTGTTTTAATAACGTCCCTAGAGTACTTAATGAATCAAACATGATGGTCTCCTTTGGAATGAAATGTCTTTTTCCATGCGTATTTGCATGACATAAATCCAAAGAAGAACAAATGAATCAGTAACATAACCATCACTGGATATTGATGAATACTTTGTTTTGTTCGATAGGTAGTGCTTTGGTAGAGTTGAGGTTCTAATTTACTAATTTCAGCGTAAGCTTTGATTAGTTCATCTTGATTTAACGCTTGAAATGCCTGACCGCCAGATGCATCAGCAATAGTATTAATAGTATCCATATCAAGGGCTTGTTCTCCTACAGTTTGTGGGTCACCAATTGCAATCATATGTATACGTACACCTTTCACTTTTGCTACTTTTGCAGCATCTACAGGAGGAACGTAACTGTCTGTATCATTGCCATCAGTGAGAATAATTGCGACTTTTTCACGAGAGTTTATGTTGATAGATCGTGAGTTATCATTTTCTTCGAAGCGCTTTATTGTTAGGCCAATAGCATCACCAAGGTGCGTACTTTTTCCTGCCATTTCTACGCGAGTTTGATTGAGTAAATCGAGCCATACATCATGGTCAGCTGTAAATGGCGTTTGTACAAAAGCGGCATCACCAAATAATATGAGACCAAGACGATCCCCTTTTCGTGTTTTAGCAAAATCATTTAATACTTTTTTGACGGCATCTAATCGGCTGATTTTAACCCCGTCGGTTGAGGTGAAATCTTTTTCGGCCATTGAACCAGATAAATCAACAACAACCATCACATCACGACCAAATTGTTCGCGAGTTTGTGGTGGGCCTAATAGCGTTGGTTTTGTTAATGCAATTAAGATCATTAACCAAGAAAGAGAAAGTAAAATTCGTTGCCATTTAGCAGGTGTCAATCGACTTGCATCATCAGATACTGAGATCTCTAACGCTTCAGTAAGGATATGAAAAAATGGCACTTTTATCGCTGATTGCTGGGTTCGATAAGACGGTGCAATTCGGGTGACCAGTAAAGGTAGAGGGAGTAACCATAACCACATAGGATGAATAAATTCGATACTAGACCAAGAAAGGTTAATCATGTGCATTTACCTTCTGATCTTTTTTGTGATAGTTCTCAAGTGAATGATGAAGTAACCAGTATCTGAATTGGTGTCGCAGTACTTCAACTTGTTCTGGAATAAGCGTAAATTTGGTTTCAGGTAACCACATTTGCTGTAATGCCTGCTCGCTTAATTTTTTATGGAAATGCACACAATTTACGGTCTTGGTTTCTAGAAAAAATTGCAGTAGTTCTTTTCCTGATTTCGATGCATTTGATGGTTCTAAATGAACAGCGACACGCTTCATTAGATGAAAAAGTTCACATGTGGCTTTATATGGGTTATCGCTATTAATTAAAGAAATGTCTTTTATTGCAAGGCGACGATAACGGTTTTTTTTATATTTTTTTAATGCATTGTAAATTGCAAATAATGAAAACGCGGTAAAGGCAATAAATAGAATCTTCCAACCGATAGTGTGGGGAAGCCAAGAGATAGAGGGCGGGACTTGGACATCCGCTAACCCTTTTAAAACATAAGTTGTTGGTGGTGTATGAGCCATGACTATCTCGCTCTCAGTAGACGTGTAAATTGAGAGATATGATTTCCTGCAGTTGAAACTTCCATGAAAGGTAAGCGCTTTATAGCCATTAGCTGGCGTAATGCTTCACAACGGTTTTGGTATGTTTTTTCTAGGTGATAATTAGCTTTGATAATGTCTTGTCGTTTTTCTAAATTAATTTGATGTATGCCATTACTGAGAACCCATTTAGATGAAGGGGTTGCCATGAGGGAAGAGTCCATTGGGTCACTGATCAATATGCTTAATATGTCATTATATTTTTGTAGGTGCTTTAATAATGAAACGTCTTCTTCAGTGATGTTTACCCAATCGCTGAATATGATAATGATGCTATTTTTCAAATTACGACGGTTAAGAGAATGAAGTGCGTTTGAGAATGAAATTGAATGTTTTTCTTTTGTATTTACTTGTAGTGATTGATTGATCGCCGCCAGTTTTTTTAGATACTTCAATACATCATTTTGACTGCGTTTTGGTGGCATCCATTCTGTGTTTTTGTCATTGATTAAGAAAAAACCGACGCGGTCACTTTCTTTAACTACACGCCATGCACATAAACTTGCTAGCTCAGCAGCGATGACGGATTTCATGGTATCAATAGAGGAAAAGAATAAGCTTGAACGTTGGTCCACGCATAGAATGACGTTATGATCTTTTTCTTTAGTATAAGATCTGACGTGTGGCTTTCCTGTTCTCAGTGTGACTTTCCAGTCTAAATTACGGATATCATCACCAAGGTGGTAATGACGTAACTCGTCAAAATTTAACCCTCTTCCACGATATTTAGATAGATGACGACCTGATAATTGTCGACTGGTTTTTAAATATGGAAAAAATGAGAACCCATCGATGTTGGTTTTTAATTTAACAAGGCGAGTGTAGTCACAATAAATCCTAGGATCTAATATCTCTTGATTGATCTTTGTATTAGATGCGTGTGTCATACAAGAATCACCCAATAGCCACATTATTTAATAAGACTTGAACGACATCCTTTGAGCTTATGCCATCTGCTAATGCGTCGTAACTTAGGCTGATACGATGACCTAATACGGAATGAGCTACGGCGCGAATGTCATCAGGAAGAACGTGCATTCTATTTTCTAACCAAGCATGCGCACGAGCACACTTATCTAAGGCGATAGACGCTCTAGGGCTGGCTCCAACTTCTATCCATTTTTCTAATTGTGTATGGGGGTAGCGTTCTGGATGACGAGTCGCCATAATCAAAGCCACAATATAGTTTTCTGCAATGTCGGAGACATGAACAGCGGTCAGTTCTTTTCGTCCCGTTAAAATGGCATTGGGATCGATATGAACGTTTTTTTTGCTTGGTTTATTATCGTTTGTTTGCTGTTCTTCATTACGAACTAAGCGAATAATTTCTTTTTCGGCGGTATCGTCTGGGTAATCGACATTCACTTTCATCATAAAGCGATCCATTTGTGCTTCAGGAAGAGGGTAGGTGCCTTCTTGTTCTACTGGGTTCTGAGTGGCTAATACCATAAACAGTTCTGGTAAGTTATGAGTATTATCACTAACAGTAATTGTGCCTTCGGCCATCGCTTCAAGTAATGCTGCTTGTACCTTTGCTGGAGCGCGGTTAATTTCATCTGCTAATACAATGCTGTTAAAAATAGGGCCAGCTTGAAAATGAAGTTGAGGTTTACCATTGATCTCTTGGTATACCTCTGTTCCTGTTACATCAGAAGGAAGTAGATCTGGTGTAAATTGAATACGACCAAAAGAAACGTCTAATGCTTCGGCCAATGTTTTGATTGAACGTGTTTTTGCTGTGCCTGGCAGGCCTTCAAGTAAAACGTGACCATTGGTCAATAATCCGATGATTAGGGATTTCACGACATGCGGTTGACCGATAACAGAACGATTTACGTGATCGAATAATTCAGTAATAGAAGCTTGAGCGTTATGCATAATAATTCCAAATAATATGAGCGTGTTGCTATTTTTGTGCGCTTTCTTGTCGTTGTAGCAATACAGATAATCCTGTAAGCATGGGAAGGCTCTCATCAAAAAAGGCACGAATACCACTGCAGAGGTAATTCAATCCGGGTTCACCATTAGGAGTATTAATTAATCTGTTTTTAGGACATTCTCCCCAGCATAATTTTAAATGTGGGCATGATTTACAGTAGGAAGGAAGACTGTCTCGTTTTGCCATTCCAAAACCGTGTTGACGAATAGAAAAAGCAAATTCATTTAAGCCACGGTCGCGAATATTTCCGAGTTTGTATTCTGGATAGACGTAATGATCACAGCTAAATACATCACCATTGTGTTCCATTGCGAGTCCTTTTCCGCAAAACTCAGCTGTAACGCATAATTGAGATTCTTTACCCATAACTTGAGCGACTGCCGTTTCAAATAGGTTCACTAATACACGTCCTAAGTCGTTGTTTACCCATTCAATGAATACTGTATTTAAGAAATGTCCCCAATCATCAGGATCAACCGACCAATCAGTAACAATAGACATTGGGTGACCGGGTTTTGCCAATTCACTTCCTTTGTTGGGTATCATGGTTTCATTCCAAAACTGAGGGGCAGTAGTGGCAAAATCTTTTGCCTCAACGCAAGGGGTAAACTGGATATAGGTTGTACCGAGTTCTTTTGTTAAGAATCGATAAACATCTAAGGGATGTTTTGCGTTGTGACGGTTTACCACAACAAGAGCATTAAAAGGCACGTGGTGTGCTTGTAAGCGTTTTGCGGCAGCCATAACCAAATGAAAAGTTGGTTTTCCACTTCGAGTTACACGATATTTATCATGCAACTCTTTTGGTCCATCAATTGATAAACCAACAAGAAATTGGTTATCTTTTAAAAATTGGCACCATTCGTCGTTTAATAAAATACCGTTAGTTTGTAAATCGTTTTCGATTTTCACTCCGCTTGGACAGTATTTATTCTGTAATTGAACGATTTTTTTAAAGTAGTCTAAACCCAGTAAAGTGGGCTCGCCTCCCTGCCAAGAAAAGACAATTTCATTACCATCTTGACTCTCAATATAGCTCTTTATGAACACTTCTAAGGTGGTGTCATCCATCATTGGTTGCTTTGGTTGGTGAAGCAACTCATCCTTATGAAGGTAAAAGCAATATTGGCAATCAAGATTACACTTTGAGCCTCCTGGCTTAGACATGACATGAAAACGGCGCTGAGAACCGACTTGTTTTTCTGCTGTTTTTAGTGGAATAACATCTAATCGTGTTGAATGTTTTATTGAGTTGTGTGGCATAACATCACTTATCTTTTAAAATAGTGGCTCTACTCAGAGCCACTATAAATTGCTAGTTAGAGTGGATTAATCTTCTTTTGGAACAAAACTACCGGCTTTCATACGAGGCGGGAATTTTTCAAAAGATTTGTAGATTTTGGCAGCTTCACGTTTTGCTAATGCAAGTACGTACGAACGGTCATACATCCACTTGTCATAACCCATACCACCGTCACCACGCTCTAGTGGATCAACTTTTAAGTCAAAAATTAGCGGTACACGAAGTTTGGTGAATGGGTATCTCCACACATCTAAACCTGTTTCATGTTCTTGGATCATGAAGTGGAATTTCCAGCGTTCGTAACGGATAGCAAGTAGGTCACCATCATCACTCCAATAAGCAAATTCTTTACGGGCACTTTCTTCTGTTTTACCTGTAAGCATTGGTAATTGGTTATAACCATCTAAGTGAACGTTATAATTTTTACCTTGTATACGTTTGCCTTTTAACAGGTCTTTTTTAACGTGGTCATTACCTGCTGCTGCAAGTAATGTTGGCATCCAGTCTTCTAATGACATCATGCCGTTAATATTTTTGCCTTTAGGGATATGATTTGGCCATTTAACCATTGCAGGAACACGGAAACCGCCTTCCCAACCCGTATTTTTTTCACTACGGAAAGGAGTCATTGCTGCATCTGGCCATGTGGCGATCATTGGGCCGTTGTCTGTGGTGTAAACAACGATGGTGTTGTCTTCAATACCAAGATCTTTGATTTGTTTTAGGATTTGGCCTACTTGTTCATCGTGTTGAACCATGCCATCTGCATAATCACCTAGCCCTGTTTTGCCTCGAGCTTTGCCATCAATGTGCGTGTTGTTATGCATGCGAGTGGTGTTAATCCAAGTAAAGAATGGTTTGTCTGCTTTTACTTGTTTTTCGATGAAACTTGAAGCTACGCCCAATACTTCATCATCAATGGTTTCCATACGTTTCTTGGTTAATGGACCCGTATCTTCAATCTTGCCATCGGCAGAAGATTTTATGACTCCACGAGGGCCGTATTGCTTACGGAATTCAGGGTCTTTAGGGTAATCAACATTCTCTGGTTCTTCTTCAGCATTTAAGTGATATAAATTACCGAAGAACTCATCAAAGCCATGATTTGTTGGAAGCATTTCGTCTCGGTCACCTAGATGGTTTTTACCAAATTGGCCAGTGGCATAGCCAAGATCTTTTAGCATTGTTGCTATTGTTGGATCTTTTTCGCTGATGCCTTCAGGAGCTCCAGGCATCCCAACTTTTGATAGGCCTGTACGTTTTGGCATTTGACCTGTAATAAAGGCTGAACGTCCAGCCGTTGAACTTTGTTGCGCATAAAAGTTAGTAAACTTAATACCATCTTTTGCGATACTGTCGATATTTGGTGTTGAATAACCAAGCATATCTTGGTTGTAAGCACTGATATTCCAGTAGCCTACATCGTCACCAAAGATAACTACAATATTCGGTTTATCTGCAGCATGAGCTACAGCAGAGGCGGCACCAAGAGCAAGCGTGCACGCATTAAGTGCAAACTTTTTGGTGTTACGTTTTTTTAAGTTCATAAAAGCTCCATAAAGTGTAGAGTACGTTTAATTAAAAACGGATATTGCTATTAAAATTGGTAGTTGTATTCGATGCGGTGATCGCCTTTGGAGATGTCGGTATATTCACTCCAGTTGGCAAAATATCGAATATTAGATCTCGGATTGATTTGATAAGAAATAGCGAATTCATGAGTTAAAATGTCGCTGTTTCCATTGCCATAAGCACTTTCTTTGTAGTTATCAGATCCGGAAAGGGCAGACATATACATAGGGTTGTAGTTGATCCAAATTTTGTCGGTTAATTGAGCTTTCGCATACATACCAACTAAAGCAAAAGTGCCTGGAATACTGTATCCATTAGCTCCTGTTTGATCGTTTTGGATTGTGACTCCTGCACCAGCAAGAGGGAAAAAGCTGAATATTCCCATCTTTGGTAGGGCTTGGATGATGCTGTATGAGCTTGAGAGGGTTTCAGTTTCTACGTCATAAGACATATCTATTTGATGACCACTTCCGTTCTTCATGTTTGCGCTAAAATTACGAAAACGAAATGAATCGATAGAATCATCGACAGAAGGGTAATCATCACTATTGCGTAGGTTCAGCAGCTCTCCGCCAATCCCTTTAAGTTCAATTATGTTCATTGCAGCAGTATCGGCATTACCTGTATCGTAAGTTTGTCCTACTTTTAGGTTTATGCCTTTATCTGTTATGCCAAAACCTGCTTGAGTGTAAACTGCTAGAGGGTCAGACATGTCTTGTGTTGTATCTTCTGCAATGCATGATAATGAAAATAGAGGAAGCGAAATCAATAAAAGTGTTTTTTTCATTATTTGCTCTTTTTATTTATCTTAATGAGTTAACGCACATTACTGCTATTGAGTAAGTGCGTAATAAATATACCAGTGGTAGAGTGGTGATAAATAAGGTTAACTTATGCCATTACCAAAATTGAATTTATGGATTGGGTGTTTTTTGACTGCTTTTTTAACCCTAAGTGAGTATTAATAAGTTATGGATTTAAATTTAGTTCGTACGTTTATGGCGGTATATCAATGTCAATCATATACAAAAGCATCTGAATTATTAGCGTTGACTCAACCTGCGGTGAGTGCGGCAATCAAACGTCTTGAATCTGAGATAGGTAAGCAATTATTTATTAAGAAAGGTCGTGGAATAGAGGCAACATCAAAAGCGCATGCGTTAGCAACTAAGTTTCAATTCGCATTAGATACGATTAATGATGCGGTTAATGATAAAAATACACTATCGGTGTATTGTGCTGAAATTATTCTTCATTCATTGGTTGGTTTAGAACAAATTAATTTTGCAGAATCTCCACGAAGTCAATCAATATTGTTTGAACACTTAAGGGAACAAAAAGTTGATTTAGTTTTGGACGTTGCGACGATAAAAGATTCTGCCTTTGTTATTGAAGACGCTTACGTTGAACCTTTGGTGGTTGTCTGTGCAAAGAATCATCCTCGAATTCAAGGTGAACTGACAAAAGAAGATTATTATCGCGAATCGCATGTGATTTATTCTGCTTTATGGCAAGGGATGAATGGATTTGAACAAATAGCTCAAGAGCCTGTTGAAGAAAGGAATATTGCATTAACCGTATCTTCATTATCAAGTGTGCTTATGTTTGTCTCGCAGGGGGATTCTTTGGGTTTAGTTTCTCAATCATTTGCAAAGCGGTGGGAAAAACAGCTGAATTTGGCGATTTATCCATGCCCTGTAAAATTAGATAATGCTAAGTATAAGTTTATATACCATAAGCGTTATATTAATGACCCACAGCATCGAAAAGTAAGGCAGCAGATTATTGATAAGTTGAGTAAGAAAAAACCATTTACGGAATGGATGGGATTATAAAAAAGCCCCTCCGCTCGAGAGAGTTGAGCAGAAGGGCAAAACGGAAGTGTTTATAGAGAATAGAAGAAGTAAATTTGTGATTTCATACGAATGATAATGCCACGAATTACATCTAAAAAGGCCATGAAACCAATTGGTTTTTCACCTGATATCCATGCTAACCCTACAGAGCCAACAGGAATATCATAGCCTTGATCTTCTTGCAGTTTTAAACGAACAAAATGATGTTTATTATTAACGTTTAACCCTGTAGTTTGACGTACATTCGTTTCACGACCTAATAAGTTTGCTTGTGCTTCACCAGTCGCTTCAACAATGCCCTCTACTTCAGCAACAAATACTTTTCCTGGGTATACCGCACTTGAGAACTCTGCCGGACGCCCAACTTTTACATTGCGTATGGCTTGATGATTCACACGCATTAATACGTATTTTTCATTGGTGTACATTTGCATACGAGGAACGGTGCCAACGTATTGACCTTCACGTAAGATAAAGTTGGTAACATAACCATCTGCTGGCGCATACACTTTTGTATTGTCTAAGTTCCATTGTGCTTGTGTGACGTTTTCTTGTGCGCTGGCCAATTCACTTTCTTTTGCTTTAACACCTAACTTTGCATTGTCGAAATCAAGATGGGCTTTTTCGTTTGCTAACTTGGCTTTATCAAGTTGAGCAATGGCACTAGCAACGTCAATTTCACCAATAGAAACGAGCGTACCTTGTTCATCTAATGCGCTTTGTGTGATGGTATTTTTTACTTTTCTATTTTGCTCAACGTAACGTTGCAGTGTCAGTTTTTTGTATTTCAAATCTTGGCTTTTTGCTTCAATTTGTTTTTGACTAACCACAATATCACTTTCTGAAGCAATAATGGCTTGGTTGGCCAGTTTTACATTTTGCTTTGCAACGGCGAGTGCCACTTCACTGGCATCAAAAGCCACTTCTGCTTTATTTAGTGCAATTTGATAAAGCTCATCATCGAGTTCATAAACCAACTGTCCTTTTTTGACCTCTTGATTTGGCTTAATATGAATGGCTTTTACGGTACCTTTAATTTGAGTGCTTGCTGGACGTAATTGAATGTGTGGCGATTGAACGACAGAACCACCAGAAAGATCCATTGGGGTATAATTGAGTAATCCGGCCCATACAAATAGCAACCAAGAGCCGCCACCAATATAAGCAAAAGCTTGGGTAAATTTATTCCAAGGCATGCCCACCATTCGAAGTAGGTATATAAAAAGTGCCCATACCGCTAACCCCTCAAGCATGATGATTCTCCTCTTGAGTTGATTTAGCCGTCGATGCTTCTTGTGTCGATGATTCAATGGTTGGAGGCTGTCGCCAAATATCTCGAACTTTAATTAAGGCTTTTTCTGCATCAACAAAGGCACAAATAACGGCTAAAACCCACACCCAATGCCAAACAAATCCTATCCATGTGAGGGCGGTAATTAGACCAATTTGTTGATGTTGTTTGCTATGTGCTTTGTTAATTGGTAATTCATGAAGTTTCCAAAAACCATAACCAAGAGCGACTATGCTTCCTATCATGACGACGCTTGCTGCGATATGTAACCCTAAATCTTGTCCAGAACCAACAAACGGCATGCTGACTAAACTCATAAATGACTCACCTAAATAATAATGGGCGAGCATCATGTAGCTAAATTGGAAAAAACTCGATATTTAGTATTTATTTATATCATATTTTATCGAAATTTGATGTTTTTGAATGTGGTGTTGAGTGTTGTTATTCAATATGGTCCAGTCGATATTGTTGTGGTGTTACACCATACATACGTTTAAAAGCAACAGAAAAGGAAGCGGTATTTTTATAACCGACACGTTGTGAAATTTCATCCATATTCAATTGCGTATTCATTAATGCAATCGCTTCGTCACACACACTGTGATGGACAATATTGGTAAATGAAATGCTTTGTTCTTGTAAGCGACGTTGTAACGTCAGTGGTTTTAGACCTACTTTATCAGCCACAAACTCAAGGGTTGGGTAGCCATAAAATAAGGCATATTTAGTTAATTCAAAAACCACTTTAATGATGTCATGAGGTTGAGGTATCAGCATATAACTCATTGCTTGCTCAACGGTAAAAGCTTTTACTTGTGATGTCGGTAATTCGAAACGTCTTGGGCAGGTGATGTCTTTAACTGGAAACCAAACTTGCGTATTTGGGCAATTCCATTTCACAGGACAATTAAAAATGGATTCAATTTCGGTTTGATGACTTGTAGGTGTACCCGTTAAATGAATAGCGATAGGTTGGTAATCTTCACCGTGAAATAATTTGAGTAAACGTAGGAAAGAGCCTGCGGCAATAATACTTTCATGAATTCTTGCTTGAGGTAGTGTCGTAGGGCTTAAGAGACGCCATTTGGCAATAGAACCACTAAGTAACATATTTACTTGAACGCCGGATTGGATAGCGTTGTGAATGGTGTTTACTCGCTTGATCGCCATACCAAGGTTGGTTGAGCTTGCGATTAGTTGTACGAATGGTCCAAATTGTTTCAAGTTGGTTGATTGAGATAATTTGGCAGTATAAGTAGGGTCTTGAGTTAACGTCTCTATTTTGCAAAGTAAGGCTTCAAAGTCACGTAAGGGCATTAACTTTAATTCATAATTAAGTAAATCACTCGGCATATTAAAATCTGAATGACTTAATCCATAATGCTTCATTGCATGTTCGATTAGCATTTTTGCTGCGTATACACGAATAAGATAAATAGGGTTTTGCTTAGCCATGAAGTCCCTTTTTTGAGTATCATCAATGAATTACTGTGCTGATTATAGCTTACCCATATGAATAACTCATGCTACTATTTTGCTTCAATTAAACGCATTAATTCGAGGTCATCGTGTTTATAGGTAAATGGAGTGAAGATATTCAAGGGGCAGATTTACATCCTGTGATTATCGAGATAATTCAATACGTAAAAGAGCAAACGGCACAAAATACCGCGGTAGGTAATTATCCATTACCCTATGATGAGTCGGTGTATTTTATTGTTGATGATAAAACAGAGTTACAAGAAAACCGCCGTTCTGAAATTCATCACAAATACCTAGATGTACAGCTGTTATTAGAAGGCAGTGAGACGTTTGGTTACAGTGAGTATCCATTAATCTCTATTGAGGACGATTACCTAGAAGAGAAAGACATCGCTTTTAGTAATGAGGTAAAAGATGAGCAATTTGTGACGCTAGTAAAAGGCGAGTTTATTATCTTTAATCCTAAACAACCTCATCGTCCTCTTGTGGCTGTCAATGATATGCCAGCGGCAGTGAAGAAGTTAATCATTAAAGTGAATAGTGCATTGCTATAAATTAAAAATTTACTGGTAAGCATGTAAAAGCCCAAAGTATGAATAACTACTTTGGGCTTTTTTGTTAGTTTATTTTGTTGGGTATTCAGACCATGTTGTGCCATCAAGGGATACATAAGGTTTCTTATTGTATTCCATAACGGTAGTCCCAGAGTTTTGCGCTACCATTTTTGTTATAGGTAGATCTTTAACTAATTTATCTGGATTGAACGTTTTCGTTGTATATATATCTTCTTTAATAATACGACTCACTAACGTCGATACCGCTAAGTAACTTGATGGCGCTGAAACATGTGCGGTATTACCAACTCGTGTCATACCTTGACCGAAGATCTTCATTCCAACAGGTGTATGAACAATGGTTGATGATGGAATTTCACGCATCCCTGCAATTTGCATTTTATCTCCACGCATACCGGCACCATGCTCAGGTACTAGCATCACAACAATATTACGATTTGATGTTTTCAGCTCTTGGAAAAACCCGTACAAATCATCTAATAGGTTTTTTAATCGTAGTTTGTAGCTAACCAGGCCAACTTTACCACTGGCTTTAATTATGCGGTTACCATCATGAAGTGAAATGGTGTTATACAATGCAACGGCAGGTCTATCTTGTGATTGTTCACGTTTATCTAACCAACGATTCAATACGTCTTTGTCTCGATAAATGGGTGAGCCATCAAATGCAGATTGATATTGAGTTAACCCTGCTTGAGACAGCAAAGGTGCCTGTAAATCACCATCTTCTTTTAATAAACCAAGGAAGTCATCAAATTTACCGTCATGGTTTAATAATAGATTTTCTTGGAATCCAAGCTTTGCCAAGTTGTCAAATAAGAAGCATTGTTTTGACGCTGGTGCTTTGAATAATTCTGGGTGTGTTTCTTGTCCACAGCTGGCTCTTAATAGGCGAATGACTGCAGGGCCACTATAAGACGTTGCCGCACTGAAATTATCAAACATAACATCAAACTCTTTAAATAGAGGGTGATTTTCTAAACCTGCAATTTCAATATCATCCCAAGCGACAGAACAAATGCTTAAGAAAAGAAGATCAAAGTCCGTTGATGGTGATGTAGTTGGAAAGCTGACTCTACGTTGTGCTTCGTTTCTAAAAAAGAGTTCTTTTGCGTTATTTAAAACCACATCATTTACAGGTCCAGTTTCATCCGCCTGATGAGTGGAAACTTGTGTGTTTTGTGTGATGTCTGGTTGTGACGGTACGTTAGCTACTGCTTTTGATTGTTCTGTAAATAAACCAGAAGGAAGGCTAATGGCGACCAAAGCAATGATAACAAATACAGAGATACGAAATATCTGATTTAAAAAGTAATAAGCAAAAACTAATACAAATAAGCCAAGCAGTGTTTCTAACGATACAAATCTTGAGGCAAGTTCAATTAAATAGCTGAGATTGAATTGTAATAATTGACCCATTTGACTCCATAAACGGTCTAATGGTGGTAAAAACGAATCATAATGCATTAACCATAAACCAAAGGGTACAGCAAGACACTGACGAATAACATTCAGTACTTTATGGCGTATTGGGAACAATAAAAAAGCCACTAATGCAAAATTTTCGATTGGATGAAAATCAATGGTACCTTGTAAGAAAAGCCCAACTTTTATAATGAAATAAATATTCCACCAACCAAGGCCATTTAATGTGTGTTGAGATGAGTGAGTCTTCATTATTTTGAGCTTCCTTTTCTTGCCGTAGTAGGAGAGGAATGAGCTTGTATATCTTCAAAATGATATTGAATTAGATGCTTTGGTTGGCGGATTTTGGTTGTGTAGAATCGCCACAATAAAGAGAGAAGATCACGCAAAAAATAGCCAATAATAAGGCCTGTTAAACCACTGAATACAGCAGTAAGAATAAAGTCTTGAATATTCATGATATTAAAAATCCAACGGTTTATGTATGGCAAGAGAAGTTGATTGTGGAATCGTTGGTAACGTCTCTACTTTTTTACTCTCATATGAAGAAAAGTCTTCTATATCAATGCTATTTTCCTCAATGTTCTGTAATTCATGTTCAATCCGACCTATTGAGGTGAAGCTTGTTTCACTGAGAAAGATATCTTGAATCGGTAATTTAAAAATGTTGTGAAGTGCAGTAGCGAGATCGTTAATTCGCACACCTTGCAAAAATAAATATATAGAGTTTCGACTGATGGTCATAATATCGCCTTCTCTTTGAATACTGCACATTGATAAATAATTAGAAACGTTAATATTGGGAAGGCGTTCCAATTTGATCAACGCAAATTGGGTTTGAACTGCTTCTAATTGTGGCAGGAAACTTTTGGTGTAACTAATGAAATCAGGAGCATTAATAAAGCCTTTAACAGTGGCCGTTTCAGTATGGAAGCTAAGAAGATCTTCAACGGAACTTGGTAAGGGTCGAGTAAATCTTTGACCTTTTAACATTTCAATGCTGCTTTGCATTCTAGAAAAACGAGTTCCAAAATGTACAATTAAGTTGATACCAGCTTGTAATAAATACATTTCATCAGCATAGCGTAAGCATGGTTTCATTTCTTTAATGATGATTTTAACGTTTTGCCCGTGTTGCTGACGCAATTGATAAGTTTGAATTCCTAGTTGAGATACACTGCTTTGATCTGAACAACTTAAGACAATTGCTGCTTTTGACACCGCTCGTAAGCTGTTTATTAACTCAGAATTTGTTGAGGCACAGATCATCGTATCTGGTATTTTGTAGCCGTAGTCAATTGCTGTTTTTGAAATATAAACGGTATCTTCATCATCAAGATTAGAATGTGCTGATTGTGCTTGTACTGTGTCATATTTTTTAGGGACGTTGTTATTGAGATAGTGGTATGTTTCACTCTCCCCATTCATGCCAGTATTTAATCCCCAATAATATATATGTTCCAAATATGTATTTTTATCAATACTTTGATAATTAGTATAACCAGCACATAGATTAGGATGTTGTGTCACTGATTTTTTTATTAAGTGTACATCTCGCCCATAAATAAACAGGTTTATAGTTGCATTTCTTTCAATGGACAAAAATCTTAATTCTTTTATAAATGAAATAACATCACGCTCACTTGATGTTGCAAATATGTTATCTGGTATTGTGATTGTTATGGATTTATTTTTCTTGAATTGTAATTTCTTGATGTCGTTAGCTAATGATTTTAATGAAGTAATGCTTTTATTTTTTGCGAAAAATATGTTTTCACAATATTTACTTAAATTAGATTTAAATAAATATATGAACTCATTTTCTAATGATTTTATGAATGATTCAAGTGGCGAGAAACAAATAAATGCATTTTGGTTATCACTTTCTATCAATTTATTAACATTGCTAATAAGCAGTGTACGATTGCTGAATGTTGATATGTATATACTTGAACTTAATTTTTTCTCTTTAATATCAGTGTTTTTGAGACTTTGCGGCATGACGTTTACTCATTGTGTATCTTTATATTTATATATTATTCTGATTATTTTAATAACAAAATAAGAACAACATGATATTGTTTTTATTTTTAATTCTAGATTAAGAGAATTATCTTATATTCTTTTTTTTGGTATGTATTTATCTTTAAAAGTTTACTGTACAAATATAACACCCATTCTCAAAGATGATACAAATGTTGAGTATTATATCTATAGGCATATGTAATAGAATTAATTGTTAAATTAATTTGGATTCAATATCCACTAAGGAATAGGTTATCTCTAGTCATTTTAGCCAAGATATTACTGACTTATTTTCTGCCTTTGATACTAATGAACGTTCATATAATGAGCTAACAGAAAATGAACGTTATCATAAAATTAAAAAATCATGGCGAGCATTAGATTTATTATCTGAAAGTCAAAATAGTACGGATAATACATTCAAAAATAAAGTTAATGATAAAAGACTCAATAAAGTATCTGTGTTATGAAAAGAATAATAATTACTGGTATTCGTGGTGGTAGTGGATCAACGACTATTGCCGCTAATTTAATTCAAGCGTTAGAGTTAAATGAAGAAAATGTTCATGTTATAGATGCTCGCTCTGAAAATTTAATGCGTTTTCATTTTGCGATGGATTTGTCGGTTCAAGATGGCTGGGCTAAACGATGGCTTAATGGCGAATCATGGAAAAATGCAGCTTATATGACGCCGAATTCTCTTTCATTTATTCCTTATGGCGGATTAACGTTAGAGGAGAGATTGGCATTTCAACAAAAATTGCTGAGCACATCTAAAGGTTTGCTGGATATATTTCCTACTCAGTCTGAACTAACGAATATGTGGCAAATTATTTTACTACCAATAGTTCATGACCTTAATGAAAGTTACGATGCATTATTAAATAGTGCAGATATGGTGCTGTGTGTTACAAAACCCGACATACAAAATTACGCATATATCCAACAGAATGCTATTTTTCGCCGGTTTGAAGAACTTTATAAACCTTATTACTTGATTAATGGCTATCAGCCACAAAGCGATAACAGTGTTGATTTATCATTGGTTCTTAAATATGAATTAGATAAACAGTGTTTGCCCATGTTCTTACACTTTGATACTGCTGTACCAGACGCTTGCTCACAACTTAGTTTAGTGCTCAATTATGCTCCGCATAGCCAAATCTCTCAGGGCATTAATGAATTAGCTTTTTGGCTATTAACTCATTTTTCGACGAAAGCGATAGAAGGTAAATAACCTATGTTTGGCTGGCTTTCATTTTTGTTTCAACCAAGATTCGTTCGAGAGTTTCGGTTGCAATTGAATTTTTATACTCAGAATAAAGTACCTACTTACCTTAGCCAATTGGTATTGTCTTTATGGTTTGTGATTTGTTTTTGTTTTTTAAAACCCGTTATTTCAGGTGTTAATAGTTGGAAGTTACCGTATTACTTATTTCCACAGATTGATTTCTCGCAATTAAAGTTTTTTGATCCATTGCGAATGTTCATTCAATTGATTTGGATCGTATGTGTTGTTCAACCAAAGAAAATGACTCAAAACGTTTCTTTAGTTCAATGGCTTAGTTGTATTTGGGCACAAATTAATCGTGTTTTCTATTTTCCTTTAAAAGGGCTTACTTCTATTGTGACATGGTTAGAGAATTACTCTAAGCACAGTGAGTTGAAAAAGAAAGAGACCTCTGAGAAACGCAATTCAATATTTAGTGAACGCGTAATTAATACAATGATTGGCTTTGTTGTTTGTACGCTTGCTCTATTGTGCTTCACCATTCCATTTAGCTTAACAGCACAAGCGTTTTTTATTTTCGCTTTATGGTCTCTTGGTATGATGTTCCGACGTATGCCGGGTAAGTTTCCAACTATATTGCTGATTACATTGTCTGTTACGGTTTCCTGTCGTTATATCTGGTGGCGATATACCTCTTCATTAAATTGGGATGATCCGTTAGCTCTATTTTTAGGCTGTGTACTTTTAATGGCAGAGACGTATGCATGGATTGTTCTGATTCTCGGTTATTTTCAGAATATTTGGCCTTTAAATCGACAACCTGCGTCATTACCAGAAGATCAATCACTGTGGCCAACGATTGATATGATGATCCCAACGTATAATGAAGATCTGGATGTGGTTCGAGCAACGGTTTACTCGGCTTTAGGCGTTGATTGGCCAAAAGAAAAGTTGAATATCTTTATTCTTGATGATGGAAAAAGAGATTCATTTAAAGAATTCGCGAAAGAAGTGGGAGTCGGTTATATCCGCAGACCAACGAATGAGCATGCTAAGGCTGGTAATATAAATTATGCTTTGAAGCAAACTTCTGGTGAATTTGTTGCCATTTTTGATTGTGACCATATCCCTACACGTGCTTTTTTCCAATTAACAATGGGGTGGTTTTTAAAGGATAAAAAGCTGGGTTTAATTCAAACTCCGCACCATTTTTTTTCTCCAGACCCATTTGAAAGAAACTTATCTAACTTTGGTGTTGTACCAAATGAAGGAAGCTTGTTTTATGGCTTAATTCAAGATGGTAATGATTTATGGGATGCCTCTTTCTTCTGTGGTTCATGTGCCGTATTACGTCGAGAGCCTTTAGAAGAGGTTGGTGGTATTGCGGTAGAAACCGTAACAGAAGATGCACATACCTCATTAAGAATGCACCGATTAGGTTATCGTTCTGCGTATTTGAGAAAACCGTTATCAGCTGGGTTAGCAACTGAAACCTTATCTGCTCATATCGGACAGCGGATCCGCTGGGCTCGTGGTATGGCTCAGATTTTTAGGGTGGACAACCCATTATTAGGTAAAGGCCTAAAGTGGCAACAACGATTATGTTATGCCAATGCGATGTTGCATTTCTTGTCGGGTATTCCACGTATTATCTTTTTGCTTGCACCATTAGTTTTCTTACTTATGCATACGTATATTATTTATGCGCCAGCATTAGCGATCATTTTATATGTGTTACCACATATGGTTCACGCAAGTATGACGAACTCTCGAATGCAAGGGGAATATCGCTATTCCTTCTGGGGGGAAGTGTATGAAACCGTATTGTCATGGTATATCGCAAGACCAACGACTGTCGCGTTGTTTGCTCCGCATAAAGGTACGTTTAACGTTACTGCTAAAGGGGGGTTAATTGAGGAAACGCATTACGACTGGTCCATTTCTAAGCCTTATTGGTTGCTCGTTATTCTTAATATTTTAGGTATCGGCTTTGGTCTTTACCGATTAGGGTGGGGACCAAGTGATGAGTTGGGCAGTGTCGTCGTGAACTTGCTGTGGGTTTTCTACAATTTGTTGATACTTGGTGGTGCTGTGGCTGTTGCTGAAGAATCAAAGCAAGTAAGAAAAGATCACCGTGTGGTGGTCAATATTCCAATGTCGGTACATTTGCCTTCAGGTCATAAAGTACGCTGTGATATTAAGGATTTTTCATTAGGTGGTTTACGTGTTGAATTGCCCACATCGCTTGATTTGCCGTCAGGTCATGCATTGAATATTGCTTTACAGAGAGGCGAACATCATTTTGTGTTCCCAACAAAAGTGACTTACAGCAACGGTAAAGCATTAGGTCTGCAATTAGATCCATTAACAAAACAACAGAACATAGATTATGTGCAATGTACTTTTGCTCGTGCAGATGTATGGAGTAAATGGCAAAAAAGTTATCAAAGTGACAAACCGTTATCCAGCATGCTCAGCGTATTTAAAATTGGGGCAAAAGGATACAAAAACACAATAGCTTATAGCCCTAAAACGGTGCGAGCTATCGTAAAACTAATAACTATAACAAGTGAGTTTTTACTCACATTTAAACCAAAAAAAGTCAATTTTCAGAGTGCAATCAGTTATGTCGATTAAAACAAAAATAAGCGTTCTTGCAGTAGCAATAGGTCTTATGAGCTCGGGTGCAAATGCATCAGTGGCTACGGCTCATAATGACAATGCCCCATTACAAAATGGAATAATACAAACATCACAAGCATCTTCAATTATTACGAAAGAAACGTTCAGTTTTGGTGATCTTGGTTATGGAGAATCAATCCGCTTGCAGGGGAGTGAAAGTACTGCTTATATTGGTTTTGGTTCACGTTTAGATGAGGTTGTGTCCACAGCTTCTCTTCATTTTGATTTTACGCCATCACCAGCATTGCTTTCTATGGTTTCACATATCAAGGTGTATTTTAATAATCAATTGGCTGGGGTTGTTGCTATTTCTGATGGTATGCAAGGCCAGAAAGGAAATGTTGATCTTGAGCTTGATCCGCGCTTGTTTACTGATTTTAACCAACTCAAATTTGAATTGGTTGGTAATGCATCTATGTCATGCAGTAATCCAAATGACAATAGTATTTGGACTGAAATCAGCTCTCAAAGTACAATTACATTAGCGACTCAAAAAACAAAAATTAATAACGATTTAAGTTTATTACCCGCTCCATTTTTTGATTCAAGAGACATGAAGCATGTTAATTTACCAATGGTATTTGGTGAGAAGCTTGATCTTAATGAAATTAAAGCGGCAGGTATTGCCTCGTCCTATTTTGGTGCATTAGCTCAATGGCGTGGAGCGACCTTCCCTGTATTGGAAGATCAATTACCAAAAAGTGATGCCATTGTTTTCATTACCAATGATAGTAAACCTGATTTTTTACGTGATTTTCCAGATGCAGATGGGCCACGTATTCAAATGATTTCTCATCCTACGGATCCTTACGTTAAATTGTTGTTGATAATGGGTAGAGACAGCGATGATTTAATTACCGCAGTAAAAGGGTTGGCACTAGGGCAAGATTTGCTAACAGGACCGTCGGCAAAAATTAATTCAGCAAAACAATTAGTTCCTCGTACTCCTTATGATGCACCTAATTGGATAAATACAGACAGACCTGTTGCGTTATCAGAACTGTTAACTGAAGGCATGACATTACAAGTTGAAGGGCAAAATCCACCGCCAATTTCTCTTCACTTTAGATTGCCACCTGATTTATTCACTTGGCAAAGTAACGGCATTCCATTTGATTTGAATTATCGTTATACACCACCATTGATGGATAACTCAGGCTCTAGAATGAGCTTGAGCGTTAATAATCAATTTGTAAAAGCGTTTAATTTAAATACCTCGGGTGAATCGAATGACAATACTCACTTGAGACTCCCTTTGTTAGACGATGATTTGCTTGGTAATGGTCAAGTGGTTCGTATTCCTGCTTTCCAAGTTGGTAGTAAAAATGAAGTGAAATTTGAGTTTGGATTTGCTTCATCGGTTGGTGGTAAAGATCAATGTCAAACTATGCAGCCAAGTAAAAATTATGCAGTCATCAACTCTGATTCGACCATCGATTTTTCAGGATTCTCTCATTATATTGAAATGCCGAATATGCGCGCTTTTGCCAATTCTGGCTATCCATTTACACGAATGGCCGATCTGTCAGAAACCGTAGTTGTGTTACCTAAACAACCAAGTACAGAAGAGGTTCAGACTTTCGTTAATATGATGGGGGTATTTGGTTCTCATACTGGTTATTCAGTATTAAATGTGGCTTTAACTGATCAGTGGAATGAAAGTGAATTAGAAAATAAAGACATTTTAACGATAGGGATGACTCCCGAATTAGCGTCGATAAACAAAGAAAAAATTGAAAATATTCAATTGGTCGCATCGAACCGCATTGTTCAATTACCAAGTAAAAATGAATCTCAAAAAGAGAAAGTTTGGGGGGCATCATCAGGAAAGAACCAACAAATTTCTGATTCAGTCAGCATTAATACAACGGGTAATTTTGCAGCTATCACTAGTATGGAATCACCCTATACTTCGCAGCGAACCATTGTGAGTGTATTAGCCCAAACTCCGGAATCTTTCGCATTAGTAAATGAAGCCTTAAATGACAGCGGTAAAGTGTCGGCAATGTTTGGTTCTGTTATTACTTTACGAGATGATGAGGTGGCAAGTTTTAATGTAGGGGAACACTACTACGTAGGTGAATTACCTATTTCTCAGCTGATTTGGTATCACTTTTCAAAACACCCGTTAGTGATGGCTTTGCTTGCCGCATTATTAGTTGTAATGGTTACAATTATTTTATTTAGAGTACTTCGCCGTATCGCCAAAAAACGTTTAAACACAGAGGAAGATGAATAATGAAAATGCAATTAACGGTATTGAGTCTATTAATTGGCACGTTAACTTGCTCTTCTTCAGCTATTGCTCAAGATGAAAATTACCCAACCCAAATCGTATCATCAGCCGCACTAATAAAAGAGAACCAGTGTGAATGGGGGCAATGGGAAAGCTTTAAACAACATTATATTGAGAATGGTCGAGTCATTGATAATAGTGATCCTCGCTCAATTACGACATCAGAAGGTCAATCTTATGCCTTATTTTTTGCATTAATTGCGAATGATAAAAAAACATTTGATGAATTACTCGGCTGGACTGAGCTGCATTTAGCTGGGGGAGATTTAACCGCACAACTCCCAGCTTGGTTATGGGGAACTTTACCTGATGGTTCACAAGGTATTTTAGATTCTAACTCTGCCTCTGATTCAGATTTATGGATTGCTTATAGTTTGATTGAAGCTGGGAGATTGTGGGATAACCATTACTACCAATCTCTTGGGCATTTATTGGCAAGTCGAATTTTACGTGAAGAAACCATCAAAGTGTCAGGTCTTGGAACGGTATTATTACCGGGTAAAGTAGGGTTTGTATTAGGTAAAAATCATGTTCGTTTAAACCCGAGCTATGTTCCATTGCAGTTGCTAACTCGAATGAATACTGTTTTCCCTAATTACCAATGGTCTGAACTATATCAATCAAGTGCAAGGTTATTAAATGAAACCATGCCAAAAGGCTATAGTCCTGATTGGGTTGAATGGGATAAAACTCAATTTAAAAAAGACTCAAAGACCCAAAGTGTTGGCAGCTATAATGCAATTAGAGTGTATTTGTGGGCAGGAATGCTACCAAACAGTGATCCTAATAAAGCGTTGTTACTTAGTAAAATGAAGCCATTACTTCGTACTATAGAAAGAAATAAAGGGATGCCTGAGACAATAAATGTGTTAACAGGCAAAGGTAAAAACCAAGGTGGAACCGGAATGAATGCGGCTATTTTACCTTTATTATCTTCATTAGATTCAAATACACATGTTGTTGAATATGAGAAGAAAATCCAAGCAGAATTGCCAAAGATTCAAAATGATTATTACTATAATAGTGTGCTGACATTATTTGGTCTTGGTTGGCATGAAGATTTGTACGCTTTTAATGATGATGGCAGTGTTACTCCTAAGTGGGTTAATGTATGTCAGTAAGTAAATACCGTATTAAGCAATTTATTTCTTTTGCAGTGCTAGGGGCTATGTATGCAGCACCAGTATCTGCTGTTTCGTTGAATCGAGATATTCATAATCATAAGCCAATAGTTTTTCAACAAGATGTATCTAAGATTCAATCTAAAGCATGGTTAATTAAACAATTAACTTATGCTCAGTTACTTCATCGTCCTGATATTACGCAAACTACGTTAAAGCGGTTATTTGCTATTGATCCTGAAAATGCTGAGGGACTTAGTTTTCAGGCGCAATACTTGGCTAAATCAGGTCAAGTTGAACAAGCGAAAGTAATTTTAAAAAAATTACAGCAAAAGCATCCAAAATCAAAAGTAACCAGACAACTTAATGATGTACTTTCACTTTATGGTGATAACAAGGTGGCATATCAGCAAATTATGCTGCAAGCCCGATCTGGGCGAAATAAGCAGGCATTAACCGGATTAAAAAAACTGTTTCCTAATGGTATGCCAACACCTGAAATTCAGCTTCAATATTTGAAAATAGAATCAGGAGTTGAAGGGCATGAACGACGAGTATTGTTCGGTTTAAAAAAATTGAATAAAGAACACCCTGGAGTACCAGATTTCCAATTAGCTTATGCTGAACATATCTCACGTGGAAACCCTTCTAATCCTGAAGCAATGCAACTATTACAGCGCCTTTCTTTAGAACCCTCTGTAAGTAATAGTGCTGGTACACTCTGGCTATCTCGTTTAGATGATACATACATCACCGACGATGTTGTTTTGCAGTATGCCATTCTTGCTAGCTATTTCCCATCAAACACTAAGTATAAAAAAGCATGGATAGACGCAAAGAAACGATTAGATAAAGAAAAAGAACTAAGAAAAGATCCACGTTATATGGCCAAATTAGATGGCTTAAAAGAGCTTGAAAGAGGTCATTACCTAAATGCACAGCAAAAGCTGTTTACGGCGTTAAAAGCACGCCCGAATGATCCTGAAATTTTAGGTGCATTAGGTATGACTTATTTACGTTTAGGTCAGCAAGAAGCTGCGTTATCTTATTTTCAAAAAGCAAAAAAATACGATAAAGATCTTCGAAATACAGATAAATGGAATGGATTGATCAATTCTTCTAGTTATTGGGCTTACCTTGAAATAGGTGAGAAAAAAATGAAAAGAGGGGATTTTGATGGTGCAAGTCGAAAATATCATCAAGCGGTTAAGTTTGAGCCAGATGACCCCTATGCTTATAACTATTTAGCTGAGTTAGCTTTGGTTCAACACAATAATGAAGAAGCCCTTCGTTATTATAAAATAGCTCTGAGTAAAAATAGCCTTGATGAAACCGCATTGCGAGGCTGGTTTAATGTCAATATCGCACTTTATGGCGAAGAGCAAGCGTTACGTAGTGGACATAAATTATCTAAAAATGCTCAAAAAGTATTAGCAGAACGCTTTCATGAAGTTGAAATATCGATGCTGATGGCTGAACTAAATCAAGCTATGAAGCGTGGTGATATGGTTGCTGCTAATACTATCGTAGATAAATTGCTTTCAGATCCTCCTTCATCACCGTGGTTACGTAGTGATGTTGCAGATTCACTTCATTTGATTGGTCAAGAGCAGCGTGCTGATAGGCAAATGCGAATCTGGTCGATGGAAACGCCGACTCCTGAAATGAAATTTGCTTATGCGCTATATCTTGCAAGACATGGCAATACTCCTGAAGCAATAAATCAACTTACTGCAATATCAAAAGAAAAACGCAGTGATGCGATGATATCTAATTTAAACCGATTGGAGATGAGTCAAACATTCGGATCTCTGTACGTATTGGCGAAGGATGATCCTGATGCCGCTGAACGAGAAATTGAACGTTTAAAAGTTAAATATGCATCAAATCCAGATGCAACCATGTCTTTGATTGATATTCAGTATCAACTTGGTTTTTCTGATAAAGCAGTAGAAAGTTTAGGTAAGATACATCCTGCTGATGCATGGGAGATGGAAACTCAACTTCATTACGGGGAGTTATTGTTTAAGTTTGAGCAAAACTCTGAATTTGAAGCTTGGCAGCAATCAATCAAGACAGAAAGTTTTCATGACAATCTAACCATTGATCAAGCAATCCGTCGAGACTTATTGTTTGCTGAGTATGCTTATAAAAATGAACAATATGAAGAGGCCGAGTATTATTACTCTTTAGCAAGCCAATTACACTCTCAGTATCAGCATGATGCATTATTAGGTCTAATTAAAAGCCGAGAGGCGTTAGGAAAAGAAGAGACAGTTCTTCCCTTAGCATTGCATTTATACAGTGAGGAAAAAGCGCTATCGAGTCGTAATAGCGTGGAACTTGCAGGAATATTATCAAGGTATGAGCATCAACAAGAAGCATCGCTTTTAGTTAAAGGGTTAAGTAATAAGCAAGATAGTGATGCTATTGATTATCGGGATGGAATGTCTGTAGCCATGACCCAACAAGACTGGGGTTTAGCTAAAGATATGGCTAAATTGGCTCTCATTGAAGATGCTTTAGATCCGCAAGGTGGCCCGGCGGTTGTTCAAGATAAAGCTCAGATTAAGAATGAAGATAATGACAATCCTAAAAATATGCCGCTTCGACATTTATACCATGATGCTGATGATAATTGGTTAACTCGAAACGTAAAATCAGATCTTGATGATATCTATGCACGAGATCAAGGGTATGTTTCTTTTGGTGTTGATTACAGTGCTCGTGAAGGTGCAAACAAGTCAGTTCAAATACCTGTGGAAGCAATCATTCCAATGCCTGAATACGATGGGCATTTGCAACTTAGAGCCGATGTAGTACATCTGAATTCTGGTGATATTGATTATTATAAAACAACCGCGTCGATGAATGAGAAAAACACGGGTACCGCTTTTGGTATTGGGTGGTTAGCAGATTCATGGAGTGCTGATATAGGAACGACACCCATGGGGTTTGACCAACAAAATATCGTTGGTGGTTTGAACCTTTCTGGCGATTTAGGCGACATTGGATGGAAAGCGACATTATCTCGCCGTGCAGAAACAAGCAGTACACTCTCATATGCGGGTATGACGGTGCCCGATACCGTTTCAAATCATCAAGGTGATGAATGGGGCGGAGTGATGAAAACCGGTATTAAGCTTGGTGGTAGTTACGATTTAGGTGGTGATGTTGGTTATTGGGCTAGTGCGCAATTTCATAAAATGACGGGTAAATCAGTAGAGGATAATACTCGCTTAGGCTTGTTGGGCGGTACATATTGGAAAATAATCAATGAAAATGACAGACGTTTAAGTTTAGGCTTAAATTTGATGTATCTAAATTATGATAAGAATTTAAGTGAATATGCCTACGGATATGGCGGTTATTATAGCCCTCAGGATTATTTCTCTGTATCTATTCCTGTAAATTATTATGAGCGTATTAATAATGGTCTGTCATATTTAGTCAGTGGCTCAATCTCAAACTCTTGGACAAAAGAAGATGATCCATATGTTGAAGGAGCAACACTTGATTCAAGCAGTGGTGGTGGATTTGGTTTTTCTTTAGAAGCAGCAGTAGAACAAAGAATAAGTAAGCGCTGGTATTTAGGTGCCGCCATTGATATTCAACGTTCGGATTTCTATGAACCGAATCATTTACTTTTCTATGCTAAATATACGTTTACCGATCGCTGGCAACCGATATCTATGCCTGTCGACCCATTAGCTTTATATGGTGATTTTGATTAATGTACTAAACGGTCGTACAGCGAAGATATGAAAAAACGATGGTTATTTTCTTACTGCAATAGGTATGAAAGTAACCATCGACTTTTTAGCGTTGAGCGAATGTAATTAAGTCAAACTCACTTCAACATCACTTTGAACTTGGCTTGAACACGCCAGTGTGTAACCTTGTGCAATGTCTTCTTCGCTTAATGTCTCTGTACTGGTGCGAGAAACTTCACCTTTGGTTACTTTACATTTGCAAGATCCACACATACCGCTACGGCAAGCGATAATAATCGGTACGCCGCTTTCTTCTAATACATCAGCAAGAGTTGCGCCTTTATCTATTTCTTTTGAAACGCCAAAAGCAGGAACTTCAAATTGAACAACACCAGAGGCATCATCTGTTTCACTGACTTCAGCTTCGATTGGTGTAAAGCTTTCTTGGAAGAAGTGAGCCATGTCTAAGCCTATTGCTTCAACATATTTTTTCATGTCTTCCATGAAGCTTGTTGGGCCACATAAAAATACGGTTCTTTCGACTAAATCAGGGCACAATTTTGTTAACCATTCTTGATCTAATCGACCTTGGGGGTAATCGGTAAATTGGGGATTTTTCAGTAATAATTTAAGGTTGAAATTGGTATGCTGATTATTTAAATACTGAAGTTCATCAAAATAAATAGTGTGTTCTGGAGATTTTGCCATATGAACAAAAGTAATATCTATATCTTTATTTTGAGCTATCCACGATTTCGTCATCGACATGATAGGAGTGATGCCACAGCCAGCGCTTAGTAACGCCACTTTTTTTCTTGGTTTACAATCAATAGAGTTGAATGGACCTGTTGGTGCTAAAACAGCAACCTCATCACCTTCATTCAACTGGTCAATTAGATAGTTTGATACCTTACCACCTTCAACGCGTTTAATCGTTAGTTGTAGAAAATCTTGGTTTGGAATTGAGCTGATAGAGTAGGCGCGGTATTCCATTTTACCTTCAATTTCAATACCGATGCTAACAAACTGACCTGGTTTAAAATCAAATGTTTCTTTGTGTTCGCTGATTAATTGTAGGCTAATCGTATCATCTGTTTCTTGCCATTTTTTATCACAACGAAGTTGAACTGGAGTGCTTGGCCAAATAAATTGTGTCATGTTTATTCTCTATTGGTCAGAATGTGTTGAATACACGCTAGCGAAAAATGCCCCAGATAACTGAGGCATAACTTGATGAGTTTATTCGATTTGATTATGCGGCTAAAATGGCTTTTAGATCGTCTTCTACATTACCGATACTGCGCATATCAAACTTTTCTTGAATGATAGACAGTAGGTTGTCCGTTAAGAACGCCGGTGCTGTTGGTCCTGTGTAAATGCCTTTAACACCAAGAGCAAATAGAGTAAGCAGGATAACAATTGCTTTTTGCTCAAACCAAGAAAGTACCAGCGTTAATGGAAGATCATTAATGTCACAATCAAACTCTTTAGCGAGTGCAAGTGCGAGTTGAATCGCTGAGTATGCATCATTACATTGACCAACATCCAATAAACGCGGGATACCATTAATATCGCCAAATTGGTTTTTGTTGAAGCGGTATTTACCACAAGCTAATGTCAGAATGACTGAGTCTTCAGGTGCTTGAGCGGTAAAGTCTGTGTAGTAGCTACGTTCTGATTTATCACCATCGCAACCACCAACAAGGAAGAAGTGACTAATGTTGCCTTCTTTTACTTGCTCTACAACAGCTGGAGCGGCAGCCATTAGTGCGTTACGACCAAATCCAACGGTGATCATCTGTTCAATTTCGTTGTGCTTGAAACCGTCTTGCGCTAATGCACAATCAATAACCGTTGTGAAATCATCGCCTTCAATATGAGCAACACCAGGCCAGCCTACGATGCTACGAGTAAATAGACGGTCTGCATATTGACCCACATTAGGGTTTAATAAGCAGTTTGATGTCATTACGATAGCACCCGGGAAGTTAGCAAATTCTTTTTGCTGGTTCTGCCATGCACTGCCGTAGTTACCTACAAGGTGAGGGTATTTTTTAAGCTCAGGGTAAGAGTGAGCAGGAAGCATTTCACCGTTAGTATAAACGTTGATGCCTTTTCCTTCTGTTTGTTGAAGGATTTTTTCTAAGTCATGTAAATCGTGACCAGAAACAAGGATACATTTACCTTCGATAGTTTTAACGTTGACTTGTGATGGTTCTGGGTGACCAAATGTATCTGTTTCACCCGTATCTAGCATTTCCATGATACGGTAATTCATTAAACCAATTTTCATTGAGCAATCTAGTAATTCACCTAGATCTGTTGGGTCAGTTCCTAACCATGCCATGATTTGATGATATTCAGCAAAAACGTCTTTGTCAGTTTGTCCAAGCACACGAGCGTGCTCCATGTAAGCGGCAGCGCCTTTTAAGCCGTAAAGACAAAGTAAGCGTAAGCCAATAACATCTTCATGTTGTGTTTCATGGCCACGGTTTACGGCTGCTTGTGGAGCTAGGGCAATGATTTGATCAGCTTCTGTTGGTAGTTCGAATTTTGCAGCTGGAGATAATTCATTTAATTCAGTGTTAGTAACTGTTGCTGCCGCACGTACCGTTTCTTCTAATTGTTGTTTGTATGCTTGTGCTTGAAGGGCGAATTCGATAACTCGCTCAGGATCAAAGTTAACGTTTGTTAGCGTGGCAAAGAAAGCTTTTGGTGCCCATTGGTCAATTTCATCAAAGATAACATTAACTTTGCGACCTTGCTCTGCCCAAAAAGAAACACCTTGTAATGCGTAAACTAAAATGTCTTGTAAGTCAGAAACTTCCGCTGTTTTACCACACATACCTTGTGCAAAAGAACAGCCTTTTGTTGTTGGTGTTTGAATCGTTTGCTCACATTGGATACAGAACATAGTTGGAACTCCGTTATTGAATACATATTATTCAAATCATGCCAGTTCAATGCGTTCTATTTTGTGCAATAGATTGTTGAACCAGTCGAGATTTGAATCGACATTGATGAACCATCTATTGCACAGTATGTGCCACTTTTAAGTTGTTGATTTATATGGTTTTGCTGTTTCTTTTTTGCTTGTTGATGTATTAATGACTACGATAATTGATGTGTTAATGACATCGATTTGTGTGTTTGTATCAATTTGAAATACCTAATTTTTTTCCCATTCGATAGAGGTTACCACGATCCATTTGTAAAAATTCAGCTGCTTTTGCCCAAATTCCATTAGATTCGGATAATGCATGTTCAATTAATTGTTTTTGATAGCTTTCTACTAACTCTCTCATCGGTTGGCTTTTATTTGGTAATAAATGTGATGTATTTTTAACATCGCTAGTGTGTTCTATGTCCCCAAGAAAATGAGCTAAACTAATGCTGTTTGCATTTTCTTGAATGGCTCTTAAGCCTGCGCGCATTAGTGTATGTTCAAGTTCACGAACATTACCAAGCCAAGGGCTAGATTCTAAATGAGTGAGTGTTTTTGGGTGGATATGTAAATTTGGTACGTTGAACTGTGTTCTAACTTTATCGAGTAGATAGCCGGATAAAACAGAAATATCGCCTTCACGTTCACGAAGTGGTGGAACATGAATTGGAAATACGTTGAGGCGATGAAAAAGATCGGCACGAAAACGACCTTCTTCCACTTCTTTTTCTAGGTTACGATTGGTTGCAGCAATGATACGAACATTCACCATCACGTTTTTATCTGAGCCTACACGTTGAACTTCACCTTGTTGAATAACGCGTAATAACTTTGCTTGAATTAGCAGAGGAAGCTCTCCTATCTCATCAAGAAAGAGCGTTCCTTTATCGGCTAATTCAAACTTACCTGCTCGATGGTTATTCGCACCAGTAAATGCGCCTTTGACATGCCCAAATAGCTCACTTTCTGCTAACGATTCAGGAAGTGCAGCACAGTTAACATAAATCATTGGGAGCTCATTACGTTGTGATTGTGCATGCACAGAATGAGCGACTAACTCTTTACCTGAGCCTGTTTCTCCACTGATCAAAACCGCATAATCTGAATGGGCAACAGTACTTATGTTTGATTTAAGGCGAGTAATTTGAGGGCTAATACCAATTAATTCGCCTTTTTGAATTCTAGCCTGCTGAATTAAGGTCTGGTTGATGGACTTTTGTTGCTGATTGCTGTCTTGAAGAGTTTTAATTAGAGCTTTGTTATGTAAAGTCGCAGCGGCGAGAGCTGCAAATGTTTCAATTGTAATGTCATCTATCTTTTTAAAAGCGCCCACTTCTAATGCATCTAATGTGAGTACACCAACGAGCGTATCTTCTACATATAAACTGCAGCCTAAACAGTCGTGAACTTCTATATTGATACTTTCATCTACGAGTAATAATCCATCGAACGGATCAGGTAGGTCTGAATTTGATTCAAATCTAACAGGATGTTTGCTTTGTAAAATAGCCTCTAACCTAGGATGGACTTGCGGTGGAAAACAGCGTCCTAATACTGCTTGAGAAAGTCCTTTAACAGCAACAGGCTTAAGGCAACCATCATGATCCAGAATAAACAGTGCACTCGCATCACAAGGGAATACATGATGAATAGAGTTAATCAGACGTTGATAATGTAAATCGCTGGACAAGTTAGAACTAAGATCCAAAGCTATTTGAAGTAATACTTTTTCCATAGAAGGTTTCATATGACTGATATAACCTAATGTGATGTAAAATTCACATCATGTTACCATATAAGCTCTTTCGTACGTAATGTAATGGCAGCTATTTTATTACCATTGACTCATTTTTCCTGTGAATTCTGTTGTAATAGCCCGCCTCTCGGGAAAGTCTTCGTATACGGTAATAGTATTTTTCTTTTTGTCTATTTTGTAGGCATAAAACAGTAGGCGCTGATCAAAAACAAGTTGGTTATAGTCGTCTAATTTGTTGTTATAGGTAGGCTTCACCAACGGACTTCTTTTGTTAATGTACAAAATAACTTGATTAAATAAGTTAAACTGCCTTGCGGTGATCTTCCATTTGGAAGTGCTATCGCCATATTTTAAGGTTTGTAATGCTACGTAGTTCCCTTTAAAACAGGTCATTTTTATCTGAAAGTTTGGATTTTTACTATCAATAAGATTCATTTTGTAATTGCAACCTGTGCCGTTAACAAAAGAAATAGAAATCAGAAGTAGCATTATACTGGTAATAAAAATATTTATTTTAATTAAGCTTAGTTTGTTCATTTTTAATTAATTAGAACCCATGAGTGAATCAAATATAAGACAAAGTAAGTCAAAGTTGAGAATATAAGTATTTGAATCGGTGATGATGTCAGTTTTGTTATGATTGTACTATTTTTAGCGAGTGTAACATTATCAAGTGGTTGTTCTCTATTATTAAGGTTGATCGATCTGTTTTGATTTTTTAATGGTTCATCTATTATTAATTTATATCCAATCTTAGGAATGTTTTTTAATATTAACCCATCATGTTCGATTATTTTTCTTATGTTAGATATAGCAACGGCTAATGAGTTTGGTCCTATAAAATCAGGATGTCCCCATGCGGTTACAATGAGGTCATTCTTAGTTATTGGTGTGTTTTTATTTTCTATAAGTAATTTTAAAATCTTACTTTCGGGAATGGTTATCACATAACTTTTATTATTTATGAGAATTTTTGGCCTATCTTCTAGCATTAATAAGGAATTTTTAAACTTTAAATTCATAACGTTACAAATTATTTTTGATTTATCGCAAAGATAACACTTAGAATTTATAAAAAATCAGCTCTCGATCACAATTAATAATATTGTCATTATAAATTAATATTGTGAATGTATGTTGATAATTCTTCTATCTATTTGTTGTTAAAGGTTTTATATATAAATTATCCTTCATTATTAGTTTGTGTTGGTTGTTTTTTATATAATTCAATGCGTAAAAAATATGAATTAACTAATAAACATAACAAACAAGAAAGTAAGGCTTATGACTATATCTAATGCAAATGAAAATATGTATTTTATAAATTCTGTAAATGAATTGACCTTGGAAGAGATTTATTTTATTAACTCTATTTTTGGTATTGAATTTTTTGTAGGTGTTGACAATGAATTATTTTGCGAAAGAGGTATTGATTCAGTCTATTAATTACTTGCTATTTATAAGTGTTAATTAGTTGATATAAAGTAGGTCATTACTACTAAAGTAGTAAATAAAAGGAATAATGGATGTTGTTAAAGAATAAAATTTTATTATTTATATTCGTGTTATTGGTTTCGATAGCGAGCGCTTTAACTTGGAATGGTTTTAATGAATTCACTCAAATAAATAAGGAACTGATAACTAAATCTACGGAAGATCGATCTAAATTAATATCTGTATCATTAGGAGAAAAACTCGATGGTTACTTTTCATCATTAAGAACATTTTCTATTTCTTACTATCCTGATGGGCAACTAGATGAAGTCACTACCACAAAGGATTTGAGAAAATTAGCAGAAAATAATGATACCAATAGCGCATTTATTGCATTTGAGTCAGGACTTACTTTTGAAAAAGGTCAGTTTATTCCTAACTTTAATGCAAAGGAAGTAAAACGAGAATGGTTCATTCGAGGTTTTGCTGGTGAAAAAGAAATTATTACCGATGTGTACCAAAATACAGATGGTGTAAATGTGTTCGCATTTGCTGTGCCTATTTTAAATGATGGCAAGGTCGTAGCTGTTGTGGCTATAGGGATTGAGCAAAATGTTTTAAATGCATTTATTGGAACGCTTACTGAACGTGGACAGATTTTTACCTATAATAACTTAGGTTATATCATTGCTGCGAAAAATCCTGATGACGTTAGTAAGAACATAAAGAATGTTAAACCTGAACTCGTTGATTTTGATTCTGGTAATACTCGTTTTTATGATATCGACCATGACGATTATGTTTTGGCAAGTGCTGATAATTTATCCCGTTATGATTGGACAGTTGTTATGTATGAATATGAGGATGATGTTTATGCGCCAAGTATGGCGATGTTAAAGAATTCAATTATCATATTTTTTGCACTTCTTATCGTATCATTAGCGATTGTTTATTATGGTGTTATCTATTTAATCTATAAACCGATTGGTGGTGAGCCAGAGAAAATCTCTGAAATCCTATCTAATATTTCGGAAGGCGATTTATCCCAGCAATTAGTGGTGTCAGGTAGCGATACAGGTATATACCGTTCAGTTGTTACGTTAAGCTCGAAGCTGTCAGAAATAGTGACATCAAGCCATTCAATTTCAAATAGTGTATCAGCAGCTTCAGAGGAATTGGCTGTCGTTATGTCTGATACAGCTAAGAATTCTCAACATGAACTGGCACAAGTAGAAGAAATTTCTACCGCGATCAGTGAGCTATCGAGTACTTCAAAAGAAGTGACAACAAATGCTGCTCAGGCGGAAGAAGAAGCACAAAAAGCAATAACTAATGTATCAAATGGACATAATACACTTGATAATTCTATCGCACTAACTGTTGATATTAACGAATCTGTACAACAAACCGCAGAGATGATCTCAGTATTACGTGATGACGCAATTAATATTGGTGAAGTGACTGACGTTATCAGTAGTATTTCAGAACAAACCAATTTACTTGCATTAAATGCCGCCATTGAGGCTGCACGTGCAGGTGAAGCGGGAAGAGGTTTTGCAGTGGTAGCTGATGAGGTTCGTAATCTGGCTGCTAAAACAAAGGAATCAACAAGTAATATTCAGGAGATCATTAGTAAGCTCCAAGCTCAGTCTGAAAATGCGAATAAAAATATGATGGAAAATGTCACGTCTATTCAAGAATCGGTACATCTTATTGAAAGTGTGAAAACATCATTTAATGATATCGTCAGCTCAGTTCAATCGATGTCTGATATCAACACGCTAGTCGCAACGGCTTCACAAGAGCAATACAGTGTGACTGAAGATATCGCGAAAAATACGACAAGAACGTTTGATCTGGTTACACAAAATGTATCTGCGATTAATCAGACTCAACAAGCTGCGGATGAATTGTCTAAGTTGGCAGTAGCTCAAAAGACGGAATTAGATTTCTTCAAGATGAACTGATGATTGAGTGAAAATAAAAATAGCCTCTAGTGAAAACTATAGGCTATTTTTTATTATAAAGAAGTATATTTAAGCTGTTTTTTCTGCTTTTTTATCTTTCATTCTTAATGCAACATTTACTAATGCAATAAGTACAGGTACTTCAATAAGAGGGCCAATAACACCAGCAAATGCTTGGTCTGAGTTTAAACCAAATACAGCGATTGAAACGGCAATGGCTAATTCAAAGTTATTACCTGTTGCAGTAAAAGCAATTGAAGCATTCTTGTCATAAGGGATCCCCATCTTTTTGCCAATAAAGAAGCTAGAGAAAAACATTAAAACAAAGTAAATAGTCAATGGAATCGCAATACGTACTACATCCATCGGTAGCTCAAGGATCATCTCACCTTTTAAACTAAACATTAGAACGATAGTGCCAAGTAATGCGATAAGTGTAATTGGTGAAATTTTTGGAATGAAAACAGTGTTATACCATTCTTCACCTTTTTTAGAGACCAATATTTTACGGCTTAAAAAACCAGCTAAAAATGGAATACCTAAATAAATTAAGACACTGTGGGCGATATCCATCATAGAAATGTCTACAACCATACTTTCGTAACCGAATACGGGAGGTAACACACTGATAAATAACCACGCCATAAAGCTATAAGTTACAATTTGGAATGCTGAGTTAATAGCAACTAAGGCTGCACCATACTCTTTATTACCACCACCAATATCGTTCCAAACTAATACCATTGCAATACAACGAGCCAAACCAATCAGAATGATCCCAACCATATAACCTGGATGATCGCCTAAAAAGATCAAAGCAAGAACAAACATCAAGATAGGACCAACAATCCAGTTCATAATAAGAGAAAGAGTAACGGCTTGTTTATCTTTTACAACGGTACCAAGTAGGTTGTAATTCACTTTAGCTAATGGTGGATACATCATAAGTATTAAACCAATAGCTAAAGGAATATTGGTACTACCAACTGACATGGATTCATTCCATTCAGCAATTTGTGGAAACTGAACCCCAAGCAATACACCAATGGCCATGGCTAGGAAAATCCAGAGTGTAAGATATCTATCTAAGAAGCTAAGTTTAGGTTGCATGATGGTTCCTTATTTTACTGAATCGTATATCGTCGAATTGCGATTATTAGTATCAAAAAATACGCCATTACATCAATGGCGTTATTCGTATTACATCAAGATAGAGCGAGTTAATTGATCAAATGATGTAATACATTCACGGTTTATGCGATAACACATTTTTGGTGGGATGGATTCTGCTGTGATGAATCCAGCCTGTTTTAATACTCTTAAGTGTTCAGATACGGTTGATTGAGCAAGTCCAAGTTCAGAAACAAGATCGCTATTTAAACAACCTCCTGCTTTTTCTAAATTTGATAGAATTTTTAAAATTCGAACTCGAGCAGGGTGAGCGAGTGCTTTTGCTAATGATGCAAAGTTTGTTTCTAGCTGTAAATCTTGTTCTGATGTTGAAAAAGAACATTTATTGGTCGTTTTACATTCAGCTGTCATGTTTACTCATATGTCAATCGTGAAATTACGATTAACTATAGAGGTACTGTTAAAGAAGATCAAGACAAAATAAAAACAAACTCAATTATGTTTGCAAGATAATCGTGATAAACCTCGAATAATAATGATATTCAGGATAAAAAAAGAACAGTTTTTCCATAAGAATCCGATATAGAAAGTAGGAAATACCAATTTATTTAATGTGTTTTTCTGTGATTTGTAAAATTGGTATAAAGCATGGTTATGGAGCAATATCATGATAAATGGAACTCAAGTTAGAACGGGATTTACTGCTTATACTAAGCCAAACATGCAATATAATTCTGTCCCTGTTACAACGGTTTCGATGAATGCTTTAAATGTACAGCGTGACACTGTCTCTTTATCTGTAGAAGGAAAAGCGTTATTACGTGCATTACAGGAAATAGAAAAGGAGAGTAAATTTAAGCAGTCAGAAGCTGAAAATGTCTCAGATCAAGTTGAATCTTTTGCTCATGGTGCGTTGGGTATTAATCATCCTGATTCCATTGAGGAAGAAGATGACTCTTCATATTCGGCAGGACAATACGTTTCTGCTGCACTAACGGTTGGTGGGATATTACTTGCGTTAGCGTAACGATTATTCATGTATTTCTGGTGATTAATAACGTAAAGTAGTTCTATGTTTTGTTTATGGATTAATACGTTATGGCTCGATTGGGAATGGCGATACAACTTGTTTTAGCGAGTTCTATTTTTTATTTAGGTTATACAATTTACTCTTTTACACACTCAATAAATACGGTTGTGGATCAATATCCAGAATTAATGAAAGAAGTAAATAAAACGGCTGATAAATTAGAGATAGAGCAATGGTTACTTTTGGCTCAGCATCTTGAAGAATTAACTCCTCAAGCTCTTGAATTGGTTAACGAAGTCAAAAATACCATTAATAATGTTAATCAAACAGTTGCTTCTGTTGATAGTAAAATTCCATTGATTCTTAATGAAGTGCAATCTATCAGGACTGAATCATTACCAGAAGTTATTACTGTAATGAATGCAGTAAATAAAGAGACTGTACCGAATACATTAATTGAACTGAAAAATTATCGTGAACAAGTATTTCCAAAAGCATTTGTTGAAAGTAAAGGCTACCGTATAACAACAATTCCTGCGGTATTAAAAGAGTCTGAAAAGCTGCGTAAAGAAGTTCCACCTATTATGCTAAAAGCTGATCAAATCATTGATAAAACAGAAGAACTTTCTCAACAAGCGACTCAAGGTGCGGTGAAAGGGGTGATTATGTCACCATTTAATTTATTGAAAGAAGCCGGAACTGAAATTCAGTCTAAGGTGAATGAGTAGTTTCTTATAAACATTAGTAATTATGATAATAGCATTTTATTAAGTTTATTCTTTTGAGGTGCTATTAATAAATTATGCTCATCTGCAACAATACGCGACCATTTATTTTTTGGAATCGTATGCAAGTTGTTGAATATAAAACAGAGAGGACCATAATTACGCTGTCATATGAGTCTGGTTTTTTTCTACGTGATTCTAGTTATCTTTATGTATCCTTATATTCGTTAACACATAAAAAGAAACATGTATCAAAAATTGATATTAATATCCTTAATATCATAGATTCGAATTGGATTGAAAATTATGAAAATCTAATTTTAGAAAATTACTTTAATTAAAGGCATTTATTTAATTTATGAAGTGTGAACATAAAATGGAACTTTACCAAAAAGCCGATCTATTAAGATCGGCTTTTTTATTTTTAGACACATGATTCACTTGCATGACGATATGTGTATGTATTTTTTCTTTAAACAAAATGTAACAAGGATTTCATAATTTGCCGTTAAGTTTGTTTTTGAATCAATAAGCACATAAATAGCAAGGAATTATATGAACATCAAAAATAGCTTCTTATCGGTATGTATTACGCCACTTTTACTCTTGTCTCAGCCTGCTTCTGCATTGAATATTGTTTTAACCAATGATGACAGTTGGAGCACAAATAATATTCAAGCAATGAAGTCGGCTTTAATTGAGCAAGGTCATGATGTGATTATGAGCGCCCCTTGTACTGGTCAAAGTGGTAAAGGTGGTGCTATTAACTTTTTTAAAGCGGTGAATGTAGATACCACGAAGAGTGCTAATAACGAATATTGTGTAGGTGATACGGATACGACTCAAGCTTTTGAAGATTATACGGAAGGTACACCTGTCATGTCAGTTCTATATGGTATTGATGTAGCAGCTCAAGAACGATGGGGAAAGAACCCGGATCTTGTTGTTTCAGGACCAAATGAAGGAAATAATCTGGGTTATATGAACAATAATTCGGGTACGTTAGGTGCAACGATGATTGCACTTAGCCGAAATATTCCTGCCATTGCTGTTAGTGGTAGTGAAAATTCTGCACAAGATAGTGAGCAAGGGAAAAAAATAGCTAAAGTAGTCGTCGATGTTATAAATAATTTAGAAAAAACACGTATTGAAGGTCAGCCTCTATTGCCTGCTTATACTGGATTAAATATCAATACGCCTCATGATATAGATAATAATTTGGGGTACCTTTATACCAATGTTGGTTGGAACGCTGGTGGAATAGAACTGAAATTTGTTTCTGATTTAAGCAATAATGAAATGATCATGGATTATGTTGTTAACATGCTAGTTGAAGAGCAAGGAATGTCAGAAACACAAGCAAGAATTGTCGCCGAAGCAATGTTGCGTGATAAGCATGGTGTTTCATTTATGGCAGGGGATGCGGGTGATACGGATGAAATGTCTGAAGGTGTAGCGGTAAAATCAGGTTATATCACCATCAGCACCATTGATGGTAATGTTCAAGCGACCCGAGCGAAAGCGGCATTAATTCAACAACGTTTAATTGATTTATAAAGGTGATATACATGATTAGATTAGGTTTATCTGTCGGGTTATTACTTTTATTAACCGGGTGCCATGAGGTGTATTCACCGGGCGTATTTACTGGTGTCACTACTAGCGAGAATGGTGATCCAATTAAAATTGAAGTAACCGCGAGTGAGTCTGAAGAGATATTGATGACACAATGGGATGATCGTGACCGACAAATTAGCTATGTAGGACAAATGGATAATGAATCGAACCGTATCTCATTCAATAATGGAGAATATATGTGTTCTCCTACAGAGAAAAAATGGTTCTGTTCGTCTTACGATAGTGATTTTGAATTGAATATTAAGCGAGAAACCCCGTTAGAGTTATCACAATTCTCTGGTCATTATACCGCATTGGTTGATGATGATATTTATAACTTAATCATTTCAGACAATGGTAAATTAGAGATGACATCTTATCATTGTAAAGATAAGGCTATAGTTAATCTAATTCTTGAAGATCAGGCGGCCTATTTTAGGATTAAGAGTAATTCTTGTTCGTTTGGTAAAACAAGAGGTTTAATAAACCTATCAACAGATAATGATGAATTAACCAGTTTAGAAATACAAAGTGATAATTGGCAGTTCCCACAAATTTGGGTTAAACAAATCAATTAAATCAAATTGTTAAATGATAAAAGCCGATCTATTAAGATCGGCTTTTTTATTTTTACAGCTTTCCGACGGTTGCCCAAATCGCACTTAGAACGTCTTGGCCAAAGGCGATGCTTCTTTCAGGAGACCAGCCATATAGCTCATCAGCATGGCTAATATGATCTTTAAATGGCATTTCAACGGTGTAAGAAAGACATTTAAATTGCTCTCCAACCCAGTTTGAACCTACAGTTAAATTAGCGGTTCCCGGCTCATCTTTGTCGTAACCAATATCATCTTGGAACTCTGGAGTAATGGTTAGTAAGGCTTGTTTAAATGTGTTTTCAAGAGCTGCAATGCGGTCATCATATGATGGAATGCCTTCGCCACCGGCAACAAAGTTATATGGAATCGCTTCATCGCCGTGAATGTCTAAGAACATATCAACGCCTGTCTCTAACATACGTTCACGTACTAGAAAGACTTCTGGTGATCTTTCCATTGATGGCGTTTGCCATTCACGGTTTAAGTTTACCCCAATGGCATTGGTACGTAAGTGACCACGAATACTGCCATCAGGATTCATGTTAGGAACAATGTGGAACACGACCTTATCAAGTAGAGCGCGGCCTACGGTATCGGTTTCATCTAATAAGCGAAGCAGTAAACCTTCAATAAACCATTCAGCCATGGTTTCCCCTGGGTGCTGGCGACCAGTGATCCAGATGTTCTTTTTCCCTTCGGCAGGCTCACCAATGGTTAGAATACTGATGTCATTATTATCTAATGTGACTCCAAGAGTTTCTAATTGGCAGCTATGATGGGTTTGTGCACCGTGTAATAGATCTTGATGACGATCGTATGAGTAGGGCGCAAAGTAAGCAAAATACATTGAACGATATTCTGGAATTACGTTAAAGCTTAGCGTATCACCATCAAACTCAGTAGGAATACGGAACCATTCTTCACGATCATAAGACGCGACAACATCATAATCCTGCCAACCTTCTGGATAGGCTGATGTTGCTAAATTCAATATTTTGAAGTTATGTTGTTGCTGAGGCTGGCTCTCTAAGCGAAAGTGAAACCATTGGGAGATCTCTGTTTGATTATCGGCAGGAATGGTTAACTGGATATCATTAGGCGATTCTGCCGTTACTACATGAATATTGCCACTTTCAAAATTGCTGAATATTTTCATACTATTTCACTTCTTTAGATAAGAATTTGAATAAGATTAATTGACTGACTTATTCAATACGTTTGTTAAACGATTTACCGCTTCTACTAATTCATTTGGTTTCGCATTAGTAAAGTTTAGCCTTAAAGCTGCAGGGCTGCCTTCTGGTTTTGGATAAAACACAGGGCTAGGAACAACGGCAACACCATTGGCGATCAATGTGCTGGCAAGTTCAAATGTATCGCAATCTGGTAATGATACCCAGATGAACATGCCACCATCAACGGCGTTGACTTCACATTGTGCCGGAAGTTGGGTTTTAAGTTCATTGTATAAAACATCGTACCGTTGTTTGTAAAGCGTTTGGATAGTTTGCATGTGCTGCTCAAATTTCTCATGTTTGAGTAAGCCAAGCAACAGTGCTTGCATAGGTACGCTTGAGTGTAAATCAGCGCCTTGTTTTACTTTAACTAATGGTTCGATATAACTCTTTTTACCTGTGACAACACCAATACGTAAACCTGGAGAGGCTATTTTAGAGAAAGAGCGTAATACAATTGAATCTTGAGGGCAGAAGCTAGATACCATTGGTAACGCTTCTCCAGTAAAACGAAGTTCGCGATAAGGAGCGTCTTCAATAAAAGCGACTTTGTACTGAATACATAATTCAGCCACTTTTTTACGGGTTTCTAATGACCAACATACACCTGTTGGATTATGGAAATCAGGAACCGCGTAAAACATTTTTGGTGACTCTTGAATAAAGCATTGCTCTAGTTCTTCAAGATTAGGTCCTGAGTCTGTTTGAGATACGGTGGAAATATTTGCTTGAACTAATCCGAAGACTTGCATTGCACCAAGGTAGCTAGGCGCTTCCATAATCACTGTATCACCCGGGTTTATATAAGCTCGAGCAATCAAGTCTAATCCTTGTTGAGAGCCTGTACATACCATAGGTAAGTGATTTTCGGGTAATCCAAACTTCTGCGTAAGAAACTCTAAAAGAGGACCATAACCTGCAGTTGCACCATATTGAAAGACATCTGGCATATCAGATAGACTTTCAAGAATTGGCTTCATTATTTCAATGGGAAACGTCTCTTCATCAGGTAACCCGCCAGCAAGAGAAATGACGTTTTTGTCTGAAGCCGCAGCCAGAATTTCTCTAATGTAAGAGGATTGAATTTGTTGCAGAGAATGAGCGATTTCCATATATGTTCCCATAAAATAATATTTTTAACTGATCCGATAGTACAAGGCGTTGTATAACTTTGTTTGTCCGTTTATGCTTATAAATGTGTCCATTTATGCTATTTTTCGATCATGAGCCGACAACATCTATCAAGAATTAATGATGTCTTATTTTATATTCACAAAGACATTAGCAAAGAACTTGCAGTGAAAGAGTTAGCAGATGTTGCTGCTTATTCTGAACAACATTTTCATCGAATCTTTAAACAAGTGGTGGGAGAATCTATTCATCAATATATTCGTCGTACAAGAATGGAGTATGCGGCAAACCAATTGATGTTTGATACAAAATCATCTGTACTAGATATTGCGAATACGTGTGGATTTAGTTCGCTTTCTTCCTTTAGTCGTGCATTTAAATCTACGTTTGGTATGGCACCTGGGGAGTGGAGAAAACACGATTTACAAATATCGGATAAACCGTATTTGAAAGACGATGAAATTGCCGCAGGTTATGTCAGTGTGGCAGATAAACCGTTACCTCAACCAAAAATTATTGAAGTAGAAGATAGACTTGCCGCTTATGTAAGACATGAGGGCTATAATCGTTCTATCCGAAATGCGTGGTTAATATTAAAAGCGTGGGCGAACTCAGAAGATCGTGACTTCTCAACTCAATTTGGTTTGCATCATTCTAATCCTGCATGGGTTGAATTAACTAAATGTCGATATGTAGCGTGCATAGCAATAGATAAACCACTTAAATATCGTGGTGTCGTGAATCAAATGGTGATCCCTGGTGGTTTACACGCCGTATTTCAGTTAAGTGGTGTATATGGACAACTTCTTCCACAGATTAGTCACGTATTAGAGCGATGGTTGCCGGCGTCGGGATTTAAACTGAGATCAACACCGGCTTACGTTCGTTACCACAAAAACCATTTTTTAAATGAAAACGAAGAGTTTGAGCTAGATTTTTATTTACCCATTAGCTTTTATTAATGTTCTTAATAGCTATCTTTTTTCTTGTTTTTAGAGAGGCGATCATAATGGAGATAATCACAATAATCAGCGCAGATTTTTGACCTAAAGAAATAGGCTCATGATAAACCCACAATGCTAATGCCAAGTGGAATGTCGGCTCAATGTATTGCAATAAACTGATTTTACTTAATGGTGTTTTGAGTAATGAAATGGTCAGTAGCAAAATAGGCAGCAGTTGCAGTGGAGCCGTTCCCACTAATAATCCCCATTCTGTTGAGGATAATCCAGATGAATGGGTTGCTATATACAATAGGGCTAGGGGAGCAAAAATAATATGTTCAAAGAAAATGGCACCAAAGGTGTTTAATGTAACCAGTTTTTTTATAGCGATATAGCTAGCAAAAGAAACAGAGATAGCCAAGCTAAGTAAAGGCAATTGTTTATCTAAAACAACGTACATAACAATAGCTAACACCATTAAAAATAGCGCAACCTTTTGATTTTTTTGAATGTGTTCTTTAAAGAAAATAAATCCCATAAAAAACACCATTACAGGCGTAATGTAGAAGGCTAGAGAAGCCGCCATAATATTATTACTGATGGTGGCATAAACAAAACCGAGCCAAGATAGGTTCATTAAAATACCGGCACCGGCTGCTAGCGCAATGTTTTTTGGTGTGCATTGGGCTTTATTAATTAAGTTTGGTTTGCATGCGAAAACGGTCACTAAGATTATGGCTGACCAAAAAACACGACTAGATAAGATCAACATAGGTTCCATCGCACCAAGTTGATGGAAATAAATAGGAACTAATCCCCAAACAATAAACGCTAATGCGCCAAAAAACGCTGACATTATGAACCTTAAATAGTTAATAGCGATAGGGCTGTGATTTTATGCTTATCAAGGAGTTTTGGCTATTTTTTCCGTATAGCGAATACGTGGTTTTTTAGAAGTGGTCTATAGTAATAATGTGTAAATATTGAGCATGAATGAGTAAGGAGCGAGTATGAATAATCAATATGTACCCCCAAAAGTTTGGACATCAGAAACGGACAGCAGTGGTCAATGGGCGAGCATCAATCGACCATACTCAGGGGCAAGGCATGAGCGAGCATTGCCTATTGGTGAACATACTTTACAGCTGTACTCTTTAGCGACACCAAACGGGCAAAAAGTGACGATTCTACTGGAAGAGTTACTTGCATTAGGGGTTAAAGAGGCCGAATATGACGCATATTTAATTAATATTGGGGAGGGAGATCAATTTGCGTCTGGCTTTGTCGATATTAACCCAAACTCAAAGATCCCTGCGTTAGTTGATCATTCTGTTGATCCTGAACTCCATGTATTTGAATCTGGAGCTATTTTATTATACTTGGCTGATAAGTTTGGGCATTTTATTCCTAAAGATGTTTCTGGTCGTGCTCAAGTATTAAATTGGCTATTCTGGTTACAGGGCTCGGCCCCATATTTAGGTGGTGGTTTCGGTCACTTCTATGCGTATGCGCCAGAAAAATATGAATATCCTATTAATCGATTCTCAATGGAGGCAAAACGCCAATTAGATGTGCTTGATAAGCAGCTTGCTACCACCAAATACATTGCTGGTAATGAATATAGTATTGCTGATATGGCTATTTGGCCTTGGTATGGCAATCTAGTATTAGGGAATTTATATGATGCAGCAGAGTTTTTAGATGTCGAAAGCTATGTGCATGTTCTTGAATGGGCAAAAGAAATCGCGCAACGCAAAGGAGTTCAACGTGGGCGTATTGTAAACCGCTCATGGGGCGAGGCATGGGAGCAAGTGCCAGAGCGTCATAGTGCAGAAGATATTGATTTCATTTTGAATCTACAGCCTAAGTAAACCACGCATTGTTTTACGTTTTAGTACAAAAGGCGACAGATAATACTGTCGCCTTTGTTGTTTTATCTATTCGCATTTTTAGGTTTAGTTTATCTAACTAGTGAAGTACTACATCTCAAATAGGAAGTAATAACCGTAGCCAACTACAAATGCAGGAATTGCTGAGTAGAAGGTTGCAACCATTGCTGCTTTTGGAGCTAATGCAATGGCAGGGAAAAGAGCATCACCATCATTTGAAATTGCATTTGAAAGTTGTGCTGACATTGGCATCGCACCTGATAGATATAGACTCGTTACTAGGATTTGAGGACCACAGCCAGGTAGTAAACCGATAGCTAAACCAATTAATGGCATCCATATTCCATAACCTAAGAAGACAGTTTGTAAATCAATACCTGAGAAATAAGTTGTTAGTTCGAAAATTAAGAAGGCAACAATAACCCATGCAGAGACAAAGTTAGTGTCTTGTGCCGCTTTTTGCATCGGATGAGAGCTTATGCATTTATTATCTTCGGATACTGTTGATTGATAATCACTGATCTCTTTGGTTAATGACCATAACATCATGCTACCAATAGCTAATATAGCCCCAATCCATTCAATCGTGTGTTCTGGTAGATGGAATAGCTGATTAATATCGACCTGAAACGAACCCAATAGCGCAATGATTGTTGCTGGAATTAACACCCATTTCCAAAAAGCACCTTGTAAATTAATTGCTTTTACTTGTAAACAAGGGATGTCCGATAGAGTTTCAGATTTCTCTTGAGTCTTGTTTTCATTTTGAGTTTCTGGGCGTAAAAAATCATCTTTATGTAAGGCATTGACGATAATACCTGATATAGCACCGACAACGACACCTAAGGCCATTACACCAAATCCTACTTTAGGTTGAGCTGCTATTAATAAGAAAGCGGCATCTCCCATGGTTGCTGTTAATACTGCAACGACAGAACCGAATCCTACCTTCCCACTGATATATTGAGTCGTAACAACAATGGCACCACCACAGCCTGGAAGTGCACCAAGTAGAGATGAGAAGACAACTTGGTTAGTACGAGATTTGTTATATAGAGCAGTAATACGATTGGTTTTACCCATTATATTTGAAAGGTAATGATAAATAACTAAGGTAAAAGCTACATAAGTTGAAACCGCCCAAAAAGCATCAGACAGAGTAGTAACGGTAAGATCTCGTGTTGTTTCTGCACCAACTAATGCTAATAAAGTGATAGGTAATAATAAGCGTTTATGTTGTAAAGAAAATTGTGATAACGAGAACGATTGAGAAAATGAATTAGTAGTCATCATAATAAAAAACCATCAGTAAATGCGAATGATTATCAGTATATGTAAATGAGAATTATTATCAACTATCATTTTGATAGGTTTTATCGATGATGTGTTTTTTGTGAAGCAAGAGTGGCTTTATAACGGCTCAGAATAAAAATCTGCATAGTTATTTTATAGTAGAGAATAGTTAATTAAAGTGTAATAAATGTTAAATAAAAGTTGTGATAGTGCGCTTGTTTGATGATATCAAATGCTACTGATTAGATATAAGTTTGCTAATATCGATGCAAAAGAGTGGGCCAAAGAGCTTAACAAGTAGAAGTTAACAGTCATGAGGGAACATATGAAAGCAGTTGAAGCAAACTTTGATGGTCTTGTTGGGCCTACGCATAATTACAGCGGTTTGTCGGTGGGTAATATTGCCTCTAAAAATAATAAGTCAGGTATTTCCAACCCAAAACAAGCAGTAAAGCAAGGTTTGGAAAAAATGAAGGCATTGCATGATATGGGGTTTGTTCAAGGGGTGCTTGCTCCACAGGAGCGTCCAGATATCCATACTCTTCGACGTTTGGGTTTTTCTGGTTCTGATTCTGAAGTATTAAAAAAGTCATATCAATATTCACCTCAATTGCTTGCGGCTTGTTCTTCAGCATCAAGTATGTGGACGGCCAATGCAGGTACTGTCTCTCCAAGTGCAGATACAACGGATGGGAAAGTCCACTTTACACCAGCGAATTTAATTAATAAGTTTCACCGTTCGATAGAGGACCAGGTCACGGGGAATATTCTCAAAGCCACTTTTTCTGATGAGAAGCACTTTGTTCACCATGAAGCATTACCGCACAGTGATTATTTTGGTGATGAAGGTGCAGCTAATCACACTCGCTTTTGTAATGAATATGGTGAGCAAGGGGTTGAGTTTTTTGTTTTTGGTAAAAGTGCATTTAATGAAAGTTATTTAGCACCTAAAAAATACCCAGCAAGACAGACGCTAGAAGCGAGTGAAGCCATCGCTCGTACACATGGCCTACGTGAGAAATTCACCGTATTTGCACAGCAGAACCCCGATGTTATTGATCAAGGTGTATTTCATAATGACGTTATTGCTGTAGGAAATAAGAATACGTTGTTTTGTCATCAACAAGCCTTTTTGAATCAAGAAAAAGTGAAGTCTGATTTATGTGCTTCTTATGGTTCTGGCTTTAATGTTATTGAGGTACCAACTGATAAAGTATCCGTTCAAGATGCTGTAGAAACGTATCTGTTTAATAGTCAGTTAATCACCAAAACTGATGGAACTACTTTGATTATTCTTCCTGAGCATTGTCGTCAAAATCCAAGAGTATGGGCATACTTAAATGAGCTAGTAGAGCAAAAAAGAGGCATTGATGAGTTACATACCTTTGATTTAAAACAAAGTATGCAAAATGGTGGTGGACCAGCGTGTTTGCGTTTGCGTGTGGTGTTAAATGAAGCTGAGCAAAAGGCGGTAAATCAACATACGTTAATGAGTGAAGAGCTATTTACGATTCTTAATCTATGGGCAGATAAGCATTATCGAGACCGTATTGAAGATAAAGATCTTGCGGATCCTCAATTGCTAGTAGAATCTCGCTCAGCATTAGATGAATTAACGCAAATCATGCATTTAGGTTCTATTTATCCATTCCAAAAGTAGTAGAGCAGTTTGTTACTTTTTAATCGTTAACTAATTAATAATTAAATAAAAAGCCTTAAATGTAGGATCATTTAAGGCTTTTTAATTTTTGAAGTTTACATTGTAAATTTTAGTTTCTCTTTAGTGTTTACATACACTCATTAAATCATCTACAAAGTGATTTAGCGCTCGCTCTTCAATGGTTCTAATTTTCTGCTGCTGACACTCACTTAGCATGTGATACATACTTGCTGCACCGAAGTCACCAAAAATGATGTTCCCATCAGTATCAAATAGCGTGTTGTGTGCGTATAGATCCCCATGACACACGTAATTATCGTGTAGGTGATTGAATACATTACGCATTTCTGATGTGATTTTATTTATTTTTTCGAGTGATAACCTGAATCCATTAGGAAAAGTATCCCGTGTACAGCTTTCTAAACTTGGCGGTAAACCCAAGTTTTTATAATGTGGGGGGATTAAGTTCATGATTAACGCGAGATGATTTTCTTCATTCACTTGCGCTAATGATTGCACCAAGCTTGGATGATTTCCTACCTTTAAGCAGGCTTGCAACTCATCTTCAGGGTAGCCATCACTTGTGACTTCGCCTTTAAATACTTTAACAGCGATCTCTTGTGGGAAATCAGTTTGTGCTTTATTCCAACAAGCTTTAAAAATCACGCCAGATGCACCTTGGCCTAATACATTTTCTAATGTGTAGTCACTTGAAGAGACTGTAGGTACTGATTTGATCTTTAGATCTGATTTACAGAATGGATTACCAGCAAAGGCAAACCAAGCCAATTTAGGTAAATCAAGTAGTTGATCTGGACATTTTGTTAATTGATTTGCAGAAATACGCAGTAATTCTAAATTGCGTAGCTGAGATAAATTCTCTGGTAATTCGGTTAGCTTATTTCCGGCTAATGCCAGTTTCTGCATTAAATCACATTCACCTAAAGCATCAGGTACTGTTTCGAGTTGGTTGTCCGTTAAGATAAGCCAGCGTAATTTCGGTGGAAAAGCGTTTTCGGAGATCTGTTTAATCTGGCATGACTTAAACCCAATCATTTCAAGGTTTTCACATTGTGCCAGAGCGTCAGGAAATACAGTAAATGGGTTATTTGATGCAAAAAAGATCTTTAATTTGGATAATTGATTTATCTCTTTTGGTAGCGTAGTTAGTTGATTATTTGATAAGTCTAAGATCTCTAATGAATCCGCAAGAGTTAAGATTTCTTTTGGAAATTCAGTAAGTTGTTCACTTAATTGTAATCGTGTAATACCTTGTAATTCACCAGATTGTAACTGCGCTAATGTGTGCAAATCTTTTACCTATTTAATAAAAATATTGTTTTTGGTTATTCAATCCGTTGATTGTACGGTTTTAATAGAAAAAAATCTAACATACCAAAATGGTTATATTCGATATAACCTCCATATCATTGGCTCTGTAGTATCCATAGCGTATCGTCCCTTTGTTGATAAAAATATTTATATAAATGCATTGCTTAGACTGTGCTTATAACTATAGGGGATATTGAAATGAAGAAGTGTACGACAAGATCGTTATTTACGCTTGTTGGGCTGTCTATTTTTAGTGGTACTGTGCTTGCTGAAGATAAACAAGATGATGTTCAAGACATGTCGGATCCATTGGCTGTTTATACTCAAGCTGGTGCAGGCTATACCGATAAGGGATTGAACTTAAAAATAGGTCAAACGTATGATACGGGCAGTGATATTACGATGGGGATGAATATTATCGAGATCAAAGGTATTGCTGGTGAGGCTGTTGGTTGGAATGGCGATGCTCGTGCAAATAATGATGATAGTATTGACTCGATACGTTTCCGCAATTTTAGCGTTGATTTAACCAATGGGCGTGGTGCTCAGGTTGATGTTGACTGGAATTTTGATCGTAACCAAGGCTCAGCTTCTTACAGTTTTATACAGGCTCTTCCAAAAATGGGGCCTGTTAGTTTATATCCTTTAGCTGGTTTGGGTTTAGCTGCTGGAGAATCTTATGATGTAGGCGATCAAGGCGCGGCTCAGGCACAAGACCGTTATGATTTGCATGGTTCATTTTATGTGGCAGGGCTGTATAGTAAAATTGAAATTACCGAAAAAATTTGGATTAACTATAATCCAATGTATTTAGGGACAATTTCAGGATCTGATGAATATAAAAATAATGCTTACGGTGTAGATAACGACGCAATGTTAACGCATGAAGCCGCAATTAGTTATCAGATCACGAAACGATCTAATATTCGTTACTTTGCTAATTGGAATGAAGATACGCACTTTGCTGATGGTGATCACCGAATTGAATTTAACTATCAATTTTAACGACCCGATACATTAAAATGGCTTACCAACTCAATTGGTAGGCCATTTTATTTTTTCTTTAAAAAGTAAAGTTTACGCCCACAAAATGGATTCTGCCGTCGAAAGAACCGTCTACCTTTAAACGATCCATATCAACAGAGCCTAAATCGGCGTATTCATAAAACATATCCATTGTAATATCGTCCCATGATGTGGATGCACCAACAGAGTAGCGATATTGTTCACCTACCGGTAAATCTACCCATTGCATCGAAGGATCATCTTGAGGTGAGGTTTCATATGAGAATCCGGCCTTTAAACGCCAATCAGAATTTAGACGATAATCAGCACCGATGGCAAATTTCCATACATCATCCCAATCTCGTTTTATTTCGGCACCACCATTACCTAGGTTTGCGTCTAAAATGGTCGAATCCCAGTGGCTCCAACGGTGCAACTGTATGCTACTTAATAAGTTTACATCTTTACTTAATGCATAACTGGTGCTGAGGTCAACAATATCAGGCATGATCATTCCACTGGAAAGCGTTGGATTAAAATTACCTAAGCTAATGTTATTATTAAATTCATGCTCAAGTTTTGAACGGTAGCTTAAGCCCATGGATGCTTGTTCTGAAACTTGATACATAACGCCTAAATTATAGCCATATGCCCAATCTGAATCTTTTTCAGCAGTAATTCCTGACATTGATTGCTCAAAAGAAGCCCAGCTAAATTGTAAACCAGCCCCTAATGATAATCGTTCATTTACTTGATAACTTAAAGCAGGATTTAACTGCATTGCAGTCAAGCTGATATCTTCTAATAGTCTACTGCCAGCCCAGTCACTACCATAGTCTAAGCTTGAGCCTCCAACAGCGCCAAGTGCTAAGCCAAAGTGTAATTTGTCTGTTATCGCTTGAGTATGAAAAGCGCCAGCTGAAGGTAAAATTGAATGTGCTTTGCCATCTTCTGAACCATTGTTATCATTAAATTTCATTTCTAAATCAAACGCCATGGTATTGATGGTTGTTTTACTCTCTCCCATGTAGGACATGGTGGCAGGGTTTGTCCACATTGCAGCCGCAGATTCAGTGTAAACGCCGTCTCCTGCGCCTGTTGTACCAGCATTCGCAACGGTTGCTTCTTGAAGAAATAATCCGCTAGAAAAAGCATTAAAACTGAGCAAAACAGCAGAGGCAGTTAAAGAGTAGCTAAAAAAGGGTTTCATAAAGTGCTCTTATATTAATGATCAAAAGGGCATGAAAAATACTCATGCGTACAATAAAAATGCGATTAATCACAAATTTATTTTTGGTTTTATGATAAATAAAAATAAATACCATTTAGGAATAATGAATATTCCAAACCGTAATAAATAAAGATGCAGTTATATTTAACTATGGGATGATCTTTTTGTTGAAAAGTATCGTAATAACAAAAAGATAAGAGTAATGGAGACAATGATGTTTAAAAGTATAAGTAAAGTGGGTTTTGGGGCTGTTATATTGATGATGCTCAATGGGTGTTTAGGAATGCCAAAAGGTGTAGAACCCGTTACGGGCTTTGAGTTGAATCGCTATCTTGGTACTTGGTATGAGATAGCTCGTTTGGATCATTCTTTCGAAGATGGCTTGAGTCAAGTAAGCGCAGAATACTCAATTAATGAGGATGGCAGTGTAAAGGTGATTAATCGTGGTTTTTCAGATCAAGATCAACAATGGAGTGAGGCTTTAGGTAAAGCAAAATTTGTTAATGGAAGTGATGAGGGGTATTTAAAAGTTTCTTTCTTTGGACCTTTCTATGGTTCTTATGTTGTTTTTGAGTTAGATAAAGAAAATTACCAATACGCCTTTGTTTCAGGCCCTGACCTCGATTATTTATGGCTACTTTCACGAACTAAAAAAGTGGACCAAGAAGTGATTGAACGCTTTGTATCAACCGCTCAATCACTTGGTTTTAAAACAAATGAACTCATCTTTGTTGAGCAAAAATAATAAAGCGAGATATAGCAAATAAAAGAAATGGCACTCATATTAAGTGCCATTTTTTTATATGGAAACCTGACATCATTTTTTAATTAACGAGCTAACTTATGATGTGCTCGAGAGAAGTGCCCCGCACAGAATGCCCCTACGATGGATAACTCTCCAGCTAAGCATAAAGCCGCACATACTTCAGCTAGTGCTTGAGATTTACCTGCGCCATGCAATCCCATTAATTCTAAGCACGCTTTTTGACTTGGTAATCCGGTACCACCGCCAACTGTACCAAGCATAAGGTTAGGCAGAGTGACACTTGCGTATAAGTCACCATTTCTATCCACTTCAATGCGAGTCATCCCAATGGCTGATTCAGCCACACATGCTGCATCTTGCCCACAAGCGATATAAAGAGCGGCAAGGGCGTTAGCATAATGAGCATTAATACCTATAGTTCCACTGAGTGTGGCACCAACCGTACTCATTTGGGTAAACTGCATCATTTTTTCAGGGGTAGTGTGTAGGTATTTTTTCACTAACTCCGCAGGGATGTGTGCTTCAGCAGTGACTTTCTTGCCTCGGACACTGCGTAGAGTTTGGCTGCTTGCTTTTTTATCTCCTGATAGGTTGCCATCTAAATAGGCATTCTCTGGAGTGATTGGAGAGTTTTCCATGATGTAGCTAAACACGGCATTAGTAGCAATAGTGACCATGTTTTGTCCTGAAGCATCACCAGTTAAAAACTCGAATACTAAATAAACATGATTACCTTCAATACTGATATTAATATCGCTGAGTTTCCCATGAGAAGTAGTGGATTCAGCCAGTTGTTTGAATGTGTCGTATTGAGTGACAGCCCATGCAACAAACTGTCCCGCTTCGGCTAAACCAAAAAAAGCAAACGCAGGTGTACGAGTTACCCCTTCATTTAATAGCATGGCACTTGCGCCACCACTTGCCGTCAGCAGTTGTGCTCCACGATTATAAGAGGCCACTAAAGCCGCTTCTGTGGTAGCTAGTGGTACCAAGTAATCATCATTGGCAAATAAGCCATTCACGCGTAATGGGCCTGCAAGACCAACAGGCAGTTTCACCGTGCCAATAAAATGCTCGATGTTTTTCTCGTACACATGCATTTGATTTTGTGTGTGTGGATCGAGAAGTTCTGATTGGAGTTCAGGTTTTGCAAGTTTATCCCAGCGACGAGTAAGATTCTTTTCTGTTAGATAAGGGCTTGGAGTGATTTTATTGTGTGGTTTTTCAAAATGAGGGTTGAGCGATTGCTCTAATTTATCTGCAGAGATATCGCCTCCTAAGATTGAAACATAGTCACGGCGATGCAGATTCAGTTTTGGCATAAGAACATATTAATTACAGCAAATGTTGAATGAGATTCTACTGTTTCGTATCAGATAAACAAGGATAATGACAAAAAGCGTTACAGTTTTATCTCTCAATTTTGAACCAAAATAACGACAAATTTTTTCGATTATTACGATAAATATTCATTATTGGACTACGTTTAAAGAATGTTAGTTAATGCCGTCGACAACTTGTTAGATTACAAGGATTGTTAGGTTATGCTTCGATATTCCAACGAAGTATTTTCTTTTGATGGCCCTATTGTGTGAGGTCTAGATTTGGAACATTCGGTTAATTTGGAACGTATCCGTGCTGAGTATAATGTAAAGCACTGGAGCCAAGGTTTTTATGGTATTGATGACAATGGTGAGGTTTATGTTTCACCACGCACTGACGCGAGTCACCAAGTTCCACTAAGTCATATTGTGAATCAATTAGAGCAGCGAAATATTGGATTGCCTGCTTTGGTTCGTTTTCCCCAAATCGTTCATCAGCGCGTGCATAATATTTGTAATGCATTTAACCAAGCGATTGATGAATACCAATATGAAAACCACTATCTTCTTGTTTACCCAATTAAAGTAAACCAACAAAAAGAAGTGGTTGATGAAATTCTTGCAAGTCAGGCGCAATTAGAGCAGAAGCAATTAGGCTTAGAAGCAGGCAGTAAACCTGAATTATTGGCCGTATTAGCGCTAGCTCAAAAAGCGAGTTCAGTTATCGTATGTAATGGTTATAAAGACCGTGAGTATGTTCGCTTAGCACTGATTGGTGAGAAACTTGGTCACAGTGTTTTTATCGTTCTAGAAAAATTATCAGAATTAGATTTAGTTCTATCTGAAGCAAAAGCATTAGGTGTTAAACCACGTCTTGGCTTGCGTATTCGTCTTGCTTCTCAAGGTGCAGGAAAATGGCAAGCAAGTGGTGGTGAAAAATCGAAATTTGGTTTGTCTGCTTCTCAAGTATTAACGGTTATTAATCGTCTAAAAGCAGAAGACCAATTAGATATTTTAGAGCTTGTGCATTTCCATTTAGGTTCACAAATGGCAAACATTCGTGATGTTCGTAATGGGGTGAGTGAAGCGGCTCGTTTTTACTGTGAATTACGTGATATTGGCGCAAAACTAAAATACCTCGATGTGGGTGGTGGTTTAGCGGTAGATTACGATGGAACACGTAGTCAATCATCTAACTCGATGAATTACGGCTTGGCGGAATACGCGCGTAATATCGTAATGACGATTGGTGATATTTGTCAGCTTTACTCACAACCAATGCCAGTGATCATCTCTGAATCTGGACGTTCGTTAACGGCGCATCACGCGGTGTTAATTACCAATGTTATTGGTACAGAAAGTTATACGCCTGAAGCCATTGAAGCGCCTCGTGCTGATGATCCGTTGTTATTACACAATATGTGGCGTAACTTAGAACAGTTAGAAAACGGCAGCGATGATCGTGCGCTAATTGAAATTTATAACGATACTCAATGTGACGTAGCAGAGGCTCATAATCAGTTTGCGACAGGTATGATTAACCTTCAGCATCGAGCATGGGCAGAGCAAGTATCACTGCGTATTAATTATGAGTTAAGCGTAAAAATGAGTACGAAGAATCGCTACCACCGTCCAATCTTGGATGAGTTAAGTGAGCGTTTAGCGGATAAATTCTTTGTGAATTTCTCTCTGTTCCAATCATTACCAGACGCGTGGGGTATTGATCAGGTGTTCCCTGTGTTACCACTAAGCGGTCTTGATAATGCGGATGAGCATCGTGCTGTTGTATTGGATATTACGTGTGACTCAGACGGTACGATTGATCAATACGTTGATGGTCAAGGTATTGAAACAACGTTACCAGTACCAGCTTGGAACCCTGATGAGCCTTATTTAATGGGCTTCTTCTTAGTGGGCGCATACCAAGAAATCTTAGGTGATATGCATAACCTATTTGGTGATACTCACAGTGTTGTTGTTAATGTTGATGAAAACGGCGAAGCAAATATTGATTACATTAATGAAGGCGATACCGTTGAAGATATGATGCGTTATGTACATATCGATGTGGATTTGATCCGTCAAAACTACAAAGACATGGTAACAGCGAAAGTTGCAGAAGAAGAACAACAAAGCGTGCTTGAAGAGTTAGAGCAAGGCTTAATGGGTTACACCTATTTGGAAGATTTTTAATGAACGATTTATTCACCAAAAAAGATTATTCATTGTACTCAAATGCAATGACATTTATGCGTCGCCCATTGGTACAAAACCCAATTGATAACGATGCAGATATCGTTGTATTAGGTGCACCATTAGATATGGCAACCTCAGGTCGCCCTGGGGCGCGTTTAGGCCCTGATGCGATCCGTCGTGCATCAGTAAATCTAGCGTGGGAAGGTAAAAAATTCCCATGGGATTTCAATGTATTTGATCATACAAAAGTGATTGATTCGGGTGACCTTGTTTTTGATACCGGCGATGCAGAAGATTTAACGGTACGCCTTGAAGCGGCAGCTGATGCGATTCTAGATAGTGGTAAAACGCTATTAGGTTTAGGTGGTGATCACTTTATTACTCTACCTTTGCTACGTGCTTATGGTAAAAAATACGGTGAAATGGCATTAATTCATTTTGATGCTCATACTGACACTTATAGTCATGGTAGCCGTTACGATCACGGTACTATGTTCTATCATGCTCCAAATGAAGGGCTTATTTCACCTGAGCATTCAGTGCAGATTGGTATTCGTACTGAGTATGACCAAAAAGATCACGGCTTTAATGTGATTAACGCCATGCAAGCGAATGACATGAGTGTTGATGCCATTATCGAGCAAGTAAAAGGCATTGTTGGTGATAAACCAGTATACCTAACGTTTGATATTGATTGTCTTGATCCTGCATTTGCTCCGGGTACAGGTACACCCGTTTGTGGTGGTTTGAATTCAGATAAAATCTTAAAAATCATCCGTGGTTTGCAAGGCATCAACATGGTTGGTATGGATGTGGTAGAAGTATCACCTGCGTACGACCAAAGTGATATCACAGCACTGGCTGGTGCGACGATTGCTTTAGAGCTTCTGTATGTTTGGACTGCGAATCGTTTAAATAAATAAGCGTGATAAACTGAGTAAAAATAAACCCGTTGAATGAGAGTTCAACGGGTTTATGCTTTTCAGGTTCAGGTTCAGGTTCAGGTTCAGGTTATTTAAAACAACGAGATTGTGACACTTGTGCTTTTTTGTTTATTGCTTGCATCACAGCACTAGGGTTAGATTTATACAAACGGTTTAAAGACGTCGTTGTTTTTAATTCTGTTTGTAAATATGAAGTGTAATCTTTGAATTTATTCATCTGCTTAGAACCGTAATTCTGTTGGCATGACTGAACCCAATCAACATAATGATTAAAGAATAGGGACGCCTCTTTGGTTGGCATTGCAGTCATTAAATACGCCATATCACGACTGGTTTGAAAGTGCTGAAAATCAATGGGTGTATCCCAATATCCGCCCCAATAAATGAATCCATTTTGAGCAAAAATATTAATCACTTCCTCTGCAAATCCCTTTCTGTCTTCCTTACCTAAACGTTGCAGCATTCGGTTTGAATATTCATGACCTTTTAATGGTTTAAAAGTCGCGGTTCCCCATGAAGTAAATTCAACAAACGGATTCTGTAATGGGTTGATATCAATAGCTGCACCATAAGCATGTAAAGAGAGGGAAGATTTACCGACAATAGGTCGATAGTTAAATGCTGAGGTGTTGTTTGCATCCATGGATTTATTATCATTACCAGCGTAATACTCAATGGGTTTTGCTTGGGCAATTGGAAAGCCTTGCTGATACAACTCATCAAAAATACGTTCAACGTGAGGCGCCACTGCATCTAAGACAACAAGTTTACCTGTCGCTGTTTTCCCATTAAACGTGTAATGCTTAAAGGTGACGTTACGTAAGCGGTCACATTGAACGGGGGCTTTAGTTGACATTACGCCTTTACCAATCATTGCTTGGCATTGCGCTGCCGTTAAATTAGATATATTGGCAAAACTTGGGGCAGAGCAAATAGATAATGCTAAAGCAGTAAGAAGGCGGTATTTTTTCATGTAAACAGTCCTTATTAAGACGGTAACTTGCTGTATTTTAAGTGACTATGCCACGAATTTTTTTCTTATTCTAGTTGTTCTAGAGTCCAGATGAATAAACGTATTTGAGTGTGATTTTCATTCCAAATTAAATATCTTACGATTTTGCGAGTCAATCAAAGGAGATCGCTAGACATAAGCATATTGTATAGATAGAATTTTGATGTTTTTTGTTCTGTCTATAGATAAAAGTAATAATTACTGATTTTGAATCGTTAATGATTATATTAAGAATGCTTAATACGTCATGAGACTGCTATAGACGTAGGAGTAGTAGGTAAAAATGTCGAACAAATTTAAAGCTGTAGTTGAAAAGTTTCGTTCTTTTCCTCGCCGTATTCGCTGGAGTACGTATGCATTAAGTGCTTATCTTTTATATGCTGCATTGTTTGGCTTATTGGTACCATATATTGCTAAGCAGCAGATCCCAGAGCAGCTTTCTAAACTTATAGAACGTCCTGTAACGTTAGCTGACGTGACGTTTAATCCTTTTACTCTTCAATTAGATCTTCATCAGTTTTCCATTCAGGACGCTGAATCTTCAACTTCCTTTGTGCGCTTTGAGAATGCTGGCGTAAAAGTTAACTTTTGGGAGTCGATTTTTAATGCAGCTATTTCAGTTGAATATATTGCATTAGATAAACCTTATGTTGATATTGAACGTTTAAATGATACCGAACAATTGGTATTTAATTTCAATGATATTTTAAGTGCTGTTGCACGTAATTTGGCTTCAGAAGAAAAAGTAGAACCATCAATAGAAGAGCCAATTGATCGTCATAAAGCGTTATTTCCTGTTTTGATTAAACAAACAAGACTAGCTCAAGGTCATGTCAGATTTTTTGATGGTGTCACTGAAACAGAGTTAGTTTATCCAGATATCAACTTCACGTTGGGTGCGTTTTCTACACAAAGCGTATTAACGAATGCTGAGTATAAGAATGAGTATCGTCTACAAATTACAGATGCAGATTCGGGCAAGGTAGAGCTCAAAGGTCAAGTACAATTAAAACCGTTAGAAGTGGTCGGTGATATTCATGTTCAGAAGATTGAATTACCACGCTTATGGGGCTTTATTGAAAAAGACATTATTGCCAAATTAACCTCAGGGAATGTGAATTTTTCATCGAACTATCATGTGGCTCAAACCATCGGTGATACTGAAAGCGATGATACGATGAGCATCACTACTGATGAAGGCGTCTTCTCTGTTAATCACTTAAATTTTAATGCAGAAGATAAATCCATTGTTTCACTGCCTAGTTTCTCCGTAAATGGCATTGCAACGAATGTAGAAAAGCAAACTGTTACGATTGCATCTGTTACTTCACAAGGCTTACAGGTTTCAGCAAAAGTTGATGATAAGGGCGCAGACCTTGTTAACTTCTTCACACCTAAGTTTATTGCTGAAGCACCAAAAGAACATAAAGATGAATCAGTAGAAACAGAACCAAAATCTACAGAAGTCTCTCCGTCATGGTTGGTAACGCTTGATGGTATAGAAATTAAAGATTATCAGCTAAATGTAGAAGAAAAGGTTATTACTAAAAAAGCTAACCTGTGGCAGATTTCTCCTATTAATTTAACGACGAGTCAAATTGTCAGTGATTTATCTAAGCCTATTGATTTTGATTTCTTTGCTTCAGTTAATAGCAAAGGGGATATAAGCGTTAAAGGCCAGGCTGATGCTAAACAACAAGCCGTAATGGCTGATATTGATGTTAAATCATTAAAACTTGCTCAGTTTCAGCCTTATTTAGCAACAGCAGTAAATGCTACGCTCACTAAAGGTGAAGTGAATACACAAGCTAAGTTAAATGCTAATGCAGAAGGTAAGGTTATCGTGAATGGTGGGGTGCAAGTTAATCATCTTTCTATTCGTGATAATAAGCTGAGAAAACCGTTTGTAAAATGGCGCTCATTAGCGGTGAACAAATTTGATTTTGATTTACAAAAGTCTAAGTTAGCTATTGATACGCTAAGTGTTAGTCAGCCTTATGCTCGAGTGGTGATTAACAAAGATCGTTCCACTAATATCGGTGATTTGATTGTTGCTCAACCTAAAGCTAAAAAATCAAAATCGACAACGACGAAAAAGGGTCAGAAGCCGTTTGCATTAAGTGTTAGAAAGATAGCGTTTAATAATGGATCGGCTTTCTTTGCTGATAACTCACTTACGCCGAATTTCTCTTCTGGTATCGAACAATTAAAAGGCAACATTGGTCATGTATCGAGTATTCCAGGCACAAAAGCAACGGTTGATATTAGCGGTAACATTGAGAAATACGCACCAGTAAAAGTGAAGGGGGAAATTAACCCATTACTGAAGCAACCATATTTAGATTTGGATGTGGTATTTAAGAGCGTAGAGTTGACGACGGTAAATCCGTATTCAGGCACATATGCAGGTCACTATATCGATAAAGGGCAATTAACCTTAGCGCTTAATTATCAGTTAGAAAATAATCAGCTAAAAGGTGAGAACCATGTGATTATTGATCAGCTGCAATTAGGTAAAGCCAGTGACAGTGATTTAGCAACCTCATTACCATTAGAGCTGGCGATTGCTTTATTGCAAGATAATGATGGAGTGATTGACCTTGGGGTTGAAGTATCTGGTGATGTAAACGATCCGGAATTTAGCTTAGGTGCTGTTATTTGGAGTACGATTTCAAATATCATCACCAAAGCAGTCACAGCCCCATTTTCGTTCATTGCCGGTCTTGCTGGCTCTGATGAAGAATTAAATGTGATTGCCTTTCAATTTGGTACTGATGACTTAACAGCAGAAGAGCAAGAGAAGCTACAAACGTTAGGTAAAGCACTAGAGACTCGTCCTAAACTGAAATTAACGGTAGATGGAGCCGTGAATGCGCAAGAAGACAGTAAGGCTCTTGAGCTAGAACACTTTAATCAGTTATTAGTGGAAGCCGCTAAAATGCCTGAAAATGAATTACCTCAAAACTTAACGGCGAGTTCGATGCCAACTTCGGGACCATTATCAGACGCTTTGCAAAGTATATATAAAGCGGAATATGGTGAAAAAGCCACTGAAGTAAAAGATCGAATTGAAGACGAAGAAGAAGCAAAAGACATAGAGTTAACGGATGAGGAGTTAAATAAACGCTGGCATATCGCTTTATATAATTTGGTTTTAAACAAGCAAAAAATAGATGAAGCGGAGCTTGGTCAATTAGCTCAACAGCGTGCTCAAGCAGTAAAAGCGTATTTAGTTGATGTAGTAAAAGTGGATGCCGCTCGTGTGTTCTTACTGGATAGCCGTTTTGACATCGAACAAGACACAAGTAGCGTATTGTTATCGTTAGAAGCGAAGTAAACTCTTACCTAGGGATTAAAAGAATAAAATGGCGTATCAAGATAGGATGCGCCATTTTTCTATGTAGTGATCATTTAATTAGCTATGTATGCATTAAAACGGCATTGGGTACTGTCTAAATACCGCATTAATCTCTGAAATAACTTCGTCACTTAATGGTTTTGAGAACGCCTCAATATCTTCTTTTAATTGCTCTAGAGATGTTGCACCAATAATAGTGGATGTGACACCGTCCACTTGATCACACCAAGCTAATGCTAATTGGCAAGGTGTATAGCCGTGTTTCTCAGCAATATCCATATAGGCACGTACCGCTTCGTTTGCTGCGGGTGTATCGCGGAAAATACCATTACGTTGTGAGAAGGTCCAACGGCTGCCTTCTGGCATTTTACCATCTAAATATTTACCACTTAGCATGCCGCCAGCTAGTGGTGACCAAGGTAAGTAAGCCACATTTTCATGAATACAGTTTTCAATGAGATAAGGCCAGTCTTTTGCATGCAATAAACTGAATTCGTTTTGAATTGAAACCATTCTTGGTAAATCGTATTTTTCACTTAATTTTAGATAAGTATTGATGCCCCACGGAGTATCGTCTGATAATCCTATATGATGGATTTTTCCAGCTTTCACACAAGTATCTAGTGCTTGTAAGATCTCTAGCATATCCGTTTCTTCTTTCTTTGCATCGAATTCACTGAATTTGAATTGATTTGGAAAGTGCTTACCAAAATGTGGGGAAGTACGGTTTGGCCAATGCAGTTGATAGAGGTCTATATAATCCGTTTGTAATCGTGCAAGTGAGGCATCAACCGCAGCAATAATAGCTTCACCTGTGATTGCTCCCCCATCACGAACCCAAGGTAGGCCAGGGCCTGCAATTTTAGAGGCTAAGATGATTTCTTTGCGTCGTTCAGGATTTTCCGCTAGCCAATTACCAATGATGGTTTCTGTTTTACCGTAGGTATCGGGTGATGGCGGTACCGCATACATTTCAGCGGTATCAATAAAGTTGATGCCTTGGCTTAGCGCATAATCAATTTGTTGATTGGCATCTTCCTGAGTGTTTTGTTTTCCCCAAGTCATGCTCCCTAAGCAGATACGAGAAACAGAGAGATTACTGCTGCCAAGTGTTGAGTATTCCATGTAATGAAGGCTCCTTTATTTCTTTTTATTGGATTGTTAATTTAGAAAATGCACTAATACTTTCCCTTCTTTTGAAATATTGTTCTTGAGGGTTAGCTGTAATGTGATAGTGACGGATATGGTCAGCATAACAAAAATAGCGATTAAAATAAGCAGTTGATATTTTATAGCAACCATTGGGTTAACCCCTCCTAAGATCTGACCTGTCATCATGCCAGGAAGGGTAACTAAGCCTGTTGTAGCCATTGATGCCATAATAGGAGCAAAGGCTTTTTGCATTGCTGCACGGACAAAAGGAAGGGTTGCATAGTGCGGAGATGCGCCAAGAGCGATAGCGGCATGATACTCACTCTCTCGTTCTTTAAATGCAGTGAATAAGTTTTGCAAAGCAACGATATTTCCACTCAAACTATTGCCTAATAACATACCAGCTAGAGGGATCACATATTGGGCGCTATAAAGTGGGGTTGGTTGGATAATTACCGAACTAAGTAAAATGACCAATGGTGAAAGTCCAATAAATAAACCAGTAGCTACGGGAAACAGCAGGCGTCTTTTTGGTAGTTTGGCTTTAGAAATGATAGAGCTAGAACCGATAGCAATCATTAATACAATCCATAGTGCATTTAACAATGGATCATTTAATTGAAAGACAAACTCAAGATATAACCCAATGAATGCCAACTGTGTAATCATTCTAATCACACTGATAGTCATGTCTTTAGCGAGATCTAATTGGTAAATGCGATTAATTGAAAACGGAATGACTAATGTAAGGCTAAACAGCCCCATTAACGACCAACTGATATCTAAGGATTCTTGCATATTTTCTATTGGCTAATGAATCATGGGTAAAGTATCTCAGGATTTACATTATTTCTAAACTATTAAATATGCATCATATTGAGAATGTAACTATTAAAATAGCGATTTACACGAACAAGAGATGTATCCCCAGAAGTTAAACATCAGGTTTGACCACATAGAATAGAAGCAGATATAAACCCCACCTTGTTTGCTTTAGCTGTATGTTTTAAGCAAACACGTCAAATTAATACATATTCGAAGAGCATCTCAAAAAATAGATTTAAATACTGTTTTATTAATAACTGTGATAACTGCATTAGAGTGATTCATTACTCTGTTATATGTTATTTGCACTGAATATATAAACTATTGCAGTGAGGGATCTTAATACTTTTAACCTATAGACAGTATGAGTTGAAATGAATAAATACAGCGAAATATATATTGTATCAACAAATAGTGAATGGGCCGATATTCTTATTGGAGGGTTATCTACGATCTTTGCTAGCCATAACTTTCAACACTTAACATCATTATCTAATTTGTGGAATATAAGGCCGAGAACGATCGTCATTTATGATAAAGAAAGCTTGGGTAATCCATCATTAAATTTAGTGTCTCCAGGTGAACGTGGTGGGGAGTGGGTTATTGTAAATGCAAAGCAATGTGATACAGAGAGCAGTGCTGGTTTTATTGCGTTGGGCTTTTCTGGCCTAATTGATAAAGCATATACGATAGAAATGCTACCCAAAGCGATAAGGACGGTTATTTCTGGGCAGTTATGGTTTAGTCGAGAGGCGATGTCATTATCGCTTAAACAAGCCACTCATATTGGTCATCAATCAAATCATTCGATTAATATATTAGCGGTAAAATATGCGCTTACGGTTAGAGAACAGCAGGTTTTTCTATGTTTATTACAAGGAAGTAGTAATAAGGAAATTGCAATGCAAATGAATGTCAGTCCAAGCACGATAAAATGTCATGTTTCGAGTATTTTATTAAAAACGGGAAAAAATGGGCGTAGGCAACTTTTCTCCTTACTTATTGATAATGAAAAGAAAGTAATAACACCAACAGTATAGGATGAGTTAGGCCAATAATCCCCCCTTTAAGTGATAACTCTAGACATATGGCCTATATCCTATTTCTCCTTTATCTCTATATTTATAGCGGTACAGTCAAGTTGATGTATATAAAAATAGTCAACTAAGGAAAGGAGAAGACTAATGAAAGGTTTAATTGGTGGAGTTGTATTAGCTTTACTATGTTCAACAGGTGCAACAGCATCTGATTGGGTTGTTGGTAGTGATGAAGGGCGTGCAGATTTTCATGTAAAATTTAAAGGTGAAGTACCTAAGCGCTGTGAAATGGTTGCAAACAAAAATTTAGAAACCATTACCTTTGATCTAGCGAAAGAATCGGATACGAAAAAGTTTGCATTTAAAGCGTGGTGTAACTCATATGGCAGTAAAGCAAATCTGCTTATTGACGGTTTCCAATTTAAAAATGGTAATGGGGATGTGATCCCTATGCAGTATAAGTTTAAAGGGGAAAAAGTCGTAAACGATGGTTCGACAAACGTTACTCGTATTTATAAAGAAATTGATATTAGTAATAGTATTGATAAATCAATGTCAGCAAAACATGTTTTAAAAATTAAATCGTTACCACAAGTTGGTGCGCGTCATGGTGAATATGCAGGTTCTATGTATGTAAGCTTATTCCACATGTAATGTTAACCAAAGTCGTTTTGGGGGATATCATATCCCCCATTGAGGTTCATATGAAAAAACAAATATATTTATTCCTATTAACTCTTATTTGTCCACTTCATCTTAGTGCATTTGAGCTTTTTCCGATGGTTAATTTTTTTAGTGACCATGGTAAAGCCAGTTCAGGTTTCTTTAAAATTACTAATGCCTCACTGCAACCTCTCCCTGTTGAAATTGAAGTAAGAAAAAGACAAGTATCTGGAGAAGAATCAGAAGTTTTGATTGATAGTACCGATATCTTTGTTTTCCCTCCTCAAGCTCTTATTGCTCCCGGTGCTTCACAGACAATAAAAGTACAATATATTGGTTCTCCAAAAGAAATTGCAGAATCTTATCGCCTTATTGTAAGCCAGTTGCCACTAAAGGATGAAATGGGTAGCGATAGTATTCAAATGCTGTTCCGAATTGGTGGGCTTGTTTTTGTTTCACCAAATAAAGCTAAAGAAACCGTAAAAAGTCAATTATCTACAAATGAAAATAACCAATCCGTTCTTATGATTGATAATGTAGGGAGCAGTATCGTAGACGTAAGTAAACAGACTTGGAATGTTAGTTTAGACAATAAAAAATACACATGGAAATGGTCTGATATTGAGCCTTTTATTTCTCTTCAATATTTAGTTCCAGGGCAAAGTGCCAGTTTGCTAGTGAGTGATTTGACTCATTAATTTAAGTCAATATGAAATGATAAGAAGATAAATAATGTGGCGATGGATTGTCCTATGTTGTATTTCGTTATGGATAACAGCACCTGCTTTTGCGGCATTTAATTTAACGCTACCGATTATTTATAGTGATAAAGAAATAGGAGAAGTACCTGTTGAAGTTGATGGCATGACATTAACAGGCATTGGAAAAGAAGATTTGAAAGCTTTACTTGGAGCGAGGATAAGCTCTGAGTGGTGGCATAATATAGAAAAGAAAAACACTTCCTTAAATGCTTATATTGAACCTAAATTATTGGCTGAAAATGGCTTAGGTATTGAGCTCGATCCTGAAAATTTAGTTATTTTGGTCACTGTGTCGTCTGAATTATTAGCAGAGCAAGACATAAATCTTTCAAATGGATACCCTTTATTTATTCCAACAGAAAGTGCAAATTTTGCTTGGCTTAATAGCATAAATACTCGTTATGACATGAGTTGGGATAAAAGCACTGAATCATGGTCAACATCTGTTGATTGGCTGTCTCAATTGAACATTGGTGGCGCAAAAGGGGTGAATGCACTTTTTGCTAATTATATTTATAGCGATCAAGAAGAAACTCGATTTCAGCGAGGTGAATGGAAAGCTTTTTATGATGAACCTAATATGCCTTTACGAATATCTGTTGGAGACATTAACAGTGGCGAGTCTGGACATATTACTAATATTGCATTGGGAGGGATTTCGATAGAAAGTCGTTATGCCGATTTGCAACCTAATAGAGATATTAGTCCTGAGAGTAGCCAACAATTAGTATTACTCGAATCAGCTGAAGTCGATGTTTATGTCAATGGTGAGCGCATCTCTGGCGGGAGATTAGAGCCAGGGAGATATAACCTGCAAAATCTAATGTTAGGAAATGGAGCGAATGATATTACGGTTGAGGTGAGTTATTTATCAGGAAGGCAAGAAACCCTCAAATTCACACAATTCTATAATAGTAAGTTATTAGAAGAAGGGTTGTTTGATTACGCTTTTTCGAGTGGTAAACCATTAAATTATAACGATGACGGGATTGATTATAGTGATGTTGTTGTAAGTGCTGGTTTCATTGAATATGGGGTTCTAAGTTGGTTAACTTTAGGGGTTAATGGACTGCACACAAGTGATGGGCAAGTTATTGGTGGGATTGCTACGCTGAGTTCTGATTTTGGTAATTTAACAGGGCGATTTTCTGTAAGTGATGGAGAACGACATAATAAAGGTAAAATAGCCTCACTGGATTACGAACATAGTGTCATTGGAAGAGGGGATAGCCAATCGCCAAATTTACGACTTGCTATTGAACATTCTAAACAATTTGTTAGTCAACCGTGGCTAGAAAGTGAATATGAAAATGAATATTTGCGATATTTAGGTAATTACTTTTGGCAGCTCACTTCTGAGTTTGATTTAACGTTATCAGGTAGACTCACCACATATCCAATAGCAGATAAAGAAATAACAGCAACGACATTGCTAAATTGGAGAAAAGGTAACTTAGCTGTTGGAGTCGGAGTGGAATACGAAGAGTCTGAACGTTACACAGAAGCTGATTCTAGAATGCTGTTTACGCTAGATTGGAGTTGGTATTCTAAAGATGATGATCATCGAATAGGTGTTTCTTATAACAGTGAAAATCAGCGTTCAAGAATATATTTTAATAACGAAGGACTTGAACGAGTTGGGGATACTGGTTATCGAATTGAAGCAGAAAAGGATGATTATCAAGTAAACCAAAAAGCGGTTGCAAGTTATACGGCAAATCGTTTTCGAGTTGAAAGTGAGGTATCAAGACATGAAATGCAAGCTACGGGATATGAAAACTATCAAGCATCACTTAGAGCTTCTACAGCAATAGGTATTGTTGATAATCAAATTGGTTGGGGACGAGTTCCGTCAGGGCCATTTGTGATTGCTTCTTTACATTCAACATTACCCAATAGCACAGCTGATTTAGATGTGACACAAGATGGTGTAGCAACTGCACAAGCGACGTCTTTAATTAATGGAATGTTTTCGTTATCTCAACCTTATGCAACTAATCATGTTGATTATAACGTTGCTGATGCTCCGATAGGGTATGACTGGGGGGAAGGACAAATATCATTTACACCAGGCATCGCGACTGGACACTTCATGCAAATTGGTTCAGATGCTTCTTATACCGCGAAAGGTGTATTGTTATTTAATAATGAAACCCCCTTGGATTATTACCAAGGGACAATAAAAAATGATCATAAAAGCGTTCGATTTTTTACCAATAAACAAGGTCGTTTTTTTGTTCAAGGACTAACGTCAGGAAAATACACACTGACTCCAGATGGTATGGATATGCCTGATGTACTTATTCAGATTATCAAGCAAGAGGCTAGTTTAGTTGATTTAGGTGTTATTTATATAACCTGTGAAGGGGGATGTAACAATGATAAACAAAAATAATATAAATTGGTTGTTGCGTAGTGCTTTTTATTTGTTGTTCATCGTAATGGGCTTTCCAGTCTATGCAAATGAATCCGATGAGTTATGTCAAGGTGAATGGAAAGTTACAATATCAACTACGCCGGTTGAACGATCTTTTAGGGACCGTGGTGGATTATGGTTTCCTGCTTATATTGAATTAAGTCATGCATTCCGACATTGTGCAAAGGCTATTGAAATAGAGCCATTAGGACGAAGTAGTGATCGAATCATCAAAGGACCACAGAATGACGTAATTTCCTCTTTATTTAATTCAGATAGACAACCTTTACTAAAAAATGGGAAAGGGAACTATCAATTGCCTATTTTAGGTAAAAATCGAGTGAAATTTTGGCTATATATAGCAAAAGGGAAGCAACTGTTGCCCGGCCTTTATAGCAGTGAAATGATGTTTTATTTAGGAGATACGGTAAGCGTTAAGTCAGAGAGAATTGCTTCTTTTAAGTACGTGGCAAAACCTTATGTTAATGCAAAAATTAATAGTTATAGCGGACGTTGGTTAAGTTATTCAGGGAGTACGATCCGATTAGATATGGGTAATTTAACAAAAAGTAATCACAGAACCATTGATTTCATGGTTCAAAGTAACACTAATGTGCGTGTAAAGCTGATTTCTGAAAATAGGGGAGATTTAGTGAATTTAGATTCATCTAATAAAAGGATCCCTTATTTTGTAACGGTTAATGGGCAGAAGCGTAAATTAAGTGCCCCGATAGAATATGAAGTACGATCTTTTTCTAAAGATAAGGGAGAGGTATTACGTATTCACATTGAAAATCAGGCATCACCGAATACAATGGCTGGAATTTACCAAGACATGATGACTGTGAGTTTATTTGCGCAGTAAACATCAATATACATACAATTATCTATGAGAAGATTTATTCTAAGTTAATACGATTTATTTGTTAATAAAAAAGCCGCTGAACATGATTATTCAGCGGCTTTTTTGTTTATGGATAGAGTAAAATTATAACTCGCGAACCACTCGGAAACCTGTGTAGTTAGCACTGGTTGATGGGTTCAGTTCTAATGATTCATAAGCTTTTGCTTTTGTCGGTGCAAAGCTCCATGCGCCACCACGAACGATACCTGATTTCGCATTTGTCCATTCCCATACGTTACCTGCCGTATCGTAAACACCATAAGGGTTTGCGCCAAAGCTGCCTACAGGAGATGTTGACTTGTTAGCCCACGTTGAGCCGCCCCAACCTGTGTTTGCATTACCTGAACCAATATCGTCACCCCACCAGTATGCATCTTTGCTGCCCGCACGAGCTGCAATTTCCCATTGCGCTTCTGTTGGAAGTGCGTACTTGAAGCCAGTTTGTTTTGTTAACCACTGAGCGTAAGTTTCAGCATCATTTTTAGAAATACAAACTGCAGGTGCATTTTTAGATTGTTCAAAACCTGGTTTACGCCAGTTTTGGTTTTGGTGACGTTTAGTTTCGCCGCCATTGATAGCATTACAACCTGCGCCTTTTTCTGCTTCAGTGATGTAACCTGTGCTAGCAACAAATGCATTAAATTGATTTACAGTAACTGGTGTTGCGCCAATAGAGTAAGCTTTAGAAATCGTTACATTTTTAGCTGCGTTTTTCCCAATGTGGAAATTGCCTGAGCCAATAACTACCATTTGAGGAGCTAATTGATTGTTACCTAATCGGTCAGAGAATTTTTTACCTGGTTTTGGACGGTTTTCTTGTTCTTTAAGATCAGCCCATACTGTAATGTCTTTAGTTAATGACATCTGGCGGCGGTAAGGTTCGAAACCTGATTTCTCAACAGTGATCTGATGTTGGCCAGCTGGAAGCATAACGTCTACTGGTGTACTACCATAATTAACACCATTAACCGTTACGTTATCTTCATGGCGGTTTGAACGGATAGTAACACCTACCCATTTCTTCTCTTTCTTGATTTTATCGTTTAATGATGAAGAGTTTGACTGTTCAATACAGTAACGGTTTTCAAGTCCAAGAAGTTGACAAGCAGCAGTAGAGTTAGGACGAGCACGTAAAGAAGCTTGAAGCTTAGTTGTGTAACGGTTACTACCATTGAAACCACTATCAATAATAGCGCTATCTAATACGTGAATATTTAACGATACGCTATCAACATGCTGTTTTACGATATCCGTTTCAGTAAAGCCATTGATCAGTTGTTGTTGGAAGTTATTTACCGCTTTTTGCATGCTCAATGTTTTACCTTGGTTAGCACATGCTTCAAGGGTCATCGACATTTTACATGTAATGGTATGAATAACATCTAAGCTGTCTTGTGCTGCTAATTCTTCTTGTAAACGAAGTACACGAGCTTCTTGACGTGATTCTCCAAGAATTTCTAGTTCATCTAATGCACGTTGTTTTTTAGCATTATTGCTTTTTAGAACTCGAGTTTGTTCTTGGATATCTTGTTGAATAGCAAGTTTAGCAATCTGATTTTCTTTTACTTCTTTCCAAGAATCTTGGTATTGTTTTTGGAAAGGAGTGATATCAAGATCAGGATCATCAATCATGCGGTTGTATTGCTCATCTAAGTTACGCTGAGCTAACTTACGTTTCGCATCTAATTGATCTGCTTTTTTGTCTAAAGAATCACTTTGATTACGTAAATCACGTAGTCGACTTTGATCATTTCTAACCGTCCCTTCAAGTTGCTTAACTTCACTGCGTTTATGATCAAGTTTTGCATCAATAGAGGCAACCGAATCAGCAGCAGGGGCTGTTATTTGTGTTTCAGTATTTGCAAGCGCAATTGGCGTAAAGAGCGCTGGTGACAAGATTAGAGCTAGTGCGGGTAGTCCTTTACGATTCATAATTCTTCTGCTTTTAATATTAGACATAATAAATTTCGTTCACGTATTCTGATACTGATCTACATATTTCACTTTTTATGAAGCAAATGACCTATGCAGATGAGTATCGTTATTCATAGATTTAACATTAACTAATAAGCAAAATTTATACCAAAATAATATGTAATTGAGCTAGGAAAATTGAATTACCTTGATCATCGTTTCAATAGACTGAAAGCATGATCAAGTTAATTAATGAGACTACAGAGTCTTAAGTTTAATAAGTTCCTCTAACTTATTGTATATAATTAGTTTTGTTTGTTTGGCATCTTCCAATGTCAGTATTTTATTAATAGGAAGTACATTGTCAGTAAGATACATCATCATGATCATGCTTTCATTGATAGAGGAGTTATAGATTGTTTTTATGATCTTGGTTAAACTGCACTTAAGTTAGATTGGATGAACTGAATGGATTTATGATGGAAATTGACTGGATTTCACCAACTCAAATCATAATGTTGCCGCAAGAAAGGGAATTACACTCTCATGACTATCATCAATTAGTGATAGGACTAAAAGGTCAAGCTGAGTTCGAAATAAATAATAAAATAAATGTTATTTATGCAGGGAAAGTCGCCATAATTCCGGCAGCTCAAGAGCATGCCTTTTTAAGCCTGTACCAATCTGAAATATTAGTCCTTAATTTTCCTCAAGTTTTTACTGATGATGAGTTAGCCTCAAGAGTTAAAAAATTGTTTTATAAAGTGGGTTATTATCAGCTTGATAGTCAGATTCAACACCTAATTCAATTATTAGTGTGTGAAATCCAATCAAACATTGGTGATCATTTACTAAGTAGATCATGTAGTAACACGATAATTTCCCTATTAGAGCGTCATTTAATTGATGAAAATTCAACAAAAAAAATAAAACGTTTGAATCCAGATGTGATCGACAATTTTATAACACTACATCTCGGAACTAAGATCACAATTGCACAGTTAGCAAGCACTGTTTTTTTAGGTGAGAGTCAATTTTATGCCATTTTTAAGCAAGAGTTTGGTTTAACTCCTTATCAATATATTGTCACAAAGCGTATCGAGTACTCCAAGAAATTATTAAGAGAAAGCACTCTCACTGTTGGTGAAATTGCACAACAAGCCGGTTTTGCTAATCAAAGTGCTTTTAGTCATGCCTTCATGAAAAAAGTGGGAGAATCCCCAACTCAATATCGTAATATGAACTTTATTCGTAATTAAAAATTACTGCTTTTGTTCTCATTTTGTAACTGGGTGGATGATTTAGCAATTAAATCGGAGGTTTTGACAAGTATTTTGGCCAAATAGAAAATAGAATCTTTCGCAATAAACTCTAATAATAATTAGCTTAACTATAAGGTTTAGTTTTTATAGTTGAACATGTCAGATAAACAAGAGGAAACAGGTATGTTTCAAGCGAAAGAAGTATTGTCCTCATCTATAATTGAGCAACCGTTAGAATCATTATGGTCTGCTATTTCCCCTCTCTACATGGTTGATGAAGCCAAATGGTTGCAGCAGCTTCTGCCATTAGCTAAACCGACAGAACGTGAAGCCGTCATGATGGAAAAGCATGCGGCAGTGTTGATACAACGTGTTCGTGACGATAAAAAAGCCGTACAAATGATAGATGCCCTTTTACTAGAGTACAGCTTAGATACGAAAGAAGGCATATTATTAATGTGCCTTGCCGAAGCGTTAATGCGTATTCCTGATACAGAGACTGCGGATGCATTAATTCGAGATAAATTGAGTGTTGCAGATTGGAAGTCTCATTTAAAAAACTCAGATTCGACCTTTGTTAATGCTTCTACATGGGGACTTCTTTTAACGGGCAAAGTTGTTTCTATGGATGTCAAAGCGGATGGTTCGCCTTCTAATGCATTGAGTCGACTCGTTAATAAATTTTCAGAGCCAGTGATCCGCCAAGCGATGAATCAAGCAATGAAAATAATGGGGCATCAATTCGTACTTGGACGAACCATAGAAGAAGCTCAGAAAAAAGGTTTGTCGATGCGAGAAAAAGGGTATACCTATTCTTTCGACATGCTAGGTGAAGCGGCATTAACCCAAACGGATGCTCATAAGTATTTTAAAGATTATATAATGGCCATTGAAAGTGTTGGTCGTGCTGCAAGTATTGCCAATTCTCCTGAACCAACGGTTTCGATTAAATTGTCTGCTTTACATCCTCGTTATGAAGTTGCAAATAAAGAACGAGTCATGAGTGAGATGTACCAATCTGTGCTGCAATTATTAGAGCGTGCACGAGAATTGGATGTGGGTATTACTATCGATGCTGAAGAAATGGATCGTTTAGAGTTATCTCTTGAATTATTTGAAAAACTCTATCGTAGCGAAATAGTACGAGGATGGGGAAAGTTTGGCTTAGTGGTTCAGGCTTATTCAAAGCGAGCATTACCTGTTTTGGTCTGGTTAACTGCTTTGGCAAAAGAGCAGGGAGATACCATTCCATTACGGCTAGTTAAAGGAGCGTATTGGGATACCGAATTAAAATTGTCACAACAGTTTGGTTTTGCTCGTTACCCTGTTTTTACTCGTAAAGAAGCCACGGATGTATCTTATTTAGCTTGTGCTCGGTATTTATTAAGTGAGCATGTAAAGGGCAATATATTTCCACAGTTTGCTAGTCATAATGCACATACGGTTGCCGCAATTGCATCTATGGCAACCCATGATGAATTCGAATTTCAACGACTGCACGGTATGGGTGATGCACTTTATGAACATGCTATGGATATGTTTAATCGCAGTGTTCGTATTTATGCACCTGTAGGCAGTCATAAAGATTTACTACCATATCTTGTAAGACGTTTATTAGAGAATGGGGCGAACAGTTCATTTGTTCATCGATTGGTTGATGCGAATTGCCCAATTGAAAGTTTAACGGTTCATCCTGTTGATTCTTTATTAGCGTGCCCATCATTAGAGAATCAATTAATTCCACTACCGCCATATATTTTCTCTGATCGTAAAAATTCATATAGCATAAATTTAGATGTTGAAAGTGAAGCTCACCCATTTGAACGTCAAGTAGAAGAACAAATGAAAACGTATTGGCAGGGTGGTCCAATCGTGAATAACATCAGAGATTACGAAAGCATGATCAAGGAACATGGTTCTGCGCTTCATGTGATTAGTTCTCCTTATGATCGTGGAAATGATGTTGGTTCATTGGTCTGGAGTTCACAAGAACAAGTATCCAATGCGTTAGATATTGCTCATGATTACTTTCCTATTTGGCAGCAAACGCCAGTGGCAGAGCGAGCAGATTATCTTGAAGCTTTAGCGGATAAGTTAGAAATGAACATGCCTGAACTTGTCGCTTTATGTCATAAAGAAGCAGGAAAAACGATTCATGATAGTATCGATGAAGTGCGTGAAGCGGTGGATTTTTGTCGTTACTACGCAGTTCAAGCTAAATTGAATTTTACAACAACAGAAACTATCGTAGGCTTTGATGACATTTCTCGTCAAATTGAACGCCAAGGCCGAGGTGTTTTTGTTTGTATTAGTCCTTGGAATTTCCCTCTTGCTATTTTCTTAGGTCAAGTAACTGCTGCATTAGTCGCTGGTAATACGGTTATAGCTAAACCTGCAGAACAAACGTCATTAATCGCAGTTCGAGCTATTGAATTGTTATTAGAGACGGGAATAGCTCCGCAAGCGGTACATTTATTACCGGGGGATGGAAAAAACGTTGGTGCTCCACTTACCTCTGATCACCGTGTTGCTGGCGTTGCTTTCACCGGTTCAACTGAAACAGCACAACTTATCAATCGCACCTTAGCGAACCGTTCAATTGAGGGCGAAGGGGTTTCTCCTGTCCCTTTTATTGCTGAAACGGGTGGCCAAAATGCCATGATAGTCGACAGTACCGCATTACCTGAACAAGTGGTGCGTGATGTAATGCGCTCAGCATTTGCTTCTGCCGGTCAGCGTTGTTCTGCTTTACGAGTGTTGTTTGTTCAGCAAGATATTGCCGATAGAATTATCAATCTTATTAAAGGGGCAATGGCCGAGTTAAGTGTAGGGTTGCCTGAGTTGCACAGTACTGATGTTGGGCCGGTTATTGATGTGCGTGCGAAAGATAAACTGATGGCACACATTGAGAGAATGACAAAAGAAGGGGTATTGGTTGCACAAGCCGATCTGCCTAATTGGTCTGAAAAGGGAGATTTTGTTCCACCAAGTGCGTTTGAAATTGAGTCCATTAAACAATTAGAAAATGAACAGTTTGGTCCGATTCTTCATATTGTTCGTTTTAAGGCCAGTGATATAGATAAAGTAATTTCTGAGATTAATTCGACTGGATTTGGATTAACCATGGGGATCCATAGCCGGAATGAAGTGACATACACACGAATAGAGAAAAACATTAAAGTTGGTAACTGCTATATCAATCGTGATCAAGTTGGTGCCGTCGTTGGTGTTCAGCCATTTGGTGGACAAGGGTTATCAGGGACTGGACCTAAAGCGGGTGGACCGCGTTATTTAATTCGTTATACAAAAGCAAATACAACGACTTCAAAATGAGAAAGGAGAACTCCATGACTAAAATGACACAAATCATTGATTCAGTGCTTTCTCAAGGATTGGTTGAGTGGCAATCTGAATCTGCATCACTTCGAATTGAAAAATTGCTTACTTGGGCAAATCAGCTGGCTGAGAATCCACATTTTGGTGTACTTGCAGCTAAAATGGTTCGTTATCAATGTCAGCGAGCACAACATCTTATTACCGAAATTGAGTTAATGCCTGGGCCTACAGGTGAAAGCAATGAACTCTATACCGCTCCAAGAGGTGTTTTTTACATCACATCGAGTAAAAATTCATCGGTTGTTGCATTAATTGGTCAAATAACTGCTGCATTAGTAGCCGGAAACGCTATTATTGTCGCCCTTTCGAGTGAAGACTCTGAAGTGGCCTCTATCATTGTTAATAGTTTACATGAAGTGCATGTACCTGAATTTACTGTTCAGCAAGTTGATAGAGAGACGGTAGACATAAATAATGATCGATTAGCTGGTGTTTGTTTTGTTGGAGATGTTCAAAAAGAAATTGAATTGAATCAACAATTAGCACAAAGAGAAGGGTTATTAGCGCAATTGATCGCAGAAACGGATCAAGAAAGCTTAACAACCATTACTGACCCTCATTTTGTTCTACGCTTTATTACAGAGCGCACTCGAACAATTAATGTCACAGCGGTAGGTGGTAACGCTACACTGCTGGAACTTGGAGGTGGTAACCACTGATATTCAATAGGATGAATATTACACCGTCATTTTTGCACCATAACTATAGAGCAAAGCTCAACATAGCAAGAATGACGTTAATTACTGCCAATAACACAAAGGAAATAAAATGATTGAAAATAACTTCGCCATTACAGGCACATTTATCGCTTACTTGATAATGATGTTAGCGATTGGGGTATATGCATATAAGCGAACGAGTAGCTCATCAGATTACTTTTTAGGGGGAAGAACACTAGGTCCATGGCCTGCGGCATTGTCAGCTGGTGCGTCAGATATGAGTGGTTGGTTACTGCTTGGTCTACCTGGTTACGCCTATGCTGCTGGTTTAGAGTCATTGTGGCTTGCTGGTGGTTTGCTTGTCGGAACATGGCTAAACTGGTTAATTTGTGCAAAACGTTTAAGAACGTATAGCATGACAACGGATGATTCATTAACTCTTCCTGAGTTTTTGTCCCGTCGTTTTAATGATAAATCGAAACTCATTCAAACTATTTCAGCTCTATTCATTTTGCTTTTCTTCCTTTTCTATACGAGTTCTGGTTTGGTTGCTGGTGGTAAGTTATTTGAGACTGTATTTGGTTTAGATTATAAAATTGCTGTGGTAATTGGAACATTATGTGTCGTCTCATATACCTTATTCGGTGGATTTTTAGCAGTAGCATGGACGGATCTTGTTCAAGGTCTTTTGATGTCTGCTGCACTGATGATTGTACCTATTGCAGCTATGCAAGGTGGTTTTGGGCAATTGAGTTCAGATCTTGTTGCAATTAACCCTGAGTTAATGACTTTATGGACAGGAATGGATGGTAAACCACTAAGTGCGATTGCCATTATTTCATTAGTTGCATGGGGTCTTGGTTATTTTGGACAGCCACATATTTTGGCTCGTTTCCAAGCTTCTCGTACAAATAAAGATTTAACCACAGCTCGCCGTATTGCGGTTGTATGGACCGCTTTATCTATGTTTGGCGCCGTACTTGTTGGTCTTGTTGGCTTACTTTATGTCACAAGCTCAATGCCAGGTGAAGTGATCGATGGTGAAAAAGTATTTATGTTGTTAGTAAATGCGATTTTCCATCCAGTGGTTGCTGGTATTCTCTTAGCTGCTATTTTGGCGGCAATCATGAGTACGGCGGATTCACAATTACTTGTTTCTTCTTCTGCGCTATCTGAAGATCTATACAAACAATTAGTGAAGAAAGACGCAACAAGCAAAGAGATCGTAAATGTGGGTCGTTTCGCTGTTGTTGCTTTGTCTGTTATCGCTTTATTATTGGCAATGAATCCTGATAGTTCTGTTCTTGGTCTTGTATCTTATGCATGGGCAGGTTTTGGTGCTGCATTTGGCCCTGCGATTGTACTTAGCCTCTATTGGAAAGGAATGAATCGTAATGGCGCTCTCGCTGGTATTATTGTTGGTGGGGTAACGATTGTTGTTTGGAAGCAATTAACTGGCGGTTTATTTGATGTCTATGAGATTGTTCCTGGAATTATCTTTGCAACGATTGCAATTATTGCCGTTAGTAAGTTAACAGGTAAGCCTGAAGATAAAGTACTAAAACAGCATGAAGAGTTTGAACGTAACCTTGTTGAGTTTGAATAAATTCTAGCCTTTTAACAACGATAAACTTAAAGCCTCATAAGATGATTTCTTTTGAGGCTTTTTTTTATATAAATAAAGCTGTTACAATCCAGTAACTTTAAAACAATAATTATTATAATTTCGCATTAGTTAACATGTATTTGCTCAACGTTGTTATCTACTAGTGCATTATTTAGGAGAGTAAACATGAAAGCTATTCGTTTCGTGCTTGGTAAAGTTATTTTAGGTTTGGATTGTGTCTTTTCCCCATCAGGAGTTAAGCGAGATCCTGTTAAACAAGCTGAAATTGATGCAGAAACAGTAAACTATTCTTTGTACCAATTTGAAGCGTGTCCTTTTTGTGTGAAAGTGCGTCGAACGATTAAACGTCAATCACTGAATATTGAATTGCGAGATGCAAAAAATAATGAAGAGCACAGAGCCGCTTTGTTAGCGGGAGGTGGAAGAATAAAAGTACCGTGCTTACGCATTGATAATGAAAATGGTGAAACACAGTGGATGTATGAGTCTGCCGATATTATGTCATTCCTAGAAAGTAAATATCCTTAAATACCAATAACTTGCATTAACACTAAAGTGGTAGATTAAAGGCGTTTGTATTAATACAACGCCATTTTTATGTGTTAAATATGTAAAATATCAATGATAAAGGTCTCATTTTTGATTATTTATACTTCTATAATTTGTCAGTAATTTTACTTTGTGAGACTTAAGTCACAAAAAAGCTTGATTTAAGTTATCATTGGGTTAAACTGTGTTTTGTGACTTGAGCACAATAAATAAAAACACATTAGGCTAGTTATTATTATGGAAAAAATGAGTATGACTCATAAATGGTCAATTAAAAATTGTCCCAAGGATATAGAGAGCCAAGTTTTATCTGTTATTGGATTAATCGATAAGAAAGGTTCAGCTTCAGACATGGATCTCTGCAAGATCTTTGGTGAAGTGTTATGGAGTGACGGGAAATATTTTAACTCGCACGCGTTTCGTTTCTTGTTTGATCATGAGACTCTTTCATGTGAAGTAACGAAGAGACACTTGCACTAAAGAAAACCAGCTATGTATTTTTAAGGCCATTATCATTCCCCCTATAATGGCCTTTTTTCTTGTCTATAAAACCGCAATTATCCCAATTCTCTTCTAATAGCCTTATATTTTTTACGCCTTTACAATCTTTACTTTTTTATTCTGGTTAATAATAACCATTTTCATTATAGTGAATCGAAATACGAATAGTTATCACTTGAGTGTAAAGAATATGAAAAAAAGTATCGCTACAATGTTATTTGGTTTATTAGTTTCTGCATCAAGTTATGCTGAAACGATTACCGTTTCTCATCAATTAGGCAAAACGACACTTGAGACAAAACCTCAACGTGTTGTTGTTATTGGTACTGGAACGTTAGATGCGATTGATTATTTTGGTATTAAACCAGTAGCGGTAACTCAGGCAACGACAATGCCTTCTTACTTACTAAAGTATAAAACGAAAGAATATGCTTCTTCTGGTAGCTTAAGTGAGCCTGATTTTGAAACTATTTACATGCAAAAGCCGGATGTGATCATTATTGGTTCACGAGCGGTGAAAGCGTATAAAGATCTGTCTGAAATCGCACCAACAATCGTATTTGCCGCTGACTCTACGAGCTATTGGAAAAGTACACAACAACAATGGCGTATGCTAGGTAATATTTTTGAAATTCAAGATAAAGTTGAAGCGAAAATCGCTAGCGTAGATGCTGAATTTAAAGCTATTGCTGAACACAATAAAGCAAATAATGTTGCTGCATTAACGGTTATGAGTGCTGGTGGTAATATCACAACCTTCGGAGCTCAATCGCGTTTTTCTTCTATTTATAAAGACTTTGGATTTAAAGAGGCGGTAGAGGGTATTAAAGAATCTCGCCATGGTGATTTGGTGTCGTATGAATTTATCCGTGATGTAAACCCATCAAACCTACTAATTATTGATAAAGATAAATTGATCAATAAAGATAAAAGTCGTACACGTGAAGAGTTTGCTAACCCATTAGTAAAAGCAACTGATGCATATAAGAACGGTAGTTTAACTTACCTAGACATTAATGCATGGTATTTAGCGATTTCTGGTGTTACAGCAACCGATCAAATGATTGCTGATGTAAAACAATCTATTCATCTTTAAATTTACTTCTAATTCTACTGTAAAGCGTGTTGTTTCATTGAAATAGCACGCTTTGTGCAGGCTGAGGTTAGCTTTGAAAAAGTTATTGCTTGTTCTTATTGTATTGAGTTTTGCTTCGGTATTTATTGGCGTTGCTGATTTACCGCTGTCGGCTATATTCCGCGGTGATACGGAAGCTTTAGAACTTCTTATGGTAAGTCGTTTACCACGTTTATTAGCGATTTTATTATCTGGTGCAGGTTTGAGTATTGCCGGTTTAATCATGCAACAGATAAGTCAAAACCGATTTGCAGCACCATCAACTTCTGGCACCATCGAATGTGCTATGTTGGGCTATGTATTGAGTTTAGTTCTCTTTGGGCATGGTGATAATTTACTGCTTATTTTTGCAATGGCAATTGGTGGCACGCTTCTTTTCATTCAGTTTATTCATCGTATTCAATTCAAAAATGCCATTTATGTACCGCTCATCGGTATTATTTTTGGTAACGTTGTTTCTTCTGCTGCAACATTTGTTGCCTATAAATACGATGCAGTACAAAACCTTTCTGCGTGGACAGTGGCAAACTTCGCCAACATTCTTCAAGGTAATTACGAACTTCTGTATATCGCAATCCCTATCTCAGTGATCAGCTATTGGTATGCAACACGTTTATCTGCGGTTGGCATGGGTAAAGACTTTGCAACTAATATTGGCTTGAATTACAAGCAAATTCTATTTCTTGGCATTATTTTAGTTTCTGTTATGTCGGCAACAGTAGTAATGATTGTTGGCCAATTGCCTTTCCTTGGTCTCATTGTTCCTAACTTAGTGGCACAATTTTATGGTGATAATTTGCGTAGAAATATTCCATTAACAGCTATTGTTGGTGCGATATTAATTCTTGCGTGCGATGTTGTGGGACGTGTGATCATTTTCCCTTATGAAATTCCTATTTCTATGATCATCAGTATTCTTGGTGGAGTGGTGTTTATTTTCTTTATCGTAAAAGGTAAGCAAAATGTCTGATTCAATTAAATTAACGGCATTGGCTTTCATTACCGTGTTATTCACCTTTTTGTTTATTGGTATTGGGCTTGATGCCTCAAATTATGAATACTTTTTGTCACGTCGTGTACCTAAAGTATTAGCGATGATTTTAGCCAGTATTGCCATTGCTCAATCGTCTTTGGTTTTTCAAACCATTACGCATAATCGTATTTTAACACCAAGTATCATGGGCTTTGATGCCTTGTATTTACTTACTCAAGTATTGGTTGTTGTTATTTTTGGTAGCTTTAGTGTTTTCATATTAAATCCATTTTTAAACTTTGCGATGTCAGTAGTGATAATGGTCGGGTTTTCTTTATTGTTATTTGGATTTTATTTCAAGAAAAATAACAGTAACGTAATTACTTTATTATTGCTTGGGGTGATTTTCGGACAGCTATTTTCTAATATTTCTTCTTTCTTCACGATGTTAGTCGATCCAAATGATTTTGCTTCGATTCAATCGAGTATGTTTGCAAGTTTTAATAACATTAATAAAGATCTCGTTTACTTTTGTGTAATTCCATTACTTCTTATTAGTACGATTCTTTTTAGAATGTCGAATATTCTTGATGTGTTCTGGTTAGATAATGATAACGCGACCAGTTTGGGTGTTGATGTTAGCAAAGTGACAAAACAAGTACTTATCTTAGTTGCAATTTTAATTTCGGTTTCAACGGCATTAGTTGGTCCTGTCATGTTCTTTGGTTTATTAGTAGCTAATTTAGCGAAAGAGTTTTTTCATACCTATCGTCATCGTACTTTGTTGTTGGGAAGCAGTTTAATGGCAATGTCGATGTTGCTTTCAGGCCAATGGGTTATCGAAAACATATTTAAGTTTGAAACGACATTAAGCGTAGTAATTAATTTTATCGGTGGTTTGTACTTCTTATCACTGTTAGTTAGACAAAAAATTCAATAGAGAAACGTATGATTTCATTATCTCAACTATCTAAATCATTTGGTCAGCAAAAAGTAGTAGACCAAGCTTCCGCTTCTTTTGTTAAAGGCGAAGTTACGTCGATCATTGGTCCTAATGGAGCAGGTAAAAGTACCGTGTTATCCATGGCAAGTCGTTTATTAGTAAAAGACAGCGGTAGTGTACTCATCGAAAACCAAGAAGTGGTGGATTGGGACACTAAAGCACTCGCAAAAAAATTAGCGGTACTTCGACAATCTAATAATTTAAATATGCGTTTTACGGTTCGTGAACTTGTTGCCTTTGGTCGTTTTCCATATAGCCAAGGAAAACTCACAAAGCACGATAATGAAGTGATGGATAAAGCGATTCGCTATTTAGATCTTGAACCTATTCAGAATAAATATTTAGACCAATTAAGTGGCGGTCAACGTCAATTGGCATTTATCGCTATGGTTGTTGCCCAAGATACGGATTATGTATTTTTAGATGAACCGCTAAATAACTTAGATATTAAACATTCATTGCAAATCATGAAAAACATTAAGACGTTGGCTCATGAACTAGGTAAAGCCGTTGTTATTGTTATTCACGATATTAATTTTGCATCATGCTATTCAGACAATATAGTGGCACTTAAAAAAGGCAAAGTGGTCGCAAATGGTACCGTTGCTGAAGTGATCAGAAAAGAGGTGTTGTCTGAAATATATGAAACCGAGTTTGATATCCATGAAGTGAATGGACAACGTATTTGTATGTATTACGGACAATAAAGGATTAAGTTATGAGTAACAAACCCTCACCACGTGTACTGACTGTCTTAAAGAGTGCGCAATTTACTTCTAATATGCAGCGCATTACGTTTAAAGCTGAAGATCTATCTGATTTTAATATGGAAAGTGAAGGCGGTTACATCAAGCTGCTGTTTAACGAAAATGGCGGAACCGATCTTTCTGGAATTCCTGACGGGACTCGTCCTATGATGCGTACTTATACCGTGCGTAATTTGAGGAAAGAGCAAAATGAGCTAGATGTGGACTTTGTTCGCCATCACCATGCGAATAAGATCATGACAGCTGAAACTGGAGGCTTTGCTTCTGCTTGGGCTCAAAATGCCGTTAGTGGTGATACGATCTCAATTGCTGGCCCAGGAAGTATCAAAGGATTAAATGCAGAAGCAGATTGGTTCTTTTTAGTTGCTGATATGACAGCGTTACCTGCATTGTCTGCAAAACTTGAAGCTTTGCCTGCAACGGCAATAGGTTATGCGGTTATTGAAATTAACCATCCATCAGATAAGCAAGATCTAGCGAAACCACAAGGTATTGAGCTTGTATGGGTCATTAAATCTGATGAGAAAGGATTAACAGATACGGTTCGCTTACAAGAGTGGAAAGCCGGTCGAGTTGCTGTATGGAGTGCGTGTGAATTTAACAACATGAGAGCGCTTCGTACGTATTTCCGTAATGAAAAGGAAGTCGATAAAGACGAACTTTATATTAGCAGCTACTGGAAAGAGGGCTGTACAGAAGATGGACATAAAGTGGCGAAGCACGAAGACCAACTTGCAGAAGGTTAGTATCTGCTAGAAGATTCGCGATTAACTTTGAGTGATGCGGCACATTTCTTTTGATGGATTGCTCCTATACTGATAGGTAATCTGATAGAAAAGGAAGTGCCAATGCTAAATGAAAACCACGCTTTTATCTTAGATTTTCCAGAGCTTAAATTGGATATTGTTCAGCTTAATCATGATGATCCTAAATTTAAAGCTGCTCTCCAACAGTATCATCAACTTGATTATGACATTCGACAATTAGAGATATCAGGTAGCCCAATTGGCGATGATAGTATGCATGCATTAAAGCGCCAGCGTATGGAACTAAAAGATGTATTACATAAGCAGTTAATTGAACATCATGAGCAAGTAACGCATTAGTTTATTGAGCGTTTTTAATCATATCTAATCCTCATCATTTTTGATGGGGATTTTTTTTATTAAAATGTCGTCTTTTCTAAATTGGTTTCGTCTTATAGATGTAAATACAAATAACGAACCACTTTGGAGTAACACCATGATTAAATTAATTAGCTTTAAAAATTGCCCATTTGTACAACGTGTAATGGGAGCGTTAGTAACAAAGAATGTGCCGTTTGAAATTGAATACATTGAATTGAATAATAAACCACAGTGGTTCTTGGATATTGCGCCAAATGGTCAAGTACCAGTATTGATTACAGCGGATAAGACCGTGTTGTTTGAGTCGGACGCTATTGTTGAATACCTTGATGATAAGTACGCTCCAATTGAAGATATGACACCAGAACAGCGAGCAATTGATCGTGCATGGTCATATCAAGCTAGTAAACATTACATGCCGCAATGTGGAACCATGGCAAGTAAAGATAAAGAAACCTTTGAAACACGTTTGGCTAATCTTTCTAAAGCGTTCGCTAAGGCAGAAGGTAAATTGAGTGATTCGTTGTTTTTTAAAGGCGACTATATCTCAAATGTTGATATTGCTTGGCTTCCATTGCTACATCGTGCAGTTGTCATTAAAGATCAATCAGGGTTTGATATGCTTGATGGTTTCCCTAAAGTTCAAAAATGGCAGGCTTCACTTATTGACTCTGGTCTAGCAGAGAAAACAGTACCGCAAGATTTCGTTGCAACCTTTAGTGGTTTTTATTTAAAAAATACCTATTTAGCTCATGTAATGAATGGTATAGAGGCGAAATGTGCAGAAGGACGTTGTTCAACTGATTCAAGCTCATGCTGTAATTAGTTGTATTCATAGCAACAAATAGTAGACTTTAATTAAGGTAATCAATTATTGGTTACCTTAAGTTGTTTGTATCGCCTAAAAATTAGAAAGTATAAAGGTAAGTAATTTATATGAAATTAGAAGTGATTTGGTTCGAGTATCAATCAAGTTTAAAAGCGTTTTTACGCAGCAAAGTTTCTAATCCTGAAGATGTTGAAGACTTGCTTCAAGAGATCTTGATTAAAACACATAAAAATCTTAAAACGATCTCGGATGCTAAAAAAGTAAAATCATGGATATTTCAAATAGCCAATAATACGATTATTGATTTTTACCGCCAAAATAACAGGCGCACAGAGTTACTAGCTGATGATTTATGGTTTGATGAAGAAAATGAAGAGCAAGTGATGAAAGAGCTTTCACGATGCCTTTTGCCTTTTATTGAACAGCTGTCGAATGAAGATGCTGAATTATTATCAGCTATTGAAATCGAAGGAATATCTCAAAAAGAGTATGCGGAAAAGCATGGATTAAAATACTCAACGTTAAAATCGAGGGTAAAGAAAAGCCGTGAAAAATTACATGGCTTATTTACGGATTGTTGTGATTTCTCTATAGATGTTCAAGGGAATTTAATCGAATATCAATCTAAATCGGGAAAGTGTAATCGTTGTTAAATGACTTATTCTTTGTATTAAAAAGCCGACATTAATAGTCGGCTTTATTATGTATGTAAACTAGAAATTTTAATTAGGCTTTAACGAGAACGCTTGCTTCTTGTTTGGCTTTCTTGGTTTTAATTTGAGCCAATATAACACCAGAAATAACCATTATTCCGCCCATCAGATGATAACTTTCAATCTTCTCACCTAGTAGGATTGCAGCTAACGATACCGCAACTACTGGTAGTAAATTCATGAACATTGCACTTGATTCTGCACCAATAACATCAATCGCTTTTACCCACATCCAAGGCGCTAAGATAGAAGCGGCAATTGAAGCGTACATGATGAGTGGAATTGAGCTTTCTGTTGGTAATAGACTATCACTTGTTAACCACAATGGCGTTAGCATAGCGACAGCGAAGATCCCTTGCATATAAATAAGTTGCCAGTTAGTAATTGGCATTTTCCAGCGTTTTAATAATACACAATAGGCACCATAAGCGAGAGCTGCTAGTACCATCAAGCCATCACCTTCTGTAATTGGTTGGTGTAAAAAGAAAGTCATATCTCCATGACCAAGCATAAATGTTAAACCTGCAAGTGAAATGACTGCACCGACAATACTTAATGCTGAAATGCGTTTACCCAATAACGGTAAGCTAAGAAAGATACTGATTAATGGCACTAGTGAAGTGATTAACGACATATTTGAAGCCGTAGTCGTTAAACCTGCGTAGTAACCAAGAGATTGGTTTAACACCATTCCTAGTAATGCTAAGAAAGCCAATTTACTTAAATATGGACGGATCACATGACGAGATTTTATAACAGACGGTAAGCAAAACGGAGTTAAAATCAGCATGGCAAAAGCCCAACGATAAAAGCTCATCGCACTTGGCTCGATAGCAGAAGCTGCCATTTTATTGATGATAGAATTTCCGCCCCAAATGAGTACGGTGAATAGCGGTAAAAGATAATACATGTGAACTGCATCTCATCAGAGGATAATGGGATGCAGTTTGACAGGTACAATTAATTACATATATCTCCAATCGGACATGCTGACTTACTAATAAGACATGATTACATTTTGTGCTTCATTCCAGCCATGACTTTCTTAACAGGTGCTTTAAATACTTCTTTATCACCGTTTGCAAAGTTAAGCGTTACATCAATAAATTGCTCTTCTTTGAGTGGGCCAGTTAGTTCAAAAAGCATGATGTGTAATCCGCCAGGTTTTAAAACCGTCTCTGAGTTTTTTGCTATTGTCATTGAATCTACTTCGCGCATTTTCATCATGCCATCGCTTTTTATCACAGTATGAAGTTCAACTTTATTTGCGGCTGATGTTGTCGCAGATACCAGTGTTCGATCTTTATCTCCATCGTTTTTAATGGTCATGAAAATGGCACTATTTACTGCATTTGGTGGCGTCGCTCGTGCATATGGATTTTCGATAATCAATTCACTCTGTGCGAAAGAAGTCGAACTAATAAATAGGGCGCTAAGAGCAAGTAATGTTTTTTTCATGGTTAATATTCCTTTTAAAGTGTCGTTATAGCTGCGAAAGTTCATTAATTGCTTTCACTATGGGTTCTGGTGTCATGGTGTGTGGCACTTTGGTAAGTAAGGTGCCATCTGGTTTTAAAAAATAAAAGTAAGATGAGTGATCTATGGTGTACTTTAATTCAGATTCAGGTAGTTCAGATTTACGAAAAACGACGCCATAACGTTCAGCTAATTGTGTAATGGTCTGAAGAGAACCAGAACTACCTTCGATTGTTTGATGAAAGTAGTGGGCATATTCAGCGGCATGCTTGGCATCGTCTCGCTCTGGGTCTAACGTGATAAATACAGGTCTAAATTGAGATAAGGTGGTTTTATCAATTTGATTCAATGCGCCTGATAGCATAGCTAAAGATGTCGGGCAAACATCGGGGCATCGAGTAAAGCCAAAATAAACAATACGTATTCTAGGATCGGTTTCATCAAGAAGGTTTATTGGTTGATTTTTCGCACCATAAAGCTGAGTGCTGTTGGCTGTCTTTGATAAATAGAGCTGCTTTAACCCAAACCCTGATGAAATAATAATGATGATAATTAAGAGTTTTTTCATTGTTCTGCCTTTAACGAAACATTAATAGAGGTCTTACCATCACTAATTGTTCCGACCCAAATCATGGTATTTTGTGTACAAATAGGAAGTAAAATATCGCCAGAATAGCTTTTGTCTGCATTGGGTAATAATTTAAATGTAGGATTGCCCATTGCCATGTCATAACCTTGTAACGTAATAGTAAGGCTGTCGGCATTATTGTTTGGCCAGTTCACTGAAATAGAACTAGGCTGTAGAGGAGTTAGCGTATCCTTTTCAAGAATGATGGATATGTCATTTTGCTGACAAACTTGTGTTGATAAATGGCAAGTATTATTAAGTTGAATTTTTGGACTTATATAGCTTTTTACATAAGTGCTTATTTCAGTAAAGAAAAAACCAGTACAAAATAGTAATAAGATAAGAAAGGCTTTGATTAAAACTGTGAATGCTTTCATATATATCGACTCAACTAAACTCGTTAACGAATGGTAGCATAAGTTAAAATTTGGGTGGGTAGACATTATCTGTTGTGTGAACTCAGTTAAATTGTATAAAAAAAGGTTGGTAGGTAAATGAGAAAAGAGCGATGTAGTTGGGCGGAGGTTTCTGATTTAGATAGGGAATATCATGATAATGAATGGGGTGTTCCGGTTCATTCTGATCATGAATTGTTTGAATATTTGATATTAGAAGGAGCGCAAGCTGGACTAAGTTGGTCGACAATTTTGAAAAAGCGAGAAGGTTATCGATTATTGTTTGATGATTTTGATTTACAAAAAATAATTCAATATGACCAAAATAAAGTGGAAGCCTTAATGCAAGATTCCAGAATTATACGTAATCGACTTAAAATTAATTCAGTGATTACGAATGCGAATGCTTTTATAAAGATACAACAAGAATTCGGCAGTTTTTCAAATTATCTTTGGGCTTATGTCGATCAAAAACCGATTATCAATCATTGGGAAGGGATGTCTGAAGTACCTGCAACAACGGAATTATCCGACAAATTAAGTAAAGATTTAAAAAAACGAGGGTTTAAATTTGTAGGGTCTACAATTTGTTATGCCTTTTTACAAGCAACGGGGGTTGTGAATGATCACTTGGTTAATTGCCCTTGTTATGTTAATAATAACAAATAAGTAACAATTGCTATTTTGTAAAAAAAGAAGAGTTAAGGAGGGGATATGAGTAAAAAATCCTTACCAAATGTTGATGAAAAAATTATTGATACCGTAGATGTGGATGGAACCTACCAAGCAGAGCTTAGAAAAAAAGAAGAGCGACGAACGTATCCATCGAAACCTGTGTTGTATGATCGTAGAGTAAACAAAGATCGTCGTCATAGAGAAAGCATAGATATCAAAATTTAAATCTTATTTTTACTTAATCAGTGCTTATTTATTAGTTTCAATAAATATTTTTTTATACTTTATTCAAATCTTAAAATTAATACTCTTCAATAATAAAATTGCTTGTATTCCGAACAAAATAGGAGGATTATCCGACCCTCCTATTCACTTGTATCAAAATGTTTCTACTATGAACCAATTCGATTCTTTACTACCGCCACAAATGGCAGAACGCGCTGCTGAAGTTGGCGTAGCAAAAGCAACCAAAGATCCATTTAAATCATTTTTATTAGCAATTACTGCCGGAATACATATCGGTATTGCTTTTATCTTCTATACCACAGTAACTACTGGTGCTGAATCAATGCCATGGGGTATGTCCCATTTTGTTGGCGGTTTGGCTTTCAGTCTTGGTCTTATTTTAGTTGTGGTAACCGGTGGTGAATTATTTACCAGCTCGGTGTTAACTTTAGTTGCTCGCGCAAGTGGTAAAATCAGCTGGAAAAACCTATGTGCGAACTGGGCTGTTGTGTATGTTGGTAACTTTATTGGTGCCATGCTACTTGTTGGTATCATGTTAGTTGCAAAACAATACATGAACGACGGTGGTGCGGTTGGTATCAATACAATGAAAATTGCACAACACAAGTTGCACCATGGTTTTTGGCAAGCAGTTGCACTCGGTCTTATGTGTAACGTATTAGTTTGTGTTGGCGTATGGATGACGTTTTCAGGTCGTACATTAACAGATAAAATTTTGGTTATGATCTTACCTGTAGCAATGTTTGTATCAGCAGGTTTTGAGCACTGTATTGCGAATATGTTCCAAATCCCAATGGCGATTGGCATTAAAACTTTTGCTTCTCCTGAGTTTTGGGCAGCAAGTGGTTATTCTGCATTGGATTTTGCAGATTTAACATTACATAATTTTGTGATTAATAACCTTATCCCAGTAACGATTGGTAATATCATTGGTGGTGGCATCTTCGTTGGTATGGGTTACTGGATTATTTATCTTCGTGAGCCAAATCATCACTAATTAATATTAGTCGTATTACAGATGTAAAAAAGGAGCATATTGAATGCTCCTTTTTTGTATCTATTGATGTATCAGTTTGCACCAATCAATTACGATTCTTTCTCGTTTTTCTTAGCGTACATTTCAAGCCCTAGAACTAAACCAATACCTAAAATAACGCCAAATACTGCGAAACCAATGAGTGCAGGTTGCTGCGTTACTTGTTCGTAGTTAAATGGAGATAGGTTTTGCTCTATTAGTGGAACTTGCTCACCTTTTGAATTAATGCGCCATTCTAACACTTCTTTCCAAGGCCAGATTTTACCTAATGTGCCTGCCATTAAGCCTGTAAGGAAAATTAGCGTAATATCACGGAACTTTCTTAGTAGGAAAGAAAGGACATGTGAGAAACTTAATAAGCCAATTAAGCAGCCTGATGCGAACAGTCCCATAGTCACCAAATCAAGAGATTTAACAGCCCCAAGTACAGGACCGTACATACCGATAAGTAGAAGAATAAAGCTTCCTGAAATACCTGGTAAGATCATCGCACAAATAGCAATAGAACCCGCAAGAATATAAGTGAATGTCGATGGAGTCATTGTCATCGGGTTGAGAACCGTAATGCTATAAGCAAACGCTGCTCCGGCAAATAACATAACAAAGCGATCTAAAGACCATTTTTCAATCTGTTTCGCAATATGTACGATTGAAATCAGGATCAAGCCGAAGAAGAACGACCATAATGGAATAGGGTGAGTGTGCAACATCCACGTAATGAATTTCGCTAATGTCAGAATACTTGTTAAGATCCCACCAAATAGAGAAATAAGAAAGAAGCCGTTAATGTGGTTAAATGCTGCTTTAAAACCTTCGCGTTTCCATAAACCTAGAATTGATGGATTAATACGTCGAATGCTTTCTAGAAGCGTATCATAAATGCCAGTAATAAAAGCAATCGTACCACCCGATACACCCGGAACCACATCAGCAGCTCCCATTGCCATACCTTTAAAGAACGTTGTTAAATAATTCATTTTATCTCGATACAAATAAAAAACTTATGCACAATGCATGAAGATGGCATGATTATACATAAGTTCTGTGTAAAAAATGTCGTAAATTTGATTACTTCATCATTCCTACTAATTCGTCAGCCATAGCGATAGCGGCTTTTCGATTTGGAAGATTCAGTTTTTGATACAAATTACGAATGTGAGTTTTAATTGTTGTTGGTGCGACATCAAATTCAGCTGCAATTTGTTCATTACTAAAGCCAGAATAAATAAGACCTAACACTTGCCATTCACGATGGGTGAGTGGGCTCGTTCTTATTAGTTCGGGAACCTCTGGTGTATTTAATACTTTTTCAATAAAAGCTTCGTCAAAATGCGCAGAGCGAGAGCGTTCATTGTTTGAGAGTGCTTTCTGTAATTGTTCAATTCGATGTTTTTCAAGCTCAGTAACATTACCTTTTTGTTGTAATTTTCCAAGTGGTTTTAAAACGTTTCGTCCCGCCATTAAGAAACTACCGATGATTCCAGTTTGGTTTGATTGCTTAATTGCAAGGTGCATTGCTTCAACCGCTTCATCAATCTGTTTATTTTCATACAGTAATATTGCAGCTAAGATCGCATTACGATTGATATCGGTGAGCAATTTATGTTGTTGAGCAATAGCCTGAGATGTTTGTAGTGTTTCAATTGCAGTATCAATATCACCTAGGTGGAATTGAGCTCGTGCAATGTTGCGCCATTGCAGTTGGGTAAAGTGATTACAGCGAGTTTCTGGTCTTTCTGCTTGGGCTAACCAATATTGAATGGCTTCTGAATTATTTTTCGCTTGCCAATAGAAAAGTTGAGCTGAAGAGGCATTTGCTTTCCAGTCAATATGATAATCAGATTGTCCAAGTAGCTGTTGGCATTTATCTAGATATCGTTCAGCTTTATCGAGTTCACCACGAGCAACGGCCAAGCGTGCAAGCATTGAATAGCCACGTAAATGTTTTGTTTCATCAAAAGGAGAAAGAACATCTAAGCCTTTCCAAGTACATTGTTCAGCTTCATCAAAACGGAACCAGAACCAGTAAATTTGTGCACGAGAGCGAAGTAAAAATTCATGCAATGGCAACTGGTGTAAATCTTGGTCTTCAATTAATTTGAATCCATTATCTTGAAGATCAAAAGCCGCTTGCATAAACCCTTGTGCCATTAAAATCTCACTTTGTTGTAAGATTGCCCACAAAGCTTGATGATAAATGCCATAGGTCATGGCCATTTTTTCAGTTTGCTGCATTAGAGCGAGTGCTTGTGCAAGGTTTCCTGAAACGTGGTGATATTCACCAATAACAGATGTTGCGACGATGCGGCTGCGGTATTTATTGGTTTCTAACTCTTCAAGTGCTTTTTCTGCAAAGGCAAGTGCAGCTTCAGGTTCATTTTTATTGATAGCAACCTGTGCTCGAAGTGCATCAATCTCTCCTTGCATATGTCTATCAAGAACAATGTTGCGATCTGCCATTTCTCTTTGGGCTTCAGAAAGTAGATCATCCACTTGTAGATAATTATGTTGGCTTTGAGCTAACCATGCGCGAATAATAACAAGGCGAGGAGAGGTAAATAATACCTCAGGACGAAGATCTGAAATGGTGGTTTCTAATAAAGAAAGTTCCCCATTATTAAATAAATGCCAGCCATGTTGCGTAAGTATATTAGCGATCAGAATATCATCTTTGGCGTTTTTAGCATGACGAAGTGCTTGATATATATTGTCATGTTCAAGCCAAGCTTCTGCTGCGTATTTTTGTAGATCAATTTCTTCATGTGCTAGGTGGTTTTGTCTTTGATGGGTTAAGAACTCAGCAAAGAGATTATGGAATTTATACCAATCACCTTGCTCACCATTTGTGTTAATAAACAATCCAAATCGGTTTAGATTTTCAATAAGCAACTGCGCATCTTTCCGTTGCGTTACTTTGGATAGTAGTGTGGTATTAAAATGATCAAAAACAGCACAACGCATTAAAAATTGTTGCGTTTCTTGATCCAAATGATCAAACACTTCTTCCGCTAAATAATCCCATAAATGCGCATGGTTTAATTGCGCCATGACTTGTGCTGAATTATTTAAAGATTGATTGTTTTGAATACTGTGCAGTGCAATCAATTGGAGTGCAGATGGCCAGCCTTCAACATGTTCACGAACATGAGTAATGGCTTCTTGGTCAATATTTTCGTTTAGACGTTGATTGAAAAATAGAGATGTTTCTGATTGGTCAAATGCTAAACTTTGATTATCAATTTCAATTAATAAGTCTCTCACACGTAGATTTGCTGTATTTAGAGGTGGCTGAGAGCGACTTGTTATTACCAGTGTCAAATTGTCTGGAAGGTGTTTTAAGAAGAATTTTAGACCAAGGTGAATGGTGTCATTGGTAATTAAGTGGTAATCGTCGAGAACGATATAAGCTTCATCTTGAAACGAGATTAGCTCAGTAAATACTTGCGAAAATAAGCTTGATAATGAAGCAAATTGACGTTTTTCAGTTAACGCTTTGGAGTGAGATAATTCAGTATGAGTTGCATTACTTATTGTTTGTACAAAGTATTTTGCAAATTTATATTCATCATTATCACTCTCATCTAGGCTATACCAACCAGTAGCGTCTTTGTCTGATAACCACTGTGCAGCCATGGTTGTTTTTCCGTAGCCAGCCGGAGATCGAAATAAAACAAGTTTGTAATGCATCGCATTCTCTAGCGTATCTAAAACACGTTGACGGAGAATGGCATTATGTAATCGTCTTGGAAAATGCAGTTTCGATGGTATTAACATAATTATTGTTCTTTTAAAAAATACTGAGCTGATTATCCCCAATAATGAGATTTAATCTATCCACTACGCCCTATAAATGTGATCAAACCTTTATTTTTATCTTGATGAATTTATACATGAGTTTTATTTAATACGTTTTTTAAATAGTTTTATTTAATCTTTAAATTTGTGACCTTGTTATCATTTTGTTTTTTATGCTGTAAAAACGTGTCCAATATCACGCGGGTTTTTACTGTCAGCCTACAAACTTTGAGTCGTGTCACACGTTATTTGATTAATTAGGACTACGCCTTTATCTCACCCTTATCTCATCCCCCAAAAAGGAGGATGTGACTCTTATACGAACAAGGCAGGATTGATAACAGTTGATTATGAACCTTCGTGAGAGATTTAAGATGAAAACGAATAACATAGAGAAATTCGATAAAGCGGCGTTTAAAGCCTCTGTAAAGCAGCACTTAGTGACAACATTCGCTGCAGATGAAAAAACAGCGAGTGCTAAAGTATGGTATTTAGCAATGGGTAAAGCTCTAGCTGAATTAACGACATTTGATCTTGTTGCGACAGAAAATGATGAAAAAATTAAAAACGCACGCAGCGTAAACTACCTATCTTTAGAGTTTTTAATTGGACGTCTAACAGGAAACAACCTAATCAGTATGGGTCTTTATGAAGAGATCACTGAAGCGATGGGTGAGCTTGGTTATAATTTAACGGATTTATTAGAAGAAGAGCGTGATCCTGCATTAGGCAATGGTGGTCTTGGCCGTTTAGCTGCGTGTTTTATGGATTCATTAGCTGCGCAAGAATATCCAGCGATTGGCTACGGTTTGCATTATGAGTACGGTTTGTTCCGCCAATCTTTTGAAGATGGCCGCCAAAAAGAAGCGCCTGATGCGTGGTGTGGTGTAGAAGGCTATCCTTGGGAAGTGGCTCGTCCTGATTTTGCACAACACGTTGGTTTTTATGGCCATGTAGAAACCTACACTGAAAATGGTCAAGAGAAACGTCGTTGGGTGCCAGGTATGTCTGTTGAAGGTATGCCTTGGGATTTACCAATTGTTGGTTACCAAAGTGATACAGTTTATCCATTACGTTTGTGGGAATGTCGTGCAAAAGCACCATTCAGCCTTGCAAGTTTTAATAATGGCGATTACTTTGAAGCACAGCACGCTTTAATTGATGCTGGTAACGTAACGAAAGTTCTGTATCCAAATGATAACCACGAGAAAGGCAAAACATTACGTTTGATGCAACAGTATTTCCACTGTGCATGTTCTATCGCTGATATTTTACGTCGTCATGATGCTGCGGGTCATAAGATTGAAGATCTTTCTAAATATGAAACGATCCAATTAAACGATACACACCCAACAATTGGTATTCCTGAGTTAATGCGCGTACTTATCGATGTACGTGGTTTATCGTGGGATGCGGCATGGGAAATCTGTTCAAACACGTTTGCTTATACCAACCACACGTTATTACCTGAAGCACTAGAGACATGGAGTGAATCACTCATTTCTCGACTTTTACCTCGTCACATGGAAATCATTTATCAGATTAACTACCTATTCTTAGAAGGCGTGAAACTGAAGTGGCCTGGTGATGTTGATAAATTACGCAAGTTATCAATCATCGAAGAAGGCACACATCGCATGGTTCGCATGGCGAATTTATGTGTGGTTTCATCTTATGCCGTAAATGGTGTGGCAGCACTTCATTCTGAGTTAGTTAAGCGTGATTTATTCCCAGAGTTTAATGAATATTTCCCAGGAAAACTGACGAACGTAACTAATGGTGTTACTCCTCGTCGTTGGCTGAAATTCTGTAACCCTGGTCTTTCAAACCTTATTTCTGGAAAAATTGGGAATGAGTGGCCTGCACATCTTGATCAACTAAGTGACATTGCTGTTTTTGCCGATGATGAGAAATTCCAAAAAGAATTCATGGCAGTGAAAAAACAAAACAAACAACGTTTGGCGGATTGGGTACAAGAGAACATGGGTATTGAACTAAATACCGATGCGATCTTTGATGTGCAAATTAAGCGTCTTCATGAATACAAGCGTCAGCATTTAGATTTATTAAATATTCTTTCTTTATACCACCGCATATTGAATGAACCTGGTTTTGATATGCACCCACGAGTGTTCTTCTTTGCAGCAAAAGCCGCACCGGGCTATCACTTAGCAAAAGAGATCATTTTTGCTATCAATAAAGTAGCTGAGAAAGTAAATAACGATCCTCGTGTGTCTGATTTACTAAAAGTTGTTTTCATTCCTGATTACCGTGTGAGTATGGCTGAAATCATCATTCCAGCAGCGGATGTATCTGAGCAAATCTCTACCGCAGGTAAAGAAGCATCTGGTACAGGTAACATGAAAATGGCGCTTAATGGTGCATTGACTGTTGGTACGATGGATGGTGCAAACGTTGAGATCCGTGAAGAAGTAGGTGACGAAAATATCTTCATCTTTGGTTTAGAAGTTGATGAAGTTGAGGCGTTAAAAGCATCAGGTTACAACCCATACAAATATTATGAAGCTGATTCATTATTACAAGCATCATTAGATTTATTAGCAGGGGATGAATTCACTCCGGGTCAAATGGGTCTTCTATCTGCAATACGCGATAACTTATTGTATGGCGGCGACCCATACTTAGTTCTTGCGGACTTCGCTGATTATGTTCGTGCTCAGAACGACATTGATGCAGCATACCGTGACCAAAAACAGTGGGCGAAAATGGCTATTTTAAACACTGCTTTGGTTGGTAAATTCAGTTCAGACCGCAGTATCCGAGATTATGTGAATAACATTTGGAAACTGGAATCAGTAAACCGTTAATTAATAAAATTATAATATGAGGGCAGTGTTGTGCTGCCCTTGGAGAAAAGCGATGAAAGATAATAACAATGTACTCCATCAAGTCGCAGAACTGGCAGGGTTAAAAAATAGCTATGTAAGTGCTTGGGGCAATGAAGCAAAAGTCAGTGATGAAACCTTAATTCGTCTACTGGCTTCTTTAGGTTATGACACTAAGAATGATAAAACACTCTTAAGTTCTGCTGAAAAGAAACATAAAAAAGACGTACTTTCTACCGTACAAGTTGTTCGTGATAGTGAACCACTTCAAGTAGAAATGAATCTTGGTAAAAGTGCTCGTATCAGTGAATTTAGTTGGAAAATTACTACTGAAGAAGGTGAAGTATTAGAAGGATACTTACAGTCTCAAATCGTTTCTGATGAGCGTGAAAATGATGGTACATTGTTATTCTCTTTGCCAACTTTACCGTGGGGGTATCATAAATTAGAGGTGATTCGTAAGCGTCGTAAAGCGCCTTATGAAATGACATTAATTGTGACACCTCAAGCGTGTTTCAAACAAGAAGCGATGCATAAAGGCAAAAAAATGTGGGGCCCAAGTGTGCAATTATACACATTGAGAACCGCACATAACTGGGGGATTGGTGATTTTGGCGATCTTAAGCAACTAGTAGGTGATATTGCGGTTCGTGGTGGTGATTTTGTTGGTCTAAACCCAATTCACTCATTGTTTCCTGCAAACCCTGAAGGTGCGAGCCCATACAGCCCATCGTCTCGTCGTTGGTTAAACATTTTATATATCGATGTGTGTTCAGTGCCTGAATTCGCATTGTGTAATCAAGCGCAAGAATTGGTTGGCAGTGCAGAATTCCAACAACGTTTAGCGGATGCGCGTCAGTCTCATTGGGTGAACTATTCTGAAGTTTCTGCGTTAAAAATGAGTGTGCTTCCATTGTTATTTAAAGAGTTTAAAACTCGTCATTTAGATAAGAAAAGCGCACGAGCAAAAGCATTTTTAGAATTTGTTGCAGAAGGCGGAGAGAGCTTATTACATCAAGCTGCATTTGATGCTTTACATAATAGTTTATACAGCCAAGATAACAGCGTTTGGGGTTGGCCTGTATTCCCTAATGAACTACAGCATTTTGATAATAAAGCGGTACAAAAATACATTACGGATAACCGTGATCAAGTCGATTTGTATATGTATTTGCAGTGGGTGGCATTTACTCAGATTAACGATGTTCAACAATTTGCTGAAAACAAAGGTATGGATGTTGGTTTGTATCGTGATTTAGCTGTAGGTGTGGCTGATTCAGGTTCTGAAACATGGGCTGACCACGGTAATCTATGTCTGGATGTAAGCATTGGTGCACCACCAGATATCTTAGGGCCATTAGGACAAAACTGGGGTTTACCACCGTTAAATCCTCATGTGTTAAAAGAGACAAGTTACGAAGCATATGTTCAATTACTACGTGCCAACATGAAAGCGTGTGGTGCTCTTCGAATTGACCACGTATTAGGCTTATTACGCCTGTGGTGGATCCCTAAAGGTGAGGATGCAACGAAAGGTGCTTACATGCACTATCCTGTAGAAGATATGCTGTCAATTCTTGCTTTAGAAAGCCATCGTTACCAGTGTTCTGTGATTGGTGAAGATCTTGGTACGGTTCCAGATGAGATTGTTGACTTACTTGCTGATGCAGGGATTCACTCGTACAAAGTGTTCTTCTTTGAAACAGCTGAAGATGGTGGTTTCTACTCACCAACGCATTACCAAGAGCAATCAATGTCGGCTTTATGTACACACGATATGCCAACGTTACGTGGCTTCTGGCATTGTGATGATTTAAAAATGGGTGAAGAGATTGGTTTATATCCTGATCCTGAGCAATTAAAAGAATTGTTTAATACTCGTGCAGAATCAAAACAAGAGATCTTAAACAGCGTTGATTTCCATGGCTACTTACCAGAAGGTGTGGGACGTGATGCTTCGTTTGTTCCTATGGATAGATACTTAAGCGATGCGTTGCAATGTCATCTTGCAGCGGGATCGAGCACACTTCTCAGTTTACAGCTTGAAGATTGGCTAGAGATGGATAAACCAGTTAACATACCGGGAACGGTAAATGAATATCCAAACTGGCGTCGTAAATTGTCTGTTACTCTGGACGACATTTTTAATCGTCCACAGGTTAATGAATTAACCAAACGACTAACCGACATTCGCGCTCAAGCAAGTCAAAAATAAAAGGAGTATTTACGTTGAACTTACTTGTTGAACGTAAAGAAAAGGACATCTACATGCAGCTCGAAAGGGCTGCTTTTTCTGATCCATTTTCTTTTCTAGGTCCACAATATCAAAGTCAAACTATTGCACTACGAGTTTGGCTTCCAGGCGCCACATCGGTAAAAGTACGACTAGCTGACCATGCTGAATATCAATTGCTTTCAGACCCGAAACATTCAGGTGTTTTTGTATTAAATGAAAGCATTGATATGACAGAAGTTCATTATCAATTAATTATCGATTGGAATGGAACGGAACAAATTCTTGATGACCCATATCAATACCACAATATTTCCCCTACGGATGCGCAAGTTCATACACCAAAAGAGATGTATAACCATTTAGGTGCGCATCTATTTAGCGTTGTTCGTGAAGGTAAGCAAATTCAAGGCGTTCGCTATTTAGTCTTTGCTCCTAATGCCTCTTCAGCTAGCGTTATTGGTGATTTTAACCAGTGGGATGGTCGTCGTCATATTATGCAACGGATAGATAACGGACTTTGGGCGTTATTTATACCTGAACATGCTGTTGGTACTAAGTATAAATTTGAGTTAAAAGGACCAAGTGGCGAATCACTTCCTCATAAAATGGATCCTTATGGAGCTCATAATGAGCAATATCCATCATTTGCATCAGTGGTATATGATCAAACCTCTTATCAGTGGAATGATGCCAAATGGCAGCAAAGACCAGTAACTGAAAAGCAAAAAGAAGCGCTTTCATTCTATGAACTGCATGCAGGGTCTTGGAAGAGAAATGAAAATGGCGATTTCTTAACCTATCGTGAATTAGCCGAGCAATTAATTCCTTATATTTTAGATATGGGTTATACGCATATCGAATTAATGCCTGTATCAGAACATCCGTTTTATGGTTCATGGGGCTATCAACCAATTGGGTTATTTTCACCAACGAGTCGTTTTGGTACGCCTGATGATTTCAAATATTTTGTCGATCAATGCCACCAAGTTGGCATCGGTGTAGTATTAGATTGGGTTCCTGCTCATTTCCCATCTGATTCTCATGGTTTGGCCAATTTTGATGGAACATCCTTGTTTAATGATCCAGACCCTCGTCGTGGGTGGCACAATGATTGGCAGAGCTTTATCTATAATTATGATCAAGCTCATGTGCGTGAATTTTTAGTTTCTAATGCTTTATATTGGTTTGAGCATTTCCATATCGATGGTTTACGTGTCGATGCTGTAGCATCAATGCTTTACCTTGATTATTCGCGTAATGATGGCGAATGGATCCCTAACTGGGAAGGGGGAAACCATAACCATGGGGCTATCGCTTTATTAAAGTGGATGAATGAAGAAGTTTACTCTCATTTTCCGAATGCGATGACCATTGCTGAAGAATCGACGGCTTTCCCTGGGGTTTCTGCACCTACTTTTGCTGGCGGTTTAGGTTTTGGTTTTAAATGGAACATGGGTTGGATGCATGACAGCTTAAATTACATTCAAGAAGACCCAATTCATCGAAAATATCATCACGATACCATTACTTTCCCGCTAGTTTACGCATTTAGTGAAAACTTTGTTCTTTCACTTTCACATGATGAAGTTGTGTATGGTAAAGGATCTATTTTAGATAAAATGCCTGGTGATGAATGGCAAAAAACGGCAAACTTACGTGCCTATATGGGGTATATGTATGGTCAGCCGGGTAAGAAATTAAATTTCATGGGGGCTGAAATAGCTCAAAGTGCAGAGTGGGATCATGATGGTCAATTACAGTGGTTCTTAACTCAATTTGAACGTCATTCTGGCATGCAATCGTTAGTGCGTGATTTAAATAAATTATACACAACAGAGCCTGCACTTTATCAAAAAGATTGTGAGCCTGCTGGTTTTGAGTGGCGACTACAAGATGAAGCTGAAATGAGTGTATTAGCTCATGAACGTTTGGGTGATAATGGCGAACGAATCTTGGTTGTCAGTAACTTTACGCCAGCCCCAAGAGAGGGGTTCCGTTTAGGGATGCCAATCGCAGGTGAGTATGAATTGATTTTAAACAGTGATGCTCATTTTTACGGTGGCAGTGATTACTCTGTTGTAAGTAATGTATCTACAGAACAAGTTGAATCTCAAGGGCTTACTCAATCTATCATTATTACATTACCACCACTTTCTACTGTTTTTTATCGTTTAAAATAACAAAGTATGAATGAAAAAAGCCCTAAGTCAGTTTTTGATTTAGGGCTTTTTTATTAATAGAAAGAATGATCAGGTTTTATTTCACTTGGTATTAATTAATCGTTAGGTAATAAATATTCATCAAATCCAAGTTGAGTTAAATTTTCGAATGCATGCCATACTTCATCAGGTATTTCTTGTGCTTCTTGATAACCTAATGTGGGATAAACTTTTAAACGATGTAACTCGCCTAATATAATACTTGCGATATGGTCAAATGTAATTTCATCGGTAGGGTAATTGATAAAACTAATATTAGGAGAGCTTATACAGAATTCTATATCATTCCAGTTTTTTAAGAATGTCGCCAATAATCGACGTTCCATATAAGGCTTTTGAACTAAAAGAAGCGATGAAACAGAGATGTTTTTTTCTTTTAATAATGCTTGAGTGAAAAAGATATTTTCACCAGTGTTTGTTGCTTTTGTTTCAAGGATAATTGCAGAGGAGGGAACCCCCATGTCTTTCGCTACATTTGCAAACGTTTCTGCTTCACTTAATGTGAACAATCCTTCTGTTGCTCGGCCTTGTGCCCCTGAAAAAATAATCAACGGAGCATAACCATCTAAATAAAGCTGAGCTGCGTGTTCAGCCACTCTCAGATCGTAGCTACATAAAACAAAAATAGCATCTGATTTCTTAACTTCTTGATTTACAAGATGGTAATCCCAAACTGTTTGCAACTGCTTAAAAAGACTTACTGCCATATCTATTCTTCCTGAAAGCGAATGTATTTAAATCATTGCACTGAGATAGTTAAGTTTCAATACATATTTTAAAGTATGCATGATGATATATTGGCTTGGTAAATGTAATGTTAACTAATTGTGTTGCTTGTGGGCTAAAGATTGAGCTAGAGCACAGTATTGAATGAATCTATTTTGCAAGTGAATATAAATGAAACATTTCACAGATTTGTAAAAAAATTATGTTAACTTAATCTCAAAATAAAGAATTCAAGAAATTCTATCTATATTAATAATAATCTCAGGGAGAACACATGGCTGGTGTATTAGGGATGATTTTGGCTGGTGGCGAAGGCTCACGTCTACGCCCATTAACGGAATCACGTACAAAACCTGCAGTACCATTTGGTGGCAGTTATCGTTTAATTGATTTTGCATTAAATAATTTTGTAAATGCAGATTTAATGCGAATTTATGTATTAACTCAATTTAAATCTCAATCGCTTTTTCAACATATGAAAAAAGGTTGGAATGTGAATGGAATAACAGACCGTTTTATTGATCCCGTTCCTGCTCAAATGCGAACAGGTAAGCGTTGGTATGAAGGAACGGCTGATGCGATATATCAAAATATCAGTTTTATAGAATCAACGGATCCAGAGCACGTATGTATTTTTGGTTCTGATCATATTTATAAAATGGATATTCGCCAAATGCTCGATTTTCATAAAAAGAAAAAAGCAGCATTAACGGTATCGGCACTACGTATGCCTGCAAAAGATGCTTCTGGATTCGGTGTTATTGAAGTTGATGAACATGGCAAAATGATCGGCTTTGAGGAAAAACCGTCCAATCCTAAATGCATTCCAGGCCAACCAGGCATCGCTTTGGTATCAATGGGGAATTACATTTTTGAAGCAGAAAGTTTGTGTAAAGAATTGATTCATGATGCTGCGCTTGACGACTCTTCACATGATTTCGGTAAAGACATCATTCCTAAAATGTTTCCTGAAGGCAATGTTTATGTTTATGACTTCAGTACTAATCATATTACTGGTGAAAAGAAAGAGGTTTACTGGCGTGATGTAGGTACGATTGAATCGTATTGGGAAGCTCATATGGATTTATTAAAGAAAGATGCGCCATTTTCTTTATATAACCGTAAATGGCCACTTCATACTTATTACCCGCCATTACCGCCTGCGACCTTCTCTGATTCAGATAATGGTCGAGTGCAGATTATTGATAGTCTTGTTTGTGGTGGTAGTTACATCCGTGGTTCACGTATCGAAAAATCAGTACTGGGCTTTAGAAGTAATATTGCATCGGCATGTGATATTAGTGAAAGTATTCTTTTAGGTAATGTGAAAGTCGGTAAAGGCTGCGTATTGCGTCGAGTGATTGTCGATAAAGGCGCTGATATTGCTCCTGGAACTGAAATTGGTGTAAATCTTCAAGAAGATAAGAAAAAATACCACGTATCAGATGAGGGTATTGTTGTTATCCCTAAAGGAGAGAGAGTTGGTTACTAAGACGCTATCAATTGTATTTGTAGCATCTGAAGTTGACGGGTTAATAAAAAGTGGAGGCTTGGCAGATGTTGCCAAGGCTCTACCTAAGTCATTAAAAGAGCAAGGGCATAATGTTCAGATTGTTATGCCTGCTTATAAGACGATTGCTGGTCGAGATGATGCTGAAATTACTCTAACGACGCAATTAGAGCATTGGCCTCATACTGCGTATCAAGTACGTTCGCTTAATGTTGATGGAATATCAGTATTTGCCATCGAATCTGGAGATTATTTTGAACGTACTGAAATGTATGCTGAAAATAATCAAGCCTATCCTGATAATGGCGAACGTTTTGCTTTCTTTAGTGCTGCGACATTAGACTTACTTCCTAAATTATTGGGTAAGGCTCCTGATATTATTCATGCAAATGACTGGCATACAGGACTTATTCCTTATCTATTGAAAAAACGCTATGCAGGAAATGACTTTTATCATCAAACTCGAAGTGTATTATCAATTCATAATGCAGTGTTTAAAGGTATTTTTCATTACGATGAAATAGCTTGTTTGTCTGAATTTAAATCTCATTTTGTTCCAGAAGCATCGATAAGTCATACGCATATTAGTATGCTCAAGGCAGGGGTTCAGTGCGCCGATAAAATTAATGCGGTGAGTCCAAATTACGCAAAAGAACTGCTTACTGAGCTAGGTTCTCATGGTATGGCAAGTGATTTTCAAGATCGCGAATCGGACTTGATTGGAATATTAAATGGCTGTGATTACAGCGAATGGAACCCTGAAAAAGACAGTTATATTCCTAAGCAATTTAAAGCGAATCGAATAAGTATGGTTCGAGGTAAAAAGGCATGTAAGGCAGCGTTGCAGCAAGAAGTTTCATTACCGCAAAAAGACGTTGCTATGTACGGTATGGTTTGCCGCTTGACGAATCAAAAAGGTATTCAGTATTTACTGCCTATTTTAGAGCAGTTTTTGAAAAACGATTTGCAGCTTGTCATTGTTGGTACTGGAGATCCCGTACTTGCAACTCACCTAACAGAAATAGCGCAAGAACATAGTGATAAGTTTGCTTTTGTTGAAGCATATAATAATAAACTTGCTCATTGGGTAGAGGCTGGATCCGACTTCTTTATCATGCCGTCAGAATTTGAACCTTGTGGTTTAAATCAGATCTACAGCATGGCTTATGGGACTTTACCAATAGTTCGTGAAGTAGGAGGGTTGAAAGACAGCGTAAATAATTACGACGATGATGTTGAAAATGCGACAGGATTTAGCTTTAAGAATCCGGAGCCTATGGAGTTATTGCTCGTACTTATGCGCTCATTGTTGCTTTATAGTCAAAACCTCAATGAAGTAAAACGAGTTCAATTACATGCTATGAAACAAGATTTTTGTTGGAATAAAGCAGCATTAAAATACATAGAAATGTATCGAACAGCTATAAATAGTTAATAAATAACCAAAAATGAATAAACTTTAAAAGGAAGGCGTAATGTCTTCCTTTTATTTTGCGGTAGATCATGCACATTTTGATTCTAAGGTATAGAATAACGCTCTTTACTGGCTAGGTAATGTATCGTGATTTCAAAACTTCCTAAATGGGTCGAATACGGCACCTTCTTTCTCGCTTTATTAGCAGGCATTACAAACTCTGTTGGTTTACTTGGTTTTCAACATCAATCTATCTCGCATTTATCAGGGACTGCAACATTATTAGGCACTCAATTACTTGGGTTTAATGATACGACTTGGCACTTATTATTTATTATTATTAGTTTTATATTAGGTTCTTCGTTGAGTAGTTTGATCGTTGGATGTTCAGCATTAAAGCTTGGTCGTCGTTATAATTTTGCTTTAATTATTGAAAGTGGGTTGTTGTTTGCTGCAATGATTGTTCTTAATGAGGGTAGTCAATGGGGGCACTATTTTGCTTCTGCTGCGTGTGGTTTACAGAATGGTTTGGTAACTACGTATAGTGGTGCAGTTGTTCGAACGACACATGTAACTGGTGTATTAACTGATTTAGGTATCATGCTTGGAATGAAGATTAAAGGGGAACCTATTCATCATCGTCGATTAGCATTATATCTTTATATTACGTTTGGATTTATTTTTGGCGGTACGATTGGCGGTTATTTTTATCCATTATTAGAAATTAATACATTAGCGATACCTGCAACATTATGTGCTCTATTAGCTATGTCGTATTCTATTTATTTGTATCAACATAAAGATATTTAGGTTGGTTTAAAAACAAAAATGGCCGCTCAAACGAGCGGCCATTTTACTATGTGTTTTATAAACCAGTGATTAGTTAGTTGGCTGAACCAGTGGCTTGTATGGGTTATCAGCTTTACGACACGCCGCTGTAGTGAACAATACATCTGTTGAACTGTTTAGAGCCGTTTCTGCTGAATCTTGTACAACACCAATGATAAAGCCGATAGCAACAACTTGCATCGCAATGTCATTTGAAATACCAAATAAGCTACAAGCCAGTGGAATTAGTAGTAGTGAGCCACCAGCAACACCTGATGCACCACATGCAGACACTGCTGCTACAAGACTTAGTAATAGTGCTGTTGCTAGGTCAACTTCTACACCTGCAGTATTTACAGCAGCAAGTGTTAGCACTGTGATTGTGATAGCTGCACCTGCCATGTTGATGGTTGCACCTAGTGGGATAGATACAGAGTAGGTATCTTTATGTAGGTTAAGACGCTCACATAATGCCATGTTAACTGGGATGTTTGCCGCAGAGCTTCGTGTGAAGAATGCAGTTACACCACTTTCACGTAGGCATAAGAATACTAATGGGTAAGGGTTACGGCGAGTACGGATATAAACGATTAATGGGTTTACGATTAAAGCAATGAACGCCATTGAACCAAGTAATACTGCCAACAGATGAGAGTAGCCAGCAAGTACTGCAAAACCTGTTTCCGCAAAAGTATGAGATACAAGACCGAAGATACCGATTGGTGCAAAACGGATTACAACCGTTACGATTGCAGAGATACAGTTTGATAAATCAACAAAGATTTTTTTTGTAGCATCAGAAGCTGAGTGTAGACCTAAGCCTAGAGCAACTGCCCAACCAAGAATACCAATAAAGTTACCCGTCATTAATGCATTGATTGGGTTATCAATGATTTTAAATAACAGAGTATTAATGACTTCAACAATACCTTCTGGAGCGGTGTTAGTTGCTGCGTCGATAACAAGAGTTAACGTGGTAGGAAAAAGAAAACTCATTACGACAGCAGTTAATGAAGCGCAGAACGTACCAACAAGATATAATACGATAACTGGTTTCATATTCGAGTTTTGTCCACGCTTTTGATTAGCGATAGAAGCAGCAACAAGAATGAATACAAGTATTGGAGCAACGGCTTTTAATGCACTAACAAATAGTTCACCAAAAAGTCCTGCAGAGATAGCTAAATCAGGAGCTAATGTTGCCAATGCAACACCGGCAATAATACCTATTAAAATTTGTATAACGATGTTTGTATTCATCATACGAACGAGTAATGGCTGGGCTTGCGACATATAAATTCCTTTAATTTTAGTACAACACACACCTTATCTGGTGCTTATGCGAAGAATAGTAACATTATTGTCTATTTTTTTGCACTAACTTGTTAAAGACATCTCAAATCTGCCGATAACCTATATATTAAAGTGTTATAAAAATCATCGTCGTTTATTTTGAACGGCATTATATTATTAAGTGAGCTATATCTATGAGTGGAATGTTAAATAGCGTTGATCAACGTACCCAACTAGTGGGTGAAAATAGATTGGAATTGTTACTTTTTAAACTTAATACCACTCAGATTTTTGCAATTAACGTTTTTAAAGTAAAAGAAATCTTAAAAGTTCCAGCATTAACCAAATTACCAGGTTCACACCATCATATATCTGGCGTAGCAAGTTTACGTGGTGAATCAGTGCCTGTTATCGATTTGCGTGGCGCCATTGGTATGAGACCGATGGGGAGTGAAGAAGAAACGAACTTAATTATTACTGAATATAATCGTACCACTCAAGGTTTCTTAGTCGGGCAAGTACAGAACATTATTAATACAACGTGGGCAGACATCCAACCGCCACCAAAAACGGTAGGTCGTAATAACTTCTTAACCGCATTGACTCAAGTTGAAGTAGAACCAAATACAACACGTATTGTTGAGATTATCGATGTAGAAAAAGTGCTGGCGGATATTATTGATTATGACATTACTATTTCAGAGGGTGTGCTAGATGAGCGTTTAGCTGCTCATATGCATGGAAGAAAAGTACTTATTGTTGATGATTCAAGTACAGCTAGAGCTCAAGTTCGAAATACATTACAACAACTAGGGCTTGAAGTGATAGAAAGAAGTGATGGCCGCCAAGCTTTAGATCTGTTGAAAAGTTGGTGTGATGAAGGCAAAAACGTTAATGATGAAATATTATTGATGATCACTGATGCCGAAATGCCGGAGATGGATGGTTACCGATTAACTCATGAAGTGCGAAACGATCATCGTATGAATGATTTATTCATCACATTGAACACTTCATTAAGTGGCAGTTTCAATGATGCAATGGTTCAAAAAGTAGGCTGTAACCGCTTTATTTCAAAATTCCAACCAGACTTGATCGTAGGTGTAGTGCAAGATCGTTTGGCTGAAATTATCTAGCAGTAAAAGCGATATCTTTATATAAAAATGTACGCATTGTTGCTTTTATGTGTGCTTGTGTGACAAAAGTTGTGTGGTTTGATATAATTTTGACTGTTCCATGACATTGGGGCTACTAAGAACAAGAGACTTTCTCTTTTACACACCATTTTGAATAAAGGTAGATTGTTCGCATATGATCTGGATGACATCCAAATTAATAATAACGCTGACGGTTTTAGCGTATAGGACATATCACAAAGGACGTGTGAAATCTGAGGTTAAGCAAGACGATTAATTTCAGCTTAGTTATCAAAAAGGAGGCTATTTTTAGCCTCCTTTTTTATTATGTACTTTGTGTGATACTTGGTTTATTTATTTCATTTGCTGCAGAATACAGCGATAGAAAGAGGAGATAAGCTGTAATCGAAAACAATCGGCTTTGGTTTGATTTTGGAATATTGGGTATCACAGACTAAAGACCAATTCACTTGTTTACTCAGTTTAGGGAGAACAAATCGAGTCGGTATATCTGATTGATTAATCATAATTAATAGCTCTTTTTCACCATCGTAAATATTCAAATGTAAGCACAGTGATTTTGCTCCATGCCAATCGTTATGTGTCATGGTTCTTCCATCCGGGGTGTACCACTCCACTTTTTGCTGACTTCTTTTTGAACCACTAAAAGCATTAATAATTGGAACAATATGTTTTTGTCTTGCGTGAATCATGTCTGACAGCCAAGATTTAAATTCCTGTGCAGTTGAATCTAAATCCCAATTTATCCAGCTGATTTCGCTGTCTTGGCAATAGGCATTATTATTGCCTTGCTGTGTGTGTGAACATGCATCAGCGGCTAAAAGATGAGGTATACCAAAACTAAATAATAGGGTTGTCATCATATTGCGTTTTTGTTTTTCACGTAAGGCAATAATCCTTGGGTTATCTGTAGGACCTTCAACACCATAGTTATCAGAGCGGTTATCACCATGGCCATCACGATTATTTTCACCGTTGGCATGATTATGACGATTTTTGTAACTCACTAAATCCTGAAGAGTAAACCCATCATGATAGCTGACATAATTAACTGGTAATTTGTGAGGCCAGCGAGAAGCACTGATAAGATCTCGAGATCCCATCAAACGTGTTGCCATGGACTTTAAGTAGTTTTGTTCACCACACCAAAAACTTTTTGTTGTGTCTCTAAACTTATCACTGCATTCGTTCCAACCATCAGGAAACTCGCCAACTTGATAACCATTAGGGCCTATATCCCAAGGTTCAGCAATCAATTTTGTATTTTTTAAGATAGGATCTTGAGCGACGGCTTTGAAAAAGGCGTTATGGGGATTAAATTGGTCGTATTCACGACCTAGAGTTGCGGCCAGATCAAATCTAAAACCATCAATATGATAATGTTCAACCCAATATCTTAATGTGTCCATTACTAAATTAAGGCTAGGTTGGTGCGTGATATCTAATGTATTACCGCAACCTGTATAGTTGGTGTAATTACCATTGTGATGTAAATAATAATCTTGGTCTAAGCCTTTTAAATTAAAAGTACAGCCTCCATTTCCACCTTCAGCAGTATGGTTGTATACCACATCTAAAATGACTTCGATGTTGTTTTTATGCAATTCTCTTATGGCTGTTTTTAATTCAGTAACTGCATCATTAATCGCATATCGAGGATCCGGTGCCATAAAAGAGAGGGAGTTATAACCCCAATAATTCACCATATTCATTTCAAGCAAATGTGGTTCGTGCATACAAGCAGCAATAGGGAGAAGCTGAACACTTGTAATGCCTTGATCTTTTAGGTGAGCAATCGTTGTTGGATCGGCTAGGCCTAAATAAGTACCGCGAACATTTGCATCAATATCAGGGTTTAAAAACGTAAAACCCTTTACATGCGTTTCAAGTAAAACGGTTTCTGAACGAGAGATCATTGGCATAGCAGTGTTCTGCCAATCAAAAGTGTCATTAACAACGATAGATTGCGCTAAAGCCCAGCTTTGCTTTGCCGTGTATGGGACTTGGTAATTTGGCTTATTTTTTAATGCTTTAGCGTAAGGGTCCAGCAGCAGTAGGTCTTCTTCATCTTTAATAATTTTAAAACCATACACGGTACCTTCTTTTATACCTGTTAGGTGTGTGTATTTGATTGTACCGTATTCTTCAGTAAAGGAATGCTCAGTATGGCTTCCATCTTCTTTGAAGATAATAAGAGATAAAGGGAATGCAGAATCATGATGAACAGCAAAATTGCATCCAGTATTAGTTAATGTTGCCCCTAAAGGAAAGGGAAAAGCTTGATGTGTGTTCACAATATTCCTCTCATACTAATACCAATTTACTATTAGTCTGTTAAGTATAGTATTGGCATAAAACAACAAAAGCCCAATACATTGTTGGGCTCTTTTTTTACTTTGTTATACGCCAGCTTCTTTATAGAGTCTTTGGCAAGCTTTCCCGTCGTTATGGAATAAATGGCAACGGTGAGCAGGTATGCCAACGGAGAATTGTTCTCCTGCTTTTACTAGAGCAGTATCAGGAACACGGTATATCATATCCGCATCACCATCTTCTATTGTTAAGTAGATTTGTGTTTCATATCCCAATTTTTCAACGACTAAAATATCGCCATCGATGACTGCATCCCCGTTTTCAGCAGGAACTAAATGCTCAGGACGAATACCTAAAGACATGCGTTCACCACGTTTTACGTTTGAGCCATCAACTGGGATCCAGAATGAAGCACCATTTTTAAATTGAACTTTAACCTGACTCTTCTCAACTTCCTCAATAAAGACACTAATAAAATTCATTTTTGGAGAACCAATAAAACCAGCAACAAAACGGTTTTTAGGGTAATGATATAACTCAAGAGGGGCGCCAACTTGCGATACGTAACCACCATCAAGTACGACAATTTTTTCAGCCATTGTCATCGCTTCAACCTGATCATGGGTTACGTAGATCATGGTGCAGCCTAATTTTTTATGCAGCTTGGCAATTTCAATACGCATTTGAACGCGTAATGCTGCATCAAGGTTTGATAAAGGCTCATCTAAAAGAAACACATCAGGTTGAGAAACCAAAGTACGTCCAATGGCAACACGCTGACGTTGACCACCAGATAAGGCTTTTGGTTGACGCTCTAGCAAGTGACCTAATTGCAGAATATCAGCAGCATGATCAACGCGTTTTTTGATTTCATTTTTATCCGCTTTTGCCAATTTAAGGCCAAAAGACATGTTATCGAATAGGTTAAGATGAGGGTATAGAGCATAAGATTGGAAAACCATGCCGACACCTCGTTTAGACGGTTCAACATCATTCATGCGTTTATCACCCATGTATAGATCGCCTGAGGTAATGTCTTCTAAGCCTGCAATACAGCGTAATAATGTAGATTTACCACAGCCAGATGGGCCAACAAATACAACAAACTCGCCAGAGTTGATATCTAAGTCTACATTTTTCGAGATCTTAACGTCGCCGTAGGATTTGCAAACGTTGCGTAAAGTGACACTCGTCATTGTGTCCATCCTCATTCAATTTTAAAAATTCGTTACCAATGGAATTGGCTTTATGACTCCATTCTTAAGCAAAAGACGGGTTGAGTCATCCTCCTCCTTTGTTTTTTTTCTGGGGGAGTAGGGGGGAGGAGTACTTGGATCACGTTTTTAGACTAATTAGATGGAGTTCAAACTTTTTTTAAATTTCAATGTGAACGCGATCTCATTTCAACTTGGTTTTGTGAACTTACACTACACATATCAGGATGGAGATCACGCTTTTGGTTGGCTACTAAAAAGGCGTAGAGAGTAGGAGGATGAATAAGAGTGATGAATTGATGAAAATACACCTTGAGAATTGAATCATCATCTACTTTTACTTCAACCCTACCGATGATTCATTAATTATAAAAGGAAGGATTCACAATGAAAAAAGTCCTCAGTACTGTCGCATTATGCACAATGGCAGCTCTTGGTTCTATTAACGCTTCTGCTGCAATTGAAGAAGGTCAATTAACTATTTGGGTAACGGGTGATAAAGCTTACGAAGGTATGGCTGAAGTAGGTAAACGCTTTGAAGAAGATACAGGTATTAAAGTGACGGTATCATTCCCAGATAAAGCAGAAGAAAAATTTGCACAAGTAGCTGCAGCAGGCGATGGTCCTGACATGATTTTTTACGCACATGACCGTTTTGGTGGCTTTGCTGAAGCGGGTCTATTAGCGGAAATTAAACCTTCAGAAGAGTTGAAGTCTGAAATCGTTGATTTTGCATGGGATGCAGTAGAATACAAAGGTAAAACAATTGCTTATCCAGTTGCAATTGAATCTGTATCTCTAATTTACAATAAAGCTCTTATTAAAAACCCACCTAAAAACTGGGAAGAAATTCCTGCTTTAGATAAAGAAATGATGAAGAATGGCCAAAAAGCGATCATGTGGCCACTTCGCGGTGGCGCTTATTTCACTTGGCCTTTACTAGCAGCTGATGGCGGATATGCCTTTAAGAAAACTGCTGAAGGTTACGACATTAAAAACGCTGGTGTAAACCAAAAAGGCGTTCAAGATGCAATGACGTTCATCGAAACCATGGTGAAAGACAAAACCATTTCAGCTGACATGGATTACTCCGTTGCTGAATCTGAATTTGTTAAAGGCAATGTGGGTATGATGATTAACGGTCCTTGGGGCTGGGCAAACATCGAAAAAGCGGGCATTGATTATGGGGTAACGACACTGCCTAAATTCCATGGTCAGGCATCTAAACCATTCGTTGGTGTATGGGTTGGTGGTATCAGTGCGGTATCTCCAAACAAAGATTTAGCGGTTGAGTTTTTTGAAAGTTATCTGCTAACTGATGAAGGCCTAAAAAGCTTAAATGACGATAAACCTCTAGGTGCTGTAGCTTTAAACTCATTCCAAAAGCAACTTGATACTGACTCTCGTATCGCTGCGACAATGAATAATGCAATGAATGGTGAAATCATGCCAAACATTCCTCAATTCACTACTTTCTGGTACAGCATGGAAGAAGCATTAGGTAACGTTGTTGACGGTCGTCAAATGGTGACTGATGCATTAGCTGCTGCTGAAAAACGTATGACTAAATAACGCATTATTAGTCTTAACATTAGGAGGGGAGGCTTGCTTCTCTCCTAATAATAACGATTCAAATTATCTCTTTTTAATATCCACATGAGTAAGCCTATTTTATCTAAGTGGGCTTACTAGGTTGGTATTTTTAAAAGGTCTTGAAGCTTATGACAACAGCAGTTGCTTCTCAAACGAATTATAAATCGGTACTGAAATGGGGGATTTTATCTGCCGTAGCAGCGCTTAATGGTTACGTTTGTGTTCTTATGTATTCTCGTGGTGAAACTGCATTTGCAATGCTAACGCTGGTATTAACAGCATTAGCAGTTTATGTGTTTGGTAGTAAAAAGAATTACGCTCACCGTTATACCTATCCAGGTATCGCAGGGATGATTTTATTTATTATTTTTCCATTGGTTTATACGGTAGGTTTGGCATTTACAAACTACAGTGCAACAAACCAAGTCACCCTTGAGCGAGCACAAGCGGTACATTTATCTAAAACTTATCAAAGTGGAAAAAGTTATAGTTTTCAGTTGATGAACCAAGGTAATGGGTATGCGTTAACGATTAAAGATTCTGGACAATTATTTGCAACAGAAACCTTTAATTTAGCTGAGGCTGTTGAGCGTAAACTGGAATTGACTCCTACTGATTCTGTAAAAGGAAAAAAAGCGACCATTAAACAGATTATTGCTAAGCGCCCAAATTTAAACCTTATTACGCTTTCTTTACCATCAGGTGAAGAGATCCAAATGAGCGGATTACGCAAGTTTGCAGCGGTTGGTCCATTGTTCGTTATGCAAGAAGATGGCGAAACGCTCTATAACAACAAAACAGAAACGTACTTTAAAGCGAATCACGATACGGGTTTTTATCAAGAAGTAGATGATAACGATGCATTTGTTGGTGACCCAATTTCTCCTGGTTTTATCGTTAATGTTGGTGGCGCAAACTTTGAGCGAATTTGGAAAGATGACGGCATCAAAGAGCCCTTCATCAGTATCTTTATTTGGACAGTAATTTTTGCAACTTGTACCGTTGTGTTCACACTAGCGATCGGTTTGGTACTTGCTGCCGTTGTACAATGGGAAGAATTAAAAGGACGTGCCGTTTATCGTTTATTACTGATACTTCCTTATGCGGTACCTGCGTTTATTTCTATTTTGATTTTCCGTGGCTTGTTTAACCAAAGCTTTGGTGAGATCAATATGCTATTAGACAGCATGTTTGGGATTCAACCAAATTGGTTTTCTGACCCGTTCACCGCAAAAGTGATGGTGTTAATTGTAAATACATGGCTAGGTTTTCCATACATGATGATCTTATGTATGGGGTTATTGAAGTCGATTCCGGAAGACTTGTATGAAGCATCGGCAATTGATGGTGCTGGACCATTCCAAAACTTCATGAAAATCACGGTTCCTATGATGGTGAAGCCATTAACTCCGTTATTAATTGCTGCGTTTGCTTTTAACTTTAATAACTTCGTAATGATTGCCCTATTAACTAAAGGTGGTCCAAATATGATCGGCACAACAGAACCTGCTGGTTATACGGATTTATTAGTGAGTTATACCTACCGAATTGCATTTGAAGGCAGTGGTGGTCAAGACTTTGGTCTGGCAAGTGCGATAGCGACGTTGATCTTCTTACTGGTAGGTGGTTTGGCACTACTGAACCTACGTTTTACTAAATTATCAAATAATTAATGTTTGAGTAGCTATCTATCCAACGGGGTAGTTAGCTACTTAACTTCAAAAAATAAGGATTCATTGATATGCCAATGGTTCAAGGAAAAAACTTAAAATATCGCGTTTGGGCAACACACATTGCAATGTGGATTTTTTTAGCAATGATCATTTTCCCATTATTGATGGTTATTACTATTTCATTCCGTGAAGGTAACTTTGCAACAGGGAGTATTATTCCAGAAAGTCCATCGTTAGAGCACTGGAAACTTGCACTAGGTATTGCCGTCGAGCATGCTGATGGTTCAACCACTCAGCCTCCATTTCCGGTGTTAACTTGGTTATGGAACTCAGTTAAAATTGCAGCAATCAGCTCTGTATTAATTGTCGCTTTATCAACAACCAGTGCTTATGCTTTTGCCCGTCTGCGTTTTAAAGGTAAAGAAACACTACTAAAAGGCATGATGATCTTTCAAATGTTCCCTGCGGTATTGGCTTTGGTTGCTCTGTACGCCTTATTTGATAAGTTAGGTCAGTACATACCATTCTTAGGTTTAAATACGCATGGTGGCTTGATCTTCGCCTATCTTGGTGGGATAGCATTGCATGTATGGACGATCAAAGGGTACTTTGAAACGATTGATGGTTCGTTAGAAGAAGCAGCAGCGCTAGATGGTGCTACACCATGGCAAGCTTTCCGTTTAGTTTTACTGCCGTTATCGGTTCCAATTTTGGCGGTTGTATTTATTTTGTCATTTATTGGTGTAATTACTGAGGTTCCTGTAGCATCTTTACTACTTTCTGATGTAAACTCATACACATTAGCAGTTGGTATGCAACAATATTTATACCCTCAGAACTACTTATGGGGTGATTTTGCGGCCGCTGCAGTATTATCAGCATTACCTATTACATTGGTTTTCTTACTAGCTCAGAAGTTCCTCGTAGGTGGTTTGACAGCCGGTGGTGTAAAAGGATAACGATAATTATACGGACCCGTACATTTTTGGGCAGGGTCCACTGCGTGAAGAGCTTTATGATGGTTTGGTCGCCGATCGGTAAAGTGTTCAGCGCAATATTGGCATTACGCATAGCTGGGTAAGTGTTGCAGGAAGCGACTTTACTTGTTGTAATCAGAACCGAAGTATTATCACTTCGGTTTTTTTCTGTCTGTATGAAATGGATTGATGTGATTTATGGCATTAAGGTCGTGCAAAATACGTTAGATTGATTTCGTCCATTCTCTTTTGAATAATAAAGTGCTTTATCAGCCGCTTCTAACCATGATAAATAATCAGAGTGTTCATTAGATAGCTCACAGACCCCTAAACTAACACGATAATGGATCTCTCCATTTTCTGTTGAAATGGTACTTTTTTCAATGCGTTTACGTACCGTTCAGTAAAGTATAACGCTTGCTCGGCATTAGTGTAGGGCAAGATAACGGTGAACTCTTCACCGCCATATCGACCACAAATATCCGTGTTACGAGAGGTTTTTCTCAATAGTTCTGCTGCATCACGAATAACGTCATCACCAACGGTATGCCCATAGTTATCATTAACTTGCTTAAAGTGGTCTATATCAAAAATAACAATGGATGATACTCTTTCTGCTGCTCTTGCTTCATTGAATTCTTTTTTTAAACGTGATTCCCAATAGGCTCGATTAAAAAGTTGAGTTAAACCGTCGGTTTTACTCAATGTTGAAAGTTGGTGATTTGAATGTTCAAGGTGGAGTTTATTTTTTGCTATTTCTGTAACGTCATGGATGATCAAACTGATGTGAGAAACGTTACCATTTACGTCTGTTAGAGGAGAGAACGTAATGTTTTGACGCATTTCAGTTAACCCATTAGAAATAGGCGTAAAGTTCTTGAATTTAAATAGATAAGGTCTATCTTCCCAGCAGGAAAAACCACGAGTATTTAAGCTAAAGGAGGTCATGACTTTTTTAATTAACCAAGATTTGGGTAAATCAAGAACTATCTCAAATAGATTTTTGCCAAGAATTTTTTCAGCAGTAATACCACTATAAGATTGCATAAAGTTGTTCCAAGCACATACTTTAAAATCTTTATCTACTACAATTAATCCTGCATCTAAATCGCCTATGATCTGCATGGCCCAATGAAAATCACTCATATCAGAATTCATTATAAAACACTCTCTAAAATTGACTTGATGGCAGATAAAGAATCGTTATCCATTAAGAAAATAACATCACATTTTAAATCCATACTTTCTGCTGAATAAACAAACTCAATGGTAAAAATATCTTTTTCGTATTCACCTAAGAATTGATGATTATCTTTGAGTGCTATTTTTAATTGTTCGCTATTTAAGACAATGGGTTGGCGTAATGAAATAGATATGTCTAATTGCTTACTAAAAGAGAGAAGGAAGGCTGAAACCAACAGGTTTGCGATATCCAGAATGGCTTCGTTCGTTGTTGTGCTTTTTCCTTCATCGTTGGCATTAAGCAGTTCTTTTAAGTTATCGCCATGCAAACAAACAAGAGCTTCTCCGTTGATCCCATATCCAACAAAACGTTGAGAGATAGCACGGTATTCTGAATTATTAATAATATCTTGAAGTACCATTTTTAGTTCCGAACGATGCAGTGTTGCGACATTTGGTAATGGCATATCAATAAAGCGATCAAATTGTTCAGAAATAAGGGCAGCGCTGGCACCAAGAGCTACGTTACTGATTTCTTTAATACTGGAGATAATGTCAATGGATGAACTGTTTTTTGCTCTGTTTGATTGAGAAGATGTAACTGCGCTGAGTAATGGTATTTGATATTTTTTAAATACTTGTTGAATAACGTCATTGCTAAATGGTTTTTCAATAAACTCTTTTGCACCAAGCTCATAGCATCGTTGTCTGGCTTTTTCTTGTATATCAGCAGAGACAACAATGATATGAGTTTGATAAGAATTTACCGGTAAAGAAGCCAATACTTCAAAGCCATCCATGATAGGCATGGTAAGGTCAAGAAAGAGAATATCAATGTCATGCTCAGATAAAGTTTGTAATCCTTCTTTACCATTTTCAGCATAGAAAACATTAACTTCACTGGTGTTTTTTATATTACGAGCTAATGATTTCCGAGCGATTTTTGAATCATCGCAAATTAATATTTTCATTACTATTTTTAGTTAATTACAGTCGTTACATCATCCTAAGTGATGTTAGTTACAAATCAATAAATATCCTATATTGAATAATTCAAGTACGAGCTAGTTAACAGAATGTTTGTAAAATTTATTTAAAGAAAACGTTTACATAGTTAAAAAATAATTTCTCAAAAATTGATCTAAGACATGTTTATGACAAAAATGTAGATAGGTGCTAAAACAAAAGTTGAATCATTAAAAAATAGTTGAATAATGGGTTGTAGCAACAAAAGGCACGACTCTAATGTGCAACCTACATATCTATAAAAGAGAATAATGATGAACAACGAATACGTATTAGTTATCAATTCAGGCAGCTCTTCACTTAAGTTTGCTGTAATCGATTCTGTTTCTGGTGATGCAGTATTAAGCGGGTTAGGTGAGTGTTTTGGCCTTGAAGATGCTCGTATGAGCTGGAAGTATCAAGGACAGAAAACAGAAATTGCCATTGAAGGTAATGAAAACCACCATAAGATAGCTATTGGTAAATTAGTAGGTCTAACCGAAGAGTTAGGTTTTACTGATGGTATCGTTGCTATCGGTCACCGTATCGTTCACGGCGGTGAAAAATTTACTAAGACAGTTCGTATTAATGAAGAAGTAACAAAAGAAATTGAAAGTCTATCTGACTTAGCTCCTCTTCATAACCCAGCTGGCGCTATTGGCATTCGTGCTGCTGTTGAAGCCTTCCCTTCTCTCCCTCAATTTGCGGTATTTGACACAGCGTTCCACCAAACTATGCCTAAGCGTGCATACACTGGTGCTATTGCTAAAGAGTTATATACTGATTTTGGTGTTCGTCGTTACGGTTTCCACGGTACAAGTCACTACTTTGTAAGCCGTGAAGCTGCAAAAATGATCAATAAACCGATTGAAGAGTCGAACTTTATTTCTGTTCACCTAGGTAATGGCGCATCAGTTTGTGCAATTAAAGACGGTAACAGTGTAGACACATCAATGGGCTTCACTCCGCTTTCTGGTCTAATGATGGGTACACGTTGTGGTGACTTAGACCCAGGTATCATTGAATACCTACTTAAGAAAGGTTGGTCACAAGAGCAAGTGTTTAACTCTCTAAATAAAGAGTCTGGTTTCCTAGGTGTGTCCGGTCTAACAAGTGATGCTCGTGGTATCCTTGAAGCTATGGAAGAGGGACACGAAGGTGCGACACTAGCATTCCAAGTATTTACATACCGTGTTGCTAAGTACGTGGCTTCTTACCTAGCGGCATTAGATTCTTTAGATGGTATCATCTTCACTGGTGGTATCGGTGAGAACTCATTACCAATCCGTCGTGAGATCTTAAGCAATCTTAAGATTCTTGGTTTTGTTGAAGATGTTGCAGGTAACGAAGGTGCTCGTTTTGGCGCTGATGGCATTATTGCTAAATCAGAAATGCTGAATGCTGTTGCTATGGTTATCCCAACTAACGAAGAATTCGTAATTGCTCAACAATCTGTTGAACTGCTGTAATTTCTTCTAATGCCAATCACAGTGAATAAGTGATTAGAAATAGCGAAGGAAAAATGCTTGAGAATAAGGCAGAATTTTTCGATAAGTAGTTATTCTACAATCAAAAATTCTAACGTAGTTATCGAGCATTTTAACAAGCTAGAGCGATCAGTTATTTACTACGATTGGTATAATATACAGAATATTGAAAAGCGAGCTATGATGGCTCGCTTTTTGTTTTTTTGTCGTATGAAATTGAGCTATAAAGAATCAACGCCACCGTAAACATCAATGGTTAATCCTCGTTCTTTTTCATAGGTTTTTGGGGTTAAACCTAGTTGATTTTTTAGATAACGAATTAAATGAGGTTGATCACTAAAGCCAAACATTATAGCGATTTCAGCCCAATCAATATCGTCAGCATCACGTTGATAAAGGTATTCTAAAATGACCTCTAGTTTGTTCATGGATTGGCATTGCTTTAGAGTTAACCCAGTGACACGAATAAAACTGCGTTCGAGAGTGCGTTGAGAGCAAAATAGTTTTTCACTTAACTCATTTATAGAGACTGAGTCTAATAATGAAAGCGCTTTTTTTACAAGCTCAGAGTGACGATCTTGCTTACTCTTTATTAACCAAGGAATGAGAAGTTCATCCAGTTTCTGACAACACATATCAACGTTGTTTTTTGCCATCTCAATAAGGTTAGGAATATCTTGTTGTTGGATAGGGATATCACTTTTTAGTCCATGCACATCATCTAATGTTGGGTGTTCGTAGTTAGGGAGTGTTAATGAGTAAAGCGCTCCTGTTCGGAACTTAATCCCCAAATGGATAAATGGTTGTGAGTGATCTAACTGAAATGTATTACGATGAGGATAAAGCCAATGACTTCCTTTACCTGTAATCGCTGTATCATCGACTTTGTAGGTAAAAGATTGTTCACTTGGTGATAGAACTAAATGAGTTGCTGGATCAGGGTTTAATTTTGGAAAGTCGTTGAGATTTGTTTTTGCTGTTTTCTCTATGGTCCAATAACACTCAATATATTGAGCAACAATAGGTGATTGAGGTGTCTTTAACCAATGCAACATAACTTTTCCAATGTTTAATGAGTATATTACGAACAATACGATTTTGTATGTTTAGATATGTACTCGAAATAATAAAGCCCATATAGACATTATATAGGCTTTATAAAAGAAGAGTTTGTTTTAGTTAAAATCAAATCGAACAATGCGATTTTTTGAGGTAAACCCTGCGTTAGATATCGCTTTTTGTGCGCCAATGTTCATGCTCTCAGTTGAGCATATTGCTTGTAAATTATGTCTATTAGCCTGTTGAACTAAAAAGTTAAGGACTTGAGTAGCAATGCCTTTACCTCGATGATTTTGTGAGACGATCATACCTAGATCAGCATAATTCTTTTGATACTCATCAAATCGGCGACATTCACCTGTTGCAATCACATGGTCGTTTTTCCGATATACCCAAAGTTCTTGGCGTGTAATGAGGTTTTTATAATATACATTTAACCACTCTTTTGGTGCTCCAATGGTTTGTGATGCAAATTCAACTAATTCTGCAAGTTCTTCTGTTTTTACTAAATCCATTTGAATCTGTGCTATTGATTTCGTTTTTATAGAATCCTCATGGCGAAACATCATTGAATGAGCATTTACAGTGTTGGCATTGTCCAAGCATAATGATAAATATTCAGGTTCAGCAGTACTGACAAACGCCCCTTTTATCATATTGATAGTAGATATCTCATTATTTATAAGTTGTTTAAATAGTTCAGAGATGTTGGTTTGTGCTTCTTTAGATAAATAAAACTGTAATAGAAAACCATCGCTGTTAATACAACAATAACCTATCAATTTGTTCTCTTCATAAAAACCAAAATGATCAGACATAGGAACGAAACCAAAATGCCACATACCATCTAGAGGACCTATTGAATGAGAAAAATAGTGCTCTTTGAGTAAGGTTAAGTCATTAATATTGATTATCTTTTTTATTTTTAACATTTGTTGAAACACTCGTACTTTTATTAAATTACTACTGAAGCATTTGTAGCTTCGTTATTGGATTTAAGTCTACGAGAGGTATTTTTTTATATATTGAATAAATACGACAACATTACTCAAACTGTGTGTTTTATTAAATATTACCTAAGTAATCCCGAAAGAAATCAACGAATAGTTTTGTTCGTTGAGGTAAATGTTTTCTTTTAGGATAGAGAAGATATAAAGGGAGTATTGGCTGTGTTTCCCAACTTGGGATTAATTGAACGATTTCATTTCTTTTTGTTTGTGACAATTTAGACAAGGCTAACTCATCCAACATAGCAACACCGCACTCATTTAGCATTGCGTCTACCATAGATGCAACTAAATTAACGCTAAAAGAGCCTTCAAGATTAATCGTTATATTCTCTTTTGATTTTATCTTGTTAAAGGTCCAATTATTTAATGTGAAATCTGTATTTTTATAAAGAATATGATTTAACTTATTTAAGTGTGAAGGGTGGGTAATTTCCCCTTGGTTCCGCATATAATTTATATGAGCAAAGGGTTTGCACTGCAATGAGCGAAAATAATGCCCTACATAGCCTTCCGTTGGGGAATTAGTCAGATAAAAAGCCACATCAAAACCAGACTCGATAAGATCCAAAGGACTTTCTGTAAAGATAACTTCAATATCTATTTTCGGGTATGTTCGACAGAACTCAGCGAGGGGTTCTGTTAGTAATATCGAACCAAATGACGCAGAAGCAGCAATACGTAACTTACTAGCCATGCTTTCTGGTGATAATAATTTTGCGTTGATGGCTTCGGCACTGTCTAGTAGATGCTTTGCTTGTTTGTAAAACTCAATTCCATCATAAGTAAGATTGAATTGTCGCGTTGTTCTGTGAATGAGTTGAACAGATAAAATGCTTTCTAATTGTTGTAGTTGTCTACTTATGTGTGCATTCGAGCACTTTAATTTTTTCGCTGCTCCAGCAATGCTTTTTTCTTCACATAAGGCGACATAAATAGGGACATAGTTAAGCCACTTTATTTCCATATGGTAATTCTGTTTATCTGAATGGTCTCTACTGGAAATAATAGAGACTGATTATACTTTCAGCAAGATTAATTTAAGAGAGAGAATAAATGGAAGCGTTTAATAGTTGGCTTGAAGGTCAAAACCTCAAAGATCATGTTAAAAACCCAAATATTGAAGTTGGAGACTATAGCTATTATTCGGGTTTTTATCATTCTAAGACCTTTGAGGAACAAGCTGTTCGTTACTTATTAGGAGATGCTTCTACACAAGAGGTGTGGGAGAGCGGGCAGTTTGGAGAGGTTGATAAACTCCGAATAGGTAAATTTTGCTCTATTGCATCAGGGGCAACATTTATGATGGCTGGCAATCAAGGACATAGAGCCGATTGGATATCAACATTTCCCTTTTCAAAAAAAGAGTTTGGTGAAGGGGTGAAAGATGGCTTTCAAAGAGCTGGCGATACCATTGTAGGTAACGATGTATGGATTGGTAGTGAGGCAATGATTATGCCTGGCGTTCATATTGGAGATGGGGCAATCATTGGAGCTAGAGCCGTTATTACTAAAAATGTGACACCTTATTCCGTTGTGGTAGGAAATAATGTGGTGGTTAAAAAACGGTTTGATGAAAACTTAATTCAAATATTATTAGCCATAAAGTGGTGGGATTGGCCACTGCAACACATTAAAAATGCAGTGGAGATTCTATGTAGTGGTCACATTGAAGAATTAGAGCGGTATTTTATAAAGAATGTACGCTCTTAATTGATATTAGTTTAAAGGCTCTGATTTAGGTTGAGCCTCTTACTTTTATATAACAATAAATTATTAAAATAATAAATATTGATAATTTCATATTATCCATAGAGTTTACTATTATTACCTCATCGAAACGAACAACGAATTATAAAACTGAATTTGAGGTAAATTATGAAAATGAATCACGTAGGCATCATGGTTGGCGATATGGACAAAGCGGTTGAATTTTACACAAAAGCGCTTGGTCTTGAAGTGGTAATGGGTAACACAAAAGTTCAAGAAGAGCGTGAAACCGCAATTGGCAGAATGTGTATTGCTGTATTTGGTGAAGGCTTTAAAGGCTTCAATATTGCGCACTTATTAACAAAAGACGGCATTGGTTTTGAGTTATTTGAAATGAAAGAGCGTCAAGAACGTCACGAAGTTGATTTCTCTCGAATCGGTATCTTCCATTTCTGTCTTCAAACAGATGACTTTCACGGCGTGATCGCTCGTACTGAAGAGTTTGGTGGTAAAGTACGAATGGATATTATGCGTTACCACCCAGAGGATGATAACAACACATCACAAATGGTGTATTTAGAAGACCCATTTGGCAACTTATTTGAACTTTATTCTCATACATATAAAGAAACGTATTCTGCTGAGTACGAGTAAAATTAAGATGATTAAGGCTTAGACTTCGGTTTAGGCCTTTTTTATGTACTGTATTTTTATTAAAAGTATTTGTTGCAATAAAAGCTCAGATAAAAGAGTAGTTGATCGCATTGCAAAGGTTTTAGTGGCTAATTTATACACAATATAGATTGGTCATCTTATTCTATTTCCATAACCTATAATAATGACAACTGTTTTATATCTTTTATTTACTGGCTAGGGATGAGTCATGTACCAACCGAGAACAATAGAAAGTGATGTGCATTGGATAGATATTGATGGAATTAAAATTTATACAATATCAGCGACAAATAAACCAATTAATATCTCAATGTTTAATAAACGACTTGCTACAGTTAAGTCTCAATCAGAGGTTAATTGGCGAGAAACCGCCGCGTTTGCTATTTATCATGATGGAGAGAACTATAAGTATTTAGTTTTAGCATGGTGGGGAAATGATAATGAGTTATTTACGTCTGTATCAGTAAAAATTAAACATAAATGGCTGATTGATCCTAAACAATATTCATTTTGTCTATACGATATGGAAGTGATGTGGAGAGAGCGAAATATCTATATAGAAACCATGGATTGTGAAGTTCCTTCATTAATTGGTTATCGTGTAAGTCGTTGATAAGATATTAAATCTATTCACTAAATTAGATATGCTCGCTCATTTAATGTAAGAGCGAGCATGTTATTATTTTTTAAAAGCTACAAGCAGAGATGAGATAACTCCACACATCAGTAAAACAATGCCAAGGTGTTGAATTGAGCCTGCCAAGCTAAGCCCTGCACCTATCATTAAGTAATACATAAGTCCAAACAGAGCCCCAGCACTACCTGCTTGTTGTTTATAGTCAATTAATGCCACACTAAGAATATTTGGAATGGCGATACCAAAAGACATAACAACTAAGATCATAGGCAGTAAAAACAAGATTGAATCGATTAAATAAGTGACTAATGCTCCACCTGAAATCAATAAGAGGGCAGATAGTTGCAATAAACGCAGTAATGAAACTTGTTTAGAAATAAGATACTTATTTAAATAACTCCCTATAAATGTACCTAGACCTAACACGATTCCGCTATAACCAAACTCTTGTGAGGACAGTCCTAACTGCTCGAATTTAAAAGCTCCCAATTGGTAATATGAAAACAAAGCAATATTAAATAAAGCGACAAGGCAACCAGAACGCCAGATATTGATATCTCTTAGCATTTTTAGTCCGAGTTGTTTTAATTTTAAAGGTTGTTTTGTTTTTTGAGTTTCAGGTAAAGCCACGAGGTTATATGCAACTAGTACTAGAGCCATAATAAATAAAGCAATAAATACATAATGATACCCACCGAATTGCGTAAGTTGACCACCAAGTAGCATCCCTAAAACGGGACTAATAGAAATCCCCATTCCCATCAAACTGAATACTTTACTGAGCTCTTTGGTATTAAACGCATCACGTAGCATGGTTTGTGTGATTACTGAGCCTACTGCTATACCAAATGCACTAACAGCACGAGCGATCATCAGATAAATAAAACTGTCTGTTAGCACAGCAGATAAGGCAGCTAAACTGTAAATGACTAGGCCGAGTAGCATGGTGGGCCTGCGGCCTAATTTATCCGCTAATATTCCCCATACCACGACACCAAAAGCAAAAGCTGAAAAGTAAATTGAAATAGTCTGTGAAGCCTGTGAATAAGTTACAGCAAATGAATCTGCTATTGAGCCAAGTGCTGGGCTGTAAATGGTTTCAACGATTTGAGGAAACATCAAAAGAAGTACCATAAGCCAGAGTGAAGGTTTTGTGTTCATTGTGTGTCTCGTGTGAATTAACTTGGCAAACAGTATATTTGTAATTACGATTGTTCTATTAACAACATTAAAACCAAAAACAATAAGATTCGGACATTATGGCTATTATTTCAGATGAGACTAAATTTGATGCAGATAGATTGCCTGCGGATGTGATTGGTATTGCTGCTGATGTAGGTCGGCATGATTCAGGTATGCATTACCATCAGAAAGGGCAGTTACTGTATGCTCCTGAAGGTTGTATGAGTTTTGCTTTATCTCATTCAATGTGTGTTTTGCCACCCACAAAAGCCGTTTGGATACCAGCTAATACACCTCACCGAGCGTTTATGACCAATGTTGTAGCATACCGATCATTGTATTTTGATTGTGATAAGTTCCCATGCCCTGAAGACATTATGATGATCGAGGTGGACGAATTACTTAGAGCGTTAATTAATAAGATGGCAATGTGGGCATGGGATAAACCCAAATCAGAAACGTTACACACAACGGCACTCTTTTGGGAATCTTTTTATGAAGCACATCAACAACCGTTTAGCTTACCTTTACCGACAAAAAAACGTTTAATCACATTTAGTGAGCAGGTAAAGAAACCGGATTTTCTTGCTCCAGATCTGCAAACATTGTCTAAAAAGATAGGTGCGAGCAGTAAAACGATTACTCGATTATTTAAAAAAGAAACTGGAATGTCATATCAGGAATGGAAGCAACAATGGAGAGTGTTAAAATCAATCGAATTACTGTGTGAGAATACGCAAGTAAGTGATGTTGCATTTCAGCTTGATTTTTCATCAGACAGTGCATTTATTTCCTTCTTTAAAAAGCAAGTAGGGCAGACACCTCTAGCGTTTATTAAGCAGAAACAGAATAAAAAGTGATGGAAATCACAAATGCTGCTATACTCCTCCTAAATTTGAAAAGCTGGTTTTTGTGCCAGCTTTTTTCTGTCTCATTGATCAATAATTGGAATGTACTGTGCTAACGACTGCTAACATCACAATGCAATTTGGCGATAAGCCACTTTTTGAAAATATTTCTGTTAAGTTTGGTAACGGTAACCGTTACGGTTTAATCGGTGCGAATGGCTGTGGTAAATCTACCTTTATGAAAATCTTGGGTGGAGAGTTGGAGCAATCAGCTGGTACAGTATCAACTGATCCTAATGAGCGTATGGCTAAATTAGGTCAAGATCAGTTCGCATTTGAAGAATACACAGTAATTGACACTGTTATCATGGGTCATAAAGAACTGTGGAAAATCAAAGAAGAACGCGACCGTATCTATTCTTTACCAGAAATGTCTGATGAAGATGGTATGCGTGTTGGTGATTTAGAAACTGAATTCGCTGAAATGGATGGTTACTCTGCTGAAGCTCGTGCGGGTGAACTTCTATTAGGCTTAGGTCTTCCTGAATCACAGCACTTTGGTTTAATGAGTGAAGTTGCTCCTGGTCTTAAAGTTCGTGTTCTTTTAGCACAAGTTCTATTTGCAGAACCTGACATCATGCTTCTTGACGAACCAACGAACAACTTGGACATGCACACTATCGCGTGGTTAGAAGATATTCTTCTTGCTCGTAACTGTACAATGATCATCATTTCGCACGACCGTCATTTCTTAAACTCAGTATGTACGCACATGGCTGACTTAGATTACGGTGAGCTTTGCCTGTTCCCAGGTAACTACGATGAGTACATGACAGCAGCAGAACAAGCTCGTGAACAACTTCAGGCAGATAATGCGAAGAAGAAAGCACAAATTGCTGACTTACAAACGTTCGTAAGCCGTTTCTCTGCAAACGCATCAAAAGCGAAACAAGCAACTTCTCGTCAAAAGCAATTAGATAAAATCCAATTAACAGAGATCAAAGCATCAAGCCGTCAATCTCCGTTTATTCGTTTTGACCAAGAAAAACCGCTTTTCCGTAATGCGTTAGAAGTAGAAGGTCTGAAGCAAGGCTACGGCGAAAACATTTTAATCAATGGTGTAAATCTAATGGTTGAAGTGGGTGAGCGTATCGCGATCATCGGTGAGAATGGTATCGGTAAATCAACGTTCTTAAACACGTTAGCTGGTGCAATGGAACCAATGTCAGGCATGATCAAATGGTCTGAAAACAACAATATCGGCTTCTATGCTCAAGATCACGGTCACGACTTCGCAGAAGATCTAAACCTATTAGATTGGATGGGGCAGTGGAAACAAGAAGGTGATGATGAGCAAGTAGTTCGTGGTATTCTTGGTCGTATGCTTTTCTCTCAAAACGACATTAAGAAATCAGTTAAAGTGATTTCAGGTGGTGAGCAAGGTCGTATGTTATTTGGCAAGCTAATCATGCAAAAGCCAAACATCCTTCTTATGGATGAACCAACAAACCACATGGATATGGAATCAATCGAAGCATTGAACTTGGCGCTAGAAAACTACAAAGGTACATTAATGTTTGTATCTCATGACCGTCAGTTCGTATCTTCAATTGCAACACGTATCATCGAAATTACAAAAGATGGCGTGAACGATTTCCACGGTACATACGAAGAATACTTAAAGAAACAAGGTCTTAAAGGTTAATTCCTGATTTTCCTTTAATCAAATTAAATGGAAGCGACTCATCGCTTCCATTTTTTTGTTCTAAATTTGGCATTATAGAAAAATGTTCCCTCCTCGATTTAATCCGCTCTAAATCACAGTTAATTTTCGTTTTATCAAAAATTCATTGAAGTAGATCTACATTACAATTTTTACATCTTGAAGTTAAACTCCATAATGTTATCTTTTGGAGCATAACTTCATAATAATTTATTTAGTGAAATAAAAATCAGATTGTCTATTGGTTGGGTCTATTTGTTAACTGGAGATAAAAATGGAAAACATATTTTCAATGCTACAAAGGATTGGTCGAGCATTTATGCTACCAATAGCAGTGTTGCCGATGGCTGGTATTTTACTGGGAGTCGGTGGAGCGTTTACCAGTGGACCACTTATTGATACATATAATCTAACCTTTTTACAGCCCGGTACTGTGGCTAACCAATTTTTGATTCTTTGTTTCAAAGCCGGTTTGTTTGTTTTTATGAATTTACCGCTCTTATTTGCTGTTGGTGTTGCAATCGGAATGGCAAACAAAAACAAAGAAACGGCTGCAATTTCTGCGGTGATTGGTTTTCTATTATTTCACACTGTTATTGGAACAATATTAGGTTTTCAAGGATTAACGCCTGAAACGACAACGGTTGATGGGTTAATTGCTTCGGGATATGACCCAGTAGAAGCAGTAGGCCTGTCATCTCTTTATACGCATGAATTAGGAATGTTTACCTTACAAACAGGGGTGTTTGGTGGGATCATCTGTGGTTTATTAGCAGCATATTTAACGAATAAATACTCAAATAAACAGTTACCAGATTATCTGGCATTCTTTAGTGGAAACCGTTTAGTCCCAGTAATGACAATGCTTTACTTTATTCCTCTGGCGTTTTTGTTTCCGATTATTTGGCCAACTATTTTTAAAAGCATTGTAGCAGCGGGTGAGGCATTCTCCGCCATGGGATACATAGGTACATTCTTCTATGGTTCTGGAATGCGTATTCTTAATGTATTTGGCTTACATCACGCTATTTATCCTCTATTTTGGTATACCGAATTAGGTGGAGTGCAGGAAGTTGCTGGGCAAATGGTTTCTGGTGGTCAGAAAATATTCTTTGCACAACTTGCTGATCCAACAGTAACGCATTTTAGCTCTGAAGCAACTCGAACAATGACGGGTGGCTTTTTACCTATGATGTTTGGTTTGCCTGCTGCAGCTTTTGCTATGTATCGTTGTGCCGATAACAAAAATAAAAAGATGGTTAAAGGCATTTTAATTTCGGCAGCGCTAACGTCATTTTTGACCGGTATTACTGAGCCACTAGAGTTTACCTTCTTATTTGTTGCTCCTGCACTGTATGCGATTCATGCCGTACTTGAGGGTTTATCTTACATGTTAATGCACATGCTAGATGTGGCGGTAGGCATTACTTTCTCAAGAGGTCTGATTGATTTTACCTTCTTTGGTCTATTACAAGGTACAGAGAAAACGGATTATCAATGGATTCTGATTTTAGGACCAATTTATTCACTGGTTTATTACTTTATCTTTAGTTTTATGATCCGTAAGTTCAATTATTCAACTCCAGGGCGAAATGATGCAGATAATAAACTGCAAACAAGAGACAGCTATAAAAAGAACAAATCATCAGAATTAATTGACGATATCGTGAAGGAACTCGGAGGCATTAACAATATTGAGAGCCTTGATGCATGTATTACTCGTTTGAGAGTCACAGTAAAAGACACGGATATTGTCGCTTCTGACGAGGTTTGGCGTTCACTACAAGCAAAAGGGGTAATCCGCTCTGGTAATGGTGTTCAAATTATTTACGGCACACAAGCGGAGATATATAAGAATCAGATTCTCGATAAGTACAATTTGTAACTGTATTATTTGATTCACTTTTAAAGCGGAAGATCCAAATGGGTCTTCCGTTTTTTATTTTACTATTTTCTCGGTTATGTTTTTGATAAGCCATAGAACACAATGTAAGCTATATAGAGTTAATGTGTTTGGAGTTTTATATGTCGACCGATTTTGAAATAGATAAATCGTTTAATCGAATTGAGAATATTTTGGTATTTATCCACCAAAATATAGATAAGCCATTAACTGTCGAAATTTTAGCAGAAATGAGTTGTTGGTCTAGATGGCAATTACAAAGAGTGTTTCAGAATTACACAGGTATGAATGTTGCACAATATGTTCGAGAACAACGTCTAAGTATGTCTGCTCTGGAGGTTTTGGATAAAAAAAAGCGTATGTTAGATATCGCTTATTCTTATGGATTTACTTCTGAAATTGCATTTAGTCGTGCATTTAAACAATATTTTCATAAGTCACCACGTGAGTATCAAAAGCAAGCGAAAAAAATAGGGATTCAAAAACCATTTTTAAAGCAAGTAAATGCAGACCCATTACTTAACTCACATTTTTATCGTGTTCGTCTTGAATATAAACCCAGTTTCAAAGTGCTAGGATTAAGCACAATGGTACAAGGTATCTTATCTGATACTCCAGATTTTATCGAAAAAGTCCCTTCAGTGTGGAATGCATTAGATACGTATATTACGTGTTTATCATCTATTCCAGAGCAGAAATATGCGGTTATTGATACTCGTGAAGAGAATGCTGACTCTTTACTTTATTGGGCTGGTATTAGTTGTGACGCTCTTTCTAGTGATGAGTTGAACCTGCACAAAGCTGATTTACAAATAATCACGATTCCAGAACAAGAGTATGCTGTTTTGCCCTTTAAAGGTGCTGCCCAAGATTTTTCTAAATCTGTTGAATGGCTCATATCTGAATGGTTACCGACATCAGGCCATCAAGGTATCGAGGGCTTTGATTTGGAAATTTATCGATCAGATACGACTCAAGGGATAATAGATGTCGAATATTGGTTGCCTATCCGCAGTTTGTGATTTTTATTATAAATCAATTTATCAATAAATAATTTTCTTCATGCACCAAATTGTTAACTTTCATTAAGGATAAATCATTATACTCTTGCGCAAGAGAATCATTCTCATTTGCATTTTGATTTAAGCGTTGTAAGCAGGATTATAATGAACGTATCTACAGAATATTCAAAATTTAATGTCACTCTTTTGGCAACAGCAATTGCTTCATCTTTTCTATTTCCTATTTCAGCAATGGCTAATGATGATAGTGCTTCTGATGATGTTGAAACCATTTCAATATTTGGTCAAGCCTACCGTAATACAGCAACCAAAACATCTTTAGAACCAGAAGAAACCCCTCAAGGGATCACTGTACTTGATGGTGAAGTATTAGATCAACGCAGTGTTAAATCTTTGAATGAGGCATTACGTTATGTACCTGGCGTAACCACTGAACAAAAGGGTGGTGCGGTGACGATGTACGATACGTTTAACATTCGAGGTTTTGATGTAAACCAAAGTTATTATGATGGTTTAGTATTGCAATATTTAAATGGATGGAATTTACAGCCACAAATTGATCCAATTGCGATTCAGCAAATTGAAGTTTTTAAAGGTCCAACGTCAGTTTTGTACGGTTCTATGCCACCTGGTGGCATGGTAAATATGATTGCTAAAACACCACAAAAAGAAAAAAGTACAGACGTAAAAGTTGCGACGGGTACTGGTAATTTAGTGGAAGCTTCTATTGATACAACTGGTCAATTTGGTGACAGTGATTTTTCATATCGTTTTATTGCATTAGCACGTCAAAAAGACGGTCAAGTTGATTACACAGAAGAAGAGCGTTATGTAATAGCTCCGTCGGTTGATTGGCAAGTTAGTGATCGTACATTAATTAACTTCAATATGTATTATCAAAATGATCCATCAATGGGTATGAACTCTGCAATGCCAGCTTCAGGCATGATTTACGATAACCCAAATGGAAGTACAGATCCGTCTACATTTGTAGGTGATAAAAATTGGAGTACGTTTGAACGTGAATTCTTTATGGCTGGCTATAAGATCAACCATGAATTCAATAATAATTGGTCGTTCTTACAAAATTTCCGTTATATGAATGCGTCGTTGTATCAAGAAAATACTTATCATATTGAAAGTAACTTTGATCCATCAACGGGTAATCTTGATCGCAATATTTATAGTACCGATGAAAGCTCAACGGGCTATACCATTGATAACCAGCTATCAGGTCGAGTGATGGTTGGAAGTGTTGAGCATAATTTATTGTTCGGTATTGATTATCAAAAACTGGATGGTGATTCACTATATCAAGAATTTGGTACGACAAGTCAGTTTGGGAATTTTAATATATTTAACCCTAATAACAACATGATTGATCGAGGTAAATTAACTCAATCTTATGAGTCTAAGGAAAAGATCAGTGTCGAACAATTAGGTTTTTATACCCAAGATCAAATCAGAATTGATCGCTTAGTATTAATTGCAGGTGGTCGTTTTGATCAATATAAATCTAGCAATACAACAAGTACAACATCTAAAGATGCGGATCAAAGTCAGTTTTCTTACCGTGTAGGTGCGTTGTATGAATTAGAAAGTGGTTTTTCTCCATTTATTAGTTATGCAACGAGTTTTGAACCTGCAGCAGGCTTAGATGCGAAAGGTAATGCATATGACCCTGAATTGGGTGAGCAAATTGAGGCTGGTGTAAAATATGAATCAGCAGATTATACAAAAACGGCTTCAGCATCTGTCTTTAAAATAGTAAAAAGTGATGCCCTAATGTCTGATCCTTCAGACCCATGGGGACCTCAATTGCAAATAGGTGAGATCCGTTCACAAGGTTTAGAACTGCAAGGTCAATGGATGGTCAATGATAGCTGGGATATTGCAGCTAATTATACTTATATTGATATGGAGATAACTAAAGACAGCGGTAACGATTTAGAAGGTAAAACACCTATCTATGTGCCAACACATGCGGCGAGCTTATGGTCTAACTACTATATTTATGATGGTATCTTAACTGGAACGCGTATCAGTGGTGGCTTACGCTATGTAGGTGAAATGGAAATGGATGCAGCCAATACGGACAAAGTACCAGATTATACGCTTGCTGATGTTTCTATTGGTTATGAGCTTGATGGGATCAGTGAATCATTAACAGGAGCAACGGCTCAATTGAGTGCGACTAACTTGTTTAATACTGAATATTATAGCTGTTACGATTCAGCAAACTGCTGGTACGGTGCAGAACAAACCGTTGAACTGAGCATTAATTATAACTTCTAAGTGAAGTTGATTTAAAAATAGAGAGAAGTACGTGGATCTTGCGTACTTCTTTTCTGCATTTTATTTAACAGAGAATAGTATAAGTATTAGCTAAGCTTATTGAAGAAGAAAGCATGTATCAATTAAAAGACGTTAAAGTCGTTAGAGAAGAACGAGTTATTTTGAATGTGGAAAATCTAACCATAGATCCAAATGCATTGACCGTTGTTCTTGGACACAATGGCTCAGGGAAATCGACATTGGTTAATTTGTTGGCGAATCAATTTGCTCCTGAAGAAGGAGAAGTCATGCTAAACCAACAAAAATTAACGGCATTAAACGCTAAAGAGTTTGCTAAAAAAGTGGCATTTCTGCCTCAAAAGTTACCTGAAGTAGCAGGACTTAATGTTGAAGAGCTAGTGCGTTTAGGTCGATATCCTTGGCGTGGCGTACTTGGTCGCTTTAATAAAGATGATGCAGTAATTATTGAAGACTCAATGCTTAAAACTGGTGTAAACGGATTTCGTAATACTTTAGCGGATCAATTATCTGGTGGAGAAAGACAGCGAGCTTGGGTTGCAATGTTACTTGCTCAGCAATCGGATATTTTAATTTTGGATGAGCCAACGTCAGCCTTGGATATCCATCATCAATACCAATTAATGGAATTACTGAGCGATTTGAATCAAAAAACAGGAAAAGGCATCATTGTTATTCTGCATGATTTAAATTTAACCTTGCGTTATGCCACCGATATCATTGCCTTAAAAAGTGGAGACATTGCGTTTCATGGTAAAGCTCATCATTTACTTGATGAGACACTATTATCCGATTTATATGCCACATCTATCAAACTTATCGACCATCCTGAATACAACCATAAAGTAGCTATCGTATGTTGAAAAATCTCACTTCCACTATTGCCTCTCTTTTTATTGTTTTGTTTAGTCACATGGCAATGGCTCAGTTTGTGGTGCAAGACAGTAGAGGAGAGCAAGTTTTAGAATCTGTGCCTAAAAGAGTCGTCGCATTAAATTGGGATATCGCAGAACAAGTTCTAGAGCTTGGTGTTACTCCTGTGGCAGTAACCGATATTGCCGGATATAAAGAATGGGTTGTGCAACCTGATATACCAAGTGATGTGCAAGATGTAGGTATGCGTGCAGAACCTAACTTTGAAAAGATTGCAGCAGTAAACCCAGATGTTATTTTGGTCGCTTCACCTCAAGCGGATTTAATTCCTCAATTAGAAAAAATAGCACCTGTTTTGTATTTTCACACTTATTCAGAAAATCATGATAATAGTTTGATGGCAGTTAATAACTTTAAAGCTATTGCTGTCATATTAGGAAAAGAAGCTGAAGCACAGAAAAAATTAGTTGAAATGGATGTTGAGATCGCGCAACTAAAGCAACAACTTGCAGAAGCTTACGGAACCAAAATGCCAAAAGTAGCCTTGTTTCGTTTTGCAAATATGACTTCTGTTTATCTTTATGGTGATAATTCAACCGCTCAATATGCTTTAAATTTGCTTGGGTTTGAAAGTGCGATTCCTCAAAAGAGTACTCAATGGGGAGTCACTCAAATTCGATTACCTGAACTCAGAAAAGTTAATGATGGTATAGCGCTGTATATCGAGCCTTTTAATGAAGAAAGCAAATTAGATAAATCAGTAATTTGGAATGCGATGCCTTTCGTTAAAGCAAATAAGGTTAGCAGTGTTGAACCTGTTTGGAGTTATGGTGGGGCAATGTCGATTAAATATACTGCAAAGGCACTGGCTAAAAGTTTGCTAGAGATAGCACCTCAATCAAAAATGTTGAGCAATAGTGTTAAGTAATTATGTCTAATTCATTTATTACTACTCCCATTAGATATTTATTGGCTTTTATTTCGCTATTCCTTGTTGTGTGGATGTCATTTCAATGGAATGCAACGTTGAGTTTGCCTCAACAAATTGATGCGATACTACAAGTTATTGCTAACCCTTCTTCATTAGATGATTTTGATAAGATAATTTTTATTGAATCACAATTACCACGTTTGGTAATGGCTATTTTAATTGGAGGGATGTTGGGCTTAGTGGGTAGTTTGATGCAACAATTAACTCAAAACTCACTTGTGTCGCCAATGACGTTAGGTACGGCTTCTGGTGCATGGTTAGCGCTCGTTGTAATGAATGTATGGTTTGCTGACTATGTTGCAGATTATGCTTCAATAGCTGCATTATTTGGTGCCTTAATCACTTTTGCATTGGTTGTTGCGATCGCTGGAGTTAATAATTTATCTGGGCTACCAATTGTACTCTCTGGTATGGCAGTTAATATTTTCCTGGGTGCAGTAGCGACGGCAATTATTTTACTAAATGATCAGTATGCGAAGAATTTGTTTATTTGGGGAGCTGGTGATTTAGCTCAAAATGGATGGGAGCAAGTGCAGTGGTTACTTCCTAAACTTTCCGTTTCTCTACTTATATTTGTTTTTGCCCCAAGAATTCTTGCGTTACTACGATTAGGTAATGTAGGTGCTGCCGCTCGTGGTTTAAATGTTATTCCTGCTTTCTTTGGACTGTTTGCCTTAGGCTTGTGGTTAGTCGCTTCGTCAATAACAACGGTGGGGGTAATTAGTTTTATCGGATTATTAGCCCCGAATATTGCTCGTCATCTAGGAGCAAGAACCCCAAGAGATGAATTGTTTTTTAGTTTGTTATTAGGGGTAACTCTTTTAGTTGGTACTGATCTTTTAGCTAGTATTATCAGCCAATACACAACTGATATTGTACCAAGCGGAACAGCGGCTGCGTTGATTGGAGCACCCGCATTGATTTGGTTTACACGTCGAACCATGAGTTCACAAGATCAATTGTCGATTAGCTTGCCAAAAGGAAAATCAATATTACCAATATGGCTAATTCCTTCGTTGGGCTTTGGTTTAATTGTGGTGTTATTTTTGGCCGTGATAGTAACAAAAGATTCGACTCAAACACTTCATCCATGGACAGTTCTTATTCCAAGTGAATTTAGTTGGGAGTTGAAGTGGCCAAGATTATTAACTGCATTATCTGCAGGCTCTGGTTTAGCGGTTGCAGGAGTGTTGTTGCAAAGACTGATTTATAATCCGTTAGCGAGCCCTGATATCTTGGGAATTTCTGCGGGAGCCACTTTTGCACTGATTGGCGGTAGTGTTTTCTTAGGATTTAATATTTTTGAGGCTGCACCGTTAGTTGCCTTTTGTGGAAGTTTAACGGTTTTAGTTTTGCTACTAATTTTAGGCAACCGACATGGGTATGCTCCCTCTATGTTAATTTTAACTGGGATAGCGTTAACAGCCTTAATTGATGCGTTAGTCCAGTTCTCATTAGCCAAGGGAAATGAGGATTCGTACATCTTACTTAATTGGCTTGCAGGTTCTACGTATCGAGTATCGGCGCAATCAGCGTTGATATTGTTTGTTTGTATCGTTTTATTACTGATGTTTGCTTTGCTGACACATCGCTGGTTAACGTTAATTTCGGCAGGACGATTGTTCGCACAAGCGAGAGGATTAAGCGTAACTAAGAGTTTTATCGCATTGCTTATTTGTGTTGCATTACTTTGTGGTGCGGTTACTGCTACCATGGGACCTGTTGCTTTTATTGGCTTATTAGCTCCTCATATGGCGGTTATTTTAGGGGCTAAAAAAGCCAAAGAACAAATCATTGTTGCGGCATTGATTGGAGCATTATTAATGATTATTGCGGATTGGTTCGGTCAGCATATTTTGTTCCCATCCCAAATAGCTGCAGGAACATTAGTTTCAGTGATCGGAGGGCTGTATTTTATTGGTTTGCTGATAAAAGGACAGCGTTCTAAATATTAAGGACTTATAGAGTTCACTCATGGCTAACCTGTAAAGGTAGTAGCTAAACTATTTTTAATAAAGAATTTGATTATGATGAAAAAAGCATTGTTGTTGATAGCAATAACCCAAACGGTAGTCGCGAATGCGAGTGATTTAAGCTCGGCTCAAGCAATTCAAAATAAAACAAATACCGAAGCATCTCAAAGCCAAACGCGTATCAATAAGAGTGCAGATAATACACTGTCATATCAAGCTGATATTGAACAACTAGAAGATGAGTTAAAAAATTTAGATGTTTATCGTAAGCATTTAACCGCGTTAGTTGATGATCAGCATCGTGAATTAAAGAACATTAATCAACAAATTTCAGACATTGAGCAAACAAGACAAGGTGTTGTGCCTTTGATGTATAAAATGATCGATGGTTTGAAAAATACGGTTAAAAATGACAAGCCACTTCGTGCAGAACAACGTTATCAGCGTATTGAAAAGTTAGAAACAATGATGACTATTGCAAATGTGAGCGATGCTGAGAAATATCGTCGTATTTTAGAGGCGTATCAAATAGAGCTAGATTATGGAACTAAGCTTGGAGTTTATCAGGGAGAAATTTCTTTTGATAATGGTAAGAAAATTCAAGCAAATATCCTTTATTTAGGTCGCATATCCTTAATTGCACGTAACTTTAACCAAGATAAATATTGGACTTGGGATCAGAAAGTAAAAGCGTGGGTCTTATTAGATTCCTCGTTGAATTCTGAGTTAGATAAAGCTTATGCGGTAGCAAATAAAGAAATCGCCCCAAGTTTGCTTACTTTACCTGTATCACTAAATATTGCGGAGAAGAAATAAAATGAATTATGTAGTAAAACTTCTTTGCATCGGTTTATTAAGCCTTTCTTTTACTGCGAGTGCTCAAAGTGAGTTAACAAAGAGTGCACAGACCCATAATAAAGAACAAGCAACACATAATGCTCAAAGAGAGTCTGGTTTTAAATTAACAGAGAAAGAATACTTAGCTCAAAAGAAAGCGCTAGAAGAGCGTAAACGCAAGGTTCAAAATCAAATCGATATGCTAGCTAAAACTTTCAGTAAAAACGAAGGTGAATTAGCTAAACAGGAAGAAAAACTACGCCTAGATACAGGGAGCTTAGGTGAGCTATTTGGCGTGGTTAGACAGGCAGCAAAAGAGTTAGAAAGTGAAAACCAAACCAGTGTTACTGGAGCGGATAGCTCGCAATATTCGCAGGCGGTCACAAGCATAGTTGCTGCAAAAACATTACCTACGTTACCTCAGTTAACGGATCTATGGCTAAGTATGGATGAGCAGATTCAAGCAAGTGCTGAACTAAAAGAATCAGAGGTAAAGGTGATTGATGGAGAAGGGAATATCGTTCCACAGTTGGCCTACCGTATTGGTTCTATTGGTTTAATCTCTGAGCAAGGTTATTTACATTGGGATGGTAAACGTAAAGACGCCACTTATTACAGTAAACAACCTGAAAATGGACCAACGCTAAGCTCTCTATCAGAACTGTCAGAAGGTAATGTCGAGACTATGATTGTCGATCCTTCAAGAGGTTTTATGCTAGATCAATTGGCACTAACACCGAGCTTATTTGAGAGATTACAAGCAGGTGGTGTCGTTGGTCAGATTATTCTTACCTTACTTGCTATCGGCTTAATTATTGCGATATTTAGAGGAAGTAAACTTGCTCTTGTACAGCAGCAAATCAAAAAACAGTTAAAGACACCCGAAACCCCTACAGATAACCCATTAGGAAGAATTTTATCTGTTTATGATGAAGAAAAGCATCGTAATGTAGAGTCTCTTGAGTTACGACTATTAGAAGCGATAGTAGATGAACAGCAAGGGCTTGAAAAAGGACTTTCAATGCTCAAGCTACTTGCAGCACTGGCTCCGATGTTAGGTCTATTAGGAACCGTAACAGGTATGATTGAAACTTTCCAAGTGATTACTCAGTTTGGTAATGGTGATCCTAAAGTGATGGCTGGCGGAATATCCATGGCACTTGTTACCACAGTTCTTGGTTTAGTCGCAGCAATGCCCTTACTGTTTGCACACAATATTTTAAGCACTCAAGCTGAAAATGTTCGTAGTATTTTAGAAAAACAAGGTATTGGTTTAGTAGCTATTCAAGCTGAAATACAACAAGCAAAATCGACTGTAGGAAATGAGATCTAATGGCAGTGTCATGGCTACATAATTGGCTTGATACCTTAATGCAGTTTATGGAGCAGGGTGGACATATTCTGTGGTGGCTTGCTGCTGTTGTAATTGTATGTTGGTTGTTTGTCGTTGAGCGAGTAATTTATTTGTTTTTTTACTTTCCAAAGCGACGTCAATTATGGATCTCGCAATGGCATCAACGTGAAGAGCATGATTCTTGGCATGCCCATGCAATTCGAGATAGTTGGCTAAATCAAGCGCATATAGAACTTAATCAGCATTTGAATTTTATTAAATGGTTAGTGTCAATTTGCCCAATGCTTGGGTTATTAGGCACAGTAACAGGAATGATCTCCGTGTTTGATGTGATGGCAACATTAGGCAGTAGTCAGCCTAAGCTAATGGCATCCGGTATTTCTTTAGCGACATTGCCTACAATGGCTGGAATGGTTGCAGCACTAGCTGGCCTATTTGTTCATGCTCGACTTTCAAAGACCTGCCATTTACGTGAATTAAAACTTGAAAAATCATTAAGGAGTCCGAAATGAGACTCGGAAGACGTGATACAAAAACAGAAGAAGCACAAATCGATCTTACTTCCATGTTAGATATCGTATTTATTATGTTGATCTTTTTCATTGTAACCAGTTCGTTTGTGCGTGAATCAGGGGTTGAGGTCAATCGACCTGAAGCATCGAATGTGGTTAGCCAGAAAGACGCAGGCATATTTGTTGCGATTAATTCGTCAAATGACATTTATATTGATAAGAGAGTGGTAGATGTAGAGCGTGTGCAAGCCACTCTTGAGCATTTGTTATTAGAACAACCTGAAGCCTCACTAGTGATTCAAGCTGACGAACATGCCTATAACGGAACGGTAGTAAAAGTAATGGATGCTGCAAAAGGTGCTGGTGTAAAGCAAATCGCATTAGCAGCGGAGAAGCGATAATGTTTAGGTTATTAATGGCTTTGCCTATTGCTGTTGCCATTAGTATTGCTTTGTTTTCTTTAATGGCATGGATGGTTGATAATGGTAATCAAGCAAAGCCAGATGCAAGTGAACAGTTAAGCTTTACCATGATGATGGTTGAACCGGAAAGTGAGATACAGCGTCGCCAACGTTCTGTACCTGAGCAGCCTAAACCATTAGAGCAGCCGCCAGAAGCAAAGTTTTCACAGTCTCAATCTGAAGTTTCTTCAGTGATGCCTGTGACACCAATGTCTTCATCTGGCTTAGATACCGCAATTAATGGTTTAAAAATTAGCGCCCCAACATTTGGAAGTTTTAAAACAAATCAGCAAGCGATGCCTTTGTATCGAGTTGAACCTAAATATCCAAGCCGTGCTTTAAAACGACGTATTGAAGGTTATGTGATTATGTCATTCTCTATTGATGAAACAGGGAAGCCATTTGCGATTTCTGTACAAGAAGCAAAGCCAAAACGACTATTTGATCGTGATGCGATGCGTGCGTTAAAACAGTGGAAATATCAGCCTAAGTTAGTCGAAGGAAAAGCGATTATTCAGCAAAACCAAACCGTAAGATTGGAGTTTAAATTAGCCGAATGATGAAGAAATTAGTACTAATGAGCATGTTAGTTGCGTGGGCTGTGAATGTACATTCGGCTGAATTAAGCAAATATACAGCCAATAAAGTGCAAAGAGCACAAAGCTTACAACAGCAAGAAAAGTTAAATGAAGCAATAGAAGTGCTTGATGGTGTCAATACATCGAAAGCTTATGATAAAGCGTTTGTTGCGCGTATGCTTGGCGTTTTTTATTGGGAAAATAACCAAAAATCGTTAGCGATAAAAAATTTAGACTACGCAGTATCCAGTGGAGAACTAAAAGATACTCAAGCATGGGTAACGGAGAGAATGCTTGCTGATCTTTTATTAATGGATCAACAATATAAAAAAGCACTCCCTCATTACTATCAGTTAGTTAAATCTATACCTAAGAATGAAAAAGGAAATGAACTTTGGCTTAGAATAGCTCAAATTCATTATCAGCTCTCGGAATTTAGCTCTACACTAAAAGCGATTCAGCGATATGAATCTTATCGCCAACCAGATTCGTTAACGCCTTTATCACTAAAATTTGGCTCTCAAGTGCAATTAAAACAATGGAAATCTGTGATCCCAACTTTAGAGCGACTCATTGTACTTGAACCAGAAAAATTGACATGGTGGCGTCAACTTGTGACTGCACATTTACAATTACATCAAACAAAACAAGCATTAAGTGTTTTGGTATTAGCAGATAGAAAAGGCTTACCCTTGCCTGAACAAGATATTATGTTATTAGCTCAACTATATGCAAAGCAAGGTATTCCAGAGCAAGCTGCTATTACGTTGAAGCGTTTATCAAAAGCAAATACAGATGTTGATTTATTGGTTGAACAAGCTGTGTATTGGCAACAAGCAAAAGAATGGCAGCAATCAATTCTTTATTGGGGGAAAGCGGCTAAAGTCTCTCCACGATATTATTGGCAAGAAGCTCAGTTATTGCTTCAACAAAGAGAGTACCAATTGGCTTTGGCTTCATTAGCTAAAGTGAAGGATCCTAAGAAAAAACAAGCGGTTTTACTTGCACAAGCAAAAGCATACTATAAGTTAAATCGTATAGAAGAAAGCTTAATTAAAGCTAAAAAAGCCAATGATATTACCAGTACAAATGAAACAAAAGGCTGGGTTAATTATCTATCAAATCTAAGAAAGGTAAGTGAAGATTCTTAGTATATAAAGTTAAGTTTAAGCCAGGAAAGTGCTAATACACTTTCCTGATGAATTTATTTAAACCATTAACTTTTTAAATTCTTCAATCGGAGCTCTTCCTCTAAGCGCCAAGAAGTCTAAAAATTGTTTAGGTGTATGGGTAATCACTTTATCCAGTGGAAAATCAATATCATTAATAAGTTGTTCAACTTTATTAAATTTGCCAATGTCCTCACAGAAGTGCGCATCACTGCCTGTTGTTACGTAAGCCCCCAGTCTTTTTGCGACTTTGGCTATTTCATAACAACGATCAATACTTCCAATTCTAGTTTCACCTTTTAGTGAGGTGTTATTTAGCTCTATAGCAACATTATATTCTGCAGCACAAGCAATAACAGCCTCAAAATCGAAATCAAAATTTGGATTTCCTAAATGCCCCAGAGCATCCACTCGATTTGAACATATTACTTTGATCAATGCTTGAGTGTGTACTAGGCTATCTTTAGATGGAAATACAGGCTCATGGAAGCTAGCAATGACCCAGTCGAGATGAGGATCAACTGAAAGTGGAATATCTATTTCACCATCATTGCAAATATTTGCTTCACAGCCACGAACGATAGCAACGTTATGTATAAATCTAGGAAGAACTCGTTGGTTATTAAAAAACCAGTAATGTGGTGCGCCAGGCATGGAAGAGGCGTGGTCGGTTGTGCAGAACATCGGTAGACCGAGTTTCGATGCAGCAAATGCATTTTCAATTATTGTACTGTATGCGTGGCCACTAGCATAAGTATGGGTGTGTGTATCTACTTGAATGCGCATTTGTTTCCTCCATATAACAATAGTGCGATCAGTTTAACTTATTTTTGCAACTTTTATCTTTTACATTTGTCTGACAATGTGTAGGGAAAAGGAAACTACTATCAATGTTGTCAATGATTAATAAAAAATGAATGGGAATATTTATGAATCATCAAGAAAGCGTAAAAATTGAATTGAATAGCTTAAGTATACAACAACTGCGCAATCTTCAGTCAATGGTAAGTCAAAAACTGAAAGAAAAAACGGCAGCAAATGAGCGTGTAGATAATGCAATTCTTACTGATGAAGAGTTGGATATGCTAGCTCTAGTGATGAAGAACTAGCACCGATTTGTATTATTGAGTGTAAATCAGATTTAGCTCATGAATAACCATACTGAAACGCCAATCATTAAGCTACCCGCAATTCTATTCATGATTTTGACGTTATTGGATTGTCCAAGAACACGTTTTAACCCTTTCCCACCAACCGCATAAAGCGTCATACACAGAAATTCACATATTAAGATAATTGAGACCAAAGCCAGTAATTGTGGTGCAATTGCATGATTGCCATCAATAAACGGTGGTAATAAAGATATCATAAATGCCCAACCTTTCGGATTTGCAATCGCTGTAACAAACCCCTGAACAACTAAATCCCAATCTTTACCTTTCACGACTTCGGTTTGCTCACTTGACATGGCAAGTTTTCCCTTAGAGCGCCACATTTGTATGCCTATATAGGCTAAATAACTCGCTCCGATGGTTTTAAACACTGTAAACAACCATGGATAATTAAGCATAATTGCAGCAACCCCTAATACAGCTGAGACGGCAACAAGAGCCACGCCAATTAGCTCACCAAGCATCATCCAAAGAGTGCGTTTATACCCAATACTCATCCCAAGGCTTAATGCTAAGGTCATACACATACCCGGAGTCACAGATACAAAAAAGAAAGTGGGGATGAAAGCCCAAAGAATTGCCGTATTCATTTACTTACAACTTAATCAACAAAGGTAAAGGCACAGAGTACGGAATTTATAATCTAATGCAATACATCCTTTTGGTTAATAATGTGATGTAAGTTCAACTTAGTTTAGTTTTTAGATATTTAATAAATAATTGAGTTCTTGTGTGCTCATAATCTAAAGCATGGTAATACGCATTTACTCTGGTATGGTCGGCCGTAATGTCTGGAAGAATAGAAACTAAGGCACCAGATTGAATATCATCTATCACCATTTGTTGACTGGTTAATAATATTCCCATTCCACGTTTTGCAGCATGAAATAAAGCTTCTGGATTGGTGGTCGCAAAGTTACCGCGTAACGTAACTCTTTTATTGTTAGCTAGCTTAATTTCCCTTATTGGTCGTTCACCCCAAATGAGCATATTGTGCTTCTTTAATTCATTAATGTTACTTGGTGTACCATATTTATCGAGATAATCTTTAGAAGCAAAAAAACCAGAGTGATGCTCAAATAAATGCGTGGCTTTGTAGCTAAACGTGTTGAGTTGCTCTAATTCACGACTGATAAACACATCGACATTATGTTCAGGAACTTGCCCCGGAAGGGTGGTAATTAGCTGTACTTTGATTTTTGGGTAAGTTGCTAAGAATTCATCAAGATATTTAATAATAAATTTGGAACCAACAGCAAGTGTTGCGCCGATCTTTAATAGGCCAGCAGGAGTTTGGTTTATGGCACGTGTTTCATCAACTAAATGTTGCCATTGATCTAACTGTAACCTTGCTCGTTGATAAAAAAGCAGCCCAGCTTCTGTTTGATGAACAGAGCGTGTGGTTCGAGTTAAGAGTTGAACTCCAACACGTTCTTCAAGCCAATTAATACGTTTACTAATTGCAGAACCTGAAGTATTTAGTTGGTAAGCTGCTGCATTAAAACTGCCTTCTTCAACGACTTTTATATAACTTTTAACACTCTCAATCCAATCCATAATTCAGTCCTGTTAGGAATTAATGTGATTCCTATATAGTCTATTATCATTTATATAGGGTCAATGTAAACTAACACTATGAATAAAAATAATACGAATACATTGTCACCAAGCCGATTAAATAAAACACCTTTGCTTTTAGCTATGATGATCATCGCTACGGGGCAAGTCGGTGTGAGTATCTATTTGCCGTCTTTACCACTTATTAGTCAAGAACTGGGTATATCTTCTGCTGATGTTCAGTTACTTGTGACGTTATTTTTGGTCGGATTTGGTGGTTCACAGCTATTTTATGGCCCATTATCTGATGCGTTAGGAAGACGTCCTATTTTTATATTAGGTCAGGGCGTGTATTTAGTTGGTACCTTACTTTGCTTCACAATGACAGATAATTTTACAGCTTTAGTCTTAGGGCGTTTATTGCAAGGATTGGGAGCCGGTAGTGCATCAGTCTTAGGGCGGAGTGTTTTACGAGATAGTTATAGTGGTTATCACCTAACTAAAGCCATGTCTTATATATCGATTACTGCGTCTATTTTACCTATTCTTGCACCTGTTATTGGTGGATGGATTGCATGGCATTTTAGTTGGCAATGGGTATTTGGATTTGTACTTATTTATCTAATTTCAATATTGGTAATCGGTTACTTTATTTTGCCTGAAACGTTACCTTATGCTCCTCAAAAGTTCAGTATTACTCAGACGTTACGAGATTACACTGCATTAATTAGAAACCCTCAGATTATCTCTAGTGCAGGATTAAATTGGGTAAGTTATCTCGCAAGTTTAGTTTCCGTTTCTCTTTTGCCATTTTTACTACAAGACGGCTTTGGTCTAACTGCTGCAGAATATGGTCAAACTATGATCATTCCATCCGCGGGGCTTATGATGGGAAGCTTTTTGCTTAATAGCTTAAATAAACGATGGTCGATTAATCAATTAATGTGCTTAGCATTAGTCATTATGACTATTTCAGGCTTGTGGTTATTATTATCTTCAACATCGATATTTTCACTGGTTTTTGCTTTTACTTTATTAGCAATAGCACAAGGGATCAGCTTTCCTTTATCGATCAATTTATTACTTGCACCACATACACATAAAGTAGGCACCATTTCAGCTCTTTCAGGCTCAGTGCAAATGTGTCTTTCAGGCCTTTTAGGTGGTTATTTAGTAAAAAACTGGGTAACAGACCAAACAAGTTTAGGTATATTTTATTTAATAATAACAATAAGCATGTTGTTGGTTTTATTGTGGAATAAAAGGACTCAAGTTGAATAAAATCTTTTAAATTAAAGCGTTAGAGTTATTTTAGTGAAGGATGCTGCAACTTCATCTTTAGCTTATTTGTTTTTGGTGTTAATGACTAAATAAATCAACAAAGTTGAACTTATATCTTGAGTTTGCATATTTGAGTGAATGAAATAACTGTTTAGTTTGATTTATCAGGATTTCTGCGTAAATAATAAAGTGTAACTTAATTGTTAAATATATTATGCAGGAGGCATTATGTATCACTCACACGAAATGTCATTACAGCTTACTCATTTAAGTCATGATGCTGTTCATCAACTTGCACCTTCCTTTTCTGGCCTTCCAAAAACAACTCATGCAGATGGTAATTATCGTTTACGACGGTATTCAGTTATCCGCATTGTTAATGAAAAAATCATCGAAACTAATAAGCATAATTTTGTTCAAAGCGAAGATCTAAATCATTTTCAAGGTGATGTTCTTCGTGAGTTTGAAGCCATAGAGTCATGTATTCTACATAGTGACGGTATGTTAGAAATGTGCCAGATCTTTATGGATTTAAATGATCTTCCAAATGGACAAGAAATTGAAATTCATCAAATGCGCATTGCTGCGATATATGATGAAACTGAAATAGCGCCAGAAGGTGTGCACCAAGATGGTTTCGACCACATTGCCATTATTGGTATCGATCGCTCTAATATAGATGGTGGAGAGTTATTGGTTTATGAAAATTCTGATGAAACCCCATTCTTTAAAAAGATCTTAGCCGATGGTGATGTTGCTCTTGTTGACGATAGAAAACTTTGGCACAACGGAAAACCAATCCGCTTAATTGATCAGCAAAAAGAAGGTCATATGGATGTTTTTGTTTTAACTGCTAAGGATAATGTTGATGAATTTCACTCCTAATAACGTTAGAACGCAGTTTCTTTCTTTAACGCAAGAAGTTAGCAATAAACCCGTTGTTTTTTTTGATGGGCCGGGTGGATCACAAGTGCCTCAAAAGGTGATTGATTCCATGTCTCGCTATCTTGGTTTTTCCAATTCAAATTTGGGCGGGCATTTTTTTTCCAGTAAAAATACGAATGATGTATTAAATCAAGCTCGACTTTCTTGCGCGGCATTGCTCAATGCGAAGAGCGAAGAAAACATCATCTTTGGCCCTAATATGACCTCACTTACTTTTCAGCTGAGCCGTTCTATTAGCCGAGACTGGAAAAGAGGAGATGAGATTATTGTTACGGCACTTGATCACTATTCAAACGTATCAAGTTGGCAGCAAGCTGCAGAAGATAAAGGAGTGATTGTTCACCAAGTAAGAATCAAAGAAGATGACTGTACTTTGGATATGGAACACTTTTATTCACTATTAACAGCAAAGACTAAATTAGTCGCAACCACTTATGCATCTAACACAACAGGGTCAATTGTTGATGTTAAATCGATTGTTGAAGCGGCGCACAAAGTCAACGCAATGGTTTATGTTGATGCTGTTCATTATGCACCGCATCATCTTATCGATGTTCAAGCGCTTGGGTGTGACTTTTTAGCGTGTTCGGCATATAAATTTTTTGGGCCTCATGTAGGCATTGCTTATGTTTCACCAAAATGGATGTATGCATTATCCCCCTATAAAGTTGAGCCTGCGACAAATGTTGGACCAGGGCGATTTGAAACGGGAACTCAAAGTTTTGAGGCTTTAGCGGGTTTAACGAGTGCTGTTGAATACTTGGCTCAGTGGGGAGACGAGTCCCTTTCTTTAAGGGATAGATTGAAAAAGAGTTTTGAACAATACCAAACACATGAAGATGAATTAACACAACATTTTTTAAATAAAATTGCGGTACGTCCGTGGGTACATTTATATGGTATCAGTGATAAGAATAAACTTTCAGAGCGTACTCCAACGTTTGCACTTCGTATTGATGGCACAAAGCCAGAAGAGATCGCAAAAGTATTCGCTGAGCATAATGTGTGCGTGTGGAGTGGTCATTTTTATGCGATTGGTTTAATTAAACAACTAGGTTTCTATGAGCGAGGAGGTGTTGTACGCATTGGTTTTATGCACTACAACACCATAGAAGAAATCGATTATTTATTTTTGCTTTTAGATGCCTTTGCATAGAAAGCCGCAATGTCTCTTAAATCTTGATCATTTAATCGTTGTAATTGGGCCTTCATCATTTGTGCAAGAGGGCCTTTTCTTTCGTCATTTTGATAGGATTTCATCGATAAATATAAATACATTTCATTTTGCATATCCAAATTTGGGTATGCACTATTGTTTGCTTTACCTGTTTCACCATGGCAGAAAATGCAACTAGGCGCTTTTATTTTTCCTTTTATAGGATCTCCATATTCATAACTGGAAACAGACGCAGAAAATGAAATTAGAAGAAGCAGAATGAATTTTTTCATAGAAAATCACGATTAAAAAAATTCATTATTATTTAATCTGCCAGTAATTCAACTGATTAATTGTAAGTACATTTAACTTGCTAACTTATTTATATTATTACTTTTTCAGTTTTCTTCCGGTTTTGTGATCATTCAACTATGCTCAAAATAAGATGTTATATATTTTATAGTGATCTTTTTTATTCTCTCTCTCGTAATAGATAAAAAATAGAGGGAGTCAATATGCATATTCAACAGGTAGAGGTTGTCACTCGAGTGAGCATTGCAGATAGACCGAACAGTGACAAAGACAGTTCGGTTCAGATAGATTCTTGGTTAAGGAAAGTCGGTGAAACGCAAGATAAAGTTGCATTCGCTGAACTTTTTAAGTGGTTTGCTCCTAAGATTAAAATGTATGGTTTAAAGCGATTTAACGATCAAAGTTTAGCCATGGATTTAGTTCAAGAAACTATGACGCTAGTTTGGCGAAAAGCCACATTATTCAACCGAAGCAAAGGCAATGCCTCTGGTTGGATTTTTACTGTCATGCGTAATCATAGTTTCGATATGTTAAGAAAAATTCAAACGAATAAAGAAGATACAATTAGTGAGGATTTGTGGCCGCTATACGACAAGCAAATTGAAACCAATTCGGTCGATTTTCTTGAAAACAAAAATCTTGAAAAGGCACTTCTACAACTACCATTACCTCAACGGATTGTTATTGAAGGTTTGTACGTGCAAGGATTAACTCAACAAGAGTTATCAGAACAACTTGCTGAGCCAATAGGAACGATAAAATCTCGATTACGTTTAGCGTTAACTAAATTGCGTCAGGAGTATGAGCATGAATAAGATCACTTACCACCCCAAAGATGAGCTTTTGAGTTCTCATGCAAATGGTGATTTACCTGAGTCATTAGCAGTGGCCATTTCGTTACATTGTGAATTGTGTCCACAGTGCCAAAACAAGGTTGATGCTATTACAAATCGTCTTGCGAGCAAAACTTGGGATTCAACAGCCAGTAAAGAACAAAACGAAGCGAATAACGAAGCAAATGATAATGATGGTTTCGATTCCATGCTGGCTAATATCATGGCATTAGAAATAGAGCCCACTCATTTAGCTCCAGAACCTGTATACACATTATTTATTGATGATAAAGAGTATCAGGTCCCTTATATTTTGCATCGATACGATAACTTAAAATGGAACCATTTAGGTGCAGTGAGTCGAACTCGTTTAAATGAAGAACAAGACACGCGTTCTAACCTACTTCATATCAAGCCCGGTGGTGAAATTCCCCATCATACCCACAAAGGATTTGAGCTAACTCTATTACTCGATGGCAGCTTTGAAGATGAATCTGGTCATTACCAGAAAGGGGATTTTATTTGGCTAGACGCATCAAATAGTCACAGTCCTAAAACGTCAGAAGGTTGTTTGTGTTACACGGTTCAAAATGCACCACTATACTTTAAACAAGGGCTAAGTAAGTTATTCAATCCAATTGGAAATTTATTGTATTAACAACCATACTTAAATAATGAATATAAAAGATCACAGGATGTGATCTTTTATATTTCACTAAGCGTATATAGGTGTATGACTAAGATAAAAGGAAGTACAGATATGGATCATTCTGGCTTTATTCAAAAATTTATCGCCTTATACGGCGGGCTAAATAAACATACACTGCATCATCTCTCAGAAATCTATTCTTATGATGTTCAGTTCATTGATGCTGTCCACGAAATTAATGGAATTGATGAACTCACCGACTATTTCACTCATCTGTACACTAATCTTATTGAATGCAAATTTACGATTCATCATGTAATTGAAGATATTAATTTAACACAAGGTGAAGCTACGCTTTTTTGGACGATGAATTATAAGCATCCCAAAATAGGCAAAGGTAAAAGCATCAGTGTTGAAGGTGTCTCTCATATTAAATTCAATGATAAAGTCTTTTACCACAGAGACTTTCTTGATATGGGGCAAATGGTTTACGAGCATTTACCTCTTATTGGCCCTATGGTTAAGTTCATTAAAAAGAGGGTACAAGCATGAGAAATGTATTAATTACAGGTGCCACTTCCGGAATTGGACTTTCTTTAGTTGAAAAGTACCTACAAGCAGGTGACAAAGTGTATGCGTGCGGTCGCAATTTCCAAACGTACTTTAAATCATCATTTCTTATTGATGCAGAGAAGAGTGATCAGTTAGTTAAGATTGTATTTGATATGAATCATCATGATGCAATTATTGATGTACTTACCGAGGTTGAGTCTTTAGATATTGCGATTCTTAATGCGGGTACTTGTGAATATATTGATGATGCCATGCAATTTGACGCTGAGTTATTTGAGCGAGTCATTAATACCAATGTGATATCTATAGGTTATTGCTTGCAAGCGTTACTTCCCAAAATGAAGCAAAGAGGCCATCTTGCATTAATGGGATCAAGTGCTGCTTTTGTCCCTTTTCAACGGGCTGAAGCTTATGGAGCAAGTAAGGCCGCTATTCATTATTTAGCACAATCACTGCAACTTGATATACCAAAAGATAGGTTAACCATCAGCGTTATCGCGCCTGGTTTTGTAAAAACACCATTAACCGATAAAAATGATTTCCCCATGCCAATGTTGATAGAGCCGGAGAAAGCCGCCGATCACATTATTTATGGAATTAATAACAATAAACAACACATTCATTTTCCATTTCCTTTTACTCGTTTTCTCATCTTAATGGGAGCGCTTCCTTCGTGTATCTGGCAATGGATGGCTTTAAGGATGAAACGAAAATGAAAAAAATTGCCGTAGTTGGAACAGGTATTTCGGGCTTAGTTTGCGCACATTTATTAAGTCGAGAGCATCAAGTTACTGTATTTGAAGCCAATGACTACATTGGTGGGCATACTGCAACAAAAACAGTAAAAGCGGAAGGAAAAGAGTGGGATATTGATACCGGCTTTATTGTTTTTAATAATAGAACTTATCCTAATTTTATTGAGCTGTTAACTCAACTTGGTTTATCTGGGCAAGAAACAGAAATGAGTTTTAGTGTAAAAAACGTGATTTCGGGTTTGGAATATAATGGACATAATTTAAACACGTTATTTGCTCAACGCTCAAATATTTTTAATACTAAATTTCTCTCTTTAATTAGCGAAATTCTACGTTTTAATAAGCAATGTAAAGCCTTATGGCACAAAGAGCATATTGATGCTGATTGTACCTTGGGTGATATGTTGCACGAAGATGGTTACAGTACCTATTTTGCTGAGCATTATATCTTACCGATGGGAGCCGCAATTTGGTCATCTAGCCTGCAAGATATGAAAAGCTTTCCACTGCATTTCTTTGTTCGTTTTTTCCATAATCATGGCTTATTGGATATAGCAAATCGTCCACAATGGTATGTTATTCCTAACGGATCGCATTCTTATATCGCCCCTTTGATTGAGTCATTTAAAGATAATATCCATCTTAACAGTCCCGTTACTGGTGTTGTTCGTCATGATAATGGAGTGACATTAACCATTGATAATCAGCACGAGCATGAATTTGATGAGGTGATTTTGGCTTGTCATAGTGACCAATCACTCGCGATGCTAACTGATATTTCAGAGCAAGAAAAAGAAGTTCTGTCTAAACTGACTTATCAAGAGAATGAAGTGGTGCTGCATACGGATGAGAGTTTGTTACCTATGCAAAAGCGAGCATGGGCAGCATGGAATTATCACTTGGATGTGACCGACAAAAACCGTCCTTCTAGCGTGACCTATAATATGAATATTCTTCAAGGCCTAGAAACCAAAGAAACCACCTTTTGCGTAACGTTGAACAATTCACCGCTTATTCATAAAGATAAAATACTGGGAATGTATAAATACGATCATCCAGTATTTAATTTAGATACATTAGAAGCTCAGCAACGCAGAGAAGAAGTGTGCGGACATAATCATACGCACTTTGCTGGCGCTTATTGGTACAACGGATTCCATGAAGATGGAGTAAGAAGTGCGTTAGATGTGTGCCAACGCTTTGGGATAAGTTTATGAGTGCGCATCAAGCAGATTTGATTCACTCATGCATTTATCACGGTGATGTTAGACATCGCCGTTTTCAAACACGTGAGCACAGTTTTAGTTATGAAATGTTTTTTATTGCTTTAGATCTTGATGAGTTAGAGCAAACAGAATCCGTTGGCTGGTTTAGGAAAAATCGTTTTTCACCGTTGTCGTTTCGCCGTTCAGATTATCTCGGCAAAACTGATCAACCATTAAAACAAGCGGTGTGGGATAAAGTGGAAGAACTTGGTGGTTTATCACTTCAAACACGAGTGTTATTTGTTGGTCAAGTGCGCTGTTTTGGCGTCTATTTTAGTCCAATTAATTTGTATTACTGTTACGACAAAAATGACCAATTGACTTATTTGTTAGCGGAAGTGAGTAATACACCATGGAATCAAACCCATTATTATTTAATAGAAATGGACTCAGAAAAAATCATTGATAAAGCCTTTCATGTTTCACCTTTTTTAAACTTAGATATGAAATATCATTGGTTTGTTAAAGCACCGAATAAACACCTCTCATTGCATTTAGAAAATCGCGGCCTGGACAAAAACCAAGAAAAAATCTTCGATGCGACCATTTCTATGACAAGAAAGGCATTTAATTCAAAAAATATTAAACAACAAGTGATCTCAATTCCGATGATGACCGTAAAAATAGTATATGGAATTTACTGGCAGGCACTGAAATTATGCTTAAAACGAATACCGTTTGTGCCTCATCCAGAAAAATAGGGGGAACCATGTCTAATAATCAAATGAATTCTGCTTCGATAGAAAATCAACAAGTAGAACCGATGAGTTGGATTGATGGGTTAGCTAGAAAGGTGTTAATAGATTATCTGGGAAAAATGTCCCAATCGTCTTTAACCATTTACGATCAAGTTAGCCAAGTCACGCTAGGAAATCCAGATGCAACGTTAGAAGCCGTTGTTGAGATTCATAATACGCAAGCGTATCGAAAAATTTTATTCGGTGGTGGTATTGGAGCTAGTGAAGCCTATGTCGCTGGATGGTGGACAAGTCCGAACTTAACCAAAGTGATTCAAGTGTTAGGTCGTGAACAGGGTGTGTTAGACAGAGTTGAAAACAGTTTTAGTAAATTCATCCAATTTTTCGACTTGTTAAACCATAAACGTAATAAGAATACCGAGCATGGCTCAAAGAAAAATATACTGGCTCATTATGATTTAGGTAATGAAATGTATAAAACATTCCTTGATAAAGAAATGCTGTATTCAAGTGCCATTTATCCTCATCAAGAAGCGAATTTGGAAGAAGCTCAGTTATTTAAATTACAAACCATTTGTGAACGTTTGGAGCTAAAACCCGGTGAAACATTGCTTGAGATCGGCACCGGCTGGGGAGCATTAGCCATTTATGCTGCACAGAATTATGGTGTGAAAGTCACAACCACCACCATATCGGACGCTCAATACGAGTATGCCGAGCAGCGAGTGAGACAGCTGGGCTTGGAAGACTCTATTACCCTGTTAAAACAAGACTACCGTACTTTAGAAGGTCAATATGACAAGTTAGTGTCGATTGAAATGATAGAAGCAGTAGGACACGAATATTTAAGTACTTTCTTTGATGTTTGTAGCCAGCATTTAAAGCCGGAAGGAAAGATGCTTATTCAAGCAATTACCATTTCTGATCAGCGTTATGACAAATACCGTAAGAGTGTTGATTTTATCCAGCGATACATTTTCCCTGGTGGGTGTTTACCTTCAGTGAGTGTCATGGCAAATAAAGTGGCTGAGAACACGGATATGGTGATCACGTCGCTGCATGATATTGGGCTGGATTATGCCAAAACATTGAATCACTGGTATCAACGTTTTGATAAATCTGCCAGTGAGTTAAAAGAGATGGGATATGGTGATGACTTTATTCGTCTTTGGAAATTCTATTTATGTTATTGCGAAGGTGGGTTTCTTGAAAGAAAAATCAGTACTGTTCACCTTGTGGCCGCAAAACCACAACATGGTGTTATTTAAGTCCATTAATATAGATTGTTAGTGAAGTTTTTTTGCAAATGATTTTATAGATTAATGTTTGCAAATTATCGTTTAGGAGGCTGCCATGCAACGTTATTTCCCTCTGATTAATGCCGTGTGGTTTCAGCTTGCCTGGCTTGCTGCTATCATTTACAAGCAGCAAGCCATTCCTTTTTTATTACTTTCTGTATTGATCCATTTGTGGGTATCCCCAAGCCGAAAACAAGATGTAATCATGATCACGGTTGTAGGCATTATTGGTGTGATTAGTGATTCCTTCTTATCGTTAATTAATATCTTTTCTTTTGCCAATAATGTCATTATTCCTATTTGGTTAATTATGATTTGGGCTCACTTCTCTATTGCTTTAAATCATAGCTTAAAATGGTTAAGCCGTTTTCATATTGTCGCTATCTCTTTATTTGGTGCTATTGCAGGGCCATTAAACTATCTCGCTGGACAACGACTTGGCGGTGTTGAGTTTTTTTATTCATTAAATATCACTTTATTTGCCGTTGCGGTGATCTGGGCTATCAATTTACCCGTATTTATTATTATTCAGAAACGAATAAATCAAAGAATACAGGAAAGGGGGAGTTCACATGTCGAAGCGAATCAACATGCTCATTCTAGCAGGGTTGTTAATAACAAGTAGTGTTCAATCTGCGCCATTATCTGGGTTAGAAAGTAGCGGTAAATCGGAATTAACTTGGTATCTTATTTCTGTTTATCAGGCACAACTTTTTACTTCATCTGGTCAATTTACTTATGGTGAGTACCCACAAGCATTAGAAATAGAGTATTACCGTAATATATCCAAAGAAAACTTAATAAAAGCGACAAAAGAGCAATGGCAAAAACAAGCCATCAACCATCCAGAGTTAAATCGTTGGTTAGCGCAATTAGAGAACGTTTTTCCTGATGTTAAACCAGAAGATAAACTGGTTTTTACGATTGATGAAAACGGAACAAATGCATTCTTTTTAAATAATAAACCCATAGGAAGCATCGCAAATTCCGATTTCTCACAGCTGTTCTTGGATATTTGGGTGTCAGAAAAAACAACGTATCCCGATCTGCGATTAGAACTGATAGGAGCCGAGTAATGAAAAAGCTTATTTTTGTGCTGCTCAGTTTCGTTTTAATGGGGTGTTCATCTCAAGAGGTCAGTGATTACGCTGAGGTTACCCCATCATTTTCAATGAAAGAATTTTTTCAAGGCGACTTAAAAGCAGAGGGAATAGTCAAAGGATTTGATGGCAAAGTAGTAAGAACATTCACGGTTGATTTGCAAGCCAGTTGGAAAGAAAACACATTAACGTTAGATGAACAGTTTTTATTTAACGATGGTGAAAAACAAAATCGTACTTGGGTTATTCAAGATTTAGGTAACCAAACCTATACAGGTAAAGCCAATGACATTCTTGAACAAGCGACCGGAGAAAGTGCGGGTAATGCGCTACATTGGAAATATGCCATGGTATTGGAGGTGGATGATTCACAATATGAAGTGGAATTTGATGATTGGATTTATCAAATATCAGAGTCAGTGGTTATCAATCAAACCGCCATTTATAAATGGGGAATACAAGTCGGTGAAGTTGTACTTGTGATCCGAAAATAGCGCACTCAAAAAACACAAAAACCACTTACCTTTTTACTCCCCCGTCAAAGGTAGGTGGTTTTTTTTATTATTATTTACACACCAGATCTTTATTACGGTTTTTTAGATCTTTATAAGCATTCATCATGTTTTCTTTTTTAACGAAACGCTTAGGCGGTGTTAATACCTTTAATTGATAATCTTTACTCTCTGGGCTTATCGTTTCAGTTGGTGTCACTACAACCACGTTCAGGTTTGGGTTCAGTTTTAGAACCTGCGCTGCGGTACCTAATCCGTTTTCAATATGAAATTTACCAGCAATATGCATGACTTGTGAATTTGGGTGCTGATCGATGTAGTTAACAATGCTTTCAGCCATCGTTGCATCCCATGTTATCTGAGCTGCATACTGTTTTTTGGTTTGAGATTCATCTCCATGGTGCATTGAATTAAAGAATTTCGTTTTATAAGCAGAATCAGCCGTATCTATGTTAGCGGCAAGCCATGTACGCTCGGTGTCATTGAGTTTGTCGAGATAACCAATACCTTGCTGGCCAATACACTTTACAATCGGTTTTGGCGCGTTTGATGCAATAACATCACGTTGATAAGATTTGGCTAACTCAACTAATGGACGATAATCACTTTCATAATTTGGCCAAGCGTTCGCTTCTTTCATTAAGGTTTGTTCACCAATTTCCCCAGACAGATACTGAGTGAGAATCTCTTGTTTATCACGGGTAAATTGTTCCATTGATAACGCCAAGTTTGGGTTTTCTTGCGCTAATTGTTTAAATAAATCCGTTTGGAAACGATGGATACCCGCATGTGTGTGCCATTCACCAATCAAAACAACATCAGCATTGCGTATTTCGTCAGGTAGAGAGGTAAGCGCAATGACGTCACTACGAGGAGAATGCAGTTGGTAATCGTAAAAGCTTTCTACAGAAGGTTCAACGTCAGTCTTTTGGTGAATGTTTTGACTACATCCTGACAAAAGCAATAATGAAATAAGTGACAGTAGTGGTGTGGATTTCATAATAAGAATTCATTAGATAACAAACCTATAGCTTAGGTTAAATGGAAATGATTATCAATATAAATAAGAATCATTCTCAGTATGTGTGATGAATTTAAAATTTACAGAATGGTAGTTTTAACTCTGTCACAGTAATGTCATAGCAGGTTTGTATAATCAGAACACTCATATACTCAAATAAGGAAATGATAGATGAGTAATAATTATCTCGATAAAATAAAATATCGTGAAGAGATGGAATTAGAATGGCTAGATGCAATTGAAGCCGGTCTGTATTTCCATAATTCAATGGAAGTTGAGTGCGACTTAGACGCAACACTCAACGATTAATTTCCCCAAGCTAGTTTTCTAGCGTTTATTTAGGCAAGAACGAGATAGATTTTCCTTCTGCAGTCAGAATGGATATCTGTGTTGGCTTGCCTTTATCATCTAACTTTAATTCTCCAATCGCACTTTGATTAATCAACTTATGCTGATTTGATGTTGATGGATCTCGTTTTGATACCAATAGATTTTTTCGCTTTGTAAACCAGTTTAATGGTGAGTGCGGACTATAAAGAATACGGTCCATAAAATCACAAAAACGTAAGAGAGCATTAGGGAATTCATTTTTGAACCCACTGCACGTAATTTGGTAAATATCAGGGCTTGATTTGCTGTGACGTACATTAATATCGTAGGCAAATGAGTAGTGCACATCGCCAGATAGAATAACAAAGTTTTGTGGTGTTTTAGGGTGGGTTAAAATACTCAGCAAGGTATTTGCAGAGCCTGGATGTGCCATCCAGTTTTCAGCATCAATAACCAAAGGTTGACCTAGTAATGTCATGGTTTTTTGTAATGCCTCAATAAACTTAACCCCAAAAATGGGTGCAGCTGACACAATAATGATCGACTCTTGATCGATTAACTCGTGTTGTAAATCGAGTAAAGCCTCCCAATCCATTAATCCAGAAGGCTTATTGGTATTTGATTCTGATCGCCAACGACGAGTACGAGTATCCAGAACCACAACTTTCGGAGTAGTATGAATTGAGTAATGCCATTGTTCAAAGCGAGTTAGAGTCCAAATTAATTTTTGATGTTCTTCATTGTTATATTGAGAAAAAAGATCTCTAAATGCATCTAAAAACTCAGCATCAAACTGCTCTGGGTTATTTCCCCAACCTTGACAAAGAAAGTAGCTAATTAATCCATTACCAATGACTTGAGAGGCAAGTGGGTGGCCATTTACGGCATTCTCCCAACCAATGGTTAGATTCCAATCATCAGTAACATCATGGTCATCAAAAATCATATAAGTCGGTATGTGCGCAAATAATTGCTGCGCATCAGTTAGTCCATCGACAAAAAGATCAATTTGTTGTTTCTCTTGTTGCCACATCTTTTGCCATTTACCCTCTAAATTAGGGTGTTTTTCTGGTAAAGAAATCGTTTCCCAAAGCGTTGGAGACCATACTAATAAGTACATAACAAAGAACTCAGAGATACTTATTAAATGATTTTCATGCTTAGTCGAACTGAATATTGGACGAGAGCGATACAAATTGCAGCGGGATAAGAAATTATTCTTCTCTACATAATGGGGTAGGATTTTATCCCTATGATACAAATTATGAGGGTGCACAAAGAGTTCTGAGCAATTTTGTATTTCAGAGTGGGGCAAGGTTTCTTCAAATAAGCCCAGTTTAGGTATTACTTGCTGAATAGCGTAAAGCATTGGTCCTGCCACATCATCGGCATAGATTTGGTCACCACTCATCATCAATAGGCTTGCTCTTTCTTCTGGTTGCTGCGCTTGATGTTGTTGATTAGCAATAACTAAACTGTCTTTACTTGCATAGTGTGGGTTGCGGCACGAGCCATGTAACACGTAGTCGGCTGTATTTTTGATGATGAGTGTAAATGAAGATTCATTATCATACAGAGCATGAGGTAATAGTTTTGAGAGCAATCCATATTGAGTATCAATATCGTAAGAGATAGCTTCGTTTGCAGGGAATGTGGCTTGGCAATGTAAAAGATAAACCCATGCGTTGGTTCCTAATTGGATTCCTTGCGATGGGGTTATATCGAAGCATTGCTGATGCCCTTTAACAGTAATGAGTACTTTCCCTGTTAATTTTTGAGATGTTGAAATCCACAAATTAATTTCACTTTCTGAGGATTTTCGAACAATAGGACCTGCGAGAACAAAAGGTAAAGGCATCGATTAATACATCTCTTAGTAATAGATGTATTAATCATACTCAAGCGTGGTTAACTTGCAATATCCAGTTGTTTTGCCTGCTTATAAACCTCGATAACTTTGATTCTTTGCTGAGCATGATCAACAATTTGATCAGGATAGTTATCAGATTTCAATAACGGTGCTGGATTGAGATGGTGAATTTCCTTGTTGCTTAGCGCTTTTAATTCAGGAAGCCAATGCTTAATAAAGGTGCAATCTGCATCAAACTTTTTCCCCTGAGTTATTGGGTTAAAGATGCGAAAGTAAGGAGAACTGTCACATCCAACAGACGCACACCATTGCCAACCACCATTGTTCGATGCAAAATCACCATCAATTAACTTTGACATAAAGTATTGTTCGCCCCAACGCCAATCAATGTGTAAATCTTTAACTAGAAAACTGGCGGTGATCATGCGTAATCGGTTATGCATCCAACCTGTGGTATTTAACTGTTTCATGGCTGCATCAACAATCGGGAAGCCCGTCTCACCTTTACACCAACGTTCAAAATTGTCTAGGTTGTTATCCCACTTAATGTATTTATCATAAGAAAGAAATGCCTGATTTTTTGATAAATTAGGATAGAAATGAAGTAGGTGCGTATAAAATTCACGCCATATTAATTCATCAAGCCAAATATCCTCTCCTTGATTTAATTCATAATTCGCTTCTAGGTGTAAACGCAACGCACATTGCTTTGCTGATATAGCGCCGATTGCCAAATAAGGGGATAACTGACTTGTGCCTTGTATCTCGGGATAATCTCGATTGTTATGGTATTGGCTTACTTTTTGACGGCAAAATTGACGTAATATATCAATAATTGCTTTTGTCGAAACAGGCCAACTTCCGCTTTCATTTGAAGATGAAAAAGCAAAAGAGTCATCATTATTTAGGGATAGCTTTTTAATCAATTTGGGATCACACAGAACGGATTTTCCGGTTTTGGTAATATGTGGCTGTTGTTGATAAAACGAGGCTTTCCACGCTTTTTTAAATGGCGTGAACACTTTATAAGGCTGTTGAGTTCGGTTAATGATAGTACCAACGGGTAGTATGCATTTGGCGTCGAAAAAATAGCAGTTTGTATTGAGTAATGATTCGTATACTTGAGTATCACGAAGTCGTTCATCATGCTCGTATTCTTTGTTTGCAAATAATGCATTAACACTGAGTTCGCTAAATAGCTCAGTTATCTTTGCTGGTATCTCTGAAAATAAAGGACTAGAAATAACGATTAATGGAATATTGAGTTGCCCTAATTCATTTTTTAATTCCACTAACCGTCTTTTGATTAAATCGATTTGAATCGGCGCTTTATTGTGCTTTTTCCATTGAGATTCAGAATAAATAAATAGAGCAAAAGTAGGCTGCTGATTCTCAACAGCAGCCTGTAATGCTGGGTTATCAATGGTTCGCAAATCGTGTCGGAACCAAACACATTGTAAGTTGTGTTTATAATCCATAGCGTAATCTTAGCTCTTGTGGGTAAGGGTTTAAGAAGGATTGTTGTTTTAAGTAATCATTATTGTGCATACTTAAATGGTGTTTAATCAAAGTGATAGGAGATAATAAAGGCAATAAACCTTGATTATACTCTTGAATGAGCTCAGCTAAAGCCTGCTTCTGAGGTGAATCTAAATCTTTCTTGAAATAACCTTGTAAGTGCATTAATACGTTGGTGTTATTTTTACGGGTAGCTCGAATACTCATAGTCTGCATTAGCTGAGTTCGGTATAGATTGAAAAATTCGTGAATATCGTATTCAGCAACACGAGCCACCAATTTACCAAGGTTTTTATAGCCGACAGTAGAGTGGGACATTAATGTGTACTTATAACGAGAATGGAAAGCGACAATTTTTCCAGCGGTAGGTTGTCCATCCATAGACTGATATAAATCGTGTAAGCAAAAAACACGTGTAATGAAGTTTTCTTTTAAAACGGGATCATTTAATCGACCGTCTTCTTCAACAGGTAACCACGGCATTTTTTTCATTAGCGTTCCGGTATACAAGCCAACGCCATTTTTAGTGGCATTGTTCTTACTGTAAACTTTAACGCGTTCCATGCCACAACTTGGTGAATTGGCACAGACAATGTAGCCACATAGCTCTGCATCCATCAGGGCATCAACGGTTTTATTTGAGAATTCAAGCATGGAATCCGTGTAATCAATGCTTGAATCCTTAGAATCAACTAAGGCGATGCGTTCATCGTTTGTCATTAATCTGATGGTTGGTCGTGGTACAGACATACCGCTGCCTACTTCTGGGCAGATTGGTATGTAATTAAAATATGGTGATAATACTTTTGATGCGAATTTATTGCTCTTGTGCCCGCCATCAAAACGAACACTTTCTCCGATAACACAAGAACTGATACCAACATTAATAGCCATGATAATTTCCCCCCATCCATGTACTAAAAAGTATAACGAATTAAAACAGTTTTTAGATCACTTCTTTCTTGACTCTTTTTTTTCTCTCACGCAAACTGGTGTAAACATATTTTGACACCCTTATTATTGAGGAATTTTTGTGCGTCTTGAAGTGCAATGCAAGGATCGCTTAGGTCTTACTCGTGAGTTATTAGATATTTTAGCTTCTCAACATATTGATTTACGTGACATTGAAATTGATAAATCTGGCTTAATCTATCTTAACTTTCCAGAAATCGATTTCGATGAGTTTAGTCAATTAATGGCGAAAATTCGTCGACTTGATGGTGTGATGGATGTCAGAAAAATTCAATTTTTACCAAGTGAACGTCGAAATACTGAGTTATTAGCCGTATTAAGTACCTTGCCAGACCCTGTTTTCTCTATCAATTTAAAAGGCAAGATAGACACAATTAATGATGCGGTAGTATCGCTCTTTAAATTGGATAAAACGTCGCTTATTGGCCAATCAGCTACGGTTTTATTACCAGACTTTAATGTTCAATTATGGTTAGAAGAATCTCGTATTCGACAACGTGAACCTATACTGATTGATGGCATGAACTACATCATGGAAATTATGCCAGTTTACATTACAGATGACAGTAATACCTCAATTTTGACCAGTGCGGTTGTCATTATCAAACCCGCTATTGAAGCCCAAAACGCACGCCCATTTATACCGGAATCATCAAATTTAGGTTTTGAGCACTTTGTTGGTTCATCAACTAAATATAAACAACTTATTTCTCAAGCGAAAAAACTGTCTGATATTGATCAATCATTATTGATCCAAGGAGAGACAGGAACGGGTAAAGAGATGCTGGCTCGTGCATGTCACAATGCATCTATTCGGTCAGGTAAAGCCTTTATGGTTGTGAACTGTGCAGCGATGCCTGATGATGTGGCTGAAACTGAGCTGTTTGGTTATGCACCAGGTGCGTTCCCTAATATGCCAGAAGGGAAGAAAGGGATCATTGAACAAGCTGATGGTGGTACGGTTTTCTTTGATGAAATCAGTGAGATGAGTCCGCTACTTCAAATTAAACTTTTACGCTTTATTCAAGATGGTAATTTCCGTCGAGTAGGTGAAGAAAAAGAGATCCATGTTGATGTAGGTATCATCGGAGCAAGTAAAAAAGAGCTACTTGAATTAGTAGAGCAAGGCTTATTCCGTGAAGACTTGTACTATCGTCTAAACGTGCTGTTTTTAGAGATACCGCCATTGCGTGATCGCATTTCTGATGTGGCAACCTTGTTTGACTTTTTTGTAGCGCAACTAAGTAAAGAGCTAGGAATTGTTAAGCCAAGCATAGACGAAGAAGTATACGATTATCTAGCAAGTTATACGTGGCCGGGCAATGTTCGCCAGCTAAGAAGTACAACATTAAAAGCATTAACGCAAATGGATAGAAATCAACTATCTACCTCTCATTTTATGCTTCCAATTGTTGATAAAAATGCGCCAAGAAGTCTTAATATTAATACTGATGGTTCACTGGATGAAATCATGAAATCTTATGAGTCGAGTATTTTATCTAGTTTATATAATGAGTTCCCATCAAGTCGTAAGTTAGCTAAGCGTTTAGGTGTATCACATACTGCAATTGCAAATAAATTGCGTGATTATGGAATTGGTAAAAAATAGAGAGAAACGACATGGATGTAAGTTTTGAGTTTGATCATTACCAAGTTCGTTTAATAAAAAGCAGTGACGCAGTGACGATTGCTAACTATTTTATGCGCAATCGCCATCATCTTGCTCCGTGGGAGCCTAAACGAAGCCACGCTTTTTTTACGCCTGAAGGCTGGAAGCAACGTTTATTGCAGCTTGTTGAATTGCATAAACATAACTTGGCTTTTTACTTTGTAGTGGTTGATAAAAACGAGCATAAGATAATAGGGACGGTAAGTTACAGTAATATTACTCGTTTTCCTTTTCATGCTGGGCATGTTGGCTATTCTTTGGATTCAGAGTATCAAGGAAAAGGGATCATGCGACGAGCGGTGAATTTTACTGTTAATTGGATGTTTAAAGCTCAAAATTTACATCGAATTATGGCCGCTTATATTCCGCGTAACGAAAAGAGTGCAAAAGTACTTGCTGCGCTTGGTTTTACTAAAGAAGGTGAAGCGAAAAAGTACTTATATATTAATGGTAAATGGGAAGATCACATCTTAACGTCTAAAATTAATGATGATTGGAAGCCAGAGTAATACGTCATAAAAGTAAGAAAAGTCGCTTCTAAAGGAAAAGATAAAGCATCTTATTGAAATTAATCATTATGTCATCACTGTTTTGGTGTACTCTATAAAGGTTGATTTCAATTATTTAAGATAATGATAAAGAAGGAATTTAAATGCTGAAGTTTATTAAATTTTTACAGCTGTTGATTTTAGGCGTAGTTGGCGCGTTTGTTATTCAATCAACAATCTTACACGGTATTGGTGTTTTCACTGAACGCTACGTGATCATGAGCTTGATTCTTACTGCATTACTCGAGCTTGCTATCTTTATTATTTATAAGTTAGTAGAAGATGATTTTACTAATGAGCCTAAAGTTAAATAACGACAAATATCGACGTTGAATTTGAGCGTCTAAAAAACCGATGCCTTTATTGTAAAGGCATCGGTTTTTTTATTATTAGAACAGAGTTTCTAGGGCACTATCAATGGAGTTAACCAATTTCGTGATGTGCTCAGGTTGAGAAATGAATGGTGGCATCATATAAATGAGTTTCCCAAATGGCCTTATCCAAACCCCTTGTTCAACAAAGTGTGCTTGAATTTTTTCCATATCAACGGGCGTGGTTAGCTCTACCACACCAATAGCGCCTAACCATCTAACATCTGCTACAACGTTATGTTTTTTAAGTTGGGGTAATAATTCAGAAAAGCAGGTTTCTATCTGTTTGGTTTGAGTTTGCCAATGATTTTGTTGGATTAGCTCTAGGCTGGCATTGGCAACGGCACAAGCAAGTGGGTTGCCCATAAATGTAGGACCATGCATAAAACATCCTGCATCACCACTGCATACCGTGTCTGCAACCACTTTACTGGTGAGTGTTGCTGAAAGCGTCATGTAACCCCCAGTGAGCGCTTTACCAATACACATAATGTCGGGTTCAATGCCTGCGTGTTCGCAAGCAAATAACTTTCCTGTTCGTCCGAACCCTGTTGCTATCTCATCTAAAATCAGAAGTAAGCCATATTTATCACACAAGCGGCGTACTTCTTTTAGATATTGAGGGTGGTATAAACGCATTCCGCCAGCACCCTGAACAATAGGCTCAAGGATCATGGCGGCAATGTCATTGTGTCGCTCTGCCAACATGGCTTCTAACGGAAGGATATCCTCAGGATTCCACACTCCACAAAACTTACTGCTTGGTGATTCAACAAACAGATGTTCAGGTAAAAAGCCTTTATAAAGTCCATGCATGGAATTGTCAGGGTCGGTTACTGACATGGCTGCGAAGGTATCACCGTGATAACCATGACGCACGGTTAAGAATTTAGATCGAGGCTGACCTTTTGCATGCCAATATTGAAGTGCCATTTTTAAACTGACTTCAACGGCTACTGAGCCTGAATCGGCTAAAAATACTTGCTCTAATCGAGATGGACTGAGCTCGACCAGTTTCTTACAAAGTTCAACAGCCGGTTGATGAGTAATGCCTCCGAACATCACGTGTGCCATTTTGTCGGTTTGATCTTTTAATGCTTGATTCAGGTGAGGGTGGCTGTATCCATGTATGGTAGACCACCATGACGACATGCCATCAACAAGTTCGGTCCCATTTTCTAGATAAATATTAACCCCTTTTGCATGAGTTACTGGATAGCAAGCCAGTGGGTTTAATGTTGAAGTATATGGGTGCCAGATGTGTTGACGGTCAAAATCCAAATCGACGCTAATGCTCATTTATTCACCAGTTGTAAACTTTATTCTTTTCTTTAGGTTGACAGTGTAACGTTTAACCGTAGACTAGCCAAGTATAAAAACAGTCATTACATGGTTGTTGAGCCATAAAATAATAAAGGAATTTACACGTGGAAGTGAGACATAACTGGACCGTAGCTGAAGTTCAAACCTTGATGGACAAGCCGTTTATGGATTTGATCTTTGAGGCTCAATTGGTACATAGAAAATATCAACAAGCTAACCATGTACAGGTGAGCACACTACTTTCAATTAAAACAGGCGCTTGCCCTGAAGATTGTAAGTACTGCCCACAGAGCGCCCACTACCGCACTGATGTTGATCGTGAACGTTTAATGGAAGTGGAGAGTGTTTTAGACGCTGCGAAAAAAGCAAAGAATTCAGGGTCTACTCGTTTCTGTATGGGGGCGGCTTGGAAGAATCCAAAAGAACGTGATATGCCATATCTATTGGATATGATTAAAGGCGTGAAAGAAATGGGCCTTGAGACGTGTATGACGCTAGGTATGATCACTGCCGATCAAGCGGGTGAACTGTCAGAAGCTGGCTTGGATTATTATAACCATAACCTCGATACTTCTCCTGAATTTTACGGCAATATTATTACCACTCGTACCTATCAAGATCGTTTAGATACGCTATCTCATGTCCGCGATGCTGGGATGAAAATTTGTTCAGGTGGCATCATTGGTATGGGGGAAAGTGCAAGTGATCGTGCTGGTCTATTTGTTGAATTAGCTAATCTACCTCAACATCCAGAATCGGTTCCTGTGAATATGTTGGTAAAAGTAAAAGGAACCCCATTAGAAGACGCTGAAGACGTTGACCCATTTGATTTCATTCGTTTGATCGCTGTTGCTCGCATTATGATGCCTGAATCTGCTGTACGTCTTTCTGCAGGACGCGAAAGTATGAATGAACAAATGCAAGCGCTATGCTTTATGGCGGGTGCTAACTCAGTCTTTTATGGATGTAAGTTGCTCACTACGCCAAATCCAGATGAAGACACAGACATGCAACTTTTCAAAAAATTGGGTGTGAATAGTGAGCAAGTAGCGCAAAAACCTGATCAAATTCAAGAGCATGAGTTGCTTGATAGAGTGGCAGAACGTGTTGCAGCTCGTCCAAATAAAGATGACTTGTTCTATGAAGCAAGCGTTTAATCAACGTATTAGCTCTGCACTTAATCAACGTAAGCAAGCAGGGCTAAATCGCTCACGTCGAGTGGTGTCGCAAGGAAACCAGGCCACATTAGTTGTTGATGGAAAAAGTTATTTGAATTTTTCTGGAAATGATTATTTAGGATTGGCTAGTAGTAAAGAGTTGATGGAAGCGTGGCAGGAGGGCTTATCTTTATATGGAAGTGGCAGTGGCGCCTCTCCATTAGTCACTGGTTACTCAAAGCCGCATGCCAATTTGGAATCTCAGTTGGCAGAATGGCTTGGTTTTGATTGTGCGATTTTGTTTAATTCAGGTTTTAGTGCCAATCAAGCGGTACTCTTTTCATTATTGGAAAAGGGTGACATCGTATTACAAGATAAATTGAACCATGCTTCGCTAATGGAAGCGGGAATGTTATCTCCCGCAGTCATGAAACGTTTTAAACACAATAATATTGAGCATTTAAATAATTTGCTAAACCGTTCATCAGATACGCCAACATTGGTGGTGACGGAAGGTGTATTTAGTATGGATGGGGATCTTTCTCCATTAGCCGATATTGCACAACTTACTAAGGCAAATGATGCTTGGTTAATGGTGGATGATGCCCATGGGTGTGGTGTGTTAGGTAGCAATGGTAGAGGCTGTTGTGATGTTTATTCTATAACACCAGATATATTAATTGTGACTTTTGGTAAAGGATTTGGACTTTCTGGTGCAGCAGTGCTTTGCAACCAAGAGTGTGGTGATTATTTATCGCAATTTGCACGTCATCATGTTTACTCTACGGCAATGCCTCCAGCTCAAGCACATGCTTTATCACACGCTTTATTGATGATCCAACAACAAGAATGGCGACGTGAAAAACTCAATGAATTAAGTCAACAATTCGAGTCAGAATTAATGAATTTTGTTGGTGCTGTAAAAACACCAACACCAATTAAGCCTATTATCATAGGTGAAGCAACCGATGCGATGATACTCGCTGATTCATTAAAAGAACAAGGGTTATGGACAACAGCAATTCGTCCTCCAACAGTTCCAGTCGGTTCAGCTCGAATAAGAGTGACCTTAAGTGCTAATCATTCATCAGAAGATATATCAGCGCTGACACAAGCGATAAACGAATTAGGATGAGGTGTTATGGTGAATCCAGCAGTTGCCATCGATATGTTTAATTCAACATCAAATAAAGAAAAACAAGCGATTCAAGCCGCATTTAGTAAAGCGGCGCATACGTATGATCGTTCAGCAGAATTTCAACGCCAAGTGGCAGATACGCTTTTGTCTTATTTACCAAATGATCTCACTGGTTTACGGATTTTAGATGTGGGCTGTGGAACAGGTTATTGCTGCGAAGCCTTATTAAAACGTGGAGCACGTGTCGTAGCGTTTGATTTATCGTCTGTCATGTTAGAGAAAGCGAAAGAGCGATGTGGTGAGCACAATATTACCTATATTCAAGGTGATGCTGAAGATCTTCCATTTATGGATGATGAATTTGATGGTGTCGTATCCAGTTTAGCGCTGCAATGGTGCCAAGATTTATCGGTACCATTAAAAGAAATGAAACGAATTAGCCATAATAAAAGCAAGGTTATTTTCTCAACTTTGTTAGATGGCTCACTGTTTGAATTGAAAAAGGCATGGTCAAAGGTTGATTTATATCAACATGTTAACGATTTTATTACGCCATCTATGGTAAAAATTGCGTTAGCGCAATCTGAATGCAACAACTTTACACTACACTGCACCTCTGTCGAGATGACGTATTCTTCCGCTCTTGCTTTAATGAAAGATTTAAAAGGAATTGGAGCAACGCATTTACCTAATGGTCGCAGCTCAGGATTATTGAGCAAAGAAAAGCTATTAGCAGTGGAAGAAGCGTATCAAATATTTAGAAGTGAATTAAACCACTTACCTGCTACATATCAGGTAGGCTACGGAGTTATAAGTAATGATTGATGCATTTTTTATTGCAGGAACAGATACAGATGTGGGTAAAACCGTTGCTTCAAAAGCGATTTTAGATGCGTTAAACATGAAAGGTTTACGAACAGCTGCTTATAAACCAGTAGCTGCAGGCTCTGAAGACAAAGGCGAAGGTGTTCAAAACTCTGATGCAATCCATTTACGTGCTGTAGCCAATGTTGAATTAAGTTATGAAGAAGTAAATCCATACGCGTTATTAATGCCAGCATCACCACATATTGCAGCAGAAGCAGAAAATGTGGTTATTGATTACTCCGTATTATCTGAAGGTTTAGCTTCATTAAAAGAGAAATCAGATGTTGTTTTAGTTGAAGGTGCAGGTGGATGGCGTGTTCCTGTCTCTAAAGATGATTGCTTATCAACATGGGTACAGCAAGAAAAATTGCCAGTGGTATTGGTTGTTGGGATTAAACTAGGCTGTTTAAGTCATGCAATGCTAACTGCTGAAGCAATTCAACATGATGGTTTAGAGATCATTGGTTGGGTAGCTAACCGTGTAAACCCAGGCACAGAAAACTACGCGGAAATTATTAAGATGCTAGAAGATAAAATGCCTGCACCAAAATTAGGTGAAATCCCATATATGCCAAGTGTGAAACGCAAAAATATGGGTAAATACATTCATCTTGAAGCTCTAGATAATTAATTATTTAGTTTACAGTTTACAGTTTACAGTTTACAGTTTAAGTAAAAAGAATAAAGCCAATATCATTTGATGATATTGGCTTTATATTTAGGGCTCACTTGGGCTAGTTGAGTAGTTATAATAAAAAATAACGTGCCCTAAATTTGGTTATCTCTCTGACAAACTGTCAAAAAAATCGTATTTTTGAGACAAAGGTTGTAGCATTTATGGACATTTATTTCCGTTTTTGCTAACCCGTCCTATTCATGTGGTTAATAATATATTGCTCAAAAATCTAGAACATAGCATTTTAAAAATCGATTCTATTTAAAATGCTAACATTTAAGTCCTTGTCAGTTATTTTACTGATTATTAAGGTAAATCTGAGAAGGTGGCTCTGAATAAATTCACCATTGCTCGTGTTTTTTCAGGTAAATAATGCGGTGTCGGATAAATTAGAGTAATAGTTAAATCAGTAAATGATTTTCTGGGTAATACTTCAACAAGCAATCCTTGCTTAATATCTTCTTCAATTAGAATGGATGGCAGTAAAGCGATCCCTTTTCCTGATATTGCTAATTTTTGTAATAAGTTCAAATCATCACTAAATAGCTGATAATTTAACCCTTGAGGCAATAAACTTTTATTATATCGACTAGCCAATAAGTGGAATTGATCCAATAGAGTAACGTTATCTGGGTGACCATTAACACGTAAATAATCTGGAGAAGCCACCATACTATATGGGATTTGAATTAAACGTTGCTGGATGTAATCGTTATGCAGTGGTTCGATGTAGCTTGGTAATATTTGTAAGTCTATATTGCTTCTGCGTAAGTCTAATGATTGAACATGATGCTCAATTTCTAATTTAACCTCAGTGTTTTCTTCTATGTATTTTTCAATAAGGGTTGAGAATACTTCTGTCATACCAAGAGCAGGAGGTATTGCGACTCTTAAAGTTCCTCTTGGTGTTACATGGTGATCTCTCATTAATAAACTTGCGTCAACCAAGGTGTTAATTGGGTTTGATACTTGTTGATATAACCATTCTCCTTGTTTGGTTAACTCAATTGACCTTGTGGTTCTGATTAATAATTGATGACCTAACGCTTTTTCTAATTCTTGTAATCGACGGCTGACTTTCGAGCGTTGTAGGCCTGAGAATTGTGCTGCAGCACTTATCCCTTTGTGCCTTACTACAAGGACAAAAAGATAAACATCATCAAATGAAGGTAAGGATTTACGGTTTTCATACATAGTATTGTCCTATTTATAGGTCTTATGTGCTCTATTTTGCCATCTATTCGTTTTGAAATCACGCCTTATAATGAGAGCTAGATCACGTCAATTTTGGTTTTATCGAGAATATATATGCAAGCTGCAGAACAAAAATTTAAACAATGGATGCGAATTCTAATTGTATTGTTTCTTATCGTTACCGCTTATTTAGTGATGGCGGATAGACTCACACCATTAACGACTCAAAGTAAAGTTCAAGGGTTTGTTGTTCAAATTTCTCCTGAGGTGTCAGGCCGTATTGTAGAGGTTAACCATACAAATAATCAGTTGGTTAAGAAGGGGGAGTTGTTATTTAAAATTGATGATGAAAAATACCTACTTGCTGTGCAAAAAGCGAAGATAGCGTTAGCGCAAGCAAAAGAACAAGAAGCGTCATTAGTTGCAGATATAGAGGCTGCACGATCAAATGTAAAAACAACGCAAGTGACGGCGAATAATGCCAACCGTGAATATCATCGTATTAAGCGTTTAGCGAATTCTGGCGCAGTTTCAGCTTCAGGGTTGGACTCAGCACTAACTAAACGAGATCAAGCGGCGGCGAATTTAATGGCTGCACAGCAGAAAGTTCATGCACTTGAAGTGAAGTTAGGTAAAGGAAATGGGCAAAGCAGTGCTGTGCTATCAGCGAAAAACAGCTTGAAACAAGCGGAGCTAGATTTAGAGCATACGCAAGTGGTTGCACAGAATGAAGGGATCATTACCAATATGCAATTGCATGTGGGTGTGTTTGCAAATGCTAATCAACCATTGCTAACTTTCATACCAACAGATTCATTGTGGGTTTCTGCTGATTATCGTGAGAAAGCAACCTCTGAAATGGTTAAAGGAATGAGAGCTGAGGTCGCGTATGATGCAATGCCTGGCGAAGTCTTTCCATTAATTGTAGAGAGCCGTGATTATGGTGTTGCTTCTGCACAACAAAAAGCCAATGGTCAATTAAGTAGTGTTGAAGTGAGTAATCGTTGGGTGCGTGATGCACAGCGTGTACGTGTTAATTTAACGAGCGATACGCCATTGTCTCCGAGATTGTTTGTCGGTTCACGTGCAACCGTCATTATTTACACTTCAGGAAACAGTGTGATTGATTACATTGGCCATAGTTTAATTACCATGATCAGCTACTTACATTATATTTATTAGTGTGAGGCTTACATGAAAGCATTACGAATTTGGTTTGGTTGCGTTGTTGGGTTTGCCATGTGTACCGTATTTGGTTGGTCAAATGGTATGTTTGGTACTTTGTTTCCATTGTTCATTTTATCTAATTTGAACCGTTGGAATGCTCAAATGTTTATACAGCTGTTAATCAGTATTTTTTGGGTAGGGATCCAAGTGTCATTGGTCGTTGGCTTTTTACAGCCATACCCGCTATTGATGACGGTTGCCGTTGGTATTATGTTGCTGTTTAAATGCCATGCAATGCATTATAAAGCCAGCTATTTATTTGGATATACGGGATTATTGGTGGGTTCAATTTTGTTGAATTTCGGCTCATATCCTACCTTTGATTTAGAGAACTTTATTATTGGCGTATGGGTTGCCGCCATTATGATGGTGCCAATTTGCGCCATGGCTTTCTATTTGTTTCCTGACCCAATTGAAGAGCACACACCAATCCTGAAAGTAGAAGGCCAAAGTAAAGATCCAAGAGACATGCTAGAGCAAACCGCGTTGGGGTGGATGGTAGCTATGATTGTGTTTTTGATTTTCGAAATTGCAAATTTAAATGATTCATTATCCGCTCAAGCATCAATGCTAATTATGCTTTCGCCGATGACACTTGTAGGTTCATTGATGATGGCTCGTATCCGAATCGTAGGAACGTTAGCCGGTTGTGTGGCAGCTATGGCTATTCAGTTAGTGTTATATGATCTATACGATAATCCAATCTTATATATTTTAAGTTTTGCAATTGCTTCAGGTTATTTTTGTAAATGGTTAGCCAGTGAAAATCCGGCCATTAAAGGAATAGGGTTCTCTGCGATGGCAGCATTAACAATACCAATTACAGGTGCAATTCCGGGACAAAAAGACGCATTCTTCTCTATTTTATATCGAGTGTCGTCTATTGTTGTTGCTGTTATTGTCACTAGTATTTTAATTTGGGTTTGCTATCGATTAATTAAGCTGTTTCCTATTTTCTTTCGAGGTGTCGAGCGAGAAGAGAAAGCACATTAACATATTGAATGATTGAGTAAATAGCCAAGAGGTGTGTAGATTATTACGAACCTCTTGGCTTTTTTTGTTTATGTGATAACGTCTGTGTAGTTGAAAATTATAAAGAAAATACAAGGACAGTCATGAGCTCAATTATAGAATGCATTAGAACGGTAGGGCGTGGTGAACGCAGCCGTAAACCATTGACGTTTGAACAAGCTTATCAAGTGATGAAAGAGTATCTTTCTGGCGATATTAGTAACGATAAAATGGCGATGTTGATGATGCTTATTCGTGTTCAGAATGAAACGGTTGATGAAATCAGCGGATTTACCACGGCCATTCGTGAGTTTATTCGTTATGTTCAAACACCTGAATTAAAAGATCTTAACGTTGATATTGATTGGGCGTGTTTTGCAGGTAAACGTCAGGTTCAAGGTCCATCATGGCAGCTATATGCAGCACAAATTCTTGCAAATAAAGGCTTTAGAGTGCTTATTCACGGACATTTGCAATTAGGCAGTACACGTGAACACGTATCTCAAGTGATTGATAAGTTAAACATTCCAAGTTGTAAAAGTATTGCAGAGACACAAAAAGCACTAAATGATGGCAATATCGCTTATTTGCCTCTATCAGTTTATGCGCCGCAAGTAGAAACCATGCTGTTATGGCAACATGAATATGGGTTACGCACTCCTGCTAACACTTGTGCACGTATGTTAAACCCTGCATCGGCTCCGATTTCATTACGTGGTAGCTTTCATCCTGGTTTACCGCAACTGCATGGCGAAGCAGAGTCTCGCTTACAACAAGCAACAGAAGATTGCTCTGAATTAGCATTGTGCTTTAAAGGCATGGGGGGAGAATCTGAATTTAACCCTAAAGTTAGCCAATCACTGTGGTGTGCATCAAAAGGAGTATGTGAAGAACTGTATTGGGAAGAAGCTTTAATTGATGATTTACTAGTCCCTCAATCTTGTTTGTTAGGTACTAAGGCAGAACAATTACAGCTAATGGCCAATACAGTGGTTTTTAATGTCGCTAATGTATTGTGGGCAAATAAGCGAGCAGAAAACTACCCAAGAGAAGAGGCGATTAAAGTTGCTACTCAATATTGGGAAGAGTATGTAAAAACTATCGCTTAACGACACATTTAATGCTCTAGCTATGAATGAAAGCCGTAAGTTAATCTTGCGGCTTTTTATTATCACCTCAATTTTTGTTATTACACAACTGTAATAGTAATTCACATTTAGCGCTATTATCAAAATACCGTTAATAATAGATAATGCTTTCCTAGTCGTTATTTCATTAACTGGAGACCATTATGGCTAATGGATTTACAAGAGATGGTGGCGTCCAAGAACAAATAGATGCCACCGTAATTGATGCAATTAATCGTGCTCGTTCGCATCTTCATCATGAGCACAATGATACAAATTATTGTTTAGAGTGTGGGGAATTAATTCCAGAAGCACGACGAAAAATAATACCGGGTGTAGAGTTGTGTGTTGAGTGTCAGGCAAAAGAAGATGCACGTGAAAAAGCATTCAGTGCTTATAACCGCAGAGCAAGTAAAGACAGTCAATTACGTTAAGTATGGCGGTTGCTCCTAATATCTAGAAACAGCCCGCCACGTTCAATTAAATTTTGTTACTAAAAGAAAGGAGAAGTTAGTTACGATTAATGCGAGCCAAATAATAGGTGTTAATGAATTCACCATTTCTAAACGCAGAATCAATCGCTTCTCCTTCAATAACAAACCCGAATTTTTTATATAACCTTAGAGCAGCGTGATTGTCGACAAACGCATCAATTTCAATGCGTCTCACATTGAGCCAGTTGTCCGCAAGATCTAACACCGTTTCTAATAATTTACTTCCAACCCCACGACCGTGATAGTCATCGTGAACCCCCATACCAAAGTGCGCAACATGCTGGGTTCTTGGGCGTGTTACTTGTTCAAAGCCAATATTACCAACAACTTTACCATCAATAAGAGCGACATAGCTGTAAACATTATCAGGTATTGCTGAGAGTCGTTTTTCCCAGAGTGCACGTGATGGAATAGGGAGCTGGAGAGTTTGCGCCTGAGCTTGAGGTTGGCTGTATAATTCACACAACCCATCAATGTCTTTTACTTCTGTTCGACGAATCACTATTTCCATTACACGCATCCTTGTCTAATTAGTAAGCATTAAACTTAAACAGAATAGGTATCGATGACAAGTATTTAAACTCATTATTACCATTCATCCTCTCTATTTACCGTTCGTCGCATCCCACGTTTTTTTATTCTTTCTTTAGTTAATCTGTAAACATCAAACAGGATCATTTAATTAAGGACAGACAGATGAAACAAATAACAGCAATAGTAAGTTTATTAATAAGTGTAATGACGTTTTCTACTCAAGCGGCGTTAACGGATGAAGACATTTCAACATATAACCAAGCAGCGGCTGGAAATGAAGATCTTGTAGAGCCTGCTTATGATCGTTTTGAGGAATTGATTCAAACTGATGGAGCAACACCACTGACACTGGTTTATTTAGGAAGTGCAGAAACCCTAAAAGGTCGAGATGCCATGATGCCATGGACCGCAATGAAATACGTTGAGCAAGGACTAGCGAAAATAGGGAAAGGGTTAAATTTACTCGCGACAGAAAATGCACCAATTGAAGAACAGCCGATAGTTTCAGGTTTACCTGAGTCTTATCTCACTCGTGCGCTAGCGGCGGCAACCTATTCACAACTTCCTGATATGTTTAATCACTTTGAGCGTGGTTATGATCTCTATTTAGCTCTACTTTCCGAGCCAACATTCCAAGAGCAGCCTTATGAAGCGACGGCTTGGGTATACGGATACGCAGTACAAGCGGCACTTAGAGCAGAAGACCCAGCACAAGCCAATCAATGGCTGGCCGTGATGTTAAAACAAGATAAAACTCATCCAGAATCCCTAAATGCCCAATCACTTATTACCGCAAGTAATTAGGAGATGATGATGATCAGTTTTAAAGGAATAGAAAAAACCTATCAGCTTGGCTCTCAGCGTGTGGAGGCTTTGAAAAAAGTAGATGGTTTTATCATAAAAGGCAGCATGGTGGCGTTATGCGGGCCGTCCGGTTCAGGAAAAAGTACCTTATTAAACATCTTAGGCTTACTTGATATGGATTATCAGGGAGAAATAAAAATGGACGGTGAGTTTTACCCTAAAGATCCCATTCAAGCGGCTAAGTTACGACGCCACCAACTGGGCTTTGTGTTTCAGCGTTTTAATTTAGTCCCAGTGATGACCGCATTAGAGAACGTCGCATACCCATTAGTGTTAAATGGATACAGCAGTAAAGATCAAACGATCTTAGCTAATGAAATGTTAGAAAAAGTGGGGTTAGGCAATTTTATTCACCATCGACCGGATAACCTTTCTGGTGGACAACAACAACGCGTTGCCATTGCTCGTGCCTTAGTTCATAAACCAAGTTTAGTTATTGCGGATGAGCCAACAGCCAGTCTAGATAGCCAAACTGCAGAGACCGTGATTGATATTATGAAAGCGCTCGGGAAGGAAATTGGCACCACCTTTATTGTCGCAACGCATGATTATCGAATGGCGCAACATTGCGATACGTGCATTAACTTATTGGATGGAAGCATCAGCAAGGAGGCCGTGTCATGGGCAAGTTAATCTCACTATTCCCTTATTCACTGCGTTTAGCGTGGTTGAATTTATTGCGAAATGGTCGTCGCAGTGCACTTTCTATTTTAATTATTACTATTGCTGTATTTGCATTAACCAGTGCGGGCGGGTTTGGTTTATATACTTATGATTCATTAAAAGAATCAACAGCAAGAGATACGGGTCATCTTACATTAAGCCAACCGGGTTACTTTGAAAGCGATGAAGAGATGCCATTAAGTAATGGATTATCAGATACTTCAGAATTAATTCGCACCATTATGAAATACGATGAAGTAAGAGGCGTACAACCTCGAATTGATTTTACAGGGCTAATTTCTAATGGCGTAAAATCGACGATTTTCATGGGAACTGGGGTGAACGATCGCGAATTCGATATGAAAGGCCCATTTTTAGACATGAGATCAGGCAAAACGTTAACTGACATTACCTCAAGTCGATACGATGTCATGGAGCCTGAAATCATGCTTGGGGTCGATTTAGCGAGAAACCTCAACGTCAGTGTGGGTGATTGGGTAACCTTACTGGCGACCACCAGTGAAGGGGCACTTAATGCGTTTGATTTTAAAGTGCATGGCACTTATTCAACAGGGGTTCCCGAGTTAGATAAACGTCAGCTTTATATTCATATCGATTCTGCACAAGAGTTACTGCTATCAGAGAAAGTGAGTACCTTGTCGGTCTTTTTATTTGATACCGAGAAAACTGCAGAGTTACATCAACGATTAGATCAAGAGTTAGAAACGATGCCACTTGACTACGACGTTGAAATCACTCCATGGCAAGAGCGTGCATTTTTCTACAACAAAGTGAAAGATTTATATGACCTTATCTTTGGTGTGATGGGCTTTGTGATGGGGCTAGTCGTATTTGTGGCGTTATTTAATACCATGACGATGTCCGTAACAGAAAGAACACGTGAGATCGGCACTTTATCCGCATTAGGCAGCTATCCTAACGAGATCATTCACACATTCTTACGAGAAGCGGGCTTACTTGCAGTGATAGGTGTGGTTCTTGGTGCAGTAATGACAGCCTTAACGACAATACTGTTGCTAGTGGTGGATGTACAGATGCCACCACCACCGGGAAGAACGGATGGGTACCCACTGAATATTTATTTCTCATTTGAATTAGTGGCTTATGCAGGCGTTGGTGTTGTGTGTATTTGTTTACTGGCGGCGTACTTATCTGCCAAAAAAGGGGTGAAAAAACCCATAACGGAGGCGCTTATTTATGTCTAAATTATCTCACTTATTTATTCTGTTTGTGCTTGTTGGTTTTCAATCTACTGCAATCGCAACAACGCAAAATATTGATAACACGAACAGCCTGAGCGAGGCCCAAGTTAAACAACTGGTGAAAAAGGCCGATGATTTTCGTTTAGGTGAAAGTTCAGCAAAAGTGGTTTCTGAGGTTAAGCTATACAAAAATGACGAGCTAGATAAAACTCGCCAATACACGGTATACACACGAGAAAATAGAGAATCCTTGGTGTTGTTTAATTCTCAAGTGGAAGCCGGACAAAAGATGTTGATGCTAGGGGATAACTATTGGTTACTCATGCCCAAAAGCCGCCGCCCAATTCGCATCACACCGATGCAAAAGTTACTCGGCGAAGCCTCTGTGGGTGACATTTCAACGTTAACGTGGAGTGAAGATTATCAAGGTGAGTGGGTCGAATCGACAACGTTTGAACTAACCGATGGTCAAGCAATTCAAAGTGAGAAGATTAAACTAAAAGCGACAACAAAAGGCGCGAGTTATTTCACTATCGATTTATGGTTAGAGCAAGGAACGGGTTTTCCGATTAAAGCCGATTTGTATTTGCGTTCAGGAAAAATGGCCAAAGAAGCGTGGTTTATTAAAGGGATAAGAGAAGACGAAACCAAAGTGATCTCAATGGTGTTAAACGATCAAATTCAAACCAATCAAAAAACAGTGATTGAATATAAAGAAATTACACCAACAGAGATTGCCGATAAATATTATAACCCTGCTTATCTGTCACGCACCAAACAGTTGGATTTGTGATCATGAAACCTTGGCTAGAACGGCTAATATATTGTGGTGCTTGGGCGGCTTCTTTAAGCGCCCAAGCCTCTGAGATGACTTTCGAGTGGGATTGGATGCTGAGTGCCGAAACGGTTCAACAGCGAGAGACGGTTTTTTCTCCAATGACAGACAATGAACACCAAGAGTCGTTTAACGGATTACTGGATGTTCAAATCGGTTATCAGAACTGGAATGCGGTGTTAGCTCTGAAAGGTAATGATCTTTATTCCCAGTCTAGCAATCAATCAGAAGATAAAAGTGCAGAAGGTGAGCTGATTGTCAGTGAATTATTTTGGCAAAGCAGCATTGATATTGCCGATATTCCATTTGATTTACAGTTAGGTAAAGTAAGAGTCGATTGGGGTGTCGGTTATGGGTATCGCCCGCTGGATATTTTTACCCCTTATCGTCGAAACCCTGTTGGTATACAAGTAGAGGAAGGGGCAGGTGTCGCTTCGGTCTCTTATTTTGATGACCAAGGTGAATGGTCGTTAATTTTTACTGATTCATCATGGACGCAACAAGAAGGAAATGAGTTAGAAGAGCAAAGTGAACAGCAAGGAATTGGGATAAGACGCTACGCGTTAGTGGGAGATACAGAATACCAATGGGTTGCTTATTATGATGATGTTCGACAAGGGTTATTGGGAGCCAGTGTTGTTACTGTGCTAGATACCGCGTGGGAGTTTCATGGCTCGGCAGTGTATCAATCAAAGTATCTTTCTTATCAGCAGCCAAGTATCACACTTTATCCTGTCATTTTAGAAAAAGAAGAAAATGCCTATCAAGCGCTAGTAGGGTTAACTTGGGCAAATGAAGTCGGAAGCAGTGTTGTTTTAGAGTATTGGTATGACAGTCGTGCATGGAGTAAAAACGAGTGGAATAATGCGCTTACTGTAGCAACAGCGTCATATCAACAAGGCTTTAATCACGTCAATATGGTTCAGCATAACATGATGTTTCATTGGAGTTTAGATCCTAACGCATGGACAACGTGGCAGTGGAGTCGAGATATTTCATGGTTAAGCCAGTTTACCCCAACATTTGATGTATTGTATTCACCAGAAGATAACGGAGTGATAGCAACGCAATGGTTAAATTATTTGCTTCATGATTCAGGTGATTCAAGTGTGGAAATGGAACTTGCCGCGCGTTTTTTGACAGGAAAAAGCGACTCAGCGTATGCAAATTTATCCGATAAGCATATGCTATTACTGAATCTAAAAGGACGATTTTAATGAGCGATCGAAAAGAAACGATAATGCAATTAGTGAAAAGTTTACTTATCACAACGGTATTCTGTGTGGTTATCGCCATGATGACGAGCAATATTTGGCCATCACCATTTTATGAGCACGTCATTATTAGTTTGGGTTACGGCTACAGTGCCGTTTTATGTTCATTTGTCTTAGAGAAAAACTTTCCCACTTTAAAAAAAGCGTACTCCACTGTATTAGCCATGGTGCTTTCTATCACATTAGGTACGTTTCACGCATCATTATGGCTAAATAAATATGACGATTTCGCCACCTTAGAAGCACTTCAGCCCATTGTATTATTAGGGTTAATCTTTACTGCTATTTGTTTCTATTACTTTCACGCAACTGAGAAAACCATGTTAGCAGAGCAAGCGTTAGCACTCTCTAAACGTAAACAGCTAGAGCAAGAAAAAGCATTAGTATTAAGTCAGTTAAGTCAGCTTCAAAGTCAAATTGAGCCACATTTCTTATTTAATACATTGGCGAATATCAGCGCGTTAATTGAGTTAGACAGCAATAAAGCAAAATTGATGTTAGAGAAGCTGACCGATTTACTTCGAGGATCGTTAAAAACAAACCGAAATCCATTAATTACCATTGAGCAAGAAATTGAGCTATTAAATGCTTATTTATCGATTCAACAGATCCGCTTAGGGGGTCGCTTAACGTATGAGATTGACAATCAGATAATTGAGCCTATTTCTCTGCCGCCTCTATTAATTCAGCCTCTAGTCGAAAATGCCATTACCCACGGTATAGAGCCGAGTGCGCAGGGAGGGCAGCTTATGGTTCAGTTTAAGCAAGAGAATAACCAGTTTATTGTTGTTATCTCTGATAATGGCATTGGATTGGAGTCAGTGTCGCCAAGTAAAGGACATGGAATGAGCCTAAATAATATCAAACAGCGATTGCATGATCTGTTCGATGGCAGTGCTTCCGTTCGTATCACTGAAAATAAAGACGGTGGTGTAAATGCAGAGCTGACAATTCCATTGGATAAATTACTTCAATTAAATAGGGAGTATTCATGAGTAAATCAATTACCGCTATTATTGCCGATGATGAGCCATTATTGCGCTTTCATTTAGAAAAAATGTTATCTGATCTTTGGTTTGATTTAGATATTGTGGCGGTATGTGCTAACGGTAAAGAAGCGCTTGATGCAATAGATCAACACCAACCGGATATCGCCTTTTTAGATATAAAAATGCCAGAATTAGATGGTATGGCATTGGCAGCAAAATTACAAAAAAGTACCGTAGCGCCGTTAATTGTCTTCATTACGGCTTACGATGAATTTGCGGTAAAAGCGTTTGAAAATAATGCGATTGATTATGTGTTGAAACCCATATCTGAAACCAGACTGGAAGCTACCTGTGAAAAACTGAAACAAAGGTTAACTCAGCAAGATAAACACTCAGCGCCTAAACAAAATCAAGATGTATTGAGTGATCTTTTTGCTCAGATACAACAGTTATCTGCACAGCAACAAGAATATTTAAGTTGGATTAAAGCGTACAAAGGCGAGGATCTACATTTAATTTCTGTTTCAGATGTTTTGTATTTTAAAGCGGAGGATAAATACGTTTCGGTTTATGCCAAGCAAAATGATATCAATATAACGGAATACCTTATTCGCAGTTCGCTAAAAGAGTTACAGCAAAAGATCAATCCTGATCATTTTTGGCAAATTCATCGTTCAAGCATCGTTAATGTTGCTCAAATAGAAAAAGTGAAAAAGGATTTACTTGGGCATTTGTGTGTTCACATTGGTGGTGTGAAATTACCCGTAAGCAGAAGTGCTCAAAGTTTGTTTAAAGGGATGTGATAAAGCAAAAAGTAACGCCCTATACCAGTGAAAGTAATAGGGCGTTATACCATTCTGGATAAGTAGTTGTTCAGATAATTGCGTAGGAAAAATCGATTAGAGCAAGGCATAAATTACAGTAACTAGTGGTTCTAATTACAAAATTTATAACGCAGATATAATCAATTTTAACAAGCAAGAATGATCAAATACTTATGTAGATTGGTATTACAAAGCAGTTCAAACGCAGGTTTAAAGCGCTAAAACCAAGCTTTGATAAGGTGCTAACGTCAGATCTGAGCCTAATTGTGTTGTTGGTTCAAGATTACTAATTAGGCACTCCACAGAGCGGTTAGCAATATGCTCAGGCAATGCTAATGTTTGTGGCTCTGCACTAAAGTTATTTAACACAACGAAGTGTTGCTCGTTATCTTTACGCTCATAAGCAAACACGGCAGAGTGCGTTTCAAATAGAGGAATAAAATCACCATAGACAATCACAGGGTTCTGCTTTCTTAGAGCGATCAGTTTTTGATAGTGATAGAAGATCGAGTTTTTATCTTCTAGCGCTGCGGCAACGTTGATCTCAGGGTAATTCGGGTTCAGTTTGATCCAAGGCGTACCTTGAGTAAATCCGGCATTATCAGAATTATCCCAGTGCATTGGTGTGCGCGCATTGTCACGGCTATTGGCATGGATCCCTTTCATCATGCTCTCATGGCTAACCCCAGATTCGGTTTTTACTCGATAGAAGTTCAACGTTTCAATGTCTTTGTACTCTGCTAACGTATCGAATGCGACGTTCGTCATGCCGATCTCTTCACCTTGGAAAATATAAGGTGTGCCTTTCATCATATGCAGAGTAGTTGCCAGCATTTTTGCTGACTCAACACGATATTGACCATCACAACCGTATTTAGAGACAACACGAGGTAAATCGTGGTTATTCCAAAATAGCGAGTTCCACCCCTTATTGTTTAGCTCTACTTGCCATTTGGTCATCACTTGTTTAAATAGGGCGAGATCAAGTGGTTTAGGTTTCCATTTATCGCCATCTTCCCAAAGTAGGGTAATGTGCTCAAACTGGAACACCATAGATAGCTCATGACGAGCAGGATCACTATAAAGTTGAGCACTTTCAGGTGTTGCTCCCCATGTTTCGCCCACCGTAAGCAGATCTTTATCACCGAATGTCGCTTGGTTCATTTTTTGAAGAAGCGGGTGCAGACGCTCACCATCACCTGTGATTTTCTTGTCGACTTCTTTGCCGATTAAATCGATAACATCTAGACGGAAGCCACCAATACCTTGGTCAATCCACCAGTTCATCATATCAAAGACTTTTTGATGAACAGCTGGGTTCTCCCAGTTTAAATCTGGTTGGCGTTTAGAGAATAAGTGGAAATAATATTGTTGATTCTCTTCATCCCATTGCCATGCAGAACCACCAAAAATGGATCCGATGTCACTTGGTGCTTCGCCGTTTTCATCCGCATCACGCCAGATATAAAAATCACGGTATTGACTATTTTTATCGCTTTTTGCTTCAACAAACCAAGCGTGTTCATCTGATGTGTGGTTAACCACTAAATCCATTACCACTTTAATGCCGCGATCTTCTGCTTGCTGCATTAAATACTTCATGTCTTCCATGGTGCCAAATTCAGCCGCAATCGCTTGATAATCAGAGATATCGTAACCGTTATCATCCATTGGAGATTGATAAACAGGAGAAAGCCAAATTACATCAATACCAAGACCTTGCAAGTAATCCAGTTTACTAATAATACCTTGTAGATCACCAATACCATCATTATTTGAGTCACAGAAGCTACGAGGGTAAATTTGATATACAACACTGTTATGCCACCAACGCTTTTCCATATTTTTTATTCCACTAACTAAAAGAAATTAAACGCAATATAGCGAAAAAAAACGGTGATGAATAATTGATAATTTGAACTCTGATATAGAAAAAATTTATATCATGAGTATTGTGAAGTCAGAATAATTACTGAGTGTTTATTATGGATAAATCATCACGCTATTTTTATGAAGTGGCTCGGCAAGGCAGCATTAAAGGTGCTTCTGAAAAACTGTTTATTAGCCAACCAACATTAACGACAGCAATTAAGAAACTAGAAGAAAGTTTGGATGTGATTTTATTTCATCGAAAATCCAAAGGAGTTGAACTGACTAGTTCTGGCTGGCTTTATTATCGTTATGTACAAGATTTGTTTGAAAAACACAGTCAAATGATGCATCAACTGACTGACATGAAAGCCAGAAGTCAGGGCAAGATAAAGTTAGGTATTGGTGAGGCGTGGTGGGAATGTTTTGCTGCCGATATCATTAAACAGTTTGTGGAGCAGCATCCAAATAACTCAATGTATATTGAGTTTGGTAATGGCCTCTCTATGCTAAATCAATTACTCAATGGTGATATTGATCTTTTTATCGGTCATGAAATCGAAAATATCGATCCAAGACATCGTGTATTGTTTATGCCTTTATTTATTGAACAAGAAGCGTGGTTTGTAAGGGAAGGGCATCCATTGTTATCAAATGATCTAATATCAAATGAGTTGGAAGATTACCCTTTAATAAAAGTCACTCCTGATCACATCAGACATACTAAGATTTTGAACGATGAAGGCATGGAAGCGTTCAATCTTAAGCAGCAAAAAACAGGGGTTGTATATGAACTCAACTCCTTAAAAGCCAGTATTGATATGCTAAAAACCAGTGATGCGATCATGCCTTATACCAATCAAGTCAAAGATAAAATGGCGGAGTTGGGGATTGTGAAGCTTCCACAAGGATCAGAAAAATCAGGCAGTGTTGGGATTTATACCAAAACAGAACAAGTATCAGAAAGTATTCAGTACTTAGTCTCATTATTAAAAGGTAAATAAAGTAAAGATCGCCATGGGCTAAGACGATGTTTCAACGAAATATGTTACAGTGTGTAAATCTAAATATTAATAAGAGTCACTATCATGTCGAGCCTAGCTCAGTGGAGAAATCCCAAAACGTTTTTGATTTTAATATCTATTGTTGTTCCTATTGCTTTCTCTACATGGAATGCACTTTTAAATAACTTTGTTATCGAAAAAGCTGCCTTTACTGGTGCGGACATTGGTTTATTACAAAGTGTCCGTGAGATCCCTGGCTTTCTTGCATTTACCGCTGTATTCGTCCTTCTTTTTATTCGTGAGCAGAAGTTCATGATCTTCTCTTTGGTGATGTTAGCGGTAGGTGTTGCGATTACTGGCTTCTTCCCAAGCGTATATGGCTTATTATGCACAACATTATTGATGTCGGTAGGTTTCCACTATTTTGAAACCTTAAAACAGTCTCTATCGCTGCAATGGTTAACCAAAGAAGAAGCCCCAGAGATGCTCGGTAAACTTATCTCTATTGGTGCGCTAGCTTCTTTGTGTACTTATGGCGTGTTATGGGTATTGCTTGAATTAGTGCAATTAGAATTTAAATGGATTTACTTCATTGCAGGTTCAATTGCATTAATCGTGACGATCTTTATGTGGTTATCGTTTCCAAATTTTGAAACCGAAACACAGCAAACTAAGAAATTGGTACTACGTAAGCGTTATTGGTTGTATTACGCATTAACCTTTATGAGTGGTGCTCGTCGTCAGATCTTTATGGTGTTTGCTGGCTTCTTAATGGTTGAGAAGTTCGGTTATTCGGCTTCTGAAATTACGTTATTGTTCTTAGCCAACTATGTATTTAACTGGTTATTTGCTAAAAAGATAGGACGTTGGATTGGTGTAGTTGGTGAGCGTAAAGCTCTTATGTTTGAATACATCGGTCTGATTTTTGTTTTTGTTGGTTATGCATTGGTACAAACTTCAGAAATGGCAGCAGCACTGTACATTATCGATCATCTGTTTTTTGCATTAGCATTAGCGATTAAAACGTATTTCCAAAAAATTGCCGATCCTGCTGATATGGCATCAACGGCTGGAGTGGCCTTTACTATCAACCATATCGCAGCCGTGGTTATCCCTGTGAGCTTTGGCTTGATATGGCTTGTGTCACCAGCTGCTGTGTTTTACGTAGGTGCTGGAATGGCCTTTATTTCATTCTTATTGTCGTTAAATATCCCAGAAGCGCCACAAGAAGGAAACGAAACTCGCATTTTTAAGTGGAACTGATTAAAGTAGTTGTACTTGAAAAGGAAGAGGGAATGTAGGCATGAATATGATAACTCATGATCCTGATAATAAGTGTTATCGCATAGCACTTGAGGGAGAGGCTGTTGCTAAAGTGTATTACGAAAAGAAAGGTAATATTCTCGATGTAATAAGTACTCGGATCCCTGATGAGCTACAAGGAAAAGGCTACGGCAAAGTAATGATGGAGTCATTCTTACATGAGATGAGATCATCCAATTTATTGATCGTGCCTGTTTGCTCTTATGTGGTTCATTACATGAATAAAAATCCACAGTGGCAAGACGTGTTAGCGAAATAATTGAAACCTAGGTAGAACTTCTATCTAGGTTTTTTTGTATTGGATCAGATAGAAACAAGTTGAAAAAAGGAAGTCATGATGACGTTAAACGCATTTATTGAAAAACTAAGCACACAGCCTGAATTGATTGAATTTACCGAAACCATGGCCGTGATTGAGTCTCACTATGACTTTACGCCAACAGAATTTACGAATGGTAATACGGTTAATTTGGCCGATCAAAATAATGGATCATGCAAAATTTTTGCTTTCGCATTATTGAATCAACTCAGTGTAGAGCAAACATTAGCGTGTTTTGGGCAATATTATCGTCATGACGTATTAGAGAATCCACAAGGGGATGACCATCAAAATATTCGAAATTTTATGGTAACCGGTTGGGCGGGTGTTCAGTTTAAAACTCAAGCACTTCAAGCGAAATAAACAACAGAAAACCAATAAAGAGATTGAATCATGATAAAACTTGCTGTTATTGGAACCAATTGGATCACCGAACGATTTTTAGCGGCTGCACTAGAGAGTGGCAAATATCAAATATCTGCAGTGTATTCGCGCTCAATTGAACAAGCTAAAGCATTTGCTGATAAATTTAGCGTAAGTTTAACTTTTGATTGTTTAGATAAATTAGCGGCGTGTGATGAAGTGGATGCGGTGTACATCGCAAGCCCTAATTCATTTCATGCTCCACAATCTATTAAGATGATGAAGCAGGGTAAACACGTCATTTGTGAAAAACCAGTCGCCTCAAATTACCAAGAGGCACAACTCGCTTATCAAACCGCACAAGAGAATAACGTGGTGCTGTTTGAAGCCTTTATGTCGCCATATTTACCTAACTTTCAGCAAATTAAATCACACTTGCCAAGTTTAGGGGCGATTAGAAAAGCGCACATCACTTATTGTCAGTACTCTTCTCGTTACCCTAAATACCTTAATGGTGAAAACCCAAATACTTTTAATCCTGAGTTTTCAAATGGCTCGATTATGGACATCGGTTTTTATTGTGTAGGCTCTATGGTTGAGTTATTTGGTGAACCTGCATCCATTCAAGCACAGGCACATCTGCTAGATTCTGGTGTTGATGGTAACGGCAGTATCATTTGTGGCTATGATGGCTTTGATGTGGTTGTTATGCACTCTAAGACCAGTGATTCTTATGTACCCAGTGAGATCCAAGGTGAAGAGGGGGCGATCTTAGCTGAGATGATCTCTATTGGCCAAAAAGTAACGAAAGTAAATCGTGGTGGAGAAACAGAAGACTTGACCCTTGAGCAAAACGCCAACCCAATGTTTTATGAAGCGTTTAAATTTGCCGAGCAAGTTGAATCGAATCAAATGGATATGCAAGCGGTTGAGCGTTCATTGCTTATATCAAAAGTAACCACAGAAATCCGCAAACAAACTGGTGTTGTTTTCCCTGCGGATAGTTAATTTTTACTTTATAGTAGTAACAAAGCCGAATGTATTATGCATTCGGCTTTGTTATTTTCTTATGTATGTATTCGCTAAACTATTTTGCTGAAAGAATCGCTTTTTCCGTAATATTTCCAGCTAAGTTTGGCGTTGAAATACTAAAGTTAACAAATTTACCTGATTGCTGGATTTCTTTAACGTTGTATTGCACTTGATTAAATGCATCGCCCCACTGATAGCGGACTACTGTTTCACCAGAATCAAGATGACGATTCACAGAATACTCCGTCGCATACCCCGCCATTTTTCCATTAATCATTTTATTTGGTGCATCGTGAGGGATTTTAAAACTTGTTGAATCTAACTTTAAAATACCGTTAATTACACTTGTTGGTTCAGTTAAGTGACCAGAGAAGTAAGTCGCATGAATAAAACGGTCTTCAGGGTTAGTATTGCCGCCAGTACCAAGGTTCGTTTGACTCCATTGTTGCTCTTGTTCGCCCCAACCACGTTTTGAACGCTCTACATTAGCAAGATGTTGTGCGTAACCCGGTTGGTTTGTCATTACGGTGTATTGCTTACCATGCCATACCTGAGGTTTTCCATTTCTCCATTCAACAATTGCACTATCGCCTGTGGTATCTTGAAATGAGATGTGAAGAGCAATACGAATCGGTACTCCTTCAACAAACTCAATAGAAGGAGCTCCTTCATTGATTGCGGCAACAACTTCATTTACTGATTGATACTGCGACAACATATTACGTAAGTATGTTAATGAACCATTTTTGCTAGATGATTTAACCGCTAAATCCATTTCACCGTCATACAAAACATTACCGCTTAAGCCTTTTGAGTTAACACCATCAGTAATAAAACCATAGGTAGTTAAGCCTGTTACATCGTATTTAGATGTCACTTTATTTGATTTTTCACTGTGAGTTAAATAAGAGCTGCCTGCAGGGAAATTCATTAAATGTGGATGTGTTTGTTCTGACCAATCCATTGTTCTAGTCACAAACGTACCGTGATCTTGTGTCTTCCAGAGTATACGAGTACATGCTTGTGCGGCTGGAGCAATGGCAGACAAAGTAAGTGCACTAATTAAAGCAGTCGAAATAATAGAACGTTTCATCATTGTTTCTCCTAAATGGAAGAGGATGTGTTTCATCAACATGGCTATTATTGCGTGCTTTATTGCACATGTAATCTCTGCTATGTTGGTATAAACCCAACAAAGGACGAGAGATTATGGCAACATTTACTTTTGATCAATTAGAAGCATTTGCAACAGTAGTAGAGCAAGGCTCTTTTAGTGCTGCGGCAAGAAAATTGAAAAAAGACAGATCAACGGTTCATCAATTAGTTGCATTTCTTGAAATTGATTGGGGGGTTGCGCTATTTAATCGAGAAGGAAAAACGCCAAAGCTATCCCCTGATGCTATACGTTTATATAAGTACGCGACCTTACTGCTTGAACAACGTTTAGAAGTTCAAAATATTGCAAATAATATAGGTAGCGATATAGAAGACAGTTTGACCATCAGTTATGACGAAACAATGCCAGTATCAGTATTGTTTAAAACAGAGATGAAGCTATCAAGTGCATTTCCATATACGAGAGTGAATTATTTATCACAACAAAAGGATCTCGCTATCCAATCAATTCAAGAAGGGAGGGTTGATCTAACGTTGCAGTTAATATCTTATCGCAGTAAGCCTCATAAAGGTCTGGCGGGGATTAATATTGGTTCAATTCATTTTGGTGTCTATGTAAGTGCTGATTCTGAATTACTTGATCATGAGCCATGTTCACTTCAATTAATGCAAACAAAGAAACAGTTAATATTGCAAAGTTTACTCTCCGCTGAACTTGATAACGTGGCGATATTCAGCGCTAATTATCAGGTTTTAACACGTATTGATTTTCTTGTATCGTGTTTGGAAAAGTCACCACTCACTTGGAGTATTTTACCTACACACCTTGCAGAGCCGTATGTAAAGTCCAAACAAATAAAGCGATGTGATGTTGCCTTTTTTGATGGTGATATCTCATGGGGGTGTGGGTTAATCAGTAGTCAAAATTCGGATAAAGGTCCCGTTTTTCTAAAAGCTGCGGAATGTTTAAAAAAAGCAATGAAAGAATCTCATCACTATTAGTTAGCTATTATTTTGCAATGAATACTTTTCTCGATTTTTTAAGCATGTTGTGAGCCTATGCTTCATTGCTTGAGAGTAATATTGAGTCGTGAAATAGTAGCTATCACCAAGAGTATCCGTTAAATGAATCGACTCTTCTTGTCTAAACTGCTCCAATAACAGTTCTTCTGCTGTTTCATTTTGTGGTTTGTATACGGCATACCCGTAATAATTCACACCAAATTTATTGAGCTTAATCTTTTTGTCATTAACCACAGCCGTTAAAGAGGATTGAGGTGCTTCATTAAACCCCACTGAAATCTCGATCTTCTTACAATCATAAGTCACTACAGATTGAATAAAAGCATCATCAGAATTTTGAGCGTAGATTAGTGAATTGAAGTGAACATTATCATTAGTCCAAATGGTTTCTTTTGCATAACTATTAAATGTAAGACACAGGATTATTAATAATGTAATGATTCTTGGCATACCTTTGCTCTCTCATTAACTGGCTTGTATATGATTGAAGAGTGTTTTGAATGAATAAAAAAGAGAATAAAGAATAAATGTGCTGTTAATTAAGCACTTTTAATCTTTAGTTTATAAAATTAGTAGGTTTTCATCTTTATTTATTGATTTTTGTTATGATAGGGCATCTCGAAATTTCTCCGTTGAATGCATCTGAGTTTTTAAAATGAGACTTTAGAATATGTGGTGATTTTAAATTCATAAAAAGTGAATAAAAAACTATACTTTTTCTTTTGTGAAATATATAGTCACTTTAATTGAATATATATTTACTCTTTTGCAGTATAAAAAGGAACGCAACTATGGAACAGACAGACATTACCTCCCTCATTCCCATTGTTATAACGCTGATTATCTCGTTAACGACACGTAATGTGGTCGTTGGTCTTTTTGCGGGAGTATTGAGTGGAGTAGCAATGCTAAACGGTTTGTTTACCACGCTTGATCCGTTTGAAACATTTGGTGTCATGGTTAAAAGTTATATCTCACCTCAACTAACAGATAGCTATAATGCTGGGGTGATAGTATTACTGGTTTTCATTGGTGGATTTGTTGCTCTAATGGAGAAGTCGGGTGGTGGCCTTGCGTTTGCAGAAAAAGTAACGCTTTGGGTAAAAAGTAAATTCCAAGCTCAAACCTCGGCATGGTTAGGGGGGATCATCATTTTCTTCTCTGATTTAGGTACGCCATTAATTGTTGGTCCAGTTTTTCGTCCTCTTTTCGATAAATTAAAAATCTCTCGTCAAAAACTGGCCTTCATTATTGATTCAACCTCATCACCTGTGGCTATTTTAATTCCATTCATTGGTTGGGGTGTGTATATCATGGGGTTAATTCAGAAAGAATTTACTGCATTAAATGTCACTGATATTACGGATTGGGATGCATTTTTAGGCGCTATTCCATATCAATTCTATGCAATTTTAGCGATAGCGATTGTTCCACTTGTCGCATTAAAGAAATTGGATTTTGGTCCAATGGCAAAAGTTGAAGCAATAGCAAGTAAGGGCGAACTTCATGCATCATCCGATATTTCAAAAGAGATTTTTACGCATAAAAATGCAAAAGCCTCGTTTGTTTGGGCACCGTTATTGGTGATGGGTGCTGTTTTGGTATTTATGCTTGCGCCTCTAGGTTTCCCATTCGAAAAAGTCTCTGGTTCAGTGTTTCGTTCTGCTTTATCTACAGCTTACTTCTTTGCCGCATTTACATTAATTATCTTGATGGCAATGAACAAAGTAAGAAGTCTATCAGATGGCATTTCTGTTTACATGAAAGGAATGGGTAACATGATGCAAGTTGCAATTATTCTTATACTTGCATGGACTCTGAGCTCTGTGGGTAAAGAGTTAGGTGCGGCAGCTTATATTGCAGAGCAAGCTCAAAACGGCTTTCCATATTGGTTAGTACCAGCGGTATCTTTTTTATTGGCTGCGATCATTTCATTTGCTACGGGATCGTCATGGGGAACATTTGCGATTATGATGCATTTGGTTATCCCGACAGCTATCGCAATTGATGCGCCACTGTTCGTTTGTATAGGTGCTGTTCTTTCTGGAGGTTTATTTGGAGATCACTGTTCACCAATCTCTGAAACAACAATTTTGTCTTCAACAGGAGCAGGATGTGATCAGTTCGAACACTTTAAAACTCAGCTTCCTTATGCATTATTAAATGGCGGAATTGCACTTGTCAGTTTCCTCATTGCGGGCATTTTTGATAACCCACTTATTTTCATATTAGCGTTAATCGCGCAGGTTACATTGGTAGTAACACTCGCTAAATTAACCCCAGAGAATACGTTTAATAAAAGCAAGTTGGTGACCAATTAGATTAGGCGTTTATCTGAAGGTTATAGCAAATGAAACGGTCCTTAATTGGGCCGTTTTTTGTTTCACATTCATTCATGAAGAACGGAGTATAAAGCTGAGAATGTAATTAAGAGGTTGGATATTTACAAAAACAAGAGACGTCGACCTAGGAAGATAAGTGTGAAGGGCAATAGGGTTTGACTGAGTTCTCTGTTCATATTTATATAGCAGGCAATTTATTTTTAGATACTTTCAATACACTGAATGTGGAGATGCAGATGCTCTGCCAATTTAAACTTATCCCCGGTCGCTTACTTACCCAAAAAGACTTGCCGTATATACTCACTCCCAATGAATTACTGAATCATCTTAATCGCTTTACTGATTTAACTTCATTAAAAGCATCATTACCTATTAATTTACAGCGTCACTCTGCAATTAGTGATTCACAAGGGGTATTTCAAACCGTTAGTCGTATTCGTCAATTGGTTGAGCAGGGGGAGTGGGCTGCATTATCGTTAATGAACCAACATCGAAGTATTGATACTCTGCATTTAGCTCAAGGAAGTGGTCTAAAAAAACGTATTGATAAAGTGGTTAACCCCTCGGTTACTCGTTCTCGTTTAAAAGTAAAACCGACCTTACTTTGTTCAAGTTCAAACGCTTCATCCATCACTCCTATTTCTGAAAAAAAGAATGATAATAAAATCGTCATCGAATTTGCAGGCCAATGGCCTAATAACGCCGCATCCATCTCGATTTCAAAATTAAAAAACATCAATGAAAAGACAGTAAAGCCGAAAAAAGACAGCAAAAACGGACACAGAAGTCTCGTCGAATTTACGTATTTAGATGATAGAAATCGAGCACTGTATTTGACGTTACCAAGCATGAACTCAGCCAAAGAGATAAACCTGTTACTGAGCGAATCATTACCTCCTGTAACCAAAGAAACAGAAATGGCAGAGTGGGATAATGTGTTAGTGCCGGTGGTGCCTTTTAAAGCAAAAAATAGTGATTTTCGTCCTCAAGACGCTTCTCTTTATCCATCCGGTTATATTTATATAGTGTGGAATAATAACGTTTGGCGAGAACTAAAAATCACTAAAGATTACCAGTTTATGGATATCGATTTAACGAGTGAGAACAAAGCAAATTCTGGTGAAAAAGTCGCTAATCGATATGTAGATATTGCCTTAACACATCCAGAGTATGGCTGTTATTTTTCAGATGAACCTTTTGATGTAAAACAAAATGGAAAAACGGTTTTTAGTGGCGAGCTTGATGTTTATGGGCAGGCAAGAGTTTTTGATTTAACGGAAGATAAAGTCATTATTGAGTTGCCTCAAACTCCAACTCATTATTCAATCGAGTTAGAAACGACAGAGAGTTTATTTGGCTCAAAACAGAGTGAAATACGCCCCGTTTCTGGGCACGCATTACCACATATTTGGGTGCCTTACAAAATCGCAGGTCAACCTCAAACTCTTTTTGCATATCATAGTTTGCCTCAGCTGACTGATGACCAATTATCTGAGTTAGTCAGTAATCCAGAGACCATGGCACAACGTATAGAAGGGCTTGATAGCTATACTGAATTACAACAATTTAATGATGATGGAACGTCTGTTATTGCACTTCTATCGTCACTTTCAAGTCAGGCTTTACCAACGTCAATTGAAAAGCAAAGCGAGCAAGGTATTGCAGCTTTATTTATATCATCACCACAAGATGAGATTGTTTTTGCTTATTGCCAACACCCTACTGTCGATGAGCCAGATGACTATTTTGAGTTATTTAATACAGAACATAAATGGTCGCAAAAGGTGTACTTAGGTCAAGCCTTAACACTGGATGATGGCTATCAATCTATTCGATTTACGGGGTGGCCAAGTGAGGTCAAAACCGTCACGCTTAAGCGAGTAAACAAAGGGAATGAGTATCACCCTGAGCAACCGCCAATCATCATTTACCAAGACATTGCAATCAGTGAATTAGTGTAGGGACACCATGAATTCAAAATACCGATGGACAGCATTAGCAGCGCTTATTTTCCTAAACGGATGCAACCAAGATGAATCCTCAACACCAAGTGCGGTAGTTGAACCGACAAAAACTGATGTCGAATTGCTTAACGAGCAAGAGTGGGATGATAACCGTGTTTATGTCACTAAAGATAACTACATCTTAATGAAAGAAGCCAATGGCACGATTCCGGGAATAATGAAGCCCTGCTTTGTGGTGAACAGCGCTAAAGAGTGGCCAAGAGAAGATTTATCAAATACGGATTCATACGACTTACCGAGAGTGGATTTCAGGTGGAATAACGGGAAACACGATGCGTATTCAGTAATGACTGAAAAACAGATTTATGAAGCGAGAGATAAGATTTGGAGCATAAAAACAGATGGTACGAATTTACGGTTAGTTACTGACTTTTTAGACGTTGTTCCGATGAATAAGCAGAATGAAGCCGTTCCAATACGAATGATGCGTCGTTCACCAAATAATCGTTATTTAGCTTGGAGTGACAGCGTCAATAAAGTCATTTTTGATTTAAAAACCCAAGAGTCGATAGTTTTAGGCTCTGATCTTGGTCATTCCCAATTTCTTTGGGCAGAAGACAGCAGTTATTTGTATTTTGAAGACAGAGCAAAATATTGGAAATACGATATTGTCTCAGGAAAAACTACCCAAATGGACGATGATTTTCATTTTTCAGAAGTGGGGGTGATATACGGTGGAAAGCGGTATGTGGTCTCTGATTTTGGTGTTGGTGTCTATGATGAGAAGAGTGATAAGCGTTTGTATGGTGTAAGCATCTACCCAAAAGAATTACAAGAGCAGAAAAAAGAACAAGGTTATTTAGTTATCACTAGAGAGCATTCATTACAATATGAATTAAAAAGTCGCTCAATCAGCCCTGATGGAAAGTATGCGTGGGGTGAGTCGGCACAATATCGTTATTTTATTAATTTAGAAACCAAAGAGGTTAAAAGTGAGAAAATTGTTCGCTCAGAAGTAGGTGACTATCAATACTTTGAGCAGTTAGGGCTGAATGCTAATTATGTAAGGGATGGCGCTGGAGGAGTCATTTTTCTGAAATTAAACGAAGATAAAACCGTCCCTAAGGATAAATGGACGAACTGGCCACAGGTATGCTCAGGCCATTCTGCAACACTGTCCTGGTTATACAACGGTTTTGCAAATAATGGTGCATTTATCAAGGAGGATAAATAATGACTCAGGAAAAGAATACATTAGCTGATGGATATTATTTATTCTCAACTGAATTTTTAGGGATAGAAATTGAGGGGCAAGATGGTAAAAGTTATCAGGATTGGCATTCAAACCCAAAAATAGTAACTCTCGGAAATGATAGAAAAAATAATGGTGTAGATAATATTCGCCCTGTTCCTTTTACTCCCTTAATTGCCAATATAAAAGAATTAAGCGAACGAGTAGAAGATCGAGAAACTAATGGCATTTGGGGAACAGATAAACGTGGGCTGATCCATGCGCTTGATACTGGCGTACAAGCGATTGCTGAAAATGGGGATTTTGAATACCTTCAGCATAAAAGTGTGGTCAACCATTTAGATGATGGTGAGTATTCATTGTGTTTTCCGCCGTTAGCTATTTTAAGTCGTTTGGCGATTAGTAAAACCTCGCCAATAGAGATAGCAAAAGAGTTATACCGTTATTCTTCTATGATAGACAAAGATAAAGACAATGAAGTGACATTTTCTTTAACTGAGATAGGGATAGAGCAACTCGCCAAGCCATTTGAGCTATCATCAAATGGGGCGTTATCTCAGGAGCAAAAAGAGTATAACCAATGGCATGAAGAGATATCTAAAAAAGGAGAGTCTTTAAAAGGGTTTTTATTACCATCACAAGCGATCTGTAGTGTCGTTTTTTCAAGTGATGTGTATACAAATGCACGAGTGACTATTTCTAGATTTATTCGAGAAGATAATCAAAGTATTTGGGAACCTATTGCAGAAGATATACCTGTTTTAGCTCCTAAAAAGGGTGTTGTTACACTACCAAGTGCACTAATCAATGTTAATCCTGAATCTTTCCAAGAAGGGTATTACAGTATTAAAGTAACTTTTGACCCTCGTAACTTTGAAAACCAAATAATTCCAGAATATATCCAAAATAGTAATATCGACAAAATTAAATTTGGTTTCTTAGATGGCTACCAATACGAACTCCGCGAATACATACGTTTTGATAATCACACTCCATTAGGAAAAATGGCCATTGTGTGTGGGGATATGCTCTCCCTTGAAGAATCTTTAATCTGCCAATTTCCACAATATCTTTCGCATCTTACTGCGCATTTAAAAGGAAAAGCAACTAATACAAAAGCCCTTGAAAGCCCCGCTTTAACTAGCCTTGCGGTATTAACCGGAGCTAACAAAGTAAGCATGATGCTTGGTATGGACTTATTGGCGGATGGCTTGACACCACAGCTAGATAATGGCCCAACAGCAATGGTAAATAATATTGCCAAGCTGTATTGGGAAGAGATAAAAAATAAGAATTTACCAACAGCAATGCAAGCCACAGGAGAAATTTTATTTGGCTTGCAATCCATGGGAGAAGGGCTTGGTAAATTAAAGGAGCTAACCGCATTACAAGCTGGTAGTGCTACGTATCGTGCCGAATTTGGTGCATCGGTATTATTTAAAGCCACCATTTTTGATAAAGAGAAGTACGGTAAATTCACCGAATACCTCGCTAAAGCCAACCAAGAATTTAAAGATGGAAAATACAAAGCCGCAGTTGGGCGATTATCAAAAACATGGCTGCAAGGTGCGGATTTGGCTGGGCGAGGGTTAGTTGCCGTTGATACATTAAATAATATTGCTGCGCTTTTTAATCACGGAGAAGAAATTGTTGAGCAAAAGAAAAAAGCAGAAAAAGCGCGTGGCAATATGGCTGAGGTTGCTAGTGAATATTTGAAACATATTCCAGTCTGGACGGAAACGCAATTAGAAATAAATAAAGAAAATAAACAGGCTTTTGAGCAATTAACGATTAAAAATAAGACCTTGTTTAATGACGGCTACGGCTCTGGGATTGAAGTGGTTTTTGAGTTTGATAAGAAAACCGCAGATACATCGATGGTTCGTCAAGGCATTGCAGAAATTGTCTCTTTCTTAGAGAAGCAACCTGATGTTCATATCGTTATTGAAGGCCACACCTGTCAGGTCGGCACCAATCAATATAATATGAATTTATCGCAGCAACGGGCACAAAATGTTGCTGATCTATTCCCTAAAACACTTCAAGAAAAAATAACGGTGATTGCTTTTGGTGAAACTCAGCCATTAGTAGAGGCCACCGGACGAGAAGTTTCATCAGACAATTTTAAATTAAAAGTAAACCGCAGAGTAAAGATAAAAGCTTACTTAAAGGTTCTTGATATTGTGTATGCACCAAGTAGAAGTGGAATGGGGGTGCTAGAACGTTCTCGTCTAATTACGCTAAATGCAATGCAAAAAGAGGATGATGCAATATTAGCTGCACAGCTTGCGTTGTTAGAGTCACTCGTAGGTGTTGCTTGTTTTATTCCAGTTATAGGGCCAGCAGCAAGAGGCATGTTATTAATTAAGGAAGGCTCTAATATTGTTCAATCTGGTTTAGGTTTCTTAGATGAAATGCTTTTTGATTACGCTTATGAAACCATTGTCAAAACAGAAGGGGCAAAAGACGATCTTGCTGATTTAGCCAAAATACAAATGGAATTATTAAGTCAGTTAAGACAGTGGGACAGTAAGTTAGAAACAAAACTCACGAGTTATGAGAGCTTAACCGCGTATTTAACTAAAGATGAAACTAAAAATGAAATACTAAAGCGCTATCAATTACGAGCACTGGCTTTTAACGGATTGATGATGGTTTTGCTGTATGCTCATAGTGAAAACCAGAAGATGCATTCAGGTAAAAATTTTAATCTAACCTTGGGTAAATACGATATTAAAGGCTATATCGAAAAGTATCTGCAAAATGATTCATGGTCAGTTAATACAGTTAAAAGTAATGATTTAGGGATCGATTGGATCAATCAGTGCAAACAGAAACAGAAGCAAGATATCCCCCTACATTATCAAACCTTACCTACACCGATTCCTGCTTCCAATTATCTGCAATATCAAGCGCCACAAGATAAAGGAACAGTGAGCGGAAAGTTTAGTCGTGCATTTCCTGTTCAGGGATTATTGTATGAACTACCAAGTGAAAACAAAGAACGAAACAATTTATTTGAAGAATTTGCACAAAACTTTTCTCCATTACCGCCAGCCATTGATTTAGATGAGATAGCTCTTCAACGAGTTTTAGTCTCAGATCAAGATGGTAAAGAGTGGGTTGAGTATTCAAAATGGAAGAAAGAAAATCAAAGGGTTAAGATTAATCGCTTATCACCATTCCACCGTTTAAAAATACAAATTGTTTTAAGTGGCGAAGATAAACCTGTATTCCCTTATGAAATAGGCTATCAACGAGTTGATGGCGTAAATATAGATGGGCCAAAATTCAGTGTGTTATTTAAACCAATGACATTATCTGATTTTACCTATCAAGATGAGAAGTTAAAGGCTGTATTTGGTAAAGAAAAAGCGTTAACTGCGATTGAATTTGAGCCTTTCTATTATTTTGGGAACCAACGTATTTATGGTATGAAACCGATAGTAAGTAAAGGGCGAGTTGAATCCTTGTATGCTATTCATTGGCTTGGATTGCAGAAAATACTGAATGTGAAAGAGAGCGCCTTTGAAGAATATGTATCTAGTGGTGGTTTTAGATATATGCGTTACGAACTGCAATTGCAAAAACCGAACAGTAAGCATCATCAAGCCATATTGTTTGATGAGAATAATAATGATGAAATTCATATTGGTGTGCACAGTGAAAATAGCCATAAAGTCATACTGGAAGACAGTAGTAGTGGTTCGACACAAACCCTTAACTTCATTTCTGAAGGGCGTTTATTAGAGGTTGAAGAGTTTACTTATTCACAAACTGTTGGTGAAAGCGTTTCTATAAATGTCATCGATAAAGTACTTTATCAAGCGGTAGGAGTTGATTACAAAAACAAATGCTACTTAGCTAAACCCAAGAATAAAAAGCAGACAATAAGTGGTTTTTCATGGGATAAAGCGGATGAATTAGAGACATTGCATATATTGGTTTGCGGTGAGAGCCATAAAAAAGAATATGAAACCTTAAAGGTAGATTGGAAAAGCGTAGACGCCATGGTGCAATTACAAACAGCAGGTTATGTGTCAGAGGAAGAAAAAACATCGTACCATTATCACCAAGCGAGTAACCATACTGAAAATTCGTCCTCTTATACTGAAAGTTATTTGAATAAAAACGCAAATATCAAAAAAGTGGGTGGGCCAATTTATCAATCAACACTCAATTATGTTGGGGAGATTTGTCATAATGGTGCTTGGGATCTTTCAATAGATAAAGAAAGTAAAGAGGTATTAACCGATAAACTCAGTACCTTTTTAAATCTGTCTATTCATGAATTAAATAATAGCTTTTCTTCATTGGATAAGAAGAAAGCATATGCTGTTCATGTGATCAGCTTTAACCTTAAGTATATGACGCCAACAGGGATTAATGCGTTGGGGTTACGTCCATTTGGTGACATTGTACAAAGTAAGGATCATTTGTTTAATTTAAACGTAACTGAGCTTAAGCAGCTTAATACCGAATCTGGCGTATCTTTAGGTGGTAAAACGTTAAAGTTAGCCATGCCGACATTAAATCATAGTCAGTTAAATGATCAAACCATGCCGTGGATGGAGCCCGGAGCTAAGGGTAAACAGGGAGTCAGTGGAGATATTGCTAGTGAGTGGGATGGGTTAGATGAAAAACAACGCATACTGCGAATAAAAAAATGGATAGAGAAACAACCGACCGCCATTGAATTAAAGTCTAAGCAATTTTTGTAATGTAAAAAAGTAAGCATCGTTCAGATAAACTAGCAACAAATAGGCTGACGGTGCTTACTATTTATACTTGCCGTGTGGTGTGAAGAGATTAAAATTTGCATATTATGCTTAAATATCGTGCAATCAATTAGTTAAGTGTAAAAAAGTGCTTTACCTCAGCGCTCAGTATGGCATTATCTATCTCGTTCCGACGATGTGCGTACATCGTATAATGGCTATTACCTCAGCCTTCCAAGCTGATGATGCGGGTTCGATTCCCGCTGTACGCTCCAATCTCTTGCTTCCCCTTCTTAGAGATTGTTCTAGTTTCAAATTCCCAATGATTATTTAAAATTAAACGCTTTATTGCGTGTTTTTTCGTATCTGTCATTTTTATAAAACCACTTCTGATTCGTCCACTTCATTGTTACTTTGTTTATTACAAAAAAAGAACCCCACTTCGAAAAGCAGGGTTCTTATTCATTTAACTGTATTAGATAATTAATTACCTAGTTAGCTTAACCAAATTATTGTGGGTTAAGGCCCAGTTGCTCTAGTACCAGTTTAAAGTTAGCACGACGTTCTTTAACGTTATGAACTTCACCAGTAGAACACACTAAATCAGGACAACCACGGTTTACGATACCAGATACATCATCGATAAACTCAGTACCTTTCATTCCACCATCAACATATTTCTTAAGCTCGTTGTGGTAGTTCCAGTTACCGTATTGACCAGACTCATCAGGGTACGCTTGTACTGATGTAACCCAGTAGAATAGACCAGCAATCCACTTGATTTCTTTGTTCTCTTCAGAGCTACAAATTAAGCCTGGGTTTGAACAGAAATCCAGTTCAGCGTATAGCGGGTTCTCTGGTGGCGCTTCAACAACAACACCATCAATTGTTTTACCAATTGTCTCAGGATCAACGTGTGAACGGCCTAAGTAGTGGTTAAGTGTACCGAAGTTTTGACGACCTGTAGTCTGAATTACACCACGGCCCCACCAGCCACAACCTTGAACACTTTCTTGGCTGCTGCCATCCCAAATAAAGCTACCCGCTTTTTGATCAACGTAAGTTTTACATGTATCACGTTCCCATACTTGCTTAGACGTATCTACAGACGTTGGTACATCATTACAGTGACCATTGTTTGTCCAACGACCCACACTTCCGTTTACAAGTAAACCACGCTCTTCAAGAACAGCATCAGGTGCAGCAAATACAGGAGCTGGAGCACCGTACCATTTCGCATGGGTTAGGGCACTTACTTCCATTTTGTCATCACGAGGACAAGAGTAAGCGTGATCTAAACCTGAAATAGGGTTAACACCGTAATCTGCGTATTTTTGACCAAGTTGACCACAGCTTGCAGACATTGGGTAATCAGCAGGTGCACCGTATTTGATTTCAGACCAGTTATTTTCATCACACGCATTGTAACGAATGGTTTCTTGCATACTTTGAGCTAGGAACGCAGCAATCGCTACTTTTGCATATTTGATGTTTGTAGCATCATCTACATTTTCATCTAATAGCCAGAACTTGTTACCTGCAACACCAATGTTATGCATTGCATTCAAGCCTTCCATGAAGTCTGCCCACTTGTAAACCGTAGACGGAATCCATTGTGATTGAGGCGTTTCATACAAGAATGCAGTGTTGTTCATTGCATCTTCAGCATTTGCTAATTGATTATTTAGTTCATCAATAACCGTTAGTTTGCCGTTTTCTGTTGTTTTACCAACGTAGTACAGTGGCATTTTAGCATCTTGGTAGCGTTCAATTTTAGCTGTTAGTTCAGCCGTGTTTTTATCAAACAGAATTGCGAACACATTGCTGAATGCTGCTTTACGGATTTGTGGTTTGCTAGACTTGTCACCCATGAAGTAAGCAGAAGCTTGATCTGTTGGGATGTTGTTTAGCATTACCGGTGTTTTCACGTAATCAGAAACTTGCTTAACGTATTCCAAAGCATTGTGCCATTGGTCACTTGATAACGCTTCAGTCGTGTTTGATTTTGTGAACGCAATAAAGTCAGCTTTTGATGCTAGTTCAGCTTTATAAAGCTCTAATTTATTCAGTAAGTCCGCAGAGAAACTAGACGCCTCATCCCAAACAGATTGTCTACCTGAGTGCGTATCAAAAGCAAAGTCACCAATGCTTAGAGACCAACCGTAACTTGCTTCTGGCGCAAGAGTAGATATGATTAGGTGATGAGCGTTTGCCCAACCTTTTAAATCATTGCTTAGAGCGTTGATGTCATCAATATCAATCTTATTGCCAGTGATATCCATCGCTTGTGTTAGTGCTTCTTTAACAGAAATACTGTTTGAAGATAACGCATTATCACGAGTCGCTTTATCAAGAACATCAGAGTTGATGATAATAGATGCTGAACCCGCTTGTGCAGCAGCATTAATGATAGATACAAATGTGCTTGTTAGTTTATCGAAATCAGCTAAATCAGCACTGTTACTTGCTTGGATCGTTAATGTCGTTGGTGCTGAAGTAGCAGGGCTCGCAACAACTAATGTATTTGGCCAGCCAGCTACTTCTAGACGTACTGGATCCATTGGGTTTGGTAGAGAAAGAAGCGGAGCAGTGCCCGGTTCAGTACCATCACAATTTAGGTGAAGAGCCCATGAGTCATCACTACCTGGAATGGTTTTAGTCCAGTAGATTGCTGAGTAAGCGATGTTATCATGAACCATAATGTCACCACCTGTTGCGTGATCACCACGAGTCCAATCAGGATAAACATTAAAGTCTTTACATAAGTCACCTGGAGTTACAGGCGGCTCTACTGGTGGCTCTACCACATCTTCTTCAACGGTGATTCTTACTGTTGCTGTAGAAGAAAGATCTTGTGCATCTGTAGCGATAGCATTCAGAGTTACATTACCAGCTTGAGTCGGTTGCCAGTCACACGCAAATGTGTCTGTATTCGCTGCGTCAAATGAACAGATTTCTTTGTTGTTTGCTTTAACAACCAGTGTCGCTAAATCGTTATCAGCATCTGTTGCATTTACAGAAATTGATAGACTCTCAGCAACGTTCATTGTTGAACCATTAGTTGGAGTAACAAACTTAACTACAGGCGCAACGAAATCTTCAGTTACTTCTGCTTTTACAGTAACTGATACTGACTTTTGCTCGATCTTTTGGTTATTTTTATCGAAAACAAATACGTTAATCGTCGTATTACCTTCTTCACTTGGCGTCCAAGTTTGAGAGTATTGAGTGTTGTTTTGGTTTACTGTTTTTTCAGCAAGCTTGGTATTGTTCGCCCAAAATTCAACTTTAGCAGCTAAGTTACCATCAACATGTGCATTGATTGAGATAGCTTCGTTAGCGGTTAACACTTGTCCAGCAGTAGGAGCAAGGATCGACAACTCAGTCACTTCTGGTTCAGGATTTACAGGTTCGTCAGAACATTCTGTTAGCGTCCAGAACCAAGAACTTGCGCTTGGCGTTTCCCAAACACCTGGGTTGTTTTGAGCAATGAAACATTGGTTTTCGTATGAAACCACATCGCCATTCTCAACTTGAGTCTTACCTGGAATAAACGGAATAATATCGCCTAAATCAGGATCTGGAGTCGGGTTTGGTCCTGGATTTGGACCCGGACCTGGGTTTGGTTCACCTGAACATTCAGCAACATCCCAAAACCATGAATCAGCGGTAGGAGATTCCCAAACACCTGGGTTATTTTTAGCAACAAAACAGTCGCCATTGAAAGAAACCATATCTCCATTTTGAACTTTTGTTTCACCAGGAACAAAAGTAACAACGTTAGAAGTTGCACTTGCATCAGCGGCGTATAAATATCCGCTAAACATGACGCTAGTAATAGCGACTGTTATTTTGTTTAATTTTATCACTGCTTTTTCTTCTTTTTTATTTATCTTATCTAGATAAATTTATTAATTATAAAGGTGTGCGATGGATAGATTTCATCATCATTCGCTTCCTTGCCTATGATTGAATGACCCGTTTAAAAGGGGTTCATTCTGTTACGAAAAGGTTAATTCCTAAACCACTATAATTAGGCAAAAACCTCGAATCGAACCACGCAAAATTCATTTATTAATATCAAATTAATAGCTGAATTGAATTTTCGAGCATTCTAACCAGAAGAATTTTTAAGGATATCAAGAGTTTTTCAAACTGTGATATTGCTTCTAAAGTAATTCTTGGAATTGCGACTGCAATATGTTATGTGTCTGTTTTTTTGACATAAAAGTCAGTTTTTCGTTGTTATTTTGACTTTTTAAAAGAGGCGATTTTTTAATGTCAAATCTATGGGTGGGTTTATTTTAATTCTGATCGGTAAACTTATATTTCAAAAATGAAATTGAGGCATGGGAAAGATGATTGATTGGTTCTTAATCTTGCTCATAGAAGTAGATTTAAAGTGTATATAATCAGTTTTGAATTTGGTTGTTTTGTGTTCACGCATTTCACAAGCTTATAAACTGCATTATATTCTGTGTGCCCATTATTATATCTCTTAACGAAACAATAACGATTTATTAGAGGTAATATTATGTGCAAGCAAACTAACTACAGTAAATATCAAAAGCGTGTAATTAAATTCTTAAATGATTTGCTTGGAGCAGATACACCATTTACATACGAAAGAGCGAATAATAATCACTTAAAAGTATTAATCGATGGCGTAACAAAACCTCTTTTTACAGGATCAACACCATCAGATTGCAAATCTATCAATAATTTCATGGCAGAAGTAAAGCGTGAACTTAAAGCAAGTAAAAAAGAAGAGAGTAAGTTATCTCAACCTGAAAAAACTGGGGTAGTCAGTGCGGTTACTTTATCGAACGATAAGTTGATCCAAAACTGTGTCAAATCATTAAGAACTCGCATTACCGTATTAAAAGAACAAGAAAAAGAAAGCGTTCTTAATAATAAGTGTATTAATGGGCTTAATCTAAAACGTATTGAAATAGTAAAGCACTCGGTATCTTTAGCTTTACAAGCACGTAAACAAGGTACTTACCTCAAGCCGAAAGAGCTGAGAACCATTGAAGGAATGGTACATAACCACCTTAATTTCATGTTACCTAGCATGGCTTATTATGCTGAGCTATTAAACAGCACATCAAAAGATAAGTTGGCAAAAGTACAACCCAATAAACAACAAGCATCAGTACATAACGAATCCAATAAAAACAACGTCATAAGTTTGGAGGATAAAACCCAACACGCCCCGACAAAAGAGGCGAAAAAATTGGCTAAAAAACTAAAACAACCAGTGAGTAATAAAAACATGAATACAAAAAACAGTAATTCAGCCACTGAGTTGATGGCTATGTCGGCTAACAATCGCGTTAGTCTGTTACGTAACTTAACCAAAGCCCAAGCGTTAATGTTAATTGATGACATTAATCAAGCCATGGCTGCAAACCGAGAAGAGGATATCGAAGCCGTAATCGCATTAATTCGAGATAAAGATCTACCGCTGGACGCGATCATCTCACGCATGGAAGCCGCGTAAAGATAAGCATAAACAAAGAGCATTTCGGTGCTCTTTTTTATTGTCATCTAAATATAAGAATCAATCCGTCATTTCTCCCATCTATGTCATCGTTTTATTTTTTAAAATCTGCTATAACGAATGCAATTCTAAAATTGAGTATCAATGGCTTATGACTACTTCTTTAAATTTTGAACTTATTCGTGAACACAATGATAAATTGACGAAACTTGGTTCATTAGCAGAGCAAATTCTTCATCTCGATCCCGGTAGTGCAATTACCCGTTTACGTGGCTTTGCCGAAGAAGTCACCAAAGAGATTTATGCCATTGAGTCCTTACCAAGGCTGCCTCAAGCGAATTTTATTGAGTTATTAAAAAACGATGCTTTTATTGATGCAACAGAGACTCGTCTGCGAGATCAACTGCATTTTTTAAGAATAGAAGGCAACGAGACCGCTCATGGTGGTGATGGCTCAATTAAAAAAGCCTACGCCGCATTAGGAACGGCTCACTCACTGTCTCAATATCTTGCGATTAACTATTACGGTTTTCGAGTTGCCGATCTTACGGATTTAGTTTATCCAGAAAAACCAAGTTCATCAGCTTTGAATCAAAAGCAGCTTGAAAAGGTGATAGAAGAAAACCAAAAACAACAAGATCTATTATTACAAGAGCTAGAGCGTGAACGCCAAAAACGCATCGAATTAGAGAATAAAGAACAAGCTACCGCAGAGCAATTAAGCCAAGCGAAATCTCGCAGTAAGCAAACCGCTAACAGCCTAGAGTGGGATGAAAATAAAACCCGCCAACTGTTAATTGACAGCCAATTAGCTCAAGCAGGTTGGGATAGAAACAACCCTGATAGCGTTGGGATTGAAGTTAAAGTCTCGCACCAACCAACAACATCGGGAACAGGCTATATCGATTACGTACTGTGGGATGATGATGGAACGCCATTAGCCGTTGTTGAGGCAAAACGCTCGCGTGAGCATATTCAAAAAGGGCGAGAACAAGCACGATACTACGCCGAAGGTTTAGCCAAAGAGCACAATTGCTTAGTTCCGATCGTATTTTATACCAATGGTTACGAGATCTGCATTTGGGACACAAAACAATACAATACCTATCGTCAGGTTTTTGGTTTCTATTCAAAAGACAGCCTCAAGTTTTTGCAGTTTCAATATCAACATAAAGAGCCAAATCTTGAGCTATTGAATCCAAGTTCTGATATTGCAGGGCGTCCTTATCAGATTGAAGCGATCAAATCGGTGACAAGCCAACTTCAGAATCAGCGCCGTAAAGCCTTAATTGTACAAGCGACAGGCACAGGTAAAACGCGTGTATCTATTGCCTTGGTGGAACTACTACTTCGATCTCGTTGGATAAAACGAGTCCTCTTTTTGTGTGATCGAAAAGAACTGCGTCGACAGGCGGATAATGCATTTAAAGAGTATTTACCGAGTGAGCCTCGCTGCGTGATTGGTGAGAAAAACCAAATCGACCAATCAGCGCGCGTCTTTGTCTCTACTTATCCGGGCATGATGAATCGATTCTCACAGCTTGATGTGGGCTTTTTTGATCTGATTATTGCTGATGAATCGCACCGTAGTATTTACAATCGCTATCGTGATATTTTCGATTATTTTGATGCAATGCAAGTCGGTTTAACCGCAACCCCAGTTAAGTTCATTGCACGCAACACCTTCGATTTATTCGGTTGTGAAAATGGCGATCCGACGTATAACTTTGATTTAGCAGAAGCGATCTCACACGAACCACGCTTTCTAAACCCATTTAGAGTGAAAGAGTTCACCACCGAGTTTCTGCGTGAGGGCATACATTACAGCAAACTCACTACAGAGCAAAAGCAACAGCTTGAAGACGATTTAGGACTTGAAGAAGCGCAAAAAACCACAATCAAAGGCAAAGACATCGGAAGAAAGATCTTCAGTGTTGAAACCGACAGCGCGATTTTAGAAAACCTAATGGTCAACGGCATTAAAGATGCCACCAACTCATTAGTCGGTAAAACCATTATTTTTGCGCAAAGCCAAGCTCACGCCGAGCAACTTGAAAAACTGTTTTGTGAAGAACTGTACCCACAATACGGCAGTGCAGTTTGTAAAGTGATCCACAACAAAGTGGATCGCCCAGATGCCCGAATTGATGAATTTAAAAAATCAGATAATCAGTTCCGAATCGCGATTTCCGTCGACATGATGGATACCGGGATCGACGTGCCAGAAATTGTGAATCTCGTGTTTGCTCGTCCAGTGAAATCATGGGTGAAATTCTGGCAAATGATAGGCCGTGGAACACGCTTATGTGACAACTTATTTGGCCCAGGCAAAGACAAAGAAGAGTTTTTGATCTTCGATCACTACGGTAACTTCGAATATTTTGAAGAGGAATACGTAGAAGTCGATACCGGCAACAGTCGTTCATTATTACAGACCGTCTTTGAAGCGCGTTTAGCCTTGGCTGATCAAGCAAAGAAAAAAGCAGATGTACACGCTTTTGAATTAGCCTGCGCACAAATGAAAGCGGATATCTGCGATTTGCCAGAAGACACCATTGCCGTACGTCGAGAGTTACGAACCGTTAAACAGTTGCAAGAAACCGACATGTTGCTAGAGATGAATGGCGCAACATACCATCTTTTAGAAACCAAAATCGCACCATTAATGGGGTATCGAACCTTAAAAGATAAAGATGCCGCCATGCTAGATAGATTAATTGCCCAAGTTGAGACCGCGCATCTTACAGGCAGCAGTGATCTTGAAAACTTAAAAGCGGATTTACTGTCTCGCATTCAAAACCTTGCTATCACAATAACCGACGTTCGTAAGCAAGGTGATGAAATTGCACGCGTTCAAACGCAAGAATATTGGGAAAACATATCACTGAACCAACTGGAAAAAACACGTAACAATCTACGTGGGATCATGAAATACAAAAAGAAAGAGCACAGTATTTATGATTCAGTGCAAACCACCAATACTGCGGATGGCGGGATCCAAGAGTGTGAACGTGTCGTGGTGATAGGGGACGACAGCGAGGCGATGGTGTATCGCAAACGTCTCAAAGACATATTGGAAGCCATGCTTGCTAACAATCCTGTGTTACAAAAAATTCATCATAACCAAGCGGTGACAGAAGATGAATTGACCTCGTTAACATCAACCATTTTAACGCAACACCCGGGTGTGGATGCCAATGCGCTCAATGCCTTTTATGGCAGAACGCCAGAGCAGCTAAGCCAAACCTTAATTCAATTAGTGGGGTTAGATGCCGAGCAAGTGAATGAGCGTTTTACGGACTTTATGCAAACAAACGCATTAACGTACAAACAGACGCAATTTTTGAATCAGCTAAAGTCACTTATTTGCCGTAATGGACGAATCAAAATGGCAGATTTATACGAAGGCCAGTTTGAACGTTTAACGAATGGTGAAGGATTAGACATCTTCTGTGGTGATAAGGCCGACCAACTTGAAGCGTTAATTGAACCGTTTTTACTGCCTCAATAAAGGCAATGCGACAAATAAGCAGAAAGAGATGCAAAAAAGCGTTCAATTTGATTAAGAACGCAACAGAAAAGGGAGATAGTAAGGTTACGATCTCCCTTTTTCGCGTTAAAATAACATCATAAAGATAACTCAAAAACACGTCGTTCTTGAGATAAACAGTATTAATAAAAAGAGAAACTTATGTTAACTGGTCAACTACGTAATAACATCGACACCCTGTGGGAAAAATTTTGGACAGGGGGCGTAACAAACCCATTAGTGGTTATCGAGCAGATCAGTTATTTAATGTTCTCACGCATGCTGGATATGCAAGAAACAACGGCAGAGCGCAAAGCCAAACGTACAGGCCAAGCGTTTACTCGTCAGTTCCCTGAAACGCCAGAAGGCCAATTACTGCGTTGGCAGAACTTTAAAAACATGTCAGGCAAAGAGTTATTGCCTCACCTGCGTAATAACGTATTTCCACACTTCTCAGAAATTGAGTTAAACGGCTCAGATATCGCTCAATTCATGGCCGATGCCGATGTGGAGATCCGCAGTGAATCCGTATTGCTTTCTGCCGTAGAAATGGTTGATCAACTGCCATTAGATCAAAGCGATGTTAAAGGTGATATTTACGAATACTTGCTGAGTAAATTAGCTTCGGCAGGGATAAACGGACAATTCCGTACTCCTCGTCATATCATTGATATGATGGTCGAAATGCTAGATGTGCAGCCAACCGATGTTATTTGTGACCCAGCGTGTGGTACAGCAGGGTTTTTATCTCGCACGATGGAATATTTAACACGCACTCACACCAGCCCTGACAGCATTTATCAAGATGAAGACGGTAACGATGTGTATACGGGTGATTTGCTGCATGAGTACCAAGACCACATTAATAACAAGATGTTCTGGGGCTTTGATTTTGATAGCACCATGCTACGTGTATCAGCCATGAACATGTTATTGCATGGAGTAAGTAGTGCCAACATCACCTATCAAGACAGCTTAAACAAAAACTTTGCCGAGTTACCGCAAGAAGAGAACTTCTTCGATAAGATCTTAGCTAACCCACCATTTAAAGGCAGTTTGGACGAGCAATCCGTCAACCCGAATGTGTTGGCAACCGTAAAAACCAAGAAAACCGAATTACTGTTTTTAGCCTTGATTTTACGCATGCTGAAATTAGGCGGACGCAGTGCCACCGTAGTACCTGATGGCGTGTTATTCGGTAGCTCAAAAGCACACCAAGACTTGCGTAAAGAGCTGATCAATAACAACCAACTTGAAGCGATGATCTCGCTACCAAGTGGTGTATTCAAACCGTATGCAGGTGTATCAACCGGTATTCTTATCTTTACCAAAGGTGGCAGCACCGACAACGTCTTGTTTTACGACATGACGGCAGACGGCTACTCGTTGGATGATAAGCGCAACCCAATTAAAGATAATGACATTCCAGATGCTTTAGCAAAATGGAAGCGTTACAACGAGTTATACCAAGCGAACAACCAAGAAGCGTTAACAGCTGAGTTTGGTGACAAAACGCAAAAAACCTTTATGGTGTCAGCAGATGATATCAAAGCGCAAAAGTTTGATCTTTCCATCAACCGTTACAAAGAAGTTGTGTATCAAGAAGAAACCTTTGAAGACCCAAAAGTGATTCTAGGTAAATTAAAAGCACTGGAAAACGAGATTCTGGCTGATCTGAATGAGCTGGAGGCGATGCTATGAGTTGGCCTATAAAACCTTTAGGAGAACTGGTGGAGAATTGTAACGCTAAGCGAGTTCCACTAAAACAATCTGAGCGAGATGGAAGAACGGGTAAGTATAGATATTACGGTGCTTCAGGTATTATAGATTTTGTTGATGATTTTCTATTTGATGGCGACTATCTTTTAATTGGTGAAGATGGGAATAACTTATTATCTCGTACTACACCAATCGCTTTTCATGCTAGCGGGCAGTTTTGGGTAAATAATCATGCGCATGTCTTGAAATGTAATGGTAAGGTAGATCTTGGATTTCTTGCATATTACATAAACAGTATTAACCTTGAGCCATACATAACAGGATCAGCACAGCCTAAGTTGAATAAAAAAAATTTAGATTCCATAAAAATCCCACTACCACCATTAGAAAAACAAAAACGTATTGCGGCGATTTTAGATAAAGCCGATGCAATTCGCCAAAAACGTAAGCAAGCTATCGAACTTGCTGATGAGTTCTTACGCAGCGTGTTTTTGGATATGTTTGGTGATCCGGTGAGTAATCCGAAGGGATGGGAGGTTAAGCTCATTTCTGAAATAGCAGAAGTCCAAGGAGGTCTTCAGGTTTCAAAGAAAAGAGAGAGCCTACCAGTCACTTGTTCTTATTTGAGAGTTGCCAATGTATTTAGGGGTAAATTAGACTTGTCTGAAATAAAAACCATGCAAGTTACCCAGAAAGAAATGGAGCGAATTTCTCTGATTACAGATGATCTACTCGTAGTAGAGGGGCACGGAAATAAAAACGAAATCGGTCGTTGTGCTAATTGGGATGGAAGTATTTCCCCGATTATCCATCAAAATCACCTTATTAGAGTACGTGTAATTAATGATTTGGTTTCTCCCCATTACCTGGCGGATTTTATAAATTCCCCTGGAGGAAGAGTGCAGCTGGCAAGAGCTAGTAATACTACATCAGGTCTCAATACTATTAGCACAAAAATGGTTAAAGATACGATAGTGTTGATCCCCGATATGAAAGTACAAAATAAGTATATCGAGATACGGCAAGAGATTTATGCGCTAATTGATAATTTACTTATAGGGAAGGAAGATGACATGCATTTATTCAACGCACTCTCCCAAAAAGCTTTTTCTGGTCAGTTATAACAATAAACAAATAAAACGCGTCATGTCATCATTCTCTACAGGGCGCTTATAAACATAATAAGCACGTCAAATGGCGTGCTTTTTTAGGTTGGAATAAAGAAAAATGGCAAGAGATAATACAAAATATAAATTTGAAGAAAGTGTATACGGAAAAGGCCGATTAGTTCATGCTGTTGTTGCTACTTATATCGAACGCTATGACGCTACGTTAGCGCAACTAGAGCAAATATTTCCCGGATCTCTACAAAATAAGAATGGTAACGTATTTATTACTCAGCAAGAGTACGATGAGAGGTTAAGTAAGAGCAGTGATGTTGAAAACCGATTCTACAATAAAGCAGAAGATCGTTTACTCACTCACGATGGCATAACCATTTATGTGAGTAATCAATGGGGCGTTGGAAACGTAGAGGGCTTTTATCAACAAGCGATTAAGCAGGGTTTTACAATCGAGAAAATTATTTCTCCATCACAAGCCACACTTGAGCCATTTTTCACCGCGAGTAATGAAAACACCATGTCACCTCTAAACCAAATCCTCTATGGCCCTCCGGGCACAGGTAAAACTTATCACACCATGGAGTCCGCAGTAAAAGCCGCAGAACCAACGTTTACATGGACTAACCGTGATGAATTAAAAGCCGAATATGTCCGTTTGGTTGGCGATAAACGTATTCGCTTTGTTACCTTTCATCAAAGTTATGGTTATGAAGAATTTGTTGAAGGGTTAAGTGCTAAAACTGAAGGTAATCAAATAGCTTATTATGAAAAAGATGGCATTTTTAAAACGATCTCAGAAGACGCAGATAAATATCGAGTAACTAAAACCGTAGAAAGTGACCGTGATTTTGATTCACTATGGGCGAAATTTCTTACAGAGCTATCGCAAAATGAAAATGGTATTAGGGTTAATACTATCCGTACTTTCTTTATTGTTACGGATGTCGATAATAATACGATTAGATTTGAGAAAGACAAAGGTGATTCAACTCATTCATTGAGTGTAAAAACGTTAAAAGCGGTATTTAATGATGAACGTGAAATAAAAGGCGGTCTTAATCCATATTATTCTTCATTAATTAAGCATTTGTCTGCCTATTCAAATCAAACCGATACGGTTCATATAGATCGCAAGAATTTCGTCCTCGTCATCGACGAAATTAATCGAGGAAACATCTCTAAGATCTTCGGTGAGTTGATTACGCTTATTGAGCCCTCAAAGCGTAAAGGGGCAGAAGAAGAAATAGAGCTTGTGTTACCGTACTCTGGCGATACGTTCTCAGTACCCGATAACTTGCACATCATCGGCACCATGAACACCGCTGACCGCTCTCTCGCTATGATGGATACCGCGCTGCGTCGTCGTTTTGATTTTATCGAAATGATGCCAAAGCCTGAATTATTTAATAACAAACAGATTAAAGGTATCGATCTTACTCGGTTACTTAACGCCCTAAATAAACGCATAGAAGCCTTATATGATCGTGAGCATACCTTAGGTCACGCCTTCTTATTTCCAGCTTACAATGAGCAAGACGAAGATAAAGCTTTCGAACTGCTAAAAGCAGCGTTTAAAAATAAAATCATCCCATTGCTAGAAGAGTATTTCTATGACGATTGGAACAAGATCCGCCTTGTATTAGGTGATAATCAAAAATCAGACGAGCTCCGCTTTGTTAAAGTTCATAACGAATATTATGATTCATTGTTTGGTTCTGAGCACGGTTTAGAAACCTACGAAGAGAGCAAAACACGCTACACCTTAATGTCGTTTAATGGCGAAAACTCGGTTTGGGATAATCCACAAGCCTATATTGCTGTTTATGCATCAATTAAGTAACGCGTAATGAAAGCGAAAAAAGAAATCACCTTGTTTGAGTTTGGCTTTGTCGCAAAAGACGACAGAGCCGAGGCGCATACACGTGTGCAAAAAGTATCAGCACGCAGTTACGATTATTTAAAGCGTATGTGCTTAGGGGATGAGAGTGAGCGAAAGTTACTAAAGCTGCGCAGTCTTGATGGCATGGAAGTGCTTCAAGTACAAAACTACGCAGGGGTTATTTTCACACCCGATAAAACTCAAATTGAAGTGCTGCCAAAAATAGGCAAAAGCACAAATGAGGAAGAGGGAGAAGACCAAGCGCGGGCTTCACTCTTAACCATGCTTAGGGCGTTAAAAGGGTTCTCCCACATTCAAACCGCCAGTGCCAACATCACTTATCAAAAAATGCCATTGCTTGAGGTGTTTATAGGGCAATTTTTACACTCGGTAAACGCCTTGGTAAAACGAGGATTACGCAGTGATTATGTGCGCCGTGAAGACAATCTCGCGTATTTAAAGGGTAAGCTGAATGTCGGTAAGCAACTTCGTCATAACTTTATCAATAAACACAAATTTTACTGTGAATATGATGAGTTCTTGCTTGATAGACCTGCAAACCGTTTGATTCACTCAGCGTTACTCAATGTGAAATCACTGGCTCGCAGTGCCGCCAACCAAAAGCTAGTGCAAGAGTTAGAGTTTGTGTTTCATGAAGTGCCAAAAAGCCATGATCATAAATCGGATTTTTCGAAGGTGAAATCAGGCCGAGGCATGAATCATTATGATGTGCCATTGCAATGGTGTCAGTTGATCTTAAATGGTTACTCGCCACAAACCATGAAGGGAGATCATCACGCGATTTCTCTCTTGTTCCCAATGGAGAAGGTGTTTGAAGATTACGTCGCTAAAATCATCAAGGCAGAGTTGGCGCAATCGCATCCAACACTTCAATTAGAAACGCAAGCCACAGGGGAGCATTTGGCAAGGTATCAACAGAAAGGGAAGTTCAGCCTTCGCCCTGATCTATTAATCAAACACGATAAGAGAAATGTGGCAGTGCTAGACACCAAATGGAAGCTTCTTGATAGCAAAATAAGCAACGCCAATTTGTCTCAATCTGATATTTATCAAATGTTTGCTTATGCGAAGAAATACCTTAAAAGAAACGCAGACGAGCAACATGGCAATGATGTAGTGCTCATTTATCCAATGCAAGCCAACTTTACTCAGCCGTTGCCGACTTTTTTTGATTTAGATGATGTCCATAAATTATGGATCACGCCATTTGAGATCAGCGGTAATAAAAGTAAATGGCATAAACCAGAAAAGCTCGTTTTTAGTATTGGTAGTATTATCAGCTAAATAAACCCTAAATTATTCTTACCTTATATACAAAGCCAACTCACACCGAGTTGGCTTTTTTGTAAGCTTATAAAAATAAAAATTTCAGCGATTATTTTATTATCAACTAACCGAATAGGTGATTGTTTAATCGGTCAGTAACGCAAAGCGTGATGGTTGTCTTAGTTGATATTAATAACATAAATATCAATAGATTTTGATATTGTATAATTCATTGAAAAATTAAAATTAAGGATAAATAAATAAAATGAAAGAGAATAACATCTTTAAAGATATGGAAAATGATGTGAATGCATCTAATTTAGATGAACATACAAAACAGAAATTTTTCTCAAATATATTGCATTTAAAAAATAAAAAAATAAATTTAATGATAACTGGAGCAACAGGCTGTGGGAAAAGCTCAACAATAAATGCAATGTTCAACACGGATGTAGCAAAAGTTGGCATGGGCGTTGACCCTGAAACGATGGATATTAGAAAGTATGAATTAGATAATTTAATTCTATGGGATAGTCCAGGATTAGGTGATGGTAAAGAAAAAGATATACAACATTCAAAAGGCATAATTTCAAAGTTAAATGAATTGGATGAAAACGGTTTGCCGTTAATTGATTTAGTTTTGGTTATTCTTGATGGAGGAAGTAGAGATCTAGGCACTTCATATGAGCTGATTAATTCAGTAATAATTCCAAATTTAGGAGAGAATCCAAAAGACAGAATTTTAATAGCAATAAATCAAGCTGATGTAGCAATGAAAGGTCGATATTGGGACTTTCAAAATAATAAACCAGAACCTAAATTAGTTAGTTTCTTGGAAGAAAAAGTAGAATCAGTAAAAAATAGAGTGAAAGAAGCGACAGGTGTTGATATTAAACCTATTTACTATTCAGCAGGTTTTAAAGATGAAGGCGAGGAACAAAGACCTTATAATTTATCCAAATTACTTTATTTTATTGTTAAAAATACACCGTTAGATAAAAGATTAGTATATGTTAATACTACATCAGATGATAAAAATATGTGGTCTGATAATGATGAAATTAAAAATTATACCGCGGAAATACAAAAATCATTTGTGGAAACTATAGTAGAAACATCAAAAGTTGGTGGAAAAATAGGAAAAGAATTAGGTGATATTTTAGGAATGGGGAAAACAGGTGAAGCTATTGGTAAGGTTACTGGTGCAGTTGTAGGGGCTTTTAAATCAGTAGTTTCTTCTATTTTTAGTTGGTTTTGATTTTATGTTTAAAAACTACCGAAAACATGATTTGAACAATAATATAAAGATAATGGATGTTACACCATTAGATATAATGATAACAGGGGTTACGGGAGCAGGGAAATCTACAACAATAAACTCTATATTTAATAAAAGCTTAGCGGAAGTAGGTCGTGGTGTCGAACCTGAAACAATGGGTTTAAACAGTTATACATTAAATGATTGTTTGAGATTATGGGATACCCCAGGATTGGGGGATGGAATTAAACAAGACCAAATACATAGTAAGAAAATTATTGATTTGCTTTATAAAACATATTCTTTAGATTCAAATAATTATGGTTTTATAGATATGGTTTTAATAATAATTGAAGGTTCAAATAGAGATATGGGGACAAATTACAAATTAATAAATGAAGTTATTGTTCCTAATATCCAAAGAGAAAGAGTACTAGTTGCTATTAATCAAGCTGATATGGCAATGAAAGGAAGGCATTGGGATAGTTTAAATAATAAACCTAAAGAAAGATTAAAAGAGTTTTTAGACGCTCAAGTAATATCGATACAGAGTCGAGTTAAAGAGGCTACAGGTGTTGATATTATTAAGCCTGTGTATTATTCAGCTGAAAATAACTATAATGTTGATGCTCTACTTGATTTGTTAATAGATAACATGCCTAAGAATAGAAGAACAATTGGTTAATTGATGAATTATTTTTATTAATATTTGAATGAGGATTATAATAGTCCTCTTTTTAAATTGTAATATTTCCTTTACTTGAGCTCTAATGAAAAACATCCTTATCGCCGTTACTGGCGCCAGTCCCCAAGTATTAACTGAGACGATTTACGCCCTGTATACGCAAGGTAAACCTATTCCTGAAGTTGTGTATGTTATTACCACCGAAAATTCAAAACAGACGCTTAAAGAAGGGCTGTTCATACAAGGGTATTGGGATAAGTTAATGGCTGATTATCAATTGCCGCCCATTGCTTTTAACTCTGATCATATCTGGGTGATTACCGATGATAATGGCAATGCGCTTGTGGATGCGAAAGGCGTTGATGATCAATCCATTATGGCGGATTTTATTACACGTAAAGTGGCATTGTTAACTCAAGATAATGAGGTGGCTATTCACGCCTCTATTGCGGGCGGCCGTAAAACCATGGCATTTTACATGGGTTATGCCATGTCTTTGTATGGTCGTGAGCAAGATGTGTTAAGCCATGTGTTTGTGGATGATGAGTTTGAGTTTGTCAGCGATTTTTATTATCCAACGCCTGTTGACTGTTTTATTCAAGGTAAGCAGGGGGAAGCCATTAATGCGAAAGAGGCGACGGTAACGTTAGCTGAAATTCCGTTTGTTCGCATGCGTCGTCAGGTGGATGAGTGCATTATTAATCAAATGGAAACACATTCATTTTCTAAAACCGTGTCGGCGTTAAATAGTGCCAATAACACTCAAGTTAGAGTGAGTATTTCAACGAAAGAAAAAACGGTGGAAGTAGCAGGGGTGAAAATCCCATTAACCAGTAAACACCTCGCTATTTATCTGTTCTTTTTATCTAAGGATAGCCGTAAAGCGACGTTGGATCGTTACTTTGAAGACGATAAAACACAAACGACAGATTACTTGGGTGTTCTTGATAAAATGAAAGCGGATGTGCGTTTATATAAAACCATGGGCTTAGAAGATGAAGGGCAGTGGCGACAAAAAGATCATGCAGAGTTGGCAACATTAACCAAAGATTTTGTTCGTCAATCGCTTAATGGATTACACAAATCACTAAAAGATAAACTAGTACCTGATTTATTTGAGAAAATAAAAGTGCATTCTGATGGGGTGAAATCAGGGGCGACGTATCAAATCTCTACTGAGGTTTTATTTATATGCGATGAGGTTGAGTTATAATTTTTTGTATATTCAATATTAAAATAAAAGCGCTGAAAATGTTCAGCGCTTTTTTATTTATTCTTAAAACCATTTAACTCTTAATCACTTCGTTACACCGATCAAATTCTGCTTTTTTAAACCTGATATTCTTATGAAAATTAATGATTATTCTTATCTGGATGGTGATTATGCGTCATGTTTTTCGCTTGAACTTATGGTTTGTTTTTTTAGCTACATTTTTTTTTACGCCGTATTTATATGCAGAGCCAATAAAAGAACCATCTCACCCTAAAATAGCGTTGGTACTTGCTGGTGGTGGTGCAAAAGGGGCGGCACACATTGGCGTATTAAAAGCGCTTGAAGAGTTAAATATACCCATAGATATTATTACAGGAACCAGTATGGGGGCGTATGTCGGTGGGCTTTATGCAACAGGGAAATCGGCTTCTGAGATTGAAGCGTATTTGCATACCGTAGATTGGTACAGTGGTTATCAAGATGAGGTTGGCAGAGAAGAGAAAAATAGTCGAGATAAAAAGTACGAAGACAGATTTGCAATAAATCCATCATTAGGAATCAGAAAAGAGGGAGTAAAATCACCAAAATCAGCGATTCAAGGACAAAATATGCTTAAGATTTTACGTGAAACTTCTGGTAATCCCGTGTCCGTTGCATCGTTTGATGATTTTCCTATTCGCTACCGCTCAGTTGCGACTGATATTGTTTCAATGGAAGAGGTGGTTATCGATCATGGCCTTTTAGTTGATGCCATGATGGCAAGCATGTCGGTTCCCGGCGCCTTACCACCTTATGAGTTTGAGGATAGGCTGCTTATCGATGGCGGCGTAACCAACAATATGCCCGTTGATCTCGCAAAAGAGATGGGGGCAGATATTGTCATCGCGGTGGATATTAGCTCAAATTATATGACTAAAGAGCAGATAGGCTCGTTATTTGATGTGGCATCTCAATTAACTAATTTTATGGTTAAACGCAGTACTCAAGAGCAAGCGGAATTTTTAACAGATAAAGATATTTTATTGCAGCCTCGAGTTGGTGATATTGAAACGACGGATTTCTCAAGCATGCCAAGAGCGTATCAAGAGGGTTACGATACTGTAATGACGCAGAAATTACGTCTAAAATCTTTAGCGGTTACTCCTAATGAATATGCTCAATACAGCAACAGGAAAAAACAGCAATCAGCTAACGTTCGCTTAGCTCAAGGCGCAATCATTGATAAGGTGGAAGTTGAAAATCGAAGTCATTATGAGAGCGACAAACTAGAGCGTTTTATTCAGTTTGAGAAAGGAACATCGCTTAACAGTGATTATATTGAAGACAAAATTCACGCTTTATATGCTACCAATCGCTTTGAAACCATCACTTATTTAGTTGAAGAAGATAACAATGAAAATGTTTTAAAAGTAACCGCCAAAGAGAAAGAGTGGGGGCCCAATTACTTAAATTTTCGTTTTTTCTTAGAAGAAGATTTTGATACGCACAGTCAATATGGTCTTGGTGCTTCAATTAATTTTACCGATTTAAACGATTATGGCGCTGAATTACGTACAAATGTTGAATTAGGTACGGATAAGATATTTGATACGACCATTCATTATCCTTTTTATTTAAATCATCATTTCTTTGTGCAATCAAACATGATGTATAGCGATAAAAAACGTTCAATTTCAACAAGCAGTTTAGAAGATAAAGAGCCAAACAGCAGCATGAGCTTTTATCCTGTTAATCTTCGAGATTTTACTGTTGATGCTTTGTTTGGTGTAGAAGCAACAAAAGATCAGCAGTTAAAAACAGGGATCTTATATGCAAAAGGAAGCCATGAATTAACCGGACTTTCAGCGTATGGGAGAACGGAATATGAACGCTTAGGCGCAACGCTCGAATATAATTTTGATAGTTTAGACAGTATTTCATTGCCAACGCATGGTTCGTTAATAAATGCACGTTACCTATATGCATTCGATAAGGTAAATAGCCGAGATGTAGATGGCTCTGATCATTCAGAACAATACATTGATGAATTTACAGCAGAAGCGTTATTTGCCAGAAGCATTGCAAGACACACTTTCATTGGTAGTGCGGAATATGGGATAACGAATAGCGATGATTACTTGGTTCCAGTTAATCCGATTGAGCTTGGCGGGTTTAATCACTTATCAGGCTTGCCACGAAATAGCTTGATTGGTGCAAATAAAATTTATGGACGCCTCACTTATCGATACCGTTGGTTTGAGAATGATTTAGGCATGTTTAAAACAGCGGTTTATTTGGGAGCATCAGCAGAATACGGTGGTTTATGGTCAATGAAATCAACAGACGTTAGTTCCGCACCGCTTATTTTCTCTGGTTCATTGTTTGGAGGGATAGACACGCCTATTGGGCCGATTATTCTGTCTTATGGGCGAGCAGAAAACGGTTTAGATTCTGTGTATCTGATTGTTGGAAATGTTGAATAAGTGTGGAGATGATTAACGGTTTTAAGGTAAGGGTTGATTATGATATTACAATCAACCCTGACTAGTTTACGCCCTTGAAAAACGCTTGTGATGTTTCGTTAAATTATCATTGAGCAGTTGCTCTGCACTATACATGGCATCTTTGGTGGCAATATCCAGTGTCCGCATTCCTTTAAAACGAAGAGGTTCTTTGATTGCCACATCATGAGCAAAAATGACCAGTTTGGCGTTTTTTATATCAAGAGGGGTAATACGGTTATTAATACCATCAGCGCCTTGGGTCTCTACTTTGATTTTAATACCGAGTTTATGAGCGGCTTTTTCTAAACTTTTAGCCGCAAGAAAAGTATGAGCAACTCCTGATGGGCAAGCCGTGACTGCTAATACGTCGGCTTCACCTTCATTTTTGACGGATTCAAAAGCGAGTTCTTGTTGTGTCTGCTCATCATCTTCTACCGCGTTTTTCTTAAGTAAAATAACAATAGCGGCGGTGGTGAATGCACCCAAAAGCGTTCCTATAATGTAGCCAATTTTGCCATCAACAACAGGTAATACAATCCATCCTCCCCAAGGTGCATGGTTTAATACATTAAATACAAAACCAGTAATATTACCGACAATGCCGCCAGCCACAATCGCAGGGATAACACGAGCGGGATCGGCAGCAGCAAATGGAATCGCACCTTCTGTTATGCCTATCATTCCCATAATACCAGCCGCTTTACCGGCTTCTCGTTCATCACGTTTAAATTTCTTTGGAGATAAGAACGTCGCCAGTGCCATTCCCAGTGGTGGAGTACAAATAGCAATACCAACACCGCCCATTAACCATGGCTGAGTGTTCACTTGAGTTTGAGCAAATAAAGTTGCCACTTTATTAATTGGTCCACCCATATCAAAAGCGGCCATCGCACCTAGAATTGCACCTAAAGCGATTTTTCCTGAGCCTGCCATGCTAGCGAGCCATTCGTTTAACGCCGCCATGGCATTAGATATAGGGGCACCTATTACCCACATTACTGCTGCACAAGTGAGGAAGGTGCCAACAAGGGGATAAATAAAGATAGAACCTAACGAAGCCATACTTTCAGGCAGTTTAATTTTCTTTAAACTGCGAACCACAAAGCCTGCAAAGAATCCAATGATGATCGCACCTAAAAAGCCGGTATTGTATTGTTGAACTGCAATCCATGAACCTATCATGCCAGGAGCGAGTCCCGGTTTATCTGCAATAGAGTAGGCGATATAACCACCTAATACCGCAGTAAATAGCGTTAACCCTGCGATGCCCATTTGAGCGATATCTGCCAAAATACCTTCTGTTGGTACGGCCCCTTGACCTGAGATCATCACAGATAGGGAAAGTAATACACCACCAGCAACGATGAATGGGATCATGTGTGATGTACCAAATAATAAATGTTCTTTGGTGCGACCTAGTTTACGCGTTAACTCACTTTTCTCTGTTTGAGGAGGAGTGTTTTCAATGTCGGTTGATTCAGTACTTGGTTGAATAATATCCGTAAAAAGATCGAGTATTTCTTCTTTTGTGTCGGCTTTTTTGAGTTTATTGGTAAAACCATCTTCAATCAAACGACTGGAGATCTGTGCTAGGGCTTCAATGTGTTGGTTATCATCACCATCAGTTGAGGCGAGCATAAAAAAGATATCAGAAGGTTCTCCGTCTTCAGCACCATAATCAATACCGGTGCGACTGATCCCAATTGCTACAGAAGGGGTGAGTACGGCAGAGCTTTTTGCGTGAGGAATAGCAATACCATCCTCAAAACCTGTGTTGCCTATCTCTTCACGGGCCCATACATCGGCTAAGAATTGCGTTTTATTAGAGAGTTTTCCGGCATCATCTAAAATTTGAACCATCTCTTGAAGGATATCTTCTTTCGATGTGGATTTAAGGTCTAAACAGATAACATTGGCGTTTATAAGAGAGGTGATATCCATAACAATTCCATTATCTACCGGTAATAGGGCGTAATCTTAGTTGATCTTTGGGTTTTTATAACTGGATAAAAAATACATTTACTGGACTATTGTAACCTAATTGGTAAAGTGTGAGTTTCATCCTTATTCATTTATATAAAGCAATTTATCATAAATAACAGATATATATCGAACATTTAAATTGTAATAAGAAAAGAGTTAATAATGAAAATTGTAGCAGTTACCGCTTGTCCTACAGGAATCGCACATACTTATATGGCTGCGGATGTATTGAAAAAAGCGGCAGCAAAGTTAGGCGTCTCAATTAAAGTGGAAACACAAGGTGCAATGGGGGTAGAAAATGTACTGACACCCGTTGATATCGTTAGTGCTGATCTGGTTATTATTGCATCGGATATCGAGATTGAAGATAAAAACCGTTTTTTAGGAATTAATTCAAAACAATTCCCAATTGAAACCATATTAACGGATGTTGAAGGTATACTGAAAAAATACCTTTTCTAATGGAGCTTAATACTATCGATTACCGAATTACTTTTTTTGTAAAAGATCAGGGCTTGCCACCTCAAGTTGCAAGTCAATTAACCCGTCTTGCTAAAAAGTTTAAGAGTTTGGTTTATATCGATAATATTACTCAAAATAGAAGCACAAACGCTGAAAGTTCATTGGGATTACTTCAAGTCGGTCTGTGTCCTGGTGATTTTTGTCAATTAATCACCGTGGGTATGGATGCGGAGTGGGCCAATTTTGTTTTAACGGATTTATTGTCGTCGACGTTTGATTTTGTTGCTTCGGATAAATTGTGTGATTTCTCAGAAACCATTACCAATACTTACCCTCAATTAACCCCTCAGTGTGAGGTTGATTTCCACTACGTAAAAGCGCAAGCCGTACTGTCTAAGTTTGAAATCCTAAAAGGATTGTCTCAACTTATCTATCCAAAAGAATCTGATGAGCTATTGCTTGCATTGATAAAGCGTGAAGAGCGTTCATCGACAGCAATGGCAAAACAGATCGCGTTACCACATGTTATTTCCCCTTATGTAGAAAAACCGACAATCGCCATTATTCGCAGTGATTACCCAGTTGATTGGGCATCCAAGATGGGAGATGTGAATGTCATTATTGCTTTGGTGCTTCCTGAAAAACCAACCAAAGAGATGATCATGGCTGCGACGTATTTAACGCGGAGTTTATTATCTGAGGATTTCAGTCAAAGATTGGTACATACAAGGCAGCCTAAAGGACTTCAAGCCTTAATTTTATATGCAATGTGTCAATTATTGTAACGGCAATAATGTAAATTGCGGGCATAAAAAAGCTGGCTTAACGACAACCGCCAAGCCAGCATTCTGCTAGACCCTAGACCCTAGACCCTAGACCCTAGACCCTAGACCCTTTAGTTATACGCTCTCGCTACGTTACCATTGCTGGTTAACGAGTAACGTTTTGCATAAGCAGGAACAAAAACAGAGTGTCCTTTTGCAACTGTTACCGATTCACCATTTTCGTGAGTTAAAGTTAAATCACTATCAATAGCGAATAAGATCTCTGCGCTGTTGGTTTCTAGCGTTAACGCATCTGTTGCGGTAAATACTGAGAATTTAAAGTCATTCACAGGGATAGGGTAGCTCATACCACCATCAACCGTATTTGGTTGAGTAAGTAATGATGAAAGCGGTTGGCTTACAAACTCAGTGCAAGACATTAATTCATCAATATCCATGTATTTAGGTGTTAACCCTGCACGTAATACGTTGTCAGAGTTTGCCATGATTTCTAACCCTGTTCCATGAATATAAGCGTGCGGTGTACATGCGCTTAGGAACATTGCTTCACCCGGTTTTAACGTAATAACATTAAGCATAAGTGGAGCAAATAAACCCACGTCATTCGGGTATTGAATCGCAAGATCTTGAAGCAGTACAAATAGCTCATCAGTGCTGCTTGATGCGTAATCAAGTAACTCAGCAACAGCACGCTCTTTGGTTTCATTTTCTAAAGAAAGAATCGCTTTAAAGAAACGTTGTAAACCGTTTGAATTTGGTTCCTGAGTTAAGTCATCAACATAAGATGCGATAGTTGGAAGCTGCATTGCAGAGAACAAAGAGACGATTTCTTGATAATCTCTAAAGCCGTTCATCGCTTTATAGTCAGTTAATGCGTAAACCAATTCAGGTTTGTGGTTGTTATCTTTGTAGTTACGATTGAAAGCCGTTAGGGCAATGCCTGTTTTTTCTTCTTTTTCAAACCCATCAACCGCTTGTTGTTTATTTGGGTGAACTTGAATAGAAAGGGCTTTTTCTGCTGCTAGTACTTTAAAAAGGTACGGTAATTCACCAAAGGCATCAGCTGTTGTTTTTGATAAAAAAGCTTCTTTATCTTGATTGATTAAATCAGATAAAAGAATAGAGTCGCCATTAACAGTAACCGCAGAACAACCATTAGGATGAGCGCCCATCCAAAGTTCAGCTTGAGGTTTACCTGTGTTGTTTTTTATATCAAATAAGGCTTCGATTGAAGTGTGACTTCCCCAAGCATAATCTTGAATTACGTTGGTCATTGGGTAAAAAGTTTGAGGTTTTAATGCGTTCATAATGTACTCGTCATAAAACTAGAAAGACACTATCAACGACAGGGGGATTGTCGTCAATAGTGTCAGAGCAATTAAGCAGCTACAGGAGCAGAATTTTTGTTCTGGCGCATCTTTTTAAGTGATACACAAACTAGAGCTGTCACAACAGTACCTGCTGCCATACATGCAATTGCTAGTACTGGTTTGTTCATTGCACCAAGAAGCGCAACAACTGGACCACCGTGAGCAACACTGTTTGTAATACCAAATGAGAAAGCCATTACTGCAGCAGTGATTGAACCAAGCATGTTTGCAGGGATAACAGACAGTGGATCTTGAGCTGCAAATGGAATCGCACCTTCAGAGATACCGACTAAGCCCATTGCACCAGCCGCTTTACCCGCTTCGGTTTCAGATTCTTCAAAGATATTGAATTTACGACCAATAACGGTTGCTAAAGACATACCTAGTGGAGCAACAGGAATCGCACACGCCATTGCACCCATAAATTGAGTTTGACCACTTGCAATCATACCTACAGAGAATAGGAATGCTACTTTGTTGAATGGACCACCCATATCAAAGCCAGCCATACCACCCAGTACGATACCAAGTAATACAACGTTACCTGTACTCATTGTAGTAAGTAGCGCAGTTAATGAATCCATTAAGCTTGCGATTGGAGCACCAATAACAAAGATAAACAGACCTGAGATAAATAGAGAGCCTGCAATAGGAGCAATCATAATAGGAACTAGCGGTTGAATAAATTTGTTGTAGTTAATGTTGGCAACAAATTTAACGAAGTAACCCACTAATAAACCAGCGATGATAGCACCAATGAAACCAGTACCTGCTTCGGCACCGTAGAATGAACCATTGTTTGCAATCCAACCACCAATCAAGCCAGGAGCAAGAGCAGGGCGATCAGCAATCGCATAAGCAATGTAACCGGCTAAAACAGGGATCATTAAAGTAAAGGCAACCACACCAACATCAAGCACTTTATTCCATAGGCTACCAGGAGGAATGGCCATTCCACTTTCTGTTGGTTGACCACCAAGCGCTAGAGCCAGTGCGATCAATAGACCACCAGTAACAACGAATGGGATCATGTGAGATACGCCATTCATTAGGTAACGGTATAGATCAGAACGAGTTTGTGATGCTTTGTCTTTTGTTTCAGATGATGCATTAGAGTTATCAGCCACAAAAGGTGGTTGAGAAAGTGATTGAGTAATTAACCCTTTCGCATCTTTAATTGGCGCTTTTACGCCTGTTTGAATTAATTTCTTACCAGCAAAACGATTCAGATCCACTTGCTTATCACAAGCCACGATGATCGCTTCTGCTTTTTCGATTTCTTCGGCTGTTGGGCTATTTTTAACACCAATAGAGCCATTGGTTTCTACTTTGATTTGATAACCTAATTCAGCAGCACCTTTCTCAAGCGCTTCAGATGCAAGGTAAGTATGTGCAATACCTGCAGGGCAACCTGTAACGCCAATCAAGAACCCTTTATTCGCTTCAACAGCTTCTGCTTCGTCAGTTTTTTGAAGCAGTAATTCAAGTGCCATTTTTGAAGAAGTCGTGTTTAAGAATTTCTCAATAAAGCCGTCTTCGATTAACTTAGATGACAGTTCTGCAAGTACTTCAATGTGGTGATCTGCACCATTTGCTGGTGAGGCGATCATGAAGAATAAGCGAGATGGAAGACCATCTTCAGCACCGTATTCGATGCCTTCTTTGCTAACACCAATCATTACAGCAGGAGAAATAACCGCCGCACTTTTAGCATGAGGAAGGGCAACGCCTTCTTCAAATCCGGTATTTCCTAACTCTTCACGAGCGTAGATATCCGCTAAAAATTGTTGTTTATCACTGATACGGCCTTGTTGGAACAAGTGTTCAGCCATTTCAGAAAAAACGTCGTCTTTAGTTTGAGCTTTCAGGTTTAAACAAATGAGTTGTTCATTGATTAAGTCAGTAATCATGAAATATTCCCTGTTAATGATGGGTTACTTATGTAGGGACAGTTTGAATGGAATAAGGGCTTTGTGTAAGTGTGCGAGAAAGACATTTACTGGATTATTGTAACATCTGTCAGCAAGTGTGATTCAGCTCTTATTTTTATAAAACGAAATATCTATAATATACAAATCAAAAAAATATTTAATAAATAAAGAGTTACATGATTGTTTGGTGTGTTTCTCATTGTGGTTTTTATCAATAGTAATCATGCACTTGATTATTAAAGTGGATAAAAATGCGGTTATTTTCGTAAAGTGGTTATCATGGATTTAGTATTTAATACCGTTTTAGAGGCCTTGTTGGCTGAGAGAGAAAGCTTTAATCAGATCTGGTTTGCTGGAGATAAAGTAACGCCTCCTGCATGTTGTTATCAGGTAAACTTTCCTCGTCTAGAATTGGTGATTAGTGGTGAATACCGAAACCAAATAGAAGATCCCGAATTTGGTATTACTGAAGTTAAAGTCATGGCTGGTGACGCCTTGTATATCCCACCGAACTGCTGGAATAAGCCAGATTGGAGTGAGGATTGCTCTGTACTTAGTTTGCTCTTTGGTCGCAGACAAGTTGGCTTTAGCTTAGTGAGTAAGCGTAAAGGGGAGGAGGGGTTTTACGACGTACAAAAGTACAGTATTCAGACTCGTACAGGTCATGCTATTGATAATATTTTAGAAGCGCTAAATGCGTTAGCTCGTGAGCCGAACAAAAAACAGATCGACGAGTATTTGCTTCTTGCGTTACTCAGTTACAGTAAATCCATGTTAGGTGAGCCAAGTGAAACAGTATCACCTAAAAAACGCAGTGAAGATCTGTATCAGGGAATTTGCATTTATATTCAAGAGAACTTCCATAAAAGCATAGATAGAACCACGATTGCGAATCGTTTTAATATTTCACCAAACCATTTATCGCGTATGTTTAGACAACAAGGACATATGACATTGGCTGATTATATAACATGGGTGAGAATTGAACGCGCTAAGTTTATGCTAAAGAAATACACCTTCCGTTTAACTGAGGTAGCAACACGTTGTGGCTTTCAAGATGTGAACTATTTTTATCGTGTATTTAAGAATAAAACCAGTTATACCCCTTCTGATTATAGAGCGATGGTAAAAGTATAAAATAATCACTCACAACGACTATCTATAGAGGTTCACTTATGTATCATGTGAGAAAGGGAAGTGATTCATAAAGGATGATGTGTGAGTTGGATATTATTTACGTTACTTGCCGCGTTTAGCCAATCATGGCGGAATGCGTTTCAAAGCCGATTAAGTAAAGAGTTGAATGTGACAGGCGTGACACTGTCACGATTTTTGTGGGCCGGTCCATTAGCTGCCATATATCTGTGGCTTCTTTATTACTTTGAGCCTGTTAATTTACCAAGCTTTACGGCGTATTCGTATTTTTTCATTATTGGCGCATCAGTAATGCAGATCATCGCCACAGGCTTGATGGTGGTATTGTTTAAACAGAAAAACTTTGCCATTGGAGCCGGACTCGCAAAGAGTGAAGCTCCTGTGTCTGCTTTTCTTGGTGTTTTATTCTTTGGTACGTCTTTATCTTTATTTGGTTGGTTAGGGGTGGCAATAGGCGCGGTTGCTGTCTTCTTATTAAGTTGCCCTGATGGCCTTCGTAGTATTTCATTCAAAACAGCAATCATAGGTTTGGCGTGCAGTACCTCTTTTGCGTTAACGTCATTGTGGATAAGAGAGGCGAGTTTAACCTTATCACTGCCATTTCCACATCGTGCCGCTTGGGTTTTATTCTTGGTGATTTTATTTCAAACTATTGCGCTTGTTTCTTATCTTTTAATCAGGGATTTCAATACACTTAAGGCGATGTTTATAAAGCCTAAATTGGTTGTTATGACCAGTATAGCTAGCTTTATAGGATCGCTTGGTTGGTTTAGTGCCATGTCATTACAAACGGTGCCATTAGTAAAAACCTTAGGCCAAGTTGAAGTCTTTTTTACTATGTTGATTTCTTTCTTTTGGTTAAAAGAGGGGATAAAAAGAAAAGATATGTTAGCGTTAATATTGATAGCAATCGCTGCTGTGCTAGTTATGTGGTAGTAAAAAGGACTATGAGGAATAGTCCTTTACTCTACAATCAAAAACTCTAACGCAGTTATCAAGTCTTTTAACCAGCTAAAATGACTCGTTATTTATTACGATTGGTATCAATCTGATCGTTGCGCTTTATTAATTTTAGCGCTTCAGAAAGCGGTTGTGGTCGCGCAATCAAAAAGCCTTGTACTTTATCAACACCACACTCGGCAACAAATTTAAATTCATCTTCTGTTTCAACGCCTTCTGCTACCACTTCACAATTTGCTACATCACCCATTTGAGCGATTAATTGGTATAACTGTTTACCTTTAGTTGTAGAAGCATCTAATAACAAAGAGCGGTCTAACTTAATTTTATCAAATGGGTATTTTAGTAGATGTGGGAACGAAGCATAACCGGTTCCAAAGTCATCCATAGCGATTTTAATTCCATGGGACTTTAAGATCTCTAATGTACTCAGCAGATTATGGTTATCACTTAAAATAGCCTCTTCTGTTATCTCAATTTCTAGCCAGTGTGGTGGAATTGAAAAGAACTTTAAACGATCAATTACATGCTCTGCAAAACCATGTTCTTCAATGGAAGCGACAGAAATATTGATAGCAACACGTCGGTCTTCATTGAGATCCATTTTCTGCATATCAGTTAAGACTTTATCAATAACCAATTTATCCAGTGTTGGCATCATATTAAGCAGTTGAAAATCACTAATAAAGGTAGGTGGGCATAAATTTCCGTCACGATCTTGATAACGCAATAATGCTTCAAAAGAGATAACATCTTTCTCAATAACAGATTGAAGTAATTGATAATGCATTACAAAGCCATCTTCGTGCAGCATACGTGATAAACGCTGTTGAGCTGAAGAGTGCTTTAAACTCGTTGCTGCTGAGGTTCTAACATTATCTAATAGGCTTTTAAAAATCGACTGTTCTATGTTTGTATTGGTCATTGCTGACGGATGATTTAATGCGTATTTTCCTGCAAACGCAAGATAAAAAGGACGATACACAAAAATACCTACAATGATAATAACAAGCTGTAATATTGAGCCTTCTATGCTTTCGCCCATTGCAACATAACCACTAAATAATGGTGGAGTCATCCAGTTAACGATATTAACTACTGGAGATATTACCCCTGAAAAGATAGCTAAATAAGTAATTAAAAAACTGATTAATGGTAATGCCACAAATGGGACGATCAGTAATGGATTAAAAATGATCGGTAGGCCAAACAGCAAAACTTCATTGATATTAAACATAACCAATGGCAAAGCTGCCAAAGCTAACATTATATGATTTTTTTCTTTTGAAAATAGAAGAATACAAAGTAATAAACTGATGGAGTTCCCTGAGCCACCCATTGACATAAATGCATCATAAAATCCTTGGTTTATGATATTTAATGTGGCTTCACCTGCTGCCCAATCTGCCATGTTTTGTTGTGTTTCAGAATAGATGGTCTGTTTAACGGCAAATAGCATGTTGTGGCCATTAATGCCAATTGCACCTAATAACCCAAGAATGGTTTGGTAAATTAACCCACCTGTAAAAGTTAAAGGGTCAGCACTCATGTGGCCGATTAATGCCGTCATGTAATTAATGACTTTTACCATTAACTTAGACAGTAAGAAAGCAGCACTTATGAAAGTAAAAAAGTGAAATACGTGCTTAAACAAACGAGAAGAAAAATCCAAAGCTTGTGGCTCTAGTTGTTGTAGATTAAAGCGAGTGCAATACATGAATGTGATCAGAGCACTTAAGAGAGCAAGTAGTGGATTATTCGGAAAATAGAAGGGCGTAGACAGGCTTCCGTTTTCTATTGAAAGCAGATAAAACAAAGCTAAAGAGTAGATGATAAACGTCGCGCTACTAAAGGTTGTTTTATGCGATAAGTAATACCCTGCAATGACACAAAATGAGAGTGGGTAGATGTTAATTAATAAATTCGATAAATGAAAAAGGAGGCTTGAAAGTTCTTTAAATTCAAAAAAGTTAAATAAATGCCCGAGTAGAACTGCAGTTGCGTTCGATAACGTTAGAGGTAAAAGAAGTAATGCAATTGCGGATAAATCATAAATGTAAGAGCGTGATGAAGACTGCGAATTCTTACGTTTAAACACAGAGGTTAACCCTGATAGCGCACTACTAACAAAATTAAGATTTAAAGCTATTTTCAAATGAGAAATTCCAATAATTGATTACATTGTCGAGATATTGAAAAGACCCGTAAACTAACGGTTTCAACAATGAAAAATCATGCTATCAATAGATAAATTGTATGTAAAGTATTAATAAACAAGCATAAAAAAGCGATGGATTCTGACATACAGGTTATCATCTTGCTAGTATTAATTTGTGCTCATTATCATTATTTTTAAAAATAAAATCTTTTGTTTATAAATTAGTGAGTTACATCATGATTACTGTTATTTCACCGTAACAAAAGGGAAAGGAATTATTCATTTTTTAGATAAAAAAATAGACAAACATATGCTTGTCTATTTTATATAGATAGGTTGTTAGTGGTGAGTGTTACTCTTCGTAATTCTCAATGCTTGGACAAGAACAAATCAAGTTACGATCACCATATACATTGTCTACACGGTTGACGGTAGGCCAGTATTTAGAATCTTTTGATTGTGATGATGGGAAGCATGCTACTTCACGAGTATATGGATGTTCCCAGCTATCAGACATTAAATCGACTTGTGTGTGTGGCGCATTAACAAGTGGGTTGTTGTCTAATGGCCATTCACCTTGCTCAACCTTATTCATCTCTTCACGAATCGCTATCATCGCATCACAGAAACGATCCAGTTCCGCTAGGTCTTCAGATTCCGTTGGCTCAACCATTAAGGTTCCAGCAACTGGGAATGACATGGTTGGAGCATGGAAACCAAAGTCCATTAATCGTTTTGCAATGTCTTCTTCACTGATGCCTGTCGTCTCTTTTAATGGACGAATATCAATAATACATTCGTGTGCAATACGACCATTGGTACCACGGTATAACACAGGGTAGTGAGGGCGTAGGCGTTCCATTACGTAGTTGGCATTTAATATCGCCACTTTTGTCGCTTCAGTCAGACCCATTTCACCCATCATAGCAATGTATGCCCATGATATTGGTAAAATAGAGGCACTGCCTAAATCCGCAGCTGAAACAGCATAATCCGTTCCCTGAACACCGTTTTCAGTGTGGCCCGGAAGGAAAGGTGCAAGGTGTGATTTAACACCAATAGGACCCATACCCGGACCACCACCACCGTGTGGAATACAGAAGGTTTTGTGTAGGTTTAAGTGAGATACATCTGAGCCGATGAAACCTGGGCTTGTTAAACCAACTTGCGCGTTCATATTGGCACCATCAAGATACACTTGACCACCAGCTGCATGTACCATATCGCATACTTCACGTACTTGCTCTTCATATACGCCATGCGTAGAAGGGTAAGTGATCATGATGCTTGATAGATTCTCTTGATGCTTTTCAATTTTTTCAGCGAGATCGATCATATCGATATTGCCGTTTTCATCGCATTTAACCACGACAACTTTCATTGATACCATAGATGCAGTGGCAGGGTTAGTACCGTGTGCAGAGCTTGGGATTAAGCAAACATTACGGTGAGCGTCACCACGGCTCTCATGGTAACGTTGAATCGCAATTAGACCTGCGTATTCACCAGAAGCCCCCGAGTTTGGTTGCAATGAAAACTCATCATAACCTGTGATTTCACATAACATGGATTTTAGTGACGTTGCTAGTGTTGTATAACCCGCAGCTTGGTTTAGTGGTGCGAATGGGTGAATACCACCAAACTCTGGCCATGTAACAGGCAGCATTTCTGCAACGGCGTTTAATTTCATGGTACAAGAGCCTAGTGGGATCATGCCATGAGTTAAAGAGAAGTCTTTGTTTTCCAGTTTTTTCAAATAACGTAGCATTTGTGTTTCACTATGGTACGTATTAAATACTGGATGAGTTAAGAAGGAAGACGTTCGTTGACAATGTTTAGGAATGGCAGCAAATTCATCTTTTCCTACTTCAGCAGATAAAGTTTCACATTCCGCGTTATCGATACCAAATACCGCTAATAGAGTAACGAGATCCGAAACCGTGGTTGTTTCATCAAAACTGATCCCTAATTTTGTATCAAATTTGCGTAGGTTAATACTTGAAGCCAACGCTTTTGTATACAAAATATCTGTCTGTTGTTCAGTTTTAACGGTTAAGGTATCAAAGAAATGTTGGTGCTCTAGCTCAAACCCTGCTGTTTGTAATGCTTTTGCCACAATAGCCGTAAAGTGGTGGACACGACGAGCAATGGTTTTTAACCCTTCTGGACCATGATACACGGCATAAAAAGAAGCCATGTTCGCCAGTAATGCTTGAGCGGTACAAATATTCGATGTCGCTTTCTCACGACGAATATGCTGCTCACGAGTTTGCATTGCCATACGAAGTGCTTGATTGCCTTTAGAATCAATCGAGACACCAATGACACGGCCCGGCATTGAGCGTTTTAATTTTTCACGTGTCGCCATAAATGCGGCGTGAGGACCACCGTATCCCATTGGCACACCGAAGCGCTGCGCACTACCAATCGCAATATCGGCACCCATCTCACCAACAGGTTTAAGTAGGACAGACGCTAACAGATCGGTTGCAACAACAACGAGTGTTTTCTTGGTATGAGCCTGAGCAATAAGATCAGTAAGATCTTTTACTTCACCGGTTGTGCCCGGGTATTGCAGTAGGGCACCAAACACATCATGAGAATCAAGATTTGATTCATTATCAACAACCACATCAAAGTCGATGAACTTTGCACGAGTTTTGATAACCGCTAAGGTTTGTGGGTGTACATCATCAGCAACGAAAAAGAGATTACTTTTGCTTTTTCCGCCACGCTTACATAGGGTCATAGCTTCTGCTGCTGCCGTTGCTTCATCAAGTAGGGAAGCGTTAGCAATCTCAAGTCCGGTTAAATCCATCACCATTTGTTGATAGTTTAATAAAGCTTCTAAACGACCTTGAGATATTTCAGGTTGGTAAGGAGTATAAGCGGTATACCAGCCCGGGTTTTCCAAAACATTACGTAAAATCACATTAGGTGTGTGAGTATTGTAATACCCTTGGCCGATATAACTGGTATTGAGTGTATTTTGTTGAGCGATCTGTTTTAACTCAGCAAGCATGGCATTTTCTGATAAACCATGAGGGAGTTGCATTGGCTGAGGCAAACGAATTGAGCTTGGAACGGTTTCTTCAATTAATTGTTGTAACGTTTCAGCACCAATTGTGTTAAGCATATGCTGATGTTCAGAAGAAGCAGGTCCATTATGGCGACGAATAAATTCGTTATCCGTGCCTAATTGTTGAAGAAGCTGACTCATTATCTTAATCCTTTTTGTGATTTTTATTCTTCGTCTAGGCTTTCAAGATAAGTGTCGCTCGGGATTAGGCTTTCTAGCTCAGATGAATCAGAAAGCTTAATACGAGCAATCCAACCGCTTTCGTACGGTTCTTCGTTTACTTGCTCTGGACTGTCTTCAAGCTCTTCATTGATTTCAACAATCACACCAGTTACTGGTGAGTAAATATCCGATGCAGCTTTAACTGATTCAACGAGTGAGAATCCTTCACCGGCGGTTACTTCATCATCAACATCAGGTAAGTCCACAAATACAACGTCACCAAGTAGACCTTGAGCGTGATCGGAAATACCAACCGTTACTGTACCGTCTCCATTGTCACGTACCCATTCGTGGCTTGCTGTAAATTTAAGATCTTTTTCCATGATACTTCTCCAGAGTGAATTGCATTAAGCAAATAGCGTTAAGCGAAATTGTATAAAATAAAACCAAATAGAGTGTTATCTGTATTAATAACAGCCATCACATTACATTCGATAAACATACAAGTGTGAAATGCAACATTCAACGATGAAGTTTCCAATAAGAAACTTTGTTTCCTTTTTTGCTACCTAGCGCACTATTTAGACATTGTTGTTTCCTTTTATCTCGCAATTTCTTTCAGTAAAGTGAATATTAATAAAGCAATTTGGATGATTCATAAGCACAAGGAGCGCTATGTGAGCGCAGAAAAAATAAACATGCAGGAAGCTAAAATCGTTAAAGTTGAGAAGAATGGCGAAGAGCAACCGATTGCTCCATTAGATCTTGGTCAAAGATTAAAAGACATACGAATTCAACTTGGTTTAACACTCGAAGAAGCAAGTAAGCGAACTGGACTTGCGCGTTCAACCTTGTCAAAAATAGAAAATGAACAGATTTCACCTACGTTTCAAGCGTTACAAAAATTAGCGACGGGATTGGATATTGATATCCCACAAATTTTTGAACCGCCGAAAATAAAAGGAGCGGCAGGGCGACGGGATATTACATTAGCAGATCAAGGTAAGCCTCATCCAACAGCAACCTATGAACATGAGTTACTTGCCACGCAATTATCTAATAAAAAAATGGTGCCTTTTAAAAGTCGAATTCGAGCTAGAGATTTTGATGCGTATGCAGAATGGGTTCGTCACGATGGTGAAGAGTTTTTATTAGTACTTGAAGGTGAGGTCTGTTTTTACAGTGAATTTTATGAACCAGTAAATTTGATGGTTGGAGATAGCGTTTATTACGACGCAAGTATGGGACACGTATTAATATCAATCAGTAAAGAAGATGCTCAAATTCTTTGGGTAACAGCAAAATAGAAACATAGCTCAACACTTTTTATAACGACAAATTCAGCCATACATCGGCAAATGGAGATAGAAGAATGTCAGAACAATTACATAAAACGGCACTTTACGAAATTCATGTAGCAGCTGGCGCAAAGATGGTGCCATTTGCAGGATATGAAATGCCTGTGCAGTATCCACTTGGTGTAAAAAAAGAGCACCTTCATACTCGTAATGCCGCTGGTTTATTTGATGTATCGCACATGGGACAACTTAGACTTAAAGGAAAAAATGCAGCCGCGGCATTAGAAGCTTTGGTTCCTGTAGATATTATCGATCTTCCTTCTCAGAAACAGCGATATGCATTTTTTACTAATGATAATGGCGGCATTATGGATGACTTGATGGTAGCCAACTTTGGTGATCATCTGTTTGTCGTAGTAAATGCGGCGTGTAAAGAACAAGATATTGCGCACTTAGCAGCTAATTTACCTTCTGATGTCGAAATAGAGGTTATTGAAGATAGAGCTTTATTAGCACTTCAAGGCCCACAAGCTGCCGACGTATTGTCACGACTTCAGCCATTTGTGGCTAATATGCTATTTATGGATACTGCTGTGGTAGAGATCAATGGTATTGAATGCTATGTCAGCCGCTCTGGTTATACTGGCGAGGATGGATATGAAATATCAGTACCAAATGATAAAGCAGCAGAATTAGCAGAGACCTTAACCTCATTTGAAGAAGTGGAATGGATAGGTTTAGGTGCTCGTGACTCATTACGCTTAGAATGTGGTTTGTGTCTGTATGGACATGATTTAGATACGACAACGACACCAGTAGAAGCTAGCCTTTTATGGGCAATAAGTAAAAACCGTCGTGCTGATGGTGAACGTGCTGCTGGTTTCCCTGGTGCTGATGTTATTTTAAAGCAGATTGAAACAAAAGATGTAAATCGTAAACGTGTCGGTCTTGCTGGGCAAACTAAAGCGCCTGTGCGTGAAGGATGTAAGCTTTATGATGCGGATGATAATGAAATTGGCATTGTAACGAGTGGTACAGCGGGGCCAACAGCAGGGAAGCCTGTATCAATGGCATATGTACGAACCGATCTTGCGAGCCTTGGCACTGAAGTATTTGCTGATGTAAGAGGAAAGAAACTTCCAATGACGGTTGAGAAGATGCCATTTGTTCCTCAGCGTTATTATCGCGGATAATTAATAACGACAAGAAATGTTTGATCGTTTGATGATCATAAATAAGTTCGAGTTACTTGAAAAACCTCTGTATTTATTGCTGAGGTTTTTTATTGATTTTAAGAATGTTTAACCTAAACTAATTTGCATGAATTATCAGAAATGCGATTGAAAACTCATAATTAGAGCATAATAGCCACTAAAATAAGTGTGGAATTAGTGTGTATTTTAACGCCTTTCTATGATGTTTTTGCTGAAATATGAGCATTACTTCTCATAATGGATTTTTTTTGAACAGTGTTCATTATCGATAGTTATTTGTTTAATAAAGAAAAAGTTGATTACAGCGAACAAGTGTAAGCTAGGAAAAGATTTGCAAAAAAACGTGATGTGTAACACAATTACGCAATCTGGCTATTAAGCATTGTTTTTACGATTAGATATCAAATAAGGTTTCTCTATGAAGGTTGTCGATTTTCTAAAGCATAAGCGTGAATATCTTGCGAAACATCCGTTCGAGTTGAAAGACTGGATGTCACCGACCATATATGATTACTGGATTGAATTTTTAAATAAAGCCAACAATATTCACATTATTTCGTGGGTTAAAGAGCATAAACGTACTGTTAATGGACAGGCGCAAGAAGCTGTTCAGCCTGAGCCAATTGAAATGAATTTAGAAACACAAACCGTTTTTGAAGAGCTAACAGCTCGTTTAGGTGAAGAAATTCACGTTGGCGATTGGTCATTAATGGATCAAGAGCGAATTAACAGTTTTGGTGCAGTGACAGAAGATCCACAATGGATTCATACGGATCCAGAGAGAGCAGCGGCAGAATCCCCTTTTAAAACCACTATCGCACACGGCTTTCTTACGCTTTCTATGTTATCAAAACTAACAGATAACGTTGGTAGTGATAACTTACTGTTTCCAACAGCGAAAATGACTGTTAACTACGGTTTAAATAAAGTGCGTTTCCCATATCCAGTTAAAGCGGGTAAGCGTATTCGTGCAAGAAGCACACTGATGTCAGTGACACCAATCAAGCGTGGTTTAGAGATTGAGACAGAAGTTAAAGTTGAAATCGAAAAGTGTCGTCGCCCTGGGTGTGTAGCTGTATCGGTAATTCGTCTGTACTTTTAATTCTTTAATTTTAAGTAATAAACAAAAATATAAAAAACCGCATTATCCTAAGGTAATGCGGTTTTTTGTATGTGTAAGTTATTTTTGTATGCGTAGGTTAATTAAGCAGCTCGGTTGTTGTGGTTTGCACCACGCAGCATCGCTTGAACTAATTCCGTCGCTTCAAATTTTGTTAGGGCTTCGTGAGCACCGACTTGGTGTGCTTGCTCTACACAGATCTCACTTGAAAGTGAGGTATGAAGAATGACATAAGCATCTTTTAGTCGATTGTCATTTTGAATCTCAAAAGCCAATTCATACCCATCTAACCCGGGCATTTCTATATCACTAACGACTATATTGTATGCTCTTCCTTCATCCGAAGCTTTTTTAAGTATTTCGTAAGCATCTAAACCGTTTGTTGCAACATCATAAGGGATATTAATACTGTCGAGTGCAGTTGAAAGCTGTTTACGTGCAACAAAAGAGTCATCAACTAATAGTATGTTTAACGGTTTTAGCTTCTCTCTCTCAACGTCCGCTAAGATAGGATATAAATTAGAAGTATCTTCTGGATAGATTTTTGATAGTAACAGCTCAACATCGAGTAATTGAACGATTTTATCTTCAACTCGTGTAATACCAGTAACAAAAACATTAGAACCAGCGGTTGGTGGAGAGGCTTCAATTGCTTTCCAATCACATTCTATTATTTTATCGATAGATCTGATTGCGAACCCAACAACAGTACGCATGCAATCAGTGATGATGATATAACAGCTATCAAGCTCTTCTTTTTGTAGCGGACGAAATCCAACCGCTGCTGCCATATCAATAATTGGTATCGCCATATTTCTTATGGTTGCGGTACCTAAAACATGATGGTGAGAATAGGGGATAGATGTGAGAGGCTGGAAAGGTACGATCTCACGAACTTTCAAGGTGCCAATAGCAAACCGTTGTGAAAGCGTGAGTTTGAATAGCAGCATACCTTGCGATTGATTCGCCTTGCTTTTCATAAGTGATAGCCTTTTTATGTTCTTTTATAAAGGGGATTGTAGTTTTTTTGAGACGGTTTTTAAAGGTGAGACTATCAATTATGGCGATATAAACGATATAATTGCTATAAATCGTTATTTAAACTAATTGAGGCATTCATGGCGAATACTGCAGCTGCGTTACACATTCTTGTTAAGCATAAAGAACAAGCAGAAGACATTATCCAACAGCTTAAAAAAGGCGCTAAATTTCACGTATTAGCGAAGAAGTATTCAAGTTGTCCTTCTGGTAAAAGAGGCGGTGATTTAGGTGAATTCAAGAAAGGTCAAATGGTTCCTCAATTTGATAAAGTGTGTTTCAGTGGTGAAACTCTGGTTCCGCACTTAGTGAAGACTAAATTTGGTTGGCACGTGGTTAAAGTATTGTACCGCACTTAATTTATATTAGGGCTATATATACAAAAAATCCGACGTTTAAGCGTCGGATTTTTTATGAATAAACCATACTAATGGGATTAACGTTCCCAGTATGCTTCTTCTAAGCAATCTTCACGCTCTGGCATTGAATTAGACAAGCGAGGAGAGTGTTGAGTTAATACTTCATAACTTGCACGGTTAGAGTATTTACAAATTTGAGAGAAAGAAGAATAGGTTAAATACTCAGCATCATGCTTGCTTGAATTTGGCACATTCTCTTTATGGTAGAAGTTTGCAGCCATATCATGCAATAAAGCTGATAATGCAGCATCACCAGCGCCATTTGTATTTTTAATCTCAACAGGACCGCCCATGTATGGAGCAATGTGAGAAGATACTTTAATTGGCTTTTTACATAACGCTTTAACCATTGGGCGACTGTATTCGAAGCGGTTAAATTCAGGAATGTTACCAGGTAGAAGAGGCTTACTTGTTTCGCGTTTAATACTTTCTTCTGTGAAACCAGCCATGTATAGGCCGATAGGGCCAGCAGTACAAAGAACTAAATCAACCCATTCTAAAGCTTTATCTGCTGCTAGTAGAGGATCTTTCTCACCAGTAAGTGCTTCTGCTTCTTCTTCATTCATCGCAACAACAGTTACGTTTTCTTTTAAGAAGGTTTGCCACCATTCTGCTTTGCCTTCGATAACGTATTTAGTACCTAAAGTAAGAACCACTGGAACGTTATGAGATTTTGCACAATCGATAGCTTTACGCACTGCATCCATCATAGGATCACCTTCTTTACCACGAACAAGGTAAGAAGAAATCACTAGTGCAGATGCTTTTTCAAAAATATGCTCTGGAACATGAGTAGGGCACAGTTGGTTCATGTCGCCTTCGTTGATCGCAAACGTACGTTCACCATCTTCAGAAATTAACGTGTAACAACGGCCAATTGGGCCTTGAACTGGCTGTAGGTAGTCTAAATCCATACGGCTTGTTGTGTTACATAAGTAACGATAAGCGTAAGAACCAATTTTGATATCTTCACTCATAACACCTAAAAGAATAGATTTGCTATCAGCAAGGACAGAATAGTTATGAAGTGTATTACCAATAGTATCGCCAGGATACTCATGACTGATCAAGTTTCTTTCAAATAGCTCTTTATATAAAGCTTCTGCTTTTGATTCTTCAAGAACTAATGAATGACCTTTACTTAATTGATGACGGTTTAGAAAGTCATCGTCTACTTTTGCTTCGATATCTACGATTGTTTGACCAACACCGATAAGATGAGTGCGTTCAAGTTTAGGCGTTTGGTTGATTTGATTCACTAGAGGATCGCGAGTGTGAACTGGAAAATAGTGTTTAGACTTACGTTGGCCAGGAAACTTCATGTATTAAAGATCAGTTAATGAGTGAATTTTCCGTGAGTATATCACATTAAATTCGATATCCATTCATGAAAATAGTAAAAAAATGAGAAGTTGATCAAGGTAGACTTTGGTTAGAAATAGCAAACGTTTACTTTTGAACATAAAGTTACGTATTTTGGCTAATTCTACTTTTTTACAAAACTCTAGATAAGTGGTAATTCTCAGGGTAATAATCTAATTTTTAGTGTGGAGTAGTGCAATTAACTATTTCGTAGTTTTTGTTTGCACTTTAATCGATGATATCACAAAAAAAATAGAATTATCAGACTTGCTAAAAAGGTTTCTGGGCCTATAATACTGAAAACCGGAGCGCCTGCCAGCGCCCCGGTTTTTTTGTGCCTGCTATCTTGGTTTGTTAACTGCCTTCTGCCAAAGGCAACAAGAGATAGTAGAGCCTTATCGATAAGACGAGGAATTTATCATGCGTATCGAACAAGAATTAAAGTTAGGCTTCAAAGATGTACTGTTTCGTCCTAAGCGTTCAACGCTGAAAAGTCGCTCTCAAGTTGAATTAACCCGCGATTTTACATTCAAACATAGCGGACGTCAATGGTCTGGTACACCTGTAATTGCAGCTAACATGGATTCTGTAGGTAGCTTTGCAATGGCGAAGGCATTATCTGAGCATGGTGTAATGACTGCTGTACATAAGCACTACACTGTTGCTGATTGGGCTGAGTTTATTAAAGAGAACGATGCTTCTGTTCTTAAAAACGCAATGGTTTCTACTGGTACTTCAGAAGCTGATTTCCAAAAAACTAAAGACATCATGGCATTAACTGATGATTTAATCTTTATTTGTATTGATATCGCGAATGGTTACTCTGAACACCTAGTTCAATATGTTGAAAAAGTGCGTGCTGAATTCCCTGATAAAGTGATTTCTGCGGGTAACGTTGTAACTGGTGATATGGTTGAAGAGCTTATCCTTGCTGGTGCAGATATTGTAAAAGTAGGTATCGGCCCAGGCTCTGTATGTACTACACGTGTTAAAACAGGTGTTGGTTACCCACAACTGTCTGCAATTATTGAATGTGCTGATGCTGCTCATGGTCTTGGCGGTCGTATTATCGGTGACGGTGGTTGTTCGTGTGCCGGTGACGTATCTAAAGCGTTCGGCGGCGGTGCTGATTTCGTAATGCTTGGTGGTATGCTAGCTGGTCACGAAGAGTCGGGTGGTGAAGTTATCGAACAAGATGGTAAGATGTTCATGAAGTTCTACGGAATGTCTTCACAAAGTGCGATGGACAAGCACTCTGGTGGTGTTGCTAAGTACCGTGCTGCTGAAGGTAAAACTGTTCTATTACCATTCCGTGGTTCAGTTCATAATACGATTTCTGACATCCTTGGTGGTGTGCGTTCAACTTGTACATACGTAGGCGCAGCGCAGCTTAAAGAGCTAACTAAGCGTACTACTTTCATCCGAGTACAAGAGCAAGAGAACAACGTATTTGGTAAAGAGTGATAACTCACTTTTTCTCAAATAATGAATAATTTAGGGTCGCAGTTTGCGGCCCTTTTTTGTATCTAAAATTAGCAAGTGGCGGCAAAGTGGCGACAGTTATTTTGTTTTAATTTTCTAGTTAAAATTGAATATGCACTCTTTAATCAGAAAAATGCATAAACTATAAATTTGAGATAGGGTTCTTTGCTATCGCTTCAGTAAGGTGATCTGGTGCAAAATGAGCATAACGCATGGTCATTTGGATATCAGCATGACCAAGAATGTCACGTAAAACTAATATGTTTCCACCATTCATCATAAAGTGGCTTGCAAAAGAATGTCGTAAAACATGAGAGGCTTGGCCAGCTGGTAAATCTATACCTATTTTATGCTTTAAAATGTAGCAAAAAGGGGTATAGCACTCTTCAAACAGTTTTCCTGATGTTGGTTTATGGATTTCGTTATATAACTTTTCACTGATAGGAACAGAGCGAATTTTCTTATTCTTTGTATTGGTATAAGTGATCTTAAACTTAGAAAGCTGATTACCAGTTAATTGTGCTGCTTCATTCCAACGCGCACCAGTAGATAAACACACCTTTACTATCTTCAGCATATCTTGGCGTTTATGTTCAGATACTTTTCTAAGGAGTAGGGCGATCTCTTCTTTTGCTAAAAAGCTCATTGGTCTTTCATGATCACGAAATGGCTTAATACTATCTAATGGGTTGGGGCCTTTCCATTCACCTAGCTCTTTAAGCTTTTCAAATACTGCTTTAAAACGAGCTAATTCAGAATTTAATGTGGCAATACTTGGTGCGCCTTTCTGCCATTTATTATCGACAAAGATAACTTCACCAGCCATTCGTTTACAGCGAAACTCTGCATAAATTCGTGATGTAAATGTAGAGGCAACAGGATCACCCATAGCTTTAACCATGTGCTCAAATTTTTGATAGATAACTTGGCCATTTGATAGGTTTGTACCGTACATAGTAAACCAGATTTCAATGAGAGCAGATAAACGGCGATGCTCAGGCTTATCACCAAGCCAAGGTTTATCATCAATTTCTTTCATTATGTATTGCTCAAAGGTAGTCGCTTCACCTTTGGTAGAAAAGCGCTTACGAATACGCTTACCTTCGCGGCCAGTAGGGTAGCACTCGCATAACCAAGGTTTCTTTGAATTGTCTTTTAAGTTGCGGATAGTCATAGTAAAACTTATAATGCTGTTTTTTTATACAGTATACGTGGTGTTAATTGTTTAACAATGTTTTATATCGTATAAATAGTACATAAAACGGTCATATAATCAGCGTTTAATTTGAGTAAGAATGGTAATTATAAAATAACTCGGTAGAATGTGTCGGCTAGTAATTTGTAGGTATTTTTAATGACAGTAAAAGCAATAGATTTGTTTGCCGGCGCAGGTGGTTTTACTCTTTCAGCTCACAATGCTGGAGTTGAGGTTGTGGCCGCGATAGAATTTGATAAGGCAGCTGCAAATACTTATAAAGAAAATTTTATCTTGAAAGATAAAAAACAGATTGAACTCCTTAATGAAGATATTAATTTAGTTGACCCAACTGTTTTGAGAGAGTCTCTACATTTAAAGGCTGGAGAACTTGATTTAATACTTGGAGGTCCACCGTGTCAAGGTTTCTCAACTCATCGAATTAATAATGCAGGTGTGAATGATCCTAGAAACGCACTTTTGTTACGTTATTTTGAATTTGTACATGAGTTTCAGCCAAAAGCTTTTTTAGTTGAGAATGTAGCAGGTTTATTATGGAAGAGGCATAAAGATTTTTTAGACAAATTTTTGCTGCTTGCAGAGAAAGAAGGTTACGAAATAACGTTTTGCGGTATTTTAAACGCCAAGGATTTTGGTGTGCCTCAGAATAGAAAAAGAGTTTTTATACATGGTGTTAGAAAAGATATAAAAATCACTTCAAATTTTCCACCAGAAGCAACTCATTTTTCACCAACATCAGGCACAGCACCATATTGGAAAACTGCGTCAACAGTTTTTGAAGCTGTACCTGAACAATATTTAAAACGTTTCGTTAAAGAGTATTTCTTAAAGAAAACGAAATTAACTGAAGAAGAAGCTTTAGATTCGTTGCGAAAATTAGAGTTTGGTCTTGAAGTTGATAAAAACGATCCATGTAATGTGTTTATGAAACCAAGCGATATGATGGTGAAACGCTTTGCAGATACTCCGTTGAACGGTAGTCGTGAAGATGCAGGAGAGCAACACAGACTTAGATGCCACTCTAATGGATATAAAGGCCATAAAGATGTCTATGGCCGAATCTTTATACACCAACCAAGTAATACGATTACTACAGGTTGTAATAACCCATCGAAAGGACGTTTTGTTCACCCGTGGAAGAATCACGGTATAACCCTTAGACATGCAGCAAGGTTTCAAACTTTTCCCGATGACTTTGTGTTTTATGGTTCATCGACAGAGCAGGCCAAGCAAATAGGTAATGCGGTCCCCCCATTATTGGGACTAATCCTCATAAATACTATCTGCTGTGGATTGAATTGAAAAAAGTGCCTACAATGTGAGGCACTTTTTTTTGTATATAACTTACTGAGATAATAATTAATAATGGCTAAAATGACCGTCAGTGCTAGAGCTGTTGATATGTTAGGTCGGCAGCAAATTGCAGGTATCCCAACAGCTATCCATGAGCTGTTTAAGAATGCGCATGATGCGTATGCAAAAAATGTAGAAATTGATTATTACCAAGAACAAAAACTCGTAACATTACGAGATGATGGGATTGGAATGACCGAGAATGATTTTATAACAAAGTGGCTTACTGTTGGTACTTCTAGCAAGTATGGTGTGAATAGAAAATCAGAATTTATTCCTGAAGGAATGCTTGAACGCCCTTTAATGGGTGAAAAAGGTATTGGTAGATTAGCGATAGCTTCTATCGGCCGCCAAGTTTTGGTTTTAAGTCGTGCGGAACGTAAAGATGGTTTACATGATTTGGTTGTCGCTTTAATTCACTGGAGCCAGTTTGAATTACCTGATATTAGCTTATCAGATATAACTATACCAACTAGAACTTTTCCACAAGGTGTTTTACCTAAAGTAGAAGATCTTGAAAGTATGACAAATGAATTACTTGATAGTCTTAAAAGTTTAGGAAATATTATTCCTGATAATGTTTTTGAATTAATTAGAAATGATTTATCTCGTTTTTCATTTTCGCCTGAGATTTTATTTAAAAATTTACAAAAAGAAACAGAAGCTAATTGGACCAAATTAACATCTAAAGAAAATTTAGATGTTAATTTACCGAAGCTTGATGGTATTGGAAGAGGCACACATTTTATCATTATGCCTTCAGAAGAGATACTTGATCTTGATATTCAAATAGATGAAAAAACAGGGACAACTGAATTACAAAAGATACTTGTTGGATTTTCTAATACATTATCAACAAACTCGACGTTTAATTTGAAAACGAAGTTTCGTATTCATAACAATACAAATTCTTCAGAAGAGCTTATTGAAGAAGGTTTTTTTACACCCGAAGATGCGAAAAATGGAGACCATTATGTTGAAGGAGAGTTTGATGAATATGGTCAATTTAAAGGCTTTGTAACAGTTTATAAATCAGAACCTCAAGAACACATTATAAATTGGAATAAGAATTTTGGTACTAAAACTCGCTGTGGGAAATTTAAAATTAAATTTTCTTATATACAAGGTTTGCCATCAGAAACATTAGTTCCAACTGAGGTTTATACCGATATAAAGTCTAAATTAGGAATGTATGGTGGCTTGTATTTATATAAAGATGGTATTCGAGTTCTACCTTATGGAAAACCTGAATTTGATTTTTTAAGATTCGAAGAAGAGCGCTCAAAAAATGCAGGAACAGCTTTTTTCTCTTATCGGTTAATGTTTGGTTCTATCGATATTTCTCATGATGTTAATATCAATTTAAATGAGAAGGCTGGACGAGAAGGGTTAATTGAAAATATTGCTTATAATCAATTTAAAGCAATTTTAAAAAATTTCTTTTCTCAACTTGCTAGTGATTTTTTCCGTAGTAATTCAGTTAATGAACGATTTTCAGAAGTAAAAGAGAAATTAAAAAGTGATAATGATCGAGAAAAAGCTGCGTTAGCTAAAAGAAAAGAGGCAATTAAAGAAAAGAAAATAATTTTTAAAAATGAAATTGATGATTTTTTTAAAGCTTACGATAATAATGATTTTATTTTATTAGCCGATGATATTAAGTCTTTTACTCATAAAGAGCTAGAAAAAATTTCTGAATCTTGGTCGGATAGAGAAAAATATAAATTTATTAGTGATTTAAGAATAAAGTTAGACATAAAATTAACTGAGTGTATAAAGAAATCAAAAATAACTAAACCAAATATTGGGTTAAGTGAAACCCTTACAAAGGAATGGAGTAGTTACCTTCAAACAAAAGAAAAATTGAATGAGGATGTAATTATTCCATTAAAGACATTTATTGAAAATAAAATTAGGAATTATCTCAGAGATAATGATTTATCTTTTAGTTTAAGAGAACGTGTTACAGGTATTTTAAATGAGGATAAAAAGCTACTTAATAATAATATAAAAAGATACAAAAAAGAATTAACGAGCAATGTTGCAGAGATTGATTCTGCTATAAAAAATAAAACAAAAGAACGAACTGTTGAGTTAGGTAATACACTATCCTCAGTAATGACTGAAATAAACTCTACTCCTATTGATATTTTACCCGATAATGAATCTTCAATATTAATTGAAAAGTGGGAAAAAGAAATTGAAGATATATATATTCAAACTGATGAATATTTTATAAAAATGCGCGATGCCATTGAATTTATCGCAAATGATTTAAAGTCTGGTGAAACAAATTCAATAGATACACTTATTGCTTTAGAGAATGAAAATGAACAGGTAAAGGGATCTCTTAATCAGTATTTTGAATTTGCTCAGTTAGGGATGTCTTTAGGCATAATTCAACATGAATTTAGTAGTACAGCTCGAAATGTACGTAATTCAATTAAATCGTTAAAACCTTGGGCAGATAAAAATCCTAAATTAAATTCACTTTATTCGAATATATCACATAGTTTTTCTCATTTAGATGGCTATTTAAAAATGTTTACTCCTCTAAATAGACGGTTGTATAGAAGCAAAGTAGATTTATCTGGAAAGGAAATCGATAATTACTTAAAAGATATATTCGAGGAAAGATTAAAAAGACATAATATAAATTGGAATGTTAGTCATGAATTTACTATAAGTGTCACAAAAGTATTTCCATCAACATTTTTACCTGTTTTTATTAATGTTGTTGATAATGCTATATATTGGCTTAACTCTCAATCATCTAAAGATAACCCTAATAAGGTGATATCTTTAGGTGTGGGATTTGATGGATTAACGATTTCAAATAATGGTCCAGCTATAGCTACAATTGATAAAGACCGAATCTTTGACTTTACTTTCTCAAGAAAAGAAAGTGGCAGAGGTATGGGACTATATATAAGTAAAGAAACTCTCAATAAAGAAGAGTTTGATATTCAGTTGGTTAATGGAGAAGAAAGTCAAACATCTCCATGCTTTGTAATAAAGCAAATAAAGTTGGAGAATGAATGATGAGCGCTTTTAAAGAACATTGTAGCGAAGTTGTCAAAGAGTATGTGCAAACTGTTTTAATTATAGATGATATGGCTGGGCTTAGCAGTTCTCTAGACAATTCCGAAGTATTAGATATTCCAGAAGTTGTTGACCCTTTATTGCCTCAACCTACAGCGTTAGTTCACGTTGCTGAACCTAGTAATAACGATACAGGTTCGAGTCATCAATTAAATGCTTTAGAATTAACAAATGCGTTTTATGAGAAGGGGATTATAGCAGGATTGTATCAGCCAGTTATCGTTGATGGAGAAGATGTAAATGAATTTGCTAGTAAAGTTGAAAAAGTAGCAGCGGCAGCAGATATACTTATTTTGGATTGGGTTTTAAAGGATAATGATTCTCGTTATAGTCAATATATAATAAAAAAAATAATAGAGTTAGATAGATCTTCTGGTGGGAGAATGAGGTCTATTATTGTTTATACGGGAGAAAGAGATTTAAACCAATTAAAGGATGGATTATTAGCTTTTTTGGATGATTCAAGCTTAAATGCTAAGGATAGCTATCAGATTTCATCAGATAATTTATTAATATCATTTTATAATAAATCCGATTCTGGTGGTGATGTTACTCGAGAAACAAACGAAGCAGATTTACCTGATGTAGCTTTAAAAGAATTTTCAGTTTTAGTTAATGGCTTAATTCCTGCTTTTGCTATGAAATCGGCTGCTGTAATTCGTCAAAATACAGGTAGAATTATTAATCGTTTTAATCATCAATTAGACACTGGATATTTAGCCCATAGAACTTTGTTACCTAATCACGAAGATGCAGAAGTATTTATGCTGGAAAATTTCATTTCTTATTTAAGAAATTTATTAGCAATAAATAAAGTTGATAAACTAACTCTTAACCAAGAAATGGTCTTAAATTGGATTGATAATAATCATGAGCAACTAACTAAGACCTTTAATTATAAAAATAATGATTATACTTGTAGCAAAGAGCAAATTAAAAAACTATTAAAGAACGGTTTTTCTATGAATGCGAAAGACACTTTAATTGAGGTGTTATCGACAGAAAAAAAAGCGTTAGACGTAATATCTAGTAAAAAAAATACTTTAAATTTAATCCAAATTTTAAATAAAATTAAAGATGGTATATCTATTGAAGATAGTTCGAAAATTTTATCGATATTAACTTCGTTCCGAAGAAGTTTTGATGATTTGATTTCAAGTGTAGAACTTCCTTATTTGACTCAAGGTTCTATTATATATGACATTACAAATAATGATTTCTTAGTATGTGTTACACCTAAGTGTGATACCGCAAGGGTTGAAAGCTCTCGTTTATTCTCCTTCTCAAAATTGACTAGATTATCAAAAACGCAAGAATTTGATTTGATCCTACCAATCCCTGAAAGTATTGAAGATCAAATTAATTCTGATTTTAATACGAATAAAGAAGAATTAATATCTAGCGTTGATTATGATGTTTATTCAACTGATTTAGATATTAGTTTAACTAATAGTTCGAATCATAAAGAATTGATGAAATCTTTATCAAAAATTGATAATTATTTTGATGATAAAAGAATTTTTGTAAAAACCGAAGTGTCTTTTTATGATTTAATTCATATTGAATTTGAAGGTTCAACGGTTAATCGAGTAATGCCTATTAGAAATTCAGATGGTCTTATAGAGTTTTCTGCAAAGAATGTGGAAAAAAAATATATTTGGATTGGTGATCTAGAAGATTTAGATATACAAAAAAGAGTTAGTAACCTTGTTGGTAATTTGAATCGTATTGGTACAGATGAAGTCGAATGGTTACGTAGGCAATATCAAAAATAAAGTCTATGGGAGGCATAAGCCTCCCATTTTTATTAATTAAAGATATTAATTAATAATTTTTTAGTGTTATCTTTTTCCCATTACTATTACCACACGGCCAACTACCTTAATATCATCTTCTTCAACATTGATAGTAGAGCCATTAAAACTGATCGCTAACTTTTTACCCGGTAGACGTTGTAATTCGTTGATTGAGAACGAACCATCCATATCAATTAAATACTTTCCAGATGTTGCATGTGTAGACTCTTTATCAATAAGCAGTCTTTGAGAGTCTTCCTTTACTAATATTAGATTTTCAGTCTCTAATTCTTCACTGATGCTCATATCTAAAACAAATGGATTTGTTTCTTCTAAGATTCCTGAACGTAATCTAAAGCTTTTAATCGATGTTGCATTTGCAATTTTGGATTCTTCACTTTCAGGAAAAGCTTCGCCAATACCTAATGCAAGCCACTTCATTGACACACCAGTTTCCAAATGAATGCGAATTAGCACTTCAAAAGGAGTCATGTTGCGCGTATTCCATGTCGAGATTGTAGATCTTGGTACGCCTATTACGTCAGCAAGAGCTAGTAAATCTCTACTTTTCGTCACATTTTTTAGGTTTTCTACGACATCTCGACCAGATAAATACTCTGGAGCTTCAATTTTAGCTTGCATAAGTTGCATTCTCGATCTAAAGTTGCATTATCAACTCGGGCGGAGTTGTACGGTTGCAAACAAAGTTAAACAATACGATAACCACAAAGGATACCATCATGTTGTCATTTCAAATAGTTATTCCTGCACCTTTTATGACGTTAGATGAATATTCTCGTCATTCAGGTATGCCGAAACGCACTCTTAAAGATTGGGCTGCACAAGGTAAATTGATCCTTAAAAAGAAAGCCTTACCTAAAGAAACCCCATTAGTAAACGTAATTGCAATGCAAGAGCTTGCTACTCGTGAAGCTCTTAGCTACTTGAGTTAACGCTATGACTAATCAATCAAATGAAAACAAACCAACAGTTTTGGAAATTACCGTTGCAATTGTGGTTTTGTTTTCTCTTGGCTTTGTCATTTGAGTATCGGACAGATAGAGGAATAGCTCAATGTGCGATTTACGTGAGCCTAAACAAAATGCTTTTGACAACGCATGCTATGCGTTTGCTGATTCTGAAAACATGGAACAAGTTGCGAAGCGTTGCGGAATTAATCCAACAATACTGCGCAACAAATTGAACCCTGAACAACCACACAAGTTAACAGTAGGGGAGTTAATCGCTATCACGGAAGAGAGCGGTAATTACTGCATCATTAATAGCCTTTTGCTTAGTCTCAATATGGTTGGTGCAAGAGTCGATCTAAATGCAGGCTAAGAAACCTTAATTAAATGAGTTGTTTGACAAAGCACATAAAAGCGTTAGTAATTTGGTGTCCTAATAAATGAGAGCAAGAGAACAACGTTTTCGGTAAAGAATAAGCGGTAAAGAGTGATAACTCATTTTTTCTGAAATAATGGATAAGTTAGGGTCGCAGTTTGCGGCCCTTTTTGTGTACGTAGAATAAAATTATATGGTAAACGTTTTTGGATGGTATTTTTTGATGCTATTACTATCAACTAACTGTTTAAAATCTCGAATAAAGTCATTAATATCAGAGTCTAATGGGATAGATTGGAAGTCTAAAAAGTCATATTCCCACCATTTTATATCTAATAAGTCGTTAATCACTTCTTCTTTGAAACGGTACTTTATAATTTTACTTGGGATCCCGCCAACAATAGCGTAGTCAGGAACATCTTTAGTTACGACTGCATTAGCGGCAATAACAGCACCATTACCAATTGTAATTCCTGGTTTTAGTACTACGTTAGCTCCAATCCAAACGTCATTCTTAATGATGATGGGGTGTGGAACGTAGTCTTTATTTTCTTTTAATGACCCTTGTTGTAAACCAGATAGTGCAAACTCATCATTAGAATAGGTTACAGTACTTGTCGTAAAACGATGTAGAGGGTGTTGGTAGCCTAAAATAGTCACATCTTTAGCGATTGAGCAGTAACGTCCAACGATTGTACTTCTTTCAAGTTGACTATAACTATACGAGTATGCTCCCATACTCCATAATAAATAGCCGGCACGAAACGCAACGTTTTCTTCTATTTTTAACGAGGATGGTAGCCTAACTCTTTGGAATAGAGATAGCCTCGGAGGAAGAGTTACTCTATTGTTTTTAAATTGTTTTCTTATTCTGAAACCAAATGTTACACGTTTAAACATATATAAAGTCAATTATGCGAGATGCTTCACATTATATTATGAATAATGGCATTGTTAAAATAAAATTATAAAAAACATATGAAATGTGAGCGATGAAGAAACAATAGGGCGTGTAGCGGTATTTGATATGAGGTTTTAAAAAATGGGTGAACCTATCAAACAATAGGTCCATTTTGCTACAGTTATATTAGTTACATGAAGTATCTTTCGCCATCAATAACCCAGCTGCCAATGACATTAGAATCTTTCAATTCTATTTTCACTTCCGTCATGTTTCTTGCGCCTTTACCTAGTAACTCAGAATATAAAGCCTCTGCTTCTTTCTCTGCTGTTGCTAAACCTGTAGCACCAAACTCCTCAGGTACTTTAAAAACAAATTCAGGTTTCATAATTACTTCTCTCCTTTTGATAACAATACATTAAAACCCTAGCATACATTTTCAGCTAAAATGGCAACTTAGATCACAAAAAATGCGCTTTTTTGTATCGTGATGTTTCGATGAGAATTTTAACTTATGTTGTAAGTTTTGTTTTTAATTGTTGTTTTAATGAATTAATTTTATGTTTATATAAATTAAATGAATGTTTTTGTGGGTGGTTATGTTAGGTTTTCTCTAATTGGAGACAATGTCTCACTTTATAAAAAACAAAGATTGATTCCTTTTATTGTTGCTATATATTTCGCACCTTTTACTACTCAAAGAATGACAATGCTAAGACGATTAATGTTGCCACAATTAAAAAGCTATATTTTTATTATTTTGAAAATGTGGACTTTGATCTTTTGCGTTTGTTTAGTTTGCTATTTTTTCTTCAATGTCATTTCAGTGAATCGATTAGAGCGTGAAATTGTAGATGACTACAAAAGTGTCTATTCGATAAGTCGACGTTTCTCATCTTATTATAATAATGCAACAGCTATCACATTAGATGAAGGGCGTTATTTTAGGAATGATGTCACTGTTGTTGTTACTCGAGATACAGAAGTTAAGGTTTTATCTGAAGGGATAAGTAAATTACGAACTGAGTTAGAGAAGCTCATTGGCGATAATTTATGGACAATCGCTGTCTTCCAGAACCCATCGAGTTATTTTCATTTAGATCCGATCAGAGATAGCTATGAGCAATTTTATGAGAAGATAGAGGAAGATAACGTTATCGCACGCATTGTAGATAATGAAAATTTAAAACAAACCTATCAATCTTTTTATGGTTGTAACCTGAAGTTGACGGAAAAGTACATAGAAGATGGTACGGGTGAGAATATTCGCTCGATATATTATCCTATCTATAATAAACGACATTTAGATGCACTGTTAGTCGTTGATATTAAAGCATCACTTTTACATGAGAGAATAGAGCACTATAACAAGATCAAAAATATGGTCGTGAACAGTCAAAACAAAAATAATTTATATCAAAAATCGGCTTATCTCCCATGTTCTGAGTTAGACCCATTTACATTAGGGATAAACCTTGTTGATTTAATAAAGAAAATAATTTTTCCTTCGTTATTCATTACCTTAGTTTTGTTTGCAATTGGTTATAATGTAAAGCGTAGTAAGTTTTTGTTGCAATATGATACGATGACAGGGTTTTATCGTCGTGACTTTTATGAAAAACGCCTAAAAAAAATGAAGGCATTTTCATTGTTGATTATTGATATAGACAACTTCAAACAAATTAACGATACCTATGGCCATAAGAAAGGTGATGAAGTTATTCAACAAATTGCGCAACGTATTTTAGCCTCAGTAAGAAGTAATCAAGATTATTGTATTCGTTGGGGGGGAGAGGAGTTTATCATTTTGTTGGACTCGGTTAGCGTTACGAATTCAGAAGAAAAAGCCGAAAGAATACGAGCAGAGATAGAAAAAGAGTTAATTGCAGATCTGCATGTAACAGTATCAATTGGTGGTGTTGTAGATGATGACACGACGTTTTCAGATGCATACAAACGTGCCGATGCTGCTCTATATCAATCTAAGAATAACGGACGAAACCGTGTCACTATGGCAAATTAAATATTGAGTGTGCCTTGCTTGTTGACATCATAAGTTGTGCAGACAAGAATGTCTGTGGATTAAAATTTCAACAAGTAAGGTTTATTATTATGACGCATCCAATTATTCATGATCTTGAAAATCGTTATACATCAAAAAAATATGACCCATCAAAGAAAGTATCTCAAGAAGATTTAGCGGTTTTACTTGAGGCTCTGCGTTTATCTGCTTCTTCAATTAACTCACAGCCTTGGAAGTTCATTGTGATTGAGTCTGATGAAGCAAAGCAACGTATGCATGATTCATTTGCAAATATGCACCAGTTTAATCAACCTCACATCAAAGCGTGTTCTCATGTGATTTTATTTGCAAATAAGCTTTCGTATACACGAGATGATTATGATGTGGTTTTATCTAAAGCGGTTGCTGACAAGCGTATTACTGAAGAGCAAAAAGAAGCTGCTTTTGCTTCGTTTAAGTTTGTAGAATTGAATTGCGATGAAAATGGTGAGCATAAAGCATGGACGAAACCTCAAGCTTATTTAGCTCTTGGTAATGCTTTGCATACATTAGCTAGACTGAACATTGATTCAACAACAATGGAAGGGATTGATCCTGAATTACTCAGTGAAATTTTTGCTGATGAATTAAAAGGGTATGAATGTCATGTTGCTTTAGCCATTGGTTATCATCATCCAAGCGAAGATTACAATGCTTCTTTACCTAAATCCCGCAAAGCATTTGAAGATGTAATTACCATTCTTTAGATTCTTAATGTTTGAGATAAAGAAAAGCCAGCGGTTATGCTGGCTTTTTTATTGGGGAGGTTAATAAATTTTATGTACTGGGAGTCTACGAAGTGCTTCGTAATGTTCGCCAACCATGTTTGTATAATCACCCGATTGATAGGCTTTAATCATTTCTAATGTGAGCGTCCAAGCAAACTGATTGGTCGATTCTGCTCCAGTAAAGCCGTCGTATAGGGCATAGCTTGCCGTAAGAAGTGTTGGATCAAGTCCAGCATTTACGTATGCCATTGTATAATCAATGATAGAAATTACATTGCTTATACTGTGCTCTTTACCTGTATTCGATGTAACGGTACCGGTCTCTGGGTTATAAGTAACATCAGGTTGTGATAGAACCCCGTTAATAACTGCGTTAAAGATCTGGTTGTTCATACCATTGCTTAAATCAATCTCACCAGAGGCAATTTGTGCTTTATATGAATTAATGATCAATTCAATAAATGGTGCATCAAGGGCAAGAATTGGCGTATGGAACGATGATTTAAACCCTGCTACTGGTTGCCATGCATTAAGAATATTCGTTAATGTTTCAGCTGATGTATTGTCTAGTGCAATTTTTGCTGTGTAACCTTCACTTGTAAACAGTTTTGAAGCAACACGATTCGCTAGTGTATTGTCCTTAGTGATGGTGTAATTAATGCCTCCAATTGAAACCGTTAATCCATCACCGCCAAGCAAACCATATTGATCAAGCTGTTTTGTTAAGCTGTTACGTTGCTGTAGGGCTGTTTCTGCAAATTTATAATCAGAAGTCAGCATTTGTCGAGTACCCATATACACAATCATGCTCGACATATCGGTTCTACCAGTGCGAGTTAAACCATAGAATGATTCGATACCGCGTGGCATTGGTGGTAGTGCTTCTACCAGTTGTGAAACGTGTAAGTTAACATCGATGGTTGGTTCATAAGGTGCACCAGCTCTATCAACAAACTCAACGGCATTGGCTAGTGGTTCTTTTGCAACAATGTGCGCCATAATGGCATCGTACTCGGCTTTAACCCCAGGTAAGTCGAGTAAAGAAGCAAACGCAGTTTCATCTGTGTAACGGAAAGAGAAACGACGAGCCAATTGGTAACTTGCTAATCCTTTATCTGGCCACATACCTAATACAGAAACTGCATTTGAATACGGGTTTGATGGGTCAAACGAACCTACCGAGTTTAAGAACTTAGAGTTAATTGATTTGGCATGAATTTCAGTTGCTCCATATAAAGATTCAAGAATTGGAGTAGCAACCTCATCGAAACAATCTGCACGAGTAATATCGTATTCACTTGGAATAGTATAACTTTGTGCTGTTAATGCCTCACCAAGAGAAATACTGCGCATAGTTCCCGAACGGTCAGTGATAATACATTGCGTTTCTGGTGTACGTAATACATCTAAGAAAAATTCAGAAGCTTTTTTCGCACCAAAGGCATAATCACATAACCACGAATTACCAGCTCTTTCATCTCTATCTTCTGAATAAACACAGGTACTCGGATTGGCTGCAACCATTTGTAAAAATTCGGTCGGCTTATTTGCAGGTGATGCGTCACCATAATCGTGAAATAGTTGGTCGACACGCTCATTGTCTTCAATCATGTCACGTATTGTGTTCATTTCACGGAAGCGACGAATAATATAAGATGGGTAATTAGAATTATAAAGCCCATCATTATATAGCCCAGCATTTCGTGAGTCGTAGCTGTCTAAGTATTGCTGCCATTTGTAAGTGGCAATTTCTTGTAGGTTTGTCCCTTCATCAAAACGGTTACAATCGCTATTGCCAGAAACATTACCATCGGTACAGAAAGCATAAGACTTACGAGTGAAACCGAGTATGTCATCTAGGTAGTAAACTACACCATGTTCAGCAAGTGGATTGCCATTTAGTGCTGCAGTATCTAAACGAGAGAAATCACAGGTGTAGTTTGATTGTCCTGTTGCTTGGCCTTGTTCATCAAGTACTTGTGATTGTTCTGTACAAACCATAAGAGATTCATTTTCAGCGGTTGCACCGTATTGACTGTAGAAAGAGTTAGCATATGCAGCTTCACCACCTTCAGACGCCCGTTGTTCAGCGCTCATCGGTGATGCTTCAACAAGATCAAGTTTACGAGCGTATGCAAATTTAAATGCAGCTAAGTCATATAGACCCCAAGTTGGGATTTCATCAAGCATACTTGGTGCGTAATCCATTGTTGAGCTGTACGCTGGAACGTTGCTTAAGCCAAGTAGTTTAGATTGTGTTTTTGATAAGTAGTTATCAATGTCATTTGAGCCTTTAAAGTTATGACGTAAACCTACATTATGACCAATTTCATGAACTAAAGTGTTCGCATAGGTTGTTACGGTGATGGCATCTGCTGCAACCGTCTGAAGATGGTCTGGCAGTAAAGCCCATGGTTTTAGCGTTTTAGTAACAATACCGGTTTCTGGATCCGTAATATTCGTAAAGTAACCTTCGTCAACAAGAGGTAAGTTATCAATAACGGCTTTACTTGAAGACGACACCCATGACGCTTCAATAGGGTAGGCGTTGTTTTCACTCCAAAATGCAAGACGCTCCTCTTCTGCTCGAACAATATCTTCAAGATCCATGTCATCATTGACAGGTTTCAATATCGTTGGACCTTGCGCCAATTTTTGTTTTAAGCTTTGTTGGGCTAAAAACTCAATTGCTGTTTCTTCATTAATTGAAATGGAAGTTGTATTATGAGCATGTTGATTGTGATTGGCGTAAAGCGATTCAGAGACGGCTCTATTAGTTTGAAGTTCTGATCTTGATTGTGCAGATGCTGACTCTTCCGCAACTAAGCCATTCATCTCAAGTTGTCCACGGTTATACAGTCGCGCCATATTATCCCAATAAAATGGAACACCACGGCGTGCAACGCCAGAATATTGGTTTACGTGTGCTTTAATGATCTCACCAGTTCTCGGGTGCGCAATAGATGGGCCATAACCAAGTAACCCGTTATCAAGCGGTTCATCGACGAGATTAATGACGTTATAGCGAAGATCACCCGGATGAATTCCCATTCCTTCTGACTTATTAACAATCTCAATCATAGGTTTGTTTGAGTTTGGTTCAAGTAAACGAAGAGTTTCGTTCATTTTATTAACGGTCTTGATCGTCGAGTCTAAGAAAAGCTTATTTTTCTCTTCAAAAAAGTTATCTGATAAGTAATATTTGATTGATCCTTGAGCTGGATTAAAACGGTTCAAATAAGTGACAGCATCGTATTTGTTAGTGATTGGATCTCTTACTTTTGTTGTTGTGGTAAAGAAACCAATGTCATTCTCATCATTCACCGGATATAAGACAGGTTGATAATTTTCTGATGCTATGTGACTTTCATGTACAAGGGAGTAATAGAAGCGGGACTTAAATGAGCCTTTAGCCAACTCTTCTTCCATTGCTGACCAATCCATATAACGCGATAATTTAGAAAAATTAATCTTAAATGTTTGTTCAAGTTCAAAGTTTAATACGCCTTTATTAGGGTCAAACTCCCAAGAGATCACTTCTGGTGATCCTTGTGGTGTTAATCCATCTTTAGTGCCATAGAGTTCGTCCCAGTTTAAATCACTCACTAATGTTGATTCAGGGCTTGGCGTAAAGTGGGTATTGTTTCTAAAAGTGGTGTTGCCAAGGTTTGGATCTGAATCTTTTTCTTCGACGTTAGTACAATCTCCGTAGTTATCTTCGCGACATTGGTATTTCGCATAACTACCAGGGATGGTCATAACATGAGGAAAGTTAACTTGGTCATCAGAGCCGATATTGCTTTCATCTTGCGGTAAACAGAAGCCGTTTTTATCTTTTGGTAATAAAAGATCAGGGTTATTATTGTCATAGCCACGAACTTCTAAGCCTTCATCTGAAAAGCAAAGCTCAACATAACGTCCCATACCTTGTAAAAATGGAAATTGAGTTACAGCAAAGCGAGGTGCAGCTCCGGTAGTTGGAGCATAAAACCAGCGGCCTTCAACACGCAAATCTTGTACTTTAACTTCAGTAAGGTCTTTATCAAGAGTGTCATATTCTTGTTCTTCTGGCGCACAACCAGTGAGTGCAACGGTTACCGCTGCAGCTAATGTAAGCTTTTTATATGTCATATTGTTCACATCCTGTTTTTATTATTTTATCCCTAAAATGAATAAGTCATGCCAAGCGAGTAGGTTGCTTTTGCTTCATCAAAAAGATCAAAGCTGCCTAATGTTCCTTGTGCTGCATCTGTATATACACCGGAAGAAGCCAGTGTTAATGAAATAGAAAGGTCCTCTAAAAGGTTATAACCGGCGCTGACGTTACCACCATAGCTGTAACCATCTGCCCAGCGACCGTTATAGTTGATAGAGGTTCCTCCTAATGCCGATACTGAGAAGAAAGCATCGCCATAGTTATAATTTGCTCCTAATAATAAAGATAATCCCCACGATATATTTACGTTGCCTGATGGTGAGGTAGTGTACTGGTGAAAGTTTTTACGAACGCGAGGTGCAATAAGGAAACCAACGTCCGCTAACTTGAAAGTAAATGGGGTCTGTATACGAAAAGCGGTATTAAGAAAACTATCTTGAGACGCTTGTGATGTTGGGATTGAAAATTGACCACTGATAGACATACGTCCAGTATCGCCAAAAGTGAGCAGTGATGAGCGAGATAGACCAACAACAGTATCTGTAGAATAGAATCCTTCAGCATTTTGTAATGTACGATAGCCGCCTGTATTGGAATAAAGAGAGTAGTGCTCCCAGAATGCCAAATAAAGTGAACCATGAAATGAAATTGCACGGCTTGAGCGGTAATCAGAAGCCGAATAAAGATTACTGTCATAACCAAGGCTTAATGATCCGCCCCATTTTAAATTTGAGTCTTGTTCTAGCTCTGTGGGTTCAGCAGGTATTTCTTCTTTGTTTGCATCTTCAGCAAAAGCATTGTGAACTAGTGCTGAAGTACAAAAAATGAAGCTCGATAGTGCTGACTGTTTTAATAGTTTTGTCCGCATATATGACTTCCATGTCGATAAAGTGCTCATCATGAGCGATAACTGACGTTGTGATTATTATTTGTCATTAAATTGACGTTGTTACATATTTGTAACCTTTGCGCGAAAGTGGTGCAATGATTACAGTTTTATAACTAAGAGGGTTTTAATTTATGAGTTGCTTCACTTCAAAAAATGAAACCGAGCTAGTAATTTAGAATGATATAAAGTAAATTGAAAAATAATAAATAACATCAAGGAAGTGGTTATGGGATTTTGTGCTAGTTTATTATTAAATGCATTACGAGTTAAATTAAAAGAAAATGATCTTACTTATAATGAATTGTCATTAAAAGTAAATGTACCTATTTCGACATTAAAAAGACATTTTCATAGTAATTCAATTGGTATTGATAAATTAATGGAATACGCTACCGTATTAAATACCAATCTAGAAGAGCTTTCGCAAATTGCACGTGATATTCACAATAAAGAAGAGGGAACGAGAACCGAAGTTCTTGATGAAATCTTTTATAATCACCCTTATCTCTATGATTTTTTCTATGAAATTCACGTTAAAGGTAGAGATGTAAAAGAGGTGGCTAATGAGAATCACCTGAATGAGCAGAGTGTTTATATCTATTTGAGAGCATTGGAGATTATGGGTTTGGTTGAGCTAAAAAGTGATGGTTCACCATGTTTTCTTACTCCTCCATATTATACTTTTTTTGAAGGTTCTAAATTAGATACTCTGTTTACAGAGAAGTTGAGGCTTGAAGTATTATCACAAGCAAAAAGACCAGAAGTAGGAATGTCTCGAGTTTGTTTAACCCAAGAACAAATTGATCAGGTTTCAGAAATGGTTTATGAGAAAATACAACATTTTCATTTTCAAAATAAAGAGTCAAAAGAAAGTGAAGATATCAGAAAGAATATATTGCTAAATGTAACTGAAGGTAATTATATACATTTATCTGATGGCTTGATTAATATTGAATCAGGTTTGTTAAAAGAACTTTATGAAACAATTAATAGTGATGAAGTATTATAATTAATACTGTATTTTTCAAGTTATTCGACACGGTTCTAATTTATCTAATGAAATAATGATTCAAAACGTAACTATTTATAATAAATAAGCCTCAATCAAAATAATTGATATTTTTGAAAATAATTTAATCAAACTTGATTGAGCTTATTAAACTTTTCAACTAAAATTTCACTTTAATTATATTTCTGAGACAGGTGTCTTAGTTTTGATGGGTGAAAAAATGAAAACAGTTCCAAGTCCTAAATTTACATGGGCGCTGTTGTCTCCAAAGTACTGGCTTGTATGGCTATCTTTTTCTTTTCTTGCTGTATTGGTTAATGTACTTCCGTTCGTGCTCCTTAAAAGAATAGGGAATGGAATCGGATGTTTGTCTAAACTTTGCTTAAAAAAGCGTGCGAACGTAGCTCGAAAAAATCTAGCATTATGTTTTCCTCATTATTCACAAACAGAAATTGAACTATTAGTGAATGAAAATTTTAAAAATACCGGGTTAGCTTTAATTGAAACGGGTATGGCTTGGTTTTGGCCAGATTGGCGAGTGAAGCGTCATATATCCATTGTTGGCCAAGAAAAAATATTAGAAAAAGAGCAAGAAGGTAAAGGTGTATTGGTGCTGTGTTGTCATTTTTTAAATCTTGAAATGACCGCTCGAATCTTTAGTCTTTTTGCTCCTGGTTATGGCGTGTATCGTGCTAATAGCAATCCTGTTTATGAATTTATTCAACATCGTGGACGAACACGTAAAGGTCATAAGATGATTGACCGCCATGATGTTAAAAGTATGATTAAGGTGCTTAAGTCTGGAAATCGTTTGTGGTATTTACCTGATCATGACTATGGCCGTCGTAACTCAGTATTTGTTCCATTTTTTGCTGTTAAAGAAGCGGCAACAACTACAGGTTCTAGTTTCTTAATTGATATGACAAAGTGCGCTGTTATGTCGGGTACTAGTATACGTTCTGACAACCACTATACTCTAGAAATAGGGGATGACATTAGTGATGATATTCCACGCCGTGATGCTGTAACGGCTGCAAATGTATTGAATAGAGAGATCGAACGTTTAATTGAGAAAGAACCATCACAATGGATGTGGCTACATAAACGCTTCAAAACGTTACCAGAAGATTCAGAAGAGATGAATCGATACGCATAAAAGTTGTATTTAATTCAAAACTATTTACTAATATAAAAAAAGCCTCGCTGAATTAGCGAGGCTTTTGTCTATTAAGATGTTCTGTTTATAAAAGCGTCTATTATTAAGCTAACAATTCTTTTGCTGTGTTTACTACGTTTTCAGTAGTGAAACCAAACATTTTGAATAGCTCATCAGCAGGCGCTGACTCACCAAATGTTGTCATTCCGATGATCTTGCCACCGAAACCAACATACTTGTACCAGAAGTCAGCAATGCCAGCTTCAATTGCGATACGTTTAGTTACCGCTGATGGAAGTACTGTTTCACGGTATGCTTCGTCTTGCTTATCAAAGGCATCTGTTGATGGCATTGAAACAACACGTACTGCTTTACCTTCTGCTGTCAGTTGTGCTGCTGCTTCAACTGCTAGCTCAACTTCTGAACCTGTTGCAATAAGGATAAGTTCAGGTTGGCCTTCACAATCTTTAAGAATGTAAGCACCTTTAGCGATGTTCGCTAATTGCTCTACATCACGCTCTTGTTGTGCAAGGTTTTGACGAGAGAAGATAAGTGCAGATGGACCATCTTTACGCTCGATAGCCAGTTTCCATGCTACAGCAGATTCAACTTGGTCACATGGACGCCATGTGCTCATGTTAGGAGTTAGACGTAGAGACGCGATTTGCTCAACTGGCTGGTGAGTTGGACCATCTTCGCCAAGACCGATAGAGTCGTGCGTGTAAACTTGGATGTTTTGCACTTTCATTAGTGCAGCCATACGCATTGCGTTACGAGCGTATTCCATGAACATTAGGAAGGTTGCGCCGTATGGTACGAAACCACCGTGCAGAGCAATACCGTTCATGATTGCTGTCATACCAAATTCACGCACACCGTAGTGAATGTAGTTACCAGAGAAGTCAGTAGCTTCAAGCGACTTAGAACCAGACCACATCGTTAGGTTAGATGGTGCAAGGTCAGCAGAGCCGCCCATGAATTCAGGTAACATAGCACCAAACGCTTCTAGTGCATTTTGAGATGCTTTACGTGATGCGATGTTTGCAGGGTTAGCTTGAAGATCAGCAATGATTGCCGATGCTTTCTCTTCCCACTCTTTTGGTAAATCACCGTTTACGCGGCGAGTAAATTCGGCTGCAAGTTCTGGGTATGCTGCTTCATAAGCTGCAAATTTCTCGTTCCACGACGCTTCCTTAGCCGCGCCTGTTTCTTTCGCGTCCCACTCTGCGTAAACTTCTTGCGGAATTTCAAATGCGCCGTGCTCCCAACCTAATTGTGCTTTTGCTGCTTTAATTTCGTCAGCGCCTAGTGGAGCACCGTGACAATCGTGCGTACCTTGTTTGTTTGGAGAACCAAAACCGATGATAGTTTTCGTACAAATAAGAGTAGGGCGAGGATCTGCTTTTGCTGCTTCAATTGCGGCATTAATAGCGTTTGAATCGTGACCGTCAACCGCTGGAATTACATGCCAACCGTATGCTTCAAAGCGTTTAGGTGTGTCATCAGAGAACCAACCTTCAACTTCACCATCAATAGAGATACCGTTGTCATCCCAGAATGCGATTAATTTGCCTAGACCTAATGTACCAGCAAGTGAACACGCTTCGTGAGAGATGCCTTCCATCAAACAGCCATCACCCATGAATGTATAAGTGAAGTGGTCAACGATATCGTGGCCTTCTTTGTTGAATTGTGCCGCTAATGCTTTTTCAGCCATCGCCATACCAACAGCATTGGTAATACCTTGACCTAGAGGACCTGTCGTTGTTTCAACACCTGGCGCATAGCCATACTCTGGGTGACCTGGAGTTTTAGAGTGAAGTTGACGGAAGTTTTTAAGGTCATCAATTGATAACTCGTAACCTGAAAGGTGAAGCAGAGAGTAAATTAGCATAGAGCCGTGGCCGTTTGAAAGGATGAAACGGTCGCGATCAGCCCACTCCGGGTTTGCTGGGTTGTGATTTAAGTGAGAACGCCAAAGAACTTCAGCGATGTCAGCCATGCCCATAGGAGCGCCAGGGTGACCAGAGTTTGCTTGTTGTACGCCGTCCATGCTTAGGGCACGGATTGCATTAGCTAAATACTTATTTGTTAGAGAAGGTCGGTTCATAATGTTTAACTCGAATATTAAAAAGGAAAAGAGAAGGGTTCAGATCGCTTCGCTTAAAGGGTTCAGAGGTGCTTGTGGTGACTTCTAAACTAACCGCAGACTCCCCTGAATTCTGCAAGGGAGCTTGCGACCGATCTGAAACCTAAAATTTATAGCTTAGCAGCAATCATCGCTTCTAACTTACCTTGGTCAACCGCAAAGTTACGGATACCTTCAGCCAGTTTCTCAACAGCCATTGCGTCTTGGTTATGTTCCCATAGGAACTCTGCGTGAGTCATTGCAGCAGGACGCGCTTTGTTGCCGTTTGTATCAACCAGTTTTTCAACCACTTCGCCAGTTGCTTCTTCAAGTTCTTGAAGTAGGTTAGGGCTAATTGTTAGGCGATCACAACCTGCTAATTCAAGGATCTCGCCAATGTTACGGAAACTTGCGCCCATCACAACTGTGTTGTAACCGTGCTCTTTGTAGTAGTTGTAAATACCAGCAACAGAGATAACGCCTGGATCTTCACTTGGCTCAAAGTCACGACCTTCTTTTGCTTTGTACCAGTCCATAATACGGCCAACAAAAGGAGAAATAAGGTAAACACCTGCTTCAGCACATGCGCGAGCTTGAGCAAAAGAGAACAGCAGAGTTAGGTTACAGTTGATGCCTTCTTTTTCTAGGATCTCTGCAGCACGGATGCCTTCCCATGTAGAAGCCAGTTTGATAAGGATACGGTCATTAGTGATGCCAGCATCGTTGTACATTTTGATCAGTTGACGTGCTTTTGCCACACTGCCTTCAGTATCGTAAGAAAGGCGAGCATCTACTTCTGTTGAGATACGTCCAGGAACGACTTTAAGAATTTCCTTACCGATGTTAACTGCAAGCATGTCGCAAGTATCTTGAACTTGCTGTGCTTTGTCATTGCTTTGCGCTTTAGCGTATTCAATAGACGCATCGATTAGTGGTGCGTATTCAGCAATTTCTGCCGCTTTTAGAATTAGAGAAGGGTTCGTTGTTGCATCTTCAGGCGTGTATTTTGCGATTGCTTCAATGTCACCCGTGTCAGCTACTACTGTTGTTAGTTTACGAAGTTGTTCTAGTTTAGTTGTCATACTACTTACCCTTACTTGTCATATGCGATTTAGCACATTCTTTTAAAGTCCGTCTCGCTTCCATCTGTGCTTAATTGAGCAAATGCGATGGTAGTGAACATTTGATAAGGTGATAATTGAGCTTTCCGTCGAATAAGTCAATGGTAAATCGAACATTGTGTGAAGATACATCCATTTTTATCTGAATATTTGAGCGTGATCGTTTGCGCAAACCATTAGTGAAAAATTAAAAAAGTTAATTAAAAATACGAAGAAAGTACTTATCTGGATGAGATTAAAAAAGAGCGGAAGTGCTGAGGTGTGGTGAGACATAAAAAAGGCTGACACATAGCCAGCCATAAATTCATTTATGCAGTTAAAGTCTATAATGCTTCAAGTTCAGTTGGGCTTGATTTTGATTTTTTACTCACCTTTAATTGTTGAGTTATCTCTTTAATAAGCCTTTCTTTATCAGGGTTTTCTGAATTGTTTGAGTATTTAGCATGGCTTAATTTTTCAATGAGCACTTTGACTTTATCTGTATCGATTCCTTTTGCTTTCCAGTCATCAGCATGGTCTTGCATGATCTGGTGTGCAAGTATGGTATTGTCTGATTTAAGTGCCGTAATTAATACAGAAATATCACTGTTTGATATAGCATGATTGGATGTAACCGTTAATGTTTCTTTGCTCACACTGTTTCGCGCTTTATACCAAGCAATAAGTGTTAATAGCCATAAAATAGCAAAACCTAGGGTGGTATAAGGCCAAATACCGTGATCAACTTCTCGTTTTATTACGGTTTTCGGTTGCTCATTTGTTTGTTGCTCGATCATTTGTTCGCTTTTTTGACTGTTTGGTGTCACGGTTAGCGCTAATGAATCTAATTTTGCGACTTCTGCCTTGTGCGTTTTACTGTTCCACCATTGAATCGATACCGCTGGTAATTCAACTTGGCCCGATGTATGTGGAATGATCACTTGTTTAATGGTCATAACACTATTCCCTTGGCTGTCTTTACCAATGGTCGGCTTTTCGTCGTACATACGAACTGATTTTGGATAGTTGATATCAATAGATGGCAACCTTTCTGGTGGTACATCAGCCATCATTAGGGTGATTTGGCGAGTAATGGCTGTGCCAGCTTCAACCTCTGTGTTGGTTAGGACTTTGCCATCAACGAGCCATTGCTGACCTAATTTCAAATCACTGGTTGGTAACCATGTTCCTTTGTAATCAGATGGTTTAGTTAATACATTAATTGAGTATTGTTTTGGGTTTATGTTTAATGGAATTAACTTGGTGCTACGACCGTAACGATCGGTTTGTATTAATCCACCCGTAAAAGCCAAGCCATCAAAGGTTAATTTACCTGCTTTGTTTGCGCTTAGACTAAATACCTGTTCAACCACCGTTGCTTGTAAACCATCAATAACCGTTTGATATTGTTTACTTTCACCAATAGGAGAAAATTCAACCCCATTTCCTTGAGGAGTAATGATATTTGGATCTTTTAAACGACGAATATCAGCAAAGATGGCTATTTTGGCATTAAATTGTGCCGTTTCACCTTCGTACAATTCGTTTTTACTTAACTCACCGCTGACTTTGATAATATCGCTGCTTTTTGGTGCCGTTGCGTCTTTATTTACGCGAATATTGATTGGGTTTGTTTGTTCACCTGCAACCTCCATACTTGGAATGGTTAATATTCCCATTTTGGTTGGTGCAATCGATACAGTCCATTGGCTTTGAACGCTGTAATCGCCATTAACTAATGAACGAGAGCTCCCAAAGCTGACTTGGCCTGAACGAAAATCCGGTCCGAGCTGGCTAATATCAAACTTACTTTGGTCTGCGCTTTTATCTACTGATACCATCAGTTGGATAACTTCGTTTTCGGTTATGTTGTTTTTGCTAACGGTTGCAATCGCTTGGGCGTTGGCGTACGAAATCCCGCTGATAGTCAGGGTAAGCAGTAATAGTATTTTCTTCATCAGTGATGTTTTCATTATTGAAGATTGGTAGTTTAAGTGTCTTTTCATCGGTATTACCATTCGTTCTCAGAAGCTTGTGGTGGCTCTTGTTGTTGAGCTTGTAAATAGAGTAGTGCACGAAGCAGTTCATCTTCTTTAGCACCAGATTGCTCTAGTTTTTGTAAACGTGGATCAGTTGTTTTTGCATCGCTATCAACTTGACCTTGTTGAGACTGCATTTGAGCTTGTTTCTTCTCTTTGTCAGCGTTGCTTTGCTCTTTTTGCTTATCGCTTGCTTGTGCTGATTTTTCTTTCTGTTCTTGTTTCTTTTTATCTTGAGCTTGCTGTTTTTGCTCTTGAGAAGATGCATCGGATTTTTCTTGTTTATCTGATTTTGACTCATTCTCAGATTGAGATTTATCCTTCTGCTGATTCTGCTGATTCTGCTGATTCTGCTGATTCTGCTGATTCTGCTGATTCTGCTGTGAATCTTGAGATTGTGAGTCTTTAGAATCTGAAGATTGATCAGAGCCGTCCTTGTTATCCTGGCTTTGTTTTTTGTCGCCATTCGAATCTTTCTTTAAGGATGTATCACCATCTTTGTCTTTTTTATAACTATCATCTTTCTGCTTTTGTTCTTGCTGTTTTTCTAAAGCTTTTTTTACTAAATTCAGATTATCTTCAGCATCCTTCATGTCGGGATGGGCTTGCAATAAAGATTCATATTGAGCTTTAGCGTCTTCAAGTTGTCCATTTTGCGCTAATGCATTCGCAAGATTATATTGCGATTGAACATCACTAAGGCCAGTTAAGCTTTCAATAGCGCCTTTATAATCTCCCGCTTTATATTGAGCAGCTCCTTTCCATTGTTTGGATTGGAATTGCTCACTGGCCGCTTGATATTCTTTTTGTTCATATTGCTGGTGAGCATTGTAATCGTTTGATAATAACGTATTCGCCATGGACTTATCTACAGGCAACAATACAAGCAATAAAGCTAAAATCATTCCTTTTCGAAAAGCAAATAATGAAAGTAATACAATAGGGAAGAGTAACCAGTATCCGTGGTTTGCACGACTGTTCACTTGTGTATCACTGTTTTTTGTTACTTGCTCTAAAGGTGTTTTGGTTAACCGAACGATAGCATCAATGTCGCTGTTATCCGATTGGATAAGCTGTGCTACACCATTCGTTTTCGTCGCTATTTGCTGTAATGGTTGTGGATCGAGTTTTGCGACGACCGTTTTACCCGTCTTGTCTGTTAATAATTGTCCATTAGGCAGCTCGATAGGTGCGCCATTAGTGGTACCGACACCCAATAAACTAATACGCCATTTAGTGCCATCAACTAATGCGGTCACTTTTTCAAGTTGTGATGAAGAAATACCGTCGGTTAAGACAACGATATCGCCTTGTTGATGGCCAGATTTTTTCATCATCTCAATACTTTGATTGATCGCTGCCGATAAATTACTTCCTTTCCCTTTATAAGGCATAATTTCAGGGGATAGGTTAGTAATGAGATTATCTAACGTTTTGCTGTCACCTGTTAACGGACTTACTAAATAACTGCTGTTGGCATAAGCTACTAACCCTGTCATGCCTTCTTTCCAGTAAGGAAGAAGATCTTTGGCTTTGTATTTTGCTTGGATTAAACGGTTAGGTTTAAGATCCGTCGCATATAAAGAGCGAGACATATCCATGACAAGAATTCGAGCGCCAGAAAGCTGAAAACTCGGTGTTTCTTTATAGCCAAAACTTGGTCCAGCAAGTGCTGTTGTCACACAAAACCAAATAACGCTGAGTCCGTATAAAAAGCCATGGCCGTTCTTTTTTTGAACCATGCCAAGTTGTTTTGCTATGTGTGGGGCGATTAAGCCACCGTGATGTTGGTTTTTTCGTTGAATAACAACCAAAGCCACTAATGGTATGAGGGCTAAAAACCACATTGGATAGAGAAAAGTAAAATTAGCCATGGCGTTTTCTTACTCCAACAATAATGAAAAGAACAAACAAATAGCCCATTAGTGGGTAACGGAACCACTCTTCATGGGGACGCCAAGTTTGTGTTGCTTGAGTCACAGGCTCTAATGCATCAATGGTTTGATAAATTTCTGCAAGTTCATCGGCGTTACGAGCACGGAAATATTGTCCGCCAGTCATTGTTGCAATCTTGGTTAAGGTATCTTCATCCAGATCACGAGCGGTATTTACCGTTTGTTTTCCAAAGAATCCACGTACTTGCATTTCACCAGCGCCAATACCAACGGTGTAAATCTTGGCATGATTATCTTTTGCCAGTTGTGCCGCTTCTAATGGCTCTAGTACACCTGCCGTATTAGCACCATCACTTAATAAAATAATGGTTCTTTGTGGTGCATTACTTTCAATAAAGGTTTTGGTTGCCACCCCTAAACCTTCACCAATTGCGGTACGTTGGCCTACAAGATTTAGCACGGTACGATCTAATTGTTCACGTACTGTGTTTCTATCAAAGGTGAGAGGCGTTTGAAGATAAGCGTGATCACCAAATAGCACCAAGCCAAGGCGATCGCCTTTACGTTGGTCAATAAAATCGGACACTACTTGTTTAACGGCGGTTAAGCGGTCAACAAAATCACCATTACTGGTTTTCATGTCTTCTTCTGCCATAGAGCCGGATAAATCCACCACCAACATCATGTCTCGGTGTTCAGGCTGAATATCCACAGGCTCGCCATACCAGACAGGACGTGCAAGTGCCACTATCAATAAAAGCCAAGCCAATGATAATAAGCCAATATTAATGCGTTTATTTGGTTGTTTGTATTCACCTTGATCGGGCAAACGAGGCAAATGAATCGCTTCGCCAGCTTCTTTTTCTGGCATTAAGAAATAGATCACCAATGGGATTGGCAATAAAAACCATGCCCACCACCACATAAATTCAATCATGTTTTGCTCCTTGCACTGCTTTTTTTTGTTTTGCAGGCAATGCATGAATCAACCAGTAACGCACATCATCATAAAAGCGTTTTTGATTGGTTTCAGATAAAGGCACTTTGCCGTATAAGGCTTTCTCTAGCATTTCTGAGCGAGTAGCAAAGTGAACATTGGCTTGTTTTTTTGTCGGAAGCTTTTGTTCAATAAAATTCCACCAAGCGAGTCCATGCAGTGCTGCAATTTGCTGACGAGAGAAATGACTCAATGCCGCTTGTTTTAATAGCTTTGCTACATCACGAGTTTGTTCCGGCTTTAATTTCGCTAATTCCGATAAAGCGACCCGTTGAAGGCGTCGTTTTTTTCTGTAAGCCATAAAAGCCCAAACAAGAAGAGCAATACAAGCAATAATAAGAAAAATTAATCCGTAACCTTGCCATGACAGCGAAAAGCTCGGTGCTTCTGGTAAATGTAAATCCGCTAAAGGCAATGGGGCGGACGGTGATGCAGCATTTGGTGCTGCTGTTGAAGATAAAGACATTAGTTACTTCCTTTATCCTGTGCAGTGGTTAATTGATTTAATAAAGGAAAACCTGACGATAGGGTATGTAAATGAATGCCCAATTGCATTGCCATGTTTTGTATATACGCTTTATGTAGATTCGCCTGTTGTTGTAAGGCATTTTTAGTGGAAAGAGAGGAGAAGTCTAACCATGCCGAACGTTTGTTATCAGACACATGCTCTACGCCATTAAAACGGGTCACCCCTTGCTCTAATGGATCGTTTATCATCACAAACTGAATGCGATTGTGTTTACTTAATTGACTGAATATCGCTTTACAATCGTCCGTAAGTGCGTAGAAATCACTGATGATGACGATTTCACTGCCTTTTGGACACAAACGTTGTAACTGCTGCAACCCTTTAACAAAAGAATCCGTTTGTTGCGTTGTTGTTTGCTCTGTATTTGATGACGTGGTGTTATGACGCTCAATGATCTTTTGAAGAAATTGTAAGACCACTTTCTGACGAGAAGAGGGCTTACAATCGAGTGTCGATTTACCATCAAAGATGATCCCACCAACGCGATCTTTTTCAGCTAAGGTTATCCAACTCAGTAAACTGGCAAAATGCGCCGCTTGAACGGATTTGAATAGAAGCTGTGAACCAAAACGCATGGTGTCACTGACATCCACAAAAAGCATGGTTGGTTGTTCTCGCTCTTCACTGTAGAGCTTGGTATGTGGTTTTCCTGTACGTGCAGTGACACGCCAATCAATAGAGCGAATGTCATCCCCCGGTTGATACTGGCGTACTTCAGAAAAATCCATGCCACGGCCTTTTTGACGGCTTTGATGACTGCCATTCATTTTTGACCATACAGATTGTGCTGGCGGTAACCACTGTAATGAGTGGTTCTTGTAGTGAACCAACTCATTAAGTGACAAGGTAACGCCATTGCTGTGTGGTGGCAGTGTTAGTGTATTTGTTTTCTTCACAATATCTGCTTATGTCGAATTAACGTTTAGCAATGTGTCTTGATTGAATTAAGACGCCGCTACCATTTGTAATAAACGCTCAATGACTTTATTTGCCGTTGTGCCTTCTGCTTGCGCTTGGAAGCTTAATAGCAGTCGGTGACGTAATACAGGATAAGCCATCGCTTGAACATCTTCAGGGCTTACGTAATCACGACCTGCTAACCATGCGTGTGCACGAGCACAACGATCTAACGCTAATGTCGCTCGTGGACTAACACCCATCTCAAGTTGGTTTGCTAACTCTTGGCAGTATTGTGCAGGCTTACGTGTCGCCATTGTAATACGAATAATGTACTGCTCGATTTCAGGTGCCATGTAAATGGATAACACTTCCTTACGAGCACTGAAAATCTCACTTTGCGCTAATGGTTGTGGTCTTTGTGCTTGCTCACCCAAGGCTTCACCACGATTTAAACGCAGAATGGCTAGTTCGTCTTGTGCGCCAGGGTAATCCACATCCAAATGCATTAAGAAACGGTCAAGCTGCGCTTCTGGTAGTGGGTAAGTCCCTTCTTGTTCAATCGGGTTTTGCGTTGCCATGACTAAGAATAGCTCAGGCAGTTGATAGGTATTTCGACCTGCTGTAATTTGTTTTTCAGCCATGGCTTCTAGCATCGCCGCTTGGACTTTGGCTGGCGCACGGTTAATCTCATCAGCCAATACTAATGAGTTGAAAATAGGACCCGGTTGGAACGTAAATTCACCGGTCTCTTGACGGTAAATATCGGTACCGGTTAAGTCTGATGGCAATAAGTCAGGAGTGAATTGAATACGGTGGAAATCTCCCTCAATAGAGTCTGCCAAAATTTTAACTGCACGCGTTTTTGCAAGACCCGGAGGACCTTCAACTAAAATATGACCATCTGCAAGTAGGGCAATTAATAACTGCTTTACTAAATCTGGTTGACCAATGACTTGAGATTCAAGGTAAGTTTGTAATTGTTGAATTTTTAACGCTGGCATAGTTCACCCAATGTCTGGATTGTTTAGTAATTATTGTCTGTGACTCAATAAAGCCACATTAGTTCCTAATAAGATTGGGTTTAGTTCGAAATTATTCAACTATTTAATTAATGAATGTTTTTATAATTATTTATTAAAGTTATGAAATGTACGGTCGTTATATGAAGGGTCTATTTTAGCTGTGGAAAAATTATGATTAATCTAACAATAAAACAGAAACTCGTTGCCGGTATCGTTATCGCTATCATTGCTTCAACTTCTCTTGTGGGTATTGTTGCCCAAAAAAAAGCGTACGAAACTTTAGATGAAAGGCTAACCACGCTTGAGCTTCCTACCATTCTCGACCGAATTGGTGGAGAAGTAGATAAAGAGGTGGCTGTACTTTCTGCTGCTGCTGAGCAAATGTCTAATAACCCTTTCATTATCGATGCTATTTCTGATCCTTACATCTCTCCTGAAGACCAAGATGTTCTTATTGGTCAATTAAATAAACTAAAACAACAACATAATCTAAATGATGCATCTGTTGCTAACCGTCAAACAGCAAACTATTGGAATCAGGATGGTTTTTTACGTCAACTAAACAAACAACAAGACGCTTGGTTTTTTGGGTTCACACAAAGTGGCCCTGAGCGTATGTTGAATGTATTTACCGAACAAAACGGTGAAGTAAAACTGTTTGTTAATTTCCAACAGCTAAATGGCGTTTCAATGGCTGGTTTATCTAAATCATTAGATGATATGGTTGCTTTGTTAAATGGATTTAGAATTGAACAAACGGGTTTTGTTTATTTAATGGATGGTGACGGTAATATCAAAATCCATAAAAACAAAGCGATTATGGGCAAGCAAACCATTAAGGATGTGGTTGGCTCTGCTGAAGCATCGGTATTACTGACAAAGAAAAACTTCAATCTAAGTCGCATGGAAAAAGGTGGCCAAGAGATCTTTATCGCTTCGCATTACATTCCTTCAATGGAGTGGTTTATTGTTGCTGAAGTGCCGGTTTCTGAAGTGTTTGAAAGTTTGCATGCCTCTACTCAAGATATCATTATGTGGATTGTGGTGATTATTGCGGTATTTGTCTCTTTAGCGATTTGGGGCGCAGGCTCAATTACTAATAAACTGAACGAGCTTGCACATCGCTTTAAAGAACTAGGTGAGGGGGAAGGTGACTTAACGCATCGTATCGAAGTGAAAGGTAATGATGAAATCACGGAACTTTCAAAAGGCTTTAATAGTTTTGTCGAGAAAATTCACAATACGGTTTCTGAAGTGGTTGAAACCGGTCATGTATTACACACTACGGCTGAGAACGTAGCATTAAAAGCAACATCAACACGTGATAACAGTGAAATGCAGCGTGACCAAACGCTTCAAGTAGTAACGGCTATTAACCAAATGGGCAGTACGATTAACGAAATTGCATCCAATGCGGCGAATGCAGCACAATCAGCAAGTAAAGCGGAAGCAAGCACTCAAGATGGTCGTCAAACTGTGATTGATTCTCGTGATGCAATTACCCAACTTGAAGGTGATTTAGTTCAAGTGAGCCATGTGGTGGAGCAATTAGCGGGTACAACACAAGATATTGGCTCTATCCTTGACGTTATTCGTGGTATTTCAGAGCAAACCAACTTACTTGCGCTAAACGCAGCCATTGAAGCTGCTCGTGCTGGTGATCATGGTCGTGGTTTTGCTGTGGTTGCAGATGAAGTTCGTCAACTAGCAAGTCGTACATCAGAATCGACGGATGAAATCCAGAAGATGATTGATCAACTGCAAAACGAAGCGAAAAATGCGGTGGATGCGATGGAAGCAAGTCACAGTGTAACGGCTCGTGGTGTTGAATCAGCAGATAGTGCAACACAAGTGTTAGCGGGTATTGCAAAAAGTATCACAGATATTTCTGATATGAATACGCAAGTGGCAACGGCAACAGAAGAGCAATCTACTGTGGTTTATACGATTAACCAAAATATCGAAGAAATTAATGGTATTAATGAGTTAACCACCGCTACAGCACAAGAACTTGCGGATTCAAGTCAACAATTGAACGCACTTTCACAACGATTAGATCAATTAGTTGGTGCTTTTAAAGTCTAACAGACGGCTTTAGGTTTACCTTTTGAGGGGTTCTCTTGTAGAATCCCCCTAATTGTTTTTATGAATTGAGAAAATAATCATGAGTGATTTTGAAAAAGAACTTCAAGAAATGGTTCAACAAGAAGCGGATAAACCAGAAGAAGCGTTGCCATCAATTGAAGAGCAAAAAGCCATTGTTGCTGAGCTAAAACGTCTTGAAGAAGCGGGTGAGTTAACACCAGAAGTACTTGAAGCACACTTTGGTAAATTCAGTGCTGACGATAGCGCGCCAATCCATTAATTTGAGATTGAATCCATAAAAAATGCCAGCGAATTGATGCTGGCATTTTTGTATCTAAGGCATTGGTTTTAAAAATTGGTATCTGAGATATTTATGGATTAAATTAGAGTGGAAAGCATTCCGATAGCACCACCGAAAATACCACCCCAAACCACTAGCCATCCTAGGTGATTTTTGATCATATCCTGAACCATCTCTTTCACCATCTTAGGAGTTAATTCATTTAGGCGTTGGTCAATAATATCCTCAATCGTCGATTGAATGTCTTCCATCATTTCTGGCGCTTCAAGCTCTTCTTTTAGTGCTTGTTTAAATTGCTCTTGCTGGCTGATCTCAGTAATTGATGCCTTCATTTTTTCAATAAACGGTTCACGCATTGGGTCAATGGCTTCTTGACCACCAAACATCGCAAGCATGCCACCAAATTGAGAGTTCATGATCACTTCAACCAAAGAATCAAAGGCTGGTGAAAGATCGATTTTATCAATAACAGGCTTTAGATTAATGTTCGTAGCAGAGCTCATTTCATTTGATAAAAACTTATCTACGTTCGCTTTGGTGAAAAACTGATCCATCATTAAACGTTTAATGCTGGCTTTAAACTCTTCAAAACGTGCAGGAATGACACCTGAACCATAAAGACCTGGAACCTTTTCAAACAACATATGAATAGCTAGCCAGTTTGTTAACGCACCAGAGAAAGCGAATAGGCCAATATAATAGAGTGTGTTTTGTTGCGTGTAATAACCAACACCTAACAAGATTAACGAAATCAAGTTAGTAATCATGCTTTTATTTAACATAGTTATCCTACATGAGTTAAACCAAATATTTTTGTGAAGTTTATCAGTTAGTAAAAGCGTTCAACAAGCGAAAATATGTTTTTCAACGTACAGGTTGGGTGTAAACTGTCGATATATATATTAACGATTACATTAGGAGTGAAAATGAGTATTTGGAAACGTGAGATGGATTTAACTGTCTTAAACACGACGTCTCGTAATACCTTAATGGAAGCGTTAAGCATTGAATATTGTGCATATGATGATAATTCGATTACTGCATCTATGCCTGTGACATCGACGGTTCATCAACCATTAGGCATGTTGCATGGTGGGGCATCAGTTGCATTAGCTGAGTCTGTTGCTTCTATTGCGGCAAATTGGTGTGTTGATGAATCAAAATATTGTGTTGGTTTAGAGATAAATGCCAACCATATTAGAGCTGTACGTGAAGGAACTGTTTTCGCCACGGCCAAGCCTTTACATTTAGGTGCAACTACCCAAGTTTGGGTGATTGATATTAAAGATCAACGAGACCGCTTAGTCTGCACAAGCCGCTTTACTGTGGCTGTGATGAAAAAGAAAAAGTAGCGACTTGTTGTGGAGAAAGAATATGGAACAAAATGAAATTTTAAGTCATGCTCACGAGTTACCAAAAATTCCGAAAGTGATCCGTGAAATGATGGAATTGGTAAATGATCCTGACGTTGAGTTGCAAGATTTATCAAAAACAATTTCACTTGAGCAAGTGGTGAGTGGTCGTGTATTACGTTTGGCTAACTCTGCGCATTTCTCGCGTGGTAAAAGCGTATCATCTGTTAATCAAGCTGTTGTACGTTTAGGTCTTGAACCGCTTAAGACTCTTATTATTGCTTCTTCACTTGTAAGTGCTTTTCCTTATGTTGAAGTGATTGATCTAGAAAGCTTTTGGCAAGAAACTTTTGAAGTTGCTGTATTAAGCAAAGCCATTGGTGAAAGTTGCTCAGTTAACCCTAATGATGCTTTTACGGCGGGTATGCTTCATAACATCGGTGATTTAATGATCTATACTGTTATGGCAGATAAAGTTCCTGAGATCTTTGAGAAAATGGAAGCAGGCGACTCTAAAGTTAATGCGCAACGTTCAACAATCAATACAGATAGTGCTGTTTTAGGTGCTAAATTGGCTGAAAGTTGGAGTTTTTCTAAAGAGTTAGTTTTTGCTATTTCTGAACAATACGAGCCAAAAGTTGATAACATTTATTCTCCACTGGCAGCGACAGTGCGTTTGGCGAATGCGATTAATCGTGAATGGGATAAACTTGAAACACGTGATGCTAAAAAAGTATGGCTTTCTGAGCAGATCGAAGTAGATATTTTATTTGTGAATGAGAATGTGATTGAGCACATTGATGAAGTAAGAGGTTCGGGTGTCGAAATGGCTCGATTAGTTGTGTAATCATGCAAAAAGAGTGGATGTTATCGGCACTGATTGGTGCTTTTTGCGCGATTGTTTCTTATTTAACTCCGGGCTTTGTTGTTAGTAAGTTTTTTGTTGTTGTTGCAGTTTTCTTTTTGGCGAAAGCGATTAGAGCCATTTTCTATTCGCTAAAGCATCGCCAATATGAAATGTAGTCAACATTAGTCAAAATCTAATGGGCTTTTTGTTCCAGAGAAATGTAAGCCTATTACGTGAGTGTAAATTTGGGTCGTTTTGATATCAGAATGACCCAATAATTCTTGTATTGTCCTCAGATCTCCACCTCGCTCTAAAATTCGTGTCGCAAAACTATGTCTAAATGTGTGACTGCTGGCTTTTTTATCTATCTCGAGTTTTTTAATCGCATTGGTTACTTGCTTTTGAACGCTTCTATCTAACATGTGATGTCGACGACGTTGTCCAGAACGTGGATCTTTGCTGATCTGTTTCGAAGGAAACAAATATTGCCAACCATAACTTTTCGCTCTGTGAGGATATTTTTTTGCAATGGCATTAGGTAGATAGACTTCGTCATCCCCATTTATTGCATCCATTTTATGCTGTTGTTTTACAAACGCGAGTTGCGTTTTCAGCTCTGGAATGATGCTTTCGGGCAGTACGGTGGTTCTATCTTTATTACCTTTACCATTTCTTATGGTGATGGTTTTATGGATAAGATCGATATCATCTACTCTTAACCTTAATGCTTCGTTTATTCGTAAGCCGCTTCCGTACATAAGTTGTGCAATTAGTTTCGTGGGGTGGTCAAGTTCATTTATAACGGAGATGGCTTCACTGTGTGTAAAAACTGTAGGGAGTTTAGTTGCTTTTTTCGAACGTTTAAATTCAAGGTTAGCGACTGATTGTTGAAGGTATTCACGACATAAAAATATGAGTGCGTTTAAAGCGGTTTTTTGTGTATTTGGTGATACGTTCTGTTTTACGACTAAGTGCTCAAGGTAGGCTGGTATATCAAAGGCATTAATTTCGTCTTTTGATGTGTAGTTGTTATGACGAATGAAACAACTTATCCAATAAATGTATTGTTTCTCTGTATTATAGGCTAGTGCACGTGTTCGAATGAAAATTCGAAGTTGGTCGGTAAAGCGTTGTGAATCTGGTTTTAGATCTAATGGGATATCCATGTTGCTTTGTATGTGGTGGTTAATGGTGTATTGAGTGTAAGTCACTTCACTAGAGTTTCAATTTGGGTTCGTATATTTGAAGGTTAGATTAAATTTTGATGGAATTGTCTATTTAATCAGTTACATGTATGCAAGGCTAAAAGTGAGATATACGAACCAATTACGTATAATTCTTTTGAAGTTTCAGTGGTTTTAGGTGCTAGGTTATTGGTTTTGAAATAGAATATTGAATTTATACGTACAGAAATATATTCAGTAGAGATTACGAATGTGGTGGGTATAATTAAATGTTATGTTTTTATAGGACTCTATAATAAAGATGGATATTTCAACAATAATTAAGAGTATTGCAGCTATTGCGACCTTGGTTGGTGCAGGAAAAGCGTACTATGATTTAATAGCAGGTAAGAGTGTCCGATTACGTGATGATTATCGTTTTTCTAGAGAGTTTTTAAGTGATATTCAAAAGGGAGAGCTTCACCCTTACTCCATTGAAAAAGGTTATCAGGCATTAGCTAATTCCACAGTTGTATCTACTAGTGAGGTTGAATATATCCTTACCCTAGAAGACCCAGTTAAATGCTTAAGAGATTATGTATTGGCACATCACTACTTAGAGAAGATAAATGTTGATGGTAATCATAAAATTTCATTTAAACAAAAATACGTAAGTAAATGGTCTAGGTTGTGGAGAAAAATATTACATATAGTACTTTATGGTACATTCGCTTTCTTAGCATTCACACCGTTAATTTTTGGCAAAATGTTAGGTCTTCAATTAAGCCAAGTTATAATTGCACAGTGTATAGCATTCCCATGTTTTGGTATGTATGCATGGTTTTCGTTAAAGTCGTTTGCTCGTATTTTTAGAGGCGAAAATATTGTATTTAATCAGTCTAAGCAAACTCACAAAATTATAGTCAAAACATAACAAATGCATCAACACGATTTGCTACATTCGGCGTTGTCGGTTTGCCTTTAGTTTCAGTGATTAAGGCAGTAAAATTTAGCTAAGTCTGTATCGTAGCAAACGTGTTATGCAGGCGTTATATTGCCAGTGAAAAGGAAAGGTATGAAAGGTAAAATCATAAAATGGGTTGATGATCGTGGTTTTGGGTTTATTCAAAGTGACAATGGGTCAGGTGATATATTCGCTCACATCTCTCAATTTAAAAAAGGTTACCGTCGGCCACAAGTTGGTGATGAGGTAGCATTTTTAATTGAATATAAAAATGATAAAACGAATGCTAAATCTATTTCACTAATCGGTGTTCAACCATCTAAATCTAGAAGCTCTTTCGTAACAAAAATTTTAGTGTTAGCTGTTATCACAATCGGCATACTTGGCTATCAATTTTTGTCAAAAAGTAACGTATCTAAAAACGACTCAGCACCTTTACTTATTACAACGCCTGCATATGAAAATATGGGTTTTAGCTGTGATGGAAAAACTTACTGTAGCGAAATGAGGTCATGTGACGAAGCTAAGTTCTACATTGCTAATTGTCCAAATACAAAAATGGATGGAGATGGCGATGGTGTACCTTGTGAAAGTCAGCACTGTAATTTTTAGTAGGCAATATAACAAATGCATCAACACGATTTGCTACATTCGGCATTCTAGATTTCTTTGGGTTTACCGTATTAAGTGGTAAATTTAGGCTTAATCTGCATGGTAACAAACGTGTTATGCAGGCGTTATGTGTTTCCGATGGAAATATAGGCTTATTTTGTCGTAAATCTTCAATACGTTGATTGCTCAATAGAAAATAATGTAGGTTTATTATCAATTAAACAAAAGGTTAAGAGTGAAATGATACGACAATATACTCCGCAAGATATCAATGCAGTTTTAGATATTTGGCTTAACTCCTCAATTAAAGCGCATGATTTCGTATCTGCTGAATTTTGGGTATCGCAAGTTGATAATATGCGTGATATTTACATTCCTGCATCTAAAACTTATGTGGCCGAGGTAGACTCAAAAGTTGTTGGATTCTATTCTTTGTATGAAAATATGTTAGCTGCAATTTTTGTATCACCAGAGTATCAAGGTAAGGGGATTGGTAAGCAGTTAATTTCCCATGCCAAAGGGCAATGCCCAATGCTTACTCTAAATGTATATTCTGAGAATGTGGCAAGCTATCAATTTTATTTATCTCAAGGTTTTGCTGTAATCAGTGAGCAAGTGTGCGAGCATACAGGACATATGGAATATACAATGAGTTCAAACACATAACAAATGCATCAACACGATTTGCTACACTCGGCGTTGTCAGTTTGCCTTTAGTTTCAGTGATTAAGGCGTTAAAATTCAGTTAAGTCTGCATCGTAGCAAACGTGTTATGCAGGCGTTACACGAACTCTAAGATCGCAGTTTTTTGGCTCAGTTCAGCGATTGAGCCATTAGTTTTTTAGGTGTGAAAGTAGGGTGGATTTCCTTTTTCTTTGTTTCCTTTTAATATTCGTGTTATCAGGTTCGGCAATTGACCATTATTGCCAAAAATTCATGGGTTTCAGAAACCAATTTAGGCTTCAATTATTCATGGTTTTGCCTCATCTCGGTCAGCATCAGTGTTTTACTCGCAGCATTTTTAATCCCAATTGTGGCAAGGATATTTGGTTTATCAACTCCAATCTTGCTGAAACCAAATCGTACAAATGGTGTAAGAAAAAGGGATTGTTTCATCTCGCAGTTTTTGCCGTTGAAGTGATATTTTGCTCGCTAAATTGAGCCAGTCTAATTAAACTCAGTTTACAGTAAATCTTGGTAAATCAATTCTTTACCAAGTTAATGGAAGCGTTGACAAAGATCGTGTAACAAATGCATCAACACGATTTGCTACACTCGGCGTTGTCAGTTTGCCTTTAATTTCAGTGATTAGGCGTTAAAATTCAGCTAGGTCTGCATAGTAGCAAACGTGTTATGCAGGCGTTATATTGCGAAAATAGTTAAGAGGATTTCATGGAAGAACAGTCTCAAATCTACTTGAATAAGTATCTCAGCTCACTATCTGAAACTGAGCGTAAAAAGTATCAATCATTCGGTTCAGACTATTTCTATGCTGATGAGCATAATGCAAATCTATGTGCTGAATTAATCCGAATTGGTCAAAAGACTGCAACTTGTAGTTTAAATGTTTGGTATGAATCTGGTGAAGAACCAATGCCAACCGTTGGTCACTTACAAGTGGTCGTTGATTGGAATGGGAAACCAATTTGTATCATTGAAATTGATTCAGTTGAAACGTGTAAATATAGCGACGTTACGGCTGAGTTCGCTCATGCAGAAGGCGAGGGTGACCGTTCATTAAAATGGTGGCGTGAAGCTCATTGGCGTTCCTTTCAGAGTTAAATATTAAGCCTAGTGAGGACATGGTTCTTGTATTGGAACGATTTCATGTTGTTTATCAATAGGCAATATAACAAATTCATTAACACGATTTGCTACATTCGGCATTCTAGGTTTCTTTTGGTTTGCCGTATTAAGTGGTAAATTTGGGCTTAATCTGCATGGTAGCAAACGTGTTATGCAGGCGTTATGTGAATGGAGTCTAAAATGTCCTCAGTCCCAAAAAATAAAGATGAGTTAGTTGATGCGATTAGCTCTATTTCATCTAAATTATTAATTGATTATCAATCTATTCCATCGGAGTTATCTCGCGATTTGGAAATTGAAGGGAACGTAAAAAATACAAAAGTTAGTGTTTGCGATACTCTTTCGTATTTAATAGGTTGGGGTAAGCTTGTTCTTAAATGGTATCAGCTAAAATCAGATGGAAAGCCTGTAGATTTCCCTGAAACCGGTTATAAATGGAATCAACTAGGTGAATTAGCTAAAAGCTTCCAAGCTCATTATAAAGACTGGGATTTCGTTGATTTACAGCTTGAGTTTAAATCGACAACTAAAGAAATTTTAGATTTAATTAATAGCCTTGATAATTATGCTTTATATGAAATCCTGTGGTATGAGCAATGGCCGTTAGGACGAATGATCCAATTTAATACGTCGTCACCAATGAAAAATATGAGAACAAAAGTAAGACGTTTTAAAAAGGCTCATGGGATCAATTAGGCAATTCACATAACAAAGCAATCAACACGATTTATTACATTCGGCGTTGTAGGTATGTCTTTGGTTTAGGTGTTTAAGACAGTAAAATTCAGCTAAGTCGTCATAGCAATAAACGTGTTATTGCGGCGTTATATGCATTATTTATATAATTAAATTATGCTATTATTTACGAAAATTATTATATTGTTGATTTGAAATGAAAACAGAAATTATCTATGCGGCACGTCCTAAGAGTAATGTCATTAATATTAGGCCAAATTCTCAATCTCAAAGACTTAAACTTGAAGCAATTATGGTAAATATAGCAACCTCAATGAATATTAATGTAATCTATGTCCATAATGCGCCAGTTAACCGTTCATGGAATTATGTATATAGTTTACAAGAATTTGGTGATTATCAAACAGCAACTAACTTTATATTAGAGCTAACTGAAATGTTATTATTAAATCTTAACCTAGAAAAGAAATAATTAATATCATCGCATTGCATATAACAAATGCATCAACACGATTTACTACACTCGGCATCTCAGTTTGCCGGGTGTTTCTCGTTTTAAGGCGTCAATATTAAGTATAATTGCATAGTAGTAAACGTGTTATGCAGGCGTTAAACCGTCGGGAGGTATAAATGAGTAATAATGATGAAATAAGTATTGGTTCTGAAGGTATAAGACTAAAAGGTGAAATTGTAGAAGATTTACGTAAGCCAATGAGGAGGGCTGCATCTACAGCAGATAGCATACTTCGATTATTTGATAATGTTATAGGCTTGCCAGTAGATGCTATAAGTAGTTTTCTTGAACCATTTAGAGAGCAATATAAAGAAGGGTATAAAAAAATTCCTCATAATAGAAGAATAGAACCAAGCTTTAGAATTGGCTGTTCGATATTAAAAAATGTTGCATATTCTGCAGAAGAACCAGAAATCCAGCGCTTATTTGCTCAATTATTAATATCTTCCAGTGATTCAGATCTAGCTGATAAAGTTCATCCCGGTTATGCATCTGTTATTAATGAACTTACAACATTGGATGCAAAAGTACTTAAAGGGTTTATTTCGAAAAATGAAAATACGTATGCGATTGATGAGGCAGCATATGTTCAAAGATCATTATCAAATTTACTTCGACTTGGGTTACTCACTTGGAAACAAAGAGATCATAACCAGAAAGAACTTGAACGATTCGTTGGTAAAAGACACTATTCGGCGCCAAAAAGAATTGAGGATACAAATAGAGTCGTTGTTGATTTAATCAATGATGTCCAAAAATTAAAAAATAATATAATTCAGGACAACGTAGCGTTTAATAAAAGGCAAGAATTGTCATTAACTAGTTTTGGTCAAGATTTCTTGTCTGTAGCCTTAAACAGTACGGTTTAACAAATGCATCAACACGATTTACTACATTCGGCATTCTAGGTTTCTTTGGGTCTACCGTGTTTAGTGGTAAATTTAAGCTTAATCTGCATAGTAGCAAACGTGTTATGCAGGCGTTGTGCGTACTGAGTCCGAAATTTTTTGCACGGTTCATCAAAAGGATCGCGGCTTTCGTAGTTTCGGCTTAGTAAGCGTGAATTTCTTCTTTGTTTCCTTTTGGTTTTCGTATCATCAAGTTCGGCAAATTAGCCATTATTTCCATAAGTTCAGGCGTTTCAGCGGCTATTTTACGCTTCAATTGTTCTTTGGTTATGCCTCATTTTAGTTTGTATCAGTGTTTTGTTCGCAGCATTTTCAATCCCAATTGTGGTTAGGATATTTGGTTTATTAGTTCCAAACCTGCTGAAACCAAGCCGTTCAAATGGTGTAAAAAATGTATCTGTTTTCCATTTACTTCATCTCGAAATTTAAGAACATTTTGTTCGCTTAATTGCTATCGGTAAATTAGAATCAGAGCTTAGAAAATCTTGGCAGGGCAGTTCTTTACCAAGCTAGCCAAGCCGAAAGTAAGCACGCACAACAATCGCATCAACACGATTTATTACACTCGGCATTCTGGGTTTGCCTTGGGTTTTGTGATTAAAGTAGTTAAATTCAGGTTGGTTTGCATAGTAATAAACGTGTTATGCCAGCGTTAGGCATCAAATTAATGGAGTGTAATATGAGTGAATGGGATTTTTTACATGATATGCGTAATGAAGGATATAGTGCAGACCAAATAGCAGATGCTGCAGCTTGTGGGTATAACGTATATGAAATCGACCTTGAAGATTACGGTTATTCGAATGATGAATGGGAAGCAATTGGTCATACTTGTCTAAATGTGGACTCTACTGAAGTTAACTCTGAGTTGGTAGAAATTTTTGAGAATTTAGTTGGTAGTGCAAAATCATTCTACAAATTAACAAATCGTTATTTGCAAATTTGGGGAGAGTTAGGGGAGTTATTTGCTGAAATCGAGTATGGTATAAAGCGACATAAACCACATACTAAGGGTTCAGATGGTAGACTTGGTAATGATTTTATTGAAATAAAAACAATCTCTCCTGAAAAAAATAAAGAACAAGTAAAAGTTAAACGTGCAGGAAATTTTAATAAACTTTTAATTGTAAAGATATCCGAAGATTTCACTTTTGAATCCCAATTAATTGCTCGAAAAGATTTACCTAAAGGTGAAGGAAAGCATGCGACGGCATCATGGTCAAATAATGATAGTCATTAGAAATTAAATGCCTAACAAATGCATCAACACGATTTATTACACTCGGCGTTCTGGGTTTGTCTTTAGTTTTGTGATTAGTGCGGTTAAATTCAGGTTGGTTTGCATGGTAATAAACGTGTTATGCAAGCGTTACACGAACTAAAGATTGCAGTTTTTTGGCTCAGTTCAGCGATTGAGCCGTTAGTTTTTTAGACGTGAAAGTAGGGTGGATTTCCTTTTTCTTTGCTGCCTTTGGTGTTCGTTTCATCAGGTTCGGCAATTAACCATTATTGCCAAAAGTTCATGGATTTCAGAAACCAATTTACGCTTCAATTGTTCATGGTTTTGCCTCATTTTATCCTGAATCAGTGTTTTCCTCGTAGCATTCTCAATTCCAATTGTGGCGAGGATATTTGGTTTATTAGCTCCAAACTTGCTGAAACCAAGTCGTACAAATGGTGTAAGAAAAAGGATTGTTTCGTTTCACAGTTATTGCTGTTGAAGTGATATTTTGCTCGCTTAATTGAGCGAGTCTAATTAAACTCAGTTTACAGTAAATCTCGGTAAATCAGTTCTTTACCAATTAAAGCGAAGCGTTGACAAAGATCGTGTAACAAAGCAATCAACACGATGCTAATTACACTCGGCGTTTGTGGTTTGAAGTATAATTGGTTTGGAAAGTAAGGCGTTCGCACGTGTTATTGCGGCGTTGTGTGTACTGAGTCCGAAATTTTTTGCACGGTTCGTCAATAGAATCGAGGCTTTCGTAGTTTCGGCTTAGTAAGTGTAAATTTCTTCTTTGTTGCCTTTTGGTTTTTGTATCATCAGGTTCGGCAAATTAACCCTTATTTTCCTAAGTTCAGGCGTTTCAGAGGCTAATTTACGCTTCAATTGTTCTTTGGTTATGCCTCATTTTAGTCTGTATCAGTGTTTTTCTCGTAGCATTTTCAATCCCAGTTGTGGCAAGGATAATTGGTTTATCAGTTCCAAACTTGTTTAAACCAAACCGTTCAAATGGTGTAAAAAATGTATCTGTTTTCCATTCACTTTATCTCGCAATTTAAGAACATTTTGTTCGCTTAATTGGCATTGGTAAATTAAAATCAGGGCATAAAAAAATCTTGGCAGGGCAGTTCTTTACCAAGCTAGCCAAGCCGAAAGTAAGTACGCACAACAATCGCATCAACACGATGCTTATAACATTCGGCGTTTTTGGTTTGAAGTGTAATTGGTTTGGAAAGTTGGTCGTCAGCACGTGTTATGCAAGCGTTGTGCGTACTGAGTCCGAAATTTTTTGCACGGTTCGTCAATAGAATCGAGGCTTTTTTAGTTTCGGCTTAGTAAGCGTTCCTTTCTTCTTTATTGCCTTTTGGTTTCCGTATTATCAGGTTCGGCAAATTAGCCCTTATTTTCCTAAGTTCAGGCGTTTCAGCGGCTATTTTACGCTTCAATTGTTCTTTGGTTATGCCTCATTTTAGTTTGCACCAGTGTTTTGCTCGCAGCATTTCCAATCCCAATTGTGGTTAGGATATTTGGTTTATTAGTTCCAAACTAGCTGAAACCAAGCCGTTCAAATGGTGTAAAAAATGTATCTGTTTTCCATTTACTTTATCTCGCAATTTAAGAACATTTTGTTCGCTTAATTGCCATCGGTAAATTAGAATCAAGGCTTAGAAAATCTTGGCAGGGCAGTTCTTTGCCAAGTTGACCAAGCCGAAAGTAAGCACGCACAACAATCGCATCAACACGATTTATTACACTCGGCGTTCTGGGTTTGCCTTGGGTTTTGTGATTAAGGCGGTTAATTCAGGTTGATTGGCATAGTAATAAACGTGTTATGCCAGCGTTATGTTTTTCAATTGGAGTAAAGAGTAAAATTATGAGTTCATCTAAGTACTTAGCGGCTATATTGTTAGCCCCTGTTATTCCTTTTTTGTTCTACTTTTCTCATCATGAAGTGAGTTTCTCAGAGAAACAAGTCGACTGGGGAGCCTTTGGTAGCTATATGGGAGGCGTTGTAGGTCCAATAGTTGCTGCAATCACGTTATTATTTCTTATTGATTCTTACCAACGTAGCAGTAAGCAAGGTGCGTTACAAACATTTATACAATCTTTAACTGCTCACGTTGAGTATGCAACCAACTATAAAACTCAATACTCTAGTTCATACACTGGTCACAAATACTTAAATTGGTTATGGGATGTAGTCGCAGACTCCTCAGAGCAGAATTTGATTGAGCGAATCGAAAAAAACTATGGTGAAATTCAGCCGTTAGTTAACAACATTAAACTGATTATAAGTGTAATTGAACAGGATTCATCGTTTAATGATTTAGAGAAAAAATATTATATTCAGCACGTTTATTCAAGACTAAGCTCTGTTGAAATGAAATTATTTTTAGCTTCATCATTGGTGGACGCAGAGTCAAAAAGAATACTGAAAAATTATGATAGCCTTGCTGGACTGGTTGTCAGTAGACCAAAAACAGAAGACTGGTTAATTAACAAGTTCGATATACATATAAAAACATAACAATCGCATCAACACGATTTGCTACATTCGGCATTCTAGGTTTCTTTGAGTTTACCGTATTAAGTGGTAAATTCAGCTTAGTTTGCATAGTAGCAAACGTGTTATGCAGGCGTTATATTTTTATTTGAATTAAGAGGCATCAACATTAAGTCATTGCCTCAAATTAGTTATCAGTTACCTATGACACCATAGCAAACTGGTTGCCTTCCTCCAGGCTTACTCCAAGCACTTCTTTCGCCGCATTGATTACCGTTTTTATCATAGTCATTTGGGCAATCACAATTAGGGTCTTCATAGCTGTAGCCAGACGAACTAGATGAGCTGTTTGAACCCTCAGCAGCGGCTACCGCGACTAAGACGATACCGGCGGCTAAAACAACGTCGCCACAAATAGCTAATGTACATTTTAGTGTGCCGTAATCTTCATTTAAGCTATCATCATCACAGTAATGTGGTGATATACAAGCAGAGAGTAAGGGTAAAGTTAACAAAAATAATATAATACGCATTGAGTTTTACGCTGAAAATTGGGATGCGGAGGGTATCGCAGAGGGTCTAGCTAGTATAGTGAAAGGTAATAGAATTTATAAAAATAGTCATTAAATAAGAAAGTAATTTCTTTCAATTTATGAATGTATATTGCTTGTTATACGAATATTTTAATTTACAGATATAAATATAACAAATGCATCAACACGATTTGCTACACTCGGCGTTGTCAGTTTGCCTTTAGTTTCAGTGGTTAAGGCGTTAAAATTCAGCTAAGTCTGCATAGTAGCAAACGTGTTATGCAGGCGTTATGTCAAAGGAGGTA
>NZ_WOBR01000001.1 GCF_009727955.1 Aliivibrio fischeri | reverse complement strand
CAGATTAATAGGTTTCTAATTGTTAAAGAGCTTTTCTTCTACTTTCAAAGCGTTTCCGCTTTTCTGTGAAGAGGACGGTCATTTTATCGATTTAAGCTTCAGTGTCAAGCACTTATTTGAAACTAAATTTTTAATTGCCGTTCTGACCTTGATTGCTAACCCCTTATGGGATGGGCTCTCCGTGTCAGTGAGGTCGCATTATAGAGAGTTAGATCACATTAGCAAGCCCTTTTTTCAAAAAAAATCGTTTTTTTGTTTTTATGGTTAAAGTCCATACAAATCGGTGCTAAATTATCTTTTATAACGCATATTATTAACACTAAATTATCATTTTTAAGGCTTATTCTATGATTTCTTCATTACGACGCTATAAATCAAACTTTCCTTCAATTGGTTCTAATACTTATATAGATAGATCTTCAGTATTAATTGGAGATATCACTATTGGCCATGATTCTAGTGTTTGGCCTTTGGTTGTTGCTCGAGGTGATGTAAATAGCATTTCTATTGGCGATAGAACGAATATTCAAGATGGATCCGTTTTGCACGTTACTCATAAAAACCCTGAGAATCCAAAAGGTGCTCCTTTGTTTATTGGTAATGATGTCACTATTGGTCATAAAGTTATGCTGCATGGATGCGTAATTAAGGACCGAGTTCTAGTTGGTATGGGAAGCATTATTCTAGACAACGCTTATATTGAGGAGGATGTAATGATTGGGGCGGGTAGTCTTGTTCCACCAAATAAACGACTTGAAAGTGGCTACCTTTATATAGGTAGCCCAATAAAACAGGTTCGCCCTCTATCTATAGAGGAAATTACATCACTCAAAAAGTCTGCGTTAAATTACGTTAATTTTAAGAATGACTATATAGAAGAAGAAACTAATTGATTTCAATTTCTCCTGAAGCATTGAATTCTTCATCTTCAATCAATGCTTCAGCTCTCTCTTCTATATCAAAGCGTAGTTGATTAAAAATCTCATTCGCTTTATCTTGATGACAAATAGATTCTCCGCTTTCTTGTTCAAGCCATGAAAACGAAACTGAGCAGTTAATCAAGTTTCCCATTTGTTGCGCTGAAAAACGCACACACCGTTTTTCTAACTCTACGGTTAAATCATCTGAAAATAGAATCGATTGATTCATTACATACCTTCTAAGTTTTTTCGTAATTCACGTAAAATTTGTTTACTACCTGGGCGTAAGCCTCTCCATACAGTAAAGCTTTCTGCCGCCTGACCAACCAACATGCCTAATCCATCATAAGCTTGGTAGGCATCATGTTCTAACGCCCATTGATTAAAAATGGTTTTACCTGAGCCATACATCATGTCATAGCTAATCGCACCACCAGAGAATATTACCGGATCAATGTGAGGAAGCTCTCCAGATAAACTTGCCGATGTTGAATTAATAATGACATCAAATCCTTTATTAATATCACTCATCTCTTTTGCTTCTATCCTTCCATAAGAAGAAAACAACCCTGCAAGTTGTTTTGCTTTTTCGTAAGTTCGATTAACAAGAGTAATAGAAGCTGGTTTTTGTTTTAGCAAAGGAAGAATGACGCCACGAGCTGCGCCACCAGCACCAATTAATAAAATGTGCTTATCTTCTAAAGGTACTTGGTACTGCAGTAAGTCTTGAACTAACCCCTCGCCATCTGTGTTATCACCTAAAATAATCCCATCATCCAATTTTTTAAGTGTATTTACCGCACCTGCTAGTTTTGCCCTTTCTGTTAGTTGATCAGCAAACTGAAACGCTTCTTCTTTAAAAGGAACCGTTACATTACAGCCTTTTCCTTGTTGAGAAAAAAACACGGTCACTGATTCAACAAAGCCATTTATTGGTGCTTCAATTGCTGAATATTCTAAATCCTGCATTGTTTGACGAGCAAATAGAGTATGAATAAAAGGTGATTTGCTGTGTTTAATAGGGTTACCAAAAACGGCATACTTATCCATGTAAAAATATTCCCTGCAATGAAAGTACTAAAATGATGTGAGTAACCTTACCTTAAACCTATCATTGATGCATTAACCCTGACGTAGCGTATTACCTGTTTTCGCATCACGAATTTCAGTTGGTTGAGTTCGATTACCTACTTCGCCTTGAAAAATGACTACACCCGTATTTCCTAGTTGAGCTTCAACTTCGGCAACACTTCGACAAGGCTCTAATCCTGAAAGGTTAGCACTCGTTGAAGTAATAGGTTTACCGAATGCATTACAAATAGCTTTTACTTGAGGGTGAGCCGTTACTCTGACAGCAATACTATCAAATTGCCCCGTCACTAAAGGCAATGTGGTTGTTTTAACAGGAACAATCCAAGTCACAGGACCTGGCCATGATGCTTTAATGGTATTTACTTGCTCTTCTGTTAATTGTTCTAAATCGATATAAGGCAATAATTGCTCTATAGATGCAGCAATCAAAATTAGTCCTTTTTCTTTTGGTCTCTTTTTTACATCCAATAAATTTAGTAACGCTTGTTCGTTATCAGGATCGCAACCAACACCAAAAACACCTTCGGTTGGATAAGCGATAACATTCCCTAGCTTCAAAGCATCTACGACTTGATTTAGATTCTTCACATTAATACCACTCTCTTCTATATATAGTATCTATTCTATTGATCTACTCAAATCACACAACCGCTTTCCTTTTTTGAATTGTCATCATTCATTAATAAGTTTAGCTTTTCCTTACGCAAACGTTTTCCTTAATAAAAAATAACCGTATAATGCGGATAACTTTTCTATATTGCCAATATCTTTATTTAAGGAGTTCACAATGAAAGTCGGTATTATCATGGGTTCAAAATCAGACTGGCCAACAATGAAACTAGCCGCTGAGATGCTTGACCGCTTTAATGTGCCTTATGAGACAAAAGTGGTTTCTGCCCATAGAACACCTCAATTACTTGCCGATTATGCAACTCAAGCAAAAGATCGTGGAATTACAGTAATTATCGCAGGTGCGGGTGGTGCGGCACATCTTCCTGGAATGGCTGCAGCATTCACAAGTGTTCCAGTTTTAGGGGTTCCAGTACAATCTCGCGCACTTAAAGGTATGGATTCATTACTTTCAATTGTACAAATGCCAAAAGGTATTGCTGTTGGTACTCTTGCGATAGGTGAAGCGGGAGCGGCTAATGCGGGTATCCTTGCAGCTCAAATCATTGGAACATCAAACGAAGAAGTAATGGCTGCGGTTGAAGCTTTCCGTAAAGAACAAACTGAATTGGTGTTAGAGAACCCAGATCCATCAGAGGATTAATCATGAATGTTCTTATTTTAGGTTCAGGTCAATTAGCTCGAATGATGTCTTTAGCTAGTGCTCCACTAAATATTGATGTGATCGCTTATGATGTTAATAGCCAACAAATTGTACATCCATTAACTCAACAGCCGATTGATTTATCTTTAGAGCAAGCAATTAAGAAAGTCGATGTTATTACGGCTGAATTTGAACATATTCCCCATCATATTCTAGATATTTGCAGTATAAGTGGAAAATTCCAACCAACGCCTGATGCAATAAAAGCAGGCGGTGATCGCCGCCTTGAGAAAAAGTTATTAGATAATGCGCATGTTGCAAATGCTAAGTACCATAACATCAATACTAAACAGGACTTTCTGAAAGCCATCGATACCGTAGGGATCCCCATGGTCTTGAAAAGTGCTTTAGGCGGTTATGATGGAAAAGGTCAATGGCGCTTAAAAGATCTATCTCAAGTAGATGCTATTTGGAAAGAAATGGATGAACTAATTAAAAGCTCTCCAAATCAAGCAATGGTTGCTGAACAATTTATCCCATTTAATCGTGAAGTTTCACTCATTGGCGCTCGTAATAAAAACGGTCAAATGGTGACTTACCCACTAACTGAAAATATTCATGTGGATGGTGTTCTTGCTTTATCAACCGCTTTAGAAGGGACAAGCAATTTACAACAACAAGCCGATAAAATGTTTACCGCTATCGCTGATGAACTTAATTATATCGGGGTGCTTGCTATTGAGTTTTTCGATGTAGACGGAACGCTACTTGTCAATGAAATTGCTCCTCGAGTGCATAATTCAGGACACTGGACTCAACAAGGGACCGATATTTGCCAATTTGAAATGCACATTCGAGCGGTATGCAACTTACCATTAACGGGTAATCAATTACTTCGCTCAACAGCGATGATTAATATTTTAGGTGAAGATAGCTTACCAGATGAAATATTAACAATGCCAAATTGCCATATTCATTGGTATGGAAAAGAGAAGCGAGCGGGTAGAAAAATGGGGCATATTAACGTGTGTGCCGACTCCCCTGAAATGCTACAAAAAGAGCTTTCTAAACTTGCAAATATTTTAGATAAACAAGCCTTTAAAGCTCTTTCTTAAATCTCAGGGTATGAGTAACTTAATACTTGTGATTAAGTTACTCTGATTGGCTCTGAACTTCTGCACATTTTTTATCTGCACAGATTAAACGAGATCCTGCTGCTGTTTCTTTTTTTAAAAGCAATTCAAAACCACATTTTTGACAACACCCTTGCTGTGGCTCTAAATTAACCGCAAAACGACAAGCAGGGTAAGCATCACATGCGTAAAATGATTTACCAAAGCGAGATTGTTTCTCTTGTAGATGTCCTTTATGACAACTAGGGCAAACCGTTTCTGTCTGCGACGACTCTTTCTTTTGTTCTAAAGATTCAATATGAGTACATGATGGATATGCAGAACAACCGATAAACATTCCATATCGGCCTTGTCTCAACACCAATTCACTTTCACATTGAGGGCATGGGATCCCTAGTTCTTTCACTACATGACCATCATTACTTTTTAATGGACGAATATAGTCACATTCAGGGTAATTTTGACAGCCTAAAAATGGACCTCTTTTTCCATAACGAATGCTTAGTTCACCGCTACATTGAGGGCATATTTCATGCTCTAACGCATGCTCATGCGCTTGAAATAAATCTTTATCAATCTTTCCAGACATTCTCTCAGCCTTAGTGAGTCAAGCCTACATCAGAGGTATACAACAACTCTTCCATCTGTGTATAAGCGCTTTCCTGTCCTGGAACATTAAACAATACCATTAGAACAACCCACTTTAGATCATCTAATGACAGTTCATCCGTTTCTAAAGCCATTACTTGCTCAATTACCATTTCACGAGTTTCGCTAGTAAGTACTTTAATTTGTTCTAAGAAAAGTAAAAAACCACGACATGCCGTATTTATCCCATCAATTTCTTGTTGAGTATAAATTCGCATTGACGTTGACGTTCCTGTTGCAACACGAGCGTGCTCGTCCGTATCCTGTAAACGAGCCAGATCTTCTAGCCAATCTAACGCTTTATATACTGCTTCTTGGTGAAAGCCTGCTTTTAGCAATTCATCTTCTAATTTTTCTTGTTCTACATTCAGTTCAACATCACTATGGATATATGTTTCAAATAGATACATCAGAACATCCATCATGGCTAGCCCCTCCGCTTTTTAATGTAACCCCCTGGGACTGCAGCGATGAAACCTTGCAACTCTAATTCAAGTAATTGCATCATGATTTCATGTACAGGCATCTGACACCGCTCTGCGATTATATCGACAGGCGTCGCCTCACCGCCTACGGTAGCGAACACTTCAGGAAATGGCAATTGTTCTGTGATAACTTCTTGTTCGAAAAGTGATGGTTGATGAGATAGTGCACACTCAGTCAGAGCCCCAATTTCATTAAAAATATCATCAGGAGATGATACTAATGTTGCTCCAGATTTAATTAAACCATTCGAACCTTGAGCTGTTGGATTTTGAATGGAGCCAGGTAAAGCAAATACCTCTCGTCCCTGTTCATTTGCATATCTTGCTGTAATTAAAGACCCAGAGCGCTCTGCTGCTTCAACAACCAGAACCCCTGTTGATAAACCACTAATGATTCGATTTCGTCGTGGAAAATTATCCGCTCTTGGTGGAGCATCAGGCCTAAACTCAGAAACTAAGGCGCCATTTTCACTCACTCTCTGAGCTAAGGAGCGATGCTTGGCTGGGTAGATCTTTTCTAGACCAGAACCAAGAACAGCAATGGTCTTCCCTTTTGCTTCTATTGCACCATGATGTGCATATCCATCGACACCGAGTGCAAGACCGCTGGTTACAACATAATTATGCTGAACAATAGAACGAGCAAACTCTTTAGCACAATCCAATCCTTCCAGACTGGCATTTCGGCTCCCGACAATCGCCACTTGTGGCTCAGATAAACAGAGAGCATCCCCTTTAACAAACAACACTGGAGGTGGAGCGCTAATCTCAGACAACAATTTAGGGTATCTAGGATCTGTTAATGGCAATATCGTATGTTCAGAGCTCTTTTCTTGCCAAGTCAAACAGGTTTCAACCTGCTTATTTGTCGTCTGCTTTAGATAGGATATTTGAGATGAAGAGAGACCTAAAGCTTGTAATTGCTCATCATTGTATTGAAGAATATTTTCAGCTGAATCGACACTGAGTAAACGGGACATGACCTTCCCGCCTACTCTAGGACAAAAGCATAAGGTTAGCCAAGCCGACAGATGTTCTTCGGAAATGGACATAACGTTATTTATTCCTCATCAGGAGAAACCGCTATAACACCTTTGTGTATTGGCATTTCACTTTTTGTAATGAGTGCTAAGCTAAATTTTTCATAAGGCCTAATAACAATTAATTCACCAATTTCCGTTTGAGGTAATTGAATGCCTTTTTTCTTGGTGTCTTTATCGACTTCATAGTAATACTCGCCTTTATTGCCATTAACAATGTTTCCTTCCTCCTTCAAAGAAAACATACTTCCTTGCAATAAGCCGTCATTACTACCTTTATCTATCACTGCAACTTGATTAACCGCTAAGTATTCACCACCATCAATGGAACCAAGTATGGATACATCAATATCTTTTGGTGCAGGTTGAGGGTAAAACGTTGTGGTTAATTCTGTTTTTATTTCATCTGAAGAAATAGGTAAAACCACATCATTAATCGCAATTTCTTGTTGCTGTTTAACGATTTTTAATCCACTCATATCTTCATTACTTTCGGCTAGCTCAGCGACACCAACAAGACGAAGGGCATAAGATGAAGCTTTGTCATCCTTACGAGAAAATTCATTAACGACTCGGTATATACCCCATTCTTTATGCGATAGCTCAGCATCAACGTACACTCTTTCACTCGAACTTAAAAATTTACGACCATCACTAGTGCCAAGTACTCGGTAAGACGTTTGGTAATTCACATCATCAATTAAACGATCTGACTGTAAATAAGGTACCACTAAGCTAGTAGCTAAGGTAGGAACAGGCTCTTTCACCACCTTACGCATTTTAGGCGACAATTTTTTAAGCGGTTTAACACTTAATACCGGATTACCATTGTGCCAACTTAACGTTAATTCATCTCCAGGATAAATTAAGTGAGGATTATTTATATCTGGGTTAATTTTCCATAATTTTGGCCAAAACCAAGGGCTATCTAAAAATAACGCCGAAATATCCCAAAGAGTATCCCCTTTTTTAACGGTGTATTGTTCCGGATAATCTTGTTTTAAAACCAATTTATCATCACTTGATATCGATGGTGATGAGAATAAAATTACGCTAATTAATGATGAAAAAATGAGTGTTTTTTTTAACATGGTCCGCTTTCCTTGTCAGACATACCAACCGATGCTGTCATTTGCTCAATAAAATGTCTAGAATTGGAACTATTAGGTTTATGCCGTTTTCGGCGCAGTTCAACATTTTGAGTATTTATGGCTTTATTAGAAGTATTAACGTTCCCGGATGACCGTCTACGTACCGTAGCAAAACCGGTAGAAGCAGTAACACCTGAAATCCAAAAATTTGTCGATGACATGATTGAAACCATGTACGACGAAGAAGGTATTGGCCTTGCTGCTACACAAGTCGATTTTCACCAACGTATCGTTGTGATTGATGTTTCTGAAACTCGTGACGAACCAATGGTTTTAATCAATCCTGTTATCACACAAAAAAGTGGTGATGATGGTATTGAAGAAGGCTGTTTGTCTGTTCCTGGCGCAAAAGGACTCGTTCCTCGCTCAGCAGAGGTATCAGTTAGCGCTCTTGATCGCGATGGTAATGAATTTAGCTTTGATGCTGATGATTTATTAGCTATCTGTGTTCAGCACGAACTGGATCACCTTGATGGCAAGTTATTCGTTGATTACTTATCGCCGCTAAAGCGTAAGCGTATTAAAGAAAAACTAGAGAAAATCAAAAAATTCAACGCTAAAAATCAGTAATTGATACCGAGGTTAATTTGAGCAAACCATTACGCATTATTTTTGCGGGCACACCCGATTTCGCTGCTCGCCATTTATCAGCACTTATCGACTCTCACCATGAAGTGATTGGCGTATACACTCAACCTGATCGCCCTGCGGGTCGCGGTAAAAAGCTAACAGCAAGCCCAGTAAAAGAGCTGGCGCTTGAGCACAATATTCCTGTGTTCCAGCCTGAAAACTTTAAGAGTGACGAAGCAAAGCAAGAACTTGCTGACCAAAATGCTGATTTAATGGTTGTGGTTGCTTATGGCTTACTGCTACCACAAGCGGTGTTAGATACACCAAAACTGGGTTGCATTAACGTTCATGGCTCGATTCTTCCTCGTTGGCGTGGTGCTGCACCTATTCAACGCTCTATTTGGGCTGGTGATGCAGAAACTGGCGTAACCATCATGCAAATGGATATTGGTTTAGATACTGGCGATATGTTGAAGATTGCAACTTTGCCTATCGAAGCAAGCGATACAAGCGCCTCAATGTACGACAAATTAGCTGAACTAGGCCCAATCGCTTTAGTTGATTGTTTATCTGATATTGCTGATGGCTCTGCTATTGCACAAAAACAAGATGATGAACTGGCTAATTACGCGAAAAAACTAAGCAAAGAAGAAGCAAAGATTGATTGGACAATGGATGCCATTGCTATTGAACGCTGTGTTCGTGCTTTTAATCCATGGCCAATGAGTCACTTCTCTGTTGAAGATAAAGCCATTAAAGTATGGCAATCTCGTGTTGAAAGCTATACCGGAAATGCAACACCAGGCACCATTATCCAAGCGGATAAAACGGGCATTTATGTTGCGACAGGTTCAGATGCCATTGTCTTTGAACAACTGCAAGTACCTGGAAAAAAAGCAATGGGTGTTCAAGATATTTTGAATTCTCGTAAAGAATGGTTTGAAGTGGGTAATACCCTTAACTAATTCTTCAAAAATATAAAAAGGTGGCATAATTGCCACCTTCGTTTTTAAATGGCAAATATCGTATTTGCCTTTTTATTTTTGCCAACCATATTTTAGGTGATGACATGAACGTTCGTGCTGCGGCAGCCAAAGTTATTTATCAAGTTGTCGATCAGGGTCATTCTCTCTCTTCAGCGCTTCCAAAAGCTCAATCTGAGATCAAACCTCGTGACCAAGCTTTACTGCAAGAGATCTGCTATGGCGTACTGCGCTTTCTTCCTCGTTTAGAGTCTGTTGCTCAATCATTAATGGATAAGCCATTAAAGGGAAAACAACGAGTATTCCATCATCTAATTCTTGTGGGTATTTACCAACTGAGTTTCATGCGTATTCCTGCACACGCAGCAGTAGCGGAAACCGTTGAAGGTACAAAGAATTTAAAAGGTCCAAAACTACGTGGACTGATCAATGCGGTATTACGCAATTATCAACGTAGCCAAGAAGAGTTGGATGCGAAATCAGTAAGTCATGACTCAGGTAAATATGGTCATCCGGGCTGGTTATTGAAAATGCTACAACAAGCTTACCCAGAACAATGGGAAAATATTGTTGAAGCCAATAACAGTAAAGCACCAATGTGGTTACGTGTTAATAGCCAACACCACACTCGTGATGAATATATAGCTCTACTTGAAAAAGAAGAGATCAGTGTTACGCCACACAGCCAAGCGACGGATGCTCTGCTATTAGATAAAGCGCGTGATGTCTATACACTTCCTGGCTTTGAACAAGGTTGGGTATCGGTACAAGATGCTGCTGCTCAATTATCAGCAGAGTACCTACAACCTCAAGATGGCGAATTAATTCTTGATTGCTGTGCGGCTCCTGGTGGTAAAACCGCGCACATTTTAGAGCGCACACAAGATACAAGTGTGGTTGCCATTGATTGTGATGAAACACGTTTAAAACGAGTTTATGAAAACTTAGAGCGTTTAAACCTTAAAGCACAAGTTATTTGTGGTGATGCTCGTCATCCAGAAGAGTGGTGGAAAGGCGAACAATTTGATCGCATTTTATTAGATGCTCCTTGTTCTGCAACAGGGGTTATTCGTCGTCACCCTGACATCAAGTGGTTACGTCGTTCTGAAGACATTAAAGCATTGGCTGAACTGCAAAGTGAAATCTTTGATGCTATGTGGCTACAGTTAAAGTCTGGCGGTACCATGGTTTACGCGACTTGTTCAATTACGCCTTTAGAAAACTGCGATCAAGTAAAAGCGTTTTTAACACGTACAAGTGATGCAACGTTAATTGATAATACAGATCCTGAAAAACCAGGACGTCAAATTCTTCCAGGTGAAGAGAATATGGACGGCTTCTACTACGCTGTTCTACAAAAAGCCTAATCGGAATACGAGCGAGCAAACGGTATGAAAATCATCATCTTAGGTGCAGGTCAAGTAGGCGGCACATTAGCTGAGAACTTGGTGGGCGAAAACAACGATATTACGGTTGTTGATAAGAGCTCTGAACGACTGCGTGAGTTGCAAGATAAATACGATTTACGTGTAGTTCAAGGGTTTGCTAGTCACCCAGATACATTAAGAGAAGCCGGTGCACAAGATGCCGATATGTTAGTTGCCGTCACTAATTCCGACGAAACGAACATGATCGCCTGTCAAATTGCATTTACTGTATTTAATACACCAAACCGTATTGCTCGTATTCGTTCTCCTGAATATTTAAGAGAAAAAGAACGCCTTTTCCAATCTGATGCGATTCCAGTTGATCATTTGATCGCTCCAGAAGAACTCGTTACTGGATACATCGAACGCTTAATCGAATACCCAGGAGCACTTCAAGTAGCCAGCTTTGCAGAGAAGAAAGTAAGTCTTGTTGCTGTTAAAGCCTATTACGGTGGTCCTCTCGTCGGTAATGCGTTATCCGCACTTCGTGATCACATGCCTCATATTGATACTCGTGTTGCGGCTATTTTCCGTCAAGGCCGACCAATTCGTCCTCAGGGAACGACCGTTATCGAAGCTGACGATGAAGTATTCTTTGTTGCTGCAAGTAACCATATCCGTGCAGTAATGAGTGAATTACAGCGTTTAGAGCGTCCATACAAACGAATTATGATTGTTGGTGGCGGTAATATCGGTGCAGGTCTTGCGAGACGCTTAGAGCAAAACTACAGCGTTAAACTGATTGAACGTAATATGAAACGAGCAGAAGAGTTATCTGAACTGCTTGAAGAAAGCATTGTATTTTGTGGTGATGCAGCAGACCAAGAGTTACTAAGTGAAGAACACATCGATCAAGTTGATGTTTTCATCGCTGTCACTAACGAAGATGAAGCCAATATCATGTCAGCCATGCTAGCAAAACGCATGGGTGCTAAGAAAGTCATGGTATTGATTCAACGTGGCGCTTATGTTGATTTAGTTCAAGGTGGCGTTATTGATGTGGCGATCTCTCCACAGCAAGCGACAATTTCAGCGCTATTAACGCATGTTCGTCGTGCTGATATCGTTAACGTATCTTCTCTTCGTCGTGGTGCAGCCGAAGCGATTGAGGCCATTGCACATGGTGATGAAACCACATCAAAAGTGGTTGGTAGAGAAGTTCAAAATATTAAACTGCCACCGGGCACAACCATTGGTGCAATTGTTCGAGGCGAAGAAGTATTAATCGCTCACGATAAGACCGTGATAGAGCAGGATGATCACGTTGTTATGTTCCTAGTGGATAAGAAATACGTTCAGGATGTAGAACGCTTATTCCAACCGAGTCCGTTCTTCTTATAATTATGGTTAACTACAAACCGATCCTATTTGTAATAGGGCTTGTTTTATCAAAACTCGCCCTATTTATGTATATCCCGACACTCGTAGCACTGTTTACAGGTACTGGTGGTTTTATCGAATTTGGACAAGCGGTTGCCATTACTCACATAGTGGCATTTGCTTGTTTAACTTTGGGCCGCAGTAAACAGTTTAAAATGAACGTGCGGGATATGTTTTTAATAACAACACTTGTGTGGACCATTGCAAGTGCTTTCGCTGCACTTCCTTTTGTGTTTATTAACCACATCAGCTTTACCGACGCTTACTTTGAAACCATGTCAGGCATCACAACAACAGGTTCAACAGTGCTTAGTGGGTTAGATGATATGGCACCAAGTATTTTATTATGGCGTTCAACGCTACAGTGGCTAGGTGGTGTAGGTTTTATTGTAATGGCGGTAGCCATCTTACCTATGCTTAATGTAGGTGGTATGCGACTGTTCCAAACGGAATCTTCTGATTGGTCAGATAAAAGCGCCCCGAGAACCAAATATGTCGCCAAATACATAGTGAATGTGTATTTAAGCTTAACCTTGCTGTGTTTCTTAAGCTATTTAGTGACAGGGATGACACCATTTGAAGCCATAAACCACGCATTTACTACGCTATCCACAGGAGGATACTCCACCTCTGATAGTTCAATGAATCGTTTTTCAAATAGCACGCACTGGGTAGCATCATTCTTTATGTTTGCAGGTGGTTTGCCTTTCTTACTCTTTATTCAAGTACTTAAAAAGCGCGATCCCAAAGTTCTCTTTAAAGATGCTCAGGTCGTTGGGTTTCTAAAATTAGTATTAATCACCAGCTTATTAGTTGCGATTTGGTTAGTGATTCATAATGACTATGCCATTATGGATGCGTTACGTGTATCAGTGTTTAATATCATTTCTGTTGTAACTACAACCGGTTTTGGTTTGGATGACTTTACATCATGGGGCGCATTTCCAGCCATCATCTTTGCTTTTGTTATGCTAACAGGTGCATGTTCAGGCTCGACTGCAGGTGGTATAAAGATCTTCCGATTCCAGATTGCATCAACCATGTTGAATAAACAAATGATGAAACTGATCCACCCATCAGGGATCTTTGTTCAACGTTATAATGGCCGTCCAGTAACCGATGACATTGCACGTTCGGTTGTTGCGCTTGTCTTTACCTTCCTATTAACCATCATCATCATCTCAGCATTATTAGGTAGCTTAGGGCTCGATCCCGTAACGAGCATCACCAGTGCCGTTACAGCTGTTGCTAACGTAGGTCCGGGGATGGGGCATATTGTTGGTCCAACAGGTAACTTTGCCACACTACCAGATACGGCAAAATGGATACTCAGTATTGGAATGTTAATGGGGCGATTAGAAATTTTAACCGTATTGGTTCTATTCTTCCCAGCCTTTTGGAAGGGTTAATATTAAATTTAACTCACTAACGGATAACACAGTAACAATGAAAAATGGCCTAGTATTTCTACTAGGCCATTTTTATTTATAAACAGGTATTAAACCGGCTTTACGTAATAATAAATTGAAAAGAATTGAGTAATGCAGCCACCTAAAACAAACAGATGCCAAATAGCATGGTTGTATGGGATCTTTTTCGAGACATAAAAAATAACCCCTAAAGAGTAAATTACGCCACCAAGCCCCAATAAAATCACGCCATTAATATCAATATGAATAACCAATTGATACACAGCAATCACTGATAACCATCCCATAATGAGATAAGTAATTAGCGACAATTTTTTAAATCGATATACAAATACAATTTTTCCAATAATGCCGATAAGCGCAATAGCCCAAATAACGCCCATCAACCAGTAGGCTAATGGTGTTCTCAAACTCACCAATAAATAGGGTGTATAACTACCTGCAATCAAAAGAAAAATTGCACAATGATCCAAGGTTTTTAATAATCTTTTCGCTTTAGGTGCGGCAATAGAATGGTAAAGCGTCGACGCTAAAAAAAGTAAAATAATACTCGCACCATAAACAGACATACTGGTTATGGTTAACCAATCAGCATTGACTGTATTGGCTTTTAAAAGCAATAAGATTAAAGCAACAACACCAAAAACCATCCCTAAAGCATGGCTTAAACTGTTCGCTAATTCTTCTTTTTTTGAATATGGAGCGGAGGTAGGCATAATTATCTCATAGAGTGATTACTCGATAAGATCAGTATGACACATTTAAGCGTACAGTTGTAAGCTTAAATGTGTCATTTTTTCATCAAACCTATCAATTAGGTGGTTTGATTTAAGAAATCAATTACTTGCTTTCCGGCTTCTTCTGGCGTTAAACGAGTTGGTAGGCTTAATTTTCTTTTTAATTCACCACGTCCAAGCATTGAGGATAATAAACCTAAAGCCCCACCTTGGTGCCTTCTATCTATCTCGAACCATAATTGCAGCTCATCAGCCGCTCTATGAGCAATCATTTCAAGCTCTCGCCAACGACCATGATAAGGACCATCGAATGGTACGAACTCAAACTCTTGAACAAAAGGTAAATCAAACCCTTTAATGAATTCACACTCAACTTGGCGAATTCGTAATCCTTCGGTTTCTAAAGCAGTTAATACACCATCAAAGAGATCATCAGGGCGAACAGTAATCGGATCTTTATCAGTAGGATCTAAACCAAGAGAGATATCTAACCCTGTTTGAACCCACACTTTGGCATCACCAATCGTAATTGGTGTGTTTAATGGAAGGTCTAATTCCAATTCAAATTTACGCTCTTGTTTTGGCTCTATCGTAAACGCATAAGGCAAACTCCAATCTGCTAACACATGAGTTTGTTTAATAATTTGGGTTTGTGAACCGTTTTCACTTTTACGATGAACCTCTTTTTTGTACTGACAACATAATTTCAAATCAATATTATCAATATCTTGAGCCGTTGCACCGCCAGTAACTTCGATGGTTACTTGAGCTTTTTGTCCTGGAATCAAAACTTCATGGTGAATGATCGTATCCACGTTTGCAGAACCAATGCCTAATGACGCTAACGTTTTTTTAAAAAAAGACATTTTTATCTCCTAACCAATCCATGTTTTATGCTCTTATTATTACTCAGTTATCATAATTACGCTGAGATGCACCTCGACTAATTGACAGTTTATGTTACCCTTATAGGGTGTTTTTTAAACACATTATCCTGACTATTTATTTGGATTGGCGAAAGCTAAAAAGAGTTTCACCTTGATGTAACTCATAAATAGTTAGGTCATTAATTTGGCCAAGGAAGTGCCTGACTATAGAGATAGATAATGCGTCCTATGACTGTCAGGTTCTCACGCTCTGCTTCAACTCATAGCGTGGATCGTCGTCGCAGCCACTTTGTAAAAGCAGCTGTTGCGAAAAAGAACGTACCTGAAATGACTTTAGTGGTTTCAGAAAAAACAGAAACTGAAAAAGAAATTTCATGTGCGGCATAATTTAAAAGCGTAGCCTATTGGTTGCGCTTTTTTCTTTTCTGAGAATCATTTTTTATGTACCGTTATCAGACCACTTACTTAGTCTAATTGGTATTAACATCCCTTATAACTGATATATACTAACCCTAATAATTATAAGGAGAATGCTCAATGAAATGTCACCGCGTAAATGAATTAATCGAATTAATTCACCCTGAATGGAAAAAAGAACCAGAACTAAATCTTATGCAGTTTATTGTAAAACTTGCAGAAGAAACAAAATATGAAGGCAAATTAGAAGATCTTACTGACGATGTTCTGATTTATCACCTAAAAATGCGTAATAGCGAAAAAACAGAAATGATCCCAGGTCTTGCTAAAGACCAAGAAGATGATTTTAAAACTGCAATTCTAAAAGCTCGTGGGATTTTATAAGTAACTCACCATGCGATGATCTGGTTTGTCACCGAACCAGATCGATTTCCTATCAAATAAAACACACTTTTTTAACTAAATTTGAACCTTCTTACGTATTCCTTTTAGTCATCAGGCTATAATTCATCCGCAATGTCATCTAGTTACCAAGTAAAAAATAATGCTCAACATTACTCACTTGGTATCATAATAATAATATTTAGGAAGAATAATGAGTCAGGAAAAAATAGACATCAAGGATGTGACTCCAAAGCAATTTAACCCTAAGACCCACAAATCCAGTAGTGATCGCTTTAATCCAAGCTCTGGAATTTATGTTCGTCAAAGCAAAGGAACTTTTCAAAAATTACGCCGCTATGGAGCATGGTTTCTCCTTGCCTTATTTATTCTCACCCCTTGGATTTCCTTTGGTGAGCGCCAAGCTATTTTACTTGATATTGGAAATCAGCAGTTTAGCTTCTTTGGTACGACTCTTTTCCCTCAAGACCTGACTCTTCTTGCGCTTCTTTTTGTGATTGCAGCCTTTGGGTTGTTTTTTATCACCACTTTTTTAGGACGAGTATGGTGTGGTTATTTGTGTCCACAAACCGTTTGGACTTTCATGTACATTTGGTTTGAAGAAAAATTAGAAGGCTCAGCCAACAAACGTCGTAAACAAGATCAAATGAAAATGACCCCAAACTTGTTTCTTCGAAAAACACTCAAACACCTCGCATGGATTGCTATCGCCATTGCAACAGGCATTACTTTTGTCGGTTATTTTGTTCCTGTAAAAGAACTCGTTGTTGATTTTTTTACTTTCAATAGTGATTTTTTACCTGCATTTTGGGTTCTTTTCTTTGCTGGCTGTACTTATGGAAACGCAGGGTGGATGCGTTCAATCGTTTGTTTGCATATGTGTCCTTACGCTCGCTTCCAATCAGCCATGTTTGATAAAGACACTTATATTGTTGGTTATGACCCAAAACGAGGGGAAACTCGTGGTCCTCGTTCACGCAAAAAAGATCCAAAAGAATTAGGATTAGGCGACTGCATTGACTGTAATTTATGTGTACAGGTCTGTCCGACAGGTATTGATATTCGTGATGGTCTGCAATACGAATGCATTAACTGTGGCGCTTGTATTGATGCGTGTAACGAAACCATGGATAAGATGAAATATGACAAAAACCTTATCAGCTATACCACTGAACATAAATTAGCAGGACATAAAACTCATGTTCTGCGTCCAAAGTTAATTGGTTATGGCGTCGTTATGTTGCTGATGATAGGGCTATTTATTACTCAAATAGCAACGGTAGAACCTATGGGGCTAGATGTTTTACGCGATAGAAACCAATTAGCCAGAGTCAGCAGTTCAGGTTTAATCGAAAATACTTACACCTTAAAAATCATTAATAAAACCCAACAAATTCAAGAATACGAACTTAATGTAACAGGCATTGATAATCTTACTTGGTATGGAGAGCAACGTGTGAATGTTAAAGCCGGTGAGGTATTAAGCTTACCTATAAGCTTAGGAGCAAGTGAAACCAAATTAAATAAAACCATCACAACAATTGAATTTGAAATAACGAATTCTGATGGCCAAGTGATAAAAGCTGAAAGTCGATTCTTTAAAAAGCTATAATCACCTTATTACTGACACAAAAGGCTCATGATGAGCCTTTTTTATTGAGAATGACTATGTCTGAACACGCTTTTAATTTCAGTACGCTTACCCCTGATTTACTCTGGAATGCTCTTGCTGATATCGGCATTAGAGCAGAGTCAGGTTTTCTTGCTTTAAACAGTTATGAAAACCGTGTCTATCAATTTACCGACGAAGAACGACGTCGTTATGTTGTGAAGTTTTATCGTCCACAACGCTGGTCTGAAGCGCAAATTCTTGAAGAACACTTATTTGCTCGACAACTTGTTCAACAAGATATTCCAATCGCTGCTCCATTGGAAATTAACGGCAAAACCCTACACTCAGCCAATGGTTATTGGTTTGCACTTTTTGACAGCTTAGGAGGCCGCACATTTGAGGTCGATAATTTTGATCAATTAGAGTGGGTGGGACGTTTTTTAGGCCGCATTCATAAAGTAGGGGAATCCGAGTTATTTCAACATCGTCCAACAATAGGGCTAGATGAGTACTTGTATCAACCAAGAAAACTATTAGAAAACAGCTCGTTTATCCCGACACATTTAGAAAATAGCTTTTTCTCTGATATGGATATGTTGATTCAACAAATCGAACAACACTGGCAACCAAGTAAATCCATTCGACTGCACGGTGATTGTCACCCTAGCAATATTTTATGGCGTGATGGTCCATTATTTGTTGATTTGGATGACGCCAGAAATGGCCCAGCCGCACAAGATATCTGGATGCTGTTAAATGGTGATCGCCAAGATAAGCTTGTTCAGTTAGATATTTTGTTGGAATCTTATTCTGAGTTTTGCGATTTTGACCACAACCAGTTGAAACTAATTGAACCTTTACGTGGTCTACGAATGGTGCACTACATGGCATGGCTTGCAAAACGTTGGCAAGATCCTGCTTTTCCTATTGCATTTCCATGGTTTGCCGACGCAAAATACTGGGAAAGTCAGGTACTCGGATTTAAAGAACAAATAGCCGCATTAAACGATGCGCCTTTAGAACTGATGCCACAATGGTAAAATATAATACTAATCACAAATGGATTGGAGAGAGTTACACATGATGAAGAAAATGATGGCACTGTTTGGTGCTTTAGTACTGAGTTTTTCAGTAAATGCAGCAAACTTTACAGAAGGCGATTACTACAAAGTTCTTGACCTACCTGAATCAAAAACACCAACAGTGAATGAATTTTTCTCTTTTTACTGCCCACATTGTAATAGCTTTGAACCGCTTATTCAGGGTCTAAAGAAAACACTACCAGATAATGCAACGTTTAAGAAAACTCACGTTTCATTCATGGGTGGACCAATGGGCTTATCAATGAGTAAAGCCTATGCAACAATGGTTTCTCTAGGCATCGAAGATAAAATGGTTCCTGTTTTCTTCAACCGTATTCATACAATGAACAAACCACCACGTAATGAAAAAGAAATTCGTCAGATCTTCCTAGATGAAGGCGTTAATGCTGATGAGTTCGACGGTACATACAATAGCTTTGCTATTAACTCTATGGTTAACCGTTTTGATAAATCATTCCAAGACAGTGGTTTAACAGGTGTTCCTGCGTTAATCGTTAACAACAAGTACCTTGTTGAAACAGGCAAAATCAAAAGCGCTGATGAGTACTACGAGTTAGTAAACTGGTTACTTAAAAAGTAAAAAATAAACAAATAAAAAGGGAGCGAATTATCGCTCCCTTTTTTTATTCTTTGGTTTTTAAAACACCTTGAAGGTACTCATCTTTTTCTTTCCATAAGTCGTTTACCCACTTATGAAAGCCACGCTTAAAAGTTTTATCTCCAAAATAATCGCCATTCACTTTTTCATCATTTGGATGCAAGTTAATACGAACAACAACTTTGGTCAATTTCCCTTGTAGCATATCGATAAATGGTGATTCTTGGTTATCAGGATACGCAAGTGTGACATCAACAATCCCATCAAATAATTCACCCATAGCTGAAAGAGTAAAAGCGATACCACCAACCTTTGGCTTAAACAAATGTTGGTAAGGTGTTCTTGCATCTTTCAGCTTTTCAGGCGTAGCTCGTGTTCCCTCAACAAAATTAACCACCGTTGTAGGAACAGCACGAAAGTTTTCACAAGACTTTTGAATCGCTTTAAAATCATCTTCACGACGTTCAGGATCTCTGCGCATAAATGGCATATCCGCCCCCCAACACGCAAGCCCCACAAAAGGAACGTAAAGCAACTCATACTTCAAGAAAAACTTAGTCATCGGTATTTTATCTTTCATTACCGAAGACAAAATGACGATATCGGCCCAGCTCACATGGTTTGATAATAAAAGGTACCAATTATCTTGAGATAAGCTTTCACCACCTTCAATCTCCCACTCAATATTATTGTTAATATTGAGCATCCACAGATTTAATGTTGCCCATCCCCATAATGTTTTATTTGCCATCGATACTGTAATTTTTTTCACGATAGCAAAAGGAAGAAGCAATTTAATTATTGCAAAGAAGCTGATAATTAAAGATGTTAATGCTGTATTCAGCATTACAAGTAATACACTGATAACCAGCCTAATATTAGCAATCATAGGACTCTTCATTTATAGATTAGAGTGAATATTATCCACATGATAACAAGTCAGGCCTTCTTTTGTGAGTAATCTTTCATTACATCTCAATTAATGGATTAGACCGCTTGTGCAGATAATTGTTTTAATAATCGATCCATCGCTCGATAACCAACGGCTTCAGCTAAGTGGATTCGTTGAATTTTATCTTCCGCAGATAAATCAGCAATAGTACGCGCTACCTTAATAATCCGATGATAAGCACGAATAGATAACCCTAACTGATGTAGCGTATTTTCTAAAAATGCGGCATCTTCTTTATCTAGCGGACAATGCTTTTCAATTTCTCGACTTCCTAATAGCGCATTCACTTTACCATTACGCTCTAACATTCGAGCACGAGCCTGTAAAACTCGATGTTTTACTGCTTGCGTACTTTCGCCTCTATCTCCACCCTCGGTTAGCGTTCCCTTCGGCAATAGCGGTATTTCTAATGACATATCAAAACGATCTAACAAGGGGCCAGATATTCGATTAAGGTAACGTAAAATCAATTGCGGATTGGTTCGAGTTTGGTTCCCTTCATAATAACCCGTAGGGCTTGGGTTTAATGCTCCGACCAATTGAAAACGAGCAGGAAAACGTGTTTTACTCGCGGCGCGTGAGATGACTATCTCACCAGATTCTAGTGGTTCCCGCAGTGAATCAAGCACTTTTCTTTCAAACTCCGGCATCTCATCTAAAAATAAAATACCATTGTGAGCTAATGATATTTCCCCCGGTCGAGGAATAGAGCCGCCACCCACTAATGCCGCCATAGAACTAGAATGGTGAGGGGAACGAAAAGGGCGGGCTCGCCAATTAGATTCTGTAATATTTTGATGAGTTAACGAGGCTACCGCTGCGGTTTCTAACGCTTCATCATTGGTCATTTCTGGTAATAAATCACTCATACGAGAAGCGAGCATGGTTTTGCCTGTACCGGGAGGACCTAAATACAATAAATTATGTCCTCCCGCCGCCGCGATTTCTAATGCTCGTTTACCCTGCTGTTGACCAATAATATCTTGTAAATCACGCTCTAAAGATAAAGATTGCTCTTCTATCTGAGGGCTAGTTAATAAACTGAGTTGCTGTTGCCCACACAAAAAACCACACACAGCTAGTAGATGAGGCGCAGATTTGTGAATATCTTTGCCGACTAAAGCCGCCTGATCCCCATTGTCATCCGGAACAACTAAGCAACGTTTAGCATTAAGTGAGGCTAGGGCGGCAGGTAAAACACCTTTTACTCGACGTAACTCACCAGAAAGAGCTAACTCGCCAACAAACTCATGACCATCCAATTTATTTTCAGGTATTTGACCTGACGCAGCTAGGATCCCAAGAGCAATAGGAAGATCAAATCGTCCACCTTCTTTTGGAAGATCCGCAGGTGCTAAATTAACGGTGATCTTTTTAGATGGAAACTCAAAGTTAGCATTAATAATTGCACTTCTTACTCTGTCTTTTGCTTCTTTTACTGTTGTTTCTGGTAAGCCAACCAGACTAAATCCTGGCATCCCATTACTGATATGAACTTCAACCGTCACTGGTGGTGCTTCTACACCGACACAAGCTCGACTGTGTATTATTGCTAATCCCATTTATCTACCCAACTTATTTTATTAAAGACCAATCTGTATTGATTTTATGTTTTTGTTATATATAAGCGCTAAATGAACGAGAATTGTGAATTAAATGATAGTTTTTTCTTGTCATGAGAGCCATGTCTGTGTTACCACTAAGTTAATGTAACGAAATATCAAAAAGAAAACGTTTACGGATAGATTAAATGACCTTTTTTGCTCAACTGAATATTCTGATTATTAACATTCTAGTGGTGATTCTGGTCACCGCTCGGGGATGTGTGAGCAAAAAATAGAGTTACAAGCACACTAAAAACCCCCAAGCCAACAAGCAAGGGGGTTTTTTTATAAGTTCAGGAAGATATATGGGGGCACATGATGTGCGAGAGAAAACAGACAACCACTCACGCAGGGAGCGAAAGAGTATGAATGGCTCACAATTAGTAGTTAAAGCCTTAAGAGACGAAGGGATTGAAACTGTCTTTGGTTATCCTGGTGGGGCAATCATGCCTATTTATGATGCATTATATGATGGTGGCGTTGAGCACATCTTATGTCGTCATGAACAAGGTGCAGCAATGGCTGCAATAGGAATGGCAAGAGCAAGCAAAGATGTTGCTGTATGCCTTGCAACATCAGGCCCTGGTGCAACAAACCTAATTACCGGTCTTGCTGATGCCATGTTAGATTCCATTCCTCTTGTTGCTATCACAGGTCAAGTGGCGAGTAATTTAATCGGTACAGATGCTTTCCAAGAAATGGATGTCATCGGTATGTCTCTCTCATGTACTAAACACAGTTATTTAGTTACTGATATCAATGAACTTGCACCTGTGATTGCTGAAGCATTTGAGGTAGCAAAGTCAGGACGTCCCGGCCCGGTATTAATTGATATAGCCAAAGATGTGCAACTCGCTGAAGCCCCTGTTACTTCTCTTCCATATTTTGAAGCACCTAGTATCCCTGTTGTTGTTACTGAAGCAATTGAAGCCGCCAAGACGTTACTAAAAGCCAGTAACAAACCGGTATTGTATGTGGGTGGTGGTGTTCAACTGGCTCACGCAACCGACTCTGTTCGTGATTTTTTAACTAATAACCCTATGCCTTCAGTGAGTACATTAAAAGGCTTAGGTTCAATAGGAAGACACGATCCTCACTATCTTGGTATGGTAGGTATGCACGGCACTAAAGCTGCTAACTTAATAGTTCAAGAATCCGATTTATTAATTGTTGTTGGTGCCCGTTTCGATGACCGTGTGACAGGAAAATTAGAAAGCTTTGCACCTCACGCAAAAGTAATCCATATCGATATTGATGCAGCAGAATTCAATAAGCTTCGCCATGCTCATTCAACACTACGTGGTGATATAAAGGTTATTCTTCCTCAATTGAAACTAGAACAAGACCTTACCCCTTGGTTAGAACATGTTTCTTCTCTTCGCTCTGAATTTAAATGGCGCTACGATCACCCGGGTGAATTAATTTATGCCCCTCTGCTATTAAAGCAACTTTCTGACATGATGCCAGACAGCTCTATCGTATCGACAGATGTTGGCCAACATCAAATGTGGGCAGCTCAGCACATCCAACCTCGAGCTCCAGAAAATTACCTAACATCCGCAGGTCTTGGCACCATGGGGTTCGGTTTACCCGCTGCGATGGGAGCAAAAGTGGCTCGTCCTGATGATCAATCTATTCTGATTTCAGGTGATGGTTCTTTCATGATGAATGTACAAGAACTCGGTACGATTAAGCGTAAACAAATCCCTGTGAAGATGGTTCTTATTAATAACCAACGTTTAGGTATGGTTCGTCAATGGCAATCACTATTTTTTGATGGCCGCCACAGTGAAACTATTCTTGATGATAATCCTGATTTTGTTGCTCTTGCTGCCGCCTTTGGTATTCCAGGAAAAACCATAACAACAAAAGAAGAAGTAGAACCTGCTTTAAAAGAAATGCTTGAAAGCGATACCGCTTATCTGCTGCATGTTCTTATTTCAGAAGAAGAAAACGTATGGCCTTTGGTTCCGCCAGGTGCTGCAAACCAAGATATGGTGGAGGGAGAATAATGCAACGTTATATTTTAGAGATTGAAGCTAACGATAGACCAGTTTTATTAGAACGTGTATTACGCGTTATTCGTCACCGTGGTTTTATCATCAAGCAAGTATTAGCAACACAAAATCAAGCCAGCAAAGTAGCTGCAATTGAAATCATCGTAGAAAGTGACCGACCAATTAGCCTTCTTACTAATCAAATAGAAAAGCTTTGGGATATTACCGCCGTTAACGTTTCTACATTACATCGCGCATAAGGATTAGTGACAATGTCAAAGACAGCAGATTTTATTTGGTTTAATGGTGAGATGGTTCCTTGGGCAGACGCAAATGTGCACGTTCTAACTCACGCAATGCATTATGGAACATCCGTTTTTGAAGGGGTGCGTTGTTATAACACGCCAAATGGTCCAATTATTTTCCGCCACCCAGAGCACGCAAAACGTTTAAAAAATTCCGCTAAAATTTATCGCTTCCCAATTCCATATACTGAAGAAGAAATTATGGAAGCAACACGTGAAACCTTACGTCAAAACAAACTCGATTCTGCTTATATTCGTCCTTTAGGTTTTGTAGGAAACGTAGGTTTAGGTGTTTGCCCACCAGAAAATACGGAAATGGAACTCATTATTGCTGCATTCCCATGGGGATCTTACCTAGGAGAAGAAGCATTAGAAAATGGGGTTGATGCCATGATTTCAAGTTGGAATCGTGCTGCACCAAATACCATTCCAACCGCAGCAAAAGCAGGTGGTAACTATTTATCTTCTTTATTGGTTGGTGGTGAAGCTCGTCGTCATGGTTACGATGAAGGTATCGCGTTAAGTGTTGATGGCTATCTTTCTGAAGGTGCAGGTGAAAACCTATTTGTTGTTCGTGATGGTATTCTTTCTACACCACCAGCAACCAGTGCCATTTTACCGGGAATTACTCGAGACTCTATCATGACGCTTGCAAAAGATATGGGATATGAAATCCGCGAAGAAAACATTGCACGCGAAGCATTATATCTTGCAGACGAAGTATTTATGACAGGCACAGCGGCTGAAATCGTTCCAGTACGCTCTGTTGACAAGATTACCGTTGGTGAAGGTAAACGTGGTCCTATCACAAAAGAGATCCAAGCCGCTTACTTTGGTCTGTTCAATGGAACAACCGAAGATAAATGGGGTTGGTTAGATTACGTATACCCAGAAAATGCACCATCAGCTAAATAATTTATAAGGATATAACAATGCCAACTTATCGTTCAGCCACCACAACTCACGGACGTAACATGGCCGGAGCACGCGCTTTATGGCGTGCAACTGGCGTTAAAGAAGATGACTTTGGTAAACCCATCATTGCTGTTGTTAACTCATTTACTCAATTTGTTCCGGGTCACGTACATCTTAAAGACATGGGGCAACTTGTTGCTGGTGAGATAGAAAAAGCAGGTGGTATCGCCAAAGAATTTAATACTATCGCCGTTGATGATGGTATCGCTATGGGTCACGGTGGCATGCTTTATTCTCTGCCATCACGTGAACTCATTGCAGATTCTGTTGAATACATGGTTAATGCTCACTGCGCTGATGCAATGGTATGTATTTCTAACTGTGACAAAATTACTCCAGGAATGATGATGGCTGCAATGCGTCTTAATATTCCGGTGATTTTTGTGTCAGGTGGCCCAATGGAAGCGGGAAAAACGAAGCTTTCAGATCAAATCATCAAACTGGATCTTGTTGATGCAATGATCCAAGGTGCCGATCCTACGGTTTCCGATGCTCAGAGTGAGCAGATCGAACGTTCAGCTTGTCCAACTTGTGGATCGTGTTCAGGAATGTTCACCGCTAACTCAATGAACTGTTTAACCGAAGCTCTTGGTTTATCTCAACCTGGTAATGGGTCAATGCTAGCCACTCACGCCGATCGTGAGCAGCTGTTTATTAATGCAGGTAAACGTATTGTTGAATTAACAAAGCGTTATTATGAGCAAGATGATGAATCCGCTCTTCCAAGAAATATTGCCGATCGCGCTGCATTTGAAAATGCCATGGCACTTGATATCGCAATGGGTGGTTCAAGTAATACCGTTCTTCACCTTTTGGCTTCAGCTCAGGAAGGTGAAATTGATTTCGATATGAGTGACATTGATGAAATGTCTCGTCGAGTTCCTCATCTATGTAAAGTAGCTCCATCAACACCGAAATATCATATGGAAGATGTTCACCGTGCAGGTGGGGTAATGGCAATCCTTGGTGAGTTAGATAGAGCAGGACTTCTAAACAATCAAACAAAAACAGTTCTTGGTTTAACCATGCAAGAGCAACTTGCACAATACGATATTATGCAAACTGAAAACGAAGAGGTGCTTAAGTTCTTCCGCGCAGGCCCAGCAGGGATCCGAACAACTAAAGCATTCTCACAAGATTGTCGTTGGGATCGCCTTGATGACGATCGAAAAGAAGGGTGTATTCGAACCAAAGAAAATGCCTTTAGCCAAGAAGGTGGTCTAGCTGTCCTATCTGGTAATATCGCTGTTGATGGTTGTATTGTAAAAACCGCTGGCGTTGATGAAGAAAATCTAAAATTCCAAGGTCCTGCCATTGTTTTTGAAAGCCAAGACTCTGCGGTAGAAGGAATTCTAGGTGGAAAAGTTAAAGCCGGTGAAGTGGTTGTTATTCGCTACGAAGGTCCAAAAGGTGGGCCGGGTATGCAAGAAATGCTTTACCCAACCACTTACTTAAAATCAATGGGCTTAGGCAAAGCATGTGCTCTTTTAACTGATGGTCGATTCTCTGGTGGTACATCGGGCCTATCTATAGGTCACGCATCTCCTGAAGCAGCAAGTGGTGGTACGATAGGTTTAGTGAACGATGGCGATATCATTACCATCGATATCCCAAGTCGTTCAATTACTCTTGATGTACCTGAATCAGAACTGCAAGCTCGTCGAGCGAAACAAGATGAACTCGGTTGGAAACCTGTTAATCGTCAACGTGAAGTCTCTTTTGCACTAAAAGCCTATGCAAGTATGGCAACCAGTGCAGATAAAGGTGCAGTACGTGATAAATCTAAGTTAGAAGGGTAAGCCTATGAGCAACTCTTCATATCAAACTGGCGCAGAATATCTGCGTCAGATCTTACGAGCGCCAATCTATGAAGTAGCAACAGTAACACCACTTCAAGATATGCCTCGTTTATCTGAGCGCATTAATAACCGAGTTCAATTAAAGCGAGAAGACCGTCAACCGGTTCACTCCTTTAAACTTCGTGGCGCTTATAATATGGTTGCAAGTCTAACTAAAGAACAAAAAAATGCAGGGGTTATTGCTGCATCTGCGGGCAATCACGCTCAAGGTATGGCGCTATCAGGAACCAAGCTTGGTATTCAAACGACCATTGTTATGCCTAAAACGACACCTGATATCAAAGTTGAAGCCGTAAAAGGTTTTGGTGGGAATGTGGTTCTACATGGCAGTAATTTCGATGAAGCCAAAGCAGAAGCAGAACGTTTATCACAACTCCACGGTTATACTTTTGTACCTCCGTTTGACCACCCACTTGTTATTGCAGGTCAGGGGACAATTGGAATGGAGATGCTGCAACAAAATGGTCATCTCGATTATATCTTTGTGCCTGTTGGTGGTGGTGGTTTAGCCGCGGGTATTGCTGTGCTAATAAAGCAACTCATGCCTGAAATAAAAGTCATCGCCGTTGAGCCAGAGGACTCTTCTTGCTTAAAAGCGGCTTTAGATGCTGGCGAGCCTGTCGTTCTTGATCAAGTGAGTATGTTTGCCGATGGCGTAGCCGTTAAACGTATTGGTGATGAAACGTTCCGTTTATGTCAAAAATACCTTGATGGCCATATTAGTGTATCTAGTGATGAAATTTGTGCTGCTGTAAAAGATATTTTTGAAGATACAAGAGCGATTGCTGAACCTTCAGGTGCATTGGCATTAGCTGGTCTGAAAAAATTTGCAGATCAGCATCAATTAGAAAATAAACAATTAGGAACCGTACTTTCTGGTGCAAACACTAACTTCCATGGTTTACGTTATGTATCTGAACGCTGTGAGTTAGGTGAAAAAAGAGAAGGGCTATTAGCAGTAACGATTCCTGAACGTCAGGGCGCTTTCTTTGAATTTTGTAATCTAATTGGTGGCAGAGCTGTTACTGAATTTAACTACCGCTACAACGACGATAAGCTAGCTAACATTTTTGTTGGTGTTCGCTTACAAGAAGGGCAAGAAGAGCTTGATAACATCATTAATGATCTACAAAAGGGAGAATACCCGGTTGTGGATTTATCTGATGATGAAATGGCTAAGCTACATATACGTTATATGATTGGTGGTAAACCATCAAAAACAATACAAGAACGTTTATACAGTTTTGAATTTCCAGAATATCCAGGAGCGCTCGTTCGCTTCTTAAGTACTCTAGGTACTCACTGGAATATCAGCCTCTTCAATTATCGTAACCACGGTGCAGATTATGGACGTGTGTTATGTGGTTTTGAACTAACAGATTCTGATCTTGCTAGTTTTTCAAAACACCTTGAAGAGCTTGGTTATCAATGGAAAGATGAGACAGATAATCTAGCTTATCGATTCTTTTTATCCTAAGACCGTACGGCGTAATAAGGCTAATTAAAATTTAGCCTTATTTTCATTCAAATTTGAAATTATGCTATACAATCGGTTAAAAAATGCTATTATTTTGCTCGGCCTGTAAACAGACCTATTTATCTGTAATATTATGCTTTTGAAACCTTCGTTATACTGCTTTACCAGTTATGCTTGAAGCTTTTTATACATATGTTTTACCTCAAATAAATAATTCTTTATGGCTACAACTTCGCATTATGCGAATTATTTAATTTAAAAAAATTAGGATTTATTATGTCTAAATCAACTGGTATCGTTAAGTGGTTCAACGAAGAGAAAGGTTTCGGTTTCATTACTCAAGATAACGGCGGCGCTGACGTATTCGTTCACTTCCGTGCTATCGCAACTGAAGGTTTCAAAACTCTGAAAGAAGGCCAAGCGGTAACTTTCACTGTTGAACAAGGTCAAAAAGGCCCACAAGCTGCAGACGTTACTCCAGCTTAATTCGAATTTCTCGAATAGAATTTTTAAAAATGCTGACTTCGGTCAGCATTTTTTTTGTCTCAATTTTGTCTATAGATTAGACAGATAAAAAAAGAAGCCTAATGGCTTCTTTTTACTATCAATAGATTATCTATTAATTATTTTTTAGTTGGACGCTGCCAATTAGCAATGCGACGCTCTTTAGCGCGGCTGATGTAAAGTTCATTTTCATTCACATCTTTAGTCACTGTAGAACCAGCACCAACCGTTGCGCCATTAGCAACAGTAACAGGAGCAATCAACTGACTATCAGAGCCAACAAATACGTCATCACCAATAATTGTTTTAAACTTGTTCGCACCATCGTAATTACAAGTAATTACACCAGCACCTACATTTACACGCTTACCAATTTCTGCATCACCAAGATACGTTAAGTGATTAGCTTTAGAACCTTCACCTAAACGAACGTTCTTCACTTCAACAAAGTTACCAACGTGTGCATCATTACATAACTCAGCGCCTGGACGTAAACGAGTAAATGGACCAACTGTACACTCTTCACCAACTGTAGCACCTTCAATTACACTGTAAGGACGAATAACAGTATTATCATCGATCTCACAATCTTTAAGTACACAACCAGCACCGATAACCACGTTATCACCTAACGTCACATTACCTTCGATAATTACGTTCGCATCAATCTCAATATCCATACCACATTGTAATGTACCACGAAGATCAAAACGACTTGGATCACGAAGCATAACACCTTGCTCTAATAATTTTTGAGCTTGAGCTGCTTGATAAGCTCTTTCTAATCGAGCTAACTGAGCACGATCATTTACACCTTCAACTTCAATAGGACTAACAGGGTGAACCGCCTCGACAGCACGACCTTCATCATGCGCTGCCGCAATAATATCAGTTAAGTAATATTCACCTTGAGCATTTTCATTTTTAAGAGCCGCTAACCAACGTTTTAAATCACCGCCTGTAGCAACCATTACGCCCGTATTAATCTCTTTGATGAGCTTCTGCTCTTCGGTTGCATCTTTTTGTTCTACAATCGCGATTACAGGGCCATTACGACGAATAATACGTCCATAACCCATAGGGTTGTCTAGAACAACAGTTAATAAAGCAATACCGCCTGTAGGTTGTGCATCTAATAAGTTTTCTACAGTTTCAGCACTAATTAGTGGCACATCACCATAAAGAACCAGTACTTTTTCATCATCAGCAAATTCTGGTGCAGCTTGGTTTACAGCATGACCTGTACCTAATTGCTCTGCTTGAAGAACCCATTGAACACGCTCTTCACCCAGTTCAGCTTTCATCTGATCACCGCCGTGACCATACACTAAATGGATATTTTGAGCGCCAAGACCTTCGCATGTATCAATAACATGCTTAGCCATAGGTTTGCCCGCCAAAGTATGAAGTACTTTAGGTTTATTTGAGTACATGCGAGTGCCTTTACCCGCTGCTAAAATTACTGCACTGAAGTTCATGAAAAGCCCATTCTATTATTATGCTGACTTAATTTGCCTAGCTTGTTAAAAACCAAAATATGAAATCCATTACTTACTAACGCAATAGATAATGGAATTAATACTGAAGGTAAATTATATGCTAAAAAACCGATCGACGGGTGAGATAAAAATAAGAAATAAACAAAATTAAAAAGAAAAGGCGACCAATTGGTCGCCTTCTTTCTAATGGTGCTTGATTAACGCGAACGTTTTGTCAGCTCGATAACTCGAAGCTGTGCGATCGCTTTAGCCAAATCACTGGCCGCTTGAGCGAAGTTAATGTCGCCATGCTGATTTTGGATATTCTCCTCAGCCTTGCGCTTAGCTTCTTCTGCCTTAGCTGCGTCTAGGTCTTCACCACGGATTGCGGTATCTGCAAGAACAGTTGCCGAACCAGGTTGAACCTCAACAATACCACCAGAAACATAAATGATTTCTTCGTGGCCATGTTGTTTAACAATACGCACCATACCAGGCGTGATAGCGGTCAGCAGCGGTGTGTGTCCATGGAAAATACCAAGTTCACCTTCGCTACCGGTCACCTGAATCGTTTCAACCAGTCCTGAAAATAATTTTTTCTCAGCACTTACAACGTCTAGGTGAAAGGTCATTGCTGCCATATCGCCTCCTAATCAGCCTTATAGCTTCTTCGCCTTCTCAAGCGCGTCTTCAATCTTACCGCAGTACATGAAGGCTTGCTCAGGAACGTCATCGTAATCACCAGCAAGTAGACCTTTAAAGCCAGCTAATGTGTCTTTAAGTGGTACGTAAATACCTGGGTCACCAGTGAATACTTCTGCTACGTGGTAAGGTTGAGTTAAGAACTTCTCAATCTTACGAGCACGAGATACAACTTGCTTATCTTCTTCAGATAGCTCGTCCATACCTAGGATAGCGATGATGTCTTTTAGCTCTTTATAACGCTGTAATGTCGATTGAACGCCACGAGCGATATCATAGTGCTCTTGACCAACAACTAGTGGGTCAAGTTGACGAGATGTAGAATCTAACGGGTCAATCGCTGGGTATAGACCCATTGCTGCGATATTACGGTTAAGTACAACTGTCGCATCTAAGTGAGCAAACGTTGTTGCTGGAGATGGATCCGTCAAGTCATCCGCTGGTACGTATACCGCCTGTACAGACGTGATAGAACCTTGCTTAGTTGACGTGATACGTTCTTGAAGAACACCCATTTCTTCAGCTAGTGTAGGTTGGTAACCTACCGCTGATGGCATACGACCTAGAAGTGCTGATACTTCAGTACCTGCTAGTGTATAACGGTAAATGTTATCAACGAACAATAGAACGTCACGACCTTCGTCACGGAAACGCTCAGCCATTGTTAGACCAGTCAGTGCAACACGTAGACGGTTACCTGGTGGCTCGTTCATTTGACCGTAAACCATTGCTACTTTTGACTCTTCAGGTTTTTCGATGTTTACAACACCAGCTTCCTGCATTTCAAAGTAGAAGTCATTACCTTCACGAGTACGCTCACCTACACCTGCAAATACAGATAGGCCAGAGTGTTGTAGTGCGATGTTATTGATAAGTTCCATCATGTTAACGGTCTTACCTACACCTGCACCACCAAATAGACCGATTTTACCACCCTTAGCGAATGGACAAATTAAATCGATTACTTTAACACCTGTCTCTAGAAGTTCAGTCGAGTTTGACTGCTCTTCGTAGCTTGGCGCTTCACGGTGAATTGAATAATGCTCTTCAGCACCAATCTCACCACACTCATCAATCGCATCACCAAGAACGTTCATGATGCGACCTAGTGTTTTAGTACCCACTGGAACTGTAATTGGCGCGCCAGTATTTTTTACTGTTAAGCCACGACGTAAACCATCTGAGCTACCCATTACGATACAGCGCACAACGCCGCCACCGATTTGCTGTTGTACTTCAAGAACAAGACGTTCTTGTGCATCAACAACATTCAGAGCATCGTATACACGAGGTACTTCGCCCTGTGGGAACTCTACATCGACTACCGCACCGATGATCTGTACGATCTTACCTGTAGTCATCGTTAATCCTCTAAACTGTTTAAATACCTATGCTTAAACCGCTGAAGCGCCTGAAACAATTTCAGAAAGCTCTTGTGTAATCGCCGCTTGACGGGCTTTGTTATACACAAGTTGCAGTTCATCAATAATGTCACCAGCGTTATCCGTCGCTGCTTTCATCGCAATCATTCGCGCTACGTGTTCGCAGGCTAAATTCTCAACCACACCTTGATATACTTGTGATTCAACATAACGAACCAATAAAGCATCTAGTAGTGGTTTTGGCTCAGGCTCATAAATGTAGTCCCAAGCATGAGTGCGTTGCATTGCTTCATCTTCAGATTTAGGCAAAGGAAGTAATTGTTCAATTGCTGGTTCTTGTACCATAGTGTTGATGAACTTATTGTTCACAACATATAGTCGATCCAACTGGCCTTCATCGTATTTCTTTAGCATCACGCCAACAGTACCGATCAGTTCTTCTAGGCTAGGGTGATCCCCAAGGCCTGAGTTCTGAGCGACAACGTTACCGCCGTAGCTATTAAAAAATGCTGTTGCTTTTGAGCCAATAACGGCTAAATCAATTTCAACACCATCTTCTGACCATGTTTTCATTTCTGCCATGACTTTCTTAAACAAGTTAATGTTTAAGCCGCCACACAGGCCACGATCACTAGAAATAACGATGTAACCAACACGCTTAGCTTCACGTTCCTCAAGATACGGATGACGATACTCAAGGTTACCAAGCGCTAAATGACCGATTACTTTACGCATTGTGTCAGCATATGGACGAGACGCTTCCATCGACTCTTGCGAGCGACGCATTTTTGAAGCGGCTACCATTTCCATTGCTTTCGTGATCTTTTGAGTGCTTTTTACACTCCCGATCTTGTTACGAATCTCTTTCGCACCGGCCATCGTTACTCTCCGTTTTCGGGTGACCCATTACAGGCCACCAACGAATTACCAGGTCTGGGTTGCTTTGAAATCTTCAACCAGTTTCACGAACTGAGCTTCAATTTCATTATTCCAAGCACCCGATGTGTCGATCTCTTTTGCTAGATCGGCAAACTGACCACGAGCATACGACAGCAATGCTTCTTCAAAATCTGCAAGCTTAGCAAGCTCAACATCTTTCAAATAGCCTTTTTCAGCTGCGAAGATAACTAAAGCTTGGTCAAAAACAGACATTGGAGCGTACTGTTTCTGCTTCATAAGTTCAGTTACTTTCTCACCGTGGTCTAGCTGCTTCTTAGTCGCGTCATCAAGATCAGATGAGAACTGAGCAAACGCTGCAAGTTCACGATACTGTGCAAGAGCAGTACGAATACCACCAGACAGTTTCTTAATGATCTTAGTTTGTGCAGCACCACCTACACGCGATACAGAGATACCAGGATCTACCGCAGGACGAACACCAGCAGTGAACAGTTCTGTTTGTAGGAAGATCTGACCATCAGTAATCGAGATTACGTTGGTTGGTACGAATGCAGATACGTCACCAGCTTGAGTTTCGATGATAGGTAGGGCAGTTAAAGAACCTGTTTTACCTGTCACTTCACCGTTAGTGAATCGCTCAACGTACGCTTCACTTACACGAGCAGCACGCTCTAGTAGGCGAGAGTGTAAGTAGAATACGTCACCTGGGAATGCTTCACGGCCCGGTGGACGTTTCAGTAGTAGAGAGATTTGACGGTAAGCTACCGCTTGTTTAGATAGGTCATCATAAACAATCAGAGCATCTTCACCGCGGTCACGGAAGTATTCACCCATCGCACAACCTGAGTACGGTGCAAGGTATTGCAGCGCAGCAGATTCAGAAGCCGATGCAACAACAACGATAGTGTTTGCTAGTGCGCCGTGCTCTTCTAGTTTGCGAACTACGTTAGCAATTGTTGATGCCTTTTGGCCAATCGCAACATAGATTGAGAAAATACCAGAATCTTTCTGGTTAATGATCGCATCGATCGCCATTGCTGTTTTACCAGTTTGACGGTCACCGATGATTAGCTCACGCTGACCACGGCCGATTGGGATCATTGAGTCAACTGACTTATAGCCAGTTTGTACTGGTTGGTCTACTGATTTACGATCGATTACACCAGGTGCAATCACTTCTACTGGAGAAGTCAATTTAGCTTCAATTGGACCTTTACCATCAATTGGCTCACCAAGTGTGTTAACAACACGACCTAGTAATTCAGGACCAACAGGAACTTCAAGGATACGACCAGTACCTGTTACTTTCATGCCTTCCTGTAGGTCAGCATATGGGCCCATTACTACCGCACCAACTGAATCACGATTCAAGTTAAGTGCTAGCGCGTAACGGCCACCCGGTAATTCAATCATTTCGCCTTGCATTACATCAGCAAGGCCGTGGATATTGATGATACCGTCGCTTACCGACACGATAGTACCTTCATTGCGAGCTTCAGTTACAACGTTGAATTTTTCAATACGTTGTTTGATTAGATCGCTAATTTCCGTGGAATTAAGTTGCATGCTCCATTCCCCATCAAGACTGCAATGTTTCGCTCAGACGACCTAAACGGCCACGTGCTGAGTTATCAATGACTAGGTCTCCGGCTCGAATAATAACCCCTGCTAGAAGGGTCTCATCTACGCTACAATTCAGCTTCACTTTACGCTCTAGACGAGCTTCAAGTTTGGCACCAATGTCAGCTTTCTGCTGCTCTGTTAGTTCAATTGCAGATGTAACATCTGCATCAATCACTTTTTCAAACTCATGTTGTAAAAGGATAAATTGCTCTAACACTCCTGGTAGAACTTTCAAACGACCGTTTTCAGCCATTACATGAATTAAGTTCTGTCCAAACTCGTTCAGTTGTTCGCCACAAATAGAAATAAAAATTTCAGCTAATTGCTCTGATGCTACTGCACCATCCAACAATTGAGCGACGTCTTTATTTTTCGCGACTTCTGAACAAAAAGTTAGCATTTGAGCCCATTGGCTCAATTCGCCTTTTTCGACCGCAAAGTCAAAAGCTGCTTTCGCGTAGGGGCGTGCGATGGTTGCCATTTCCGACATATCTTGGCCCCTTTTCTTTACAATTTCGCAGTGATGTTATCAAGAATATCTTTCTGCGCTTCTACATCAATAGAACGCTCTAAGATTTTCTCGGCACCGATCACAGCCAGAGTTGCAACTTGTTTACGCAGTTCATCGCGGGCACGGTTGCGTTCAGATTCAAGTTCAGCTTCACCTTGTGTAAGAATCTTCTGGCGTTCAACCAGAGCTTCTTCACGAGCTTCGTCTAAAATTTGACTTTTACGCTTGTTAGCCTGTTCGATGATCTCAGTTGCAGCGCGCTTTGCTTCTTTTAATTGATCAGAAGCATTAGCTTGTGCCAAATCAAGGTCTTTAGCTGCGCGTTCAGCGGCAGATAAACCGTCAGCAATTTTTTTCTGACGTTCCTCGATCGCTTCCATGATTGGTGGCCATACATATTTCATGCAGAACCAAACAAACAGTGTAAAAGCGATTGCTTGACCAAGCAGAGTTGCGTTCATATTCACAACAGCTACCCCTCGTTAAGAATCAGCTACAAAAATTCAATTAGCAATGACTAGATTAGCCTGCTAGTTGACCAACAAATGGGTTAGCAAATGTGAATAGTAGCGCGATAACGATACCGATCATTGGAACCGCATCCAATAGACCAGCGATGATGAACATCTTAACTTGTAGCATTGGAGCCATTTCAGGTTGACGAGCTGCGCCTTCTAGGAATTTACCGCCAAGAAGTGCGAAACCAATCGCTGTACCAAGTGAAGCAAGACCTACAATAATGCCCACGGCGATTGCAGAAAAGCTCAGTAAAGTTTCCATTTACTTTCTCCAGTTTTATGTTGTCGGCAAAGTGCCATTGATAAATAAATTGTCTAAATTAGTGATCAGAGTCTTCATGTGCCATCGACAGATATACGATAGTCAGCATCATGAATACGAAAGCCTGAATCAAAATAACCAAAATGTGGAAGATAGCCCAAGGTAGTGCACCTACCCATTGTAAATACCACGGTAGCATTGCCGCAATAAGAATAAACACCACCTCACCAGCAAACATGTTACCAAACAAACGCATACCTAATGAAAGAGGTTTCGCTAATAGCGAGATAACTTCCAATAGTAGGTTGAATGGAATCATAATTGGGTGATTAAACGGGTGAAGTGCTAATTCTTTAGCGAACCCACCAAGTCCTTTCACTTTGATGCTGTAATAGATCATCAATGCAAAAACACCTAACGCCATTGCCATAGTGATATTCACATCAGCAGAAGGAACCACTTTAAGATAAGGGATACCCAACCAATGCTCTGCAGGATATGGTAAGAAATCGATAGGAACTAAATCCATCAAGTTCATTAAAATAACCCAGCAGAAGATAGTTAGTGCCAGTGGGGCGATCAACGGATTGCGTCCATGGAAAGTTTCTTTTACGTTGTCAGCAACGAATTCCACTATCATTTCAACAAAACATTGTAGCTTTCCTGGTACTCCTGTTGTTGCTTTCTTTGCTACAGAACGAAAAACCCAAAGGAATAACATCCCTGTAAACACAGAAAAGAACAGGCTATCTATATGTACGTTCCAGAAACTTGCTTCATCAGCTACCAGACCTAACTTAGCTAAAGATAGATTTGTTAAGTGATGCTCAATGTAACCAGATTGTGTTAGCGCTTCGCCTGGCGCAGCCATAACTTTTCCTATTTTCTGTTGTTAATAAAGAGAACTGGTGCAAAGATATTAATACCTAGTACCAGCAAATAGGTTAGTTTGAGGGGAACAAGTTCCACCTCCATATACACGTAGGCAACAGAAAATAAGACTACTGTAATCAGAATTTTTAGCACTTCGCCAGTATAAAAAGATACTGCAACCTTTTTAGCAGCTCTTGCTCCACTGAACATAAATGCACACCCTGCAAATACCGCATTAGCAATGACAAAAATGCCGCCACCAATGAGTGCAGAGATCCCCCAGCTAGCACTAACGGCTAAGCTCATTCCTACTGCCATAAAAATAACCACGCTAAGCTGGATCATTATGAGTCGTTTGGCTAGCAAACGGCCTGGTCTGGCTAACGTAGTTACCATGTATTCTTCCTTTAAAGCATCTTTGCTTTGATTTAAATCAAGTTAAAACAAAGATTTTACAAAAATTATACGTTGAGCTGATATGAATGCAATCAAATAGCATTAAAAAGTTACATTTATGAGAACATAACGGTGACTTTTACGACGTAAAGTACGGTTTTTATATCAACACACGTTTTATATCACATTTAGCTTTCTAGCTTTGCGATAAGTTGTTCTAATTTGTGAGCCTCGTCAAAGGTAATCGTTACCTTTCCTTTGCCCGCTGCATTTCGGCTTATCACAACTTTAGAGCCAAGAGTTGATGATAATTTATCCGAAATTGTCATCATTTCAGTATCAACTTCTTTTGGTTCTTCCTCTTTTTGAGGAGCCAATAACTCTTTTACTTTTTGTTCAGTTTGACGAACAGTCAGTTTCTTTTTGATTACAAGGTAAGCTAATTCAACTTGCTGTTCATTTTCTAATGCTAACAATGCACGAGCATGACCCATCTCAAGTTCTTTCTGCTCAACTAAGCCTTTCACTTCATCAGTCAATGCATTTAAACGCAGTAAATTCGTTACTGTTGTTCGAGATTTACCAATAACATCCGAAATTTGTTGATGAGTTAATTCAAATTCTTGTTGTAAACGCTCTAATGCTTGTGCTTCTTCAATCGCATTCAAGTCTTCACGTTGAATATTTTCAATTAAAGCCATTGCGATTGCGGCTTTATCTTCAACAGATTTAACCACACATGGAACGTGTTTTAGGCCTGCTTTTTTAGCAGCACGGAAGCGTCGTTCGCCAGCAATGATTTCATATTGTTGAGGTGCAACTTCACGTACAACGATCGGTTGGATGATACCTTGAGAACGAATAGAAGCAGAAAGCTCTTCAAGGGCTTCTTCTTCCATTACTTTACGAGGTTGATATTGACCAGCACTCAATTGGTGAATACCTAACTCAACCAATTGAGCATCTTTAGAAATGGACTCGCTTTGTGCAGCAGCTGTCTGCTTTTCACGTGCAATTGAACTTGTTGCTAATAGGGCATCTAATCCTTTGCCTAAACCACGTTTATTACTCATGAATTTCTGTTTCCCTTTCTTTTTCCATTTCGTCACGGCGAATTATCTCTCCGGCAAGGGCTAAATAAGCCTTTGCACCATTTGAGTATTTATCATAATACATTGCAGGTTTACCATGACTAGGCGCTTCTGCTAGGCGAACATTTCGAGGGATCACAGTGCGATACACTTTTTCACCAAAATGTTTTTTCAATTGATCAGATACATCATTCGCTAAGCGATTACGAGGATCAAACATGGTTCTAAGCAACCCTTCGATCTTTAAATCAGCATTCACTACAGCGGCTAATTTACCTATGGTATCAATTAAAGCCGTTAGTCCTTCAAGTGCGTAATACTCACATTGCATAGGAACTAATACAGAATCAGATGCTGCCATGGCGTTAATTGTAAGGAGATTTAGAGCGGGAGGGCAATCGATAAAGATGAAATCATAGTTACCACGAATTGGGTAGATCATGTTGCGCAAGCGAACTTCTCGCGCAAACACTTCCATTAACTTGATTTCAGCAGCAGTCACGTCACCATTGGCAGCAATTAAATCATAACCACCAGAGGTTTCCTCTATCACAACTTTGTCAAAAGGCACTTCGTCAACCAACAACTCGTAAGCGGTTGCATCCACATCATATTTATCAACACCACTGGCCATGGTTGCATTGCCTTGGGCATCAAGGTCAATTAATAAGACCTTTCGATGTGTTGCAGCCATTGATGCTGCAAGATTCACCGCTGTTGTTGTTTTACCTACGCCACCTTTCTGGTTCGCAATAGAGATAATCTTTCCCACACTAACCTCATTCCATTATTTTTTTCCGGCTAAGGTGACTAAATGTCTTTCACCCTCTAACTCCGGAACGATCAATGTCGCTACATTTTTAACTGAGCACCATTCAGGAAGATCATTCGCTTCTTCTTCTGAATAAATACCTTTTAATGCTAAAAATACACCATCTTCTTCTTTCGGTAGATGATGACACCAATTCACCATGTCTGTCATTGATGCAAATGCACGACTTAGGACTGCATCAAACTTTTCTTCAGGTTGAAACTCTTCAACACGGCTTTGAATCGGTGTTACGTTGGTGATTTTTAGCTCATGAATAACTTGTTTAATAAAGCGAATTCGCTTTCCTAAACTATCCAATAGTGTAAATGATTTATCTGGATTCATGATAGCTAATGGGATACCTGGTAACCCAGGACCTGTACCAACATCAATAAAACGTTCACCAGATAATTTTGGACTAACTACAATGCTGTCCAAAATGTGCTTAATAACCATTTCACTTGGATTTCTCACAGAGGTTAAGTTATACGCTTTATTCCACTTATGGAGTAGTGCAACATAACCAAGGAGTTGTTCTTTTTGCAATTCAGAGACATTTAAGTCAGTTTGAGCAATTAAACGGTCGAATTGTTGAGATAAATCGGTCACGTTACTCACCTTTCTTTAATAAACCGTGTTTTTTCAAATGAACTAATAAAATTGAAATAGCAGCAGGTGTGATACCTGAAATACGAGAAGCAATACCAATCGTTTCTGGTTTTGCATCACTCAGTTTAGCCACAACTTCATTTGAAAGACCTTTGACTTCTTTATAATCAAGGTCGAACGGTAATTTTGTATTTTCATGACGTAATGATTTTTCAATTTCATCACGTTGACGTTGAATGTAACCCGCATATTTTACTTGGATTTCAACTTGTTCAGATGCTTGTGAATCTTCAAGAGCAGGACCGAAGCCATCAATTGAAACTAGAGATTGATAATTAACTTCCGGACGACGTAGAAGATCCTCACCACTAGCTTCACGAGCAATTGGTGTTTTTAGGATCGCATTAACTTGATCCACTTGTTCTGATTTTGGATTGATCCAAATATCTTTCAAGCGTTGACGTTCTTGTTCCATGTTCTCTACTTTTTCGTTAAAGCGAGCCCAACGAACATCATCAACAAGACCTAAAGTACGACCTTGCTCAGTTAAACGTAAATCAGCATTATCTTCACGAAGTAATAAACGATATTCGGCACGAGATGTGAACATACGGTACGGTTCTTTAGTACCTAATGTTGATAAATCATCAATCAATACACCCATGTAAGCTTCATCACGACGTGGACTCCAGCCTTCTTTGCCTTGAGCAAACAAACTTGCGTTAAGACCTGCCATTAAACCTTGAGCAGCAGCTTCTTCGTAACCTGTTGTACCGTTAATTTGACCAGCAAAGAATAGACCTTCAATAAACTTAGTTTCATAAGTTGATTTTAAATCTCGAGGATCAAAGAAATCATATTCGATCGCATAACCTGGGCGCACAATGTGTGCATTTTCAAAACCTTTCATTGAACGTACGATTTGCAGTTGTACGTCAAATGGTAAACTTGTTGAAATACCATTTGGATATAGTTCGTGTGTCGATAAACCTTCTGGCTCAATAAAGATTTGGTGACTGTCTTTATCTGCAAAACGCATTACTTTGTCTTCAATTGAAGGACAGTAACGAGGACCTATACCTTCGATAACTCCAGCGTACATAGGGCTTCTATCAAGGTTATTACGAATTACATCATGTGTTTTTTCATTAGTATGAGTAATAAAACAGTTCACTTGCTGTGGGTGATGTTCACGCTTACCTAAAAATGAAAAAACGGGTGTTGGATTATCACCTGGTTGGGCTTCTAATCCTGAAAAATCAACTGAACGAGCATCAATACGTGGAGGAGTACCAGTTTTTAGACGATCAATTCTAAATGGACGCTCACGTAGACGTTGAGCAAGAGTGATCGAAGAAGGATCTCCTGCACGGCCTCCTGAGAAGTTTTCCATACCAATATGTATCTGACCCCCTAAAAAGGTTCCAGCGGTCAATACAACTGATTTAGCACGGAATTTAAGGCCCATTTGAGTTACAGCACCCATCACCTTATCGTTTTCGATAATAAGATCATCAACGGCTTGCTGAAATAACGTTAAGTTTGGTTGGTTTTCTAATACTGAACGAACATAAGCTTTGTATAACGCTCTGTCTGCTTGTGCGCGAGTTGCTCGAACAGCTGGACCTTTTGAAGCATTCAATGTTCTAAATTGAATACCACTATGATCGATGGCTTGTGCCATTAAACCACCTAAGGCATCAACTTCCTTTACCAGATGTCCTTTGCCGATCCCACCAATTGCAGGGTTACACGACATTTGACCTAATGTATCAATGTTATGAGTGAGTAGAAGTGTATTTTGTCCTGTTCTTGCTGCAGCAAGTGCTGCTTCAGTACCAGCATGACCACCGCCAATAACAATGACATCAAAGTTGTCTTGGTAAAACATGATTCGACCTTAGGAGTAATGAAAAGAGTTAGAAGAATTTAACTTAAGAGATGTATTTTACCCTTTTTCTAGCTTGGAAAGAAATGAAAAAGTGATGAAGTTCAAAAAAGAAAGATCACTTAATATATATAAGATCTTTTAAAGAGATCTTTTATTAGATCTATTATATAGATCGTCGATCTCTGTGGATAAGTGATAAATGATCAATAGGATCATATACTTTAGATGGATCCAAAGTTGTTATCTTTCTTTGATCTTCGATCGGACAGCTTGAGGACAAAAGAGTTAGTTATCCACAAGGGGGGAGGGCGTTAGATCTTATTCAATGGATAACTATAACTTGATCACTGGATCTTTCTATAGTTATCCACATAGTAGGTGTCATCTATTTAATAACTTTTATAGATCGGATTACACTTTTTATTAACAAATGTGTTGTTTTAGCCACAATTCTGCTGGTTCTTCTGGGATGCTATTTTGAGTTACATCTATCTCTAATAGAGGGAACTTTTCGATAGCGCCATGCTCTTTTAAGGTATTTTGAAGTGATTTACCTGCTGCGCAGAAAGTGTCATAACTTGAATCACCAATAGCAACAACAGCAAATTCAACGCTCGATAGTGGTTGGGTCATTGTTTCTAACTGTTGAATAAATGGCTTAATATTGTCAGGATAATCGCCTGCACCATGAGTTGATACAACAAGAAGCCATAAGCTATTGGTATTAATATCATCTAAATTAGGTTGATTATGGATGTCTGTGGCAAAATCTATTTCTTCTAATAAATCAGCAAGATGGTCGCCAACATACTCAGCTCCACCAAGAGTACTTCCTGTAATAATAGATACTTTTTTCATGAATTTATCCTATAAAAAATGGGCCTACATCGGCCCATTATCAATCTTATTAGTATTGGTTTTATTTACCAATACAGAACGAAGTAAATATACGTCCAAGTAAATCATCAGAGGTAAATTCACCAGTGATCTCACTTAGATGTTGTTGTGCAATACGAAGTTCTTCTGCAAGGATTTCTCCCGCCATGTAACCTTCTAATTGCTGTTGACCTATATCAAGATGCTGAGCGGCTTTTTCTAACGCTTCTAGATGGCGTCGGCGAGCCATAAAGCCACCTTCTTGGTTGCCTGAGAAGCCCATGCATTCTTTTAAATGGTTACGTAGAGCATCAACGCCTTCACCAGTTTTAGCTGATAGACGAATTAATGTTGGATCATTTACATGACAAATACCAAGATCTTCACCGGTTTGATCTGCTTTATTTCGGATCACTGTCATGCCCATGTTTTTTGGTAGACGATCAAGGAACTCTGGCCAAATTAATTTAGGGTCTGTTGCATCGGTTGTTGTTCCATCTACCATAAATAAAACACGGTCAGCTTGTGCTATTTCATCCCAAGCTCTTTCAATACCAATACGTTCAACCTCATCAGATGCTTCACGAAGGCCTGCGGTATCAATAATATGCAATGGCATACCATCAATATGAATGTGTTCTCTAAGCACGTCACGGGTTGTACCTGCTATGTCGGTAACGATAGCGGTATCTTTACCTGATAATACGTTAAGAAGGCTAGATTTACCTGCATTTGGACGCCCTGCGATAACAACCTTCATACCCTCACGCATGATAGCGCCTTGGTTTGCTTCTTTACGAACCGCATTAAGGTTATCAATGATACCTTGTAAGTCACCGCTGACTTTACCATCAGCAAGAAAATCAATTTCCTCTTCAGGGAAGTCGATGGCAGCTTCAACGTAAATACGTAGATAGATAAGCGATTCAACTAAGGTGTTAATCTTATTTGAGAAAACACCTTGTAATGAATTTAAGGCTGATTTAGCCGCTTCTTCAGAGCTTGCATCAATTAAATCAGCAATCGCTTCTGCTTGAGCTAAATCCATTTTGTCGTTTAAGAAAGCTCTTTCTGAGAACTCACCTGGACGTGCTGTACGGATGCCATCAATCTTTAGAATGCGTTTGATTAGCATATCCATGACGACAGGACCACCATGGCCTTGAAGTTCTAATACGTCTTCACCGGTAAATGAATGTGGGTTTGGGAAGTAAAGGGCAATACCTTGATCAAGCTCCAATCCATTTTCATCTTTAAATGGCGCATATTCTGCGTAACGAGGTTTTAGTTCTTTACCAATAACAGCAAGCGCAACGTCTTTTGCTTTTGGACCTGATACGCGAATGATACCAACGCCGCCTCGGCCTGGTGCTGTTGCTTGTGCAACAATGGTGTCTGTATGTAGTGTCATGATTATTCTTTATGTCTATTGCTTACTGATATTGTATGCTCATTGAACAAAAAAGGCGACCAATGGCCGCCTTTTGTTTTACTTCAAGAGTGAAAGGTTACTTAGAATGTAAGCCTTTTTTCTCTAGAGCACGGTAAATCAGAGTTTGCTGAATTAACGTTACGATGTTTGATACTAACCAGTAAAGAACTAGGCCAGATGGGAACCATAAGAAGAATACAGTGAACATAACAGGCATGAACGTCATGATCTTCTGTTGCATTGGATCCGTTACTGTTGTTGGGCTCATCTTCTGGATTAAGAACATACTTGCACCCATTAATAATGGCAGGATGTAGTATGGGTCTTGTGCTGATAAATCCGTGATCCAACCAAAGAATGGAGTATGACGAAGTTCAACAGATTCCATTAATGCCCAGTACAGTGAAATGAAGATTGGCATTTGAAGAAGAATTGGCAAACAACCACCTAGTGGGTTTACTTTTTCTTTCTTGTAAAGCTCCATCATTTCTTGGCTCATACGCTGACGGTCATCGCCAATACGTTCACGCATCGCTGTCAACTTAGGTTGAAGCATACGCATTTTAGCCATTGATGTGTATTGTGCTTTCGTTAGTGGGTACATTGCACCACGAACGATGAAAGTAAGAACAATGATTGCTAGACCCCAGTTCACAACGATGCCTTGGATGAAAGACAATAGTTTATGAAGTGGTGAAGCGATAAACCATAACCAACCGTAATCAACTGTTAGGTCTAGGTAAGGTGCTGTTGCAGCCATTTCTTTCTGAAGTTTTGGACCAGTCCAAAGTGTTGCAGAAAGTGTCGCTTCTTGACCTGCTGGAATAGTCACAGAAGGCATACGAACGCCAATGTAACCATAGTCACCTGCTACGCGAGATGTCAGTTTTGCATCATTTACGTTGCGAGGGATCCAAGCTGAAGCGAAGTAGTGTTGTAACATACCCGCCCAACCTTGACCGTTTGTCATGTCGATAGATAAGTTTTTATCTTCCATGTCGTCAAAGCTGTATTTTTTATAGCGTGTATCTTCTGTTGAATAAGCAGCACCACGGTATGTTGGCATAGTAAGGCTACCACCATCATCCATTAAGTTTTGCTTTAGGTTTGTGTACATTTCAACAGTTGCTGGTGCTGAAGATTGGTTATCAACTGTGTAATCAACATCAATAGCGTAGCTGTCGCGTTTAAGGATTAGTGTTTTAGTATAAGTAATACCGTCTTTCACTAATGTTAAAGGAACGCGTAATTCGTTTTGGCCTTCAGCTAAAACGTAATCTGTTTTTTGTGCTGTAAATTGAGCACGGCCAGAGTTTGAATCGATACCTTGAGGACCGATTAGACCACTTTGAGCAACGTAGCTGTGTGTTGCGTCGTTCTTAAGAAGAACAAACTTAGCTTTAGAGTCTAGTTCTGCGTCGTATTTATTAAGAACAGATTCAATGATGTCACCACCCAATGTATCTACTTTTAAAGTAAGCACATCAGTTGTGATTGTGATCAGCTTGTCAGACTGTGCTGAATCGGCTGGTGTATCACTGTTTGCTGTTGAAGAAGTTGGAACATCACCATCCGTTTGTGTTTGTTGAACGGTACTAACTGTAGCTGGTTGCTGCGGATTAGTTTCTACTTGCCATTGTTGGAAAAGTAAAAAAGAAACTAAAGCCAGTGCTAGCAACAGAATATTACGTTGGGTATCCATCGTTATTGTTCTCTGTCTTTATGCTGCTTGGGTGGGACGGGGTCATAGCCCCCATCATTCAAAGGATGACATTTTAATAGACGTTTGCCAGATAGCCAACACCCTTTTACTAAACCGTGTGACTTTAGTGCTTCAATTGCATAATGTGAACACGTTGGAGTAAATCGACAGCGAGGTCCAATCATTGGACTGATGACGAGTTGATAAAAACGGATGAGACCGATTGCTATCCACGAGAAGGGCGAGACAGGCGATGCCATAATTTGTCTAATAGCTTGTTGAAGTCTTCGTTACTCAATTCTTGAGCACTCTTTTTAGCGATAACTACAAAGTCTTTCGCAGGTAAGGAATGTTGCTTATTGCGGAAACTTTCACGAACGATACGTTTGAACTTGTTGCGACCAACAGCAGTTTTAATTTGCTTTTTAGGAACAGCGAGACCTAAACGAGGATGTGAAAGAGAGTTTTCTCTAGCAAGAATGGTGAAATGAGGCGAGCCAGCTCGATGAGCTTGCTTGAAGACAAATTTGTAATCTTCGGGAGTTAACAAGCGTAACTCCCGAGAGAAATCGTAATTCATCAAAATAATCTAGGATTACTTAGATAGACGCTTACGGCCTTTAGCACGACGAGCGTTAATTACGTTACGACCGTTCTTAGTAGCCATACGTGCACGGAAACCGTGAGAGCGTTTACGCTTAAGAACTGAAGGTTGGAAAGTGCGTTTCATTGGTATTACCTTATTACTGATCAGTAGTTATTAGGTTTAATTAAACCCGGCGTGGGACGTACATTCCGACGCCTCTCAACAAAGAGGCGGAATTGTAATCATTGACTCATAAATAGTCAACAAGAGGTTCCACGTATTTTCCGGATGGTGAATTATACGTTTTGTGAGCCAGAGCGCAAGGATCTTTATTCGATCCCAACTTGATTTAAGAATTTCTGCAATTTAGGATCCTGTGGATAACCAAAAATTTGCTCTGGTGTTCCTTGTTCGACGATCTTTCCATCAGCCATATAGATGACACGATCGGCTACTTCTCTCGCAAACTGCATCTCATGAGTGACAACTAACATCGTTTGATGCTGTGTCGCCAGTTTTTTCATTAAAGTAAGTACTTCGTTTACCCATTCAGGATCTAGTGCTGACGTGGGTTCATCAAAGAGTAAGAGCTCCGCCTCTAATGCCATAGCACGGCCAATACCTACTCGTTGTTGTTGGCCTCCTGATAAAGCGGCTGGGTAACTGTCTCCTTTATCACCGAGACCAATATCATCTAATATTTGCTGTGCTTTTTTGAGAGCGTCGTCTTTTTTCCACTTGTGGACAGTTATTAGACCTTCTGCAATGTTTTGACGAGCAGTTAAATGGGAAAAAAGAGCGTAGTTTTGAAAGATAAATCCTGTTTTTCTTCGTAATGCCAGTATTTCACTTTTTGTATGTTGTTCGCTATCGACGCTAACATCATCAATACTGATCACGCCTTTGTTTGCTGTTTCAAGAAAATTAATACAACGAAGTAGAGTGGATTTACCTGTCCCACTAGAACCGATAACAGCAATGATCTCTCCTTTATTTATTTCAAGATCGATTCCTGCAAGAACTTGAGTGTCGCCAAAGCTCTTATGTAAGTTTTTCACTTTTATCATCGTACATACGCCTTATTTAGTTTTTCTTCAGCCCAAATTTGCACTCGAGTCAGAATAACAACGACTCCCCAATAAATAAGTGCTACTGCAAGGAAAGCTTCAAAGAACTTAAAGCTGGATGAGGCTTCCATTTGTGCTTTTGCCATGATTTCTGCCACACCTAAAGTAAAAGCAAGAGAAGTGGATTTGATCATATCGATGAAGTAATTCATTAAAGAAGGCAGAGCAACACGAGTAGCTTGGGGTAAAATAATTCGACGCATCGCCTGAGAAGTTGTCATACCTATGGATAAACTTGCTTCCATTTGACTGCGATCGATACCAATAATCGCCGCACGAATACTTTCAGCCATGTAAGCGGCAAAATGGAGAGTAAGGCCTATAACAGCTGCACTAAATGCATCTAATCCAACAAAGATAGGAAAGACTTGAGGAAGCCCGTAATAGAGGAGGAAAAGTTGGACCAATAATGGTGTTCCTCGGAAGAAGCTAATATAAAGTTGGCTTAGTTGATCAAATACAGGCACTTTAAATACACGCAAGTTAGCGAGTACTAACGCGAGGATTAATGAAAAGAGTAATCCCCATAATGCCATTTCCATTGTGGTACCTAAATATTTAAATAATATAGGTAACAGCTCAATCATGTAGGTAAAATCAAATCCCATAATGCTCTCTGTAATTGTTCTTAGAAGAAAGTGGGTAATCCGAGCTTAGGCTGGTATTACTTGCTTGTGGGTTAGAAAGATGAAACCCACTAGTAATATAGTGGGCTTATTTGATGGATGGTAAGTAATAACTTACTTTGCGATCAGGCTAGCTTATTGAGTGATATCTGAATCAAACCATTTCTGAGAGATTTTTGCTAACGTACCATCTTCTCTCATAGTGTTTAATGCTTGGTTCACTTCTTTTTGTAGCTTTTGACCTTTTTCATTGTTTACGAATGGCCATGCATTTTCGATGGTTTCAAATGGTTTACCTGCCAATTGCAAAGGAAGACCTGATTTTTTAATTAATTGGGCCGCTGAAAGACGATCCATTACAAAAGCATCAGCACGTCCTAAAGCCACATCATGTTCGATACCTGTATCGTACGTTTTGATATTAATTTGCTCTGATTTGTCGTGATCACGCAATAACTTTTCAAAATTTGAACCTAAATTGACAGCCACGGTTTTGCCATTTAAATCATCAATACCTTTAATACTGTCATTGCCTTTACGTACTGTGATTTGAGCACCATCTACAACGTAAGGATCTGCAAATAGATATTTGGCTTCACGTTCTTTGGTTTTGGTAATTTGATTTGAAATAGTATCAATTCGACCGGTTTCTAATAAGCCAAACAGACCTGAAAAGCTCGCTGTTACGTATTCAACGTTATAATCGTTACGGCGACCAATCTCATCCCATAAATCGACTTCAAATCCTTGCAGTTTATCTTGCTTCACAAAGGTAAATGGGAAATAGCGTCCTGACATTCCTACTTTAACTTCTGTTGCTGCTTGTGCAAATTGAGTTGCTGCTAATGTTAGCGCTAATCCTGCTAGGATATTTTTAGTCCATTTCATGATTGATACTCCTATTATTCATTCAGTATTAGGATGATACTTTTTTTGCGACTGAGTTCTAAATACCCGATGGTTATGTGTAATAACTAAATCATTAAATTATGATCATTTTTTCCGCATTGTTGATGGTTTTGGGTATAAGTCAGGTAAAAAGTGTGTTGATCTAGGTAAAAAAGCGTGATCAGTGTGAATAACTTCGATCTTATTCACTGGATCATCGATCTAATACTGGCACTATAGTTATCCACAGTATAAAATTAACGACCTTTTGAAATTAATTATGAGTGGGGTTGTCCGTGTCTTCATCGCTTTGGCTGCAGTGTTTACAGCGCCTTCAAGAAGAATTACCTTCCGCAGAATTCAGTATGTGGGTTAGACCACTACAAGCAGAATTAAATGACAATACCCTAACGCTATTTGCGCCGAATCGATTTGTACTCGATTGGGTACGTGATAAGTACTTAAATAGCATTAACTCATTATTAAATGAGTTCTGTGGTAATGATATTCCTACTTTACGTTTTGAGGTGGGAAGTAAACCTGTATCTGCTCCTGCAGTACCAAAGCAGACCGCTGCTGATGTTGCGGCAGCTACTTCTGCACCTGCACAACTTCAAGCGCGTCAATCTGTTCATAAACCGTGGGAATCTGAGGGTGCTGGCCCTGTTGCTGCGGATTTAAATCATCGTTCAAATGTGAATCCTAAACATAAATTTACTAACTTTGTTGAAGGTAAATCAAACCAACTTGGTTTGGCGGCGGCACGTCAGGTTTCTGATAATCCTGGTACTGCTTATAACCCTCTCTTTTTATATGGTGGTACAGGTTTAGGTAAAACGCACTTATTACATGCGGTAGGTAATGCTATTGTTGATAGTAAGCCTGATGCACGAGTGGTTTATATGCACTCTGAGCGTTTTGTTCAAGATATGGTTAAGGCACTGCAAAATAACGCAATTGAAGAATTCAAACGTTATTACCGTAGTGTTGATGCTTTGCTTATCGATGATATTCAATTCTTTGCTAATAAAGAGCGTTCACAAGAAGAGTTCTTTCATACCTTTAATGCTCTGCTAGAAGGTAACCAACAAATCATTCTTACGTCAGATCGATACCCTAAAGAGATTAATGGGGTTGAAGATCGTCTTAAGTCTCGTTTTGGTTGGGGTCTTACAGTTGCGATTGAACCGCCAGAATTAGAAACCCGCGTTGCTATCTTGATGAAGAAAGCAGAAGATCATCAAATCCACTTAGCTGATGAAGTAGCTTTCTTTATAGCCAAGCGCTTACGTTCAAATGTACGTGAGTTAGAAGGGGCATTAAACCGCGTTATCGCGAATGCTAACTTTACTGGTCGTGCTATTACTATTGATTTTGTACGTGAAGCGTTACGTGATTTATTAGCATTACAAGAAAAGCTAGTGACGATTGATAATATTCAAAAAACCGTTGCTGAGTACTATAAGATCAAAATGGCGGATTTATTATCTAAACGTCGTTCTCGTTCTGTTGCTCGCCCACGCCAACTTGCAATGGCGTTGTCAAAAGAGTTAACTAACCACAGCTTACCTGAAATAGGGGATGCATTTGGTGGTCGTGACCATACAACGGTATTACATGCTTGCCGTAAGATTGCGCAACTTCGAGAAGAAAGCCATGATATTAAAGAAGATTATTCTAATTTAATTCGTACGTTGTCATCGTAAGCCATTATCTACTTTATATATAGACGAGTATTATGAAATTTTCTATTGAACGCAGTCTGTTATTAAAACCACTGCAACAAGTATCTGGTGCCCTTGGTGGCCGTCCATCTCTGCCTATTTTAGGAAATATTTTACTGCAGGTAGAAAATGGCCAGTTGTCGATGACAGCAACTGATCTAGAAGTTGAATTAATCAGCAAAATTACACTAGAAGGTGATTTTGAAGCGGGTGCTGTTACCGTTCCTTCTCGTAAATTTTTAGATATTTGTCGTGGCTTGCCTGATAGCGCAAACATTACTATCGTATTAGAAGGTGACCGTGTTTTAGTTCGTTCTGGACGTAGCCGATTCACACTTGCTACATTACCAGCAAATGATTTCCCAAACATTGAAGGTTGGGAGAGTGAAGTTGAAATTACACTTTCTCAAGCACAACTTCGTAAGCTAATTGAGAGTACTCAATTCTCTATGGCTAACCAAGATGTACGTTATTACCTAAATGGTATGATGTTTGAAACTCAAGGTAATATTTTCCGCTCAGTTGCGACAGATGGTCACCGAATGGCGGTATGTAACATGCCAGTCGAATCAGAATTACCTGAACAACAAGTGATCATGCCACGCAAAGGTATTCAAGAGCTGGTTCGCTTACTTGACTCACCCGATCAGAGTGTTACTTTACAGTTTGGTAATTCAAATGTGCGTGCAGAAGTGAATAACTTTGTCTTCACTTCTAAGCTTGTTGATGGTCGTTTCCCTGATTATCGACGCGTAATGCCGCAAAGTAGCAACAAAACGCTAGAAGCGGATTGTGATGAACTGCGTCAAGCATTTGCGCGTGCAGCTATTTTATCAAATGAAAAATTCCGTGGTGTTCGCGTTAATTTAGCAAATAACCAAATGCGCATTACAGCGAACAATCCAGAGCAAGAAGAAGCGGAAGAAATCCTTGATGTGGATTTCCAAGGCGATGATATCGAAATTGGCTTTAACGTAAGCTATGTATTAGATGTTCTTAATACTTTAAAATGTGAGCGTGTGCGAATTTCAATGACAACAGCTAATGCCAGTGCATTAGTGGAAGATTGTGCTAATGACGAAGCACAATACGTTGTTATGCCAATCCGTCTGTAGATTTTAACCGTCGATGCCATTATCTCGTTTAATCATTAATGATTTTCGTAATATAACAACGTGTGATATTCAATTATCACCTGGTTTTAATTTTGTTATTGGCCCTAATGGCAGTGGGAAAACCAGTGTCCTTGAAGCGATTTATTTGCTCGGACATGGTCGTTCATTCAAGAGCTCGTTAACAGGTCGAATTATTCGAAATGACTGTGACGAGCTTTTTATTCATGGGCGATTTACCACTCCAGAGCTGTTTGAACTACCTATTGGTATAAATAAACAGCGCGATGGCACAACTGAGGTTAAAATAGGCGGAGAAAGTGGTCAAAAACTGGCACAATTAGCTAAAGTTTTACCACTTCAATTAATTCACCCTGAAGGGTTTGAATTAGTTACCGATGGCCCTAAATTTCGCCGTGCATTTATTGATTGGGGAGTGTTTCACGTGGAACCTGCATTTTATGATGCATGGAGCCGAGTAAAGCGATTAACCAAACAACGTAATGCATTATTAAAAACGGCAAATAGCTATCGTGAATTGAGTTATTGGGATTTGGAACTTGCTCAACTGGCTGAGAAGATCGATCAGTGGCGAGTGGATTACATCAATCACATATCTGAAGCAACTCAACAAATATGTCAGGCATTCTTACCAGAATATGACATAAAGCTGTCATACTATCGCGGTTGGGACAGAGAAACCCCATACGCAGAACTGCTCAAGAAGAACTTTGAGCGTGATAAACAGCTGGGCTATACCGTTGGCGGCCCAAATAAAGCCGACTTAAGAATTAAAGTTGCAGGCACTCCTGTTGAGGATGTGTTGTCTCGCGGTCAACTTAAGTTGATGGTGTGTGCATTACGATTAGCACAAGGGCAACATTTAACTGAGGCAACAGGAAAGCAGTGCATCTATTTAATAGACGATTTTGCTTCTGAACTGGATAGCCATCGTCGCCAATTGCTGGCTCAATATTTGAAACAGACAAAGGCGCAGGTGTTTATCAGTTCGATTACTGCTGAACAGATTGCAGATATGCATGATGATGAAAGCAAGATGTTCGAGATTGAACATGGCAAAATAGCCCAAGGATAAAAACGCGAGAGTAACTCATGTCAGAAAATTATGATTCATCGAGTATTAAAGTACTAAAAGGCCTAGATGCGGTACGTAAGCGTCCGGGTATGTATATCGGCGACACCGACGACGGTACAGGTCTTCACCACATGGTGTTTGAGGTTGTCGATAACTCAATCGATGAAGCTCTTGCTGGTCACTGTAAAGATATTATTGTAACTATCCACGAAGATAATTCAGTTTCAGTAAGTGATGATGGTCGTGGTATCCCTACGTCAATTCACGAAGAAGAAGGCGTATCAGCAGCAGAAGTTATCATGACGGTACTTCACGCTGGTGGTAAGTTCGATGATAACTCTTATAAAGTATCTGGTGGTCTTCACGGTGTAGGTGTTTCTGTAGTAAACGCCCTATCTGAAAAAGTAGAATTAACGATTCACCGTGCAGGTGAAATTCACCAACAAGTTTACCATCATGGTGAACCAGAAGCGCCACTTGCGGTTATCGGCAAAACAGACACTACGGGTACTAAAATCCGTTTTTGGCCAAGTGAAGAAACATTTACTAACGTAGTGTTTGTTTATGAAATTTTAGCTAAGCGTCTTCGTGAACTGTCTTTCTTAAACTCTGGCGTATCTATCAAACTACAAGATATGCGTGAAGAAGATAAAGCCGATCACTTCATGTATGAAGGTGGTATTCAAGCGTTTGTACAACACTTGAACCGTAATAAAACACCTATCCACCAAAAAGTATTCCACTTTGATTCAGAGCGTGAAGACGGTATCTCTGTTGAAGTGTCTATGCAATGGAACGATGGCTTCCAAGAGAACATCTACTGTTTTACTAACAACATTCCACAACGTGATGGCGGTACACACTTAGCGGGCTTCCGTTCAGCATTAACGCGTACGTTAAATACGTTTATGGATAAAGAAGGTTTCTCTAAAAAAGCAAAAGCAGCGACCTCTGGTGATGATGCTCGTGAAGGTCTAACGGCTGTTGTTTCTGTAAAAGTACCTGATCCAAAATTCTCAAGCCAAACAAAAGATAAGCTAGTTTCTTCTGAAGTTAAATCAGCAGTTGAATCAGCAATGGGTGAAAAACTGTCTGAGTTCTTAGCAGAAAACCCAAGTGAAGCTAAGATGGTTTGTTCGAAGATCATTGATGCTGCTCGTGCGCGTGAAGCGGCTCGTAAAGCTCGTGAAATGACTCGTCGTAAAGGCGCGTTAGATATAGCAGGCCTTCCAGGTAAACTAGCGGATTGTCAGGAAAAAGATCCTGGTCTATCTGAACTATACATTGTGGAAGGGGACTCTGCTGGCGGTTCAGCTAAGCAGGGACGTAACCGTAAAAACCAAGCGATCCTACCTCTTAAAGGTAAAATCCTAAACGTTGAGAAAGCACGCTTTGATAAAATGCTGTCTTCTCAAGAGGTGGGTACACTGATTACTGCACTAGGCTGTGGTATTGGTCGTGACGAATATAACCCAGACAAACTGCGTTACCACAACATCATCATCATGACCGATGCCGATGTCGATGGTTCTCACATTCGTACGCTTCTTTTGACGTTCTTCTATCGTCAAATGCCTGAGCTAATTGAACGTGGTTACATCTATATTGCTCAGCCACCACTTTACAAAGTGAAGAAAGGTAAGCAAGAGCAATACATTAAAGATGAAGATGCAATGGCGGAATACCAAATTGCATTAGCGCTTGATAATGCTTCACTATTTACTAACGCTGATGCACCAGCAATTGCAGGTCAGGCATTAGAAGATCTTGTAGTTCAATACAACAGTGTAATGAAGCTAATTGATCGTATGTCTCGTCGTTACCCTGTATCTGTGCTGAATCGTCTTGTTTACACAGGTCGTTTAACACAAGAAATGTGTACTGATGAAGCAACTGCACAAGCATGGACTGAAGCATTTGTTGCTGAGTTAAATGCAAACGAAGTAGGTGCAAGCCAATACAATGCTGCTCTTTTATTTGATGAAGAAGCAAATGCATATCAACCTAAACTGGTTGTTCGTACTCACGGTGTTGAGCATGAATATGTACTAAGTATTGATCTACTGAACTCTAAAGAGTACGCACGTATTGCTGATTTAGCTGAAGCATTAGATGGTCTTCTAGAAGAAAGTGCTTACGCACAACGTGGTGAGCGTAAGCAACCAGTTTCTAGCTTTGAAGATGCATTGGCATGGTTAACTAAAGAGTCTCGTCGTGGTTTCTCTCTACAACGATACAAAGGTCTGGGTGAGATGAACCCTGAGCAACTTTGGGAAACAACGATGGATCCAGAATCTCGTCGTATGATGCAAGTAACGATTAACGATGCAGTAGCGGCTGATGAGTTGTTTACTACATTGATGGGTGACCAAGTTGAACCTCGTCGTAACTTCATTGAAGAGAATGCATTACGCGTATCTAACTTAGACATCTAAGCTGAGTAAATATTTGCTGTAATCACTGATTTCTGCGTCGAGGGTGCTCACTTATGTTCATAAGCTCCGCACCTTCTCCTTGAACTAAGCGATTACAGCGGCAATTTATCTCAACTTAGAATTTAGATATATGAGGAAGCACTGCTGTTGGCGGTGCTTTTTTTTATCTGAAATTTGAGGCGTTATACCAATTCCATTAATTACCTGATTATTATTACTGGTTAAATCACTCAATAGCCGCGTTAAAAATTATTATTGTAGAATAACTACTTATAAGAATTTTCGCCTTGCTCTTAAGTGATTTTCCTGCGTAATAAATAGATCACCTAATTAGTTACATTGGTATTATTTTTATTTATTGTTCATAGAGTTAGTGGTGTTTTGGGTTTAAATCGAAAAATAAATAGCTTTTATCTCTTGAAAGTAAAAACAGTAAACCACATATCTATTTATGAAGAGGATGCCGATAGGGTCTTCTGAAAATGACTTGTCCAAAAAGGAAAGTCTTACAATTTATTAGAGTCAACTAAGGACCCAAAGTTAGGGGTAGTTGTACTCACTATTGCTTAAATTAAAGGATAGTATTATGCGTAATGTAGATTTCACACCTCTATACCGTTCAGCAATTGGTTTTGACCGTCTTTTCAATCAAATGGAAAATCATTCGGCAAAAACAAATGGCGGTTACCCTCCGTACAATATTGAACAGCAATCTGAAAATAAATACCGTATTACTATGGCGGTAGCAGGCTTTGCTGATAATCAAATTGATTTAACTCAACACGAGAATATGCTGATTGTTCGTGGTGAACGTCCAAAAGACATTGAAGAAAAAACCTATTTATACCAAGGCATTGCTGAGCGTGACTTTGAACGTAAATTCCAATTAGCGGATTACGTGAAAGTGGTGGGCGCAACGATGGAAAACGGATTATTACACGTAGATTTAGAGCGTGAAATTCCAGAAGCGATGCAGCCTCGTAAGATTGAAATTAATGGCAATAACTTGCTTGAAGGCTAATGCTTAACGGTATTTATTATTGAACATAAAGGCGCTGTGATAGCGCCTTTTTTTGTGTTTGCTGAATTATTTATTCATGACTCATTGCTTTCCATCACGAATAGATTGCATTGGTAGAAGTGGCTAATTTAGCGATGACAAACAGAATTGTTTCCCCTAAAACAACAAGTCATTATTTGTGTTGATTAGATTGTTGTATCAATAGCTTATTGCTTTTCCATCATCAATAGATGGCATCTGTATGTGTTGTTTGCTTAGTGATGACAAACAGAATTGCTGACTCCAAAGCAACAAGCTATTATTTGAGTAGATTAGATTGCTGTCTTAATTACTTACTCTGAATACGCCTTCAACACTTCTTCTGCAATGATATTAATGCCTTTTTGCATCATGTCTTCATCTTGAACGTAATTCATACGTAAGCATTGATGAGCGTGCTCCCAACTGTCATCTTGCCCAATAAAGAAGTACTCACCCGGAACAATGAGTACACCACGTGCTTTCAAGCGTTTGTACAGTTCCATAGTTGTGATAGGCAGTTCATCAAACCATAACCATAAGAAAATAGCACCTTCAGGTTTATGGATGCGGAAACGTGGATCAGTTATCGCTGTTTGTAGCATGTTCACCGCTGTTTGCGACTTTTCATGATAGAAAGGCTGTATTACGTTTTCACTTAAACGTAATAAATCACCGGATTCAATCATGTGTAATCCCATTGCTGGACCAACGCTACCTGGAGCAAGGTTGATAATGCCGTTTAGATTTGTAATGGCTTCGGTCATCTTCTCATTTGCAATTACAATACCGCAGCGTAATCCCGGTAACCCTAACTTAGATAGGCTCATACATAGGATGGTATTGTCGTTCCAGAATGGTGTGACTTCTTCGAAGATAATATTAGGGAAAGGGGTGCCATAAGCATTATCTAGAATCAGTGGGATGTTATTTTCACGCGCTAATTTATCCAGCTTAATCACTTCTTCGTCTGTAATTACATTACCTGTAGGATTCGTAGGGCGAGAAACACAAATTGCTCCGATAGATTTATCAACAGTTAATTGACTGAAATCCACATGATATTTAAAGAGTCCATTGTCTAATAATTCAATTTCAGGACGATAAGAAATAAAACTATCAAATTCCAACTCAGAATCGGCGTAACCAATGTATTCCGGTGCAAGAGGAAGTAAAATTTTCTTTTTTGAACCGTCCGCGTAAGTACCAGCTAATAGATTGAATAAGCTAAAGAAAGCACTTTGAGAGCCATTAGTTAAAGAGATGTTTTTTTCTGAAATATCCCAACCGTACGTTTCTTTTAATAGCTTTGCTAATGCTTTTACAAAGCTGTCTTTACCTTGAGGACCATCGTAGTTGGCCATTGCCGCAATGAGCTCACCAGAGTCGAGCATTTTTTGTGAGGCGTCTTTAAAGTAGTCGAGCATGGCGGGAATACCGGCAGGGTTACCACCACCGAGCATGATGGCTCCAGGTGTACGTAAACCATCATTTAAATCATCCATTAATTGAGTGATCCCGCTGTAACGAGTAAATTTTTCGCCAAATTGAGTAAACTTCATTACGACTACCGCGCTAATTGTTGAGTCTGAGTATTGATTGTTTTAACAACATACCTCAACACCAAACAGAGTTAAAGAGGCAAGATAATCACCATTTTTATTGCTTAGCACGTAAAGTCATGGTGAATTTTAAGAAAGTGCTTATTTTTGCTACTCCCAAAGAGCCTCGTAAGGTATAGTTACTTGTTATATTTTTATTTATTACTAACGAATCGCGCGAATTAAATTATGCAAAAATACGATATCAAAACCTTCCAGGGAATGATCCTCGCGCTGCAGGATTATTGGGCACAAAACGGTTGTACTATTGTACAGCCTCTAGATATGGAAGTAGGTGCAGGCACCTCTCACCCGATGACTTGTTTACGTGCACTTGGTCCAGAGCCAATGTCAACAGCTTACGTACAACCATCTCGTCGTCCTACTGATGGCCGTTACGGTGAAAACCCGAACCGTCTTCAGCACTACTACCAATTTCAAGTTGCTTTGAAACCATCGCCTGACAACATTCAAGAGTTGTACTTAGGCTCTCTAGAAGTGCTTGGTATCGACCCATTAGTTCACGATATTCGTTTCGTTGAAGACAACTGGGAAAACCCAACACTAGGTGCATGGGGTTTAGGTTGGGAAATCTGGCTAAACGGTATGGAAGTAACGCAATTTACTTACTTCCAACAAGTAGGTGGTCTTGAGTGTAAACCAGTAACTGGTGAAATCACTTACGGTATCGAGCGTCTTGCTATGTACATTCAAGAAGTAGACTCTGTTTACGATCTTGTATGGAACATTGGCCCAGATGGTACTGCGGTTACTTACGGTGACATTTTCCACCAAAACGAAGTTGAGCAATCGACTTACAACTTTGAGCACGCAGACGTTGATTTCTTATTTGGTTTCTTCGACCAATGTGAAAAAGAATCTAAAGAGCTTTTAGAGTTAGAAAAACCGCTTCCTCTTCCTGCTTATGAGCGCATCCTAAAAGCGGCTCACGCATTTAACTTATTAGATGCACGTAAAGCGATCTCTGTAACTGAACGTCAACGTTACATCCTTCGTATTCGTAACCTAACTAAAGCGGTTGCAGAAGCATACTATGCATCACGTGAAGCTCTTGGCTTCCCAATGTGTAAGAAGAACGAGGAGAAGTAATCATGGCGAAGAATTTTCTAATTGAATTAGGTACAGAAGAGCTTCCACCAACAGCACTTCGTTCATTAGCTGAAGCGTTTGCATCAAACTTTGAAGCAGAATTAAAAGCTGCTGATTTAGCACACCAAGGTGTTAAATGGTATGCAACACCACGTCGTTTAGCTCTTAAAATTGCTGAACTAGCAGAAAGCCAAGCGGATAAAGTTGTTGAGAAACGCGGTCCTGCTGTTTCTGCTGCATTTGATGCTGATGGTAATCCAACAAAAGCGGCTCAAGGTTGGGCTCGTGGTAATGGTATTACGGTTGAACAAGCTGATCGTCTAAAAACAGACAAAGGCGAGTGGTTACTTCATAAAGAAGAAGTAAAAGGTAAACCAGTACAAGAGCTTGTTGTTGATTTTGCAGCAAAAGCATTAGCAGGCCTACCTATCCCTAAAGCAATGCGTTGGGGTAACTCTGACATTCAATTCATTCGTCCAGTAAAAACACTGACTATCCTATTAGGTGACGAGCTTATTGAAGGTTCTATCTTAGGTGTGAGTTCTGCTCGTACTATTCGTGGTCACCGTTTTATGGGTGAATCTGAATTTACGATTGATTCTGCTGATCAATACCCTGCTATTTTAGAAGAGCGCGGTAAAGTAATGGCAGATTACGATGCTCGTAAAGCGATCATCTTAGCTGATTCTGAAAAAGCGGCAGCCGCAGTAGGCGGTAAAGCAGATTTAGAAGACGATCTTGTAGAAGAAGTAACGTCATTAGTTGAATGGCCTGTTGTTCTTACTGCTAAGTTTGAAGAAGAGTTCTTGAAAGTGCCTTCTGAAGCATTAGTGTACACAATGAAGGGCGATCAGAAGTACTTCCCTGTATACGATGAGAACAAGAAACTGCTTCCTAACTTTATCTTTGTATCTAACATTGAGTCTAAAGAGCCTCGTCATGTTATCGAAGGTAACGAGAAGGTGGTTCGTCCACGTCTTGCTGATGCTGAGTTCTTCTTTAATACAGACCGTAAGCGTCCGCTTATTGACCGTCTACCTGAATTAGAACAAGCTATCTTCCAGAAGCAATTAGGTACGATCAAAGACAAAACTGACCGTATTACTGAGCTTGCAGGTTACATTGCTGAACAAATCGGTGCTGATGTTGAGAAATCTCAACGTGCAGGTCTTTTAGCTAAATGTGACTTGATGACATCTATGGTATTTGAATTTACAGATACACAAGGTGTAATGGGTATGCACTACGCAACTCATGATGGTGAAGATGAGCAAGTAGCATTAGCTCTTTACGAGCAATACATGCCACGCTTTGCTGGTGATGATCTACCAAGCACAGATATTTCTGCATCAGTAGCAATGGCTGACAAATTAGATACGTTGGTTGGTATTTTTGGTATTGGCCAAGCACCTAAAGGTTCGGATCCATTTGCACTTCGTCGTGCGGCTCTAGGTGTTCTACGTATTATCGTTGAAAAAGAGTACAACTTAGATTTAGTTGATCTTGTTGCAAAAGCACAATCTCTGTTTGGCGATAAACTATCGAATGCAAACGTAGCGACTGACGTAATTGATTTCATGTTAGGTCGTTTCCGTGCATGGTACCAAGATGAAGGTTTCAGTGTAGACATCATCCAAGCGGTTCTTGCTCGTCGTCCTACAAAACCAGCTGATTTCGATAAGCGTGTGAAAGCGGTATCTCACTTCCGTGAATTAGATGCAGCAGAATCACTAGCAGCAGCGAATAAGCGTGTTGGTAATATCCTAGCTAAATTTGATGGTGAGCTTGCTCAAGAGATTGATCTTGCTCTTCTACAAGAAGATGCTGAGAAAGCATTAGCTGAGAAAGTTGAAATCTTAGCTGAAGCGTTAGAGCCAGTATTTGCAGCAGGTAACTACCAAGAAGCGTTAAGTCGTCTTGCGGAACTACGTGAACCTGTAGATGCGTTCTTCGATAACGTAATGGTTATGGCTGATGACGAAGCACTTAAGACAAATCGTCTAACACTTCTGAATAAGCTACGTAACTTATTCTTAGATATTGCTGATATTTCTCTTCTTCAAAAATAAGAAATAGCCTTATCAAATGAAATACCTCGCTAATGCGGGGTATTTTTTTGTCTAAATATCGTATTTTCGAAAATTAGAGATTAATAATGTTGTTAACAATGGCTACAATTGAGTCACTGTTATTATTTTTAGGTTTCTGATTTCGATGAAATTGTCTGTTAGTGCAACACTTATTTCGCTGTCTTTATTAGTTGGGTGTCAAAGTACGCCATCAACTGATAATTCTTCTTTATCAGAAAACTCATCAAATCCATCATCAGACATAGCCAAGTCAACTAATAACGATGCGACTGATAGCGTAGATATCATTTGTCCTCAGCTAGGTATTCAACCTGTAACTGTCGTTGTTTCTGATTTGTGGGCCGATGGTGAGGTTGTCACTGATGCTTATACTGGACGTATTGCTCAAGTGAAAAATGGTAGTGTTACCTTAACACCGAGCCGTCATAGTGGTGGCTTATTGCTGTTAGAGTCAAAAAAAGAAGAAGTCCCTTTTCAATGGAAGAATGCCACTTTTTATCACATTGCAACGGATAGATTCTTTAATGGTAACAGTTGGAATGATCACAGCTATGGTCGACAAAAAACGGCACAAGGTTTTCAGGGCGGTGACATCTCAGGCCTTACTCAAAAGCTAGATTATTTAGCTGAGTTAGGTGTTGATGTTCTTTGGCTTTCGACGCCACTAGAGCAAGTGCATGGTTGGCTTCCAGGGAAAAATGGTAATTCTCCTGAATACCCATATGCAGGTGGGGCTACATTAGATTGGACTCAGCTTGATACCAATATGGGTACAGAGCAAGAAATGAGAACATTTGTGGATTCAGCTCATCAGTTAGGCATGCGAGTTGTATGGAGTGTTGATACCATTCCATCAGAACCAAGCCTTGCAGACTTACAACAATTTAATATCCAACCTAAAGATGCAAGTGACCTTCCTAGTTATTGGAATGAATGGCAACCGAAAGATGGTCAAAACCTGACAAATTATCTTGATGCATTTAAAGATGAAAATGGACAAGTACCACAGTGGTGGTCACCTGCGTGGTCAGATCCTAGCAGTGAAGGTAATATTTCAACGCCTGAGTTCTTCGCAAATAAACCCGTAACCAATGTAGCTCAAGTAAGCCGAGCTAAAAATGAATTACTAACTCAATGGATAACGACGTGGGTTGCTAAATTTGGCATTGATGGGGTGATTTTATCGGATTCAACACCACAATTGACTCAAAAGATAGAGGCGAGTGCGAGTAAAGCTTTTGAATTATGGAAAACACATAATCAATATAAAGCGCTTGAATCCTCTTCTTTCCTAGTTGTTGATTTAAATGAGAAGAAATCATTTAAACCACAAATAGTGTCGATGCAGAAAAATAAAGATCAGTGTTTTAGTCAATTTACTTATAGCTTATCTATGACTGAGAAATCACATGAGTTATACGCGATTAATTGGTTTGAAGAACGCGGTTTAGACGAGCTATCTGAAGCTAATTACTCTCAGTACAGAGATACGGCTTCTGCACTGTTATTATCACAGGGTAATATTGCTATTTGGTATGGTGATGAAACGGCTAAAAGCGGTGAGGCTTATAGCGAGATGAACTGGGATGAAATGACAGGATTACGTTTATCTCTTATGTCTCATTGGAAAAAACTATTAGCTTTTAGAGCCGATCACTCTGCATTATCTAATGGAGAATATCAGGTTATTGAAAACAATAGTTACTATGCTTTTATCCGAAAAAACAAGTCAGACAATGTGATGGTTGTTTACACTGGTGAATAGTTAAGTTGTCACCAAAGTTTAATAAAATCAGAATAAGAGTGTGATACTAGGCACATAGCTTTTGTTCTAGAGGTGATAATCTACAGTTAGAATAAGTTGTATTGGTAGATGTTTCTTAAGGAAAGGAGCTTATCATGACTCGTTTTTTAGCTATATCCCCTCAAAGTCAATGCTATCTATTTACTGTCGCATTAGCCCTTAATTTATTAGGGATGGTACTTACTGATATGTGGGTGCCTATGGTGGTTGGTGCAATCATTACAACAGGGTTGTCAGTTGATGCTTGGGTTCGGGTACATTATGTATTACCGATGAGAAAAGAGTTGAGAAACTTACAGAATCAAATTGAAGCGATACAAAAGCTAGCACGAGATATCAATACGTAGTTTATAAGAGAAAGGCAACCATAATGGTTGCCTTTTTTGTACGTATTATTTTGAGAGTCCTTTTCGGATCAAATAACGATAAGGAAGGGAATCTGTATCTTCTGCGATAAGTTCGTGATCCATAAAACGGCAAAAACTAGGAATGTCTCTTGTCGTTGATGGATCATCGGCTTTAATTAATAGCGTTTCACCATCTTCCATCTTTCGAATCGTTTTTCTAACCATCATGACAGGTTCTGGGCAGCGTAATCCTTCTGCTTCTAGTGTTTGTGTTGCTGTATCAAAGTTGATGGTCATGTTTGTATCTCTTTACAGTTAAAGGCGACCGAGATCATACTGCTGTAAAAAAAATAATCAATACGCGTTGGCAAAGAACTGAAAAGGGAGTAGATTAAATTTAACAACAAATTAACATTGGAACGTTAACTTGTTGTTTTATCCATTCTAACTCTCGGTTAGAAAGCAACAGAAGGATCGTTATTATGCTTACTCAAATAGATCGCTTAACTATTTATTGTGTTCTTTGTCTTGTTACTATTAGTTCATTAGTATTGCGTACTCCTGAAAACATCAGTTTATTTCCACTTATTAGTTTGGCATCTGTGATGGTAGCGCTAACGGTAGAATTAAAAACATGGTCAGAAGCAGAAACTGCGGAAGAACAAGATTCTTAACTTACTTCAAAATAATAAAAAGACTCTCCAGTTTCCCGTTTTTTTCATCATTCTTAATATCAAATAAGAGTTGAATGAAATGCGGGATTTTTTTTATCCAGAAAACAGTTACACTCACTACGTTGATTAAGCCTAGTAGGTCAGGTTATGGAATTAGAAGAAGTTTATCGTCGTGATTTAAATTTGTTAATTGCACTTAAAGTCTTGTTAGAAGAAAACAGTGTTAGCCAAGCTGCGGTTCGCCTTAATTTGAGTCAGTCGGCAATGAGCCGAGTATTAGGCCGATTGCGTGATTTGCTTGGAGACCCATTGTTTACCCGACAAGGTCAACATCTAGTTCCGACCCAAAAAGCATTAGAGATAAATGAACAGATAAACCTCCCATTAGAATCATTACGTCAGTTGCTTACACCAAGTGACTTCACGCCTATGCATTGTGATCAGCATTTTCTAATCGCAACGACTGATTATGCAATGCAAACTATTTTGCCTTATGCATTACCAAAAATTTATGAACAAGCGCCAAATATCTCATTGGAGTTTGCTCCTTTAAATCATGAAAACTTATTTAAGCAGCTCAGTACTGAGAAAGTAGATATGGCAATTTGTCGTCCAATTGGGTCTGTATTGCCACTTAAACAGGAAGTATTAGGGCAGGTTGGTGTGCTGTGCTTGTTATCTAAAAATCATCCGTTATCGGGTTCAATATTAACTTTGGATGATTATTTGTCTTTACCACATGCAATGATCGCAATTAGTGATGGGGTAAAGGCGCTAATTGATGCTGCATTATCAGGTCAAAGAGAAAGAAGACAAGTACTTAGGGCTTACCATTTAGAAGCGGCGTTAGCGATTGTCGATAAAATGCCATTGGTGATCACTGTACCCGCAGATTTGGCGTATTTAGTGGCTGAACGTTATGACTTAGTGATTAAACCATTACCTTTTGAATTTACTCCGTTTGATTACTCACTGATTTGGCACTCGCGTTGTGATACATCACCAGCTCAAACCTGGCTACGACGAGTGGTTAAAGAAGAGTGCGGTAAGTTAATTGAAAAACGTATTGAAGATATTGGTTTTGCATAACGTGTAGTACTCTGTATTTGGTGTAATTAATAGAATTCATAATGAATAATGCTTCTCAGAGTTATTCGTTAAGTTCGATTTTCTTTGCTCTCTCACATAACGTTATGGTTTTGAGGAGGGAGTTATGGAACAACATTATCAATATCATCAACCAACAAGCGCATTTATCATGGCATCATGGGGAGCGTTTGTTATTGGTTCTTCTGCTTATTTATTTGGCTTATGGAAATCCACCATGGAGCTGAATGAAAAGGGTTATTACTTTTCTTTATTATTGCTCGGTTTATTTGCAGCAATATCATTACAAAAAACCATTAGAGATAAACAAGAAGGGATAAACGTCACTTCAATGTATACGATGAGTTGTCGTGTTGCTTTGATTTCAGCGTTGTTGTTAATGGCTATTGGTTTAAGAAATGCGGAATTATTACTCAGTGAAAAGGGCTTTTTTGCAATGGCTTATACACTTTCATTATTTTCAGTTGTGACGATTCAAAAAAATATTCGGGATGTTGCAGCTAGTATAAGTGATGAAGGATTGTCTGAAGTAAAAGATGAGTTAGTAGAGTAATACTAATTATCCGTTCATTATGCGCTAAATAGATAATTACATTGATATAAAAAAGGCAGCGATTATGCTGCCTTGAATTACTGATGTTATCTAAAACTAAGTTAGGTAGGACTTAGTTTTAAACCTTTTAAATTTTAATTACTACTAGATTTTAATTACAACGCGACCTGTGATTTGACCGTTAGTAATGTCTTCAGCAGCTTGGATTGCATCATCAAGAGACACTTCTTTTGTTGCTTGGTCAAAGAATGATGCTGGTAGTAGTTCAGCTAATTGTTCCCATGCTTTAATGCGTTTTTCGCGAGGGCACATTACAGAGTCAATACCCTGTAGGCGAACATTGCGTAGAATGAATGGCATTACCGTTGTTGGTAAATCAAAACCACCAGCAAGACCACATGCCGCTACGGCGCCGTTGTAGTCTACTTGTGCTAATACTTTTGCTAATACTTTGCTACCAACAGTATCAATAGCGCCAGCCCATAGTTGTTTTTCTAATGGTTTTGCTGGTTCTTCTAATTCGCTACGCTCAACAATACGAGTAGCACCTAGAGATTTTAGTAATTCGCCATTTTCAGAAGCTCGACCTGTTACTGCTGCAACTTTATAACCCAATTGGTTTAGAAGTGTAATTGCAACACTGCCTACACCGCCGCTTGAACCCGTTACTAGGATTTCACCGTCTTCAGGTTTGATATCTGCATCAACGATTGCTTGTACACATAACATTGCAGTAAAACCAGCAGTACCGATTGCCATTACTTTTTTAGCATCTAGGCCTTTTGGCATAGGTACTAACCAGTCACCGTTTAGGCTTGCTTTCTCAGCCATACCACCCCAGTGACCTTCACCAACACCCCAACCAGTAAGAACAACTTCATCACCCGCTTTATAGCGAGGATCATCTGATTGAGAAACTACACCTGATAAGTCGATACCAGGAACCATTGGGAAGTTACGAACAATACGTCCTTTACCAGTGATCGCTAAGCCGTCTTTGTAGTTTAGAGAAGAGTAGTTTACGTCGATTTTAACATTACCTTCAGGTAGTTGAGATTCATCGATCTCAGTAACTGCTGCAATTGTATTTCTATCTTCTTGATTTAGAACTAATGCTTTAAACATAACGAACTCCAATAAGGATAATAACGAATATCAAACGGTCTGTTTGACCAATGAGAATAAGTGTAGGTGAGTTTTGAAAATAAAAAAAATGATACTTAAACATGAGTACTATGCGTTTTATGCATATACCCTAAGCTTATAAATTAAACAGAAAAATGAAAATAAGATCTTTACTTTTTTCTAGTTCGTGGTAATTTTGCGCCTTGCTCTAATGTATAGAGTTATTAATACAAGCAATAAGTACAAGTAAAACCCTCAGAAATATCTTCAAAAAAGTATTATCTCCGTGTTTCATTTCACTTTTCCAATCATTAATAATTGAACATTTCAGCAGATCGTTAGCAACGAATAAGCCTAACTGGATCTATTTATAATGTAATGTGACCGTGTGCAATCGAGGTTGTGAAAATGCGTCGGCTTTATACCTAACTAATGCTGTTAGGCTGCTTCCGTTACAAAGCAGAAAGATAAAGGACGTACAATCTCTCTAGTATAAATTACATAAGATAAATATCTCTTCTCAGGCTAAACGAAAAGCATCATTTGATGCATGTTTATACTTAAGTTAAGAAGGATATCTCATGTCTAAATCAACAGGCAGAAAGCGTTTTTGGTTCCACCAATCTCGTGATACAAAAACTACATTTAAAAAGTAGTCTGTTTATAGCACTACGCTATAGATAGAAAGAAAAGGTCGCTTCAATGTTCACTGAACAGAGAGCGACTTTTTTTGTTTTTAACGTTTGAATTTACTTAGTATTAAGGACGTTCGAATACGGTTGCTATTCCTTGACCTAATCCAATACACATTGTTGCGACACCTAACTTGGCTCCAGTTCGCTCCATGTTATTGATTAATGTGGTGGCAATTCGAGAGCCTGAGCAACCCAGAGGATGACCAAGAGCGATAGCGCCACCATTTAAGTTGACCTTTTCATCCATCACATCAAGTAAGCCCAAATCTTTAATACAAGGTAATGATTGAGCTGCAAACGCTTCATTCAGTTCGAATAACTCAATATCATCTAATGATAACCCAGCACGCTTTAATGCTTTTTTCGTCGCAGGAACAGGTCCATATCCCATAATAGATGGATCGCAACCGGACACCGCCATTGAGCGAACTTTAGCTCGAATAGGTAAACCTAATTCATTGGCTTTCTCTTCGCTCATAACAAGCATGGCTGATGCGCCATCCGATAATGCCGATGAGCTGCCTGCTGTAACCGTACCATTTGCAGGATCGAAAGCTGGTCGTAATGCAGCTAATCCTTCTAATGTTGTTTCTGGTCGAATAACCTCATCATGTGTGACTAAGGTTAAAGCGCCATTTTCATCGTGTCCTTCTATTGGAAGGATTTCCGAATCAAAATAACCTTCAATGGTTGCTTTATGTGCTTTTTGATGCGAAGCGAGTGCAAAGGCATCTTGTTGTTCTCGAGATATTCCATGCATCTTACCTAGCATTTCTGCTGTCAATCCCATCATTCCTGATGCTTTAGCAACACTTTTTGAAAGCCCTGAATGGAAATCAACGCCATGGTTCATTGGTACATGCCCCATGTGTTCAACGCCACCAATAATACAAATGTCGGCATCGCCAACCATGATGGCACGAGAAGCATCATGCAAAGCCTGCATAGATGAACCACATAAGCGGTTAACGGTTGTTGCTGCAATGCTTTGTGGTAAACCAGCGAGCAGTGCGGAGTTACGTGCAATATTGAAGCCTTGCTCTAAGGTCTGTTGTACACATCCCCAATAGATATCTTCAATTTCATTAGGGTCGACACTAGGGTTTCGCTTAAGCAAACCTTTCATTAGATGTGCCGATAAATCTTCAGCGCGAGTATAACGAAATACACCGTTTTTTGAGCGACCCATAGGTGTTCGAATACAGTCAACAATAACTACGTTTTTCATGATTAATCCTTCCCTAGGCTGACGGTGCTGATAATGATTGAGGCGCTGGGTAATAACATTCACCATCGGCGGCTTTTTGTTTGATGCTTTCTGGTACTTGATATACGGCACCTAGATGTTCAAATTCTTTTGCCATGTCGAGATAAGTGGTTAATCCAATGGCATCAAGATAGCGGAATACTCCTCCTTTAAATGGAGGGAAGCCCAAACCATAAACCAATGCCATGTCAGCTTCTGCAGGAGAGGCAATAATTCCTTCATCTAAGCAGCGGATGACCTCATTAATCATAGGTATCATCATGCGAGCACTGATCTGCTCTGATGTATAAGGTTGCGTTGTATTGGTTACTGTCGCAATAATGCCTGCTGTGCTTTCATCAATGTTCTTTTTAGGTTTACCTTTTCTATCTATGCTATATGCATAAAAACCGCTTCCATTTTTTTGACCATAACGATCGGATTCGAACATCGCATCAATCACATCTCGTCCATTTTTAGCCATTCGCTCAGGGAAGCCTTGTGCCATGACGGCTTGTGCGTGATGTGCTGTATCAATCCCAACGACATCAAGTAAATAAGCAGGTCCCATTGGCCAACCAAACTCTTTTTCCATGACTTTATCTATTTGTTGATAGTCACCACCATCACGCAACAACAAACTGAACCCTGCGAAATAAGGGAAAAGAACTCGGTTAACAAAAAATCCAGGGCAGTCATTGACGACAATAGATGTTTTTCCCATTTGAGAAGCGTAAGCAACAACACGATCAATGGTTTGTTGTGAGGTTTTTTTACCACGGATCACTTCAACTAATGGCATTCTGTGTACTGGATTGAAGAAGTGCATACCACAGAAATTTTCTGGGCGTTTTAATGATTTCGCTAGTAAGGAAATCGGTATGGTTGATGTGTTTGAGGCTAGTATTGCGTGCTCATTCACTTCATTTTCAACTTCAGCTAATACCGCTGCTTTAATCTTTGGGTTCTCAACGACGGCTTCTACGACAATATCTTTGTTTTCAATACTGGCATAGTTTAGTGATGGAGTAATGGAAGAGAGTACTTGTGCTATTTTTAAACCAGATAAGCGTCCTCGCTCTAATTGTTTATTAAGCAGTTTAGAGGCTTCACTCATGCCTAAATCTAATGATTGTTGAGCAATATCTTTCATTAGCACTGGGACGCCTTTTGATGCGGATTGATAAGCAATACCTCCACCCATAATTCCAGCACCAAGAACCGCTGCGCTAGTAACGGGTTCACTATTTTTTATGGCTTGTTTTGCTTTACTCTTTACTAATTGGTCGTTTAAGAAAATACCAACCAATGATTTAGCAACATCAGTTTGAGTTAGAGCAACAAAGTTTTTATTTTCAACTTCAAGTGCAGCATCACGATCCATGAAGGCACTATTTTCAATGGATTTTACTGCTGTCATTGGTGCTGGGTAATGTTTACCTGCCATTTTCATTATCATGCCTTTTGCGACATTAAATGACATTGCAGCTTCTAGAGGAGAGAGTTTTAATGGTGCTTTTTTCTGGGCACGACGAGATTGCCAATTTAGTTGACCCTCTATCGCTTTTTTAAGCATAGTGACAGAATCTGTTATCAAGGTTTCACGTGAAACAACACCATCAACCATTCCCAGAGCTAAGGCATCTTTTGCTCGTTTTGGCTTACCCGTTGTGATGACTTCCATTGCGGGATCGGCACCAATTAAGCGAGGTAAGCGCACAGAGCCACCCCAACCGGGCATTATCCCAAGCTGTGTTTCAGGTAAACCAATAGATGCCGTTTCATCTGCTAATCGAAAATCCGTAGCAAGGATACATTCACAACCGCCTCCTAAAGCAAATCCAGTAATAGCAGATAAAGTAGGTACTGGAATGTCTTCTAGACGATTAAAGATGGCGTTAGCTTGATGCAACCAATCACTGAGTTCTTCTGTTGGAATATCAAACAGACCAAGAAACTCTGTAATATCAGCACCAACAATAAATGCACTTTTATCTGATGATAGAAGTAGACCTTGTAAGTCCTTTTGTGAGTAGAGTGCATCTATGGCTTTACCAACCGATTGTAGGGTGGCTAAGTTGAGCTTATTTACACTGCCTTTAGCATTAAATACTAAGTGAGCAATGCCCGGTTCGATGTAGTCTACAGAGAGGTTTTCACCTTGATAAATCATTTTCTATCTCCATGAAATAAAAACCAGAGAGGTGTATTCGTTATTATATTAATCTGGTTTGACCAGTTAATATTGGTTCTTATTTAAACAGATTTCAAATTAAATTTAACAATTTGTTTACGTTTATCTTGTTCGATCACAAATTTGTTTGGTGCAATGAGAGAATAAACATCAGCTTAAAAGAGTAAATTTCGACAGAAGTGATACACTTTAAGGTTCCGTTTTTGCTATCAGTGTAAGCTATGAATGACCAGCCATATCAAGTACCCAAAGCCATGGTGGTATTTGAAGAAGAGATAAAAAAAAGCATCTTTATAACGTATTTAGCTCGAACGTCTTCTGTTGATGACGCGAAAGCATTTGTTGCTGAAATAAAAGCTAAGCATTCAGATGCTCGTCATAACTGCTGGGGGTTTGTTGCGGGTCGACCTGAAGATTCGATGAAATGGGGATTCAGTGATGATGGTGAGCCGTCTGGTACTGCAGGTAAACCAATATTAGCTCAACTGAGTGGCAGTGGTATTGGAGAGATAACCGCAGTTGTTACGCGTTATTACGGTGGGGTGCGTTTAGGTACTGGTGGTTTAGTAAAAGCTTATGGCGGCGGAGTTCAACAGGCATTAAAACTGATAGAAACAGAAGAAAAAAGAATTACCGATACGGTTATTTTACATTGTGATTATAACTTAGTGAGTTTGGTCGAAACTTTATTGAGTCAATTTGAAGGTATTCAAGTAGATGCACAATACAGTGATAAGGTAGTGATGAGCGTTGAGTTAGAAAAGCGCGTTATTGAAGAATTTAAGATTGCCATTATCAATAAGAGTGGCGCAAAAATTGAATTTCCTTCAGATACATGAAATTCAAATACCATTAATTATTTAGGATATGAGTGACGCCAAGCGTCCAATAAACCATGCAGTTTCGTTCAATTATTCGTATCGTGGGTATTTTACTCGCAGTATTCAGTTTCTTCATGTTGGCTCCTGCTTTTATCGCGTTTATATATCGTGATGGTGCTGGTGTGCCATTTGTTATTACCTTCTTCTTATTATTAGCAGGTGGCGGGGCGCTTTGGTTCCCTAATCGTCAGCATAAGCATGAATTAAAATCACGTGATGGTTTTTTGATTGTTGTTCTTTTTTGGATGGTTATCGGCAGTGCAGGAGCATTGCCATTTTTGTTTTCAGGTTCACCAGATATTTCGGTAACTAACGCCTTTTTTGAATCATTTTCAGGGTTAACGACAACGGGTGCAACGGTATTAACAGGGTTAGATCATTTACCAAAAGCGATTTTATTTTATCGCCAACTTCTTCAATGGTTTGGTGGGATGGGGATCATCGTATTAGCTGTTGCTATCTTACCTGTATTGGGAATTGGTGGAATGCAGTTGTATCGAGCTGAAATTCCAGGACCTGTTAAAGATTCAAAAATGACACCACGAATAGCGGAAACTGCAAAGGTGCTTTGGTATATCTACCTAACCTTAACTATTGCCTGTGCATTGGCGTTTTGGGTTGCAGGAATGGGATGGTTTGATGCGATTTCTCATAGTTTTTCAACCATCGCTATTGGTGGGTTTTCTACTTATGATGCCAGTATGGGACATTTTAATAGTCCTGTGATTAACGCTATTACGGTCGTGTTTTTATTGATATCGGCTTGTAACTTTTCACTTCACTTTGCTGCATTCGCATCGGGTGGTGTTCATCCTAAATACTATTGGCGTGATCCTGAATTTAGAGCGTTTATTTTCATTCAAATTCTCTTATTCTTAATCACCTTTTTATTGTTGTTAAAGCACAATACGTATAATTCGGTAGGAACTGCAATTGATCAGGCGTTATTCCAAACCGTGTCAATTTCAACGACAGCAGGATTTACGACGACTAGCTTTGCTGAATGGCCACTGTTTTTACCTGTTTTATTGCTGTTTTCTTCTTTTATTGGTGGTTGTGCTGGCTCAACCGGTGGCGGTATGAAAGTAATTCGTATTTTATTACTGTCATTGCAAGGTATGCGTGAAATTAAGCGATTGATTCACCCAAGAGCGATTTATACGATTAAGATTGGAACTAAAGCATTACCTCAGCGTGTGGTTGATGCGGTATGGGGTTTCTTCTCTGCTTATGCCTTGGTGTTTGTTATTTGTATGCTGGCATTAATCGCAACAGGGATTGATGAATTAACTGCTTTCTCTGCAGTTGCAGCTACATTAAATAATTTAGGACCAGGTTTAGGTGAGGTAGCGGTTCACTTTGGTGAGGTGAATGATGCTGCAAAATGGATTTTGATTATAGCTATGTTGTTTGGACGTTTAGAGGTGTTTACACTTCTTATTTTGTTCACACCGACGTTTTGGCGTAGCTAGTTTTTATAATTAAACAGATTAAAGGGTTTACTGTGGAAAGAGTATTACTTCTTCACTCAAGTCGTGAAGGTCAAACGATTAAAATATTGAACTATATTGCGACAAAGTTAGGAAGTGATGTTCAATGTGAGCTTGTCGATTTACATCAACCGTTATCGGTTTCATTTTCTGATTATGATCGTGTTGTTATTGGCGCTTCAATTCGTTATGGCCACTTAAATAAAAAGCTGTATCAATTTATCACTAAATACCAAACGGAATTAGAACGAGCTAAAGCTGGGTTCTTTATTGTTAATTTAACGGCTCGTAAAGAGGGGAAAGATACGCCTGAAACGAGTGTTTATTTTAAGAAGTTCTTACTTAAATCGTCTTGGATCCCTGCGTTGCAAGATACGTTTGCTGGCGCATTATTTTATCCTCGTTATAACTGGTTTGATCGTGTCATGATTCAGTTCATTATGAAAATGACGGGGGGGGAAACGGATCCAACTAAAGAAGTTGAATACACTAACTGGCAACGAGTTGATCAATTTGTAGAGAAGATTAAACGCGGTTAAGTTTTATTCATTTTGGATAAAATAGTGCGATATAAGTAGAATTTTTGTTTTAGATTCAAATTTTTAGCTTCAAAAGTATGGATTTTATTATTGAAGTGATTACAATAGCACGCACAACAGGGGTGTAGCTCCAATTGGCAGAGCAGCGGATTCCAAATCCGCGTGTTGGGAGTTCGAATCTCTCCACCCCTGCCATATTTAAAGAAGGCTTGTATCGAAAGGTACAAGCCTTTTTGCTATCTGTGGTTTAGGAAAAGAGCCGCGGATTCCTCCACCATAAGAACGCGCGTGTTGGGAATTCGAATCTCTCCACCCCTGCCATATTTAGAGAAGGCTTGTATCGAAAGGTATGAGCCTTTTTGCTATCTGTGGTTTAGGAAAAGAGCCGCGGATTCCTCCACCATAAGAACGCGCGTGTTGGGAGTTCGAATCTCTCCACCCCTTGCCATATTTAAAGAAGGCTTGTATCGAAAGGTACAAGCCTTTTTGCTATCTGTGGTTTAGGAAAAGAGCCGCGGATTCCTCCACCATAAGAACGCGCGTGTTGGGAGTTCGAATCTCTCCACCCCTGCCATATTTAGAAAAGGCTCATATCGAAAGGTATGAGCCTTTTTGCTGTCTGTGATTTGAGAAAAGAGCGACGGATTCCCCCGCTATAAAAACACGCGTGTAGGGCGTTTGACATTCTCTGCTTTAAGGATATTTATAGAGGCTGTATCTAAAGGTAGAAGTCTTTTTGTTTTCTACCACCTAAAAAAGGGGAGTGAGTTTGCTTGAATATGAAAGCAGATGTACATCGAAAGTTATTAGCTTTTTCTTTTAAAATGCCTCCAATTTGTTAGAATATCGCGCATATTTAAAGGAGAGTAATACAATGTCAATGTATGTAGTGGGCCATAAGGTTCCAGATTCAGATTCAATTTGTGGTGCGATTGCACTAGCTTACTTAAAAAATCAGATTGGTGAAGCAGCGATTCCTACTCGTTTAGGTGAAGTATCTCCTGAGACTGCATTTATCCTAGAAAAATTTGGCCTTGAAACGCCAGAATTAAAAACAAGCTACGCTGGTGAAGAAGTGTACATTGTTGACCATTCAGAGTTAACTCAAGCACCTGATGATATTGCTGAAGCGACTATCGTAGGTATTGTTGACCACCATAAATTAGGTGACCTAACAACGTCAACTCCTCTTGAGTGTTGGATTCGTCCTGTTGGCTGTAGTAACACAGTTATTAAGATGATGTATGATTTTTACAATGTAGAAATTCCACAAAACATTGCTGGTATCATGTTATGTGCAATTTTAAGTGACACTGTAATTTTTAAATCACCAACATGTACAACAGCTGATATCAAGTGTGTTGAAGCACTAGCTGAAATTGCTGGCGTTGAAGATTTCAAAGCATTAGGCATGGAAATGTTTAAAGTTAAATCAGCTGTGCAAGGTACACCTGTACGTGACCTTGTTATGCGTGATTTTAAAGACTTTAACATGAATGGCGAGCTTGTTGGTATTGGTCAATTAGAAGTGATCGACTTGTCTGTATTTGATGAAATTAAAGAAGAATTAGAAGCAGATATCGCAGCAATGAAAGCTGAAGGTAACCGCCACACTATGATTCTTCTATTAACAGATATCATGAAAGAAGGCTCAGAAATGTTAGTTATCAGTGATAACGAAGAGCTAACAGAAAAAGCATATGGTAAAGCGTCTGTAAATGGTCGTGTATGGCTTGATGGCGTTCTAAGCCGTAAGAAACAAGTTGTTCCTCAACTACAAGAAGTATTTGCTTAATCTTTAAATATTAAGTGATAGATAAAAGCCCATGTAGTGATGCATGGGCTTTTTTATTGGCTTTAAACCGCTTCTTCTAATTCTAGTTTTCGTTTATCTAGAAAGATCCCATCTTTTTTTACTACACCGCATTCAGAACAGATAATTGTCTCTTGGTTATCAGAAATTAGTAGTTCATCTGATAGACATACTGGGCATTCTTGTACTTCATTCATAAATGTTCCCCTTAGCAAGTGTTGTTGAGCATTAATAGATCTTATTTAGTTTGTATAGTTAGTTTCTCTTAATGGAAGATGAGATTAAATACTAAAAATGAGATTGTTCGATTATTGAGATGCGAATCAATGAAATCATTATAAATTAAAGATGGCTAAGTGTAGATTTTATGAAAAGGATTTTTTGTGAACTGACAGCAAAGATTTACTGTCAGTATATGGAGATATTAAAAAAGGGTATTAATTAAATGCCTATCGAGATAGTTTGATTCGTAGAGTTCGCTTTTGCCAACTTCTTACTACTGAGTAGCGCCAAAGCCCACGAATACCAAAATAACCAATAAGAGCAGACGAAATACCACAAATAGCGCATCCTAATAAGAATGGAGGACCAATTGTCGACATTTGTGAACCAATAAATTCCCACGAAAGCTCAAAATGAAAATGCTGGGCAGGAGTAGATAAAACCCATGCGCCAATTTTATATGCACCATAAAAAAGCACTGGCATAGTAACAGGGTTACTAACCCAAACTAAAGCAATAGAGAGGGGAAGGTTAACACTACATAAAATAGCTAGACCAGCTGCCATGATCATTTGACTAGGAAGAGGAACGAAAGCCATAAATAACCCGACAGCAAACGCGCCTGCTGCTGAGCGACGATTTAAGCACCATAAGTTTGGATTGTACAAAACATTACCAAATATTTTTAAGGCTTTTTGGCGCTTAATGGTTTCGTGGTTTGGTAAAAAACGTTTAATGAGTTTTCTTGGCATTAGTTTATGCTTCTGTTAAATGACATACGTATAAAGATCGTTGTCGTAATTCTTATTCTTCTTTCATCGACTTTTTGGCCGACAAACCTGCCGTCGTCTGTATTTTTTTTGTGTATTATTAGCTATTTAGCAGCTTTAAAATATTCCCAATTAAAGGTGATACAAGGTATCTTTTTGGGATTAATCATCACATCCTTACACATAACTTACTATCAAAACTTAAATAAAAGTCTTTATAGTCAAGGACATGATATTACCATCAAAGGTGAAATTCAAAGTCTAATTGCATTTAAAGAAACGACATCTTCAATTTTAGTACAAGTTACTGAGTTTAATAGTAATAAGTTTTTACCTAATTTTTCCCCTTTAGTAAGGTTGTCGATTCGAGATTTTAAAAAGCAATTGACTGATGATACATCTATTCTCTTTAAGCAAGGTGAGGTATGGCAATTTGATGTTTCTTTGAGACCTCCTATAGGACGGCATAATGAAGTTGGGTATAAACTTGAAGGGTACGCATTATCAAAAGGCATACATGCATACGGGAAAGTGAAATCAGCAAAAAGACAAGTTGCTTCAGGATCTTATCGAAGTAATTTATTTATACAGTCTTATGAAAATACGTCCAATTACGATTATCAATCACTACTGCTAGCTCTTACTTTTGGATATAAAGGAGATATTTCGGCGAGTGAGTGGCAAATTTTACGTAATTCTGGTTTAGCACATCTTATGGCTATTTCAGGTTTGCACATAGGTTTTGTTTATGGAATTGGATGGTTTATTGGCAGAGGTATAAGAGCTTTATCGCCCCAATCTTATAATGTTTGGTTACCTGTTCTACTTGGTGGTTTTTTTGCTACTTCTTATGCGTGGCTTGCTGATTTTTCACTACCAACAATTAGAGCCCTTATTGCTTGTTTTCTAGTCTCGATTTTACTGGTTTTACGAATTAAGTGGCCAAAGCATCTTTATTTCTTATGGTGTTTATTACTTTGTTTGGTTATTAATCCATTTTCATCATTATCAATGAGTTTCTGGCTCTCTTTTTGTGCAGTTAGTGTTGTTCTTTTTTCTTTGTATATCTATCAAAAAATAGGAACAGACAAATTAAATGGAAAAGTAAAAAAAGTGAGCCAAGTTGTTTTTATTCAATTTGGTTTATTTACATTGTTGATCCCTATCCAAGGGTATTTTTTCTCCGGAATAAGTTATTTATCACCATTTATCAACTTGATAGCCGTCCCATGGGTGAGTTTATTTACGGTTCCTCTTAGTCTGGTAGGAGTCGTATTTGATATGCTGAGTTTACCAATTAGCGCATGGTTCTGGAAAGGGGCTAATGGTTCACTAAAGCCGATATGGTGGTTAGCTAAACAAGCGGAACATTCATGGCTTTTGCTTCCTACCGTATTTAATCAAGTCATTATATTTGTTCTTATATTGTTAATGCTTAAATTTTTTATGTCACTTAAAGCATTGGTTAATCCTTTATTTATATTACTCATTTGTGCGGCTTTTATAAGGCCGGATAAAAAATGGCAAGTTGATTTTTTAGACGTTGGCCATGGTTTAGCCGTGCTCATTGAAGCTAACGATAAAACGATTATTTACGATACAGGAATGAAATGGAATAACGGTAGTATTGCTGAAAGTGTTATAGAGCCAATTTTACACCGTCGCGGGATACAATCGATCACCGGTTTAATCTTAAGTCACCTGGATAATGATCATGCTGGTGGTAAAGATTATTTAATAGAGCGATTTGCACCTAATTGGGTTCGTACCAGTGAGATAAGCAACATAACAATACCTTGTATACAAGGTGAAAAGTGGCAAGAAGGAAGTATAGAGTTTGAGGTTTTATGGCCACCAAAATTAGTCAAGAGAGCTTACAACCCACATTCTTGCGTGATTAAATTTGATATTGATAAATGGACATTTTTATTAACTGGGGACATTGATGCTATTTCAGAGATGTTGATATTAAACCAAAATGATTTTAGTTCTGTAGATGTTCTCCTAGTTCCTCATCATGGTTCAACAACATCGTCAACAGATCGTTGGGTTAATGAAATGAAGAATAAAACAGCAATTGTATCAACAGGGCGATTTAGCCCATGGAATTTACCTAGTAAACAAATAAAACAAAAATACAGCGAAAATAATATAACTTGGTTAGATACTGCACAATCTGGACAAATAAGCCTTCATGCAACTAATGATAAATTACATATTAATAGGTATTCAGAAGTGAATCAGAACGTTTGGTACAGAAAGCTATTTGGCGATAACTTAAATTCAGAGTAGAATATAGATAATTGTATATGAAGAATAAGTACTTATGACTATTGAAAAAGACGAATCTACATGGGCAACATTTAAACGTTTATGGCCGCATATTTCTCTGTATAAAGCGGGACTTGGCGTTGCTGTTGTCGCCCTTGTGATTAATGCCTTAAGTGATACCTACATGATCTCTTTACTAAAACCACTTTTAGATGAAGGTTTTGGTAGTGCAGATTCTGACTTCTTAAAGAAAATGCCATTTATTATTTTAGCTATGATGTTTATTCGTGGTTTAAGTGGCTTTGTCTCTGGTTATTGTATGAGCTGGGTTGCGAGTAACGTAGTTATGCGTATTCGTCGCCAGATTTTTAATCATTTTATGCATATGCCTGTAAGTTATTTTGATCAAGAATCAACAGGGCGTTTGCTGTCTCGAATTACTTACGACTCAGAGCAAGTTGCTGCTGCGACAAGTAAGGCGTTAGTTAATATTGTACGTGAATCTGCGAGCATTATTGGTTTATTAGGTCTGATGTTCTGGAACAGTTGGCAGCTTTCCTTGGTATTAGTAGTTATTGCTCCAGTTGTTGCGTTCGCTATTAGCAATGTTTCTAAACGTTTTAGAAAGATCAGTAAAAACATGCAAACGGCGATGGGTTCTTTAACCGCAACGTCTGAGCAAATGCTAAAGGGACACAAAGTAGTACTTAGCTACGGTGGTCAAAAAGTTGAATCTGAACGTTTTGATAACATTAGTAACCACATGCGTCAGCAAAATATGAAAATGGTGGTTGCTCAAGGTCTAGCTAACCCTATTATTCAAATGATTGCTTCGTTTGCTTTAGTTACCGTGCTTTATTTGGCAAGTGTTGATTCAATTAAAGAGACATTGACTCCGGGTACTTTCACTGTTGTTTTCTCTGCAATGTTTGGTTTATTGCGTCCATTAAAAGGGTTAACAAGTGTTACTTCTGATTTCCAACGTGGTATGGCAGCATGTCAGACTTTGTTTGAATTGATGGATATGGATAAAGAAAAAGACGACGGTACGATTGAAAGAGATACCGTAAAAGGTGACATCAAAGTTGATAATGTGACTTTTACTTATCCAACAGCCGACGGCCCAGCATTACGTAATGTTAGCTTTGATTTACCTGCGGGTAAGACAATTGCTTTAGTTGGTCGTTCTGGTTCAGGTAAGAGTACTATCGCGAACTTATTTACTCGTTTCTATGATGTTGATTCTGGTGAAATAAGTCTTGATGGCGATAAGATTGAAGATTACCGTTTACCAAACTTACGTAAGCACTTTGCTTTAGTATCTCAAAATGTTCATTTATTTAATGATACCGTTGCAAACAACATCGCTTATGCATCTGAAGGTAAGTTTACCCGTTTAGAAATAGAGAAAGCAGCAGAGCTTGCTTACGCTTCTGACTTTATTAATAAAATGGATGACGGCTTTGACACCATGATTGGTGAAAATGGCGCAAGTTTATCAGGTGGTCAACGTCAGCGTATTGCGATTGCTCGAGCATTATTACAAAACGCACCCGTATTAATTCTTGATGAGGCGACATCGGCACTTGATACCGAATCAGAAAAAGCGATTCAGTCAGCACTCGATGAACTTCAAAAAGACAAAACAGTATTGGTTATTGCTCACCGCTTATCAACCATTGAAGATGCCGATCAGATCTTAGTTGTGGATGAGGGTGAAGTGGTTGAACGTGGTAATCATGCTGAACTTATTGCTCATGATGGAGCTTATGCTCAATTACACCGTATTCAGTTTGGTGACTAATGATTGACAAAATTTGGTTTGATAACCATTTTTTAGGAAAGCTATTGTGGCCATTATTGTGGCCACTTAGTTGCCTATTCAAATGGATAGCCACAAAACGAAAATCAGATTACCAAAATGGTAAAAAACAAAGTTACCGTTCTTCGGTTCCTGTTGTCGTTGTTGGTAATATTACCGCTGGTGGTAATGGTAAAACGCCGGTTGTTGTATGGCTTGTTGAGCAGCTGCAATTAAAAGGTTATAAAGTAGGGGTTGCCTCTCGTGGTTACGGTGGTAAAGCTCCGCATTACCCTTATTTATTAACAGAAACCACAACGCCAGATATTTCAGGTGATGAGCCCGTCTTAATTAAACAACGAACCAAAGCTGAAGTTGCTGTTGCGCCAGTTCGCAGCGAAGCAGTTAAAATGCTTGAACAACAAGGCGTTGATTTTATTATTACTGATGATGGCTTACAGCACTATGCGCTTCAACGAGACATAGAGTTTATTGTTATTGATGGAAAACGTCGTTTTGGTAATCAGCATTATATTCCTCTCGGTCCACTAAGAGAGGGCGTAGAGCGTTTATCTAGTGTTGATTTCTTAATTTGTAATGGTGGAGAACCTCAAGAAAATGAGGTATCAATGCGACTTCAACCAAGTGAAGCGATTAATTTAGTTACCGGTGAAAGACGCAGTGTTTCATCGTTATCAAATTTAGTTGCTTTTGCTGGAATAGGTCATCCTCCACGATTTTTTGAGACTCTTAATCAGCTGAAAGCGAATGTGGTTCATACTCAAGGTTTTGAAGATCATAAAGCGTTTGAACCAACAGAAATTGAACAACTAATGCAGTATGGCGAACAGTTAATCATGACAGAAAAAGATGCCGTTAAATGCCAATCTTTTGCTCAATCGTCATGGTGGTACTTGCCTGTTGATGCGACATTCCCAGAAGAAAAAGCACAACAAATATTAAATAAAATTATTGAGGTAAAAGAATAATATGGATTATCGTCTTCTTGAAATCGTAGCTTGCCCGGTATGTAAAGGAAAACTGAACTACGATAAAGATAAGCAAGAGCTTATTTGTAAAATTGATCGTCTTGCTTACCCAATCAAAGATGGCATTCCTGTAATGCTTGAGCCTGAAGCTCGTCGTATGACAATGGAAGAGGTTGAATCATGTCGTTCACAGTCATAATTCCTGCACGTTACCAATCAACTCGTTTACCAGGTAAACCGTTAGCTGACATTTGTGGTAAGCCGATGATTCAATGGGTTTACGAACAAGCATCAAAGGCTGGCGCAGATCGTGTGATCATAGCGACTGATGACAGTCGTATTGAAGCTGTTGTAAAAGATTTCGGTGGTGATGTATGTATGACGTCACCAAACCACGAATCAGGTACAGAACGTCTTGCTGAAGTGATTGAAAAATGTGGAATTTCAGCTGATGAGATCGTTGTAAATGTACAAGGTGATGAGCCGTTAATTCCACCGAGTATCATTCAACAAGTTGCACAAAATCTGTCAGATTCAGTAGCACCAATGGCAACATTAGCGGTGACTATTGATGAAGAAGACGATGTATTTAACCCTAATGCAGTTAAAGTTGTTACGGATGCCGAAGGTTATGCGTTGTATTTTAGCCGAGCTTCAATTCCATGGGATCGTGATGCTTTCGCTCAAGGAGAGACGCTTACCACTAACCCTTTACTTCGTCATATCGGTATTTATGCGTATCGTGCAGGCTTTATTAATACGTACATTAATTGGCAACCAAGTGTTCTTGAAAAAATTGAATGCTTAGAGCAACTTCGTGTTCTTTGGTATGGTGAAAAAATTCACGTTGCAGTAGCAAAAGAAGCACCTGCGGCAGGAGTTGATACCCCAGAAGATTTAGAAAAAGTACGCGCGATTCTATCTAAGTAATATCAATCAATATAAAAAAGCACATACCGTTTTAAACAGTATGTGCTTTTTTTATTTGTATACGTTTTTATTGTTCGTCAGGTAAAGGTAGGGAATCTTTTAATTCGTCTACTTTTTCCATAACATCTTCAATTTCAAGTTTCGGAGTCTCTTGAGCTTGTTGCTCTTTCTTCATCACTAAGTCTTTTAATTGCATAAACCAACGACCCATTTGCTCATACCAGAAACGTTCACTTTGCTCTAAATATTTTGCTTTAGGTGCGTACTTATCCCAAGGTTGCTTAACCTCTGAATGAGCAAGGTAGTTGGTTGGTGCAGGAACTGGATCCATTCCTAATTGATGGAACTCCGACATTGCTCTTGGCATATGACTCGCCGAAGTAACAAGAACCAGTGTACTTTTGCCAACTGAATTAAAAGTTTGAACTGCTTCTTCATGAGTGTCTCTAGCGCTTTCTAATAATAAGATATCTGATTTCTGGACACCTAAAGAAAGAGCAACACGCGCCATCATACGAGCATGGCTCACTGTCGTTCCACCGTTATAGCCCGAAAGAATCATTTTAGAACCAGGATACATACGATATATACGGATCCCTTCTGTCAATCTCATGACAGCGGCTCTAGATAGCTCTGAAATAGGGGATATTTCGTCATCGACAACGTGACCATTACCAAGAACAAGTACGTATTCAACTGGCGTCTCTGGCGCAATAAACGAAGGATAAATTCGTTCAGTTGATTTTAATAATGGTGTTGTGATTGGTTGAAAAGAGAGCAGAAAAATACCCAAAAGAGATAAAGTTAATAAAAAAGAGGCAAATCCTTTCCTTTTTGAAAACCATAAAATCAATAATCCAATGAACCCTATTAGGAGAAAACCAGGTAGGGGCATTAACATGGATGATAAAAACTTCTTTAACTCAAACATATTTTTTAACTATTACCGCTGATATAGAATGAAAAATCACCACTTGAGAACAAAAAACAGCGTCATGCTGTTACTTCCTTGAGCTCTTATGCGACAATGCATGTTTCCAATAGATAATATCATAACTTAACCACTGTGAATAAAGACCGTAATTTCGACGACATCGCCCACAAATTTGCGAAGAACATCTATAGTTCCGACAAGGGCGGGATCCGTCAAACAATTGTATGGCAAGATATGGAAACTATCTTAGCTGAAAATAATGCAAAATCTGAGCCACTTACTGTGCTAGATGCCGGTGGTGGGATTGGACAAGTTTCTCAGCAAATTGCAAAACGCGGTCATTCAGTAACGTTATGTGATATTTCTTCAGAAATGCTGAAATTAGCGAAAGAAGCAGTCGAAGACAACGGTTTATTACCGCAATATCAATTTATTCATACTGCTGTACAACAAATTGAACAGTATAATGTCGGGGAGGTTGATATTCTTCTATTCCATGCGGTTATGGAATGGTTAGATAATCCAAAAGAAGCATTAGACATTCTTTTAAAACAAGTAAAACCGGGTGGATATGCGTCCATCATGTTTTATAACCATCACGGCCTTGTGCTCAAAAATGTGATTTGTGGCAATATTCCTCATGTTTTAGATGGTATGCCCCATCGAAAAAGGTTTAAGTTACAACCTCAAAAAGGTCTAATGCCTAATGACGTGTATCAGTGGATTGAAGATGCAGGTTATGAAATTAAAGGAAAATCAGGCATTCGTTCATTTCATGATTACATTGGTAATATGGAATACATGGGCGATTACCAAATAGAAGACGTATTAAAGCTCGAAGAGCAATTATGCCGTCAAGAACCTTATCTCTCTCTTGGCCGTTATATTCACGTATGGGCGAAGAGAAAATAATAATGATGTACACAAAGGATACACAATGAGTGAGTTTTCTAATGCTGTTACAGACCAAACTGTTGATGAACTGGTTGGTTGGGTAAAACAGCACGATTTCTCATTGAATTTGCCAACTGAGCGTTTGGCATTTTTGTTGGCCATTGCTGTTCTCAGTAATGAAAGATTTGATGATGAGCTAGGTGAAGGCGAACTTCACGATGCGTTTGGAATCATCAGTGGGTTATTTGGACAATCCAGTGACACCATTGCTTTTCGTGCGAACAATGCAATCAATGAATTAGTAAAACAACGTTTAATTAGCCGCTTTAGTGGTGAAAGTACTGATGGAATGAACATCTATCGTCTTACGCCATTAGCTATAGGGATCACTGATTATTATGTGCGCCACCGTCAATTCTCTAAATTGAAGCTTTCTATTCAATTGGCGATGGTTGCAGAAGAGATCCAAAAAGCATCAGAAGCGGCGGAAAAGGGCGGTGAAGCAAAACACTGGCGTAAAAACGTTTATGGTGTTCTGAAATACTCTGTTGGTGAAATCTTTGATCGTATCGATTTAAACCAACGTGTTATGGATGAACAACAGCAATCAGTAAAAGAAGAAATTGCGGAACTTTTAAACCAAAACTGGCGTGAAGCGATTTCTAGCTGTGAAAAATTGCTTGATGAAACATCTGGTAATTTACGTGAACTGCAAGATTCATTACAGGCTGCGGGCGATCAGCTGCAAACAGAATTGTTGAATATTCAAGAAATTGTTTACGGTAATGAAGAGCTCGAGTTTATTGACGCTCTGTTGTATTCATTACAAATGAAGCTAGACCGTATTGTAAGTTGGGGTCAGCAAGCGATTGATCTTTGGATCGGTTATGACCGACATGTTCATAAGTTTATCCGTACCGCAATTGATATGGATAAGAACCGAGCATTTAGCCAACGTTTACGTGATTCTGTTAAAGGTTACTTTGATGCGCCTTGGCTACTGACTTACGCTGATGCTGCTCGTCTTCGTGATATGCGTGATGAAGCATTGATACTGCGTGATGATGAAGTAACCGGTATTGTTCCAGATGAAATGGAATATGAAGAATTGAGTGTGATCACAGATATTCTTGCAGAGCGTGTAGCAGAGATGCTTCAACATCACAAAGATACGGGTGAAGCAATTGAATTAGGTACGATCCTTAAGAATTACCTATCAACATACCCACATTCTCAGCACTTTGATCTTGCCCGTTTAGTGGTAGATCAAGCGGTGCGCCTCGGTTATTCAGAAGCCGATTTCCAAGCCGTTCAACCTGATTGGCAGTCTATTAACGAATTCGGTGCGAAGGTACAAGCAAATGTCATTGACAAATATTGAAGAATTTATGCCTGAGAAGTTAGCAAAAGCCATTGCTAATCCATTATTCCCAGAGCTAGACAGTTTATTACGTTCTGGCCGTCATGTAGCCAGTGAAGATTTAGATAATCACGCATTACTATGTGAGTTTGAACATGAGCTAGGCCTGTTTTATCAACGTTATAACGCTGAATTGGTAAAAGCACCTGAAGCTTTTTTCTACCTACGTCCACGTTCAACGTCTTTCATTGCACGTAGTGTTTTAGCTGAAATTGATATGCTTGTTGGTAAAGTATTGTGTTTCTTATATCTAAGTCCTGAGCGTTTGGCTCACGAAGGTATCTTTACTAATCAAGAGTTATTCGATGAGCTACTAGTATTAGCTGATGAACAAAAGCTAATGAAGTTAGTAACAAACCGTGCTTCTGGTTCTGACTTAGATAAAGAAAAGCTGTTTGATAAAGTAAGAACGTCGCTTCGTCGTTTAAAACGTCTAGGAATGATTATCCCTGTTGGTGAACAAGGTAAATTCCGTATCAGTGAAGCGGTTTTCCGTTTCGGTGCAGATGTACGTACAAGCGATGATATGAAAGAAGCACAATTACGTTTAATCCGTGATGGTGAAGCGGTGGTTGTTCATCAAGAAGAAGCGAGTCAATCTAGCTTAGACCTTGATGCAGATAGCAATGAAAAACCGGCTGAAGAGCAACATGAATTAGAATTGGAAGGTGATCTATGAGTATGATTGAACGTGGTAAATATCAATCACTCACCATGGTTAACTGGAACGGCTTTTTTGCCCGTACTTTTGACATTGATAATCTAGTAACCACACTTTCTGGTGGTAACGGTGCGGGTAAGTCGACCACAATGGCGGCGTTTATTACCACGCTTATTCCTGATCAGTCACTACTGCATTTCCGTAACACAACAGAAGCGGGTAGCTCTCAAGCTTCTCGTGACAAAGGTCTACACGGTAAATTAAAACCGGGTGCATGTTATGCAGCGCTAGATATTGTTAACTCTCGTAAGCAACGTGTACTTTTTGCGGTTAAATTGCAGCAAGTAGCTGGTCGTGATAAGAAAGTTGATATTAAACCATTCATCGTTGTTGGTTTACCAAGCCATGTAAAACCAACGGATTTAATGATTGAATCGGTTTCTGACAATCAAGCTCGTGTTCGTCAAATCAATGACGTAAAAGAGATGGTTTCACAGTACGAAGGCGTTCAATTTAAAGCGTTTAATTCTGTAACGGATTATCACGCTCAAATGTTTGATTACGGTGTATTACCGAAGAAACTTCGTAACACAAGCGATCGTTCTAAGTTCTATCGTTTAATCGAAGCGTCTTTATACGGTGGTATTTCAAGTGCGATCACTCGTTCATTGCGTGATTACTTACTGCCACAAAATGGTGGTGTTAAGAAAGCCTTCCAAGATATGGAAGCAGCACTACGTGAAAACCGTATGACATTAGAAGCGATTAAGACGACTCAGTCTGATCGTGATTTATTCAAACATTTAATCACAGAATCAACTAATTACGTTGCTTCAGATTACATGCGTCACGCTAATGATCGCCGCAAGAAAGTTGAGCAAACATTAACGCACCGTGTTGAGTTAATGAATGCACAACGCAGCTTAGTGGATCTATCATCTGTATTAAATAATATGCAGAGTGAATTAGAGCTTCTTACTGAATCAGAATCAGGACTTGAACAAGATTATCAAGCAGCATCAGATCATCTTCAATTAGTACAAACTGCGGTTCGTCAACAAGAGAAGATTGAGCGTTATTCTGAGGATCTAGAAGAGCTAACAGAGCGTCTAGAAGAGCAAGTGATGGTGGTGGAAGAAGCCGCAGAACAACTTGCAATGGCTGAAGAGCAAGCACTATTAACGGAAGAAGAAGTTGATAGTCTTAAAACACAGCTTGCTGATTACCAACAAGCGTTGGATATGCAGCAAACTCGTGCGCTTCAATACCAACAAGCGGTTAAAGCACTTGAAAAAGCGCAGCAATTAACAGCAAATGAGTCGTTAACTCAAGATAATGCCATTGATCTTCAAAGCGAATTAAAAGCGAAAGAAGAACTTCAAACTACCGCATTACTTGCGATTAAACATAAGTTGGATCTTTCTTCTGCGGCAGTTCAACAGTTTGAACGCGGCTTAGCATTAGTAACTTCGATTGCAGGCCATGTTGAGCGTAATGAAGCATCAGATAAGGCAAAAGCTTTAATTGAACAAGCTCGCCAGTTCAACAATATTGCAGAGCGTGCAGAGCAGCTTAAAGCACAATACAAAGATCTTGAGCGTGCAGTTCGACTACAACGTCAAGCTCAAGAACTGGCTGAAGAATACGCAAAACGTTTCAATATTACGATTGATTCTGAAATGGTTCTTGAAGAAGAGCAAGCACGTCATGAAGAGATGCTTGAAACGGTTCAAGAACAGCAAGAAAACATCGTTGATAAACGTTCAGAACTAAAACGCCAAGAACAGCAATATCGTTCAGAATCTCACCGTTTAGAGTCTATTGCACCTAAATGGATTGCAGCAAATGACGCTCTACACAAACTGAATGATCAATGTGGTGTTGAACTGGAAGATAGCCAAATGGTTATCAGCCAAATGCAAGAAACGCTAGAAAATGAGCGTGTATTGTCGACAAACAAAGATCGTCTAGCTGCTCGTAAAGAAGAGTTAGAATCTGAAATTGAGCGATTAGCCGCTCCTGGCGGTAGTGGCGATGCACGTCTTAAAGGTCTTGCTGATACACTAGGTGGTGTACTGCTTTCTGAGATTTATGACGATATTACATTAAGTGATGCACCGTATTTCAGCTCATTATACGGCCCAGCTCGTCACGCTATCGTTGTTTCTGATTTATCAGGCATTAAAGATAAACTGGTTGATCTTGAAGATTGTCCGGATGATCTTTATATCATTGAAGGCGATATTGACGCGTTTGATGACAGCGTATTTGATGCTGAGGAAATGGAAAATGCAGTTTGCGTTCATTTAAATGATCGTCAAATGCGTTACTCTCGTTTCCCTGAATTGCCATTATTTGGTCGTGCAGCTCGTGAACAGCGTTTAGAAACACTACGTGAAGAGCGTGAAATTGCAGTTGAAGAACACGCAAAAGCGGCGTTTGATTCACAAAAATTACAGCGCCTGTACCAAAGCTTTAATAGCTTTGTGTCAACTCACCTTGCTGTGGCGTTTGATGCAGATCCAGAAGTTGAATTGAAACAAGCTCGTGAGCAATTAGCGCAGGTTAGCCGTCAGTTAACGGAATTAGTTGCGACAGAGCAACAGCATAAATCACAAATTTCAGCGTCTAAAGAAGCGTTATCTCAACTTGCTAAGATCGCACCTCATATCAATGTGCTTGAAGATGAAACCATCACAGAGCGTTTTGAAGAGATCAGTGCTCAAGTTGAACAAGTATCAGAAGCAGAAAGTTTCTTACGTCAAAATGGTAAAGCGATTGCAGAACTAGAAACGCTGCAACGTGCGTTAGAAGTAGACCCTGAACAATTTGATGCATTAAAAGCAGAGCATGAACAAATTGATGCACAGCTACAAAGCCTTAAAGCACAGTTGTTTGCTATTTCTGATTTGGTTGAACGTCGTCATCACTTTGGTTACGAAGATGCCGTTGCGTTACTGAATAAGAGTAGTGAACTGAACGAACAACTTAAAGCGAAACTAGTACAAGCAGAGCAAGCGCGTACTAAGGCGAAAGAGCAGCAGAAACAAGCTCAATCTCAAGCAAACCAATACAACCAAGTAATGGCGTCGCTTAAGAGTTCGCATCAAGCAAAACAAGAAACCGTTCAAGAGTTTAAACGTGAACTACAAGAACTTGGTGTTCATGCAGATCACAGTGCATTAGAGCGTGCTGAAGTACGTAAGAGTGAGCTAAATGAGCGTCTACACAGCTCTCGTGGTCGTAAGAGTGAGCTAGAAAAAGGCATCACTTCAAATGAACTTGAGATTAAAGGCCTAGTTAAGCAATCACGTAAAGTTGAAAAACTGTACAAAGACTTACGTACTTTTGTTGTTAATGCAAAAGCGGGCTGGTGTTCAGTTCTACGTTTAGCTCGTGAGAACGATGTAGAACGTCGTCTACACAAACGTGAACTTGCGTACTTAAGTGCGGAAGAATTACGTTCAATGTCGGATAAATCATTAGGTGCACTTCGTTTAGCTGTTGCCGATAACGAAGACCTACGTGATTCGCTGCGTGCTTCTGAAGATACAAGTAAGCCAGAGCGTAAAGTTCTGTTCTACATTGCGGTATACCAACATCTTCGTGAGCGTATTCGTCAAGATATCATCCATACTGATGATCCAGTTGAAGCAATTGAAGAGATGGAAACTGAGCTTGGTCGTCTGACTGAAGAGCTGACATCTCGTGAAAACCGTTTAGCATTAAGCTCTGAAAGTGTTGCGAACATCATTCGTAAGACTATTCAGCGTGAGCAAAACCGTATTCGTATGTTGAACCAAGGTTTATCACAAATTGGTTTTGGTCAAGTAACGGGTGTTCGTCTAAACGTAGGTATTCGTGAAACTCACGCAACACTACTAGCGGGTCTGTCTGAGCATCAAGCACAACACCAAGATCTATTTGGTAATGCTCGTTTAACCTTCTCTGAAGCGATTGCGAAATTGTTCCAACGTATTAATCCGCATATCGATGTTGGTCAACGTTCACCACAAACGTTAGGTGAAGAGTTACTGGATTACCGTAACTATCTTGAACTAAACATTGAAGTAAACCGTGGTGCAGATGGTTGGCTACAAGCAGAATCAGGCGCTCTATCAACAGGTGAAGCGATTGGTACGGGTCAAGCGATCCTACTAATGGTTATCCAAAGCTGGGAAGAAGAGTCTCGTCGTCTTCGTAGTAAAGATATTATGCCTTGTCGTCTATTATTCTTGGATGAAGCGGCGCGTCTAGATGGTAAATCTATCGCTACGTTATTTGAATTGTGTGACCGTCTGGACATGCAACTTCTTATTGCAGCACCAGAAAACATCAGTCCAGAGAAAGGGACAACCTATAAACTAGTTCGTAAGATCTTTAAAGATCGCGAGCACGTCCATGTGGTTGGTCTTAAAGGTTTTGGACAAGAGTCAGCAGCAAGCCGTACTCAACAAACGCTAGAAGAAGCAGAAATTGCGGAATAAGCGTTAAATAACGTTGATAAGTGAATGGCAGTCAGAAATGGCTGCCATTTTTTTTGGAAAGATAATTGCATAGCTTCTACTGTTAAATTTAAATAATAAAAAGGATGAAAAATTGACAGAAAACACAAACATAGATAACGCTAATGGTGAATTTGAAAACCCATTAGTGTGGTCATTATTTGAGGTGTTGCAAGAGTCAAAACAAGTATGGAAGGTGCATACGTTATCTACCCATCTAATGGAAAAGGGATTACTTAGTCACTTAGATGAAAATCCTGAGAAAGACTTATTTAAACGCAACTTTTTGATCATGAATGCACTTTATCAATTGCAGAATGAACTGTATCCAGAGCAATGGTTACAAGTTGAATCCATGAATATTTTATTATTTCCAGTTTCAAAAACGGCGGAAGCGGAATGCGTGATTGATAAAACACATCCATTGCGTGAATACTATTTAGATTGGTCAAATTATCAAGCAAATGAAGATGAAGTAAAACGTTTATTAAATGAGTTTTGGAGCAGCTATCGACGTTATCTTGGTGGGGATAGTATTAAAACGATGGATCGTATCCAAGCGTTAAAGTTATTTGGTTTATCAGAAAGTGCAACGGCAAAAGAGATCCGTAGACAATGGCGAAAATTAGGTATGAAGCACCACCCAGACAGAGAAACCGGTGATGCTGATACCTTCAGAATAATGTGTGAGGCGTGGAATATATTAAAGTAAAGAGTTATAGCTCAGACGCTAACTTTTCTTGAAATAACAATCGTGCTCTTAGCCCAGGATAATTATCACTTAAGCTGATCTGCCCATCATGTAGCTTCATTACTGTATTAACTAAGGCAAGTCCTAAACCAAAACCGTGTTGAGTGCGACTCGGGTCTAATCTAACTAATTGACCTAATGCGCGCTCTCTATCTTCAGGTTTAATACCTCTACCGTTGTCAGCAACAACCACACCAAAACAATCGACAATTACTTCGATAACGCCACCTTCATGAGTGTACTTAATGGCATTATCAATAATATTGAATACGGCACGGAAAATAAGGCTAGGGTTAGCGTAAAGTAAACAGGGCATTTCTTCTGTGAAATGAAGTGTTTGTTTTTTATCTGCTACTGTAGGTTCGGCAAATTCAATGGCATCACGTACAATTTTACTTAAATCACACATCTCTTTATTGATAGGAGTACCTCCATTCTCAAGATGATATAGCTCCATCATGCCATTGAAGGTTTCAAGTAATAAAGAAAAGTCAGATTGTATATTATCTAATTGTTCAGTGTGTTGCTGAGAAAGAGATTCGTCATAGAGTAGATCTTCTATTCTTAACTTAATCCGTCCCATAGGCGTTCGAAGATCATGAGCAATATCGACAGTTAATGATTTTAACTTAGACTCACTTTGTTCCATCTGTTCAAGCATAGAATTCAAGTGAAGGGCTAACAAATCGAATTCGTTCATATCTGGGCCGACTTTTAATCGTACATTGCGTTCACCAAGCATGACTCGATTCATCGTCGCATTAACCAGATTAAGACGCTTTAAAATGTAGAGAGCAATCAAAATTGCGATTAAACACAATGCAATGAAAGGAAAAAATGTCCCCCAAATTACCGATGAGTCTAATTGTTTTTTAAAGCTCTGATAGCGATTTTGATCAATTCCCACCATCAGTTCAGAACCATCTGGAAGGGTTATCTTAGTGGCTCGCATATCAGGTAACCCAGTGTTATTTGAAGATTGTTTTATCTGTGCAATAACGGGATAGGCTGTGGCCGCAGTATTGGTTGGTGTTGGTGATGCGTGATGAACAAGTTGATAAATATACCGATTATCACCTTGGGTATTATTGATGTTTTGTTGAATGCCATCGACACCTTGAGTATCTACAATCGCTTGCAGCTGTGCGGTTTCAGCTCTAAGCCATTCATCTAGGTTGTGATTATATAACTGAACGGACGTTGAGTAGAGTTGATAAATAATCAACCCCATCATTAGAAATAAGCCAATGGCAAACCATATTAATAGTTTTAAGATAGAAGAGCGGTAAAGTTCATCACGTTGTTCTAAGAACATAACCTGCTCCACGTACCGTTTCTATTAGGTTTACTGCTCCTGAGTTATCCAATTTTTTGCGTAATTTAGCAATATGAACGTCAATAACATTGGTTTTTGGGTCAAAATGATAATCCCATGCCGCTTCAAATAGTCGCATTCGGGAAACCACTTCATCAGCGTTTTCAGCAAGATAACGTAATAAAACAAACTCTTTATTTTGTAATGGAATAATAGTGTCGTTAATGGTCACTTTTTGTGAGCGTAAATTAATATTTAGATTCTTAATTTTTAATTCGTTTGACGCACTTTCGACGGGTCTATTTCGACGTAATATAATATTAATGCGAGCTAATAATTCAGCTAAAGCGAAAGGCTTGGTTAAGTAATCGTCACTGCCGGCGGTAAGGCCTTCAACCCTCTGATCTACACTATCTAAAGCACTTAGAATAAGTACAGGTGTATTATTACCAGTGGCACGAATTGCCGATAAGATTTTTAATCCATCAAGATTCGGGAGCATACGGTCAAGAATAATTAGCTGATATTCGCAGCTAATTGCCATCATTAAGCCTTCTTTTCCATCTTCGGTGCTATCAGTAATAAACCCTTCTTGCTCTAGTGCTTTTGTTACAAAATCTCGGGTTGTTTGGTCGTCTTCAATAACCAATATTTTCATACATAACTCTCTCATTAAGAATGTTTATTATAACAAGAAAAAGTCATTGAATCATGAATATGGGGGAAACTATGGGATAACTCTCAGCTCTTTTTGATGAATAAAAAACATCAACATTCATTTTTGCGTAAATTTAAGCAAAGTTGAACATTTAACTCTGGTGCAATAATAATCGATTGTTTATAAATTCTACGGCTATTGAGTAAGTTGAAAATAATAAATCTTATAATAGTGGTGGAGAAGTAATATGAGTAATTATTTTGACGATTTTCCTGAAGAGAATCCGAGAAATGGGGTTGGAAAGCAATTTAATTTTGAATTAGCTCAATATTTTCGTGAGCAACAAGAATCTAGTGATGAGGTGACAACAGAGATAGTCACGCTAGAGGAAGCGAGTCAGGCTTTAATTGAACAAGAAGAACGAGAGCAGAGAGAATTAAAGCTTGAGTTTTTATCGAGAATAGAAAAGTGCCCACATTGCAATGAGACAGAATTAAATATCTACCATTTTACTAGTGAACTATTTAGATACGAATGTCAAAACTGTGGAATTTACGGTAATGGAGTAAATGAAGCTGAAGCCTATCAGGCCATGCTACTTGCTATTGAAGAAGGATTTGATTGGCGAAAAAATCAAATTGCATTATAAAAAGTAAAGAGCCTTAACGGGGGAACATTAAGGCTCTGAGTTTACAACATAATATCTGGTACGAATATTATGAAGTTAAGCGTTCAAAATCACTTTCATTTCTGCAGCAACTTTGTCTACTTTTCCTAAGCCAATAATGACTTGTAAACCACCTTTACCCATTGGAACAACGCCTGCTGCACCAAGAGCTTTTAATTTTGCACTATCAGCAAGACCTGAGTCTTTTACCGTTAAACGTAAACGAGTAATACAGTTATCTACTTCAACAATATTATCTGCACCACCAATCGCTTCGATATACGCTTTTGTTACTTCTGTGATGTTTTCTTCTTGCTCATCTTTATTCATATCTTCGCCACGACCAGGAGTTAAGAAGTTGAATTTCTTAATCGCGAATCTAAAGATAGTGTAGTAAAGAACAAAGAATACAAGACCTTGTGGGATCAACATGTACCATTTTACAGCTAGTGGGTTTTGACTTGAAAGAACAAAGTCAACAAGACCTGCAGAGAAACCAAAACCTGCCATCCATTCCATGCTTGCTGCAATGAATAGAGATAGACCCGTTAAAATAGCATGAATTAGGTATAACCATGGAGCAAGGAACATGAAGCTGAATTCTAGTGGTTCAGTGATACCAGTAAAGAATGAAGCCATTGCAGCTGCAAGCATGATAGAGAATACAGCGGCTTTGTTGCGTTTCTCTGCACAGTGATAAATAGCAAGTGCAGCACCTGGAAGACCAAACATCATAATAGGGAAGAAGCCTGCTTGGTACATACCTGTTTGACCAGGAATACCAGTACCATTAGCAATAGATTGAGCACCACCTAAGAAGTTTGGAATATCGTTAATACCCACAACATCAAACCAGAAAACAGGGTAAAGCGCATGGTGCATACCAACGGTTAGCATTAGACGGTTAAAGAAACCGAATAGACCAGCACCTACGGCACCCATTGATTGAAGTTGTGTACCAAAAGCAATTAATGAATCGAAAATTGCAGGCCATACATACAAAAGAACAAACGATAGAACCATACCTGCAATAGAGGTAAGGATTGGAACTAGACGTTTACCACTAAAGAAAGCCAATGCTTTAGGTAATTCAACTGTTGAGTATTTGTTGTAAATTTCAGCGGAAATAATACCTACGATAATACCGACAAATTGGTTGTTGATTTTACCAAATGCGGCAGGAACTTGATCTAAGGGGATATTTTCAAGTTGCGCGACAACTGCAGGAGAAAGCAGTGTTGTTACTACCGTAAAACAAATGAAACCTGCTAACGCTGCAGAACCGTTTTTATCATTACTTAAACCAAATGCAACACCAATAGCAAAGAGCATTGGCATTACATCAATAATAGCACCACCTGATTTGATCAAGAAAGCAGCGAAAACACTGTTTGCTCCCCAACCAGTTGGATCCATCCAATAGCCAACACCCATTAATATTGCTGCGGCAGGAAGCGTTGCGACGGGAACCATCAACGCTTTACCGATTTTTTGCATGTAACCTAATACACTCATATCGTATACCTCAAAATTAGTCTGTTATTTTTTAAACTAAGAGAAGAATACAAAAGGGCGGATTAACAAAAGATTGTGCCAACATTAACTATAGTTAATGTTGGCACTTTAAGAAGCAAATTGTGAGTGAGATCTAATTAATTCGAGGTGGAAATTAACCTGGATGCCCATCTACACGTTTTGACCATAGCATAGGAGCAAAATGCCAAATGAATAAACCAAATGCAATCGTCCAAAGTACAGCGGTAACGTTGATCATATCCAGCATAAATTCAGGAAATAAAATCACGCCAAATGAACGGATAAATGCCGCTAAGATAATGGCACTGTATGCGATCCACATTGATGGGCCTTTGTAGATTTCACGCCCCGTGTGTCCCATAGTAACTCGAGCAATCATAGCCAGAATGACACCACCTAATGCACCAATAGCAAATAAGTGTATTCCTGTGTGAGAAATAAAATAATCAGTACTTAAGCCACGTAACAATAAACTTAATGGGATACATAAATAACCAGCATGAAGAGACCAAACCAGCGGTTCACTTAGCGTTTTATATCCTTTCCAACGGATCATTCGGATTAACTGAGCAACGCCAGCAATGATCATCAAATATGGGCTTACTTGCTCTGAGGTTAGAGGGAAAAAGCTTAAAATAAACAGCATAGCTAATGGGATATTGCATAACATATCTAACCAAAGAATAGGCTGAGCTTTTTCAAATTGAAAGCGACGTGCAGTAAAGAAAGGGATAACACGAGCACCCATCACTGAAAGCAATAGAGTAAACCACCAAAGCATGGATTCCCAAACCGCAGCAGAGGTAAAAGGAGGCATTCCTTTAATCGTTGCATAGCTTGCAAAATTGGCAGCAATTGCGACTAAGAATAATGGAATAAAAAAGAAGTTTCTCACTCCTTTAGTTTTGATTACACGAAAACCGACTTCATAAGCAATAGCGAGTACAAATAGCGCCTCTATGCTTGATATTAGCCAGAGTGGAGTGGGTGTCCAAAATAAGAATCTTGGCAATAACCATAATAAAACAATGAATCCAAGGCGTTTATCGGATGTACCTTTAACCCCTGTCCAATTCTGAACTGCACTCAAAACAAAGCCAGCAACGATAGCCATTGAAAACCCAAATAACATTTCGTGAACATGCCACCATAGTGCTGGAACTTGTAGGTAAGCTGGTTGGCCAGTTTGAAAAGCCCAAACCCAAATTACAACGGCGATAATGGCATAAATGCTACCTAGCAAGAAGAAAGGGCGAAAGCCTAAGCGTAAGATGGGTGGGATCTTCTCTTCAACGGCTTTATCAGTAATATTTATCATAATTTTTTCTCAATTTTTAGTGACAAAACAAGTATAACGCAAAGGTAAAATAATAACATGTATTTTTTATGCATGTTTAAGGTTATCATTAAAACACCTATTTGAGTGCTCTTATGGTTGTTGGTTTATTGTTAATAAATTAGAACAATAACTCGACATTAATGAGTCATAAGTTAAGATGAATCCATAAAAATGATAAATGGATTAATGTATGAGCCAAAAGATTTACTTTGATACTGAGAATAAATTCAGTGCTAAACGCAGTGCTTTGAATGCTGTGACTCGTTTGCATCACTTATTAATTCCAAGCCATGCAAAGAAAATGGGAAGAAAGTTATTATTAACGCCTGTCAGAACTAAGCCGAAAAATTTAGAGCCGAAGGAGTTAATTAAAAGTAAATTAACATCTCCAGAAGGAGACCTTAGCCTGTATCAATTGGGTGAGGGGCCGATATGGATATTAACGCATGGTTGGTCTGGAAATTCGAGTCAGTTTTATCCGTTAATGGAATATATTGCTTCTCAAGGTTTTACTGCTATTGCATTTGATCATCCAGCTCATGGTGAAAGTGAAGGAAAGCACGCTCATTTACCTGCATTTATTGAGGGCTTAAATGCGGTCTTGGATTTTTGTAATGAGGTGGTTGGTGTGGTGGCTCATAGTATGGGAACGGCTGCAGTTCTAGAGTGTCACCATCATAAATTAGACAAAACTCCTTTGCTGTTGATTGCACCTGTTTTGAACTATACCGAGAATTTGTTTAATAGTATTGAGCGTTCAGGTTACTCAATGAAATTGTTTACAGCCATTGTTGGAGATATTGAAGACCAATATCAGAGAACCATCGACAGTTTTAATCCATATCAACGGTTACAACAAAGAGAAACTCAGACGATAATCGTACATGATAAAGAAGATCGTTTTACTAGCTTTGAGCTTTCAAAAGCGGCATCGAATCAAATTGAAAGAGTAACTTTATATCCAACAATAGGTTTGGGTCATGGACGTGTAATGGCAAGTGATGAGGCTAAAAAAGCCTTTGATGCGTTAAGATAAATAATAAAGTAATGTTGAAGTCGATGCATAGAATTGAAGTATGCATCGGCTTTTTTATTATCTGAATAAAATTCGTTTAAATGGTGTTTTATCCATGATCAAAACAAACAATGTAGATACGGTTGCGGTGCCAAATACAATGATAAAATCTCGCATTGCTAATGTTATCTCCATCATTGCGGTAATATTTAAGAACACGACCACAAATAGCAAATGACAGACGTAAATGCCCAACACATGCTTACTTAATGTGAAAGTGATAGGGTGATGTCCAAGTTGTGGGTTGGATAACAATAGGAAAAATACGCCAATTCCAATTAAAGGTGTACCGATTAAAAAGTCATGTAAATTAAAAGGCACATCGAACTGAGTCAACCAATAAGCCTCGCTAAAATGAATAGCAAAACCAACCAGTAATAAGATCATAGCATTAGTTGATGAGAGGGTAATTTCTCTTCTTCTTAATTCAAACCCAATGACCACCATTAAGGTACTAAAGAAAGGGCCATTTCGAGTAAAAAATGGAGTCCAAACTTCTGTAAGCGTTTGATAGCTACCGCCAGCAAGGCCGTATACATATAAGATCACAGCGACAGGGATAAGCCATGTCGTCTTTTTAAAGTGAACGAGTAACCCAATAATAGACACTGCGATAATAAGGGCGGGGATAAACCATAAGTGCACCATGCCACCTTCAAACAAAGCGTTTAATGGGTTCTGCGTTAACCAATTCCAGTACCCCGAGCGCTCTGCTAGATACCCATTTTCAGCGACTTTTCTCCAATGAAAAGGCAAAGCTAAACTCAACACGCTCCATACTATCCATATTTTCAATAAAGGCGCACAGTAAGATTGAATTGTTTTTAAAGGAGCATGCGTTAATTTAGGTTGAATAAAATAACCAGATAAAATGAAAAAGAAAGGAACCGCAAAACGGGTTAGCTGGTTAAATATATTGCCGAAAACTGGGAAATCATCCATAAGTAGATAAGTCATGAAAACTTGTGAGTGCAAAGCGATGATCGCGAACATAGCGAGAAGGCGTCCTAGCTCTAAGCTTGCGATTTTATTTGAATTTTCCATAATGAGTACCAATAAATTTTTCGACAATCTACCAATCTGTTTTTGAATAAAATATGAGATAGATTAATTTTGTAGAGGTTGAACGTAAGATGTTTACGAAATTGAGATTGCTTTCACATATAACCTTTACATTTAAAAATGAATTTATTTGATAAACGCATTGACCTTCCCCTAAGTGGAAGCCTTAGTATTAAGTTAATTCTGTAATATTGAGTGTTTATTTGTGATTACTTCTTTTTCTAAATGGTTAGTGACGAGCGTTACGCTGATGGCATTAGTGCTATCAAGTGTTGCTTACAGCTACCCGATGAAAATGGAAGTGATGAAGATGGATATGGCACAACATCAAGAGATGATGGCGTCAGATTGTCATTCAACACAAAGTGACACTACAGACTGTAATATGAACACGATGACAATGAATTCCGCTCATCATTGTTCAGATAAAGGGGAAACTTGCTGTAAGACGGTTTGTATTGCTTCTGTTTTCGCTTTGCCTTCAAATTTACATGCTTATATAAACTCAACAGTATCGGCAGTTCACTATCCTCAATACAGTGAGCAGCCTCGCTCATTTATTTCCTCCTCTTTATTTCGACCTCCAATTCTTTAATTCCAATTAAAACTCATTAAATCAATTAGCTAAATAGTTTTTTATCTCTATTTATCGGTTTAATTATGGCGGTGATCTGCTTATTGGGTCACGTCATTATTGGAATAAACTCATGAAAAAATTACGACTTATACGTTTTAAAAAAGCGTGGTTGGTTTCTGCTATTTCAGTGGTGTTATCTCATCAAGCGATGGCGGAGAACCAGTTAACGCAACTAATTGAACAAGCGTTATCCTCTGATGCGAGCAGAGAGCAAATATATGAGCAATCTCAGGCGATGCGAGCGACAGGTATTGCTAGCTCAACATTGGCAGATCCAACATTAAAAGTAGGATTTGGCGGTTTACCTGTTGATAGTTTTAAGTTTGATGAAGATCCAATGACGAATATCTCTGTAGGATTAATGCAGAAATTTGGCCGTGGATCGAGCTTGGATTTACAGCAAAAACAAATGGGGCAACAAGCGGATGTATTAGCGATGCAAGTGCAAGTTCGTGAACTCGACGTTGCCAATGCAATTAGTCAGTTATGGATTGAACTTGGTTTTTTACAAAAAGCCGAAGTGATCTTGCATGAAAATCGTCGTTTGCTGAGCGAAATGGAATCTTATATTAGTACCAATTATTCCATTGGTAAAAGTGAGAGCCAAGATTTATTGCAAGCGCAATTGCAACTCACTCGCTTAGATGAAAGAGTGCAAACCAACAAGCAATCTCAAGAGCGAATTTATGCACAGTTAACGGAATGGTTACCGAATCTATCACAACAACAGTTAAATAAAATTAAGCCTCTTAAATGGGATTATTTAGAGCAAATTCTAGCGACAAATACCCATAAAACTACTGATTTTTATCACTTATTAAAAAACAATCCAACCATAAAAATGAGCGAATTGGCCATTGTTGCAACCAAAACAAAAGTCGATATTGCTGATGAATCTTATTCGCCTCAGTTCGGTGTAGAAGTGATGTATGCCTATCGTCAAGCTAATGGTATGGGAGGTCAACCAGCATCAGATTTAGTTAGCGCTTATGTCACCATGGACATTCCCTTATTTACAGACAAACGACAAGACCAAAATTATGCAGCTGCTCAGTATCAAGTGGGGTCAGCGAAATCACAACGTGATGTGTTATTGCGTCAAATGAACGCGAAAGTGAACGCATTATTAGTGGATAAAAGTAATTTAGAGCAGCGTCTTACTCGTTATGATGAAACGTTATTACCTCAATCAAAGGAGAGAACAAAAGCGGTTGAGCGTGGGTATGAAAATAATACCGCACAATTTAACGATGTCATTTTAGCCTCTAATGATGAGCTGAGTTTAGAGTTAGAAAAACAACGGTTAATGAGTGATTTAGATAAAACAAACAGTAATTTGGCTTTTTATCTGAACGGTTTTAATTATCACGTATCTGCTCCACAAGTGTCACCGTCTAAGTATTAAGGAATAAAACATGAAATCATTAAAAATTGTCGCACTTTCGGTGGTTATTGGCGGTGTTATTGGTGCTGGAAGCATGAACTTATATTCAGCGCATTCAATGGACATGGTGTCGATGAATTCCGATAGTATCTCAGCCAGTTCGAATAATGAGCCTTTGTATTGGGTAGCTCCGATGGATGCAAATTACCGTCGAGATCAACCCGGTAAATCACCAATGGGTATGGATTTGGTTCCTGTATATGCTGATGATGCTAAAGGAGATAAATCACCTGTAGGGACAGTTACGATTGACCCAAGTGTGGTTAATAATCTTGGAGTGAAAAGCGCATTTGTAGAGAAAACCATTCTTTCACCAAATATCGATACCGTAGGTTACATTGCTTTTGATGAAAGTAAATTATGGCAAGTGAACGTACGAGCTGCAGGTTGGGTTGAAAAACTCAACATTAACGCGATTGGTGAGAGAGTAAATAAAGGCGATGTGTTATTTACGCTTTATTCTCCAGAGTTAGTTAAAGCTCAAGAAGAGTTATTGAATGCGTATCGAACAGGACGTAAAGGATTAGTAAAAGGCGCTCGAGAGCGTTTGTATTCATTAGGTGTTGATAAAGCCCAAATTAACTCTATTGTTAGAACCGGTAAAGCGAATAAAAACATAGAGATAAAAGCAACTTCAAATGGTGTGATTGCGAGTCTTAATATTCGTGAAGGGGGGTATTTATCACCTTCACAAATAGTGATAACCGCTGGCCCATTAGAGGACGTATGGGTTGATGCCGAAGTATTTGAACGTCAAGCTCATTGGTTATCTTCAGGCAATAAAGCGGTAATGACACTGGATGCGGTTCCTGGAAAAACATGGGAAGGCGAAGTGGATTATGTTTATCCTATTTTAGATCCAAAAACACGTACTATGCGTATGCGCTTGAAGTTTGATAATCAAGATGGTGCATTAAAACCAAATATGTTTGCCAATATAACAATACAACCTAAAACCAAAGAGGAAGTATTAACCATACCACGTCAGTCAGTTATCCGTTCAGGTGGTATGACACGCGTTGTATTAGATGAGGGAAATGGTAAATATCGTTCTGCTCGAATTGTGGTAGGACGAGAAGCAGGGAATAAGACAGAAGTTGTTAAGGGATTGAAAGAAAACGATAAAGTAGTTACATCTGCTCAATTCTTGTTGGATTCTGAGTCAAGCAAAACCGCAGAATTAAGTCGTATCAATGGCCCTGAAAACAGTATTTGGATATCGGGTGATATCACTATGTTAATGGCTGATTTTGGGATGGTGACTTTTGAGCATAAAGCCGTTTCACAATGGGATTGGAAGGCGGGAGAAATGAATTTCTCAGTTGAAGAGGGGATTGATCTTTCCTCATTTCGTGAAGGTGAATCAGTTCAGTTTTTAGTACAGAGAGACAATGATGAATTCAAATTATTAGACATTGAAAAAGAAGGGGAAGCACTATGATCCCTTCCATTATTCGTTGGTCTATTAAAAATCGTTTTTTAGTTTTAGTTGCTACCTTTGCCCTTGTTGTTGCAGGAATTTACAGTGTAAAGAATACGCCTGTTGATGCTTTGCCGGATCTTTCAGATGTACAGGTGATCATCAAAACAAGTTATCCAGGACAAGCACCACAAGTGGTGGAGGATCAGGTGACTTATCCTTTAACGACGGCCATGTTAGCTGTACCCGGAGCTGAAACGGTTCGAGGTTATTCATTCTTTGGTGATTCTTACGTATATATTATTTTTAACGATGATACTGACATGTACTGGGCACGTTCGCGTGTTTTAGAGTATTTAAGTCAAGTTGCACCTAAGTTACCAGCAGAAGCAAAACCCACATTAGGGCCAGACGCTACTGGTGTAGGTTGGGTGTATAGCTATGTATTACAAGACAAAACCGGTCAACATGATCTTGCAGAACTGCGCAGTTTACAAGACTGGTTTTTAAAATATGAATTGCAAACGGTTGATGGTGTATCGGAAGTCGCTACGGTAGGCGGAATGGTAAAGCAGTATCAGGTTGAAATTGATCCTGATAAGTTGAGAGCCTATAACTTAACCTTACAGCAGGTTAATAAAGCCATCAAAGAGGGAAATCAAGAAGCTGGCGCGTCTGTTGTTGAGATTGCAGAAGCTGAACATATGGTACGTACATCAGGTTACTTAAGCAGTATTGAGGATATTCAATCCTTACCACTAAAAGTAACAGATAAAGGTACACCACTGTTATTAGGTGATATTGCGGATATTAATCTAGGCCCACAAATGCGCCGAGGGATCTCTGAGTTTAACGGCGAAGGTGAAGCCGTTGGTGGTGTGATTGTGATGCGATTTGGTGAGAATGCCAGTGAAGTTATTGCTAACGTGAAAGAAAAGTTAGCTCAACTTCAAAAGGGCTTACCAGATGGCGTTGAAATAAAAGCCACTTATGATCGTTCCACATTAATCGATCACGCAGTGAAGAACCTTTGGGAGAAATTAGCTGAAGAGTTCATCGTTGTTGCCATTGTTTGTGCTCTGTTCCTATTTCATATACGTTCTTCATTGGTTATCGCATTAAGTTTACCTGTTGGGATCTTGAGTGCTTTTATCGTTATGCATTGGCAAGGTATTAACGCCAATATCATGTCTTTAGGTGGTATTGCGATAGCAATAGGCGCAATGGTGGACGGAGCGATCGTAATGATCGAAAACGTTCATAAACATATAGAGAAAACGCCATTAACAGATAAAAACCGTTGGCAAGTGATTGGTAAAGCGGCAGAAGAAGTTGGTCCTCCATTATTTTTCTCATTACTTATCATAACGTTAAGCTTTGTACCTGTATTTGCTCTTGAAGGGCAAGAAGGAAAAATGTTTTCTCCGTTAGCCTTTACTAAAACCTTTGCGATGGCTGCATCTGCTGGCTTAGCGATTACATTGGTACCCGTATTAATGGGGTATTTTGTACGCGGAAAGATCTTACCTGAGCATAAGAACCCGATTAATAAAACATTGGTTTCATTATATCGACCGTTACTTAATGTGAGTTTGCGTTTCCCTAAAACGATGTTACTTGTTGCTATGGTGCTAATGGGCTCCGCTTATTATCCAATATCTAAGATGGGGAGTGAGTTTATTCCTCCATTAGATGAAGGAGATTTAATGTATATGCCCACAACTTATCCCGGCATATCCATTGGTAAAGCGCGTGAACTGTTGCAGCAAACCAATAAGCTAATTAAAACAGTTCCTGAAGTAGAGACGGTATGGGGAAAAATTGGTCGAGCAGAGACGGCAACGGATCCTGCACCTTTAACAATGATCGAAACGGTGATTCAGTTTAAACCCAAAAACGAATGGCGTGACGGCGTCACAACTGAATCAATTAAAAATGAGCTAGACCAACTGATTCAATTTCCCGGAATTACAAACGCATGGGTCATGCCGATTAAAACTCGTATCGATATGTTGGCGACAGGGATTAAAACACCAATCGGAATAAAAGTAGCAGGCCCCGATCTTAACGTAATTGAAAAGATAGGCGCTGAGTTAGAACCGATTTTAAATAATATTCAAGGAACAACTTCTGTTTACGCTGAGCGGGTGGCTGGCGGTCGTTATGTCACTATTGATATTAAACGTCGTCAAGCAGCACGATATGGGCTAAATATTAAAGATATTCAGCAAGTTATATCAACAGCTGTTGGTGGGATGAATGTTGGTGAAACCATCGAAGGCCTAGAGCGTTATCCAATTAATGTTCGATATCCGCAATCATATCGAGACTCAGTCGTTAAATTACAAAACTTACCTCTTATTACATCAAGTGGAGCTCGCATTGCTCTAGGTGATGTGGCGGAGATCCGTTATGAAGATGGGCCACCAATGATCAAAACTGAAAATGCACGTCCAAATGGCTGGGTATTTGTTGATATTGATGGAAGGGATCTTGGTTCATACGTTCATGAAGCACAACAAGCAGTGCATGACCAACTGGATCTTCCTGCTGGTTATTCTTTGGGATGGTCTGGGCAATATGAATATATGGAACGTGCTAAAGAACGTCTAACCACAGTTGTCCCAATTACGATTGGCATCATTATGCTGCTTCTGTATCTGAGTTTTAGACGATTTGGTGAAGTGTTAATTATCATGGGGACACTACCATTAGCAATGGTTGGTGGACTTTGGTTGATGCACTTACTTAATTTTAATTTCTCAATTGCCGTTGGTGTTGGCTTTATTGCATTGGCCGGTGTCGCTGTTGAAATTGGCGTGATCATGTTGGTTTATTTGAATCAGGCATGGCATGAAAAGCAGATCGCAGCCCAAGAACTAAACAACGCATTAACTCAGCAAGATTTAACTCATGCAATTGAGGATGGCGCTGGTTTACGGGTACGTCCGGTAATGATGACAGTATTAACCGTGATTATCGGCTTAATCCCAATTATGTATGGTTCAGGCACTGGTTCTGAAGTGATGCAACGAATAGCGGCCCCTATGATTGGAGGAATGGCGTCAGCTTTATTATTAACGCTACTTGTATTGCCCGCGGTATTTAAATTATGGAAACAGTCACAGTGTAAATAAGGTTTATACCATTTTTATTGGTGCTCAACCTCATTATTAATGGCTTACGAAATAGGTAGTAAGCCATATATCAATTAAGAAATGAAAGGAAAATCAAATGAAAAAAACAGTATTAGCAATTGCATTAACGCTTGTTGCAAGTTCAGCAATGGCAGAGATGGACCACAGTAAAATGGATCATAGTTCAATGGATATGAAAAGCATGGACATGAGTAAGATGGACAGCATGTCGATGAAAGATATGAACGCAGTAGGTATGCCTGCAACAGGCATGAAACCAGATAAAGTTGTGCATGTGATTTTATCAGATGATATGAAAATTACATTTAAGAAAGAAGTCGATATACAACCAAATGACATTGTACAATTTGTGATCATGAATACAGGGAAAATTGATCATGATTTTGCTATTGGTAATGAAGCTGAACAATTAGAACATCGTGAGATGATGAAGAAGATGACATCGGGTCATGCACATGACAGTGGTAGTACAGTAACTGTTAAGCCAGGAAAGGCAAAACAAATTATTTGGCATTTTCATGGTGATAAGAATGTGGAATTTGCATGTAATATTCCAGGGCATGCAGAAGCAGGTATGGTGAAAAAAATTACATTGTAATATCAATGCCACTAAATAGATCAGATAATTAGTGGAATATGTATTACCTGCATAATATGAAAAAGCGGTAAGGTGGGTGGTCTTACCGCTTTCTTTTATGAAGAGAAAAACTATAACTTAAAGAATGACAGTTGTTGTTTCTGCTCTTCAGCTAGTCGAGACAGTTCTGAACTTGCAATGGCACTTTGGCTGATGCCTGTGACGTTTTGGTTCACTAATTCAGACATATTAACGACGTTACGATTAATATCTTGAGTTACTTGCGATTGCTCTTCGGCCGCCGTAGCAACTTGAGTGTTCATGTCGTTGATGGCATTGATTGATTCAGTAATACCAATTAACGCATCGCCAGCTTTTGCCGTTAGCTCTTTATTTAACTCCAACATATCAAGGCTGGTTTGCATACTTTCATTAGCTAAACCAGATTGCTCTTGAAGGGCTTCAATAATGGTTTGGATCTCTTGAGTTGAAGATTGTGTGCGTGCAGCAAGTAGGCGAACTTCGTCAGCAACAACAGCAAAACCACGACCAGATTCACCAGCACGTGCCGCTTCGATTGCTGCGTTTAGAGCAAGTAGGTTAGTCTGCTCTGAAACGCTACGGATTACTTCAATAACGTTATTAATTTGCTCTGATTGCTCTTTAAGGCGATTAACAACGACAGCAGCATCTGTTAATGCAACGGCC